>NZ_JBLZXB010000010.1:0-1459037 GCF_056099025.1 Paenibacillus sp. TSM33
TTTGCGAAGCAAATTCATGTTTGGTGGCGATAGCGGAGGGGTTCCACACGTACCCATCCCGAACACGACCGTTAAGCCCTCCAGCGCCGATGGTACTTGGACCGCAGGGTCCTGGGAGAGTAGGACGTTGCCAAGCAATAAGTAAAAGGGACCATGATCTTTTTGAGATCATGGTCCCTTTTTTTGTATTAAATAATAGTTGAATTTTAATTAAAGTAAGTTGGTTATAAGTTCGACTGAATCTGTGGATATTAGCTAGTAAATAGATACACATTTTTTAAAGAAAATTAGTACCAGGTATTAGTATCTGGTGTTATAATATGAATAAGGATTATAAAGGAGAGTGATCAGAATGTTAAATTCAAAAGCGAAGTTAACGGCTATAGGCACTTATGTACCTGAACGGATTTTGTCAAATGCTGACTTGGAGAAGCTTGTGGAAACTAGTGACGAGTGGATTGTACAACGGACGGGTATGCGGGAACGGCGAATCGCGGCTGAAGATCAGTATGTATCTGATTTATGTATACAAGCTATTAAACGTATGGTTAACCTTTATAATGTAAATGTGGACGATGTTGACATGATCGTTGTAGCCACGAGCACCCCTGATTACTATTTTCCTAGTACGGCTTCACGTATCCAGGCCTATTTTAATATTCCGAATACAGGGTCAATGGATGTTAGTGCTGCGTGTGCAGGCTTTGCCTATGGACTTCATTTGGCAAATGGCCTTATTACAGGTGGACTACATCGTAAGGTTCTAGTGATCGGAGCCGAAACCTTATCCAAAATTACAGATTATACGGACCGGACGACATGTGTTCTTTTTGGAGATGGGGCAGGGGTAGCACTTGTTGAATATGATGAGGATGAAGGATCGTTTTTGACCTCAGATATAGGAACCTTTGGGCAAGGAGGAGCGCATCTCTACCTCGCAGGATTATCTAACTATTTGGATGGAGAGAAACTGCAAGATAATGGTTTTATCGCTCAAAATGGACGCGAGGTTTACAAATGGGCTGTACGCTCTGTTCCAGCTGGAATCGAACGATTAATGGATAAGGCAAATATGAAGAAGGAAGATCTTGACTGGTTTGTACCTCATAGCGCTAATCTGAGAATGATTGAGTCCATATGTGAAAAGAGTGCAGTACCTTTAGAAAAGACGCTAACGAGTGTAGAGTTGTATGGCAATACCTCGGCGGCATCCATTCCATTGGCTTTACAGTGTGGATTGGATGATGGACGTTTAAGATATGGACAACATGTGGTGTTATATGGATTCGGGGGAGGCCTGACGTATGCGGGCCTGCTATTAAAATGGAGTGTGCCTGATTTGTAAGCTGCCTAACAAATGCATAAGCAATAGTAATAGTGTGTAAAGATCATGTTAATAAAGAGACGTTGGTTGGCATTAGATTTATCGTAAGATGGCAGGATGGTATAATTAACATTATGAGAGAAAGGAGCGTAACATGAAGGTATTGGTATTGGCAGAAAAACCATCCGTGGCCAGAGAGATTGCACGTGTGATGGGCAGCCGTGAGAAGCATAAAAGTTATATAGAAGGACCTAAGTATGTAGTGACCTGGGCTTTGGGTCATTTGGTCGGATTAGCAGAGCCTGAGGATTACGATTCTAAGTATGCGAATTGGAACTTGGAGGACTTGCCCATTCTTCCGAAGAACTCCAAGTTAAAGGTATTGCGGGAGAGCAATCACCAGTTCAAAGCTGTACAGCAGCTGATGAAACGACAGGACATTGGAGAACTTATCGTGGCAACAGATGCTGCTCGCGAAGGAGAACTGTTGGCGCGTTGGATTATACAAATGGCAAACTGGAAAAAGCCGTTCCGGCGCTTATGGATTTCCTCGCAGACGGATAAGGCAATTAAGGCAGGTTTCGCGAAATTATTGCCTGGCCAGCAGTTTGATCGTTTATATGAATCGGCTCGTTGTAGGGCTGAGGCGGACTGGATGATTGGTCTCAATGTGACCCGGGCGTTAACGGTTCGTTATAACGCTCAGCTTTCGGCTGGAAGGGTGCAGACACCGACACTGGGGATGATTATGGAACGTGAGAAAGAGATCACCCAGTTTCGTTCTCAGGAGTATGATACTTTGACGGCCGATTTTGGACATTTTCAGGCAATATGGCGGGCAGAAAATGGGGATTCACGCATGTTTGACCGTACTCAGGCAGAGACTTTGCGCCGCAGGCTTGAAGGGGGCAAAGGTACAGTTGTGAGTGTTAAAAAGAGTGAAAAAAACGAGCCTCACCCGCTGGCGTATGACTTAACTGAGTTGCAAAGAGATGCTAACCAGCGCTACGGCTTCTCGGCCAAGCAGACGTCCAATGTCCTTCAGCGTCTGTATGAGCAGCATAAGCTGGTGACCTATCCACGTACAGACAGCCGTTATCTTACCTCCGATATGGTGGGTACACTTAAGGAAAGGCTCAGTAGCGTAGCAGTCGGCCCGTATGCTTCCTTAGCACATCCACTATTGCGTAACAGCTTGCCAATCACCAAGCGAGTTGTGGATGACAGTAAAGTCACAGATCACCATGCGATTATTCCCACTGAGCAGACATTATTGCTTAATCAGTTAAGCCCAGAGGAACGTAAGCTGTATGATCTGATTGCACGCCGTTTTATTAGTCTGTTCTACCCACCTGCACGTTATGATGCTGTAGCTGTATCCGTCATAGTGGAGCAGGAAACATTTCAGGTAAAAGGTACAACCATAAAAGATAGCGGTTGGCGTGCTGTATATGACGAAAGTCATTATGAATTGGACGATGAAGAGACAGATGATCGGGAAAATAACGGACGGGGCGTTATTTTACCTGAGCTGAGAAAAGGAGATTCCGTCCAATTGCAGCGTTGTATTGTACGAGCTGGACGGACGATGCCGCCGAAGCGGTATACTGAAGCAGCCCTGCTGGCTCAGATGGAAAAGCACGGTCTGGGTACTCCAGCTACCCGCGCAGATCTAATCGAGAAACTCGTTAGCTCGGATACGATAGAGCGCCAGGGAAACGTGATGCATCCAACTGGAAAAGGCAAGCAACTGATCGAACTGGCGGCTCCGCAGCTGAGAACGCCTGAATTGACGGCACGATGGGAAGCAGAGTTGGAACGGATAGCCCGGGGGCAAGGACAACCTGAGCCATTTTTGAATTCTATCCGTGCTATGGCGAAAGAATTGGTTACTACTGTGAAAAATAGCAGTGCGGAGTACAAGCCTCATAACGTGACGAATAGCCATTGTCCGGATTGTGGTACAAAGTTGCTGGAGAAGAAAGGGAAGAAAGGCAAGTTCCTTGTATGTCCAAGTGCGGATTGCGGTTACCGTCGTTCAGGGGAAAAGCGCCTGTCCAATCGACGTTGCCCGCAGTGTCATAAGAAAATGGAAATAAAAGAGGGCAAGGCAGGTTTGTATGTAAGATGCTTACCCTGTGGCATTACGGAGACGCTGGATAAGGACAAGCAACGGGTAAACAAACGGGAACAGCAAAAGCTGGTAAAACAGTTTGAAAAGAAGGAATCTTTTGGCTCCAGTTTGGGTGATTTGCTAAAAGCAGCAATGGAGCAAAAGCAGGGCGAATAAAGAATGGCTCCAATGTGTTACAAGCTACACAATTAGCAGGCGTATGTCGGTATAAAAAAGCTTACTCCTTGGCATGGTAATCCGAGGAGGTGAGTATTTATGCCCAAACATAAGCCGCTTAAAATCAATAATCAGCAAAATAAATCAAGTATACTGGAGGAAGAAATCGCTGCTCATCCAGAGAAGCAAGCTAAATATCCTCCAAGCTTGAATGGGATTCCCAAACAGCAGTCTTAATGCTACCTGTAAGGGAAAACGAATGGCTGTATAAGACCAAGACGTTTGGATACCAGATGTAATCGTTATGGGTGCCAGACATTGTCTTGCATAAAAGAAGCAGCAGTACGGCGGTCAACCGTAACTGCTGCTTCTTTTTTATAATAAGGATGTTGTATTTATTTGATGTGGATAACTGCTCTTAGTATTCATTAAAAAAAGCTTGAATTTGATTAACATCATGCGTTTGGGTCAAAGCGAGCATGAGTAAAATCCGTGCTTTTTGCGGATTGAGCGAATCGGTGGACACAAAGTTCGATGCTGCGTCTTTTGTCGATGGGGACACAACTCCACTCCCTACGCGGGTGGAGCGAGCAATAATAACTCCTTTTTTACCTGCAGCCTCTGCGCCTTCTGAGGAGGTCTTGGACAAGGAACCATTACCGGAACCAGCGACCACTATGCCCTTGGCACCAGCTGCTACGGCAGCATCATACAAATAGCGACCGTTGTTTTGATACTCATATAAAATATCTACTTGTGGTAGTTGGGTGAGATTAGAGATATCGAATACAGAAGAAGTCGTATGCTTATGAGTGGATTTATTGTAGTAGTAAACTTGATCGCCCACTACAGCTCCAAGGTAGCCCTGTTCCACAGACTTGAACGTGTCGACTGCTGTTGTGTTCGTTTTCGTGATGTATCTTGCTGCACCGATGCGATCGTTCAGCAATACGAGTACACCTTGGCCTTTGGAGGCTGAAGCACCGGCAACTTTTACAGCATTATAAAGGTTAAATGGACCATCGGCACTGATGGCAGTAGCTGGGCGCATAGAACCAACAACAACCACAGGCTTATCGCTTTTAACGACAAGGTTGAGGAAGTATGCTGTTTCTTCCAATGTATCTGTACCGTGGGTAATAACAATGCCGTCTACATCATCTCTGGCAAGCAGCTCGTTGGTACGTTTGGCAAGTTTTAAGAGAATTTCATTATCAACGTCGGGGCTACCTACGTTAACCACTTGCTCGCCACTGACATTTGCAATACTTTTCATCTCAGGAACGGCATTGATCAAGGTTTCAACACCTAATGCGCCTGCTTTGTAGCCAGTTGTATCCGTGTTGACGGAGGATGACCCTGCAATGGTCCCTCCTGTGGCCAATATTTTAATATTGGGTAAGTGATTAGTTTGTGGATTTTCAGATTTGTCCGAAGTTGTAGTACTAGAAGTAGATAACGTTGTACTGGTTGTAGCTGCCGCCGCAACGTTAGCGGTAAATCCACCACTCCATAAGGTACTTCCGAGAATAAAGCTGGCCAACAGGGGAATCATTTTCATTTTTTTCATGTTAGTCATATAAAGCTCCTCTCCAATCTGAAACCTCAAAATGATAGATTAACTGACAAATATTTTGTCGAATTACGTTAATATCACGCATTATAGGGTGTAAAATCGTTTTTAGTCAATATATATGTTAGGAAACATGACTTTAAAACTTACTTTTTCATATGTAACCGCTTTAACTACAGACGAATGGGAAAAAATACAAAAAAACAACAAGCAGAAATCTTACAAGGAATCTGCTTGTTGTTTTTGATAAAAGGTGAACAACTGGTTTTACCTTTAATTTCATTTAATGAGAGTGACAAGGTGAAGTTTGTGTTTTACGGTATTTACATAGTTCTACAATTGAATACAGATCCCATGATCAGGGGTTTTTGCTATGCTGTTTTGTTGGCAAGCTAGCGCTGGGAGTCCCTTTTCCTTGTTTACGGTTACGTTCTGCCTTTTTTGCATTTTCTCGTAGCTTTTCAACGTATTCATGGGTGCTTTCCATCGTAGTTCCTCCTTTAAGACAAAATAGATGCACTCGGGAATTGCCCTCATACACCGTTACTATTTCCGCAAAAACGTTTTCCCAGTCAGAGAAAGCGTTGTTTCTATAAAAGGGGTGGGGTTATAATGGAGGAGAGAGCCCTATATAAGTCCTAATACCTGAAACTGGTACGGTGTGCAAAAGGAGGAGAGACATTGCAGACAGGCTTGTTGGTTTGGCTGCTGTTCATCAATGCAGTAGGCTATCTGGTAATGTCGGAAGATAAAAAGAGAGCACGTAAACACCGTGATCGCGTACCTGAACGGACGTTGTTTTTGCTGGCCCTGATCGGGGGCGCATTGGGTGTACTCATTGCGATGTACCGCAAACGCCATAAAACACGGCATATGACCTTCAGATTAGGTATTCCTGCGTTGCTATTCATTAACGCATTGCTCTATGGGTATTTTTTACGGTAAGGCTGGGAGTTTAGCTTCTCATAGGGAAGTTTAATGAGGATTGAGAAGGCTATTCTCGGCCATTACTTGATGTAATGGAGTGAACAACCACAGGAATACATATTTCAGGCTTTGATTAAACAAACTGAATTCGGAAGAGGTGCGTATTATGCTATTTTCAAAAGTATTGCTTGCTTATGACGGTTCGGATGCATCCAACAAAGCTTTACTGAAGGCGGCTGAATTGGTGAAGGCATCACCCTCCTCGAAGCTTGAGGTAGTAACAGCATTCGATTTCCCGCGGATTTTTATGGGCGAAGGTTTGGCTCCAATTCCAGCTTCGGTGAATAAAGAGTATTATGATTTGGCTGAGCAAACTACGGATGAAGTTAAAAAGCGGCTTGCTGAGCAAGGTGTAGACGCCAAGGTGGAGCTGATTCAAGGTTCGCCGGCCGAAGTCATTTTGGATTATGCCAATGAGAATGGCTTCGATGTGATTGTGATTGGCAGTCGCGGATTGGGTGGTATTCGTGAATTTGTATTAGGTAGCGTAAGTCACAATGTGGTGCAGCATGCACGTATCCCCGTGCTGGTCGTAAAATAACGAAGTAAAAAATGTAAAAGTCGGATCACTACCTGTACAGGAAGTGCCGGCTTTTTATTTTTGTTGGTAGAATGTAATGCTGGCCGTTATCAGTGTAGGTAGAAAGATAGCTAAATGTAATACAGTAGTCCTGAGGTATGCATATAAAGGGCTTGGTTTTTGTTAAACACGAACATTTAATTGCATCATTATGACAATGTTCGTTTTCAAGTTGACACAGGGTGTAGGGAATTGTTAAACTATGAAGTGTATTGTCGATAAAAAATGAACTTTAGGTACAATTTAATTAGGTACACATGTTGGAGCCGAAACCCATCACGATTATGCTGGGAAAGTATAGCGTTTTGGTATGGAGTAAGCACAATCCTGACTCGTATAATGCCGGGGATATGGCCCGGAAGTTTCTACCTGGAAACCTTAAATTTCCGGACTACGGGAGACATACGGCTGAAGCCGCATTGGATGCGGTGGAACAGGCTTGCTTTTGGCATGCCTTTAAGAGGCTCTGTCGTTTGTTTTTTCGTAGTCCGGTGTCTTGAAAATAACATTATTTTCGAGTGCCGGATTTTTGGCGCTTATTGATAAACAGGGAGTGAAGGACATGTCAGTGCAGGTCGCTGTCATTATGGGCAGCACATCAGACTGGGACACCATGCAACATGCATGTGCTGTGCTGGACGAGCTTGAAATCGGATATGAGAAAAAAGTAGTTTCAGCCCATCGTACACCGGATTTAATGTTTCGTTTTGCAGAAGAGGCCGCCGGGCGCGGACTAAAGGTCATTATTGCTGGAGCGGGTGGAGCTGCACATCTGCCGGGAATGGTGGCTGCGAAGACATCCTTGCCAGTGATTGGTGTGCCTGTCCAGTCGAAGGCTCTGAATGGTCTGGACTCCTTGCTCTCCATTGTGCAGATGCCGGGTGGTATTCCTGTTGCCACTGTGGCAATCGGTAAGGCAGGCTCTACCAACGCAGGGCTGCTAGCTGCACAAATATTAGGTGCTTTTGACGAAAAGATAAGTCAGCGGGTTGTGGCAAGACGCGACCGTATCCGTGACGAGGTACTGGAAGGCAGTGACTCGCTATGAATGAAGCATGTGAATCCGCAGGCCGTATCCGCCCTCCTGGCACAGTGATTGGAATTTTGGGAGGCGGACAATTAGGCAGAATGCTTGTACTGGCAGGAACAAACCTAGGCTATCGCTTCGTGACGCTAGACCCTGCACCGGATAGCCCGTGTGGACAGGTGTCAGAACAAATCCGTGCAGCCTATGATGATGAGCACGCGGCCAAGGAGCTGGCTGAACGGTGTGACGTGATCACGTATGAGTTTGAAAATGTGGATGCGGGTGTAGCCGCGCTTTTGGAACAGGAATCCAGTGTACCGCAGGGCAGCAGTCTTTTATACACAACACAGCATCGTCTGCGGGAAAAACGTGCTATTGAAGCAGCTGGTGTTCCTGTCGCTCCATATCGTGAAATCGGCAGTCCTGCTGATATGGCTCAAGCGGTAGCCGAACTGGGTGTGCCGTGTGTGCTCAAAACAGCAGTCGGCGGTTATGATGGCAAGGGTCAAGTGGTTATTCGCCAATCAGAGGAAGCCACGAATGCCTACGAGCAACTGGCTGGAAGCGGTGCGGAACTGGTGTTGGAACAGTTCATCCGTTTTCGCTGCGAAATCTCGGTGATTGTAGCTCGCAGCACGAACGGTGAAGCCAAAGCCTTTCCACCTGCGGAAAACATCCACGTGAACAACATTTTGCACACGTCGATTGTACCCGCACGCGTACCTGAAGCTGTCCAGGAGGAAGCACGCAAATTGGCGCTGGCTGTGGCGGAGTCATTGGATGCGGTGGGGCTGCTCGCTGTGGAGATGTTTGTCACCGAAGATGGACAATTATACGTTAATGAGTTGGCGCCACGCCCCCATAACTCCGGCCATTACACGATGGAGGGATGCGCCACCTCGCAATTTGAGCAACATATACGTGCGATTTGTGGTTTGCCACTGGGCAACACGAAGTTACTGACTCCGGTGGTGATGGTCAATGTACTAGGTGAGCATTTGGAGGACGTAATTCGACGGTTCGGACAATCAGATGCTGAAGCTGAAAGATTGAGTGTTGTACCAAAACTGCATTTGTATGGAAAAAGTGAAGCCAAGCCAGGCCGAAAGATGGGACATATTAATCTGTTGTGCCAGGACACGGAACAAGCGCTGGAATGGATTGATCAAACCAATATTTGGGGGAATAAATAGTCATGATCGAACGCTATAGCAGACCGGAAATGAGAGCGATTTGGACGGAAGAAAATAAATTTAAAGCTTGGCTGGAAGTAGAACTGTGTGCCTGTGAAGCATGGGCTGAGTTAGGCGTTATCCCAAAAGAAGATACTGTGGCTCTGCGCAAAAATGCAAGCTTTGATATTGAACGGATCTATGAAATTGAGCAGGAGACAAGACATGATGTCATTGCTTTTACCCGCACGGTATCCGAAAGTCTTGGCGACGAGCGCAAATGGGTACATTACGGTCTAACCTCCACAGACGTGGTTGATACGGCCCTAGGCTATCTTTTAAAGCAGGCGAATGAAATTCTGGAACGAGATATCTTGAATTTTATTGAAATTTTGAAGGAAAAAGCATTGGCTTACAAGCACACACCGATGATGGGACGTACACATGGAGTGCATGCAGAGCCGACCACATTTGGACTGAAGATGGGCCTGTGGTACGAGGAAATGAAGCGCAATCTGGAACGTTTCCGCTATGCTGCTGACCAGGTACAATACGGTAAAATGTCCGGTGCAGTTGGAACATACGCCAACATCGACCCGGCTGTGGAAGAATTCGTATGCCGGAAGCTGGGCACCAAGCCTGCCCCGATTTCTACACAAACACTCCAGCGCGACCGTCATGCTGAATACATGGCCACGTTGGCGTTGATCGCCACATCGTTGGACAAGTTTGCTACAGAAGTCCGTGCATTGCAAAAGAGTGAATTCCGTGAGGTAGAAGAAGCTTTTGCCAAGGGTCAAAAGGGATCTTCCGCCATGCCGCATAAACGCAATCCGATCGGAAGTGAAAACATCTCCGGTCTGGCACGTGTGATTCGTGGGCATATGATATCGGCGTATGAGAACGTAACACTGTGGCATGAACGCGACATTTCGCATTCTTCTGTAGAACGTATCATTCTGCCGGATGCAACGATGCTGTTGAACTACATGCTGAACCGTTTTGGCAATATCGTGAAAAATCTGACGGTCTTCCCTGAGAATATGAAGCGCAATATGGCGCGTACGTACGGTGTTCCATTCTCTGGCCGTATTATGACGAAGCTGATCGACAAGGGCTTTAGTCGTGAAAAAGCTTACGATACCGTACAACCACGTGCTATGCAGGCATGGGAAGAGCAACGCCAGTTCCGCGAAATCGTCGAGGCGACTCCGGAAATTACTGCCGTGCTTAGCCCCGACGAGATTGAGGATGCGTTCAACCCGGCTTGGCATTTGAAGAACGTGGATACGATCTTTAAAAAGCTGGGATTAGGGGAGTAGAGGGAAGGTTGGGGCTGGAGAGGCTCAGGAGCGGGATGAGGCCGCTGCGCGAACGGATCATTCTTCCGATTGCTGTTGCCCCTGGATTCCTGTGATTGAAATAAACCCGTAAAGGTGGAATCCAGGGGCAAAGGCAAGCGCTAACGCTTCTCCAGAACGATTCCGTCCGCTTCGCTACTTCCAGCACCAACCCTCATGTGGGAGCAGAACTCGGATAGGTGCGGCACATAAGATGCCGCACCTCCCCAAGAGTGATGGAAAAGCGTGTTCTACTACTTTTCCATCACAAGCAACCGCTCCTGGAAGAACTGCCGAATTTGCGCAGCAAACAGCCGCAGTCCTTCCAGGAACGCGAAGGCTCAAGAAGCGAAGCCTTGAGCCAGCCGTCCGCGCCGACGTAAAAGCGATGCTGAATGAGGGCTTGTACCAACAAGCCTTCATCCAGCGGAACGCGCTCGCTTCACCGTAGCTACAAAATAGACGCCCTCACCCTGCTCACCAGCCAACCCTTGCGGCAGCAGCCCTGGGGGTCCTCCCTGAGGGGAGGATTTAGGAGGGGCAAAGGTTCGATTTAGGAGGGGCCATACTCTTTTGAAAGAGGTGTAATGAAATGTCATTGTCTACCGCCGAAGGTCTGATTCATGCGCCGCTTTTGTACAAAGGCAAAGTGCGTGAGTTGTATGATCTCGGAGAACATTTTCTGATTGTCGTGACGGATCGGATTTCGGCTTTTGATTATGTATTGGAGCCGCCCGTGCCGGAAAAGGGGAATGTTCTGAACAAGCTCAGTGCTTTCTGGTTTGAGCAGACGAAAGACCTGCTGGAGAACCATGTCGTGCATACCGATGTAAACAAGCTCGGACATGTCATCGACGATCAGTATAAGGAGCTGCTAAAGGATCGGATCATGGTCACGCTGAAGGCTGAACGCATCGATATCGAGTGTGTGGTGCGCGGATATATTACCGGAGGTGGCTGGCGTCAGTATGAACAGACCGGTGAGGTAAACGGTATTCCATTGCCTAAGGGGCTACGTAAGAATGAACGCTTTCCCAAGCCTCTATTTACACCGGCTGCAAAAAACGACGTCGGTCACGACGAGGACATTTCCCTTCACCAAATGAAGGAACTGGTCGGGGTTGAGCTAACCGGTGAGCTTGAGGAAAAAAGCTTAGCATTGTACGAATTTGCGCGTGCTTTCTGCGAAAAGCGAGGAATCATTTTAGCGGATTGCAAGTTTGAGTTTGGTCTTGTTGATGGCAAGGTGATTTTGATTGATGAAATTTTCACTCCGGATTCATCTCGTTTCTGGGCACAGGAGAAGTATGAGCTGGATGTGGAGATTGACAGCATGGACAAGGAGCCGGTGCGAAGCTATTTGGCAGCCTCCGGTTGGGACAAGAACAGCAAGCCCGATCCGTTGCCTGCTGAGGTCGTAGAAGAAACAACTGCAAGATATACGGATATTTGGCGGCGTCTGACGGCACAGTAAATAGTAATCATAATTCAACCAATAGGATTCACTCATTCGGAGGAGGAACTGAAGGAACATGATGAAAGCAACAGTCTATGTCACGATAAAGCAAAGCGTTTTGGACCCGCAGGGGGTCGCGGTGCAGGGCGCACTGCATTCTATGGGTTTCGGAGAAGTGGAAAGCGTCAGAATTGGTAAGTATATGGAACTGAATCTGGATACAACAGACCGCGAGAGTGCAGAGAAACGCATCATCGAGATGTGTGAAAAGCTGTTGGCCAACACGGTCATTGAAGACTACCGCTACGAACTGGAGGGCTGATTCCATGAAATTTGCAGTTCTGGTTTTTCCGGGCTCCAACTGTGATATTGACTGCTATAAGGCGATAGAGGACACGGTCGGTGAACCTGTCGATTATGTTTGGCATACTGCAACGGATCTGTCACCTTACGATTGTATTCTTGTTCCGGGAGGCTTCTCCTACGGGGATTATCTGCGGTGTGGTGCGATTTCCCGGTTTGCTCCAGTGATGAAGGAAGTAGCCAAAGCGGCTGCCGAGGGCAAATATATTTTGGGGATTTGCAACGGTTTTCAAATTTTGACCGAAGCCGGGCTGTTGCCAGGAGCTTTGCGCCGTAATCTGTCGATGAAATTCCTTTGCCGTGATACGGTGTTGCAGGTTGCGAATAACCAAACGCCTTTTACAAGAGATTATGCTGCGGGTGAAGAGATCATTATTCCGATCGCACATGGTGAAGGCAACTATTACTGTGATGATGAGACGCTGGCTCGTTTGCAGGCGAACAATCAGATCGTATTTACGTATAAAGATAATCCCAATGGTTCCATGACGGATATTGCAGGGATTTGTAATGAACAAGGTAACGTGCTGGGCATGATGCCCCACCCGGAACGCGCGGTGGACGCATTGCTTGGAACGGATGACGGCAAACGTATGTTTACATCTATTTTGAATGCTTGGAGGGATCGTCATGGCGCAGCAAGTGTCCGCTAAGGAACCGACGGCAGAGCAGGTTGCCGAACATAAACTGTATCAGCAGATGGGTGTGTCGGACAGTGAATATGCGCTGATCTGTGAATTCATGGGGCGTCAGCCGAATTATACGGAGATTGGCGTGTTCAGTGTTATGTGGTCAGAGCATTGTGCTTACAAAAACTCCAAGCCGTTGCTGAGACGTTTCCCTACGAGTGGTCCGCGAGTGCTGATGGGACCCGGTGAAGGAGCAGGGATTGTAGATATTGGAGACAACCAAGCAGTTGTATTTAAAATCGAAAGTCATAACCATCCATCCGCTGTAGAACCTTTTCAAGGGGCAGCGACTGGAGTAGGCGGCATTATCCGTGATATTTTCTCCATGGGTGCAAGACCTGTGGCGGTGTTGAACTCGTTGCGTTTTGGCAAGCTGGAGAGCGACCGTGTGAAATATTTGTTTGAGCATGTGGTATCGGGTATTGCGGGCTACGGGAATTGTATCGGTATTCCGACCGTGGGTGGAGAGGTTGTATTTGACGAAAGCTACGAAGGCAATCCGCTCGTCAATGCAATGTGTGTAGGATTGATTGACCATGATAAAATCCAGCGCGGTGTGGCAAAAGGAGTCGGCAATCCGGTGTTTTATGTGGGGCCTCCGACAGGTCGTGACGGGATTCACGGAGCGACCTTCGCATCCGTTGAGTTGACAGAGGAATCCGAAGCGAATCGGACTGCGGTTCAAGTGGGCGATCCATTCATGGAAAAGCTGGTTATGGAATCATGTCTGGAACTGATCGACAGCGGTATTGTACTGGGTATTCAGGATATGGGCGCAGCGGGACTTACCTGCTCCAGTGCTGAAATGGCAAGCAAGGCGGGCAACGGTCTTGAGCTGTACCTGGATCAGGTGCCGCAACGTGAAGAGGGCATGACACCTTATGAAATGATGCTGTCTGAATCCCAGGAGCGTATGTTGTTCGTTGTTGAGCCTAAGGATGAAGCACAGGCGCTTGAAATTTTCGAGCGTTGGGGCGTCATTTGTGCCAAGGTCGGTAAAGTGACGGATGACGGTCGTTTGCGTTTGTTCCATCACGGTGAAGTGGTGGGTGATATGCCAGTGACGGCGCTGGTTGACGAGTGTCCGATCTATGACAAGCCTTCCGAAGTCCCTGCTTATTATGAGCAAAATGCTGCGATTGACACACTTCGGTATGCAGAAGTAACGGACTTGAACGGCGCGCTGAAAAAGGTGCTATCTTCACCAAG
The DNA here is from genome assembly GCF_056099025.1 of Paenibacillus sp. TSM33. Lineage (NCBI taxonomy): Bacteria > Bacillati > Bacillota > Bacilli > Caryophanales > Paenibacillaceae > Paenibacillus > Paenibacillus sp. TSM33. The sequence goes on from NZ_JBLZXB010000010.1 coordinate 14,011, forward strand.
TGTAGCTAGCAAGAAATGGGTATACGAGCAATATGATTACATGGTTCGCACCAGTACGGCCGTTCGTCCGGGTTCGGATGCAGCTGTAGTGACCGTACGTGGCACCCGCAAGGGACTTGCAATGACTACGGACTGTAACGGACGTTATGTATATCTGGACCCTGAGGTAGGTGGACGGATTGCAGTCAGCGAAGCAGCTCGAAACATTGTATGCTCTGGTGGAGAGCCTTTGGCGATTACGGACAATCTGAACTTTGGTAACCCTGAAAAACCGGATATTTTCTGGCAAATGGAAAAAGCCGTAGACGGTATGGCAGAAGCTTGCCGTGTACTGGATACACCTGTTATCGGGGGCAACGTTAGCTTGTACAACGAAAATGCCAAAGGTTCGATCTATCCGACGCCTGTAGTCGGAATGGTCGGTCTGGTACATGATACAGATCATATTACGACACAAGGCTTCAAAGCCGAAGGCGATGTCATTTTCCTAGTGGGAGAGACGAAGGCTGAACTAGGAGGCAGTGAGTTCCAGGCTGTCGTGCACGGTGTATCCGAAGGACGTCCGCCTGAGCTCGATTTGAATGTAGAGAAAAAACTGCTGACAGCGGTGCTAGGAGCGATTCAGGCCGGATTGGTACAATCCGCACATGATCTCGCAGAGGGCGGATTGGCTGTAGCGCTTGCCGAATCCGGCATTAGCAGCGGATTAGGAGTGCAGGTTAACGTAGAAACGTCTTTGCGCCCTGACCATGCTTTATTCAGCGAAAGTCAATCCCGCATTTTGTTATCTGCATCACCGGATAAAGCGTCTGCGCTGGAAGCACATCTGCGTGGACTGGAAGTACCAGTTACCGTATTGGGAAAAGTTGAAGGATCACAATTGACAGTTGAGGTGAACGGACAACCCGCTTTGAACGAGGCAGTCGCCAGTTTGAAGCAAATCTGGGAGGATGTCATTCCATGTCTGATGAAATAACAGCACGGACGTTGTGGACTGGAGATTATTATAATGAAGGCTCGGGTAAAGAGGGGCTGTTCGATAAATTAAAAGAGGAATGCGGCGTATTCGGGGTGTACAGACACTCCGATGCCGCTTCCCTAGCCTATTACGGCTTGCACGCGCTTCAGCATCGTGGTGAAGAAAGTGCAGGTATCTGTGTGAGCAGTGGCGACGAATTCCATTATCATCGTGGAATGGGACTTGTCAAAGAAGTATTTAATAAAGACTTAATGGCTTCGTTGACAGGCGATATTGCCATAGGACATGTGCGCTATTCGACAAGTGGAGACAGTAAACTGACGAATGCACAGCCTTTGGTGTTCAAGTATCGTGATGGTGATTTGGCGGTAGCGACGAACGGAAATATCGTGAATGCTTTGCAAATTCGGCATGAGCTGGAGCAGGGTGGGTCTATTTTTCAAACAACCAGCGATACCGAAGTAGTAGCACATTTGATCGCCCGGTCGTCCAAGGATTTAGTGGAGGCTGCCAAGGATGCATTAAAGCGTATTGTCGGTGGGTTTGCTTTCCTTATTATGACCAATGACAAGCTGCTTGTGGCTTCTGATCCCAACGGCTTGCGTCCATTGACGATGGGCAGATTGGGCGATGCTTATTTGTTTGCATCCGAGTCTTGTGCCTTGGAAACTATTGGTGCAGAACTGTTGCGCGATATTGAGCCAGGTGAACTGCTAGTTCTGGATAAAAACGGACTGCACGAAGACCGTTATACGGAAGCTAAGCAGCGTAAAGCGCTGTGTGCGATGGAGTATATTTATTTTGCTCGTCCTGACAGTGACTTGAATGGTTCTAATCTTCATGCAGCACGCAAACGAATGGGCAGCCAGATGGCGCTAGAGGCTTTTGTCGATGCAGATTTGGTTACCGGTGTACCGGATTCCAGCATTTCGGCTGCAATTGGTTATGCAGAGCAAACAGGTATTCCCTATGAGCTGGGCATGATTAAAAATAAATACACTGGACGTACCTTTATTCAACCGAGTCAGGAGCTGCGCGAGCAGGGTGTGAAAATGAAGCTGAGCGCCGTACGCCGTGTTGTTGAAGGTAAACGGGTCATTATGATCGACGACTCTATCGTTCGGGGCACCACGTCTCGTCGAATCGTAAATATGCTGCGGGATGCGGGCGCGTTGGAAGTACATGTACGAATTACCTCACCGCCTTTCAAAAATCCGTGCTTCTACGGTATCGACACGCCGGACCGTCGGGAACTGATCGCTTCGTCCAAAACCGTGGAGGAAATTCGGCAAGAGATTAACGCCGATTCGCTCTATTTTATGAGCGCCGAGGGATTGATTGCCGCGGTAGGCGGACATAACGAACAGGATTACAAGGGCGGTTTGTGCCTGGCTTGTTTCGATAATGATTATCCGACACAGGTAGACTTTAAAGGCGAAGAAAAGTTCGGGTGTAGTTGTTAATATAGGAAACAAAAGAGGTACAGAGGTGCATAGGGATGGCGGTTCTGAGGGAACCACTCCGCGTGTGCAAGGTTCATACGATCGCTGTTGCCGCTGGATTCTTGGATTGAAATAACCCCTTACAGGGTTAGAATTCAGCGGCAAAGGCGAACGCTTCGCTTCTCCAGAATTCTTCCACCCGCTGCGTTCCTCAGGTGTGCAGCATTTTGCAGCAGTGCCTGGACCTCTTCTGTTCCCACCGGGAAGAGGATAGGTAAGGCCGTTAAAAACTCATGGCATAACTATTTCATGCCATGAGTTTTTAACAGGCGGCTTGTAAAGCCGCCTGTGAGCCAGCGAAGCGAGGCTCAGGCAGCAGGCAGAGCGAAGCTGCCTGCCTCAAGGGCCAAAGAAGTAAGCCGCCCGTTGGCGCTGCTCACTTCTTTGACCCGGCACGTCCCCGCCTTTGCGAAGCAAACAGTCCGGGACGTGCCCCCGCCGCCGTCACTACCAAAGGCGGCCACGCATTAAAGCGTGTCCTTGTGAATTGCGGGAAGATCCGCAACTCACAAAGGAAAACACGCGACGCTCAGCACGAACCACCACCAAGCAGCACCCAATCCTACGCATCTGACCGACTCTTGAGGGGTCCAGGGGGAGCATCCCCATGGAATCCTCCCTGCTAGGGAGGACTTAGGAGGGTCAATCATTTGAAGGAGTGTTCATGAATGTCCGAAGCATACAAAAACGCAGGGGTAGATATCGCTGCCGGTAATGAAGCAGTAGAACGGATGAAAAAGCACGTTAAACGTACCTTCCGTCCGGAAGTGCTCACGGACTTGGGCGGATTCGGTGCGTTGTTCGGCCTGAATAAAGATAAGTATGAGGAGCCTGTACTCGTTTCCGGTACCGATGGTGTCGGCACGAAGCTGAAGCTTGCCTTTGCAATGGATCGTCATGACACCATTGGCATTGATGCAGTTGCGATGTGCGTAAACGATATTGTCGTCGGAGGTGCAGAACCTCTCTTTTTTCTAGATTACCTTGCTTGTGACAAGGTTGTGCCCGAGAAGATTGAAGCTATAGTCGCTGGAATCGCGGAGGGCTGCCACCAGTCGGGATGTGCGTTGGTCGGCGGTGAAACCGCAGAAATGCCGGGGATGTACAGTGAGGGCGAATATGATATTGCTGGCTTCACGGTAGGGATTGTAGATAAAAGCAAAATCATTAACGGTAGTTCTATTGCTCCTGGAGATACCGTAATCGGACTAGCTTCCAGTGGTGTTCACAGTAATGGCTTCTCACTGGTTCGCAAGCTGTTATTGGAACAGCAAGGCTATGATTTGCATGATGAAATTGAAGACTTGAACGGCAAGCTGGGTGATGTACTGCTGGAGCCTACGAAAATTTATGTGAAATCTGTGCTGGCGTTGCTGGACAAGGTAAAAGTAAAAGGCATGGCGCATATCACGGGTGGCGGTTTTATTGAAAATATCCCTAGAGTGTTACCGGATCACGTCAATGTGGATATACAATACGGCACTTGGCCGATTCTGCCGATCTTCCAACTCATGCAGGAAAAAGGCGAAATCTCCAACAAAGACATGTTCACGACCTTCAATATGGGAATTGGAATGGTGATCGTTGTCGATGTAGAGCACGCACAGACCGCACTGGAAGTTTTGAAGGAACAGGGTGAAGCTGCGTATGTGATCGGAAAAGTAACGGAAGGCAGCTCTATCGTGACCTTTACGGGAGCCGAGGTATAATGGGCAATTACCGGATTGCTGTTTTTGCATCAGGCGAAGGGACGAACTTTCAGGCTTTGGTGGATGCGGCCGCACGGGGTGAACTGGGCGGCGCCTCGGTAGAACTACTTATCTGTGACAAGCCTGCGGCTGCTGCTGTAGCTAGAGCACAGAAAGCTGGAATTGCCTGTCATACTTTTCGCCCTAAGGAATATCCTGCCCGAGAAGACTATGAGCGTGAATTGGTGGCTTTGCTGGAGCAGAAATCGATTGACCTCATCGTGTTAGCAGGCTATATGCGTTTGCTATCCAGTGTCATGGTTGATGCCTACGCTGGGAAAATCATCAATATTCATCCGTCACTGCTTCCGGCATTTCCAGGCAAAGATGCTGTTGGACAGGCATTGGCCTATGGGGTGAAGGTAAGTGGAGTCACCGTCCATTTTGTGGACGGCGGGATGGACACTGGTGCGATTATTGCCCAACGTGTCGTAGAAGTTCACGATCATGATACGGCGGAATCCTTATCCGCAGCCATTCAATCCGTGGAACGTCAGCTATATCCAGAGGTAGTTGGTAGACTGGCTCAAGGCAAAATCCAATTGAATGGCCGCAAGGTGAGCTCACTTCTCTAAAGATAACTGTAATTTGTCATATCATTGTCATAACAAGGATACTGTACAGGCATTTTCCGATATTTCTCGGGAAATAAATTGATAGAAGAGAAATTTGCAAAATTCTGAAAGAGCTAAAGGAGGAGACAAGGTGAGTATTAAAAGAGCGCTCGTCAGCGTATCAGATAAACGGGGGATCGTGGAATTTTGCCGCGAGTTGTCCAAATTGGGTGTGGAGATCGTTTCGACAGGGGGAACGAGCAGCTTGCTGTCGAAGGAGGGCATTCCTGTCATCGGCATTTCAGAGGTAACGGGATTTCCGGAAATTATGGATGGACGTGTTAAAACACTCCACCCTGCGGTACACAGCGGTTTGCTGGCTGTTCGGGATAATGAAGAACATCAGCGCCAGATGAAGGAGCTTGGATTGGATTATATCGATCTGGTCGTTGTGAACCTGTATCCTTTTGCGGAAACGATCGCCAAACCCGGTGTAACCTATGAAGACGCGATTGAAAATATCGACATCGGCGGTCCAACAATGCTTCGTTCTGCGGCAAAAAACCATGCTTTTGTCAGTGTAGTGGTCGATGCGGATGACTATGGCACTGTACTGGAGGAAATACGTAAGGATGGCGACACGGAGCTGAATACCCGTAAGCGTTTGGCTGCAAAAGTGTTCCGTCATACGGCGTCATACGACGCTTTGATTTCCGATTACTTGTCGAATGTGACAGGTGATCCTTTGCCTGAGCGTTACACTGTAACCTATGAAAAAATTCAGGATTTGCGTTATGGCGAAAATCCCCATCAACAGGCGGCATTTTATCGTGAGCCTTTGGCGGCCAAGGGTACACTAACAACAGCGAAGCAACTTCACGGTAAAGAGTTGTCTTACAATAATATTAATGATGCGAATGCAGCCCTGCAAATCGTCAAAGAATTCAGCGAGCCGACAGTAGTTGCAGTTAAGCATATGAATCCTTGCGGTGTGGGAATTGGCGGCAGTATTTATGAAGCGTACAGCAAAGCTTACGCAGCAGATCCAACATCGATTTTTGGCGGCATTGTCGCGGCTAACCGGATTATTGACGGCGATACAGCACACAAGCTGAGTGAAATCTTTTTGGAAATTGTATTGGCACCGGGCTTCACGAAAGAAGCATTGGAGATTTTAACGAAAAAGAAAAATATCCGTTTGCTTGATCTGGGTGAGCTTTCCCCGTCTGAGGCGAAGAGCCGTTTCATCGTGACTTCCATTGAAGGCGGCATGGTTGTTCAGCAAAATGACGTTCATGCTGTGGACCCGGATGCACTTACGGTTGTAACAGAGCGTACGCCATCCGAGGAGGAATTGAAACAACTTTTGTTTAGCTGGAAAGTGGTTAAACATGTGAAATCCAACGCTATCGTACTGGCGGCAGATAATATGACCATTGGCGTAGGCGCAGGACAAATGAACCGTGTCGGAGCAGCCAAGATTGCGATCGAGCAGGCCGGTGACAAAGCAAAAGGTGCCGTATTGGCATCGGATGCATTTTTCCCGATGGGCGATACGCTGGAGTTGGCAGCTAAAGCAGGCATTACAGCAGTCATTCAGCCGGGCGGTTCCATTAAAGATGAAGAATCTATCAAGGTTGCTAACGAATATGGCATTGCTATGGTCTTTACAGGCGTACGTCATTTCAAACACTAAGTTGTGTGAGTTGTAGATGCAGCACACCTGAACGATCATAATGGGGCGGGAGGAATCACCTGAATGGATATTTTGGTTATCGGAGGGGGCGGCCGCGAACATGCAATTGTGTGGGCGCTGAAGAAAAGCCCCAAGGCCGGACAAATCTATTGTGCGCCAGGTAATGCTGGCATCGGACAATTAGCGGAGTGTGTGCCGATTCCGGTGAGTGAGTTTGACGCGCTGACAGAACTGGCGGAATCCAAAAAAGTCGGACTTGTCGTGGTAGGTCCCGATGATCCGCTGGCAGACGGTATTGTGGATGCCTTTGAAGCGAAGGGCATTCCAGTATTCGGACCGCGTAAAAATGCAGCGGAAATTGAAGGCAGTAAAATCTTCATGAAGGATTTGCTGCACAAATATCAAATTCCGACAGCAACTTATCGCAAGTTTTATACCTTTGAGGAAGCACATGCCTACTTGAAGGAACAGCCTATTCCGGTGGTCATTAAGGCCGACGGACTGGCAGCAGGCAAAGGCGTGACAGTTGCTTACTCGATGGAGGAAGCGGAAAAGGCGCTGTCCGATATTATGGTAGCGAAGGTTTTTGGAGAAGCGGGTGCACAGGTCGTGATTGAGGAGTTCCTCGCTGGACAGGAAATGTCGATTCTTTCCTTTGTTGACGGTGAAACGGTACGACCGATGGCAGCGGCGCAAGATCATAAGCCGGTTTTTGATGGTGACAAAGGACCAAACACAGGCGGCATGGGCACGTATTCCCCGTTGCCTCACATAGCCAATTCCATTATTGAGGAAGCCATTGATACGATTATTAAGCCGACGGCCAAGGCTATGGTTGCTGAAGGACGTCCGTTCCGTGGTGTTTTATTTGCTGGACTGATGATTTCGCTGGACGGCAAACCGAAGACGATTGAGTTTAATGCACGTTTTGGTGATCCAGAAACACAAGTCGTATTGCCTCGACTAAAATCCGACCTGCTCGATATTTTTCTCGCTGCCGTGAACGGCACACTGGATCAGGTGGAGATCGAGTGGAAGGATGAAGCTGCGGTGTGTGTGGTGCTGGCATCCGGAGGTTATCCTGGAACTTACGCCAAAGGGGTACCTATCCATGGACTGGATCAGGCAGATGAAGCCATCGTGTTCCATGCCGGCACAGGTATCAACGAACAGGGTGAGTGGGTAACGAACGGCGGACGCGTATTAGGCGTGGTTGGTTTGGGACGTGACATTGCCGAGGCACGTGACAAAGCTTACGAACAGGCGGCTCATATTACCTTTGAAGGCAAGCAGAACCGTACAGATATTGCGGCAAAAGCGTTGCTATAACAGCAATATATAGGATAAAGAGGACCTCAGCGGAGGTTCTCTTTTTTCGTTTGACAAAAGTATACTTATCCTATAGGATTAAAAATACAAAACTGACTGACTGATCAATCGGGAGGAGGAAACCCATGCAGCCGCGCAAGGCGAAGCAGCCCAAAACCCTTTCGAATGACTCACCTGTTGATCACGGGGGAGAAGAAACAGACCGCAGAACACAGCTTCTTCACATTGCGTTAAGGCGGTTTGCTGAGCAGGGTTACCACCAAACGAAGATTTCAGATATTGTGGTGGAGGCAGGAGTAGCTCAAGGCACATTTTATTGGCATTTTAAAAGTAAAGAGGCTCTGGCGCTGGAGATTATCGCTACAGGCCGTGAACAACTGTTGTCAGCGATCGGGCAGGGGTATCGCCGTGATGCAGGAACGCTGGCTGATATGGTTAAGGCATCGGAAGCGCTGTTTGTTCGGCTATTTCATTTTGCGTTGGAGAACCGTTATCTGATGGGTTTACTGCTGATCGGCAGTGGTGTCGATGAACCGGTGCGGCAGAGCATCCGTGAGACCAGAACTGCGATGGAGCTTGCATTCCGGCGCAATATAGAGCGAGCAATCGAGCTGAATATGCTGCCTGCCGAATTAGATGTCGAATTAAGGGCAGCCCTACTTATGAGCATGATTGAAGGTGTCATTATACGCTGGCTATTCGGTTCAGAGGGAACACATGACCATATCAAGCAGGTATCCGCTACAAGATTGGCAGAAGAGGCTGCTAATTTTGAATTTTACGGACTATTAGGCCAAAGCTAGTAGACGGACAACATCGCATGAATGAGTGGTTGGCAACAACATATAATACAGCCCAATTACACATATACACTTAAACATTTACATCTAGACAGGAGAGAACGACATATGAAAACACGTAAAAAAGGATTCTTGGTGACCACACTCATGGCTCTGGCATTGTTCAGCCTTGTGCTGAGCGCTTGCGGTACCAAACAGGAAGCTTCCAATGCCGGAACTGGAGCGGGCAGCAATAATGAGGCAGCCGCCAATCAGCTCGAAGCCATCAAGAAGGCTGGTGTAATGAAGGTAGGCATGATGGGTACTTACCCGCCGTACAATTTCTTGAACGACAACAAGGAGTTGGACGGGTTTGATGTGGATATTGCCAAAGAATTGGCGAAACGGATTGGAGTAAAAGCGGAGTTCACGGCACAAGAATTTTCGGGACTGATTCCAAGTCTGCAAAAGAAAAAATTCGATGCAGTGGTTAGCCAGGTGGCGATTACAGAGGATCGCAAGAAGGCCATTGACTTCACAGATCCCTATATCACCAATAATGTGAATATTATCGTGAATAGCAAAACAAATGACATTACGAAGCTGGAAGACTTTAAAGGCAAAACTATTGGTGTCGGCTTGGGGACAAATGATGAGTCTTATCTGCGCAACGAAGTGCTGCCAAAGGTAGGCGATTTTGAGATCAAAACATATGATGATGTCATTACTTCATTGAAGGATCTAAACTCTGGCCGTATTGATGCAACCATTAACAATCTATATGCTCTCAAGCCTATTATCGATAAAAATGGGTTCCAAATTAAAGCCGTAGGCGAGCCGATTAAATCAGATCAAGCAGCCGTAGCCATTAACCAGAAAACTCCTGAGCTCAAGGAAGCTTTGAACAAGGCTCTGAAGGAAATGAAGGAAGACGGCACTTACAAAACAATTTTCAAAAAATGGTTTGGCGAGGAGCCAAAAGAATAACGTAAGCCTGTTACAGGCGTCTGGCTCCAGTCTTGGCTTTTATGCTGACATGGGGCCACTCGTCTGAAAGAAGGGAATATATAAACGATGCTTGAATTAATGTGGGAGAACGTCCCTTTTTTATTGAAGGGCGCTTATTATACGCTGTATATAACGATTGTTTCTATGCTGTTTGGTTTAATTATTGGTTTGATTTTTGCTGTAGCGCGCTTAAAGGGGAATCGACCTGTTCGGTGGCTGGCTCGCATGTATGTATCAATCATCCGGGGAACGCCGGTTTTGGTACAGATTGCGGTCATTTATTATGGTTTGGATGATTACGGAATATCCTTCGGATCGCTGACGGCTGCTTGTCTTGCACTCAGTATTAATACAGGGGCGTACTTATCGGAGACGTTCCGTGGAGCTATTTTAGCCGTACCACAGGGACAGACCGAGGCTGCTTATGCGACGGGAATGTCGCCTGGTCAAACGATGTGGCGCATTATTCTGCCGCAGGCGGTACGCATTGCTATTGCACCGATGGGGAATACGTTTGTGGGTATGCTTAAAGAAACGTCGCTTGTGTCGGTTATCGGGGTTAGTGAATTGATGCGACAGGCACAGCTTTTACAGGCGCAGTATTTGCTCTACATGCCGTTTCTGCTCGAAATTGCCCTGATGTACTGGATTATGAGCATTGGATTCTCCGCTATACTGGAGCGGGTGGAAAAGCGTCTGACTCGAGCTTATTAGGTGGAGATGATAGATGATGATAACAACAAACGGATTAGGTAAACGATTCGGACAGGTAGAGGTTCTGAAAAGCATTGATTTTCAGGTTGCCGCTCGTGAAATCGTCGTATTGCTCGGTCCCAGCGGCTCAGGTAAAAGTACCCTGCTGCGTTGCCTGAACGGACTGGAAGAGCTGTCTTCCGGCAAGTTTGAGGTGAACGGGATTGAGGTTGATGCTATGGCTCCTGTTCGTGCCCGCCAAGCAGCCATTCGTGATATTCGCAAGCAGACGGGGATGGTGTTCCAGCAATTCAATCTGTATCCGCACAAAACAGCTATCGGCAATGTCATTGAAGGACTGCTGACAGTTAAGAAAATGCCGCGCGACAAGGCTATGTCTATCGGACTACAGCTACTAAAGCGGGTGGGGTTACTGGATAAGCAGGATGTACATCCATCTCGTCTGTCCGGTGGACAGCAGCAACGGGTAGCTATTGCACGTGCACTGGCGATGGACCCGGCGATTATGCTGTTCGATGAGCCGACATCGGCGCTTGATCCCGAACTCGTGGGTGAGGTGCTGGGGGTTATGCGGGAGTTGGCTCAAGATGGAATGACGATGGTCGTCGTGACTCATGAAATGAAATTTGCCCGCGAGGTGGCCGACAAGGTTGTATTTATGGCAGATGGAATCATTGTGGAAGAAGCTGCACCACAGGCGTTTTTTGATGCTCCCCAGCATGAGAGGACACAAAAGTTTTTGCGTCAAATTAGCGAATTTTAAGTTAGATCGAGGATGAATCATAGATTATTAAGATGGAAAGAAGGCAATTGATTATGAAAGTATCTACAACTTGGCACGGCAAACGCGCATTTACATCGGAAGGACCATCCGGTTATTCCGTAGGGATGGATGCTACGGCGGCTTATGGGGGTGATGGTAAAGGGATGACACCGATGGAACTGCTGTTGGCGGGTCTGGCGGGATGTATCGGTATTGATATTACGATGATTTTGGATCGTTTCTTGTCGGACATTACTCGAATTGATATCGATGCAGAAGGTACACGTAAGGAACAAATGCCAACGGGGTTTACAGCGATTGATCTGACTTTCCACGTAGATGGAGATATTCCGGATTACCGCGTATGGAAAGCGATTCAGATGGGTAAGGAAAAATATTGTGCAGTATCCGACTCCTTAAAAGCGGAAATTCGGATGCATCTCATTTTGAATGGAACAGAAGTACCCCATCCTGCATAAGTGTTGAGGGGTGAGGAGAGTCAGCCTGTGTTATATACAGGTTGACTCTCTTTTTTATTATGGATCTGAAAATATGACACATTTAGAAAAGAAATCAATCAGCGGATCGGTGTACAGGTGGGGAGTAATACAGCTAAACGCTACGGTATTGTGCAACGTTTAGCTGTAATGGAGAACTTGTCCTTTATCCGCTGCTTTTTTGTTTACGTTCCCGCAGCAATAGATACAGGAAATAGGGCGCGCCAATCACGGCTGTCACGATGCCAGCGGGAATTTCGAGCGGTGGCTTCAGCCCCCGTCCGAGCGCATCGGCAAGGACGAGGATCAGGGCACCGATCATGGCTGCGCCGGGCAATAGATAGCGGTGGCGATTGCCAAACAAACGCCGTGCCAGATGTGGTGCCAGCAGTCCTATAAAGCCGATGGAGCCGATGGCAGCGACACAGGAAGCAGCTAAGGCTACGGATACGGCCAGCAGTCCTGTGCGCAGACGCTTCACGCTTAGTCCTAAGCCAGCGGAGCTTTCCTCATCCAGACTCATAATATCCAGTTTGCGCTGTAGTGTATAGGCGAGAGGCAGCAATACAATTAACCATGGCATAAGCCCATATACTTCATCCCAGCCTTTGCCCCACAAGCTTCCAGCTAGCCAAGTCAGCGTATCGCTGGCTTCGAGTGGATATTTGACCAGAATATAATCGGTCGCAGCCTGGAAGATAGCACCTACCGCCAGCCCGGTTAAGGCTAGCATATTAGGACGCATGCCTCCCCTCATCGAAAGCTGTACGAGCAGCAGTGCGGCTAACCCGGCACCGACAAAGGCAGCGACAGGCAGCAGCGCCACCGGGGATGAGGGGAGCAGCACGATGACGAGAACCGCCGCAAAGCCGGCTCCCTTGGATACACCCACCACATCCGGCGAAGCCAGAGGGTTGCGAATCATACCTTGCAGCAACACGCCAGCTACTGCAAGACCAGCACCAGCCATGATGGCCAGCAGGTCACGAGGCAGTCGGTAATGGTGAACGATGAACCAGGAAGAGGCATTTCGGTCAGTCAGCGCCGTGATCAGCTCAGCGGGCGTAATGTAGGTGCTGCCCACGCCGATAGCTATAAAGGAAACACCCAGCATTATCACGAGTAAAATCCACAGCTTTTTCATCGTGAAGCCCTCCCGTTCTTGTGCGCCAGATATAAAAAGAAGGGCGCACCCACCAATGCGGTTACGATACCAACGGGCGATTCATAAGGAAAGGCAATAAATCGTCCAAGCACGTCTGCATATGTCAGCAGCAGAGCTCCGCAAATTGCAGACAGGGGAATGACCCGTTTGTAATTGTCGCCTGTAAATACCTTAATGATATTCGGCACCATCAGACCCACAAAGCCGATGGCCCCGGCTACCGCTACAGCAGAGCCTGCCAGCATAATAACTGAAACCGAGGCCAGCAAGCGGACAAGACGTACGTTTTGCCCCAGTCCCTGTGCGACCTCTGTACCGAGGCTAAGCACAGATAGCGAGGGGGCCAGCGCTAGTGCAAGGATCATACCGACGGCGAACCATGGCAACACCAGACGCGTGTCGGCCCAAGTAGACCCGTCGATGGCTCCAGCGAGCCAATACAGTACATCGGATATTTGCTCGTTGAATACGAGCAGACCCTGAGTGACAGAGGCCAGCAGCAGATGCACAGCCATCCCGGCAAGAGCCAGCTTGACTGGCGTCATGCCCGCCGTTCCGGCCAGCGCATATACGAAGGAGCCACCTGCGATCGCTCCGGCAAAAGCAAAATAAATGCTGCCGGACGACCCGATATTCGGCAGCAGCACGACCGACAGGACGACAGCCAACGAAGCGCCAGAGCTGACCCCAAATACCTGTGGCGAAGCCAGCGGGTTGCGTGTGATGGCTTGCATCAGCGCTCCGGCCACGGCAAGCCCGGCGCCGACGATCAGGCCAATGACGGCACGTGGTAGGCGTACCGTCAAGATAATGAGCTGATCCTTGGACGGATGCTCGGTGAAAAGCGCAGTCAGCATGGTGGGGATGTCCATCCTGACTGGGCCAATCGCCACGCTCAGCAGCAGTCCAGCCAGCAACGCGAATAGAAGTGCAAAGAAGACCGGCTTATTTAGCCGGTCGCGTAAGGCTTGTCCGATCAACGGGAGCCGTCTCCTTTAGTTTGCGCGGGATACAGAAGCGAAATCGCTTGCTCCAGTATTTTCTCGGCAGAGCCGAGTCCACGGTACCGGGTCCACAGTGCCCGATTTACTTCGTAAACTTCCCCTTTTTTCACAGCCGAAATGTTTTGCCATAACGGATTTTGCTTCCATTCTGCAAGCATCTTCTCATCGGCTTCCACCAAGAAGATCACATCCGGATCAGCTTGGGCAATCTGCTCCAGTGTCAGCTTGACTGTAGGCTCGCTTGTATTTTGAAGGGCATTGTGGATGCCTGCTTGCTCCAGCAGTTGTCCATCAAAAGATGAAGCGCCGTGAGCCGATAGTGAATCAGAACGGAATACCCCAAGCAATACGCTACGTGACTCACCAGTTGGGATGTCTTCTTTCAACTTTGCCATTGTGGCTTTATGTGCTGCAAGAATTTGCTCACCCTTTTCCTTCTCACCCAACGCGTCGGCGATAACATCGAAGGATGCCAGGTTTTGCTCATAAGAGGAATTGCGGCTCTTAAGAACAATGGTAGGAGCAATCTCGCTTAGTTCTTTGTATATGCTCTTATGACGGTTCAGATCAGCAATAATCAAATCGGGCTTCAAGGAGCTAATCGTTTCCAGGTTCGGCTGTTTGCGTGTGCCGACAGGCGTGAAGTCGATTCTTTTGCCAAGCAGCCCGTCGATATCATCATCATTTTCCTGAGCTATGCCGACAGGCATCACGCCCAGTTGGGTAGCAGCATCGACAAAAGAGAATTCCAACGTCACGATTCTTTTGGGTTTGCCTGTAACTTTGGTTTCTCCCATCTCATGTTTGATCGTTCGAGTGTCGCCTGTGGTTTGAGGTGCTGCTGCGTTATTATTTTGTGACTGGCCTCCACATCCGGCCATAACGGCTGTCAGTAGTACCAGAATCGCTGCAAGCAGCATGCCTGTGCGTAGTGGCTGTTTCGGTGTTGCCATATGTTGTCCCCCGTTCCAAATATGCTTACCAGAGAAACTGATAATCATTATCAATTAACTAACTGTTGACCATTCTAGCAACCGGGAAAGGGGACGTAAATAATGTGATCATTTAAACCGTTTTAGCCTATTATGAGAATTAAGTTCATTAAAATCACAAGCGAGAAGAGAGGATGGAAGAGACCAGACGTATGAATTGGTGGTTTATGCATTTTCCTGCCGTCTGCGATAGATACGCTCCGGTCTGCCGACAGTTCCGTACACCTGATCGTGGTGCGCATCGCCACTTTCCACTAAATATTCCAGATACCTTCTGGCGGTAGATCGGCTCATACCTAGCTCAATTCCCACGGTACCCGTAGTTACCTCACCTCGTCGATTCAGGAGATCAAGCACCTTTTCGCAAGTAACTTTATCAATGCCTTTGGCCCATAGCTCTCCTACTCCGTTACCCGTCATCCGACCCGTGCCCGCGCTTTGAAGCAGACGGTCAATCTCCGATTGCTCAACCGTAGATTGTTCTTCTTGCCATGTTGTGACTTGGCGGCGAAAACGAGCATATTCCTCTAAGGTCGCCCGCAATCTCTCGAATACGAGCGGCTTTACGATAAAATCAAATACACCTGCTCGAACCGCTTGTACCACAGTTTCAGCTTCCTTGGCGGCAGTCAGCATAATGACATCTGTAGCTGGATAGTGTTGCTTGATGAACGATAGCAGGGTTAGACCATTCGTATCGGGAAAATAAACATCCAGCACGGCTAAAGACGGACGCAGAACATCTAGTTGAAGCTTTGCCTCAAATTCGTTCGTTGCTATTGCACATACGGTGAACCCATCCACCTTTTCAATAAATCGTCGGTTAATTTCCGCAATTCGCGGATCATCTTCAATAATAAGAACCTCAATGTCCGATAAAACCCGCTCATTCATGGACGTAGCCCCCCTTTGTATTATTACTCGTATCTGTCTTAATTAAAGGAATGTATACTTCAAAAATGCTACCTCCACCAGGCCGTTCATGTACTTTGATGGAGCCACTCATTCGTTCGGTGTACTCCTGCACGAGAGCAAGGCCATATCCGTGTCCGGCCTCTGCTTTGGTTGATGCTCCCTTAACGAACAGCTTTTCCTGGATATCCTCCGAAATACCCGATCCATTATCCATAACTTCGACGATGATGGCTTCAGTCACTTCTTCAAGCCGGAACCAGACCTGTCCGTCAGGTATAGAGTCTATCGCAACTGCTTCCATAGCATTGTCCAGCAGGTTTCCGGCAATGGTAGCAAGAAGCGACCACTCCAATGTAGGAGACGGGGTTGAAAATGCTCCTTTTATATATGAATGGAGTACAATCCCTTTTTCCAACGCCTGTTTTTTCTTGCTGATCAGCAGGCTGGCGATGATTGAATCGGGTGAAAGAGAAGAGGAAACGGAACTATGTACACGATACTCTTCCGATTCCTGAGTAATAAAGTCCACTGCTTCGTCATAACACTCCAACTGAATCAGGCCGGATATGAGATATAGCCGATTGGTATATTCATGTGTTTGTGATCGCAACACGTCCGCATAATCCTTGACCTCCGTCAACTGCCGCGTCATGCGAAGCAGCTCTGTTTTGTCACGCAGGCTGGCAACGGTGCCTAGCATTCGTCCGAATCGATCCTTGATCGGTACACGGCTGACGACTACGACTCGTTGTTGGATCTCAATTTCCTCATTGAATACGTTTTGATCCTGATCCGGCTTCGTGCTAGGATTCTTTTCGATAAAATCTGTAGCAAGTACATCTGCCAGCTGATATGCCGCGCCCGCCAAGTGACGAAGCTCGCATCCATAGAGGCTAGTTTCCGGAGGAAGACCAAGCAAACGGACGGCTTGTGGATTGGCAAGTGTGACTTGTCCACTGCTATTAACCGCGATAATCCCTTCACCTATGGATTCGAGAATGGCTTGCTTTTCCTGATACAAACGTCCAATCTCCACTGGCTCCAGCCCATGCAGTTCGTGCCTTACCCGTCGTGCTATAACCAGACTTCCTAATATGCCGATCATTAGCGCGCCTACCATGAACCACAGCCATGTATATGTGTATGTACGAATATCTTGCGCCACATCTGTCATCAGGAAACCTACAGAAACGAGTCCGATAGCTCGGCCTTGTTCATCATAGACTGCGGTTTTGGCTCGCAGTGACGGTCCGAGAGAGCCGGTGGATTCCGTAATAAAGGACTGTCCTTGCAGCACCTTATTATTCAGCGGGTCCATCATAGGCTGCCCGATGCGTTCCGGGTTAACATGCCATTGGCGAATGAGATGACGATCTGCAATCGTAATAAAATCAGCGCCGGTGCTGGCTTGGACAGGTTTCACTGCTTCGTTGATCCGAACACGTAATTGCTTCGTGTCGGTCTGTTCTAGAGCATCCCTGACCTGTGCATCTACCGCAAGCGTATTGGCCACAGTCAGTGCCCTTTTCCCAATCTCTTCGTACAAGGCGGAGGTAATCATATAACGCAAGGATAATCCCAACAGCCCGGTAACGACCAGCACTAAAAGGGATATGAATACCATTAGTTTTGTCTGAAAACGCACATGCCTTCACCGCCATTAAACAAAATATAGGAGCAGTTGATCAGCCGATAAACACCCCAATATGAATCATTTTACTGTATTCCAGAAACGGCCGCACTTTTAATCTATCGAAAGAATGGTCTATAATAGAAATAGTTACATAATAAGAGGAGGAAAATATTATGATTATTATTCATGCCGATATGAAAGTTTTACCAGAAAAGAGAGAGGCCTTTTTGCAACAAACCCAAGGGTTGATCAGCGCATCACAAGCTGAAGAAGGCAATGTACGCTATACGTTAATGCAGGATTTGAATGATCTCAACGCATTTACGATGGTTGAAGAGTGGAAGGATGCTGCTGCTGTAGATTTCCATAACAAGTCTGCCCATTTCCAGGCATTTGTTGCTGCAGCTAAAGAATTGTTGGCTGCTCCGCTTGAAGTGAATGCTTTTCAGGATGCAACTAAACTGTAATCATTCCGTTGGATAATTTATAACTAGGAATAGGAGGAGATAGACATGGGGAACATTGCGGATACAGCTTTACTAAATAACGGAGTTCAGATGCCTTGGCTTGGTTTTGGTACGTACAAGGCGGAAGGCAATGAGGTCTACGAAGCAGTCAAAACAGCTATTGAGGTCGGTTATCGTCACATTGATACCGCGGCGATCTACGGCAATGAGGAACTGGTCGGACAAGCCATTCGTGACAGTGGAGCGGACAGAGACAATCTGTTTGTGACCACTAAGCTATGGAATCAAGATCAGGGCTACGATTCAACACTGCGTGCTTTCGAGGAAAGTCGCAAGCGGTTGTGCCTGGATATCATTGACTTGTACCTTATCCATTGGCCTGGCAAGGACAAGTACAAGGAAACTTGGAAGGCGTTCGAACGGCTGTATGAAGAAGGAAGCGTACGCGCGATTGGAGTAAGCAACTTCCAAATTCACCATCTCGAAGACCTCCTGAAAGACAGCAATATTGTACCTGTCATCAATCAGGTAGAGCTTCACCCGCGTCTGACACAGCAAGAGCTGCATCAATACTGCCGGGAACACCAAATTCAGCTTGAATCGTGGAGTCCTCTGATGAAGGGAAAACTGACGGAGCAGCCAGATATCGTTGAGATTGCTGCCAAATACGGCAAAACGACTTCTCAGGTTATTTTGCGTTGGCACCTGGATCGGGGGATTGTGACGATTCCCAAATCGGTTACCGCGCATCGTATCCGCGAAAATGCCGATTTGTTCGATTTTGAACTGACAACTGAGGATATTAACCGAATCAATGGTCTTCATCAGGATGAGCGTGTAGGCACCCACCCCGATAAACTGTTGTTTTAAATAAATATTCACTTATAAAAAGGACCTTCCATTCTGCGTTTATCGCGGTTTGGGAGGTTCCTTTTTTAGTTTTAGGTGTGGCTTTGTCTATTTACTTGTTTAGCTTACGATACAACAAGAAAGAATAGAGTACAGGAGAGATAACGGATATGATCAGTACGGTTAGGAAAATGACTACTCCCGCCATTCCACCTACCCATGCCGCCACCAGCGCTGAAGCACCGCCAAGCATCATCATAGGCCCACCGAAACGGTGCGTTTTACGCCATACCTCGGGATTAGACAGAGTCCACGGCGTGCGGATACCGAACGTATAGTTCGGCTGTACCTGAGTCATATAATTCCCCATCACCATCAGCATCAGGCCTATTAACCCTAAAATTATAGCATTCATTTGCAGTCGTATATTGAGGTTATACAGCAGCATTCCCCATCCAGCTACAGCGAGAACTACAGAAATACCTACACGTGTAACTTCATAGGCTTTTGAAAATTTCTCATAATTAGCTCTGTTGGGGTCCATGTGGCGTGCCAATCGAATGACCAGTGGGACTAGGCCCAACAACACGAGCATGATAATAGAACCACTTTTGCTCGTATACCCGTCTGCTGTATTGTTAAAGTTAATATGCGAGGCTAGAACATTGGGAAGTCGGTCGTACAGCAGTATAGCGCCTATGGCGGGTGATAAGGCAATCAAAGTTGTCACAACATCCGTCAGGCTCCAAGGTGTTCGAAATTTCATTCAGATTCCTCCCCATCCTTAATATGATTCCTATTTTTTTTCGCAGGGGTATCGGAGTGGGCGATACTAAACATCCAACCGATCACATCCGCCACAACCGTTGTATGCAGGGTGTAGATAATGTTTTGCCCCTGTCGTTCATCCAGCACCAGCCCAGCCTGCTTCAGGATATTGAGATGGTGGGAGATGCTGGGTTTACTAATTTGAAAATGTTCAGCTACTTCGCCTGCGCTCATGCTTTTTTCCTTTAAAAGCTGCAAGATTGTACGCCGGGTCGGATCAGCCAAAGCTTTGAAGGCATCGTTCAAAATACATTTCCTCCTTTAGATATTTAGATAATATTCTAAATATCTAACAACATAATAAAATACAGCTATACTACATGTCAATGGAACAAGACATCATTTTAGAAAAAATGAACGAGGACAATTATGTTTGTATAAAGCAGTGAAATGGGCTATAATCAATTTATACAAAAGTAAGATTCTTAATTTAAAGCTAAATAGAGGAGGGAATAGATATGAAACACGTCTTTCGTAAAGGAAATGATCCGCAAGCCCCGGTTATTTTGCTGTTGCATGGTACCGGCGGGAATGAACAAGACTTGCTACCATTGGCTGATTTGGTTGCACCAGGCGCATCTGTGTTAGGTGTGAGAGGTAATGTGCTGGAAAATAGAATGCCGCGCTTCTTTCGCCGTTTGGCAGAGGGTGTGTTCGACATTGAGGATCTCGTATTTCGTACCAAAGAACTAAGCGAATTTGTCGATTCAGCTGCAGAGCAATATGATTTTGACCGTAGCAACGTGGTGGCTCTGGGCTATTCCAATGGAGCCAACATAGCGGCCAGTATGCTCTTCCATGATGCAAAAGCGCTGCGTGGGGCCATTCTCCATCATGCTATGGTGCCATTGCGAGGGCTGGAACTGCCGGACTTGAACGGTGTCCCTGTATTTCTGTCTTCCGGTGAAAATGACCCGATTGTTCCAGCGGCGGAATCTCAGGAGCTGCAAGCCCTGCTGGAAGGGGCCGGTGCACAGGTGGAAGCCTACTTGGAACGCAATGGTCATCAATTGACTCGCACTGAAGCCGAAGCAGCAGGCCGATGGTTTGGAAAGCATTTTAATGTATAAAATAACTCGATAACGATCAAGCTACGGTTTAGCGCTCTAGTGAGCGATTCTATGATTAGGAGGCGTCAAACTGATGGCAAAACCGGATAATCGAGCAGATAATGTGGAGCATTTGCAACAAAATATTCAGAATACATTGCAGAATCTTCATGAGGCTGAAGGATATCTAAACGAATTTTCCTCTGAAATCAGCAATGAGGAGCGTCAGCAGATCGAAGAAAAAAATAATCGTCGTAAACAAAGTATTAGATCATTTCGAGAAGAAGTGAAAGACGAAGCAGCACATTCGCAAGAGTAGTTAACATAGCGCGACCCAACTCCGAGTTTCAATTGGAGTTGGGTCGTTTTTTATGCAGAAATCATCATATTCCCGTCCAATTCATTTTCCCCCTATAACGCAATGAGATCTGTTTTACAAAAAAACGAATTTTTTTTGAATAATGTTGTTGTAAACTAATTTGTATTGATGTTAAATAATAAAAGAAAGCGCAATCATTTACGAATTAGGATTTCATCATGCGAAGGGGGAAGGATATGCTGCTGCGAAGAAAAAGCATGGCTTTGATGCTTATGGCGGTGGTTTTGATGGCTGGACTGCTGCAAGGTTGTTCTTTCAAGACTGATGAAAAGGATGGGCCGGGAACAGAACTTGTATTGTGGACATTCAATGAACTGCATGAGAAGTTTTTTCTGCAAATGGCTGACCAATGGAACCAACAGCACCCTGATGAATTGATTATTTTGAAAGCGAATACATTTCCTTATGACAATCACCACAGCAAGCTCTCGATTGCGTTGCAATCAGGAGTGGGAGCGCCGGATATCGCGGATATTGAGGTCAACAAGATTGGTAATTTCCTCAAAGGAATACCGCAACTGGTCCCGCTCAATCCGGTGATTGACCCTGAGATCAATAACATTGTGCCTTCCAGAGTACAGATTTACGGCAAAGACGGTAAGTATTACGGCATTGACTTCCACGTCGGAGCCGAAGTGATGTATTACAATAAAGAGATTATGGATCAGGCGGGGGTAGACCCGGATTCCATTGTTACCTGGGCAGACTACGCTGCTGCTGGCAAGCAAGTGCTGGCCAAAACGGGCAAGCCGATGGCGACCTTGGAGACCAATGACCTGTGGAGCTACTGGCCGATGATCTCCCAGCAAAATTCAGATTTTTTGAATGAGAAGGGCGAATTGACGCTGGATAACGAAACCAATATTAAAACACTTGAGTTTCTCCAACAGATGATAAAAGACAAAATCGCTATTCCCGCACCGGGCGGTGGGCATCATATGGAGGAATACTACGGGTTTATGAACAAAGGCGGAGCCGCTTCGGTGTGGATGCCGATGTGGTATATGGGACGGTTTACCGATTACATGCCTGACCTGAAAGGAAAAATCATCATTAGACCGATGCCAGCATGGGAAAAAGGCGGCTATCGCTCAGCAGGTATGGGCGGGACCGGAACGGTAGTCACGAACCAATCGAAGCACCAGGATTTGGCGATGCGTTTTCTAGCCTTTGCCAAGCTGTCCAAGCAAGGGAATGTGGAGATTTGGAAGCAGCTAGGGTTTGATCCCATCCGCAGTGAAGTGTGGACTATGCCGGAAGCCAAAGCCAAAAATAAATTTACGGATTACTTCGGAACGAATATTTTTGACACGCTGATCGAAGTAAAAGATGAAATCAATGCGGTGCATATTGGACCGAAAACGCCTGACATCGCCAGTGCTGTACGTAATAAAATACTTTATCGGACACTACAGAGTGGCGAAGATCCAGCCACGGTGCTGCATGAGCTAGCAGATGAACTGAGATAGACCCCAACAGGAAAGGGAGTGAGATTCATGGCAACGCCCGTTCATACGAACGCTAATGTACCGACAGGTCAGCCGCCAAAAACTCAGCGTCCGACCAGAAGCCAATGGAGCCGATTTATTCATTCCAGTCGTACGGCACCGTATGTATTTGTCCTTCCATTTTTACTGTCCTTTGCGCTGTTTTTTGCGTATCCGGTCATCTCGACGGTCATTATGAGCTTTCAGGAAGTCCTGCCAGGGATAACAACTTACGTTGGCCTGGAAAATTATAAGGATTTAATGAATCCTACATTTGGAAAAGCAATTTTGAACAGCGTCCTGTACACGCTGCTTACACTGGTCGTGCTGATTCCTCTGCCACTGGTACTGGCGGTATTGCTAAATTCGCCTAAAATGCCGGGTAGAGGGCTGTTTCGCTCCGTAATGTTTATACCCGCACTCACCTCAGTGGTGGTAGCAGGAACAATCTTCCGACTCATGTTCGGGGAATTGGACGGCTCGCTGATGAACTCCCTGTTGGGGATATTCGGTCTTGAGCCTTACAAATGGCTAATGAATGCGAACACCGGCTTTTTAGCGTTGATCGTGTTGGCCTTATGGAGATGGCTGGGGGTAAACATGCTGTACTACATGTCGGGGCTACAGAACATTCCTCCCGAGTTGTATGAAGCTGCGCAGATTGATGGGGCCAGCCGCTTCGAATCATTTTGGCGGATTACGATTCCTATGCTGAAACCCGTGACGATCTACGTATTTACGATCAGTATTTATGCCGGGTTATCCATGTTCACCGAGAGCTATATGCTGTGGAACGGAAATAACTCCCCGAATGATATTGGATTAACGATTGTGGGCTATCTCTATCGCCAAGGTCTGGAACAGAACAGTATGGGCTTTGGAGCAGCGGTGGGTATTGTATTGCTCGTATTCACATTAGTACTGAACCTGATCCAGCTCAAATTTTTTGGCATGTTTCGGAAGGAGGATTAAGCGATGGCTCAGAAACAAAAAGGCCCATTATCCGCATTTCTCGTTGTCCTGTTCATCCTGTTTGCCGGGTTCGCCCTGTTTCCGCTATTTGCCGTGACGCTTGCCTCATTCAAGCCATCAACGGAGCTGTTGCGCTACGGCTTGAATCTCAAGCTGGAGTGGGCCATCATGTCCTTAAAAAACTATGCGTTCATCTTTCAGGGGACGACGGATTATTTTCAATGGTACTGGAATAGCCTTGTCATTACCGTCTTGTTTACGGTGTTATGTCTGATATTGTCTGCGATGGTCGGGTATGGCCTGGAGATGTATCGTTTTAGACTGAAAAATGTGATTTTTACACTGGTGCTGGTCGTGATGATGATCCCGGTAGAAATTATTATGCTGCCACTTTACAAACTCATGATCGGTATGAAGCTGATCAATACGGTATGGGGTGTGATTTTGCCATTTGTCGTCGCACCGATTCCGATCTTTTTCTTCCGTCAATATTTGAGCGGAGTACCCAAGGACTTTATGGATGCTGCACGGGTTGACGGCTGTTCAGAGTATGGTATTTTTGTGCGGATTATGATGCCTCTGATGGCACCTGCCTTTGCGGCAATGGCTATTTTACAAGCTATGAACAGTTGGAATAACTTCCTGTGGCCGATGATCGTATTGCGTACTAACGACATGCTGACACTGCCAATCGGTCTGTCCAGCCTGCTGACGCCATATGGCAACAATTATGATGTGCTGATTGCCGGTTCAGTCCTGGCTATTTTGCCGATTCTCGTCGTGTTTCTGTTCTTCCAGCGTTATTTTATTGAAGGGATGACGGCAGGCGGGGTAAAAGGATAATCATTACGGTGCTGAATGAGTCGACTGAATACAATAAATATATAGAGTCAGGAAGAGCGGTCGGGCATTGTCTCGGCCTGTTTTTTTATGAATTCAATGATTTTCATTCTCATTTTCATGGCTATCAACTGCACAAGCTATAGGTAAACGTGGTATGATGTTTGAAAGATTTCAAATACAGAAATATTCAGGCGGAGCGTGGAGAACCTATGGAACCAACAGAAACCCAGAAAACCGACCCGGCCACAGCGTCAACCGTGGGCATGGAGGATATTGTACGGGCTCATCATATGCTGCGTGAGGTGATTGTTCGTACACCTTTACAGAGGGATGCCGTCCTATCGGCCAAATATAACTGTAATGTGTATCTGAAGCGAGAGGATCTCCAAGTTGTGCGGTCCTTTAAAATCCGTGGAGCTTACAATATGATCCGCAGCCTAACTCCTGAGCAAATGGAAAAAGGGATCGTGTGCGCGAGTGCGGGTAATCATGCACAAGGTGTGGCTTTTTCATGTAACGCGCTTGGCATCCACGGTAAAATATTTATGCCGAGCACAACGCCCAATCAGAAAGTGAAGCAGGTACGTCGTTTTGGCGGAGACAGTGTAGAGGTCATTTTGACCGGAGATACGTTTGACGATGCTTATGACGAGGCTATGAAGGTATGCAGCGAGCAGGAAATGACCTTTATCCATCCGTTCGATCAACCAAAAATTATTGCGGGCAATGGTACGATTGCGATGGAAGTTATGGAGAGTCTGGATACACCTGCGGACTATATGTTCGTGACGATTGGCGGCGGCGGTTTGGCGGCAGGCATAGGTACGTATGTCAAAACGGTGAGTCCGGCCACCAAAGTAATCGGTGTAGAACCCCTAGGCGCAGCATCGATGACGGAAGCAATGCGTTTGAACAAGGTCGTTACACTGGAGCACATAGACAAGTTCGTTGACGGGGCTGCGGTGAAGCGAGTGGGTCAGTTAACGTATGACATTTGTAAACATACCTTGGATGATATTGTGAAGGTCCCGGAAGGCAAGGCATGTACAGCGATTCTGGCGTTGTATAATGAAAATGCGATTGTTGTGGAGCCCGCGGGCTCGCTGCCTGTAGCAGCACTTGATCTGTATCGTGAGCAGATTCAAGGCAAAACAGTAGTCTGTATCGTCAGTGGTGGCAATAACGACATTGATCGTATGCAGGAGATTAAGGAACGCTCCCTGATTTACGAAGGACTAAAGCATTATTTCATGGTGAATTTTCCGCAAAGAGCAGGGGCACTGCGTGAGTTTCTTCAGGAGGTGCTTGGACCAGACGATGACATCACAAGGTTTGAGTATACGAAAAAGAATGATAAGGAAAATGGCCCGGCGCTGGTCGGCATTGAGTTGTACCACAAGGAAGACTATCTTCCTTTAATTGAACGAATGAATCGCAAGGGCATTCAATATACGGAATTGAACAAAAATGAAAATCTGTTTAATATGCTAATCTAGCAAGGAGCCTACGGGCTCTTTTTTTTGTATGTGCAATGTTATGCGTAGTTTATAAATTTCTTTTTATTTGAAATAAAGCGTTTACAAAACAGAAGTTTATAGGTTAATATATGTGTAACTTCATAAGTATAAACACTAATGTAATAAGCGTGTCACCGATTTTCATTATAAGATACTTATTCGGAGGTGCGAAAGAATGTTGAAAGCATGGAAAAAATCAGTACAGGGTAAATTCGCCCGAACAGCGTTTGCTGCCGTAACTTCGGCTGCTTTGTTGCTGTCCGTGGTGCCGTCTACATCAGCCGAGCATTGGGCGTTAACTGGTGATGTGGCAGCACATGATCCGTCCATCACGAAGGAAGGCAATGCATGGTATATTTTCTCGACAGGGCAGGGGATACAGGTTCAAAGATCGGATGACGGACGCAATTTTTACAGATTGCCGCAAATCTTCTTGTCGCCGCCATCTTGGTGGAAATCGTATGTACCTAAGCAGAAGACTAATGACGTGTGGGCACCGGATGCTCAGAAGTACAATGGACGTGTCTGGGTTTACTATTCCATTTCTACTTTCGGGTCGCGCACTTCGGCCATTGGCTTGACTTCAGCAACAAGCATCGGTGCAGGAAGCTGGAGAGATGATGGACTGGTGCTGCGTACGACGGATTCTGACGATTATAATGCGATTGACCCGAATCTGGTCATTGACGCTTCCGGTAACCCGTGGCTTTCCTTCGGTTCATGGAATTCAGGCTTGAAAGTGACTCGACTAGATAAAAATACGATGAAGCCAACGGGGCAGATTTATTCTATTGCTAGACGTACGGCTGGTGGTTTGGAAGCACCGCATGTTACATACCGCAACGGCTATTATTATCTGTTTGCTTCCATTGATAACTGCTGCAAAGGCGTAGACAGTAATTACAAAATTATTTATGGTCGCTCCACCAGTATTACCGGACCGTATGTAGACAAGAGCGGAAAAAGCTTGATGGACGGCGGTGGAACGATACTGGATGCGGGGAATGACCGCTGGAAGGGACCGGGCGGACAATCTGTCTATAACAACAGTGTGATTGCGCGTCACGCCTATGATGCCACCGATGGCGGAAATCCAAAGTTGCTGATTAGTGATTTGAAGTGGGATTCAGCAGGCTGGCCTACGTACTAAAATAGAGGGTTACTTGAGATCATTCGAGTAGCGCTCTCCCATAGATATATTCAAAAAACTGTTCCTCCTAATGGGGGAACAGTTTTTGGCTTGCAATGTCATAGAAACATGCTATTATGTATCAAGTTGATAATCATTATCATTGACGTTATCGTAATGAGAGCCATGGTGGCTTTCAGGTATGGAGGGAGTGACCTCACCGAATGCAGTCTAAAGACAGCCTGGATAAACATACAGCTTCGACAGAGAGGACCGCTCCTGAAGTAGCCTCTGTAGCCCGTCCGGTGCTCCGAGCGGGTAGGATTCGGCAGGCGTTGTTGTTTACAGCTTCTGCTGTATTGTTGGCCTTGGCCATATTCGCTGCCATTTCTTTTGGAGCCAAGGACCTGACCGTAAGCACGGTGTGGTCGGCAGTATTCCACTATGATCGTTCGCTGATGACACACAGGATCATTCATGAGCTGCGATTGCCGCGTGTACTCGGTGCAGCCATCATTGGGGCTGCGCTGGCAGTTGCAGGCTCTCTGATACAAGGCATTACACGCAACCCGCTGGGGGACACAGGTGTGCTGGGCATTAACGCAGGAGCGATGTTTGTAGTTGCAGTGAGTTTTGCTTTCTTCCCCGATCTACCATACGGGACGTTAATTATATTGTCGTTCCTGGGGGCACTGATGAGTACCTTACTGGTATTCGGGCTGGGAGCTTCCGCGCCAGGGGGATTGACCCCCATGAGGCTAACGGTGTCTGGAGCTGTGACAGCCGCCTTGTTAGGTTCTATGACTTCGGGAATTGCGATTTATTTTGATCTAAGTCAGGATTTAGCCTTCTGGTATGCGGGTGGTGTTGCCGGAATCAAATGGTCGCAGCTTGGGATCCTTGCACCGATTTTGCTTATTGTGATCGCTTGGTCTATGGGGCTCGCACGCTCCATTTCATTGATTTCAATGGGGGATGAGGTAGCGCTGAATCTGGGATTAAATCTCAGGCGCATCCGGCTGTTAGGGCTGCTAACTGTGGTGGTCCTGGCTGGACTGTCCGTATCGGCTGCCGGGGCCATCGGCTTTGTAGGCTTGGTCGTTCCACATATTGCTCGCAAACTGATCGGTGTGGATTATCGCCAGATCGTACCATTGTCTGCATTATTGGGAGCCGTGCTACTAGTGCTGGCTGATTTGGGAGCGAGAATGGCGAATCCACCGGAGGAGCTAGCTATTGGAATTATGGTGTCTTTTATCGGAGTACCTTTTTTCCTCTTTCTCGCTCGTAAGGAAAGGAGGGAACTATAGTGAGACGCTCTCTAGGGACAGGGGATACAAGAACGACCAAGGCTTGGCTCGTTTGCTTAGTATTGGCGGGAATTAGCTTTGTTGTCCTTGTGCTGGGTTTGAATACCGGAACGATTCGTATTCCACCGCTACGTGTGCTGGATACACTATTTGGCGGGGGGAGCGGACGCGATCACATGGTCCTGTTTGAATACCGTCTGCCGCGGATTGTTGTAACGGTGCTGGCTGGAGCGGGACTGGGTGCAGCCGGGACGGTCATGCAGGGCTTATCGCGAAACGCACTCGCAGATCCGGGAGTGCTGGGCCTTCATGCGGGGGCTGCGTTGGGCCTGGTGATGTATGTCAGCTTTTTTCGCGATCTGGAAGGATCAGCAGCCCTGTTCATTCCCTTGTTTACCTTTGCGGGGGGTGTCATTGCGGCGGTACTGATTGTTGTGTTGTCCTATAGTAGCAGCAGAGGAATCGTGCCTGTGCGGCTGATCCTGTCCGGTATCGGTGTAGCCTCAGGGCTCAGCGCCATCACGCTGTATTGGTCGTTGCGGCTGGATGAAGATACGTATGCATTTACCGCACGTTGGCTGGCTGGCAGCGTATGGGGACGGGACTGGATACATGCAGTGGCTTTACTACCGTGGATTGTCATTGTATTGCCTTATGTTCTATCTCAGACACGTAGCCTGAATAATCTGTCGCTGGGTGATGAGACCGCAGCTGGAATTGGTACAAGTGTGAAGCGCCAGCGCTTGATATTGCTTGGCGCAGCAGTGGCTCTTTCGAGCGCCAGCGTATCCATGGCCGGAGGCATCGGTTTTATTGGGCTGATTGCGCCTCATCTGGCTCGCCGTCTGGTTGGGCCGATGTATCAGCATTTGCTGCCAGTAGCCGCTTTGGTCGGAGTTGTCATTCTGGTCACAGCAGATACGATTGGTCGTTCGGTATTTCAGCCGAATGCGATTCCAGCAGGTGTAGTGGTTGCTGTGGTAGGAGCTCCATATTTTTTATTCTTGTTGTCCCGAACCAAATGACAACAGGATTAGGTTACATATGAAATCCAAAGCTGCACATGATGCAGCATGCTGAACAACAACGAAGTAGAAGCCTTGACGATTTAACTTTATAAAATAGAGCTTCTATAGTATAGGGGAGAATATTCATGAGAAAAAATAGATTTGAGGGTTCAGGGCTTAAACGTTCATGGGTAGCCCTGTCTCTTGTTGCATGCATGATCATGCTGTCCGCTTGTGGACAAACAGCAAACAAACAAGCAAGTGATACGAAAGCGGCCGATAGTGCCCAAACCGCCATTAGTGCGGATTCGCGTATTGCTTCAATGTCTATTCATTTGACGAATAATCTGTTGGCGTTGGGCATTACTCCAGCAGGTTCGGTTATTGGTGGAGATGTGAAGGATTTTCTGCCCCATGTAAAAGATCGTCTTCAAAATACTCGTAAGCTGGGAGTTGTCACAGACCCCGATATGGAAGCGGTACTGGAACTTCAACCTGATCATATTTTCCTCGACAAAAAATATTCGGGAACTGATGTGGCCAAGTTCGAAAAAATTGCACCGACCGAGGTTTTTGATTTGGATGAAGGCACATGGAAGGATCAATTGAAAAAAATAGCTGCCATGGTTAAACATGAAGCACAGGCAGACACCTTTCTGAAAGATTACGATACACAGAGGGAACGGGTCAAAAAGCTCATTCATTCCAAAATCGGAGACGGGACGGTCATGGCTGTACGTGTCACAGCAAAAGAAGTTCGTGTCATGGGGATGAAGCGTCCAGTAGGACCGTTGTTGTATCAGGACTTAGGCTTGAAGCCAGCTAAAGGTGTGGAAAAGATTAACAAGGCCTACCAGGTTGTATCCCAAGAGGTTTTACCAGATTACGATGCTGATGCCATCCTGGTTATTATCAGTAAAGGTGCGGATGCCCAAAAGGTATATAAGCAGCTGGAGGGAAATACAGTATGGCAAGGACTCAAAGCTGTGAAGCAAGGTCATGTCTACATGTTGGACGGACAGCCTTGGCTGGACTATTCCGCGATGGGGCACAAAATTGCATTGGATAATGCAGAACAACTATTTTCCAAATAAATGCGAAAGTACATCAAGCCGTATTCCCCATGCATCTTCTTGCAGGTGGGGATAAGGCTTTTCTGACGATTCCCAAGCTTCGAGTCAGATGGCTGATTGCAAATAAAAAGGAGCTGCTACGATTCCGTAATGAGGCAGCTCCAGCACTGTGTGAATTGCAAGATTATGAACGTTTTTTACGCAGAAAAATCGGTTTGAGTCCAATAAAGCCAATAGCCGCAAGCACTACATTCATCCAAGGTGAGATTTTGAATACCGGTAGCACACTGCGCAGCGCAAGTCCGGCGACAAGAATGACAACAACCAGGACTACATACATCAAGATGGATTTGAAATTCATTTGGGGCTTCACGGGAGCATGGTCTGGCTGCTGTGTCTCCTCGCCTTCTTCCGGACGGTCCATGAAATTCATCAGTGCTTCAACCAGCAGAATGGCACCTGCGGCGATAATGATAAGGGTGGAAAGGCTAATTTTTTCAAAAGGTGAGATATCCCCGCCTGTGAAGGTGATAAACCAACCGATAATCGCCTGTGTCAAGAAAAACATGGACAAGGCAACCCATGCAATAAGCGTATAATTTTTTGCTTTATTCATTGCTTCCTCCTGCTTTATGATCGTATCCCAAGCTGATGGAATCACCATTTTGTAACAAAGACAGTATACGTGAGGAAACGACGGATGGCAAAAGGCTTTATCCATTATGTATATTACCGCTGCATTCTCCTCAAACTGGATACAGGGTGAGCACATAGAGCAACCTGAATATAAAACGTTGAGAGGATGTAGCATCATGGAACTGGAGAACCAGGCAGATTACTCAGTCCAAAAACGACTGACAGGGGCTCCGAACGGGAACAGCGGGGGAGCCTTGCTTGCAAACGTAAGTCACCGGAGCGTTCAAGGGACATCTCCAACGTACCGTATATTGGACGATGCTGAAGTGACTGAGGATACAGTATTTGTGGGTGAACTAGGTGAACAGAGCTTCCGTAGCCTGTGGCATGAAGATCAAAATAACGGCGCCTCTTGTAAACTGGAGTGGGAGGGACGAGTCGAAACCCACCAAATGTTCAGGCACAGCTACGAGTAGCAAGTCGTCTGCTTTAATGTAGCGGAGGCACTCTATAAGCGAGTAGTATGGCGTTCTCCGGTATCACATCGGGGAGCGCCATTTGTTTACTTCCGTATCGGTATGAACTGACAGGTTGACAAGGAAGCAGGGCGATGATAGACTGACTTTACTATAAAACTTATTAAACTTATCGGAATTAAAGTGAATGAATATCCTGGATGGATATTCCACGTTACTATAAGAGTTTGAATGATGAAATGTTGTAGTGAAGCTTGAAACAGGGGGAATCAGGATGGAACGGCAAATTGGAATTCGTTTTGAACATGAGGAACTGGCCGCCACAATTCATTATCCAAAGCGTACGAATGGGGGAGAGCGTCAGAGGCGAGTTCCGCTCGTTGTCATTTGTCACGGTTTTGTGGGCAATCGTATCGGAGTCGATCGCTTATTTGTCAAAACTGCGCGTGAGCTGGCCGAAGGGGGATATTTTGTACTGCGTTTTGACTTTGCCGGTTGTGGGGAAAGTACGGGTGAATACGGCAAGCAGGGGCTAGAGTCCATGATTAATCAGACACGCACCGTGTTGGATTACGCCGTGAATTGCGCGGACATTGACCCCACTAAAGTTACGCTGATCGGTCACAGTTTAGGGGGCGCGGTTGCTCTTCTCACAGCTGTTCGTGACAAGAGAGTACAGAACCTGGTCCTTTGGTCAGCAGTCGGCTACCCGTTCAACGATATTGTCAAAATAACGGAGCGAAGCGTGTACGACGAGTCTGTTAAAACCGGTCATGCAGACTATCTGGGCTATAAGTTTACACCTACTTATTTTGAGTCATTAGCTCAATTCCAACCGTTCCAGGAGGCCGTTAAATTTAATGGTGATGTGCTCGTTATTCATGGCACCTCGGATGATATCATTCCTGTGGATTATGCATTTCTGTTTCAAAAGGTATTCTGGATGCGTTCAGAAGGACGCTGTGATAAGGAGATTATTTTCCAAGGAAATCATACTTTCTCGTCAGGCAAAGAGCGGCAACAGCTGATTGACCGCACACTGGAATGGCTGGATGAACAGGAAAATATTCAACGGGATTGGCAGCACTGGATGATCTGATTTCAGGGTGTAACGGATTGTATTGGAAATTGCGCCTCCGCCGGAGTAAAATGAAAGAGTAACACTATACTGGCGTGTGGAGGTTGGCAGCGATGACATTACCCTCAATTTTTGTTGCGCATGGTTCACCGACACTGGCTGTAGAAAATAACGCATATACCAGTTTTCTTGCAAAGCTGGGCGCGAGCCTGCCCCGACCCAAAGGAATTGTCATATTTTCCGCGCATTGGGATAGCCCCGATCAATGTATCGGCGCGGATGATCAGCATGCAGCGTTGCACGATTTCTACGGCTTTCCCGAAGAAATGTACACTCTTGATTACCCTGCACCAGGCGATCCAAAGCTGTATGAGGAGATAGGGCATCTGTTCAGTCAGCATAACCTGTTCCACCAGCCGGTTCGGAACCGGGGACTGGATCATGGAGCATGGGTGGTTTTGCGGCATATATATCCTGATGCGGACATACCGGTCGTCCCCTTATCCATTGATTCACGACGCGATCCCCAGGAGCAATACGAGATTGGACGGATGCTGGCGCCACTGCGTGAACAAGGGATTTTGATCCTCGGTAGTGGGGGCTTGGTCCACAACTTGCGGACACTCAAGCAGACGAGTGAGCCAGTCGATTGGGCCGTTCAATATGATGACTGGATCGCACAGCAGCTTCAGGACTGGAATTTGCGTCATCTGTTCCAATATGACAAGAAGGCTCCGTATGCCAAGCAGGCGGTTCCTTCGTATGGAATAGAGCACTTTTCGCCTTTGTTTTACGTGATGGGGGCTGCGGATCATGATCGTACCGCGCGTAAGCTTTTTCAGTCGTATGTCCTTGGCTCATTGAGTCTTAATTGTTGGGCTTTTGGTCAAAATGATCTGTAAATGTAAGAAAAAGAACTTCCGAAACCACATGGCGTGTGGGGTTGGAAGTTCTTTTGGTGTGTTCTTCTTTGATTAATTAGCAGGCACGTTCTTTTTTAGCCAGGCGGATACTTGCGGAGTTCGCATATCTTCATTTTGATCCAATAGTGTCATAAATGCCTTCAGCTTTTGAATGTAGGTACTCTTCGAATCCCTGTTGCGTTGAACGACGAGCTGATACCCTATCTTGGCATTGGGACGAATCTTCCCGGTGTCATCATCGAATAGTGGTGTATTGTTCGTACCATAAAAAGTATAGAAGAAATAGAGATCATGTAATGATTTCACTGCCTGTGTACGATTGGAATGTGGATATTGGGTTATAAATGACTCTTGCGCCAGCACCCTTCCGGCTAACTGTTGATAACCGATGTGTAATGCCGCATTCTTGGTAGCCGGCTGTCCAGATTCCGTTGCCATGATGTCAATATAGCTGCGGATATCTGCGGTAATGTCATTTCCGAATACTTTATATTTTTCATAGTTGATGACTGGGTAAAACATGCCTTCTGCGGTTTCAAGTTTGTAGCCGGCATCTCTGGATTGAGTGAGTAATTTTTTCAGTTTTGCATCGTTTGTCCGACTGATTACATTAGTGAACGAATCACCGGGTTTATAGACTTGATTAATCTTAGTTTGAACAGAGGTCGGATATAAGGTCTGTGCATATGAATCCAATTGCTGTTTCTGTGCATTTTCGAAATGTAGCACTAGGATGGTAGCTTGAGAGGCAGGAATGGATTGAATATGTTTTTGCAAATAAATGAATGCCTGAGGTAGCTTACCTGGTTGGCGAAGTAGCTGCTCGAAGGTTTTGGAAATATGTTGTACAACTTCTGCTTGAGATATTGTAGTAGATGTCGCTGCTTTGGCTGATGTCGTAGATCCCAATCCGATCGTCTGTACTGTGAAAGTTACTGCTGCGAGCATGAGATAGGCTTTGGTGATTTTTTTCATGGTATAACCCTCCATTAGGTTCTTTGATGTAACTGTAGTGTACAAGGTAAATGTATCGTGAACATTCCATGTTGTATCCAACTTGTAAACGTTCGGGGGAAAGATGAACCCGAAAAAGGAGTCTCCAAGTCAGGATGGACTTGAGGACTCCTTTGTTCATTTAAATAGAGGAGGGTACAGCGTAGCTACACAAAACACCAAAGAGACACCAAAGAGAAGCAGCACAGCTGCACAAAAAAACAACCATTAGCCGGAGGATAACGGTTGTTTTTTGGATAGTTAAGCTATTTTTCGATTGGGGTCCGTTTGATAAGTATTTTTATTTTTACCAAACAGTCCGCGCAGGAAGGGCAGTACCCAACGGTCAAAGCCGATTCTTCCGGCATTTGCACCAGCAACGATAAGGAAGATTTCAACCAGCAGGTAGATTGCATTGGTGCTTACTGTACCCGAGAACAGGAACGAGAAGTTCATGACCATAGCCATCAAAGTAGCCAGTGTAGTCAATGTACCGAGAAGCAGGCCAACCCCGACCAAGAACTCACCCAATGGGATCAGGACGTTGAACAAACCAACATTCGGCAGGGCAAAGGCTTCAAGGAACGATCCCCACCAGCCTTGTACAGCGGGATGGTCTCCACCTGTTTTAGCAATGGCCCCCGAGATAAATCCACCTGCATCGAATCCGCCAGTCAGCTTCTCAAGTCCGTGGGTCATCCATTCATAACCTAGATAAACCCTTACTACGGTCAGCAGCCACATTGCCACTTTGTTCTCACGTAACCAGTTGTTAAACATTCAAACCACTCCTCTTTTTTAATCTATAATGATGGGTTGTATTTCATTTGGATTGGGATGATCATCTTTGCTACACCTTTATTGTATTAGGTTCAGTTACACTTATTTGTGATAAAAATCACAAAGTCTGAATGTTTTTTAAATTTTAATGTCTTCAGATAAGTATTCTATAGAGAGGTACTGCTTCAATCAAGACAAAAACAGGAAAAAAAGCTTATAATGAGAAAAATAACGATATGGAGGGATGAACTTGTCCGGGCCCATGTCCCAACGAAATCATTGGTTACGTGTGATGGCCTCAGCTCTGTTATGCATGACAATGATGTCTTGTTCTGCGATGTCCAATACGGGGGAATCTGAATCTGTTCCCCAACCGACCCAGCACGAAACAGAGAAGGAGGCGCTTGAACCGCCTAGGGAGCCAACTGTTCCGGCATTTACAGCTCCGCTTACCGGGCTTCCGGTGGAGCAGCCTGTTATAGAGCGGCCGCTGGCTATTATGATTAACAACGCTCCGGCCGCGCGTCCACAGGCGGGGCTTAGCCAGGCAGACATGGTGTATGAGGTTCTTGCAGAAGGTGGAATTACCCGTTTGGTAGCTTTTTTCCAAAGTCATGGTGGAGATGTGAAGATTGGTCCGGTCCGCAGCATTCGGCCGTATTTGATCGAACTGGGCGAAACCTATGGTGCGTTGCCGATACATGCAGGAGGAAGTACAGATGCCTATGCCATTTTACAGCAGCAGCGGAAGGAACATCTGGATGAAATTTCAAATGGAGGGGCTTACTTCTGGCGAAGTAAGGATCGTCGTCCACCACATAATTTATACACGGATGTGAGTAGGCTACGCAAAGGAAGCGAAAGCAAAGGGTATACCAAGCAGACGGAGGTTCCAGTATATTCATATCTTAAAACTGGTGAAACTCCAGTTATGGTGGACGAGAGTGCTACATCTTTACACATCCGGTTTTTGCTAAAAAGCTATCGCGTATCTTATACCTATGATCCATCGGATCAACGATATAAGCGTTTTGTGAACGAAAAGTCACATCTGGATCAAAATAATAATCAACAGCTCTCAGCGGCTAATGTTATTGTGATGAGCACGAGGCATCGAACGCTGGATGATGTAGGCAGACTAAGTGTTGAGCTGGACGGTAGCGGAGAGGCCATGGTGTTTCAACAAGGACAGTTAATACGTGCTGAATGGCAGCATACATCTGGCGATGCGATTCGGTTTATGAAAAATGGGGTTGAAATCCCGTTAACACCAGGTACATCCTATATACATGTAGTACCTGCAGATACTTCACTAACGGAACATGTAACGTTTGAAGCGAATTAGAAAACGTAATACACCTTTTTAGGAAAAAATTGTCGGATAATGACTGTCCATGTCGGGCATTGTATACGTATATCTTGAAATTTGCTTTTACAAACATTACAAAAACATTGATGAGTGTGATAAGATAGCAAAGGTTGTCTATTGCAGTCGAAACAGGTTGCGGATATTTTCGTAAAGGGGTAATCGTTATGAGATTGAAGAAAAAGGATATATTCTTCGAGACGTTGGAAAATATGGCAGATACGATCGTGCAAGCAGCCGATTATTTTGCCCAACATACTTCAAATTTTCAAGATGTTACTTTGTTTACCAATGAGATGAAGAAGTATGAAAATAAGTGTGATGATTACACACACACGATTATTACTGAGTTGAACAAGACCTTCATTACGCCGCTGGAACGCGACGACATCATGGAACTGACAACGACCATGGATGATGTGCTGGACGGTCTTGAAGCGACAGC
This sequence comes from Paenibacillus sp. TSM33, assembly GCF_056099025.1. Lineage (NCBI taxonomy): Bacteria > Bacillati > Bacillota > Bacilli > Caryophanales > Paenibacillaceae > Paenibacillus > Paenibacillus sp. TSM33. Next base: position 50,896 of record NZ_JBLZXB010000010.1, read on the forward strand.
CTCTCGTTTTTATATGTACAACATTACAGAGCCGGACGAGTATATTGTGCAGTTTGCTGATATTTTGCGTCAATCAGCTTACGAAATTCAGAAGGCTGTACATTTGCTTTCACAGAAAAAATTGTTGGCTATTCGTGAATACACCATTCGCCTGAATGATTTGGAAAATCAGGGGGATGAATTATTGCGTATTTGCATCAAAAACCTGTTTGCAACTGTAACTGATCCAATTGAGCTGATTAAACGCAAAGAATTGTACGAACGCCTTGAAACGACAACGGATTCATGCGAGGATGTTGCAAATATGCTGGAATCCATCATTATGCGTAACTCGTAAGGGAGTCCTTTTACATGGATACAAGTTTACTGGTATTAGGTATTGTTATTTTTCTTGCTCTGGCATTTGATTTTATTAATGGGTTTCATGATACGGCGAACGCAATTGCTACTTCGGTCTCGACCCGTGCATTGACGCCACGACGTGCGATTATTATGGCTGCAGTTATGAACTTTCTCGGGGCAATCATGTTCACGGGGGTTGCTAAGACCATTGGTGGAAGTGTTGCTGACCCTACCAAGCTTACGAATGGTATTGATATCGTTATTGCAACGCTGATCGCTGCGATTATCTGGAATCTCTTGACTTGGTGGTTCGGTATTCCTTCATCCTCTTCCCATGCATTGATCGGTGCGTTGGCCGGAGCGGTGTATGTAGGTGCGGGACAGGATAAATTAAATTGGAGCGGCTTCATCGGGATTGTTGAGGGCCTTATTTTCTCCCCGTTGATTGCTTTTGTTGTCGGTTACATTGTGATGATGATTTTGAAATACATCTTTGCTTATCGCAGTCCGCATACGGTAAACAAAGGATTCCGCACCATGCAGGTGATTACGGCAGCCATTCAGTCGTTTACGCATGGTACGAATGATGCTCAGAAGGCGATGGGAATTATCACATTCGCACTCGTCTCGGCAGGGTATCAAGACCATTTGGAAGTACCCATGTGGGTGAAAATTTCAGCTGCAACAGCCATGGCGCTTGGTACATCTATTGGGGGCTGGAAGATCATCAAAACGATGGGGACTAAAATTTTTAAAATTGACCCAATCAATGGATTCGCAGCCGACGTTTCGGGGGCTTCCGTTATATTCACAGCTACTTTGCTACATTTGCCAGTAAGTACCACTCATGCCATTACTTCTGCAATTCTTGGTGTGGGGTCTGCGAAGCGTTTTAGTGCAGTTCGTTGGTCATTGGCTGGTCGTATTGTAATAACTTGGGTAATAACGATTCCAATTTCTGCGCTGTTGTCAGGTTTGATTTTTAAAATTCTTTTCTAGTTTTCATCATGAATCCCTGAAAAAGAACATACAATATAGGATACACAATAAGCTTCCGTCCGCTTTTTGCGGCAGGGGCTTATTGGCATTCTAGGGGCAAAAATACATCTCCAAAGTTCACACATCCAGATAGTTCCATGAGATGTTTTTAAAAAAATACCTGACATCAAAGTAGTCAATTTTTAATAACTCCTGTAGAATAAACAGAAAACTTGAACCGTTCAACTGACTGGAGGATCTTATGCAAAAACCAAGAAAACTAATAGCACTCATGATTTGTTTGTTTTCTGTGGTTGCCCTGGCCGGTAATTTCGGTGTAGTGGCTCACGCAGAAAATAAAACAAAATATGATATCGGCACGGATACAACGTTCGCGCCTTTTGAGTTTGAAGATGTTAATGGTAAATTTGTCGGAATCGACATGGATTTACTGGCAGCTATTGCTAAGGATCAGAATTTTGAGTATACCGTTAAGCCACTTGGCTTTAACGCGGCAGTGCAGGCCCTTGAAACGAATCAAGTGGATGGTGTCATTGCCGGGATGAGTATTACAGATGAACGTAAGCAAAAATTTGATTTTTCTGAGCCCTATTTCGACTCAGGTGTTGTCATGGCGGTCCGCAAGGATAATGATACGATTAAACGCTATGAGGACCTGAAAGGACAGCGTGTCGCTGTCAAAACAGGAACAGAAGGCTACACGTTCGCGGAATCCATTAAGGCGAAATATGGCTTTACTACAGTTCCATTCGACGATTCTTCTCAAATGTATGATGAAGTTAAAACAGGTAATTCGGTTGCCTGCTTTGATGACTTTCCGGTACTGGCATACGGTGTGACTCAGAATAATGGTCTTAAGCTGGTGACCGATAAGGAAAAAGGCGGTTCTTACGGTTTTGCTGTCAACCAAGGCAAAAATGCGGAGCTGCTGGAGAAATTCAATGCTGGGCTCGTGAATCTTCGCAACAGTGGGGAATATGACAAGATTATGTCCAAATATTTGGGCGAATCAGGCAAAGGTGTGGCCCCTGTAGAACGCAGCCGCTGGGAGCTCATTTCCGCTTCGCTGCCTGCGTTGGTTAAAGGGATGGGAAATACGCTGTTGTACACCCTGGTATCCTTGCTCGTAGCCTTTTTGCTGGGACTAGTGTTTGGCTTTATGAAAGTTAGCCATAACAAGGTGTTCCGCGGTATTGCAACTGTTTTCGTTGATGTATTCCGTGGTATTCCACTGATCGTACTTGCATTCTTTATTTACTTTGGTATCCCACAGGCACTCGATTTTAAAATGCCGCTTTTTGTCGCAGCGGTGTTGACGTTATCCCTGAACGCTGGTGCTTATGTGACCGAAATTATCCGCGGGGGTATTCAGTCCATTGATCCGGGACAAATGGAAGCCGCTCGTTCGCTTGGCTTGCCATACCGGACAGCCATGCTGAAGATCATTTTGCCACAAGCCGTGAAAATCATGATCCCGTCGTTTATCAATCAGTTGGTTATTACGTTGAAGGATACGTCCATTCTGTCGGTTATCGGTCTGGTTGAATTGACTCAATCGGGCAAAATCATTATTGCACGGACGTTCCAATCCTTTGATATTTGGCTGGTCGTTGCGGTGATGTATCTTATCGTCATTACAGTCCTGACCAAAATTTCCAACCGTCTTGAAGGGAGAGTTCGCCGTGGGTAAAATTATCGTTAAAAACCTGAAAAAAAGCTATGGCAGTAACCAGGTGCTAAAAGGTATTGACATGCAAGTACGGGAAGGCGAAGTTGTATGTGTCATTGGACCTTCGGGTTCAGGGAAAAGTACGTTTTTGCGTTGTATGAATATGCTGGAGGAAATTACAGCTGGTGAGGTCATCGTCGATGACTACAAATTGGGTGACAAAAACGTGGACATTAACAAGGTCCGTGAAAATATAGGTATGGTGTTTCAGCATTTCAACCTGTTCCCGCATATGACGGTGCTCAAGAACATTATGTTCGCGCCAACTGAGCTGGGCAAACAGACGAAGACAGAGGCCCGCGAGACAGCTATGAAGCTGCTGGATCGTGTAGGTTTGGCCGATAAGGCAGATGCATTGCCAGGACAGCTTTCCGGCGGTCAGAAGCAGCGTGTGGCGATTGCACGTGCGCTGGCAATGAACCCAGACATTATGCTGTTCGACGAGCCAACCTCGGCGCTTGATCCTGAAATGGTGGGCGAAGTGCTCGGCGTAATGAAAGATCTGGCACGCGAAGGCATGACGATGATGATCGTAACGCATGAGATGGGCTTTGCACGGGAAGTAAGCGACCGTGTCGTGTTTATGGACGGTGGTTACATCGTAGAAGAAGGAACACCACAAGAGGTATTTGGTAATCCGAAAAACGAGCGGACCATTAGTTTCTTGGAGAAGGTATTGTAAGTGGGCAGGGTTTACTTTGAGCGCAGATAGAGATGTGTGTGACGCTCCGCGTTCCATTTATCTTCCGATCGCTGTTGTCCCTGAATTTTTTTGGATTATGTAACACATGAAAAGGTTAGAATTCAGGGGCAAAGGCGAGCGCTTCGCTTCTCCGGATTCAAATGGACCACTACGCTACTGCCCGCTGAATCTGCTCCTTTCTTGGCAAAAGCCTGCGCCACTTTTAAATGAGTGGGTATAGGCAGCGGAATTGGCGCAGCGCTTTGCTTGCTGCGCCGAGGGGGATATAGCGAGTAAGTATCATTCGATTTGAATGGTGGAACCGGGCATCCCACAACTGTATAAGAAATCAAAAAAGATTTAAGTGGTAACGAATAAATTATTTTAAGGATATGTTAGGGAGGATTGAACCTGACATATCCTTTTCTTATTTAGTGTATAGAAATATAGAACTTGAGATTTGTATAATGTGGAATGGCTTATATAAAATATAATTAACATATAAGACGGCAGTATAAGCGAGGGGGACGTACGGTGATACGTACATTGGCTATAGGTCATGATCATCAGGTGACAGTGGGACAACCATTGGAGCAGATTGTCATGGAAGATTACATATGGATCTGGGCTGATTTTAACGAACCTACAGATCGAGAGTCGGAGCTGCTGACAAGTTATTTTCATTTTCACCCGCTGGCTGTAGAGGATTGCATGCATGTTCTGCAACGTCCCAAGCTGGATTATTACGAGAATGTACAGTTTCTGGTGTTACATGCGCTTGATGTAGATACATTAGAGGCGGAAGAGGTGGATATGTTTATTAGCAACCGTTTTTTGGTTACATATCATCATTATGAACTAGAGGAGCTGGATCAGGCCTGGGAGCGGATTGTCGAGCATGCGAACGAACGCAAAATATGGTCTCGCGGACCGCTGGCTGCAGCTTATACAGTGATGGACAAGCTGGTAGATAACTATTTTCCTAGCCTTTTCATCATTGAGGATGAATTAGCCGAGCTTGAAGGTTTGGGCGCACACGAATCGGTAGAGGAATTAATGAAGCAGGTATTTGACCTGCGTGGCAGGTTGCTCAAGCTGCGCCGTACGATCGTACCGATGCGTGATCTGATGTACCGAGTTTTGAATTCACAGCATGTGCAGGGTCAAGGGGATCATATGGCTTATTTTACGGATATCTATGATCATTTATTGAAGCTGACGGACATGCTGGAGGCCGACCGCGAGATGACAGCCGACCTGAGAGACAGTTACATATCGCTTAATTCCAATCGCATGAATTCAATTATGAAGACGCTGACCGTAATTACGACCATTTTTATGCCCTTGACGCTGATTGCAGGAATCTATGGTATGAATTTTTCGAATATGCCCGAGTTGGGCTGGAAATATGGATATTTTGGCGTACTGTTCTTTATGTTCTTATTGAGTGTTGCGATGGTGGTGTGGTTTATGCGCCGAGGTTGGTTTAAATAAAATAGCCTACTTTCTTGTGCGTTTGCGCGGACGTCTGCGTGGGGTAGTGGTACTTTTGCGCTGTGTCTTTCTCCGGCGTCGGCGTGGTGGTGTATATTCATCCAGTTCCTCAGTAATTGGTGTTGTCGTTTTTTTGCTTGCGTTTTTGTTGAATGCTGGGAGCGAGCCCATAATCAGTTTTGCCATCGGAGCAAATTGCTGCACGCTAGACATGATCTTTTGTACCTTGCCGACCGTAGCAACAATCCCGTCAATACCGCCCATACGGTCAATAATACCTTTAATATCGTTGAGATTACCAAGATTGCCAAGACCGCCAAGCAGCCCTCCTTTGGCTGGGACGGGGTCTGGCGTGACCACGGCGGCATCTGTTATACTCGCTGGTGCCTCATAAGGCACCACGGCGGAGGAATCGACTTGCGGAACTTCGCTGTAGGGATCGAGTCCAGGATAAGGAGTTGAACTATACGGATCGGAAATAGAACGCGTTTGCGCCCTCCGATGATAGTAATGTCCAGGCATGAGATCACATTCCTTTGCAGATTGATACTCTACTGTATGTTACAAACGCACAGTGGGTTTAGGCGCGTGTCCTGAAATGAGGTATAAAAGCGGATTTGGGCATTCGTACAGGATGTTTCTGTAGTCATGTAATGTTGTTCTGTAATGCGTGAAACCGTTAATGCTTGAAAAACTAACTATTTGTCGAGTACAATGAGGAGAGATTGTAACCTTTGGGAGATGATAATCTATGCAGCTTAAAAAGCTTAATGATAAAAGTATTGATCAATTGTTCGAAGCTATTTTAACTCTTAAAAATTTGGAAGAGTGCTATGTATTTTTTGATGATCTGTGCACAATTAATGAAATTCAATCCCTCTCCCAACGTCTGGAGGTTGCCCGTATGCTTGGCAAAGGCAGCACATATAATCAGATTGAAGCTGAGACAGGCGCCAGTACAGCCACCATTTCACGTGTGAAACGTTGTCTGAACTATGGGAATGACGGGTATAAAATGACTCTGGAACGTCTGGGCCGCTAATGCAGAGCCCTGGGATACTAGTCATCAGCCATGGCTCTAGAGAGCCATATTGGGTGGAACAGGTGGATCAGGCAGTTGCAAAGCTTCAATTGCTGGAAGCAATGCCGATAGAGGTTTCGTTTTTGGAAACGGTTAAAGGAAGATTGATTCAAAATGGGATTGACCGTCTGGAAGCCTTGGGAGTAACGGATTTACTGGTTATTCCTTTGTTTGTGTCGTCAGGCAGTACGCATGTAGATGAAATTAGCTATGCGCTGGGAGTCAAAGCTGCGCCAGACAAAGAAACGGATTTGGAACCCTTTCGATTGAAGGCACGTGTGCATTTTGGTAGTCCATTGGATGATGGCGAAGATGTTGCCCGCATGGTGTGGGACAAGGTTCGCCCGTTGTCGGTCGATCCTGCGCGAGAGGTCATTTTACTCGTAGGACACGGGAGCGCGCACAACGGCTTTCTTCAGCGCTGGGAGCAAGGGATTTCCTCGTTGGCCCGTACGGTGCAAAACGTGAGTGGTATCATCACGGATCACGCTTTGCTAAATCCTGAGGGTGTGCATGACAAGGCTGCGTATTGGAATCAGGTGCGGGGTCATGATGTTATTGTGGCACCGCTGTTTTTGAGTTCGGGGTATTTTACAAGTCATATGATTCCTAAACGCTTACAGGGACTCGATTACCGCTATTCAGGAGATCCTTTATTGCCGCATCCTTTGCTTACAAGCTGGATGGACAGACAAATTCGTGAACTGCTGCAGGGTATGCAGAAACAAGCAAGGACTGACAATAGATAAGATGGTCTGAATTGGGTGATAGTGTTTCTAACCTGAAATTCCCTTATTTGGATAGTGAATGGCTTCTTTTATTGTAAAAGAGGTCTTTTTCCAGTATGATGATATTTTGTACAGACTGAATGTGATGAACTACGATGTGAATATAAATATCATTAAATATACGGGTGGCGTAACGGAATGAAAAGAGCTAGATTAATCTATAACCCGACCTCTGGGCGTGAGGAAATGAAGCGTCGCCTTGCGGATGTCTTGCAGCGCCTAGATGAAGGTGGTATTGAGGCCTCTTGCCATGCAACTACAGGAGAAGGGGACGCAACGCGTGCCGCAACAGAGGCCGTTGAGCGTGGCTATGATATGATTATTGCCGCTGGTGGCGATGGTACATTGTATGAGGTCATTAACGGGATGGCTGAAAGGGAAAACCGTCCGCCTCTGGGTGTGTTTCCTCTAGGAACGACGAATGATTTTGCCAGAGCACTCGGCATTCCCAGGCATTGGGAGGATTATTGTGACCTCGTTATTCGTCAAAATCCGAAGCCGCTGGATATTGGAAAAGCCAATGACCGCTATTTTATCAACATCGCAGGCGGCGGAACTTTAACCGAGCTTACGTATGAAGTTCCAAGCAAGCTCAAAACGATGATTGGCCAATTGGCCTACTATTTCAAAGGTATGGAGAAAATGGTCAGCCTTGCTCCACAGGAGCTGATCATCAAGGCATCGGGTCAGGAAGTGATCCACGATGAATTTATGCTTTTCCTGATCGCGAATACAAATTCGGTGGGCGGGTTTGAAAAGCTTGCTCCCGGGGCGACAATAGATGATGGACTGCTAGATGTCATCGCTGTGCGGAAATGCAATCTGGCGGAGATGATCCGTTTGGTTACACTTGCGCTGCGCGGGGAGCACTTGCAGGACAAGAAAATCGTTTATTTCAGAACAGATTACATGGAAGTGACCTCACCTGGCTATGTCCAGCTTAACCTGGATGGCGAGTTAGGAGGCACTCTGCCAGCGACCTTCCGGAATCTTCCGCATCATTTGAATGTTTTTCGGTAAGGAAATGAACGAGAATGGATTGGTTTCCAGTTGGTTGAGCAGTGCGATATACGGAACGCAGAGTAGATAGTTGTTTTTTGAAGGGAACATATCAGCCCTTGCCGTTCTCCGTGGGGAGTAACGGCATTTTCGAGTTGTTTGAATGATATGGCTGAATAAAGATAAGCATGAAAAGAAGAACAGAAAGAAGTGACCATCATGACGAATAACCGTAGCGGACGTGGAAAAAGCCGCCGGAATACAGCAACAACAACTCCAGTTCAAGGGAATCAGCACAAAAAGACCATGCAGGTGAAAAAAGAGAGAGAACTGGAGCAGTCACGAGTTGGAGCTGGGAATAGAATGCTTCGGGCTGGAACCGAAAAGAAAAATGGAAATATGGATAATTCGGATCGAAAAATGCGGGGGGATGAACGGAAATCTCGTCATTTTTCCAAAGGTGAACGGAGTAACGATAGACGTAATCAGGAAGCTTCCAATCGTAGCAGGTCTAATGCAGAGCGTAGCGATCTGCCTGTGCAAAAGAATGATGAGGCCGTGATAGACATCATCGGCATGAACCATGATGGCGAGGGTGTAGGGCGTGTCGAGGGTTTTACGCTGTTCGTTCCGGGCGCGTTACCGGGTGAAAAAGTACGGGTCAAGGTGCTGAAAACGAAAAAACAGTATGGCTATGCCAAACTGCTGGATATTGTGCAGGCTAGCCCTGACCGGATTGCAGCTCCGTGCGCCATCTATGATCAATGTGGCGGTTGTCAGATCCAGCACATGAGCTATGAAGCGCAGCTAGGCTGGAAGCGACAGCATGTGGTGGATGTGCTGGAACGTATCGGAAAGCTGAGTGTAGCTACGGAGTCCAGTGAGCATACTGAGGTTTTGGCTGACTCTGCGGATGGAAATGAAGACAGCATGTCACGTGTACAAGGCGTAGTCGTGCATCCTACGCTCGGTATGAGTGAGCCTTGGCGGTATCGGAACAAAGCCCAGGTGCCGATTGGTGTCACCGAGGGCGGGCTTGTCGGTGGCTTCTACGCACGTGGCAGCCATCGAATTGTGGATATGAACACCTGTCTCATTCAGGATGAGCGTAATGACGAAGTTGTCGCACGTGTGAAAGAGATTGGCCGGATGCTGGGCATCAGTGCATATAATGAGGAAACTGGACGCGGGCTGTTGCGCCATGTCGTGGTGAAGACCGCTTTTCGCACAGGTGAAATGATGCTGGTGCTCGTCACGAATGGACGAGATATTCCGCACGCAGATGCGTGGATTGGCAGTATTCGTGAGCACATCCCACACGTGGCAAGCATATGCCAGAACGTGAACACGAAGCGAACGAACGTTATTTTTGGCGACGAGACTCGTGTACTGTGGGGACGTGACGTGATCTACGACTACATTGGAAACGTCCAGTTTGCGATTTCCGCACGATCCTTTTATCAGGTGAATCCTGTACAAACGGAAGTGCTGTATAACAAAACCGTCGAATATGCCGGTCTCACGGGCAAAGAAACGGTAATTGATGCATATTGCGGCATCGGCACGATCTCCTTGTTCCTCGCTCAGCATGCGGACCAGGTGTACGGGGTGGAGATCGTCAAAGAAGCCATTGACGATGCACGAAGTAATGCGCTATTGAACGAAATGCGTAATGTAAAGTTTGAGGTAGGCGCGTCCGAAGATGTGATTCCTGCATGGAAAGAGCAAGGCATCACCGCTGACGTTATCGTCGTCGATCCGCCCCGTAAGGGCTGTGATCCACGCCTGCTCGACACCATTCTGGAGATGAAGCCAGAACGCGTGGTGTATGTATCCTGTAACCCAAGCACACTGGCGCGGGATTTAAGGATATTGGAGGATGGCGGGTATAAAACAGTGGAAGTACAGCCTGTGGATATGTTCCCGCATACAGTGCATGTGGAGAGTGTTGCGCTGTTGGTCAGAAAAGACTAATTGTTGAGGTGTATTGGCGTTTGAAAAAGGTAAAAATCAAAACAAACTTACTGATAAAAACATCAATAAGATTATCGAAACGTACCGAAATCGTGTAGATGTTGATAAATATGCTCATGTGGCATTAGCTGAAAATTTTGGGTATTCATGTGTAGAAATTGACGAAAAGGGTCGAGGATATTATTCCTCGGCTCTTTTTTTAAGCCGTTCGCTTGGGAACGGCGCAGGCTGGGGGAAGTTATGCCGTGCAGTATTTCTATGAACTGCGGCGCAGTACGTTATAGAAGAGGCAAGGAGGGGCGGGCTCTTCCTTTTATTACGAGTCTTTTGGGGAGTATGCTCCTCTATTGAGTATGATATACTCATTTAGATGCTATGCTTAACATATACTGCCGTTTGAAATACGTTGGTTAAACATGTTATATGAGAGAAGCAAGGATATGAGCAGGTGAGCTTTACCATTTTGGGACCAAAGATTTGTCCTGGTATTTATAGAGGAGTTTTTGATATGACGAATAATTTTTGGCGTGATTTGCCACGACCTTTTTTTATACTGGCACCGATGGAAGATGTGACGGATGTTGTGTTTCGCCATGTCGTAAGTGAAGCAGCTAGACCGGATGTGTTTTTTACGGAGTTTGCGAATACAGAGAGTTATTGTCACCCGGAGGGGAACAAAAGTGTACGCGGGCGTTTGACTTTTACAGAGGATGAACAGCCCATGGTGGCCCATATCTGGGGAGATAAGCCGGAATATTTCCGTGAAATGAGCATTGGTATGGCGAAAGAAGGCTTCAAAGGCATCGATATTAATATGGGTTGTCCTGTAGCGAATGTAGCCGAGAATGGGAAGGGAAGCGGCCTGATCTGCCGTCCCGAAATCGCAGCGGATATCATTCAGGCCGCCAAAGTCGGGGGACTGCCCGTCAGTGTAAAAACAAGGCTCGGTTTCACTGCCGTAGACGAATGGCGCGACTGGTTGACCCATATTTTGAAACAAGACATTGTGAATTTGTCCATTCATCTGCGGACAAGAGAGGAAATGAGCAAAGTAGACGCTCACTGGGAACTGATTCCGGAGATTAAGAAACTTCGTGATGAGGTGGCACCAGATACACTGCTGACCATTAACGGAGATATTCCGGACCGTCAGACTGGCTTGAAGCTCGCTGAGCAATATGGAGTGGATGGCATTATGATTGGGCGTGGTATTTTCCAGAATCCATTTGCGTTTGAGAAGGAGCCGAAGGATCACAGCAGTGAGGAATTGCTTGAACTGCTGCGGCTTCATCTAGATCTTCATGATCATTATTCAGCGCAGGAGCCACGTTCGTTCAGCCCTCTCGCCCGCTTCTTCAAAATATATGTCCGTGGATTCCGAGGGGCAAGTGAACTCAGAAACAGCTTAATGAACGCCAAATCAACAAGTGAAGTGCGTACATTGCTTGATGAGTTTGGAAGCAAGGATCATGATGAGGTAGAGGAACGAGGAAATTAAATTGCCAAGTTAGGGACGGGCTGTTAGTAGGCATTGAGAACATAGGAGGAATACATGTCCTGGAGTAAATTGAAGCAACAACTGGAGAGTTTCCTTTCTCCTGCGTTATATGGAAGGTTCGAATACCGAGCAACCAGTTACCGTTATTTACCTGATAAGTCTGGAATTTGTTATATAACTGTAGATAAGAAGAACATACTCAATATGAATGAAATCACTAGTCCAATCAAATGGTATCAGACGGAGTTGGAAATCAAGAATGACCCCAATATCCAAGTTCCTATCAGCAATGAAGAAATTGAAGCGGTCAGAAAAGATACTAATGGGAACGTTCCGGAGGATCGTCTACAAGTAATTGCAAGAGGTAGAAAAATATCAGAGCATGCAAAGGAGCTTTTGTCAGCACAGGCCTCATTAAGCAAGTCAAATTTTAATGTTGTAGCTAATCAGTTTTTAACTACTTCTATAGAGGACAGCTTAGAGAGTAATGATATCTTATTGAATATTCTAGCTTTAGTGGACAGACGAGTAGGAAAAAAGCGAATTTTAAACATGTCTGAGAAGATGAAGTTAAAGCATCCGATTGTGCAGTATTTTTATGAACTACGGCGTAGTACGTTATGAAAATAAATAACTTTCAATGGTCGGGGCACATCGTGTCGGGGTTGTTCTCACTGAAGATAAGAATATAGGATTTGAAAGAAATTTGGGGAAAGGTTGAGTGGAGAACGGGGCAAACCGGCTTCTACCATGACTTTTTCCTGTTTTTTATCTCGGCTGTACTCTAGAATTCCCTGCTTGGTCGCATAAGTTTATCTATACAGGTGCGGCCATACAACGGAATTATTACCTATCGTAAATGTCAAAGTTTCTGTTGTCTTGCTCGGGTTTGACAAACCAAAACCATCGAACTACACTAAAAATGAATGGTTTATTCATTATTGATTGAAGGTGTTCATCATACAGGCCAAAAAAGATGAAGTGAAAAAGGAAATTGAATCAGCTGCTTTAAAGGTATTTTTTCGAAAAGGGTTTGTAGATGCCAAAATGAGCGATATTGCGGATGAGATCCAAATTTCTGTTGGAAATATTTATACTTATTTTAAAAATAAAAAGGAGTTATTTTATACGGTTGTTCCGTCGTCTTTAGTGGATTATTTGAAGAATGTGTTAGTGGAAAGCATTCATATCGATAACCAGACTTTTTTTGGAGAAGCCCATAACGAAAAAAAATCGGTCATTGTCCAGGAGCAAATCAACCTATTAACTCAATATAGCATGCAGATCGTCATTATTTTCGAAAAAAATAAAGGGACGATTTACAGCGATGCAAAAAAAGAACTAATCGACCTGATGATCGAAACCAAGAAGCCCTATTTGAAAAATACTTATAAAAGATATGAAATCGGAACTGATGAAAATATGATTTTGCTTAGTATCATTGCCAATAATGTCATCAATATGATTTTGGATTTATTGAAGAGGGATATGAGCGCCGATAGCCGGAAACGGATTTTTGAGGCACTTAACCTGTACAGGCTCCATGGACTAAAAAGCTCGAATGAATAATGTCGACACGTAGGAGAATATTTGCGGGACGGTCTATCATTTTTTGGCATTAAGGCTGTCCCTATATTTTTCATTTCAAAAATGAATAGATAATTCATTATTAAACAGCTTGAGCGCAGCAGGAGGGAGACACGATGAAGACAGGTTATGCACTTAAGAACTGCAATGTGATTTATGGAGACGCGAAAAAAGACGTTGAAAAAATGATGACGATTTTAATTCACGAAGACGGGCTGATTCAGGAGATCGGGAGATCAAGTGATTTGGCTATCCCTAGCCATTATCAAACGATTGATTTATCAGGGAAATATGTGATGCCTGGTCTCATCAACGCGCATGTCCATCTTTTTGCAGATGGAAAGCCATTTACGCTGTCTGCAAGCGAAGGGCTGCTGAATTTTGCATTCCATCATATTTTGGATACGAGACTGGGCCGAAATGTGTTAAAAAAACGGGTGAAGAAAAATGCTCTAACGGCACTGCATTCCGGTGTAACCACGATGCGCAGCGTCGGTGAATTTTTTTACACTGATGCACAGCTCCGAGATGAGATTAATGCAAACCAGTTTGTGGGTCCCAACCTTTTGGTGTCCGGGTATTTCCTGAGTGTAACAGGCGGTCATGGGGCGCCTTATTTAGCTTTGACCGGCGATTCCTCATGGGAAGCGAGAAAAAATGTAAGAATTAATGTGAAAAACAGAGTAGACCTAATCAAAATATGCGTGACTGGCGGGGTTACCGATGCCACCATGATCGGCGAAGCAGGCCGCTTGCAAATGACGGAGGAAGAGGTTGCTGCCGTCTGCGAGGAAGCCCATAAAATAGGTATGCGTGTAGCAGCCCATGTGGAAAGTACCGAAGGCGTAAGAATCGCGCTAAAAGGCGGGGTGAATACCATTGAACATGGTGCGGAGATGGATGAGGAGATCATAAGTCTGTATCAAAACAATCCTAGGGCATTAAAGGGCTATACCGCCTTGATTCCTACTTTACAGGCTGGGTATCCCGTTGCGAAATTGGACACAAGCCTAACGAAGGTGAATGAAACGGTTAAGGAAAATTCGCGACTTGTGTACGACTCCATGCTGAAGGGGCTGCGTCAGGCTGTAGAACATGAGATCAAAATTGGAATTGGAACGGATGCCGCAATGTCTTACGTCACTCACTATGATATGTGGCGGGAACTAGACCACTATATGAGACAAACGAAACTGAATGCGGGTCAGGTCATCGAACGGGTAACAAAGTCTAATGCGGAAATCCTAGGCATTGATCACCTTACAGGGAGCATTGATATCGGAAAACAGGCAGATTTAATCGTGTTGGAGCACAACCCTTTGGACAATATAAAAGCTTTGTCGAATGTAGCTATGGTTATGGTGAGAGGAAATCTTATACAAACACCATCGGTAACCCGAATTCAGGAAGTGGACGAGCTGCTTGATTCAGTTTGGCAAAATTAAACCCATCCCGTAAACTCCAGTATAGACGCCTTCGCCGATTGTGCTTCGGATTGCGCCCCTTTACGCCATTCTTTAGGCGGCTCTCCCATGAGCTTGGAGAAGCATCGGTTGAAGCTGGAAATGGAGCGATAACCGACTTGCTCGGAGATTGAAAGAATGGAGTCTTCTGTGCTTTTTAACTGCTTGCAGGCTTCTTCGATTCGGGTGCTGTTTAGGAAATCGAGAGGCGATGTCCCCATAATCTCGTGAAATTTTCTGCGGAAATGAGTTGTGCTCAAATGGCATAGGTCAGCCAAAAAATCTATGGTAACAGGTATCATATAATTTTTAGTGATGTACTCCAAAGCCGGAGAAATGGCAAAATTGCTTTTCCGGTTATGTACTGTTTCTGCATCTTTCAATGATTCATTCCTGGAGTGAATTCTGAGAAGTTCTATATAAAGGGATAGCAATAAGCCATAGGCGCTTTCCTGATAGTAAGGATTCTGTTGTTGTAATTCCTCTACGATCGAAGTCGCAAGTGTATACACCTTGGGATGCTGCTCCTTGTTTATTATGCAGTTTATTCCCTTTACGACCCACAAATTGGGCTCAAAGTTGCTGTAAGCGCTTTTAAAAGAATGTTGGAAAAGGTCCTCTGGCGAAAAAAAGATATAAGACCAAAGGCTGGCTGTATTTGGCGAGCTATACGTGGTATGAGGAAGATACCTGGGAATGAAAGTTACATCCCCGGCTTTGAAGGGGACAGTTTCTCCTTTGATCTCCATGAAACCGCCATCCGAATAGCAAATACCAATCTCCAAATGGTTATGAAAATGGAGATGCTCACTTTTAATATCTGAAATCTTCCAACGTTCACCGCTTAACAGCAAGACAGGGAAGTTTATAGGCAAGCTGTAATGTCGGTATTCTATAATGGGCTTCTTTTTTCTGGGCATATTCGATACTCCCATAACTTGGATTTGAGTAGATTATAGGTGAACGCTATGTCAAGTTTAGCCAGCAGATATACATCAGGATTTTGGAAAATTCGATTCCAATCGCTCCAAGGTGCAATATATAGACGAACTAGATCATGTCGATCTATATATTGTTTATGGGAAGTCGCTTATTGGACTTTTGCAAAATCCTCACATAAATGATTGAAATTGCGTAGTTTTGTTGTGGATATGCTTAGATTGAGACTATTTTACTGCGTACAATGAAATAAGTAAAGCGTTTCCAAAATAGTGACGAACAGCTCTCAAGCGCCTTTGGGGGCGTGTGCGCTAATGAGAGGGGAATAACGATGCTTCAATTAATTTATGACAAGGAAGAGATATTAAGAGTTATCGATAAAGTCGTCAGAAAAACGATGGCGATGGATTTAACATGGGATTGGCCTTGCGGTGTGGCTTATTATGGTGTTTCCAGGGCCTATACCCAAACAGGGAATAAAGAATATCTAAATATGCTTGTCCAGTGGGCAGATGAATACATCGAGCTGGGTTTGCCGCACTGGACGGTTAACACATGTGCCATGGGCCATATGCTGATCACGTTGTATGAAGAAACAGGAGACCAGAAATATTGGGATATTGTGATGAGCAAGGTGGATTACATCCAAAACAATGCCCTCAGGTTCGGAGACCATGTTCTGCAGCATACGGTATCCGTTGCTAATGATTTTCCAGAACAGGCATGGGCGGACACATTGTTTATGGCGGCATTTTTTCTACTTCGTGTAGGAACCAAATTAAAGGACGAGAAAATGATCCAGGATGCTTTAAATCAATATTACTGGCATATCAAATACCTGCAAGACCCTAGCAGTGGTCTCTGGTACCATGGCTACAACAATGTCAAACAGGATCACATGTCCGGATTTTTCTGGGGAAGAGCGAATGCTTGGGGAGCATATACCATGTCGCAAGTCAAAATTCATTTGAAAGACTGGTATTTGTATCCGCCGTGTATGGACGTGGAGTGTTCCCTTCGGGATCAACTGGCGGCACTGAAGGGCGTGCAAACAGAGAATGGTCTGTGGCGGACAGTGCTGGATGACGAGGAGTCCTATGAAGAAGTATCTGCATCTTGCGGTATCGCGGCGGCCATGATCAATAACGGCAATCCGCTGCATACCAAATACGTGCAAAAGGCATTAGAGGGCATCTTGAACCATATTAGCGAAGACGGACGGGTACTAGGTGTATCGGGCGGCACAGCGGTTATGAAAGATCGGGAAGGATATCGTAATATTCCAAAAGACTGGATTCAGGGCTGGGGACAAGGCTTGGCGTTGGCTTTTCTATCCGATATGTTGAATTAGGAGGGATCGAAGTTGTCTAAACAAACAACGGGGGCCTTTACGCTACCAGGAGAATCTGGTTATGAGGCGCTGACCCTGAAATTAGCTAAACGATGGGGTGCTGATGTTATCCGTGACAGTGACGGCACGCAATTGTCCGATGAGATTATAAACGCTGGATATGACATTTATTCTACAATCTGTATCATCAGAGATCATAACGAGTGGGCGTCCCGCAATCTGGATAAGCTGCAGCAGTGTTTTTTAATTACGAATCCGAAGGTAGCTGTACAGGATTATGTATCCATCTATCTGATGGAGGATTTTTTTGCAGAACATTTCAAAGTGAATGATTCCAAAGAGGCGCTTAACTACTGGCAGGTTTTTGACAGAACGACCGGGGGAGAAGTTCCAAGAGAACAGTGGAATTATGAAAGGGAATCCGGCATTGTGGTCATTACCGGAATTGCTCCTTGGCATAAATACACGGTAAGCTTCATGGTCTACCGGATCTGGGAAGAGATTTCCATGTACAATCACACCACGAATCATTGGGACAAAGAGCATTTGATGCAGATTGATCCTATCTATACAGAAACGCAACAGTATCTGCTGGATTGGATGGAAGATTGGTGTCTTCATCATAAGGAAACCACGGTTGTCCGGTTTACCTCCTTATTTTATAACTTTGCCTGGATTTGGGGCAGCAATGAGCGCAATCGCCATCTGTTCTCTGATTGGGGGTCATACGATTTTACGGTAAGTTCAAGAGCGCTTGATCTGTTTGCCAAGAAATATGGGTACTCGATGACTGCCGAGGATTTTGTGAATGGTGGGAAATACCGCGTCACACATATCCCGGCTGAGCAGCGCAAGCTGGACTGGATGGCATTTATCAATGACTTTGTAATCGAGTTTGGCAAGAAATTAATTGATATTGTGCATAAGCACGGCAAGTTGGCCTACGTGTTTTATGATGACAGTTGGGTTGGCATGGAGCCTTATAATGACCGTTTTCAAGAGTTTGGATTTGACGGGTTGATTAAATGTGTGTTCTCAGGTTACGAGGCGAGGCTGTGTTCAGGTGTAAAAGTGAATACGCATGAAATTCGGCTGCATCCATACTTATTTCCGGTTGGTTTGGGCGGGCTTCCTACCTTTATGGAAGGGGGAAACCCCACGCTGGATGCCAAAAAGTATTGGATTAATATCCGGCGCGCCCTGTTGAGGGAACCGATTGACCGGATTGGACTGGGCGGATATTTGCATCTTGTCGAGCCTTACCCGGATTTTTGCGATTACATCGAAAAGATTGCCAATGAATTCAGAGAAATCAAAGAACTGCATCATGAAGGCAAACCCTATCACATGAAGACGAAGGTAGCTATTCTGCATAGCTGGGGAAAATTGAGATCGTGGACCTTGTCTGGTCATTTCCACGAAACATATATGCATGATTTGATTCATATTAATGAGGCTTTATCCGGATTGCCGGTTGACGTGCAGTTCATTGATTTTGAAGATATCCGTCAGGGCATACTACAGGATTGTGATGTAGTGATCAATGCCGGCTCTGCCGGTTCAGCATGGAGTGGTGGAAAGCACTGGGATGACAACAAATGTGTAGACTTACTGACCCAATGGGTTTATGAGGGGGGGACCTTTATTGGCATCAATCAGCCTTCAGCGGTAGAAGGTCACGACAGCTTTTTCAGAATGGCACATGTCCTCGGTCTGGATGAGGATACAGGCTCCAGAGTAGCTCATGGAAGATGGACATATGAGGTTAGGGATGAGCATGGTTTGGTGCCTGAAGGGGCAAGTATAACGCCAAAGAACAGCATTTATCTCACCGATGGGTCAGCTGCGATAGCAGCTGAAACGAATGGAATGATAACACTATCGACTCATGCCTTCGGTAAAGGAAAGGGAATTTACCTTCCTTCATTCGAATTCAGCTGGGAAAACACAAGACTGCTGCTGAATATAATCCGCTTTGCGGGCAATGAGTTAAAGGAAACGAAGTATATTACGGATAACTTATATACAGAGTGTGCTTATTATCCAGAAAGTGAGATGTTGGTTGTTATTAACAATAGCGATCAACTGCAAAGAACGACGATTGAAACGGACTATGGCAAACAAACCATGGAGTTAGAGCCATATGACACCATGATCACCCATATCGGCTTAACAAAATCGGTATAGGACATAAGAAGTAGCGGTATCAAGCCCTCCTTTATTGTAAGGAAGGGCTTTTTGTTTCAGCACCTCCAGAAAATCCAGCCAATTTACCGGGGATTTTGTCCATTCAAAAGCATTTAGTCCTTCATTAACTATAAGTATAACAATGAAGGAGATGATTTCTTTGCGAAAGGCAACTTTAGTGAAAATTAGAAAAGCGGAAGCAAAATTGGGGAAAAAACTGAAAAAAAGAAGCCATGTGGTTATGAATGTTAGAAAAGCCATTCGTGTAACTCAACTTGGAGATGGATTCGCACGTTTCACTTTCGCTCCGGTCACTCTTTCTCCCAATAGCTTTAGAAGCACTACGATTAACGGTAATGACTACAACCTGATTAGCGGCTCATGGACTTTCTCTGGAAATGAACAAGGATTTCTTCTCAATAATTATTCCGCGGCCGAAGACAGATGGGTATTTACTGCATGGAATCCGACGGGATTCACAAGAACGGTATCCTATGCTGTTATCGCCAAACGGAAGCCATAATTTCAATGTTATCGTTGGCAGGGAAAAGGAGCTTGAGGCTTCTTTTTCTTGCTAAAATGTAGAGAATCTTTGGAACAAACCTTCGATGGTCTTATAATTTTTGATAGTGGTTTAGGAGGTGCTCAACTCTTTCTTTAATAATCAGTTTTAAAGACTCAGGCTTCACTGAGCGTACATTATGACTATACCTCATAAAGTAATTAGCGATAAACTCTTCTTCTCCAGGATTGTAGAATCCTTTTATGACTGTTTTATGACCCTGTTCTATTTTCATAGAGGGATAATGTTCTTTATAAAAGATATCCTTGGCTTGTTCTACAATTTCTACTTCAAAATCAATGCTCTTCTCAGATTGATACATTTCTAATGAACGAGTAAGAAGTTCATCTATAGAAAAGTGAGAATTAATTTCCTCTTCTTCTATTGAGGTGATTCGATCACATCTGAAAACCCTATATTTGTTCGTATTTAACTCTATTCCAGTAGCGTACCATTGGCCAAACTTAGCGGAAATCTTGAAAAATTGAACATGGTAACTTTTGTTCTGGTTATTTTTTGAATATTGAATCTTACAGTACGTCTCATTAAGAATACCGGTTAGAATTTTGTCCAAATAGAGACTAACATGATTATGTTGATATATTTCAAATTGTAGAACCTTTTTCATTTTATGAATCTGGTTTATTTGTATTTTAGAAAGACAGTGTTCAAACTTTTCATTGAGTTTATTAACACTTAAATGAAATGGTGTAGATTGATAAGCTTCTAATGTCAACATTGCAAAGTACAGAGCATATACTTCATCCAGCGTAAAAATAATAGGAGATAACAATCTATTTTTTAAGATACCATATCGTCCATGTCTGCCATGTTCCGAATAAATAGGCATACCTAATTGTTCTAATGAACTAATATCACGTAAGGCTGTACTTTTTGAAATGTGGTATTTATCCATGAGATCATTTAAATTAAAGTACTCACGACTATTTAAGTATCTGATCATGTCATTTAATCTTTCGGGTTTCTTCATACATAAATCTCCTTATAAAAGGTGTCATGTTTTGATACCTTTACATATGATAATAGGTTCAAGGGGATATATCAAATCTATAAGATATCTACCTAAAAGCATGATATAAAAGGAGATTGAACCCATGAGTACAACACTGGAAGTAGCTATTTTCTTATCTATGAACGGAAAAGCAAAGGAAGCTATAGCTTTTTACAAAAAACATTTTAACGCAGAGGAACGATTTCTCGTTACTTATCAAGACATGGCCAAACGTGACAGCTCAATACAGCTTACTGATGAAAATAAAGATTATATTTCTCATTCTGTCTTAATGATCGGAAGAACAAAGGTTATGATAGCAGAAGAACCAATGAATCCCAATGAGGAATATACCGTAGGGAATAATACTTCATTATGTATTCAAAGTGCTGACAGAGAAGAAATTGAACATTTTTATCATAGTTTAATAACAGATGATCGAGTGAAAATCATTGTTCCTTTATCTAGTAATGTGTTTAGCCAAGCCTATGGTATTGTAGAAGATCCGTTCGGTATCCAAATACAATTTATGTTTGATCAGCGGTTACAATAAAAAAGTAAAGCACAACAGCATGGTGAAAAGTGGATAATAAATGGATAGAAGTAAAAACTAAAATGGAAAAATCCAAGATACCATAGCAGAAAAGGAGACACTATGACGGAGAAAAAAGAAATAGCAGACAAAATAGGATGGAACTTCGACAACAGTTATTCTCGTCTGCCGGAATCCATGTTTACGAAGCTCAATCCAAATCCTGTTCGCTCACCAAAGCTGATTATTTTAAATCATCCGTTGGCAGTCTCACTGGGGTTGAACGAAACGGCGCTGCAAAAAGAGGATGCCGTTGCGATGTTGGCTGGCAATCAGGTTCCCGAAGGTGCCACGCCTCTTGCTCAAGCTTATGCAGGACATCAATTTGGGCACTTTAACATGCTAGGAGACGGTCGTGCTCTACTGCTTGGCGAGCAGATCACTCCCTTGGGTGAACGGGTTGATATTCAGCTCAAGGGCTCAGGCAGAACGCCGTACTCTCGTCGTGGTGATGGCCGTGCGGCACTTGGGCCGATGCTCCGCGAATACATCATCAGCGAAGCGATGCATGCGCTAGGTATCGCTACCACCCGCAGCTTGACGGTGGTAACCACGGGTGAGGCGATCGTCCGGGAAACAGAGCAGTCCGGTGCCATTCTGACCCGTGTGGCTGCCAGTCATCTTCGCGTTGGCACCTTTCAATATGTCTCGGCATGGGGCACGTCCCAAGATCTGCGGACTCTGGCTGATTACACATTGGAACGACACTATCCGGAAGTTGCCAATGACGAAAACCGTTACCTTTTACTGCTTCAGGAAGTGATTAAGCGTCAGGCGAAGCTGATCGCCCAATGGCAGCTGGTGGGTTTTATTCACGGAGTGATGAACACTGACAATATGACTCTTAGCGGAGAAACCATTGATTATGGTCCTTGCGCCTTTATGGATACCTATAATCCTGAGACGGTGTTTAGCTCCATCGATATACAGGGCCGCTATGCTTATGTCAATCAGCCGCATATCGCTGCATGGAATCTCGCGAGATTTGCGGAGACCCTATTGCCACTGCTGCATGACGACAGAGAGCAGGCTGTCAAAATGGCCGAGGATGCAATTTCAGATTTTGCAAACATGTTTCGCCATCATTGGCTTGCGGGAATGCGAGCGAAGCTAGGGATCTTTAACGAAGAGCAGGAGGATGAATCTCTTATTGAGGAGCTCCTGAATATCATGCAGAAGCATCGCGCGGACTACACCAATACATTCCGTGCCCTAACTTTAAACAAGCTAGAGGATGCGGTTTTGTTCGGCACTGCGGATTTTGCCCAATGGCACGAGCAGTGGCAGGCGAGGCTGGACAGACAGCAGGAATCCAAAGCCTCCGCGCATCAGCTCATGCGCAGCAGCAATCCTGCAATCATCCCGCGCAACCACCGGGTAGAAGAAGCGCTGGAAGCTGCGGTGGAACGAGAGGATTACCGTGTGATGGAGCAGCTTCTTAAAGTTCTTTCGGATCCGTATGCTTATTCTATCGAACAGGAAATTTACTCTACATTGCCTGAGAAATCCAGCTGTCCTTACCGGACTTTTTGTGGTACCTGATCTGTAGTAGTCGTGTTGAACAACTTGAATGACTGCTTATTACATGCGTTGGTGGAAGATTGCCTTTCTCTCACCAACGCAATTTGTTTTATTTTGAACCTGTGTTATTTACAGATGAGATCCGCCACTTGCATCAATCAATTGACCAGTGATCCAACGGCTGTCTGATGAGGCAAGAAAGGCAGCTATATCTGCAACATCCTCAGGCTCGCCCCAGCGTTTAAAGGTTGATAGGCCAGCGGCAAATTTCTGCCCGTCGGGATCTTGTAAGGTTCCGCTATTCATCTCTGTATTGATAATGCCAGGTTGGATGGCGTTGACTGTAATATAACGGTTCCCAAGTTGATGAGCCAAAACGTGTGTAAGTGTGTCGATTGCCCCCTTTGACATGCTATAGGCAAAAACACTAGGCGAGGCCACGCGTGTAACAAATGATGAGAGATTGATAATGCGGCCCCCATCTTTTAGACGCGGCAAAGCTTGCTGGGTAACAAAAAGAGGTGCTTTGACATTCATGTTCATGACTTCGTCAAAAGATTCTTCAGTTGTCTCTTCTAGGGAGACAATTTGACCTATTCCAGCGTTATTAACGAGAATATCAAACTGATTATCGCCTGTACGTTCCCGAAGTGCTTCATCCAATTTTGCATATAAATCATGAATGCCGCTCAGGGCACTGAAGTCAGCACCGATCGTAAATGCAGCCCCTCCAAGTTGCTCAATTTGATGAACCACCTCATCTGCTTCATGGTACCTTTTTCCGTAGTGCACTGCGACAATTGCCCCCTCCTGAGCCAGACGTAATGCAATACCACGACCGATTCCTCGACTTGCACCAGTTACTAAAGCGATTTTATCTTTTAACCTGCTCATGTCTTCATCTCCTTGTTTGGAATTCATGCCTAGTTATATCACAAGGGTATGTTTGAAATGTTGCTCTTTCATTCGGAGCTTATATTTTACACTGTATGGATATAGGCTTTAAATAAGCTTAATATCGTGATATTTATCATTGAAAAAACACGTATCTTCAACGCTCTAATGCATTACATTAAATTGACCAATGTTCAGTAAAATGAATCTCCTTCCTTTCCATTTCATGTCTAAAAATGTCTGCGAATTAGCAGTTGTATTTAAACGTTTTTTGTCATACAATGCATCTAATGCTACGGACTCGGTCTTAGAAACAGTAAGGTTTTAGACGGTAAATAGGACGTGGTTGACTTTGTATATTTATGAATCGTGGAGCTACTGTGTAGTCGTTCGATCAACCACGTCAGTCTGAAAATTAATAATGTTTGGGGGCAGTTTTCCGGATCATTAGCATTTGATGACGAACATATACGAAGGGGAGCGTTCTTTTGGAATCGAAACAACAATTAACGAGAGGGCTGAAGCCACGACACGTTGAGTTGATTGCGCTTGGAGGCACGATTGGCGTTGGCTTGTTTATGGGATCGGCAAGTACGATAAAATGGGCAGGTCCTTCGGTGCTGTTGGCTTATCTCTTAGCTGGGATTATTATGTTTTTTGTCATGCGGATCATGGGGGAAATGCTGATTCTTGAACCGGTGACGGGCTCATTTGCTACCTTTGCTCATAAATACATCAGCCCTTTGGCCGGTTTCTTGACCGCTTGGAGCTATTGGTTCTTATGGGTTACTGTAGGAATGGCGGAGGTCACTGCGATTGGGGTATATGTGGGCTACTGGTTCCCGGATATCCCGCAATGGTTGCCGGCTTTGGCAGGTGTAATTATTATTGCGCTGGCCAATTTAGCGGCTGTGAAATTTTATGGAGAATTTGAGTTCTGGTTTGCGATGATTAAGATTATCGCTATTATCTTCATGCTAGTGGTTGGTACGGGGATGATTTTCTTTGGCCTCGGTAACGGCGGACAACCGATAGGCCTATCCAATCTAGTCAGCCATGGTGGTTTTTTTGCGGGAGGGTTAAAAGGGTTCCTATTTGCACTATGTATTGTAACGGCGGCTTACCAGGGGATTGAGATGGTGGGCATTACAGCGGGTGAAGCAGAAAATCCGAAAATGACCCTGCGAAAAGCTATTAAAAACATCATCTGGCGTATTCTGATTTTTTACGTAGGGGCAATCTTTGTCATTGTTACGATTTATCCTTGGAACCAAATTGGCGAGATTGGCAGTCCGTTTGTTCTGACTTTTGCCAAAGTAGGAATTGTAGCTGCTGCGGGTATTATTAACTTTGTTGTACTTACAGCTGCGATGTCAGGTTGCAACAGTGGTATTTATAGTGCGGGCAGAATGTTATATACCTTGGCTAAGAACGGACAAGCTCCTAAGTTCTTCGGGAAGGTTTCCGCAAGCGGCGTTCCTAGAAATAGTATAATAACGACCATTTCCTTGCTGCTGGTAGGCGTGTTATTTAACTATTTAATGCCTGATTCCAAACTGTTTCTGTACATTTACAGCGCCAGTGTTCTCCCGGGTATGGTACCGTGGTTTGCATTAGCCATCAGTCAATTTAAATTCCGGAAAAAGTGGAAAAACGAAATGGAAGATCATAATTTTAAGTCTCGTTTTTTCCCGATCAGTAATTACATCACCATTATCTTTTTGTTGCTCGTAATCGTTGGAATGTGGTTTAATCCGGATACACGCTTGTCGTTAATTGTCGGGGCAACATTTATGGCGATCGTCGTTGTTGGATATTTTGTCTTTGGTATAGGAAAGCGGCAGAGAATTGAAGAATTAGAAAAAGACGAATAGGCTGCTCAAAATGTACTATTTGCCGAGTGTAATTCAGATTACCTGAGTTGCACTCGGCTTTTTTTATATGGAGAGGAATAGAGCAATGGGAAGGCTGTGAGTGAGGTGAAAAGATGTGTGGTTAACCTGTTCGCACAACAAGTGTAAATATAAATACAAAGAAAGTGAGAAAGGAAACGGAGAAGTTCATTATGGCTATACTCTTACGATGAGCCTTAAATTCTGAGATGCCGGACAATAAAAATACAAGTCCTAGAAAAAATTGTGCGATAGTGTATGCGTGCTTGTAAGTATCGGGATATGCGAGGGATAACAGGGACGAGACCATGGCAACTACAGCAAATATTAGAGTGAGAATTCGATAGATATCCATTTTCTTGAACATAGATAAGTGCACCCTTCCTTTATATACCTATTATTCTAAGGGGTGAATCTTTAGATTTCAAATAAAAGGAAATGGACGTTGACAGCTTTTTGTTTTGCAAAAGGAATGCGAAGATGCCCCAAGCCATGCTTGGGACACCTTCAAACATAATCGCTTTTACAATTTATTGATTTACATAGCTTACATTGTGCTAATGTCAATCACGAATCTGTACTTCACATCAGATGCTAATACTCGTTTGTAGGCTTCGTCAATCTGGTCAGCTGATACCACTTCAATTTTAGGAACAATATTGTGTTTCGCACAGAAATCCAGCATTTCCTGTGTCTCACGGATGCCTCCTATCATTGATCCTGCAAATGAACGGCGATGTCCGATAAGGGACATCACATTGAGTGACATCGGCTCCCCGGGGGCACCGACATTCACCAAAGTTCCGTCAAGAGTGAGTAGTGCAAAATAAGCGTTCAGATCGATGTTGGCACTTACCGTATTAATAATCAAGTCAAAGCGTCCAGCCAGTTTTTCAAATGTTTCTGGTTCGCTTGTGGCATAATAGTGATCCGCGCCAAATTGCAAGCCATCTTCTTTTTTCTTTAATGTTTGTGATAGAACGGTTACCTCAGCACCCATAGCATGTGCGATCTTGATAGCCATATGACCAAGACCTCCCATGCCCACAACTGCCACTTTCTTATCTGGACCAGCTCCCCAGTGGTTTAACGGCGAATAAGTCGTAATACCTGCGCAAAGTAATGGAGCAGCCACGTCAAGCTCAATATTATCTGGAATTCTTACTACAAAATCCTCAGTTACGACAATGTGGGTAGAATACCCGCCTTGTGTAGGCTCGCCGTATTTGTCAACACCGGCGTAGGTAGGGACATTACCTTTAAGGCAGTATTGTTCCTCTCCTTTACGACAGTTCTCACATTCGCCACAGGAATCAACCATACAGCCAACTCCTACCCGGTCACCAACTGTGTACTTTGTAACTTCAGCTCCTACATCCGTAACAATCCCTGCAATTTCATGTCCAGGTACAAGAGGGTAGTTCACGGGTCCCCATTCGCCGTGAGCAGTGTGGATGTCAGAATGGCATATGCCAGCATATTTAATTTCAATCAATACATCATGTGAATCAAGATCCCGTCGTTTAATTTCAGCCGCTCGAAACGGTTTGTCTGGGCCGTCGACAGCTCGTGCTTTAGCAGTAATCATAAATAACCTCCTATTATTTATATTGTTCAAGAGAAAGAAATTGTATTGAATACAAAGTGAAAACTAAGTGAAGTCGGCTGAAGCTTTCTCTTGCAGATCAATGTTAATCCTTATAGTTAACTCTAAGTCAAGCCCTATATTCCTTTTAAAAATTTATGCTAGAGGACTTTGACACTCAACCAATAGCTTGATAGAATCCCTCTATACCTAGAGTTAACTCGAAGTCTATATCATTAAGGATAGGAGATACATGATGAAGACATATTCGATCAGCAAAGTTGCTAAAGAATTGAATCTTACAGCATATGCCTTGCGTTACTACGACAAGGAGGGACTTATGCCTTTTGTAGAACGGACATCTAGCGGAACAAGATTATTTAAACAATCCGATATTGACGCTTTAAAAATAATTGAATGTCTAAAATCCACCGGAATGCCGATCAAAGAAATTAAAAATTTCATTGATTGGTGTTCTGGGGGAGATTCCACACTACAACAAAGATATGACATGTTTATCGAACGAAAAGCGACTGTAGAAGCACAAATGGAGGAACTAAAAAAAACAATGGAGGTTATTGAACATAAATGCTTATATTACAAAACTGCATTGGATGCCGGAACGGAAAATATTCATAAAAACAATAATATAGGGAGTCACATGACTAACTAACAGAAAAGACATAATTTATCCACACTTCCTTCTAATATTTAACTGTTAGTAGAATTATTGAAAAGCTATAATTCTAATGATGATTTGAGTGTATATGAAGAAAAGAGGTTGTGGGTATGAAGTTGAAAAAATGGCCAGTAGTATTCATGCTAGGTATTATCATGCTGGTATCTGTAGGCTGGAACAGTGGAATATCTTATGCAAAATATTATTACGAATACACTTGGGATCAGTACAAGGGGACTGAAATCAAGACCTACAGGCTGACACCAGTAGCTGGTAGAGCCGGATCTATGGATCAGGAAAAGGCCCTTGCTGCTATTGGAAAAACTCCAAATGTGTATGGAAAGTTCAGTGGCTATCGAACAGATAAAACAACTGAATTTGCAACCAAAAGTGTAACGGATGAGGTTTATAAATATTCGGTTGTTGATTTTAATACCGACAAGGAGCCAGCAATTGTAGAATACGTGAATCCAAAAGGCGGAATTCCTCATACATGGAACGGAACCGATGAGATTCGAATTTTTATGAGAGGATCTGAGGCTGCTTCTTTGGCTGAGCTGTTTTATGAGGGAACTCCAAGTGAAGGACGCTATCAATTTAATGCTAACGATGTCTACTTAGTTACATTCTGGTCCAGCACAGTTAAACCAATTACTGGAATGTCCGCTGAAGCACTAGTTGAGGAAGGACCCACTACGCTAATAAATCGAGAGTGGGTAAGTCAAATAAAAGACAAAGATCCTGCTGCTTATCCACAAAACGGAACTCTAAAGGGCTACTTTTATATTTATAAGGGCTCTGAGTTGAAAAAGGATTAACGAGCAGCCAGATGATGTACACGAGAACGAGATAACATTTTGTATTCTCCAAGCGAATGTGGATACAAGATGTTATCTCTTCTTTTTTTTGAACATGATTAAAATTATAAGTCCAAAAGGTGATAAGTATTTAATTGCCAATGAAAACCATTGTTTAGTGATAGGGAATTACGGCTTAAAAAAACATGGTGAATGAGCAGAACAGCAGATTGCTCAAACCACTTTTTTTGCTGGCTTTATTCAATCCTAGGGAGATTATTCCGATAATTCAAGTATATACAGTTTGGTGTTAACAGTAATGAAAAACCGTTTGAAAACAAAAGAGATTAATTTTCAAAGTTGATATGAAGGTACAGGTGAAAGTGGCCCAGTGCTATCTCGTAAAGGAGGTGTAATGATCTCAAATAATGAATTATGAAAAAAAGTTAAAACAAATTAGGCATTACATGGCTGGTTTACTGGCTGTCTGGTTGTTCTGTATACATAGTGCGCCTGTTTTTGCGGACAGAGCCTTTAACGATATCGAACATTCCTATGCAGCTGATGCGATTGAGGCCATGGCTGCTCAAGGTTATGTTACGGGTTATCAGGATGGGAGCTTTCGACCTTTACAATTTATCTCGCGTCAGGAATGGGCAAGCATTTTCGCTAAAACTTTAAAGCGAACATCGAATAACAGAGGCGTAACTTCTTTTCGGGATGTGTCACCATGGGCTTTACCTTATGTACAGGCCTTGCATGAAGAAAGCATTACGAAAGGGATTAGTGATCAATTATTCGGTGCCAAGCACAATATGACTCGTCAGGATATGGCCGTTTGGTATGCCCGGTATTTTGGTGTTACTGATGATACCCGATCTGCTGGTATATCCAGTTTTGTGGACCAACCTAATATATCAGATTATGCACAAACGAGCGTATGGCTGATGGAACGGTTGGAACTGATTGAGGGGGATACAAATCATTATTTCCACCCTAAAGAGTCTGTGAGTCGGCAGGACGCCACGCTGGTTGCTTATCGGATATGGTTAGGCGGTGACGTTCTGAAAGAACGTGCCAAGCGCTTGTTGGAGTCATCAGGAACTGGAGCTGCAACGATGCCTCAGACGACCAGCCAACAAGAATCGAAGAAGACGGCGGTCGATTTGACACCGGAAATTAGGCAACAACCTGTGAATTCGGAAATTGAGGAGCCTAAAAGGCATCGCCCAAGGCCTGATTCACCAGTATCTCCGGTGACACCACCAGAACCGAAGCCAGAACCGCCGGTGACACCACCGGAGCCGAAGCCAGAACCGCCAGTTACACCACCGGGACCTAACCCCAAACCACCAGTAATTCCGGTTGACCCACCGGTGATTCCACCGGATCACTTTTCGGATTTTTTGGTCGATGAAGTCGTAATCAAGGCGCAGGAGCTAGTAAATCAGCCGGAAACGTACCCTTCGTATCAGCTATCCTTTCAGCTATACAATGAAGGACGACCAGTAAGCATTCCTGCTGCCAGCGTCACAAATGTTACGTACACATTTAGTGATGGGTTAGGTGTGTTTGATGTACAAGGGAAAATCGCACATCCCGAAAATATACCGGCTGCGGACAGCTTCATTCCGGTAGAAATGAAGGTCACCATAGCCAAACCTTACCGGGTTCTTACAGCTCAGGCCAAGCTGATCGTGAAAGGGAAGACTCCGCCGGCAGAACCACCGAACGTAATCAGGTCCGTATACTTGGCCACGTATACTATTTCAGAGGCGGCTACTTTAGATCCTGCTGCTTGGAAAATGTCCTACGTATTTCATAATGCTAAAGGAGAGGTTATAGCTCCTGAAATGCTGCCGTCCGACTTGAAACTTCGGATAGAGGATTCCAGAGGAATATTTGACGAGGATGGAAAGATTGCCAACCTGCATTTGATTCCAGCAGTGAACTCGGTCATTCCGATAAAAATTGTGGTTGAGTCACCATCCCAGGGGATTCACTTCACATCCGATGCGGAATTAACGGTAGAACCCGGGGAACGCAAAAAGCAATACTTTGCTGTCTCCATCATGCTGCAGGGAAGCGTAACTACTGTTGAGCAAATCAAGCAATCTCGTCAATTGCTGATGGATCGCTTTGGTCCCAACATCAAAGTGACATGGGCTATGAATAACGGATTTGTTTTTGTAGAAGCGAATCGGCCGCAGCTTAAACAGGTTCTGGATTACGTCGATCAGTATGGAGATGAAGTCGGGATATTGGTCGGGTATCCGAACCAGGAGAAGTTTCCTGTTTGGGAAGTAAAGATGGATGAGTGGCTGTATATGTACCGTTACAATGCATTCAATGAGCTACACCAATCTGGTTCGATGGGATCACCATCCGTATTTGAAAGCATGGATACAGACCAATATCGGAAGTACCTCCCGAAATCATTGACCAGCTTTACGGTGAATCCTGAACAGACTCAATGGCTTAAAGATCACTATCGAATTACATCCGCGATGGGATGGTCGGCTACACAATATAATGTTAACGGCATGTATGGTGAGGGCTCACCTTTGATGCCTTACTGGTCTAATAAAGACAATCCGATTGTTCCCGCACAAGGAATTGCTGATAATAGCGGTACCGTATTCATGAACTCGGTTACGATTGATCCGATTGGATCACGCTATACGAAAGATTCCTCCCGCTGGACTCTTCATCCGGGTGACCCCTATGTGACGGAGACGGATGCGGCACCACAACTGTATATAGTACAGCAATATTTGGATAACCCTTATCAACGTATAAATACGGTAAACTACTTGTCCATTATTTTGGACATCAACGCACTTGCCAACACCCATAATATGGGTCCAATATGGGAGAACTTTGTGAATCATTTCCCGCTTGATCGCAAGGTCGAGATTGTGGGTGTGGATGGGCTGAAACAGGTTTATGAATCGGTAGCAGGGTCCAATAATGGTCATACGGAGTTTACGCTCATGTTTAGAGGCTCAGGGATTAAGACGGCTATGGATTCCAATAATTCACCAGCGAACCTGCGCTATTTGTGGACCGAAAATGCCTCACAACGGATTATTTTATCCAAAGAGGACGGAGATGCGGCATGGTCCATTATTGACTTTACCGATTATACCCGAATACCGGTTCAAAGGCTGGCCTACAACTTGGATGGTCATACGGATGTAAGTTATGTTACCGGAAGGAACTTCAAGCTATGTCCAACAGCTCCTTTAACAGCAGATGAAATTGAACGCGTGAAAGCTCGTTTGAAGGATATCTATTTCGTGGAAAAAGTGAACTATCAGTAGGCGTTATGAAGTGACCACACTTTTAGGAACTATAGTTTTATGTAAAGAGGGCGCCTCTAGCCATGGAAATGGCTTGGGACGCCCTTTGCTTTATTCCGCGTTTTACACCCACTCCACAATCTGATCTACAGGTCGCCGAGTTTTGTCGCGCGGCTCGTTCAGGCGGTATCCAAAAGCCACCATACAAGAAATACCGAAATGCTCGGCATCCATAATGCCTTCTTCGGAGAGGATGCGTTCAATTTCTTGTTTATTAAAACCTTCGATCGGGCAGGAATCAATGCCAATTTGAGCTGCGGCAGTCATCATATTGCCCAGTGCGATATAGGTTTGTCGGCATGCCCACTCGAACATAGCTCTTTCATTTTCCTCAAGTGCAAAATCTGATTTTAGGAAGGCGTCATATACCTTCTCTTTGCCTTGCATCACTTCAGCAGGTAATTGTTGCACGTTTTCCATCATATTCTTGATATAATCGGATGAAGCTACCATATCTTTAGGCAATCTGGAGAGAATAAGTACGAAATGGCTTGCTGTTGGGAGCTGTTTTGTGGCCCCCCAAGAATAGGGCAGCAGCTTCTCACGCATATCTTTACTTTGGACGACAACAAATTTCCAGGGTTCAAAGCCAAACGAGCTTGGGGATAAACGACCGGTTTCAAGAATAAACTCAAAATCGGAATCGCTAATTTTCTTATGGCTATCAAATTCCTTTGTAGCATGTCTGAACTTGTATGCAGCTAAAATTTGATCTTTAGTGGTTGTTAAGGTTTCCATCGTGATTCCACTCCTTATGGATGTGATTGAAATTGACGCTTACTAAGTGCATGACTAATATTAGAATATATATGATCGTTTTTGAAGTACGCACATTAATGTGCTGTAGTATATAAAATGATACCAAGGAGGAGAAGGGCCAATGCGCAATCGGAAAGGCGGTTTTGGTGAATGTACCGCTGGGAATGATCAGGCGTGTCCTGTTGAGTACACGTTGGATGTGATTGGGGGCAAGTGGAAAGGGATTATTTTATACCATCTCATGTATGGGACTAAGCGATTTAGTGATTTTCGGCGGATCTGCCCGGGAATTACCCAGCGTATGCTGACACTCCAATTGCGCGAGCTGGAAGAGGACGGTGTCGTTCATCGTGAAGTCTACCAGCAGGTTCCGCCTAAGGTTGAATACTCTCTCACCGAGTTTGGAGAAACACTCATCCCGATTATTAATCTGATGAAGGATTGGGGAGAAGAATATAAAACAAAACAGCGATCACCGGAAAGCAGCCCTTCAGCAACCTAGCCCCGATTTGTAGGTTTAAGAAGCAGCTGCATCCAAAAGACCTGGCCAATATTTTGGCAGGTCTTTTTATTTTAAAAGCGAAATAACGCAAAGTTCGCTTTGCAGTTGACAGAAAGGATGACACTTGATATATTTCTTACGATATTGATAATCATTATCATAATGGTATAAGGCTATTTCCATATTACATAGGGGGCTAATAGGTTGAGGGAAAAATCGATTTTTATGCTGGCTACTTTGATGCTTGTATTGGCTGTATTTATCAGCGCATGCGGCGGAAATAACACTGGAAGTAATCCCGTTTCATCTTCTGGAGATAAGCAAGAATCGGCTTCCACTGGAGAGACAAGGAGCTTTAAAACGGTTAAAGGGGATATTCAGATTCCCGCTAAGCCGCAGCGTATTGTAACGGATTTTTACGGCGGAGAGCTGCTGTCCGTGGGTGCTAACGTGGTGGGGGTGGAGCCGACTGCGTTTCAAAATCCTTTTCTGACCGATTTGCTAAAGGAAAAAGGAACCAAAGAGGTGGGTGATCCGACTAATTTGGAAAAGACGCTGGAACTCAAACCCGATCTGATCATAGTTATGAAGGATACGAACTATGAGGCTTTGTCTAAAATCGCACCTACCCTGTACATTCCGTACGGTACGACGACTAATATCTATGATACAGTCAAGCTGTTCGGCGATATCACTGGGGAAAAGGAGAAGGCTGAGCAATTTATTGCTGCATTTGATAAAAAGGCTGCTGAAGGCCGCGCTCGGCTGAAAGGTGTTATTGACGAAAAGGCAACCTTCGGTTTGTATGAGCTGACGGACAAGAACGCACTTTGGATTTTTGGCGACAATGCGGGGCGAGGCGGACAAGCCGTATACAATGCGCTCAAACTGAACATGCCGAAGAAGACAGCTAATTCCAAGGAACAGACCGTACAGCTTTCAATGGAGGTACTGCCGCAGTATGACGCAGATTACATGTTCCTGACAACCTATGATCCAGACAAAAAGGGAACCGCACTTAAGCAACTGAAATCGTCTGCTGTGTGGGGCAATCTGCCTGCGGTGAAGAATAATAGAGTATTCTTTAATGATTTTGATACGTACTATCGCTATGATCCGATCGCTATTACCGGACAGATTGATATGATTGTGGATATGCTGGTTGAAAGAGAGAAAGAAAATAAAGCTAAAAAATAGGTGGATTTTGTGTTGTAACGAAATGTCGAAGGCAGATAGGAAGTTGCATACTACTCGCAGTATATAGCAATAAAAGACCAGTCCAACATAAATCATGTTTGGACTGGTTTTTATTTACTACTTCGTCGTAATTACAATAGTATCTTCTTTTTGTATCCAATCTACCTTGGCTCCCAGTGTCTCGCTGATTAACCTCAGTGGAAGATAACCAATACCGTTCACCATGAAGGGCGGATTGGTGAGTTTTACAGATTTACCGTTCACTTTTGTTTGGCTGGTTTTGAAATTTAGTTCTAGAGATACGGGATGATCTCCTGCTTTGGACTGATTCATTTTCGCTATTTTGCTGTTGTAATCATATATGACCTCGGCTCCTAGTTTGTCAAATACTGAGCGGAGGGGAATAAATGCCTGCCCGTTGCGAGTAATCACACCATTACTTAGAGGGACAGGCGTACTGTTGAGACGGACGAGAATCGGCTTTTGTACAGGAACTGGTGTACTATAAAGAAATTCATAATCGCCTATACCGAGTTGCGCGTGTTTGTTAACCCCCCAACCCCACAGTGCGCCGTTTGCCTTTTGCATGATGACGTGCCGTGGGCCTGCTTTGATGCTTTGAATATTTTGAGCAAGTAATGTAAAAGGGGCATTGGGAAGTAACTTTTCACCATCTAGAGATGCAACATATACATTACTAGCAGTGGTTAGTGCAAGGATAGAGCGTTCAACGAAAAAGGCGTCTTTAATGTCCTTTACTCCTGTTAGCAGTACAGGGGTATTCGTGTTGTGATAGGTTGTATTGTCTAAGGCACCTGTAACTGTGGCACCCCAGAACCATAGCCGACCTTGCTGATCAATGGCGAGATTGGAATACCTGTTGGCCTTGATGGTCTTGATGCCCGATAAGGCATGAACTTGCGATACGGATAGCATTTCGGACGGAGCTACAATTTTATCAAATTCTTTGGGCCACGTCCACACGGTACCATCCTTTTTTAAAGCTATATTTTTAGCAATTGCCGTAATATCCTTTAATGATGAAATAGGTTCGAAGCTCTGCAATGCTTTTGTGTTTTTCCATACACTGCCGTCTTTTCTTAGGAATATCCAGCGCTCCTCATTATCCGGTCTTTCCTCATAGTAACTATCTATATGGGCAACCTCGCCGATGCCAGACAGGGGTTGAAAACGACTAAAGGTACTTCTATCTCCGAGTTGATCAGCTAAAAATACATTCCCTTCGTTGCTAAGAGCGAGCATATGATCACCCAAACTACTTACAGCTGCGAGGTTCTGTAGTCCTTCCAGAGGAACAAATTTCACGGATTCAGAAATATTGTTTCTAGGCACATACCAAGCAGAGTGGTCTTGCAAGGTAAATACTAGATCGCCTTCGTTGATAATATTAGAGAATGTTTTTACAACGTTCGGCTTGCCCTCTATACGAGTCGGTACGGAATGATTATAGCCCCACAGCCACAAGCTTCCATCGGATTGAATCAGACTTCCGGAATCATAGGAGCGAATATGGGATGTGAAATCATCTCCGGCCGCCCACACACTGGGACTGAGCAGCAATAACGTGATTATACTGAGTAATAGAGCACGTCTTTTCATACGATTTTCCTCATTTCTTGATCAATGTGTATAAGAGAAAAAATGTTCTTAAAGAATATCCCTTATCCATAGACGAAGAAAGTATAGAAAAGTTTTCCATAAGTAATAAATTGCAATAAAATAACCTCCAAACCCAACGATTAAAGATGGGTTTGGGGGTTATTTGTAATCACCAAATAGGCAGAATATTTTGGTTATTACAACTTGTGCACAGTTATGAGCTGATTAATTAGCAATTCGACTGCGCACAGTCAATAAGGTTTGCTCTTTAATTTGTCCGATTTCACGGAGGAGTACGACTGTTTTGGCTTCGTAGGATTGTTTGACATCCAAGTCCTTTAGCGAGGCAAGGTTAATATCAATGGTAAGCAGGGCCGATTGAGCGGCTGCTTCAAACAAAATCGCGCCGATGCCCAGATCAGAGATCACATTTTTATTGGATATTTCAACAATGTTGTAAGCTTGTGATAGTCCGTCCCGGCATACTTCGAGCAGGCGCATAGGGACCTCAATGGCAGCAATCACCGCTGTTTGTAAGGAATGGGTACGATAGCGCTTTTCTTCGTCTGTTTCTTTGGGCAAACGCAACGCGGTCATGTACTGTTCAAAGGATTGGATGTCTGCGGCCATCAGTTCCTCACAATGTGTAGACAATCTCTCCATGCTGCTAATGACTTGCGCGAATTGTTCACGGAAGTGCGCGTATTTTTCTCCTTGTGAAAGGTTGGCGGTCATGGAGGTCATAGCTGCGCCTAGTGCCGCAGCCAGCGCGGATACACTTCCTCCGCCGGGGGTAGGCGCTGCACTTGCAGCTTCTTTCAGAAAATGTGCGATGGACTGATTCCACGACAGTTCACTCATGAATAAACCACCTCTCTGGAGTAATGTTGCAGACGTATCGCTTTGAGCAGATTTTTGTACAAAATGGCAGTCGTTAAGGTACCCACACCGCCGGGAACGGGAGAAATGGCATGTACCTTTTCTACCACATCCGGAGCAGCGTCACCCACGATTTTTCCCTCCAGCGTCTCATTAATCCCTGCATCCACGAGAATTAGACCTGGATGCACCATATCCTGCGTAATCACATCAGGGCATCCAACTGCGACGAAGGCAATATCTGCATGGTTCAGATGCTCTGCAATATCACGTGTACCTGCATGACAGGCGGTGACGGTGGCATTTTCTCTTTGCAGCATGTGGAAAAGGGGAAGTCCCACCGTCTGCCCAATGCCCACGAGCGTGACATTTTTGCCTGCCAAGGAGTGCCCGTAATGCTTCAACAGTTCAATACAGGCTTGAGGTGTAGCGGGGTATAGTCCTGCGTCACCCGTAACGGTAGCCAGTTTGTTATCAGGTGTAATTCCATCAATATCCTTGTAGGGGGCGATGGACTGTTTAATAACGGAGGCAGAAAGATGTTGAGGAAGCGGGAGTTCCAGCATAATGCCATGTACATGGGATGCATCATTTAGGGTACCGATCACGTGCAGAAGTTCTGCTTCGCTTACATGACGATTAAAAGTATGGAGATGAAATGAGATGCCCAGCTTCTCTGCTATTTTTTGCTTGGTCCGTGCATAGTATGCAGATGCCGGATCACCTTCTACCAACAGGGTTGCCAGATGGGGACGGTGTCCTTGCTGTTTCATTTGCTCTACTTGGGAACGGATCGTTGCATACACTTGCTCAGCTGCTTCTTTGGATTTCATGATAATAGCCATAGTCCGAGCCTCCTCTGAATTTATCGCATAATAGAATCAACAGGGTGTCATGGTCTTAAAAAACGAAAAAAAGTATTTGCACAAGGTCGTCAAGACAGACGAATCCTCTGCAAATACTTCTCCCAGGCGAACGGTACGCTTTGTTTGTATGCTCCCTCGTGGTTGATTCCACTGACTTCGCCAGTCACATACAGCGTTATATATCTTACATTTTAACAAAAAAACAGCAGAAAGGAAACCCGCGAACATTTGGCAAACAGGTTTGGTTAGTTGTCTATATGACAAATGTCATATGCCCGAACTGACGTTTATGACTACAGCAGATCCAGCGGTCTCCTTATACTGAGCTTAGATCAACATGTACGCCTGACAGGATCAAGGTATGGGCTGCATTTTAAAGGAGGATCATAATGGGTATGACACAGCTCCCGTTAGCTCAATTGAAAAAAAATATGGCTCCCTACGAGAAAATAAACACGAAATCCAGCGTTCTGCAACTTATCAATACCTTGGGACCGCTGATCCTATTGTGGTATGCCGCTTATCTTAGCCTAGCGGTTTCTTACTGGCTGACGCTTCCCATTACCATTATTGCGGCAGGGTTTGTGGTACGGACATTTATTATTTTTCATGATTGTGGTCATCAATCTTTTTTCAAAAGTCGCAAGCTGAACGATATGGTGGGAACGATTACAGGGATTATTACGCTCTGCCCTTACCATCAATGGAAAAATAGTCACGCGATCCACCATGCAACCAGCAGTAATTTGGATAAAAGAGGCACGGGTGATATGTGGGTGCTCACGGTAGAAGAGTACACAGCGGCCTCCACATGGACACGGCTGGCGTATCGTATATATCGAAATCCTTGGGTTATGTTCGGTTTAGGTCCGATCTATACTTTTTTGATTTCCTATCGGTTTAATGTCAAGACAGCCAAACGTAAGGAAAAAATAAACACCTATGTGACGAATATATCCATTGTTGCATTGTATGCACTGTTGTGCTGGGCTATTGGATGGCAGGCATTCCTTCTGGTACAGACGCCTATCTTTTTTGTGTCTGGTATGTTGGGAATTTGGCTATTCTATGTTCAACACCAGTTTGAGGATTCGTATTTTGAGCATGATGAAGAGTGGAGTTATATTAACGCGGCCGTCGAAGGCAGTTCTTACTACAAGCTCCCTAAAGTTTTGCAATGGATTACAGGCAATATTGGTTTTCATCACGTTCACCACTTGAGCCCTAAAGTACCAAATTACAATTTGGAGAAAGCGCATGAAGCGACACCGTTGCTGCAAAAGGCGACCACGATTACGGTGAGTAGCAGTCTGCAATCTTTGAAGTTCCGACTATGGGATGAAAATACAAAAACCTTTCTGACCTTTAAACAAGTGAAGCCACGGCTTAGCAAACATGTTGGCGCTTCACCTCCCATTCCTACACCTGCTGTAGGCACGGAAAGAAAATAACGTTGTAGGGAAATTGGTATGATAAGATAAAGGATATCTAAAGTAGAAAAGGGTGGCAGGATGCAAAAGTGGTATCAGATTTTCCAAAGAAATACGGGACTTAGCCCTTATGTGTGGGTCGTCTTTTATATCCTGCCCTTTTACTATTTTAGCTCTTCATCTACCAGTCATATTATTCTGGGTACGGCTATTATATTGGTGTTTTTTGCTTGTTATGTACTGGCTTTTGTCTCTCAAGGCTGGCTCATATACTTTTGGACCAGTGTGCAGATCGCCATATCGATTACGATGACGCTGCTATTTAGCTATATGTATTTTTCTATATTTATCGCGTATCTGATCGGTAATATTAAAAGTAAGGCCGCATTTACGACGCTGTATATTATTTTAATGGTGATTACGATTGGATTAATCAATTATGGGTTTGTTTCTCAGAATCCTGTTTTCATTAAGCAGATTCCTTTTATCCTGCTGAATCTAATCGGTGTGATCCTCCTGCCGATTACGAATTTTAATCGCAACAAAAGTGATCGGCTTCAAGTCCAATTAGAGGATGCCAATAAGAAAATATCGGAATTGATCAAGCTGGAGGAACGGCAAAGAATCGCGCGTGACCTGCACGATACCTTGGGGCAGAAGCTGTCACTTATTGGGCTGAAGAGCGATTTGGCGGGCAAGCTGCTGGATCAGCACCCAGAACGGGCTCATGTCGAAATTAACGATGTTCGTCTTACGGCAAGAAGTGCGCTAAAAGAAGTACGAGAAATGGTTACTCAAATGCGCGGCATGAGACTAGAGGATGAGTTGCTACGGATTCGGCAAATTTTAAAGGCAGCTCACATTGAACTGACCTTGGAGGGCGACCCCAAGCTGGAGCATACGTCATTAATGAATGAAAACGTGCTGAGTATGTGTATGAAGGAAGCTGTAACCAATGTAGTGAAACACAGTGGAGCTACCGCTTGTTCCATCACCATTGAGCCGTCTCGTAAGGAATTGACCCTGCGAATTCAGGATAATGGAGTCGGCATTACTGGAGAATATGGGGCTCTTCGGGGAAATGGTCTGCAAGGCATGAAGGAAAGGCTTGAATTCGTGAACGGATGTATGGAACTGCGTTCAGATCAGGGAACGACCCTGGTCATTAAGGTGCCTAACATCACTGAAAAGCCGAATGAGGAGGTGGGGCCATGATTCGAATCGTCATCGCAGAAGACCAGCGTATGCTGCTGGGTGCTCTAGCTTCCCTGTTGGACTTGGAAGAAGACATGAAAGTAGTCGGAAAAGCAAGCAACGGGGAAGAAGCTATAGAACTGGTGAAGCTGCATCAGCCAGATATATGCATTATGGACATCGAGATGCCAATAAAGAGCGGATTGGATGCGGCAGAGGAACTCAAAGGCTTGAATTGCAAGGTGCTTATTTTAACAACTTTTGCTCGCCCAGGATATTTTGAACGGGCAATCAAGGCGGGTACACACGGTTATTTACTCAAGGACAGTCCCAGTGAAGAACTGGCTTCCTCCATTCGCAGTATTATGGCAGGTCGGCGTATTTACGCTCCAGAACTGGTTGATGATGCTTATGCCGAGGTCAACCCGCTGACGGAGCGTGAAAAGACCGTTTTGGCGCTTATTGCTGACGGAAAGAACACCAAAGAGATTGCTGGTGAACTGTATTTAACAACAGGGACGGTGCGGAATTATATTTCAGTCATTCTCGATAAGCTGGGTGTCAGCAACCGGATTGAGGCCATTACCCGTTTTAATGAAAAAGGTTGGTTTAAATGAGAGACAGACAAAATATTAAGCAGGACAGGGACGCTATGAAGCCAAACATAGCTGCTCTGTTTTTTTGTTTTATCCATAGATTTGCTATGCCTCTAGCGTACTTCCTTGTGATACAATAGGATAGTTGTCCACAGGATGGACCCGGAGTACAAGGAGGAGCAGAACCGCATGAAACAAGCCCCGTTTATAGCTGTTGAAGGGCCAATTGGAGCAGGTAAGACGACGTTGGCTTCGATGCTTTCAACTGAGCTACATTTGCCAATGATCAAAGAGATTGTCGAGGAAAATCCGTTTCTCGATAAATTCTATCAAAATATAGATGAGTGGAGCTTTCAGCTGGAAATGTTCTTTCTCTGCAATCGGTATAAGCAGCTAGAGGATACTGGCCTGCAATATATCGAGAAAGCTCAGCCTGTGATTTCAGATTACCATATCTATAAAAATCTGATTTTTGCTGAACGTACACTTAAAGGTGTAAAGCTCGAAAAATATCGCCAAATCTATCATTTGCTCACCGATGATATGCCCAAGCCTGACATTATCGTTTATATTAGAGCAGATCTGGATACGTTGCTAGGTAGAATTCGTAAGCGCGGACGCTCCTTTGAACAGGAGATGGACCCTGCCTATCTGGAGCAATTGATTACGGATTATGATAAAGGCATTCAATTTCTCGCCGAACAGTCACCTGCCCCTCGTATATTGACTGTGAACGGGAATGAAATTGATTTTGTAGAAAACCAGGCACAATTTGAACAAATTGTTTCCGATGTAAAGGAGCTTATATAGTGAATAATTACAACATTCCTGCAAATGCCCTGATTACGGTAGCGGGTACGGTGGGTGTAGGTAAATCCACGTTAACAGGTGCTTTGGCCAGTCGTCTTGGTTTTAAAACCTCGTTAGAGCAAGTCGATCATAATCCGTATCTGGAAAAGTTTTATCACGATTTCGAACGATGGAGCTTTCATCTGCAAATATATTTTCTCGCGGAACGCTTCAAGGAGCAAAAGAACATTTTCTTGTCTGGTGGAGGTTTTGTGCAGGATCGTTCCATTTATGAGGACACAGGCATTTTTGCGAAAATGCATGCCGATCAGGGAACAATGAACCCTACCGATTACGAAACATATACTAGCCTGTTTGAGGCGATGGTCATGACACCGTTCTTTCCGCACCCTGATGTGCTGATCTATCTGGAAGGCAGCTTGCCCTCCATACTGAGTCGGATCGAAGAACGCGGCCGCGAAATGGAGATTCAGACCGAGCGATCCTATTGGGAGCAAATGCATCGCAGATATTCCAATTGGATCAATGAATTTGATGCCTGTCCTGTACTGCGTCTCAACATTGATGAGTACGATGTACACGATCCTGCTTCCATGGACGCCATTTTGACAGAAGTGGGCAAAGTGATCTCCACAAAGTAGTAATATAACCCCAAAAAGCATATAAGGACTGTGGTACAATCAGTATAAATTAAGCTGGTAGACCACGGTCTTTTTTAATATGTGGAAGCATGGGGGATGACAAGCGGTATAGTGGACAAGTCTTGGCTGGAATGCGAGAATAGGAACATATATTAATTGTAATGACTCACGGGAAAGGATGGGATACTGTGATGCGTTTTGGTATCGTTGGAACGAACTGGATAACGGAAAGATTTATTCAAGCTGCGATAGAGACAGACGAATTTTCCCTGACTGCGGTGTACTCACGAACAGAGGAGAAAGGCCAAGCCTTTGCTGCCAAATATAACAGCCAGCCAGAGGTTTTTACAGATCTGGCACAAATGGCTGCAAGTGATCAGGTGGATGCCGTATATATTGCCAGTCCCAATTCCTTACATGCAGAGCAAGCGATCTTATGTATGAATCATGGAAAGCATGTGCTGTGTGAGAAGCCATTAGCTTCTAATGCAGCAGAGGTGCAGAGCATGATCGAAGCCGCGCGCAACAACGATGTTCTGTTGATGGAGGCCGTTAAGTCCACACTTATGCCCAACTTTAAAATTATAAAGGATCATATGTATAAAATAGGCCGGGTTCGGCGTTATTTTGCAAGCTACTGTCAATACTCTTCACGCTTTGATGCTTTTAAGCAGGGCAAGGTGCTGAATGCCTTTAATCCGGCTTTTTCGAATGGTTCATTGATGGATCTGGGAGTTTATTGTTTGTATCCAATGGTGGCATTATTCGGCAAACCGGATGAGGTCAGAGCGGTGGGTGTACTGTTATCCTCTGGTGTTGACGGCGAGGGTAGTATCGTGATGAAGTATCCGGATATGGATGCAATCGTCATGCATTCCAAAATTACAGATTCCTATTTGCCTGCCGAAATACAGGGTGAGTATGGGACGATGGTGATCGACAAAATCAGCCAGCCCTATGAGGTGAAAATTCATTATCGGGACGGCACGATTGAGGATTTGACCAAGGCTCAGACGCGTGAACCCATGTATTATGAAATTCGGGAATTTATGGATCTGATCAAGAGTGGGGAACGCAATAGTTCCATTAATTCCTTGGAGTGTTCACTGACAGTCGCTGAAGTGATGGAGGAGGCAAGACAACAATTTGGCCTTCATTATGAAGCGGATTTGAAAAATACTTCTGCACATTAGTTGGCTAGTGATTTAATAAAACCTTAATAATTTTCGAAGACTCGCCACTGTTTCTTATATGGGGTGAGTCTAATACTATATGTAAATAGCACCTAGAACAGGAATAAGGGCTGCCGGTTTAGCGAATTTTGCAAACATCCGGGGCCTTTTTTGGTTTATATACCTCATCTCATTTTTACAAAGTACTATATTTCCAAAGACAACGTATTAACAATTGATTGTTATGATCATATTTATAACTTTTACATAATAATTGCACAGAGGAGTGTACACATGTTTAAGAAGTTTCAAAAGTGGTCCGCAACATCTATGTCTGTTGCTCTTGCACTAGGTTTGATTACTGGCATGTCAGTCTTGCCTGTCCATGCTGAGTCATCAGGGAACACAGATCAAGGTATTAGTAAAGTTACAACTACATTTTATGGAGACACCAAAGCCTCCAAAGGATTTACCTGGTATACTTCAAAACTTATCACGAAGAGCACGGTTCAAGTATCCAAGAAAACAGGTTCTGAAGCTGATTTTACGAGTGCTCTTACATTTGAAGGCACTTCCTCTCCATCGACCAATTCTCCAGAAGAGCTTGTCCATAAAGCCGTAGCTATAGGTCTTCAAGCGGACACAGCTTATTATTATCGTGTGGGTGATGCAGCGCGTGGGATATGGAGCGAAACAGGTACGTTTCAAACAGCTCCTAAGAGCGGTGAATTTACCTTCATTGATCTAGCTGATACACAAGCAAAAAGCGAAGATGAAGCCATATTGTCTTCACAGACGCTCGAAAAAGCACTTCAAACCGTAAATAATGCTCAGTTTGTAGTCCACAACGGGGATATCGTAGATACCGGCACCAAAGAAGAACAGTGGAACTGGTTGTTGGGGCATTCACAAAAAAGCCTTTTGAATACAACCATTGTTCCTTCAGCAGGTAATCACGAGGATGAGAACTA
This sequence comes from Paenibacillus sp. TSM33, assembly GCF_056099025.1. NCBI lineage: Bacteria > Bacillati > Bacillota > Bacilli > Caryophanales > Paenibacillaceae > Paenibacillus > Paenibacillus sp. TSM33. Next base: position 95,542 of record NZ_JBLZXB010000010.1, read on the forward strand.
CGCTTTTTATGATCACTTTAATATTAACCAACCAGCTGGTTCAGCTACTAAAACAGGAGCGTACTACTCCTTTGATTACAGCAATGCTCACTTTATCGTACTGAACTCCAATGAGGACTCAGAGAAATATGCCAATTTTTCTGAAGACCAAGTCGAATGGTTAAAGAAAGATGCTGCGGCAGCCAAAAAGGCAGGTGCAAAGTGGATCATTGTGAACATTCACAAAGGTCCCTACACTACCTCTAACCATGCAACAGATTCTGACATCATGGATAACAATGGAGTTCGTAAGCAAATCGCTCCACTAATGGCCGAACTTGATATCGACTTTGTCGTGCAGGGGCACGATCATATTTATGCTCGTACGAAGCCAATCAATCAAGAGGGTAAAGCAACAACGCCAACCAAACTAAAAGATACATTAAATGAAAAGACGATTGAATATAGTGTGAATCCAGATGGAAGTATCTATGTCATCCCAGCAACTGCTGGCCCTAAAGTTTACTACAAGAACCCGAGTGAAAAACTTGGAGATAAGTATTATAACCTCTTTGAACTAGCTGAAGAGAATCATGCGGCAGTCTATGGCCCAGATCCGAGTGACAATCGTAGACCTGTACGAGGACAGGTACAGAATTTTGTTGGCATCACTATAAACGAAAATAAACTTACAGCCGTAACGTATGAAATTGATCAAAACAAAAATGATGCCAAACCTTTTATTGTGGATCAATTCGGAATCATCAAAAAATATTAGTATATTTGATTTAATGGTCTCTAAATGATCATAAAAGGATATCCTACAGTCTGTTTGGGCTGCAGGGATATCCTTTTTCATTTTCTTATAAAGACTTTCTGATAGAGACCTCTGATGTGGGTGGTTGTAATACTTACGCCCTGTTCGGAAGCGGGGAAAACGTACATAATGCTATTAACAGACCAAAGTTTAAAAGTAGATTATTCAATTTTACATATACAAATTTTGTGCAAAATACGGGAGGGTACAACGATGGCTTATCAAGAAATCAATGGAGTACGCGTATGGGGAGCACCTGATCCGGGGGCACTATCTCAAGCCCGCACATGTGCCGAAAATGGTAATGTGATTCAGGCGCTGCTGATGGCAGACCATCATAAAGGCTACAGTCAGCCGATTGGCGGTGTGATGGTGTATGACGGACAAATTTCACCTTCAGGGGTGGGGTATGATATCGGCTGTGGAAATAAGGCGGTAAGAACCAAGCTGTCTGCAGCAGATATTATGCCGCGTATTTCAACCGTGATGAATGAGATTGCACGTCAGATTTCGTTTGGTGTAGGTCGTGTGAATGAGGTTCAGGTAGACCATGAGCTGTTCGATGCCCCGGATTGGGCGGTATATGCAGCGATTGGGAAGCAAGAGCATGACAAACTGAAGTCCTTGGCGAGAGAACAACTGGGTACAGTAGGAAGTGGTAATCATTTTGTTGATATATTTGTGGAGGAAGCGACAGGACAGGTCTGGATTGCCAATCATTTCGGCAGCCGGGGCTTTGGACACAAAACAGCAAGCGGGTTTCTAAATTTGGCCGCAGGACGGGAGTTTCTCGGAAAGGCGCCAGGAGAACATATGGATCAGCCGCCTGTGCTGCTGGATATGAACAGTGAGCTGGGGGACATGTACTACCGTGCGATGCGCCTTGCCGGACGTTATGCTTATGCCGGACGCGACTATGTGATAGAACAAGTGCTTGGTATTATGGGGACCGAAGCGGATTTTACGGTGCATAACCACCATAATTACGCGTGGAAAGAACAGCATGATGGACGCGACACCATTGTGGTCCGCAAAGGCGCAACCCCCTCGGCCCCTGGTCAAATGGGCTTTATTGGAGGAAGCATGGGCGATATCTCGGTGATTGTACGTGGAAAGGATTCGGTAGAAAATCGGGATTCCTACTATAGTACAGTTCATGGCGCAGGGCGTATTATGAGTCGTACCCAGGCAGCTGGCAAAATGAATTGGAAAACCCGTACGCGTAGCGGTGGGCAGATTACGGACCTACAGATGAAGGAGGCCGTTCGAAACTACGGTGTCGAGCTGCGCGGAGCGGGTACTGATGAAAGCCCGTTCGTCTACCGTAAACTGCGTGAGGTGCTGGACGCTCATTCCGGGACCGTGGAAGTTATGCATGTACTGAAGCCGATCGGGGTGTGCATGGCTGGGGCCAATGAGTTTGACCCTTATAAGGATTAATGAAATAATTTAACAATAAAAAGGGACTATACCCGACAGGAATAATCATTCGTCGGGCATAGTCCTTTTGAGTATATGAATAGAAGTATTGCATTGGATCGTGCGTGCGCTATATAGATTGAACTAAAAAAATCACATGAGAAGCGGAGTAGGCGGAATAGTGCTGTACAAGCGATAGGGTGCCTCTAAATCTTACATTTGATCAGCAAAAAGCTGTTCTTTAATATAAGCGACAGGCATTTCTTGTCCTGTCCATAATTCGAAGGCAAGTGCGCCCTGCCACAGCATCATGCCCAGACCGTTAATGGCGGTTGCACCTACGGACTCAGCTTGTTCCATCAGCCTGGATTTAGCTGGGCTGTATACTACATCGGTTACAATCAGATCGGAACGAAGCATGGATACATCCTCAATGATACTTTTACCTTCCAGCGGTTTCATACCCACACCTGTCCCGTTAGCAAAAATATGACTTGTAAGAATCTCTTCATGCAGCTTCTCTTGATCCTCTAATGCATAGATATTCGCCTTGACTTGGGCATGTTTCATCTCTTCATTAATCATACGAACATTCTCTTCCGCCCGGGCAAAGAACTGGTCATTACGAGCAAAAATCGAAATTTCAGCAAGACCAGCTCGGGCGGCTTCAATAGCAATCGGCGTTGCAGCACCGCCTGAACCGACGAGTGTCATTTTCTTACCTTTCAGATCAATGCCGTGTTCCTGCAAGTTACGAACATAACCAGATCCATCTGTACTGTAGCCCTTCAGCTTACCATCCGTATTCACGACGGTATTGACGGCACCTGTAAATTTAGCGCTGTCGTCCAGCTCGTCTAGGTATTGTAAGATCGCTGTTTTGTTGGGCATGGACACGTTGTAGCCGCGTATGTTTAGAGCGCGCATTCCCCGTACTACTTCTTCGAGTTGTTCATTACCTACTTCAAAGGCCATATACGCGTTGTTCAGCCCCAGTTTTTCAAACGCAAGATTATGCATAGCCGGGGACAAAGAATGTCCGATCGGTGTAGCAAGCAGTCCAATTAATTGTGTTCTTCCGTCAATACGTCCAGCATTTTTCATAATAAGCCTCCAAGTGATCTGTGTAGTTTAATGAAACACTTTTTTATATCGATAAGCAACAAACACGGCCAGCAAAATACTGACTACGGCAATCGCAATATCCAGAATGAATACCGAGGTAATTCCCAGACTTTTGGACATGCCCCCGGTAGCCAAAGGCATCAGGATGAACGATAAGCTGGCTGCTATGTTCACGAGAGAAGTCGTAGTTCCTTTGTTCTTCCGGAAAAATTCCGTCATAACCGTGAGGGCAATTTGGAATATGCCTGCGGTGGACAAGCCGATTAAGAACGAACTGATTAAAGTAGCGACAGGATTGTGCCATACAATTAAAGCTAGCAAAGAAAGCAGGGCAATAAGCGGGTACACGATCATGACGGTAATGGGTTTAATGAATCTACCAAGTACCACAGCTAACAAAATAACAGAAACTAATGAACCTATACTATAGTAGCTAAGCAGCTTAATGGCGCTGGCTTTATCCATGCCCAGAGCCTCTTGTCCAAAGGTAGGAAGCCATAGCTGCACGATCATGAACAATACAGTTGAAGTAAAACCGATAATAATCAGAGACAAACCTTCTTGCCAAAACTTAGGCTCGCTGTGGAACGAATCTGTTGATTGGCCCGTCTCAGTTGGAGCCTGTTGTTCCTCTGCTTTGTGGTTGGGGAAAGTGGTCGTCGACAAGAAGATCCCGTTCAGCAGATAAATTCCTGCTGGAATAAAGAAGGAATATCCATAGAACATATCGTGATTAATAAAAAATGCAATCATGAACGGAATAACAATGGCACCGATCGAGATGGATGCTTTGACCAGAACGGTTGCAGACCCGGCTTTTTTTCCGAACCCTTCAATGAGTGCGGGATAAGTCCCCGCATCCATCATCGAGTTGCAGAGCCCTGCGATAATGGCAAACACAAATGCTAACGTGTAGTTAGGTGCAAGCGGAATGCCGATTAGGAAGATTAAATAAGCAAATGATGCAATAACAATGAGTGGTTTCCTTCCGTATTTATCTGACATTTTTCCGGCTACTCCGAGAGCAAGCAGTTTACCGATTCCAATCGCTGACACCAGATAGCCGATGGCTGCTTTATCCGTGTTCAATTGCACGGTCAGAAAGCTCATATTCGATGAGAGAATAACATTAATCATACCCAGAAGAAAATAGTTGATATAAAGCCCTGTTGCCATTCTGATATAAGGATTTTTCATAAGTGTAACTCCCAACTTAAATTTTAGATCAATGGCCTAGATAGGCATCGTCCAGGTCTATTAAAGTACGTCCACAAACAAGTGAAAATATTCACATAATGTCTATGTCTTAATTATATAAGGGGTGTTATTATAAATCCAATGCATATTTTTATCGTTTTTCATAGTTTGAATCTATAATTTAAAATATGAATTAAAGAGGGAGCGTACATCCTTATGAATCTGAAGCACTTACAATATTTTCGTGTACTTGCAGAGATGGAGCATTTTACCCAGGCAGCTGCGCGGCTATGTATCACTCAACCCAGTTTAAGTCATGCGATTTCAGAATTAGAAAAGGATTTGGGTGTTCATTTGTTTGAAAAGCAGGGGAGGAATATTCGACTAAACAAATACGGGCGATTTTTTCTGAAATATGTGGAGCACGCGATGGATGAATTGGAAAAGGGAGAGCATAACTTACGGGAATTAGTGAGTCCAAGCCATGGGAATATAGATTTGGCGTTCATTTACACGTTAGGTTCACACTTCATTCCAGCGATAGTCCAAGCCTTTTCAGCTCTGGATGCCCGTAAAGACATTTCCTTTTCGTTTCACCAAGGGAATACGAACGATATTATTCAAGGCCTGAAGCAGGAACACTATGACGTGGCGTTCTGCTCTCACGTGGAAAATGAACCAGATGTGGAGTTTATTCCGCTAGCTCAGCAGGAATTGGTGGTCATTGTTTCTCCTGATCATCCGCTGGCTTCTCTGGACCAAATTGATCTTAAGGATACAGCGGATTACCCGGTGATCTTCTTTAACAAAAAGAGTGGGGTTCGGCCCATTATTGAAAATTTGTTCGCCAAGGCAGGCGTTACGCCACAGATTATTTGCGCGATTGAAGAAGATACGGCAATGGCTGGGTTGGTGTCTATTAATTACGGGATCGGAGTTATGCCCCGCATTTCATCGTTAGATTATTTTAACGTCAAAACATTGCCGATTATAAATCCAGCATATGAGCGTTTTATCTACCTAGCCAGCATTAAAAATAGATATTTATCCCCAGCAGTTGTGGAGTTTCGGAACTTTGCCCTAAGTTATGGCAAGGAGTTTTATCTGAAGACGCATCAGCGTGTCTAAGCCGGAATCTCGCAATATTTAAACTTGATAAATTTTAAATTGTGTTCTATACTTCATCCTCGACACAAGCAATGTGAAATGATTCACGTTTTGATACTACAAGACTTACTTACAAAAGCAGGTGAATTCATGATGAAACGTTCTTCTATTTCAGTGGCGACAGGTCTGTATGTGAACTATCTTTTGTTCGGCATGTTTAATATTATGCTGGCGTCACACATGTCCTTTTTAACAGAGCATTTGCATACAGATCAGGCGGGCATCAGTCTCTTGGTTTCCGCGATGGGGTTTGGCAGACTGTTTACGCTGTACATATCCGGAGTGCTCTCTGACCGTTATGGTCGCAAACCGTTTATTGTGGCCGCAGGGCTGCTGATGGCCGTATTCTTGATCGGTATACCGCTGAGCCCTACTTTTGAGATGGCGATGGTACTGGCTGTGCTGGCAGGTGTAGCGAATTCTTTTCTTGATTCAGGTACTTATCCAGCTCTGATCGAGACTTTTCCCCAATCCTCTGGTTCGGCTACAGTGTTGGTGAGAGGTTTTATATCCATTGGGGCGGCATTTTTACCGCTAATGATCATCTTTTTTATGAATCACGATATTTTTTACGGGTTCTCTTTCTTTATACCAGCATTGATATTTGCATTGAATGCGATCTACTTGTTCAGAATGAAGTTTCCAGACATGTGCGTACAGCCCACTAAGGAGCAAAGTGGCGGTACTACTGTATCTAGCGCCGAGTGGACGGGAAATTTAAAGACAAATGATGCGAGTAAACCGCGGTTTTGGCAGGAAGGTGTATGTCTTATTTTGCTTGGATTTACGGGACCTACCTTGCTGTATATTGTGCAGTTATGGCTGCCTACGTTTGGACAACAGTTTATTGGTATGACCGAATCAGAATCTCTCAGACTATTAGTTTATTACAATATGGGCTCGCTGGTTTCCGTGTTTGTATTGGTCATTGTGTTGAGAAAATGGGTTAAACCTGTTCATATCATTCTTATTTATCCCTGTATTTCCTTGTTGGCTTTTGGTGCGCTTCTTCTTTTCAAATCAGAGGCTGCCGCCATTATCTGTGCGAGTGTCATCGGGTTTTCCATATCGGGTGTACTTCAGCTGACGTTAACTGTAATGAGCGAATTTTTTAGTCAACGAAAAGGACAGATTACCGGGTTTATTTATACCGCAACATCCCTGTCATATACGCTTATTCCCGTGTTTACAGGCTTTCTTTTGAAGCATTCTCAGATTTCCAGTGTGATTATGCTGGCTATTATCGTGAATGTGCTCGGGATCGTACTGGCGGTGTTTGTTAATTTTCGCTACAGTGTCGTTTTTTCTGCAAAACGAGAATTGTCTCCTCAAATTGTACTGGATACGAAATAACTAGCGACTGAACCTAATCATCTGCATGCTTATTCAGAATGCGTTATACTATGAATTATTGTGAATGTTCGACTTAAAACTGTAATTGGGGAGTGAGATAGATATGGCAAAAATCGTAAAGGTAAAAGATGTGCGGATCGGTGAAGGAGCGCCTAAAATATGTGTTCCCATGGTGGGAGAAACGTTGGAGCATTTGAAGGAAGAGGCTGCCCATTTACGTACACTCGACCTGGATATCGTAGAGTGGAGAGTCGATTTTTTTGAGCATGTGGAGGAGCTGGAAAAGGTAAAGGCTGCCCTACATGAGATCCGGTTTATTTTAGCCCATATTCCACTCGTATTTACGTTCCGTAGTGCCCGAGAAGGTGGGGAAAAGGAAATCAGTGCGGCAAGTTATGTGGAATTGAATCGTACAATAGTCGAAACGGGACAAGTAGATATGATTGACGTAGAGCTTTTTAATGAGGAAGCTGATGTGAAGACGTTGGTAGAAGCAGCACATAAGCATAACACGTATGTGATTATTTCTAACCACGATTTTCAAAAGACGCCGCCGAAGGAGGAAATTGTGTCCCGGTTGCGTAAGGCACAGGAATTGGGCGGGGATCTGCCTAAAATAGCGGTGATGCCAACCAACACAGCTGACGTACTGACCTTGCTGGACGCCACACGCACCATGGCAGAGGAGTATGCGGATCGGCCGATTATCACAATGTCGATGGCAGGAAAAGGTGTCGTGAGCCGTCTGACCGGAGAACTGTTTGGTTCAGCTTTGACTTTTGGTGCTGCCAAGAAAGCTTCCGCGCCGGGGCAGATTCCTGTCACTGAACTGAGAGAAATATTGCAGGTGCTGCATAGCCATTCTTAAAAGATGCAGGTATTGCTTGCTAGCAAACAAGCAAGGTATCCGCAATGAACACAGAAGGAGGACCCCAAGCGATCAGCATGCTGGGGTCCTCCTTTGTGTAACGCTTAATTCAATCCCCGAGTAGGTTCATACAATTCCCAACCCAGATTCAGCGTTTGAATAATATAGTCTGCGACTTCTTCCGCATCCAACTGATCGGTATTGATCTTGGAGTGATTCACCGCGTAAATGTCCTGTCTGGAACGGAAAAGATCTTCAATTTCCTCTAGCGTCTTGTTTTGCAGATTAGGGCGGGTGTCAATCAGCATCTTGAGCCGATCTTTCCAGGAATCCCAATTTAAATCCAAGAAGAACACAATGGAGGAAGCCAAACAAGCCTGCTTCACCTCTTCCTGTAAAAACGCACCACCGCCAACAGAAATGATTTTAAGGCGCGTATTGCTGCACAACTTCAAAATATGCTCTTTTTCAATCTCACGGAAACGCTTCTCTCCGTAAGTTTTGAAAATTTCTGTTGTAGGCATGTTGTACTGTTGTTCAATCTCCTGATCAATATCCACGAAATCGCGATACAGCTTGCGCGCTAGATGGGAACCGATCGTTGTTTTGCCCACGCCCATAAAGCCGATGAGCACAATATTTTGTTCTTTTAAAGGAATCTCACTATTGTTTTGCACGATAACCACTCTTTTCTCACCAGTAATGTTGAGATGTAACGCTTCAAAGCACTAAATACATTATACGTTCATCAACCGTGTCATTCAATAGTATAGAGCACATCAGCAATGAGGTATACGATAAAAGAGGCAAACGAAACTAGGTATTCAAGTATTATTTAATGCGTAAATTGAAGAATAACAAACTTATACAAGTATAAATGAGGCAATTTTGTATACTTAATTAAAAAAAAGGACATATTTTGCCGAAAACGTATTGAAATTATTGGAAGTTGGAATATAATAGAATTATGCAAATTGTAAATGTAATCGCTCTATTTACAATTTGTGATTGATTGAATTTATAATAATGAAGCTACTTTGAACCAAAAACCAAGTATACATATGCAAATAGTTAAATATCACTTTACGGACATGTATCGGTCAATGGGTTCATTGTACGAAGGTGGTGATACGGTCTACGCGCTTGCGCTCTAGTCAACGGAGAATTGGAAATAAGAATAAAAAACAATCTACGAGAGGGATGAATTGAAATGAAAACAAACACAGCTAAAGTATTGAAAAAGGGAATGAGTATTGCTTTATCCGGTATGCTGATTGCATTATTTGTCGGCAATTATTCTGCTCATGCAGCTCCAGAGGTCGTTCATAAGACCATACTTGTAAAAGCCGGAGAAGTATACGATGGTAAAGGCAAGACCGTAGTGGCTGACCCCGATACCTTGGGAGATGGAAGCCAAAAAGAGGCTCAAAAGCCTATCTTCAAGCTTGAAAATAATGCAACGCTGAAAAATGTGATCATCGCCGCGCCTGCTGCGGATGGTGTGCATGTATATGGCAATGGCACCATTTCCAACGTAACGTGGGAGGATGTTGGTGAAGATGCATTGACGCTTAAAGAACCAGGCACGGTGAATATTACAGGCGGTGGAGCGTACCATGCATACGATAAAGTGTTCCAAATCAATGCCGAAGGCACAATTAACATTAAAAACTTTAGAGCCGATGATATCGGTAAGCTGGTTCGCCAACTTGGGGGCTCTACTTTTAGAGTGAATATGACTTTGGATAACTCGGATATTTCCAACGTGAAGGATTCGATCCTGAGATCCGACGGTCCTAACAGCAAAGCTAAAATTACGAATACTCGTTATCATAATGTAAAACAATTGTTCAAAGGCTTTAAATCTAGCAACACGAGCGAGTCCGGCAATACTAAATACTAATCGTTAGCGTAGGATAGGAGTACGGATAGGAAAAGGGGCTGTCCAACAGGTCGTATGATCTGATAGGACAAGCCCCTTTTCGATACGTTGAGTTACCCAAAAGATGATCTGGGCTTCGTTCAGAACAAGGACTATGTTATGATCGTGCTATTACATTTTATACAAAAAAAGTTGGGTGGCTATGAATCTATTTCATCAATATGTGAATGTAGACGGTACTTTGAATGATACGCTGGTGCGCGATCGTGAAATTTTATATACAGGTACGAATGGCCGGCATGTGGAACGTTTTTACGTGTCCTCCTCTGAAAGTTATATATTTAAACCACTAACCAATGACGATCAGAAGGGGCACGAGAGATGGGTGTACGAGCAAGTGCTTCCCGCATTACCACCCATCTATCCCCAATTGCTAGCTTGGTCTGATGCAGACGCAGATGACGGAGGAGAATGGATGGTATTTGAGGACCTTGGTCCGTTACATCATGTTCACGCAGACAAAACCCTATTGGAAGCTGTAGGACTTGTTGCAAGGTGGCATGCTTTGCCACTGGATTATTTTGTTGGGATGCCGCTACGGGGACCAAAGCCACTTATTCAGGAGATGGTTTCTGAGCTATACACGCGCAAGCCGGATGTGTTAAAGCTTTGCAGCTCACTCGGTTTATCTAAGCAACAGATGCAGCGTATGTATGTACAGCTGGAGCATGTATCTTTTTCACACCAGCTTGTACTGTCTCATGGTGATCTTCATCCGGGGAACTATGCGCTGAGTGGGGAACGATTAATGGTATTGGATTGGGAGCATGCTCACTTAAACACACCGCTGTGGGACGTATATCATCTGATCGACATGTCTCATCCGTTGTTCCCCCGACACATGACGTCTGAATTGCGTATTCGTCTGCTGGATACCTATCTGGAGCAGCTGAAGCTGTTCGGGATAAGGGTGGATCGACCGGCATTTGTGCAGGAATATGGCAGGTTTGCTGTGGTATTTTCACTCTGGATGCTATTGCTAATTACAAGTGATTTGCAAAGGATGAGTACTGAGCTGCATAGAAATAGCGCCAAATGGTCAAAAGAGCAATTAGAGTCCCAATTGGAAGCAACGTTAGCTTGTTTAAACCAATGTACAGGGATAATGGATTGGGTACAAGTTCAACCATGCAAGTAGTGGCTTAAGGCACAGATTCTATATAGTTAGCCAAAGAAGGTAGGGAGTAATCCATGAAAAAAGTCGGTTTGGTCATGAGAAAAATACAATTTGCTGAAGCGCAAGGGCCTCGTATTTTTGCAGAACGTCTGAAGCAGATCGGATTGGAACTGGGGGTAGATATCGTATTTGTATCACCGGAGCGCCATGTAAGCAGCCATGACTGGCTTCCAGGCTATGAGCACGAAAAGGGTGACCTGGTCAATTATGACATCGTACTGGATCAACTGCATGAGCAGCAGATTGAGCACGTTATTTATACGGTATCTGGCTTTACTTATTTGAACATGTTTTTTAAAAACAGCGTGCTCTTTCCGCATAGTTTTCCAGATCCGGCACTGACAGGCTATGAGATGATGAAGCCTTTTTATCAGATTGTGGACAAGGCTATCGTACAGACTGCCTTTCTCAAGCAGGAGATGGCCTCAAAGTTTGGCGTAACCGATGTGACAGTCATCCCGATCGGATTTAATGAGCGGCTGGTGGAAAAGCATTTTGATCCCTCACAAGTGGTGGAGAACCGGGTGATGTGGATTGGTAGAGATGAAGAAAATCGGCGTCCGGATCTGGTGCTGGAGTATGCGCGGCATAATCCTGACAAGGATGTCTATATGGTGTTTGGCGGTGAACGCTACAAGGAGAGCATGAAGAAGTACGACATCCCGGACAATGTAAAACTTCAATTTGCATTGACGCAAGACGAGGTATTTGCATTAATGAACACGGCGAAGGTGTATTGGAGCTGCTCCAAATTCGATACGTTCGCCATGCCGCTGACCGAAGCGCTTGCGATGGGGAAGATCGTGGTGAAACCGGAGCACCCTTGCTATGGGCACATCAGCTCTACGCATTCTTTTTCAGGAAACGAGAAAAACTGGTTCGAGCTGGTCAATATGGCTGCCGCCTCACCCCGCCGGGTTTCTACAGAAAATCAGGCATACGCCATGGAACAGTTTTCAAGTCAGGTGATGAAGCAAGGGTATCGGGACTTTTTTGATCATTGGTTAAGCTGAGCAGCGAGGCATAATACTGTGGTTGCAACTCGCGTACATGAGCCTAAATGGAAACAAAAATAACCCGCAAGGTGGTCACTTTTTTTCAAAATGCCCATCTTGCGGGTTACGGTTCTTTGACTTATCGTTTGGACTTTACTGGAACAGGGGTTCCTTTTTTAAAGCGAACCGGTCTTCTCGGAATTCTGTTAATGCCGGAGTCCTCCGATTTGGAAGGTAATGCTCTACGAGTTTTCTTTGTTGACAGTTGGCTTTGATTGGTTCTGCTGAACTCAACAGTGTAATTGTCTACAGATGAATCAATGGCAAGTCGGCGCATCCCCACTCGTCTGGATGATCCTCTGCTATCGTTCCAACACCAATGAAAATCATGGTCAGTACTTCTCGGAAGCCGTGTGCGGTACGTACCACGCCACCTACTGGAGTGATTTTCAGCATAATAATAGAATGTAGTTCCTCCTACGGACCCGCTCCATACTTCTCTCGTATCACCAGGTTCTAGCCGATACCAGCCCATTTTAGAATAATTCATGGGATGACAGTCGGAATCAGGATAAGCATAGGCAGCATAGATCGTGTTACTCGTGTTGTTTGTAAAAAAAAGGCTCATCATTCACACTTCTTTCCTCATAAATTAGTATTACAATGTCATACTATGAGGAATTTGGAAGAAGAGATTGGACAATACTCTCTCAATCTATGAAAAATGAACCATTCGTTTACGTCCAACTTGTTGTCTTTTTAAAGATACGCCATCATTTATTGCTGAGCTCCGGTTGGTAGCTGTGCACTGTCCAACAAACTGAATAATGATTCTATGAATGTGTTGCTGTTTCTGTATGAGCCGTCTTGCGATCCATCATGTAGCTGACCAGCATCAGTAGCAGACCGCCGACAGTAATGAGTGATGCAACCCATGGAATGGCGGGCAGCCCCATTTGATTAATAACGACTCCTCCGATAAAAGCACCACCTGCGTTGCCCAGATTCAATGCGGAATGACTGGAGGTTGAGGCCAGCAAAGGAGCCTCATAGGCCAAATTCATAATGCGAACCTGAATCCCCGGCATGATGCCGAATGCGGCAATTCCCCAAATGAAGACAGTAATAACGGCCAGTACCTTGTTTTGAAGCGTAAACGTCAGAATAGCTAAAATAATGGCCAAAACAGCGTAGTTTGCGATCAAGGAGGGCAGCAGCTTCCAATCTGCGAGCTTGCCGCCAACGATGTTGCCGATTGTGACGCCTAGGCCGAACAGGACGAGAATCCAGGTAATGCTGTGCTCGGCAAAGCCGCTAATATCCGTAAGCATGGGCGTAATGTACGTAAAGACAGTGAACAAGCTACCACAGCCGACTGCACCTGTGAGCAGCATCAGCAGCACTTTTGGATTGAATAAGCTTTTGACTTCTTGTTTGAGACTGGAAGGCTTGTCCTGATGAATCACTGGAATATACCGAATGATACCAAAGAGAGAAATTAAGCCGATAACCACAATGGCTCCAAAGGAAGCGCGCCAGCCGAGCTGCTGCCCGATAAAGGTGCCAAAGGGCACGCCAATAATATTCGCTACCGTCAATCCGGCCAGCACCATCGAGATGGCCCCTGCTCGCTTATCCGGACGAACCAGCCGGGCAGCGATCAGGGAACCGGCACCCAGGAAGGTTCCGTGCGATAACGCAGTAGCCATACGGGCCGCAATCAGAAGCTCGTAGTTAGGAGCAATGACGGAAAACAGATTTCCTAAAATGAATATGGACATCAGCAGACACAGTAGCTTCTTTTGTGGAACCTTATGGGTTAATACAGTAAGCACAGGTGCACCAATGGCTACACCAAGCGCGTAACTGGTGATTAATTGCCCGGCTTGCGGAATCGTAACATGAAGATCATGGGCTACATTGGGCAGAAGTCCCATAATGACGAATTCGGTCATGCCGATGGCGAAGGCACCAAGGGTTAACCATAGCAAGGAGGGGGGAAAGCGATTAGCTGTCATATTTTCTTGAGTACTCATAAGTTTCTTGTATCCTCCTGAAAAAATAGTAATGCGAGTATATCATTCCAGCCGACATCTGGCGACCCATTTTGCAAGAATTTTACATACTAATCTGATAAGGTTTGTGTAATTTATAAAAGCGACAGGTTGGAGGGAGCCCATTATGTTTTTTTGGTAGTATGATATGAAGATAGGGAATGATGTTGTAAGGAATAATCCGGGGAGGATATAACAATGACACTTAAAGTGGTACATAAAATTACGGATTTAATCGGAGATACGCCTTGTGTAAGGCTGCAACGGTTCACAGGACCGCAGGATGCGGAAGTGTATGTGAAGCTGGAGTATTTTAATCCAAGCGGTAGTGTTAAAGATCGGGCCGCGGGCAACCTGATTGCCGAGGCGGAAAAGGCGGGGCATCTAAAGCCGGGAGGCACCATTATTGAGCCGACCAGTGGCAACACGGGAATTGGTCTTGCGATGAATGCGGCAGCCCGAGGTTACCGTGCAATTTTGGTAATGCCTTCGAATATGACGAAGGAACGGATCAATATTTTAAAAGCCTACGGGGCTGAGGTCGTACTGACACCAGCGGAAGAACGGATGCCAGGAGCGATTCGTAAAGCACTTGAACTGGGGGCAGAAATTGAAGGGAGCTTTATCCCGCATCAGTTTGAAAATGAGGCCAACCCCGATATCCACCGTACAACCACGGCACTTGAAATTTTGGAGCAGACGGAGGGCAAGCTGGATGTGTTCGTCGCTTCTTCGGGAACGGGCGGGACCATCACGGGAACAGGTGAAGTGCTGCGTCAGCATTTGCCGGATCTGCGGATTGTTGTAGTCGAGCCTAAGGGCTCGCCCGTCCTGTCAGGGGGCAAACCCGGTCCGCATAAGCTGGTGGGAACGAGTCCGGGCTTTGTACCTGCCGTGCTGAATACGGAGGTGTATGACGAAATCATCCAGGTTTCCGATGAGGATGCGATTGCTATGACACGAGCGATTGCTGCTCAGGAAGGGATTCTCGTCGGGCCCTCCAGCGGAGCTACAATATGGACGGCCATTCAGGAAGCTCGGCGTTTGGGAGCAGGCCAACGGGTACTCTGCATTGCCCCGGATACCGGAGAGCGTTATCTGAGCATGGGGATATTCGGATGAAAAGATGGGGATCGGGGCCAAAGGGATTCGACTCATTTATATGTAAGATCCAGCCTCATTAATCGAAGTAACTAAAGTGAATTGGCGGATATGGTAGATTCTTTTTCAATGGAGGAACATAAACATTGAATACATTCTTGCCATAATTCATAGGTTAATTTCACTCCTGACAAATTAATAAGCCACAATCCATAAGGTTATGGCTTATTAATTGTTGATTATAGCTAATATTCGTGAGAATTTTAAAAGACTCACGGTTCATGTTCCGTTCTTCGACCTTATTTGTTTCTTCAGGATCCTCTTGAAAAAAACCAAGTAATCAGAGTAGGAAACACCAAGCCTATTCTCCATTTCAGCAAGAGCTGCCTCAAACGGGTCAACTTATGAGTTGACTGTTTAACTGGTTATGGAACATAGTATAATGTACGCTGACATTATTTGTCTCCTCTAATATTCGTGTAGTGATTATATCCAATTCAAAGCTACTGAACAGCAAACGATTCGCTCGCTGCCTCATTTTTCATATTTTTGGCGGCTACTACGTTTCTATTAAAGACTTCGCGCAAGACGTACAATGCTTCATTATCTCCGGCTGGACTCCATCCATAGACAAGAGAACGTCACCGTTTTGTTCCGTCGTTTCGGCCAGTATCGTACGAATATGGTCATCAAGATGCAGCAAAAAGAACTGATATTGCTCAACAGATTTTGGGTACTTGTTGGGATGCCGCGTACATGTAGTGCGTCAGTCAGTTCCTTTACAGCCATGTCCTGTTTGAATCGCAGTTCGTCCACAAGAACCAGCATATCGTAAACATAGGGCGAGCGCTTCTTGCTAAGCATCTCTTCTTCAGCCGATTTATACGAGACACCTGTATAGGAACTACCGGATTCTTGCAAGCATACGTCATGCTCTAAGCGTCAATCGTTCCGCTCTGTGTCGGTATTTTTTTGTCATGCCGCATGGGAAGCAAAATGACTGCAATTTAGGAGGTTTGGAATACCTTTTAGGAATAAAGTTTAAAAAACGGGAGAATTAGATATATTCTTTATTCATCGACAGCAAGATATGACATACAGTCACTCACAATAAACATGATTAAGGGGTACCACTGAAATCATGTTTATTAGAATTTAATTCAGAGAGGAAGAGGAAAATGAAAGTAGATCAAATGTTTGACCTTGATTTAAGAAAGAGCTATGAGGCCAGTGAGCTTAGCCCACAAGCTTCAATCATCAAGACAACCATTAAGGTATCCAAAGCAGTATGTAAAACTCTTACCTGTATCTGTACCGGTTCTTGTTCCAATTGTAAATAATTCATAAGCGATTCGTAAGTCAGGGGTAGTGAAATGGGCTACCCCTACTTACATTATGGAGATTGCATGATAAAACCTAATATATACAATTGGCATGTAGCCCGGCTGACCGATCATTTTAGTTGTGGTGCAACTGTTGGTCAGCCGCTTACTATCCTGTTTATTGATACAGGCGTCGATAAATCCCACTCAGAGATCCAAGGTAATCTAGTTGAGGCAGAATGCAAGTCATTTGTACCTTATGAGCCTTGTCTAAGCGATTACGTCGGGCATGGTACAAAAATGGTTAGCTCTGTTACCGGCAAATATATATTGAAGGGGATATGCCCTTTCGCTCGGGTTGTTGTCTACAAAATTACGGACAAAAAAGGAATAAGCAAGCTTGAATGGTTGTATAGAGCGCTGGAAGAGGGTATTGCTAAAGGATATCCAATTATCAACATCAGCTATCGTACAGAATATGAGGTCGACTTATTCGAGTTCAATCGGTTTCAGGCTTTGGTTGACTGCGCTAATGCGCAAGGCATCTGGGTAGTCTGTTCCGCAGGAAACGATGGACGCGATATTACGCAGGAGTACAGAGTGCCTGCGAATTTAAAGGGAGTATACCCAATTGGATCAACTAATAAGAACGGGGATATCTCCGGGTTCAGTAATACGCTCAGCGGCCAATTTTTTGCGCCGAGTGGTGATGAGTATGAAATCAATTACAACAATGATTGGGTAATGGTTGCCAAATCAAGCTTCGACACAGAGGATTATTTATACGAAGTGCTGGGATTTGACAAAGCATACACAGTAGGTATCGGTACGAGTATTGCCAGCGCCTTATTCAGCGGAGTTGTTGCCTCTCTTAGCGGAGAGCTTATCGCGCAGGGGATGAATGCCGGGCGCACAGAAATGGAGTGTCTGCTCCGTCAAGGCGCGAGACCGATTGATGTTCAGCGGAATTATTATGAAGTAAGCCTTGCCGGTTCAATTCGTGCTTTAAGACAGATGAGAGGTTGATTGCATGTTGGAAAACTTTGAAATCTCGGAAAATTACATGTACCGGAAGACGTTGCTTGGCATGGAGTATTATACGCGGATATTTGATCATGAACAACTAGACGATGATGAATATCTTGACAGACTTGTACGGTTCGTTCAGCAGCAAGGGTTGATGGATTCCATTTATGTCTCCAGCCCCTCGACCTACGCTGCACTGCAAAGCCTGGAACAAGGCAGAACATTGAAGTCCAAAAAAAAGCGGAATCTTATCCTTAGTCTAAGCAAGTTCATTTCGCGGGCAATTTGTAGACCAACACCGTTTGGACTGTTCGCGGGAGTAGGCATTTCCCGATTTGGAAACACGGGAGGCGACGGAGAACATGTCGTCTGGGCAACTCCGGATTATAGCCTAATTTACCGCTTAATAGGGCTTTTCCATGGGGATGCGGATGTCCGCAATGAATTGAGACTGAGTGTAAATAACACCTCTTACATTGACCATCACAGGCTCGTCATCTCTTATCAGACTCTGTTTGCAGCAGATCAGGAGGAACGAAGCACTGAAAATATATCTATTCTCAAAACCCCGGTCATAGATTTCATCATGAAGATCCTTGATAAAGAGCAGCAGACTTTTCTGCAGCTTATGCAAGCTATAAAAGATGCCTTCGGCGTGGATGACACGATCAGCACAGATTTTTTGCAGCAATTGATAGAACAAGGCTTTTTGGTAAGTGAGATGATTCCCAATCCTCGGGATAGCACTCCTTTGGAGCATCTGATCCGTACACTGAAGATGCTCGCTGCTCCCAAGGCAGCATATTACGCAGATATTTTGGAGAGAGTTGGACATGCCATTCAGGACATCACAGTTGCTGCGGTCAAACGCGAAGGCATTGAGGCTGTCCGAAAACTAGTCCAGCTTATCCTTCCCGATTATCAGGGCGACTTGGTCAAAATAGACGTAAGGCTGAATCAAGCAAATGAAATTCACTTATCGGACAGCGATAGGCAAGCGTTGGCCCAAGTAGCTTCAATATTGAGCATGCTTTCTACGTACAGGAAAGAGGATACACTTTCCGACTATCGTCAGCAATTTACTGAGAAGTACGGAGTATATGAAGAAGTGCCCTTATTGCAGTTGTTCAGTAAGACGTTGGGGCTCGGCAAACCTGAAGAGTACAAGAGCCACTACCAGAACGGAGATAAGTACAGGCATAAGGATGAAGGCAGGTTCCGACAGCTCAAGGCGCTAATTGCGGAGTGGCAGACTGAAGCGCTTGCCAATCATTCGGATATCGTGCTTGACGAGGCCAAAATCCAACAGCTGTCTGAATTGAGTCTGGAGAATGTCCATGTCTCGTTCGATTTGTATTATTCCTGCATGGAGAATGAACAAGGTGAAGTTACGTTTTATTTAAACAACAGAGCCGGATCATTGGAAGCGTGTCAAAGCTTCGGAAGATTTGCCTACATGTTTGACAAAGATAGCCGTGATGACATCTTCCGTTTTGTCAGGAACCCGAAGGATCAGAAAGCAGGGGAGAGCGCCGCTGAAATCTCATTTTACCCATTCAGCCCCAAAATAACTAATATTATGACGGCAGGCGCAACACCGGATCAATCCATGGATATGGCCACGTTCCCCGAGAATCGGAATTTGGATATTTCCCAACTACTGGTAGGGGTGGAGGATTCGGGATACTTTTATCTAAAGCACAGGGAAACAGGCGAACTGGTATTTCCGAAACTCAGCAGTATGTACAATACAGAGCTGGCGCCTTATCTGATCCGGTTTCTGAATGATATTAATCTGCAGTATCAGACCGGATGGTCCCATCTGGAGGAGTATCTCTATGATTCTTCTTTTACACCGAGAGTAATCTATAAAAATATCATCATCTGCCCTAAAAAATGGACATTATATGCGGATAAACGGCTCCAGAGCGAAGAACAGTTTTTGGCCTTTTTGGAGGATTGGATCATAAAGTATAACATTCCGCGATATGTATATTTGGTGGAGCTGGACAATAAGCTATTGCTGGATTTGGATCGCCATCATCATCGAAAGCTTTTGCACAAAGAATATACGCGGAATCCGGAAGGCAAGGCGGCTGTTATTATGGAGACGGAGAAAGAATTGTTCGCTTCCGTTAACCGGTATATGGAGGAGTGCGTATTTTTTTGCAAAAGCCCGATGTTTCAGTACTTGCCGATAGACAGATTGTCTGCACAGGCTACCGATAAAAGCTTAAATAAAGTGCTGAGTTCTTCGGTGAATGCCGTTTATTATCCAGGTTCGGATTGGATATCCCTGCAGGTATATTACAATCAGGAACTGCTAACCGATTTGCTGGGCAGTGCATTTAAGACATTCATGGACAATAGCGCCGAGTACTTCATTGACCAGGTTTTTTTTGTCCAGTATGCAGATAAGGAGCCGCATATCAGGCTAAGGTGCAAAATGTCGGGAAGCGTAGAGCATCAGCGTTTCACGGCCTTGAACTATGTTTTTGATTTCCTGAATACTGTAACCTCGTCCGGATTGGTTAGTTCCTATTCGGTTGTTCCTTACCGGCCTGAAATTTTGCGGTATGGCGGCACAGCCTTCATTGAACAAGCGGAGAGGTTATTTGCTATCGATTCTTATCTAGTTTCAGGCTATTATGCAGGCAAGAGGTCAATTAATGCAACCGATCAGATGTTATTTTGCTGCACCGGACTTTTTGAGGTTGTGAACTGCGCGTATCCGCTGGCAGAAGATCAATTGAAGGCTATGGCTGCGATTATTGATCCGAAGAAATTCAGACAGGAGTACCGGGAACACAAAGAAGCGCTATTCCAAAGGATTCAACAGACCCGTTCCATATCCTTGCCAGCAAGCGATAAAGACGATAGGTTGCGGCAATACGCTGCATATTTCACGGCTATCCGGGAAGCTGACGACAGAACCAATTACTACGATGATATTATGTTCAGCATCATGCACATGTTCTGCAACAGAGTGTTCGGCCTGGACCGGGAAAAAGAAGAGCTTGCCCTACACCTATGCTACTTCAGTTTGGAAGATTATTTACAGGTAAGCAAATATCATGTTGCCTATTGAGGAGGAGCTTATGGCGGTCAAACAAGTCCCGGGAAATTTATCTGAAATAGTCAGGCAAAGCGCAGAAATTTACAAAGATATAGATACTGTAACCCTGCTAATCAAGAAGCACGCCATGCATGATTACCCTGAAATGGAGCTGATATCGCTGGCTTCAGGATACCCCGGGATCAGCCTTCTTCTGGATAAGCTAGATGAAGTTTACCCGGGGGAAGGGTGGGCTGCGCTTGCTTTCAAGTACAATCAGGAGATTGTGCGTTTAATCGGTAATATACCGTTCCATTCATTGTCACTGTATACCGGACTAGCAGGCGTTATTTATCTGTTCAACGAGTGTTCAAGAGGTTCAACAAGATATACAAATGTGCTCTCGCAGACGCTGGATATGTTTCTTAGCAGCTACGGGGAGTTCTATGAGGAGACAAGGGGGAAATTGGAAGACTCTTTGATTGAGGATAGCGACTTGGATTTGATTTCAGGCTGGACGGGGATTGCAGCTACATTAATGGAGGTTAAGGAACGCCAGGACAGATACGTTGGGAAGCTGGATGCAGTGCTCCTTAAGATACTTCAACTGATTACGGATGCTGTAGGCAAGCTGAGACATTTCGAGGAACTTCCCGAACAGACCATTTATTATAATCTTGGCATGGCGCACGGAATTACAGGAGCCATTAATCTGCTGGCCGTTGCACATCTCCGCCGCTACCCGTTAACTGGATTGAGAGAAGTACTGGAAGTTGCCAAGACTTTTCTACACGGAAGTATCAGGGAGTGGAACGGCACCCTTGTCATACCTAATATGTTCACACCGGATGAATCCGCAGAGACTAGTCGGAATCCAGGTTATCACAGAGATGCATGGTGTTACGGCACACCGGGAGCTTCTGTGGCTATGTTCCGGCTGGGATTGGCCCTGGAGGACAAAGCGCTGCAGCAGCAGGCTCTGCAATTGTTCAATACCGTCTACTCCAGACCAGATTCGCTAAGAAAGGTAATTTCACCGACGATCTGTCACGGCTATGCAGGCTTGGTCCTGATTCAGCACCATTTCAGCCGTGCGGCAGCCATGCCGTTTAAGGATGAATTTTTGCATCGTTTGTTATCATATCGAAATACTGGTGAGGGAGTACCTTTTATAGACCTTGAGGGAAGCGTCGATGATCCGTTATCTCTCGATAAAGTTGGGCTGCTCGATGGATGTGCAGGTGTATTGCTGACACTGCTGACCTGTGATAATGAGAACTTGAGTACATGGAAGCAGATGCTGGTATTTAGCTAACAGGAGGAGACGGTAATGTTCATTTTATTAAAAGAAATTATTACAGTCATGGTGGGACTGATTACCGATTTTCTCTCTTTTCAACTGGATGCATATTTTTATATTTGGTTTCTGGTCCTGTTTATTTCAAGCTTGGCAGCGACCCTGGTTCAACGAAGCGAAGGGACTATTACCTACAGCACAGCCGAATGTGTCGGAATAAATGTCCTAGTTGTCGTATTATACCTAGTAATCGGTACAATTTTGGCCAGATACTTTGCAAGTTTTGAGGATCAGCAGATTGTTGCTGAAGATAAGATTATGCTGTATAAAATTTCTTTTATGCTTACATCCGCTGTAATTATAGTGGATATTATACTAGATAGGTTGAAGAGAGTGCGGAAATTCTCCTACTCTTTGGAGTTTCTTGCCGGAAGCGCCGTGTGCTTCTTACTGTTCCAGTTAAGCAATCAAACGGACTGGATAGGAACCAAGCTGTCGCTCTCCTATATTGTCATGGTAGCGATAGCCGCAGGTGTCTATACAATGGCAATGAAGTTTTTGCTAGAATACGAAAATCACAAAGAGAAATAGGTGATTAAGCCATAATGGAATTGAATATGGAGAGCACGGCATATAAAAAGATCGGTGAAGAAAAACAAACGGCCCATTCCTTGCTGAAGTTAATCAAAATTGCGAGATGGCCCAAGCTTGCGCTTGCTTGGAGCATCGTATTTACACTGATTTCCGCCGCTTTTTCATTAGTATTGCCGATCATGACAGGCAAGCTTGTCGATAAGATCTCAGCTATGGAGCTGACGATCCAGACCGCAGCTGTGCTTATTTCGCTGTTTCTGGCCGGAGGGATTTTAAACGCTGTGTCTTCTCTGCTCCTCAGATATGTGGGGAGCAAGTTTTTTCAGGAACTGCGACTGAAAATTTGGGAAAAAATTATCCATTTGCCGGTTAATTATTTTGATAACAATGAGAACGGCAAAATCATCAGCAGAATGACGAACGACCTTGCTATTGTAAGTAATTTTCTGGCTATTACTCTGCCTTCTATTCTGGCTGATGTCCTGATGGTCACTGGTTGCATCATCATGTTATTTGTGTTGGATTGGAGATTAATGAGTGTACTCGTTGCTCTGATTCCTATAACGGCGCTACTAATCTATCCCATTGGAAGAAGGATGAATAGGGTAGCAGTTGAGGCACAGGATGCAGCCGCAGACTTTTCCGGTGAGTTATCCAAAATTCTCTATAACATCAGATTCATTAAAGCGACGACGTCGGAAAAGCTTGAAATGAAATATACTCGGGAGATACTTGGACGTATCTTTCGCTTGAACATCAAAGAGGGAATATTGTCAGCTGTCATTGAGCCGATTGTCACAATTATCATCATGCTAGCTTTGGTAGGAATGTTTTGGTATGGAAGCGCCGGCATTGCCGCTGGACATATCACTACAGGTACTCTGGTATCTATGATCTTTTATTTGTTTACAATGGTTTCGCCTCTGACCCAGCTCAGCAGTTTTTTCTCGCAGTATCAGAAGGCCAAGGGAGCAAGTAAGGAAATTTATACCATATATAACCAGCAAGATGAGAAGCAAGAAAAGTTAGGCAGTGTGCCGGACATGAAAAGTCATGATCAGAATTCGGATATCCTGCATTTTGCCAATGTTTCTTTCTCGTACAACCAGGGCCAACCGGTATTATCCAACGTGGAGTTAACCTTCAGAGGCTGTACCACTACAGCGATCGTAGGGCCTTCCGGCTCGGGAAAAACAACAATATTTTCTTTAATAGAGAAATTTTACTCAGAATATAATGGAGAAATCTATTACAATAATGTATATTTGGATAAGATTAGGACGGAAGAATGGCGTCGCAAAATATCCTATGTTATGCAGGATAGTGACTTACTGGTAGGATCAGTGAGAGACAATCTGGTATATGGCCTAAACAGAGACGCGGATGACCATGAGATTTATGCGGCTCTTGATACAGTAGGCTTGAAGGAGGTAATTTATCAATTACCGGATGGTTTGGATACCTTTGTTGGAGAAAGGGGAGTCAAATTATCGGGGGGACAGAAGCAGCGAATCCAGATTGCCAGATGCTTGCTTTCAGACCATGAGATTCTGCTGTTTGATGAAGCTACCGCCAACCTGGATAGCGAGTCAGAGCAGCTCGTCCATGATGTGATCAAGCTTCTCTCCAAGAATAAAATGACCATTGTTATCGCTCATCGTTTGTCAACCATCTACAAAGCGGACCAGATAATCTTTTTGGATAAAGGAGAAGTAACGGGGGTAGGCACGCATCACGAATTAATGAGTTGGCATGATAAATATCGTGATTATGTTCAATTCCAGCTTCCCGCACAATTAAGTTAGGGAGGGGCGGTGGCGTTGTATCATCAATTGTCAACGTGGATCGTTGATAAATACTTTCAAGACGAAGAATTGGAAGCGGAGAAGCGTGCTTATGTGCTTTATTATCTGGAGAACATACTGGCTGGCACAGAAAAAATACTTCTTGTATTGATCAGTGCCTGTTTGCTCGGTGTATTAGCCGAAACGGCTGCGATGCTGCTTTCCTATACAGTGGTCCGGCGAAAGTCCTTTGGCTGGCATGCTCGCAAGTCGCATCATTGCACCTGGGTCAGTCTACTGACCTTTGTGTTTGTTCCCTGGCTCTTAAAGGAAGTAGAATGGAACCGCTTTTTTTTGGCGACGCTCTGTCTGCTTTCTATCATTCTGATTGTCAGATACGCTCCGGCCGATACGGAGTGCAATCCATTGGTAGATCCGAAGTTCAGAAGAGCATGCAGATTACAAGCTATCTTTTTAAGTATAGTGTTTGTTTTCATGGCCATCGCACTAGATTTTTATCCTTGGTTAATATTTGGGCTGTTTCTTGAAGCAGTTGTCATCACACCAGTATTCTATTCCATAATGAGAAGGAGTTATGCCAATTATGAACAATATCAAGAATATTAAAGAATACAGAAACAACCATACTCAGAGACTCAAGGCTAAGCTACTGGAGCATATGAGTAAAAGAGGTGAAGGAGGAGGAATTTGTTTCGGGTTGTTCTATGAACCAGTCAACCCAAAAGTTTGGAAATTGAACAAAAAATGATTACATCCGGCATTTATTTTTTGCAATACACCAGCTATCTTGTAATATATCATATGGTCAGCGGCAATGGTCTAAGCGTTTTCCGTATGAATTATAAGCTGCTGCTGTTTTTAGTCATGTATTATTTTATCGGAATAACAGCTCTGAATAACTTCGGACTGATTGTTTACCTATTTCTATTTGTGCTACTGGCATTATACGGATGGTTGACCGACAAATATGAATCCTTGTGGGTCATAGGCTTCTACGCCATCCTTACCATCTTCATTACGACACTGCTGGGTTATTTCATAACGGTAATCAGCTATGCGGTTCCTTATGAATATAAAAACAAATGGACGGCGCCCTTCCTAACCGCTTGTTCACCTCCGCTGATCTACTTGGCGCTCCGAAAGCTTGTGTCTTATTTGTTTCCTACTCCGGCGGTCAGGCTTTTGAAGATATATCGGATTAAGCTTATCGTCGGAGCTTCTTTAATCTTAGTCTTGGGGATCATCGGACTAGGACTGATTATCTATTCGGAGTGTGAAAGCAACAATCCGTATCCAAGCAGATTAAAGATTGTGTTGATGCTGATCGGCTTGACCTCCATCTTCCTGATGACGATCAATTGGCTGTATCGCTTCCTGCGTGAACGTGAGCTAGAGAAGAACAAGACGGAACAATACCTGCAGCTGGAGGCTTATATTATGGAGATTGAAAAAATGTACGAAGACATCCGCGGCTTCAAACATGACTATACCAATATCCTGTTAATGCTGGACGAGGGGATCAGAACTGGGGATTTGGCGATGATCAAGCGGATATATGAGAGTTCTATCCAACCTACTGCCTCACAGTTGAACGGATATTCCTATAGTCTGGATAACCTGATTAATCTGGACGTGAGTGAGCTCAAGAGTATTATTACATCCAAGGTGCTGGTGGCAAAGAAGCGTGGAGTTGACGTAAAACTGGAAATTGATAGTGGTATCAGTGAAATGTATATGGATATTATAGACCTTTGCAGAGTAATCTCTTGTTTCCTGGACAATGCAATCGATGCGGCACTAGAGACCTGCAATCCGTCCATAAATATTGTGCTGATCCATGAAGACGATATTCAGACGGTGACGATACGAAACTCTTATAATCATTCTGCACTTGACGGGATTAAGGTGAATGATCTCTACAAACGGAACTTTTCAACGAAAGCGGACAATCGAGGTCTTGGCTTGTACAATATAGCAAAGGTGCTGCGCAGCAACAAGTATGTAACTTTGGATACCAAAAAGGAACCGGATTTTTTCACGCAAACATTAATTATAAAGAGAGCGACATCATGAATATTTTTATTCTGGAAGATCAGTTTATCCAGCAGCGCATAATGGAAAAGATGGTCCGTAAAAGCTGCGAGGAACTTGGCATCTGCTGCAGCAATCTCATTGCCACCAGTAAGCCGGATCTCCTGCTTTTTGAATCTAAAGCTTGTGCGAATAACTTGTATTTCCTTGATATTGAAATCTCTGGTTGTCAGATGAAGGGACTGGAAGTTGCCCAGGAAATCAGAAAATATGATATGTATGGGCATATTGTCTTTGTAACTACCCACGGTCATCTGTCTCCGCTTACCTTCCAATATAAGGTAGCAGCTCTTGATTTCATTATCAAGGATGCTACTCAGGATGAAATGGAAAAAAAGGTCAGAGAAGTTCTTGTTGTTGCCCATCAAAGAAAGCCTGTGTTGGATGTCAATGATTGGTTTATACTCGACAATAAATTTACGAAATTTCAAATTTCCTTCTCCAGCATTTATTACTTTGAAACAACAGGTGTTCCCCACAAAATCCGTCTGGTTTCCGAAAACAGAACTCTTGAGTTTTACGGCGATCTGAAAGATATTGAGGCTAAGGACCCAAGGTTGTTCCGGTGTCATCGGGCATTTATCGTAAACCTGATGAAGGTGGAATCTATAGATAAGAGCAAGAAGGAGATCATTTTTCAAACCAATCAGAATTCCGGAGAAGCAAGGCGCATTATTCCCGTTTCCCGCCAATTGTTGAAGCACCTCTTAGATAAGATGGGAGACCGGAGCCTCCTGAACAGACCTGTTTACGAATAGAATAGATACGGAGGGCATAGTCCTTCGGGAAGAAAAGGGGAGGAATATGGAACAAAGATTATCCGTTCAAGCAGAGGTGAAAGGCATTGATGCCACCAGTTTAAAATTAATTGCAGTATTGGCAATGCTAATTGATCATATTGGAGGGCTATTTTTTGCCGATTTTTTGGGCTTTAAGGTGGTAGGCAGAATTACATTGCCTATCATGGCTTTTTTTGTAGCCGAAGGATATATCCATACCAGAAGCTTCAAAAAATATACAATGCGTCTTGCTCTAACCGGGCTAGCCAGTGTGGTGCCTTACGGATTGGTATTTAAAGATTGGTATACTTCGGGAAACATCATGCTAACGTTGTTGATGGGCCTACTGGCAATATGGTTCTATGACAACACGACCAATCCTGTACTTAAATACTTGGCGATTTCGGCTCTTTGCGTAGTCTCTTTTTTGGGAGACTGGAGTGTAATTGGAGTGTTCCTGGTTCTGGCTTTCTATGTGGCTCGCAAACAACAGAAGATTTACAACGGATGGATTATTGCAATAATTGCGCTTATGTTCATTTTCGGAGTCATCATTATATGGGCTGTTCCCGATTCGCTCAGCATCATGGGCATCAACGCCAGCACAATGAACGAATATCTTTATCCGTTTGCGATCGGCGGGGCTTGTATTTTTGCACTCCCTCTGCTATCCCGATATAATGGAGAGAGGGGAAAAGGCCCACGAACCTTCTTCTATTTGTTTTATCCGCTGCATTTGCTCGCGCTCTATTTACTGAAGTTGGCTATTGATTATTACATATAAGAAGGGCTGTCTAATAAGTAACTAAAATAAAAAAAAATTGGACGGGAAACGACATGTTTTCCGTCTAATTTTTGCGGTTTGACGAACTATTCGAATGTTGATGAAGGAAGGAATACTTTGAAGATTAAAGGAGGAGCAGCATGAAGATTATGCCTTTACAGAAACGAGGGATCTCCGACAGTCGGCTGGTGCTCGGTTGCATGCCTTTTGGTGGGGAATGGAGCCATGCACCGTTTACGCAGGAGCATGTCGTTGAAGCGGAGAGGGCTGTAGATGCTGCACAATCCATCGGGATTACGATGTTTGATCATGCAGATATCTATCGTATGGGGAAAGCGGAAGAAATTTTTGGCCGGATTTTAAAGGGACAGCCGAGCTTGCGTGAACAAATCGTAATTCAGTCCAAATGCGGCATTTTTCTGCCGGATGGTACTCTCCCGGGTCGTTTTGATTTCTCATATGATCATATTATGGAGTCCGTGGATGGTATCCTGAAGCGTCTGGGTACTGAGTATTTGGACATCCTGCTGCTGCACCGTCCCGATCCGCTGGTAGAGCCGGAAGAAGTAGCGAAGGCGTTCGGCGAGCTTAAGACATCCGGCAAAGTACGGCATTTTGGCGTTTCCAATATGAATGTAAGCCAAATTCGCTTTTTGGAGCGTAGCCTGACGGAGCCACTGATTGTTAACCAACTGGAGATGAGCCTGGCACATCTGCATTTTATAGATCAGACCGTACATGTGAACCAGCAGGCGGGGACGAATGTACATTTTGGCGAAGGATTGCTGGAATATTGCCAAACCGAGGATATTCAGCTCCAGGCTTGGGGACCACTGGCGCAGGGGCGTTTTAGCGGAGGTTCGCTGGACGGGAAGCCTGAGCATATCCGTAAGACGGCAGAACTGGTGCAGAAGCTAGCTTCTGAAAAGGGGACGACACGTGAAGCGATCGTTTTGGGCTGGCTTATGAAGCATCCGGCACGGATTCAGCCTGTCATTGGCAGCGCCAATCCTGAACGAATCCAAGCATGTCAGGATGCCGAACGCCAGAGCGAACTGATGACCCGTGAAGAGTGGTACCAATTGTATGTCAGTGCGCGTGGACAAGCCTTGCCGTAACTGGTACTGCGGACTAGCTTGTTACAGCAGACGTGTGCGGATGTAAGTGTTTGACCTCGTTTCGTTTATGCGTACTGTAGTTTAATATGGCCCTCCTTCCGTCTCATTAACAGACGGAGGGAGGGCCTTTGCGTGAATACATCCTTTATTTTCTTTAGTAGCTATTCCTCTTCGTATCGTGCGAGGGCCTTGGCTGTTGTTTCCTTCATTCGCGAAATTAAGCGAGAGCCTTGAACGACCTTGACGCGTTTGCCGAGGAAACGGATTTTAGATAGCACATACTCACACTCGTCTGCCTGGAAAGTGAGTATAATACGATAGGTATCAGCTTCCTGTACATATTGGACCTCTTTTTCAAAACAGGAAAAAGCATATAAAATACGAGACATTTCACCGTTGTATACAGGAATGATTTCAATGATGCCCTGCTCTTTGCGCGACTCCAGTATACCGAGTATTCGTTGGGTAAACTTCTCGGCTTCTTCAGGTAGAATCTCATCCTCCGTAACAGTTACGATGTTGGACAGCTTGGTGGACATGAATGCGCGGTGTCGGCGATTGTACCACAGCAGACTCCATTGTTTTTTGACCATGGAAAACTCCAGCTTATAGGGGAATCCGGACATTCGCTCATGCAGGCGTCCGTTGCGCAGTTTGTAGGTCATACAGATGCCAGAACGGGATCGCAGAATGGAACGTAATTCACGCAGGAGCGGATGATAAACCGAAGCAGCAGGAACCCCTGCTTTTTCGCGCAGGCTGCCATCAGCCTCCAGAGGCTCGTCGTCTGCAAGTAATTGCCGAAGCTTATCAAGTGTAGAGGGGGTAAAAGCCTCTGTCGCTGCCGAGTCTGCAAGCATGGACTTAAGCCAGACTCTTTCCTGCGATGTGGTAGCAAAAGCGCCCGATTCATCCAGTCGTGAGACGATCTGATAGTTAAATATTTTCTCGAACAGGCTCATAATAGGCTTGCAGCTCCTTCCATTCCTGTCTGAATTCCTTACGCAGCCGCTGGGGCTCCAATACCTCACAGCTTGATCCGAAGCTGCGAATCCATGGTTTGATCTCAGTGATTCCATTCACTGTGATTTCATAGATAAAGGATTCACTTTCTTCCTCCGTAATCGCACCCCATTGTCCCTGTGACAGTACACGTTCCCGGATAAAGTTGCGCTTTGCACCCTCAGGATTAAAAAAACGTACCCGTACCTTCACGGGACGACCCGTATCAACAAGCCAGCTGTACCGCATTTTTTCTTCCAGCACGGCTAACAGGTCGGCATAAAGCTGCTCTGGGACAGGCTTGCCCTCCACCAATTGAGTCATGCCCTCCATACGAAACTTCATGATTCCTTTGCCGCCTACATGACCAAGCACATACCAACGTCCGTATTGATGATCATAGATGACTTGCAGGGGTAGAATGGTATGTTCACGGCCTTCGGTCTCTTTTTCAAACCGTGGGTTTGTGTTCTGTGACCCGTACATGCTTCGTTTGGACGCCGAAAAATATAAAAAGCTTACGCAGCGACGTTGCCGAATGGCATGCAGAAGCGGATGAATATGGGCTTCGTCCAGAATGCGTGAATAATAATGGTATTTATATAAAAAAGGCTCTGCCATCTCACGATCTCCGAGCTGACGGCGCATAGCTTTTTTAAGATGATCTCGTAACAGATATCCCTGCACAGAGGGGAGCTGGGTGTTGGCCATAATGTCCACAAAATCATATAAGTCCAGTAATTCCTCGTCCGTCAGTTCTGTCACCAGATCATTGCGGACAGCATAGCGATAAGGTCTGCCGCCAGGCTCCTTACGAACCACGCCGACTTCGACCAGATATTTCAGATCAGAACGGATTGTTTTCTCATCTGGCAGTGAACTGTCGGAAGGCAGGCCATTGCAGCAAGCATCCAACAGTTCCATGGTGGTCATAGGCTGTGACTGTAGCGCTGTCAGCAGAAGGGATAAGCGGACGCTTTCCGATTCCTTGAGCGATTTGGCCCGAAACAGAAATAACAGCAATGGATCAGCGGATTCGTAATAATTAAAGCGCAGCATCTCATTAAAATCATGTCCCTGTTCCGCAGGCAACTGCTGTTGTACGGATTGGACAATCTCCTTGAGACGCCGGATCGTTTTATCAAAGGTATGTACCGAAATGCCAAGTCTGTCTGCAAATTGCTGCCGCTTATAAGCGCCGCTTGTTAGTGTGAGCATACGCAGGAATTGAATTTCTTTATCAAAACTCTCTCTCGCCATGATGCATTCCCCGTTTCTGTAGCCGTTCTCCGAAAATAAGTATCCCTTTATTCTAACAGGGAAGGGATGCAGGAAAAAGGTAATTTATTCATCTTTGTAATACTTTCACCATGTTCATGACTTCCAAAATAAAGGATTATAGGGATATAAGGTAGCACGATAAGTAAGAAGCAGTACATAACAGAAGGGTGATGCAACATGTTTGGACGATTCAAAAATGAAGTGTTATATCCATGGGTAGGTAAGCTTTCGATTTATGAAACGATTAAGCAGGGACTGGACCCTCAGGGTAGGCTTACGGATGATCATTTGCCAGATGATGAAGAATACTGGGCAGGTCACAAGATGCGTTGGGTGGCAGGAGGGCTGGATGGAGCGTTTGGGCATCACGGCGCTGGCGGAGATGGAGAGACTGACAAAATTAAGGATCTGGCGCAGTTGTTGTCCAGACAATGCCGGAAGCCAGGGATGAAGACGAGACGTGAGACGTATGTACGCTTGATGGAGGAAAATGCACTCAGCCTGATTGATCCGCTGCTAGATGCGGTGCGCGAGCATCCAGCAATTCAGCCGGATCGATTGTATGAGGAAGCACGTTGGCTGGCTGAACACGGAGCACATCGTAATGTGGTTAAGTTTGGTATTGCATTGCTTGGATTGCTGGAGACGGATCAGCACCACGAGCTTATTTTAACACTAGCCAAGCATGATGAATTCACGCTATATGCGGCTGTAGCTATCCGTAATATCTCGGAGCAGGCCAACGAGCAGTTGTATAGGTTAGCGTCACAGGTACATGGCTGGGGACGTATTCACGTAGTAGAACGGCTGGAGCCGACACGGCAGGAAATACGTGATTGGTTATTACGGGAAGGATTCCGTAACAATGTCATGTATGAGTATCTTGCTTATGAGTGCGCTCATAAAGGCGAACTGCATACAGCCATCGCTGTACCGCACATTGATCAGGATTTGTTTGACGGGGCGGGTGATATTCTATCAGCTTTGCTGGCAGCAGGCGGACCTGCGGAAAGTATAGATGATTATGAGCATGCCGCTATGGTCATAGGCAACTACCTTCGCCATGCTAAGGCCATGTGTACGACTGTGAAGCATTTTACGATCATCATGGATATTGCGGATTTTCTGGGTGAAGAAGACGATTCATGGGAGGCACGTTATGAGCATGAATGGACGCCGGAATTGCGTAAACGTTACGCGTCGATATGCCAGCAGATGATGGACGATCCACAGTGGGTAAAGCCGGTAGAACAGGAGCTACAGCATGCAAATTCACCGCATCTCCACTATGCCATTCGTGTAGCTCGAATGCTAGCACTAGATGTATGGCCCGTGCTATTTGATCAATTAAGCCAATACCCAGTCAAGCCTAATCTGTACTTTGAACTCATCAGGACAGAGGATGAACAACGGGCTCGTAAGCTGGTGGCTTTTGCAGAAAATCGCTTGCCTCTGGAAGAGATTGCTTCTGGTCCTGCTGATGTGCCAGGCTTTGGACCGGAGTATGAAGCGCATCAGTGTCTGGGTATTTTGCTTCAGCAATTGTCTTCTTACGAAGGAATGGGGCAAGAGCTAGTTGCTGCCGGACTCTGGAGTCCGGTGACCTCCAATCGCCGTGCAGCGCTTCATGTACTCAAGGAATGGCCCTCTGAGCTGTGGGGAGAGGCAACGACAGAGCGCCTTCGCCGCTTATCGGTAGCTGAAGCGGAGGATTCGATTAGAGAACAGATTCGGGAAATACTTTAAGGATAAGGGAGGGAACAACATGACAGATGCGAAGCATGGGCAGGGTTTCATTCAACCGGAAATGCGCGAAACGATTTTGCGTGAGCTGCGTGCGTTGGAGCAGGAGGAGCAGGTGCGCATTGTGTACGCCTGTGAATCGGGTAGTCGGGCATGGGGGTTTCCTTCACAGGACAGTGACTATGATGTACGATTTATCTATGTAAGACCCATAGAATGGTATTTATCTATTTTTGATAAGCGGGATGTGATTGAGCGACCAATCAACGATGCGCTGGATATAAACGGCTGGGATTTGAAAAAGGCGCTCCATTTGTTTCGCAAATCCAATCCGCCTTTGCTGGAATGGCTACAATCTCCGGTTCCCTATCTGGAGCAATATTCAGTGGCTGATCAGATCCGTGCGATCTCGCCGTTAACCTTCTCTCCGAAATCTTGTATGTACCATTATCTGAATATGGCGCGAGGAAACTATCGGGATTATTTGCAAGGTGAGCAGGTGAAGATCAAAAAGTATTTTTACGTGCTGCGCCCGCTGCTGGCCTGTGGCTGGATTGAACGTTACAACAGTATGCCTCCTATAGAATTCGTAGACTTACTAGCGGAATTCATTCCGGTAGATACCGAACTTTATCAGGTGATCGAACATTTGCTGGAACGTAAAAAAGCGGGCGAGGAGCTGGATATGGAGCCGCAGCTTTCAGTGGTGAATGATTTTATTGAGCAGCAAATTGCTTATTTTGAACAGAAGGCGCCTTTGCTTCAGCATATGGAGGGCGGACGGGATCAGCAATTGGACGAGATGTTCCGCGCTGCGGTGAATGAAGTATGGAAAACATAAGCTGGGAAGGAGAAGTGGAGTATGCACATCACGCTAAGAGCAACCGGAAACAATGCCGGGATGATTTCGCATTTGCTCGCCAAGAACCCTTACAATACGTATGATCGCACGGAAAAGGGTGCTCGTGTACGCATGGTGTACACCGTTTTTACGGAGGAAGAGGCAGAAATCGTCATTCAGGCCTCGCCAGATTCGATAGATTTGCTCAAAAATAGTCCGGATAGCTATGACATTACACAATATATTAATGATCGGGAGTTTGTAACCAGCAGCTTGTTTTGCACCTATATTCGCGGCGCGCTTGGCACGGCCTTGAACGGCAAGCCCAAGGAAGACTATGCAGCATGGGTGACGCATCCTTTTGCGCTGGAGTTATCGTTTGGGCCTGTTGCGTCAGATTTGCCGGATGCTGTGGTGGAGGGACTATTTGCGCCGCTGGGCTATCAAGTGACCATCGAACGAGGGAAAGCGGATTATTCTTTTCAGCTGAAAAATCGAAGCACCGTCAGATATGTCACGCTAAGTGGCCATCAGACGGTGCAATATGCGCTGCGTCAGTTATTGCTGTTAATTCCAGTGTTGGATAATTATAAGCACTACTATATTAGCAAAGAAGAGTTTGATAAGCTGAAACGTTACGGTGAAGGCTGGCTGCAAGAGCATCCGATGCGCGAGCTCATCATTCGACGCACGCTTCATTTTACCAATCTGATTGAGCAATTTGAGCAATCTGATTCTGCTGCTACACAGACTGAAAAACATGCGGTCCAAGAACAAAACCATAATCACGAACAGGATCAGCAGCAAGATCAGTCACTGGAGGAAGGAAAGCAACAGCCTGTAATGCGGCTAAATGAGCTGCGGTATCAAGCCATTATGGATGTGATTCGCAAGCTGCCCCGAAGACAGAAAATCGTAGATTTTGGATCAGGGGAAGGGAAGCTTTCGGCTCGGATGGCTCGAATCAAGGGCATTGAAGAGATTTGGGCTGTGGAGCCGTCTGCATATGCACAGGTGAGGGCTGTGGAGCGTTTTGCCAAGCTTGAAAGGCATGCCGATGCAATTCGCCCTACACCTATGATGGGCTCTCTCTTTTATTATGATGAACAATTGAGGGGAAAAGATGTGATGATCCTGTGTGAGGTCATTGAGCATGTGGATGAGCATCGTCTGAACCGGGTGATGGATACGATTGTGACAGAATATCAGCCGGGTGTGCTGATCGTGACGACTCCCAATCGCGAATATAATGAGGTGTATCGTATGGATCAGCAAGAGCTGCGGCATGGCGATCATCGTTTTGAATGGAGCAGAAGCGAGTTTCGTGAACGATGCGAGCATTGGATTGAGGAAGCTCCCTATTCATTAGCGCTGGAAGGGATCGGAGAAGAGGTCGAAGGCTTTGGACAACCGACCCAAATGGCTGTATTTACGCGCAGAAAGGAGCCGAAGACTTCATGAGCATTTCATCCGAACGAACGATTAATCTACCGCATGCTGGACTGGTTGTGTTGGTAGGGGCCTCGAATAGTGGCAAAACCACTTTACTGGACAGGTTGGTGAGCGAAGGGATTCTATTGAAAACGGAAGTGGTATCCTCAGATCATTTTCGCCAGCTGGTCGGAGATACGGAATTTATAGACTGGAGCGGACTTCCAAGGCTGGAATCGGACGTGCTGTTTTATGAGTACCAGCAAATGTCAGCCAAGGCGTTTGAGGCGATGGATACCATTCTGGCTATGCGCTGTCGTCTGAATAAGCTGACGGTTGTGGATGCCACCCATCTGTATGCTGAGGATCGCCAGAAATATGTACAGCTGGCAGCCAAGGCGCATGTACCTGTGATGGCTCTGGTGCTGGATGTACCCGAATCTGTGCTGCTGGAACGTGATGCAGGTAGGGCGCATCCGCGTGGTCGCCAACGGGTCAAGCAGCAGGCACAGCTGTTAAAGCGGAACCTGCGCGGTATCCGGGAAGAAGGTTTTAACGCTTGTTATGTCCTCAAGGATGTAGAAAAGCTTAACTTCGCTCGCCGTGCTCAGCCGCTGTTTCATGATATAGGTGCAGGCATTGATATCATTGGTGACATCCACGGGTGCTACCGGGAGATGCTGGAGGTGTTAGAGCGGCTCGGATATATGGAAGATACGGAAGGACTATACCATCATCCAGAAGGCAGAAGACTGGTATCCGTTGGGGATGTGATGAGCCGTGGCCCAGAATCGTTACTAGCGGTGCAGTTTTGGAAAAAGCACGTGGATGCCGGACTCGCCTACATGATTGATAGCAATCATGGCTGGAAAATCGGTCGTTATCTTGATGGAAGAAAAGTAACTCTCAATCATGGAGATGAACGATTCGCAGAGGAACTGGTTCAATATGAACAAAAGGTGGGCAAGGCAGCAGCGGAACAGCTTAGAGGCGAGCTGAGGGATTTTCTGCTACATGCGCCCTCTCATCTAATTTTCGGCAGAAATGGGTTGCGACACCTGGTTGTGACTCATGCGGGGATTAAGGATCATTTTATTGGCAAACAGTCGGCACGTATTTCTGATTACTGTCGTTATGGAGATACGGATGGTCAGGATGCAGACGGAAAACCAATCCGCAAAGATTGGTTCGTAGACCATGAATCGGGAGAAATAGTAGTATGGGGACATGATCCGAGACCGCAGCCTACGATTGTGAACCAGACGGTGAATATTGATCAGGGTGTGGTATTTGGCGGTATGCTGACCGCTTATCGTTATCCGGAAAAGGAATTTGTCAGCGTTCCGGCTCATGAGAATTATGCGAATGACCCCGATAGCCCACTTGTCCGGTGGCAGAAAAAACGGTTTTCCCCGCCGAATTTACGTAAGCTCATCGCTGGTTACAGTGTACTGACGGAATCGTATGGCGAAGTGCGCGTACAAGGAGAATGGGTCAAATCCGCTATAGATACCGTGTCACATGTGACAGTACCGATGGAGGAACTGGTGTACATTCCACCAACTATGAGTCCTGCTCCCACGGTTTCCGTAGAAGAAGGATATCTGGAGCATCCGCGTGAGGCGCTGGCTTATTATCGTGGTCAAGGCGTACAAACGATGGTAGCGGAGAAAAAGCATATGGGTAGCCGGGCGATTTTGCTATTATTCAAAAACGAACAGGCTGCTGTCGAATATGTAGGATACCCGACATTAGGCACGATCTACAGCCGCAGCGGCCGCCCTTTCTTTGAATCAGGCCTTGCGAAGCAGGTGCTGGAAAAGCTGAATGCCGATCTACAGACTGCCGGGTATTTTGAGCGGAATCAGACGGATTTCGTGTTGTTGGATGCGGAAATTGTTCCGTGGAATCTCAAGGCTCGGGAACTGATTGCTGCACAGTATGCGCATGTGGGTGAAGCAGCTCTGCTGGATCGCAGTAAGCTGGTAGACAAGCTGAAGCAAGCGAAGGCTGCAGGTCGGGAGGTTGGAGACTGGCTGGAGGAAATGGAACGGAAATATGGCAATGCCGTAACGTTCCAAGAAGCTTTTCAAAAATATTGCTGGGATGTAGACGGTCTGGATGAAATTCGTATTGCACCATTTCATACACTGGCCCACAGCGGCCGGACGTTTTTTGACCAATCTCATCTTTGGCATATGGAGCACAACCGGGAGCTGGCAGGACTGTCCTCGCTGTTTATGGAGACAGAGTATCGGGTCATCACGGACGAAGCAAGCGAGGAAGAGGTTATCCGCTGGTGGAACGAGATGACAGAGGATGGTCATGAGGGCATTGTGATCAAGCCGGAACGCTTTTTGATGAAAAATCGGGACAAGATGATTCAGCCTGCAATCAAGGTGAGAGGCCGGAAGTATTTGCATATCATTTACGGTATGGATTATCTTGCCCCTGAGAATTTAAAACGTCTGAAGCAGCGCCGAACGAACAAAAAGGAGCGTCATGCCCTGATGGAAGGAGCGCTTGGTATGGAGGGCGTGGAACGTTTTGTCCGTAAGGATACGGTGGATCGTATTCATGAATGCGTCCTTGCCGCGCTATCTTTGGAATCGGAGCCGATTGATCCGAGATTGTAGTTTGCGAAGGAGGGATTGAGATGGATAGGAGTACACCGTTAATTGATATTGGTGTGAACTTGATGCACCGTTCGTTTCATGCAGATCGGGAACAGGTGGTAGAGAGAGCAGCGGCTGCAGGAATTACACCGTTAATTATTACCGGAACCAGTGTCCGGAGCAGTCGGGAGGCTGCTCAGTATGCGGCTCGTTATCCGGGTAAACTGTACACGACGGCTGGCGTGCATCCCCATGATGCCAAAAGTTGCAGCACAGATACGATTCAGCAGCTCCGCCAACTTGTGGCTCAGCCGCAGGTCGTATCCATAGGGGAATGCGGGTTGGATTATAACCGTGATTTTTCTCCGCGTGATGTACAGCGCCGATGGTTCGGAGAGCAGATTCAACTGGCGGGGGAGCTGCATATGCCTTTATTCCTGCATGAACGAGATGCGCATGAGGACTTTGTCGCTATGTTGCGAGAGCATCAGGGGCTTGTTGATAAAGCGGTGGTGCATTGTTTTACCGGTACTGCACAGGAATTGCATACGTATGTGGAGATGGGACTGTATATCGGTATTACGGGCTGGATCTGTGATGAAGGGCGCGGCAAGCATCTGCGGGAGCTGGTCAGGGATATTCCATTGGACCGGTTGATGATTGAAACGGACGCTCCATTTTTGACCCCGCGTAATTTGCCCGTGAAGCCCAAAGAAGGGCGTAATGAGCCGGTGTATCTCGCTCACATCGCCGCTACGATTGCCGAGTGCACAGGCCGCAGCATGATGGAGATCGAAATTGCGACGACGGAAACGGCCAAACGTTTCTTCGGATTATAGGATTGTCAAAGCCATGGATGTGGTATATATTATAGTGAATTAAAAAGCATTGTCGGGAGCTTGAGATAGTCAGGCTGAGAGGGTGGCCCTTGCCGCCGACCGTGAAATCTGATCTGGGTAATGCCAGCGTAGAGAAACCTAGAACACCTTACAAGAAACAGGAATACCGCCGATTAGCGGCGGCTAGTCGATGGATACGTTTCATATCCTATATCAAGTTAATGAGCTACAGTCTGTAAAAAGTTGCAGACGGACAAGCATGTCTTGTTCTGTACCTGACTTTGGCTTGGTTTTAGTGCAGTAGACTGCTGTGCTATATGAGATATGTCGACAACTGATAATGTATGGTGATCATTTTATGACTGCGCATAAAGCTTGCCTGGAGATTCAGCTCCGGACAGGCTTTTTTTTATGGCCAAATGGCCTATTTTAAAGAAAAAGGGGAGCGTATCAACAATGAATACGAATGTAAGAGTGTCCAAAGGGCTGAAGCTGACTGATATTTTGGTCACGATTGTAATCTCCGTGGTGTTTGGGCTGGTCTACAAAATATGGGGACCTGCCTATGATTTGATGAAACCATTCGGTCTGCACGCCGAGCAACTGATGTATGGCATGTGGTTTATGGCTGGCACGTTCGCTTATCTTATCATTCGCAAACCGGGTGTTGCGATTTTGGCAGAGGTGGCCGCGGCAACCGTCAGTGCCTTTTTGGGAAGTGAATGGGGCATGTCCACCTTGTACTACGGTTTGCTGCAAGGCTTGGGAGCGGAGCTGTTCTTTGCGATTTTTCTGTATCGGAACGCCAACCTGTGGGTTGCTTCACTAGCTGCGGCAGGAGCGGCTGTCACTTCTCTGATTTTAGACTTCAGCTATGGATATATTGATCAGCTATCGACCTGGAACTATGTTTTGTATATTGGATTTCGGATGATTGGCAGTATTGTGATTGCTGGAATATTCGCTTTCTATCTGGCTAAGGCATTGGAAGTAACCGGTGTTACGCGAAGTTTGAGACCGGCAACGGAACAAGATTATAAGGGGCTGGATTGATGAGCCCGGCCAACGAAGATGTGGTGGCTTCGATCACCCGTCTTCGGTTGAAATTCCCCGGTGAGCAAGAGCTGCTTTTTCACAATATGTCCTTATCTGTTCGCAAAGGGGAAAAGCTGCTGCTACTGGGGCCGAGCGGATGCGGCAAATCAACGCTGCTTCAGGTGCTGAGCGGTCTGATTCCACGCACGATAGAAGTGCCTATGAAATACGATGCTGCCGTGATCCCGAGTCTCTCTGGTATTGTATTTCAAGATCCCGACACACAGTTTTGTATGTCATATGCAGACGAGGAACTGGCTTTTGTATTGGAAAATAAGCAGGTTCCAAGGGAGCAGATGCCATCCCGTATTCGCGAGCTGCTAATGCAGGTTGGTCTTCCAACGGATGATATACATCTGCCCATTGCCAGCATGTCACAAGGAATGAAACAGCGGCTGGCGATTGCATCGGTGCTGGCTATGGCACCGGAAGTGCTTTTTCTGGATGAGCCGACAGCCTTGTTGGACGAGGAAGGTACTACACAGGTGTGGGATACCATTCGCAACATTTCGGCAGACCAGACGCTGGTGATTGTAGAGCATAAAATTAATGAAATTGTCCAGGATGTGGATCGGATTGTGGTGCTTTCTGCTCAAGGGGAGATTA
This sequence comes from Paenibacillus sp. TSM33, assembly GCF_056099025.1. Taxonomy (NCBI): domain Bacteria; kingdom Bacillati; phylum Bacillota; class Bacilli; order Caryophanales; family Paenibacillaceae; genus Paenibacillus; species Paenibacillus sp. TSM33. The sequence continues at coordinate 136,060 of NZ_JBLZXB010000010.1, forward strand.
TTGCGGACGGAAGGGCGGAAGAAGTATTTCATATACACCGACAGGCATTATCCGAGTATGGCGTGTGGTATCCGGGAGTATGGGATGAATCGTCTTCACCACGTTGGAATGATTCTATGACGCAGCAGAATGATGCGTTGCTTGCGGATAGTCCGTCCACTTCAGCATGTACAACAAATTTGCTGGAGTTGGAACATTTTAGCGGACTTCGGGGAGGGAGTTCAGTCATTTATGTGGAGCAAGCACAGTTGAAGCCTGGCGACTGGATTGGCGTGGTCGGTGAAAACGGAGCTGGCAAAAGCTCGCTTCTACTCTCTATGATGCGCTTACTTCACACGCAGGGGCGTTATCGCATGTGCGGAGCTGAGGCAGGCAATACGGAGCAGCTGGCTGAGCGGATTGGGTTCGCGTTTCAAAATCCAGAACTGCAATTTGTAGCGAACACTGTGCGAAGTGAACTGGAGTATTCGTTACCCAAGAGTTTGTTTACAGCTGAACAGTGCAGAGAACGAGTGAATCGAATGCTTATACAGTTCGGACTGGAGCGGCTGGATGAGCGCCATCCGTATCAGCTCTCGCTGGGTCAAAAAAGACGATTAAGTATTGCTACAGCAATGATCCGGGAACCGGAATTGCTGCTGCTGGACGAACCGACCTTTGGGCAGGATGCGCGTAATACCTTTGTCATGCTGGATATGTTGGAACAGCTGAGAGCGGCAGGCACGGCCATTGTGATGGTTACGCATGACCCGGAAATTGTCCGTCGATATTGTACCGATATATGGCGGATTGAAAGGGGAACTACAGTATGAGTCTGTCCTTTCCTCATCATGAAACATGGCTGCATCGTGTGAATCCGGGCCTAAAGCTTGTGATGTTTTCCCTGCTGTTTGTGATCGTTATAGTCATCCATGATCCGAACGTTATGTTTAATGTTACATGTGCTATGCTGCTGTTGCTTGTCTGGTCAGGCCATCCATGGAAGCGGCTGCTGCTGTACGGATCTCCCTTTATATTGGTGTTTATTTCAACCTCAACAGGCATGATGATGTTTGGCAAGGGAGTGACGACCTGGTGGACATGGGGCCTGATCCATATTACGCAGGAAAGCTTTTTTCGAGGCATGCATCTGGGCTTTCGTGCACTGAGTATGGCCGCAGCAGGGTTGCTGTTTGGTTTAACGACTCGTCCGGTGAGCCTTTTTTATTCACTGATGCAGCAATGGAAGCTTCCTCCCAAGTATGCGTACAGCTTTTTGGCAGCTATGCGGTTGATGCCAATGATGCTGGAGGAATTTCAGGCATTGAGACACGCTCACCGCATTCGAGGATTGCATCAGCATGTGTCCAAATGGAATATGTATGCCACGCTGCGCAGGTACGCAATTCCGCTGCTTGCTCAAAGTATCCGGCGTGCGCAGCGCATTGCTATTGCCATGGAAGCCAAGGGTTTTGCTAATGAAACCAAGCGCACGTATTATTATGCGATCGGCTATTCGGCTGTAGATATTATATTTATTTTTTATTTTGTGGTGCTGCTGATACTGGCTTGGGGACTTGGTACCTGCTTTCCTTATGTGGGGGTATGGGATGTACGTTAATTGTTGTCAAAAGGCTTTGCCCGATTTCTGCTCTGTGGTATATTAATGCAATGGGAATTGACGGCTCGTACAGACCCGCCTGGGCTGGCGGGCTTATTACATTTTCCCGCAGTAATGGATCATCAGGAGGCCAAGTTTCATGATTACGCTGCATCAGGTAAACAAGCATTATACCACCTCAAGCGGCCCATTTCATGCGGTTCAATCCGTGTCCCTTCAAGTGGAGGAAGGGGAAATTCACGGTATCATAGGTGCCAGCGGTGCCGGCAAGTCTACGTTGCTCCGGTTGATGAATGTATTGGAAAGGCCGGATGAGGGAAACGTGGTTGTGAACGGGGAGGATCTGACTCGCATGTCGGAAAAACGTCTCCGTGAAGCGCGGCGATCCATAGGGATGATTTTTCAGCATTATCATCTTGTTCATAATCGGACGGTAAGTGGAAATGTAGCAATGCCGTTAGAACTGGCAGGTGTCACGAAAAAAGAGAGAGCGGAACGCGTGCGCGAATGCCTGCAATTCGTCGGTTTAGCGGATAAGGCAGAACAGTATCCGGCACAGCTGAGCGGAGGCCAAAAGCAACGTGTGGCGATTGCCAGAGCACTGGCGAATCGTCCTGCGGTGCTGCTTTGTGATGAGCCGACCTCAGCCCTTGACCCGCAGACGACCGCTGATATTCTGGGCGTGTTAAGGGAGATCAACCGTGAACTGGGAGTTACGATTGTAATCGTCACACACGATATGGACGTGGTACGCAATATTTGTACCCGTGTATCCGAAATGCGGGACGGGAAATTACTTTCAACGAAACATGTAGCTGATCCTATGGTAGGTTCAACCTTGGAAGCAGGTGAAGCTGATGAATGACATGTTGAACATCATTGCACAGTATCAGTCAGAGATATGGAAAGCCATCGGGGAGACGTTTATCATGGTGGGGATTTCTATCGCAGCAGCTGTACTGTTAGGGCTTCCGGCAGGAACGATTTTATATTTGTGCGGTAAAGGGCAAAAATATGAAAATCGGCTGTTCTTCACCATACTGAACAGTCTGGTCAATGTCATCCGCTCGTTCCCATTTTTGCTGCTCGTGGTGTTTATGATTCCATTTACACGTCTGGTGGTAGGTACGGCGCTGGGCACGATGGCTGCTACGGTTCCCTTGTCAGTGGTAGCCATCGCCTATTATTCGAGACTGGTGGAGCAATCGTTGCTTGAGGTGCCCAAGGGTGTGATTGAAGCCGCTACTTCTATGGGAGCATCCACCCTCCAGCTTATTTTTAAATTTCTGTACGTGGAAGCCCGTTCCGGACTTGTACTGGGTTTGACCACGTCCACCATTAGCTTCATCTCCTACTCCACGGTGATGGGCATTGTGGGCGGCGGCGGGGTAGGCGATTTTGCCATCCGCTATGGTTACCAGCGATTTGAAACAGGCTTGATGGCGTTCACCATCGTCGTTATGATTATTTTCGTACAAACGATCCAGTTCACCGGAAGCACCATATCCCGCCGGATCGACAAGCGGTAAATGATAAGTTGTATGGCTTTCACTTGCACCACCCACTATGGGAAATAAAAATGACTTTACAGTATCTCAAAAGCGGAGCGGCTCGATCTCCCACTGTAACTCATTTTATATCTTCCCAATCACAACTAATTTGGAGGTTCATCATCGAATGAGTCGGAAAAACAACATGAAAACGAACTTGAAATTACTTACACTATTTGCAGTGGTTATGCTGCTGGTTGCCGGATGCGGTGGTCAAAAGCAGGCTACACAAGAAACAACAACTAAAGAAGCAGCATCCCAAAAAGAAGTGACCTTGAAAGTAGCCACGCTAATCCCGCCGATGACAGATGTGCTGGATATCGTGAAGCCACTGCTTAAACAGGACGGAGTCAATCTGGAAATCGTCGTGCTGTCAGATAATATCCAACCGAACAACGCATTGGCAAGCCGTGAAGTGGATGCTAACTTCTTTCAGCATGCTCCCTTTATGCAACAATATAATGAAAGCAACAAATCTGATTTGGTAGCGGTAAAACCAATTTACAACGCCATTTATGGCGCGTACTCCAAAAAATACAAGAACGTTAAAGACCTGCCCGAAGGTGCGACGATTGCCATTGCCAATGATCCGGCCAATACGGGACGTTCTTTAGTAATGATGGAGCAAAACGGCCTAATCAAGCTTAAAGAAGGCGTAGGCTATAATGCTACACAGGCTGATATTATTGAGAATAAGAAAAAGTTTGTGTTTAAAGAAGTGGATTTGTTGATGCTGGCGCGGTCGCTGGATGATGTGGACATGGCTGCCATGTATCCCGCATATGCCAAGCCGCTCGGTCTGACACCGAAGAAGGACGCGCTGATTACCGAAAAAGATGATACGCACTTTGCCATTAATTTGGTAGCGCGTAAGGATAATGCAGATTCCGATGCCATTCAAAAGCTGGCAAAACGAATGACTGGACCGGAAGTACGCAAATTTTTTGAGGACAATTACAAGGATAGCGTGGTTCCAGCATTTTAAAATAAATAAGTATTGAAATATTATTTTATGATGATATTTGACCTGTACAATGGAGTGAAGTCTGTGAAGAGCAGATGGTTTTCCTTGTGCAGGTCTTTTTCTTTTTCAACCTTAATATGGATAAATTTCATCGAAATCAGGGTACAAAGTCTTACTTTTTAAGATTTTAGTGTATTACAGCACTGTGAATTTTGGTCATAAAGGATGATAGAGTAATGATAAGGAACCTATTAAAATAAATATACGAACAAACATTCGTTTTTTTTATAAGCGATGTTTGTAGGAGGATCGAGAAATTCAGCTGACAACGGGTCAAAAGCGTCAATAAAGAAGGAAGGGAAACGATATGAAGCTGTTTGTAACTGTAAAAAGTTTGGGAAAGCGCAAGCCCGCACTCGCACAACAGGAAATAGAGCTGAGCCCTACTCCAGAAACATTGCGAGATTTGATTACTGCAACCGTTGCCCTGAATGTTCAAAAGCTACGGGAAAAGCAGGAGAGTGTTGCGTTGATTCCGTTCCTTACAGGAGAGGAAGTTCAGGCACAAGGCGAGACAGGCAAAGTTGGATTCGGTTCCATATATAATGATGGTGTTCCTGATATTGAGGCTGCCGTGAACACGGCGATGCAGGCCTTTGAGGATGGTTTATATAGGGTTTTTGTATGTGATGAGGAAGCAATTGAACTGGACGCTCCTTTGTCACTTCATGCAGGGGATGAGATTGTATTTATACGCTTCACAATGTTGGCTGGAGGCCTATGGTAGAGGAGGAGACGAAATATGCATCAGGAGAACAATGAACAAGAATATTTCGCCACACTGAAAGAGCGCGCAGCGCAACTGGGTGGACAACAACAGGAATTGGCTCAGTATGTTGTGGAACTGGGCAAGCTTCATTACATACAAGAGGTCGAGGAGCCATTTACCGAATGTCAGCGACTATTGAAAGAACGAGCGGCAGAAAGCGGAGAACCGCTGTTCAAGCCACTGGCAGAGGTACTGCGTGCTCTAATTGGACAAACAACTGGCGATGTGTTCGCACATCTAACAGAGCATGTGACCGAATATCCATACAGCACAGGATATGAGCGCAGACCGTTTCGCACTTCGGACATTACCGCTCATACTTCCCGGGTGTATAAAAAAATGGTGCAGTTGATCCGAATGGACTGTATCGGATTCTCTGTAATGGATTATTTAACGAAAAAAGAATATGAACCGGGCAGGGATTACCGGATTCAGGAAACGATTGGTGATTGGATTGCTTACGAGCTGGACAATGGCAATTCACAGGTGCTTGAGGCGCTAAAAGCTATTATTTATGGGGATAATCAGGCAGCGCTACTGACGCGCAATATGATTAAAGGTATGCTGCTGAGCCATCAAGAAGAGAATTATCACATGATTGGCGAGCTGCTGACAGCGGCCAAGCTTCAGGAGGGATTGCGCCAAAGCATTGTGGAGCAAATGGATGAAGGAACTACAGAGGCTCTTATTTATCTGTTAAAGGTGATCATCGACCAAGGCTTTATTCGTTACAGTTCGGTGGTGCGGGCGCTTGCAGTCTGGACGGGCATGGGCTTGGAATCCGCCAACCAGCGGGTCGTTCGCCAACTGATTGAGCAGGCATATGAAGCATTGACTCGCAGTGAACTGCGCCAGGAATGGCTGACCAGCTCAAATGCTAACGAACTATATATAAGTTTGTGGGCTACGGCAGTACATGAGGAACGTGATTTATATGGACAGGTTCGCCAACTTATGGAGCAGGGAGCAGCATACCAGAAGATTGTAGCACAGTATGTACTGTCTAATACTAAAAACAAGGATCTGCGCCTCGGAATTGCGAGAGAATATCTGGATGAGACGGACCCGGAGCTTCGCTATTGGATACTGACGAACTATATAACTGATTATTTTTATGAATGGGTAGAAGGCGGGACAGTCGCGGACCGAATCGTTAAAGTGGCGCGTACTCCTTTGCTGGAGAGCAAAGATGAGCGGCGTAAGGATTTTGAACGACTTCATAATCTGTTTGCACATATGAAAAAGGGTGAGTCTACCGAGCCCTCCAAGGTGCTGGATTATGTAAATGTGTATTACCGCTCAGATGCACCAATTCAAAAAATGCTCTATCTTGCTGGCTATGATATGGACGCTTCCTGGATTGGGGAAATTATAGACTTAAAGGATCAGATTAGCTCTAATCTGCGCGGCGAGATATTGAATTATTTTGTGCAGAACACTGAGGATGCGGTACAGCGCGATTTTATTTTTTCCAGCTTGTCTGACAAAAGTATGAGTATCCGTGGGTTCGCTGTGGCCAAGGCCCGTAAAATGACGTTGTCGGAGCCAGAAATGCAGCAAATGGAAGCCTTATTAAAGCTCAAGACAGGCTCGTTGCGACAAAGTGTCATTGGTGTGTTGCTTTCACAATCGGAAGAGCCGCTCGCTGGCTCATTGGAACGCTTGCTTCGTGCGAAGGCGGAGCTGCAACGATTGGGTGGACTGGAAATATTGACAAAGATATATTCAGACCCTGATCGTGCCCAGCAGTATGAAAATCTGCGGGCTTTAGCGGATATCATTCAGCAACCCACTGCCAAAGAGGAGCAACTGCTGGCCAAGCTGGGACAGGAGGATGCTTATACAGGGACAAACGGCTTTGGCCTGTACGATCCGAATGTCAAGGAAGCTTGGCTGGAAGAGAAGGTTGATCTGGGTGATTTCCGAATGGCCGATGTTTTTGCTAGTCCATTGGAGAAGCTCAAGCAGTTCTTGAGTGGACTGGATGAGCTTGTTCATCATCATCGTGATGTGGAATATACTGCGGAGTATTATTCAGGCTACAAAGATACATTGCTTATTGGGACGAATCTTCGCCCTCTACGGCTGGTTCAGGTCGATGAAGAAGTAGATTCCAGGCTGTCTTTATATCCTCTTTACGAGGAGTGGGACCGTTATTTGCAGGAAAGCGGCATAGAAGCGCGTGAACTGCTGGAGCTTGTTTTTTATGATCGATTGGAGCCCATGGACCGAACGTTGGATCGCTACTATCGATATTTCTCATTTAACTTTGGCTATTCAGAACAAAGCAAGCAAAAGCTGCTAGAAGGCTGGCGTAAAGACTTCGCCGAACAATTGTATCCTTTAGAGCGGATTAACGAGGTTCAAAAGTGGATGGCAGAGCTGAACTATTCCGATCAGGTAAGCACATTAATTAATGCTTATTTTATGGACACAGCCGGTTCCGAAACATTTGACGTAATCGACCTTGCCTTCAATTCACTAATGCAGAGCATGCCTAAGGATAGACCTGTAGAGGATATGGGAATGTTTCATTTATTGTCCGGCCCGTGGGTGGCATTGGAGAAAGGGCGAGTCCATGATAATGAGTCCTTTAAGCGCTTTTTCCATACCTTTGTGAACTACGCAGAATGGCCAGGCATGGAAAATCGTTTTTATTCTCCGCTGGATCTGGAGGATTACTTCAAAGCCTATGAAAAAGGGCTGATTGGTGTAGGTGAACTGTATCGGGAGCTGCTGGCCGGTAGTGAAAGCAGAAGGCATATGAGCACCTTAACCAATGCCCGCAATACATGGATTTCCAGCAAGCCAGAATTTTTGGAGATACGTCGTACGGTTATTGATCGACTGTTGGAGGTTGAATTGGTTCGAGGCGATTTGCCTACCGAAGCTACGTCAAAGGTGATGGGTCTGAGCCGGATTGAAGGCATGGATTATTTTATCCGTATTCTGGAGGGGCTCGACAAGGAAACGTTCGTGCGTGGTTATGTGTATGGCTACGGTGATCGTATTACCAAAAAAGAATCGTTCAGCCACTTGCTCAAGGCATGTTATCCAAGTGATGGTGAGGATGCTGCATTACTCAAGGAGAAGCTGAAGAACACTAAAATTACAGATAAACGTCTGCTAGAGGCGGCAATGTATGCCCCACAGTGGATTGAGATTGTAGCAAGCTATCTCGGGTGGGAAGGACTTCGCAGTGCAGCATGGTACTTCCATGCGCATATCAATGAAGGCTTTTCGGCTGAGAAGGAAACGATTGTAGCTCATTATTCACCGATCGCTCCGCAGGATTTTAATGATGGTGCCTTTGATATTCACTGGTTTCATGAGGCCTATGAGACGTTGGGCGAGGAACGATTTGATCTGCTGTACGACTGTGCCAAGTATATTTCGGCTGGAGCCAATCATCGTCGATCCCAGTTGTTTGCGGATGCGACGCTGGGTAAGCTGAAACGGAGTGAAATGGAAAAATCAGTGGAAGACAAGCGAAACAAAGACCATTTGCTGACCTACAGTTTGATTCCACTCGCTCAGCCGCCTGAACTAGATGTCCGCGAACGTTATGATTTTATTCAGAAGTTTCTGGAACAAAGCAAGAAATTCGGGGCACAGCGTAAGGCTAGTGAGGCACTCGTTTCACGGATTGCGCTCGGGAATTTAGCACGTAACGCAGGTTATGATGACGTAACCCGTCTCGTCTGGGACATGGAAGCTCGCAAGCTGGATGATCTCCGCTCTTATTTTGAGCCCCATGCCTTGGATGAGGCTACAACGATACAACTCGTCATTGATGATGAAGGAACGGCAGATATTGAAATTGTCAGCAAAGGAAAGACGCTGAAGTCCATTCCGGCTCGTTTCAAAAAGGATGAGTATGTTATGGCGTTGAAAGAGCTTAAAGGAGATCTGGTAGACCAATATCGCAGAGCTCGCAAAGAATTGGAACGCTCTATGGAGTCTGGAACGACCTTTATGGTGAAGGAATTAAGAGGACTGCTAGGCAATCCTGTGCTTGCTCCGCTAGTGCGGACACTGGTTTTCAAGGCTGGCGAGCACCTCGGATATTTTAACGGGGATACATTAGCGTTGACTACTCCTTCTGCTGAACAGCATACTATTGGAGAAGAGGACAAGCTGATTATTGCACATCCACTTCATTTGTACGAAAGTGGTCGTTGGAGCGAATTCCAGAAGGACTTATTCGACCGCCAGATACGCCAGCCATTTAAGCAGGTGTTCCGTGAGCTGTACCTGCTGAATACTGATGAACGTGCCAACGCGACAGTTTCCCGCCGATATGCGGGACATCAGGTACAGCCGAATAAAACGGTATCTCTACTAAAAGGCCGCCAATGGACAGTCAGCTATGAGGACGGACTCCAGAAGGTATACTATGCCGAGAATCTGATTGCGAACCTGTATGCCATGGCCGACTGGTTCTCACCAGCGGATACTGAAGCTCCTACACTGGAGACCGTGCAGTTCTTTGATCGGACAACATATAAGAGCGTGCCTATGGAGGAGGTTCCACCTGTTCTGTTCTCTGAAGTTATGCGGGACGTGGATCTGGTCGTCAGTGTTGCTCATGTAGGTGGCGTTGATCCAGAGGCTAGTCTGACAACCGTTGAAATGCGTAAGGTCATTGTACAGGAATCCCTTCGTCTGCTGAAAATTAGCAATGTACGCTTAGATGGGAATTACGCACGTATAGATGGGAATCTTGGCGAGTATGCGGTGCACCTCGGAAGCGGTGGGGTCTACAAGCAAGCGAAGGGAGCACTGCACATTATTCCAGTGCATTCGCAGCATCGTGGGCGCATCTTCCTGCCGTTTCTGGATGAAGATCCAAGAACAGCCGAGATTCTATCCAAAATAGTGTTGTTGGCTGAGGATCAGAAGATCAAGGACCCACAAATTCTTGCACAGCTTCAAGCGTAGAATAGAAATTGTAATATAAAGAAAATCATAATTAACTCAACGTTCGCACCTAGACAAGGCTTCAAATCATCGACTGTGCAGGTGGAGGCTCAGTTTAGCTGCGGAGGTTGAGTTATTTAATACTAGGTACGAATCGAGCACGAATAAGGAGATATGCGTAAAAAGTTGTTCCTGTGTTTTGAAGGAAAGCTTACGACATCACAATTGACGATAATAGGAGAATACAGCGATGGTAAATAGTATCTTTTTAAAAGAGTACGCAACCGAGTATCAATCGCAAGTTGTCGATTTAATTTTACATATTCAACAGAACGAATATAATATCCCCATCACTAAAGAAGATCAGCCTGATCTGCTTGATATTGAAAACTTTTATCAGCATGGTAACGGCAACTTCTGGGTGGCTCTTCACGAAGGACTCGTAGTAGGGACGGTCGCCTTGCTAGATATCGGTAACCATAAGACAGCACTCAGAAAGATGTTTGTCAAACAAAACTATAGAGGCAAAGCCTTGAATGTTTCGAATCAATTACTTCAGCATGCCATAGAATGGGCGAAGGAACGGTCTGTTGAAGGAATCTATCTTGGAACAACACCGCAATTCGTAGCCGCTCATCGATTTTATGAGAAGAATGGATTTGTTAGCATAGCTCTTGATGAATTGCCAATGGGTTTTCCAGTTATGAAAGTGGATAAAAAGTTTTACAAATACACCATTCAATAAATGGCCTCAACCAAGAACGATCCTAAAGGAATTCCTGTTCAACATTGAATTCGAGTTCGCCTTGCTGCCTTCCTGCCGGCTGCAACGCACACTGTCCCTGAACAGGAATTCCTTTTGTTTAGGTCAGGTGTTTGCTAGAATGAAGAAGGTCGTGTAAGTCTACGTTAACTATACAACTGGGAGGGATACAAGTATGAGCAAAAAGATTAAATGGGGAATTGTTGGTACGGGATGGATCTCGGATCAGTTTGTTGCGGATTTGCAACATGTTACGAATGGAGAAGGATATGCCGTTGGATCACGCAACATTGAAAGCGCTACCGAATTTGCGGCCAAGCACCAAATGGCACAGGCTTATGGTAGCTATGAGGAATTAGTGCAAGATTCCGAGGTCGATGCTATTTACGTAGGGACTCCTCATCCTTTTCATAAAGAGAATGTTCTAGCGGCTCTTCGAGCGGGCAAAGCCGTCTTGTGTGAGAAACCCTTCACCGTCAACAGCAAAGAGTTGGAGGAAGTAATCAGCTACGCGCGTGACCATAAGCTATTTTTAATGGAAGCCATGTGGACACGTTTCTTGCCCCCGATTCGCCAAGTGCGGGAGTGGATCCATGCGGGACGTATTGGTGAAGTGAAGCTGGTGAAGGCGGAATTCGGTTTTCGCATAGATTGGAACCCAGAGGGAAGATTATTGAATCCCGAGCTGGGTGGAGGGGCATTATTAGATGCAGGAATTTACCCCGTTTCTTTTGCTTCGATGATCTTTGGCCCTGAGCCAGAGCATGTATGGAGTACCGCCCATATCGGGGAAACGGGCGTAGATGAGACATTTTCAATCATGTTGGATTATGGAAAAGGACGTACAGCTATGCTTAATGGGGCAGTTCGTCTCGGACTGACGAATGAAGCTTATATCCATGGAACCAAGGGCTATATTCACATTCCGTCGTTCCTGAATGGTACATCGGCTACTTTAGTTGTGGACGGTGAAGAGGCGCAAAACTTTCAGGATGATCGTTCCTCTACAGGCTATGCTTTTGAGGCAGAAGAAGTCGGGCGCTGCTTGAACGAAGGTTTGCTCGAAAGCTCTACCATTTCTTTGGATGAATCATTAGGAATTATGAAATTGATGGATCAGATTCGTTCACAGTGGGGACTTCGGTATCCGTTTGAATAATCACATTGAATCCACAGTGCTTCCAGGGACCGTTCAGGTTCCTGGATTTTTTTGTTATCTGAACTTTTTTATACATAAGTATTCCTAATTTCCTAAATAGAGGCTTTGGTCGCACGCTAAAAAAGACCATAGAAGCATGTCAAAGTGTGGGACATATGAATCATTTTTTATGATTATAAATAGTTAAAAATACGTCATTAAAAAGTTACAAAAGTGTAATCTTATGATCGGTTAACTGAATTGTTAGCGCTCTCTTTTTATAAGAAAGAATGAAGGTCCTAGTGTTCTTCTTCCAAAAACTTTCAATGAAATTTCCGAAAATGTGCGGTAGGGTGGTAAACGTGTCACTTGAGCCATTGCGGCTTTTGCTGACTTGCTTGCTTACCTCGTGGCTCTGGATTTTTGTTGGAAATCGCAGGGTCGAGAGCCTTTGCAAGCCTGTGAGCGTTGAATAGGCATTCACCTCATGACCAAACATCAAGGAGGAATTACAAACGTGAAAGTAAAATCAACATGGGCGTTCCGTATGGTGATGATGACAGTCATTGCGGCTGTTGTGATCGGACCTATGCATATTGCAGGAGCGGCAGGAAGCCGGACAGATCGGCCTTGGATGAACACGTCCCTGTCGGCTGAGAAACGAACTGCATTACTGTTGCAAGAAATGACGCTGGAGGAAAAAATAGATCTGGTGACCGGTAAGGTCAACAATTATTATGGATTTTATAATAATTCGATGGAACGGTTGGGTATTCCAGCGTTAAAGATGGCAGATGGACCTGCGGGTGTGCGGATCGCCAATCCGGATGTGCAGGACAAGCAATCAACTGCGCTGCCTGCCCCTATTGCACTGGCTGCAACGTGGGATACCCAGGCTGCCAAACAGTATGGAGATTTGATTGGAGACGAGGCTTTTAATACAACTCATAATGTAGTGCTTGGACCGGGGATGGATATTGCCCGTATTCCATGGGGATCGAGAAACTTTGAATCTATGGGCGAGGACCCGCTACTGCAATCGCAAATGGCGACCGCTTATGTGAAAGGTATACAAAGCCACCCTGTTTTGGCGACTGCGAAACATTACCTTATGAATAATCAGGAGACGGAGCGTTTCACAACAAATGTCAAAGTCAGTGACCGTGCGCTACATGAAATTTACATACGCCCGTTTGAGGAGGCTATTGCCAAGGCAGATTTGGGCGGAGCTATGTGCTCCTTTAACAAGGTCAACGGCGAATCGGCATGTGAGAACAAGACCATCCTGACAGACCTTTTGAAAAAGGAAATGCAATTCAAAGGCTTTGTGATGAGTGATTATGGCGCGAATCTGAGTACAGTCGAATCGGCAAATAGCGGCTTGGACCTGGAAACACCGGGAACCCCTTATGGTAAATGGGGAGACCAGCTGCTGGATGCGGTCAAGACTGGTAAAGTAAGTGAACAAACGATTAATGATAAGGCTAAACGTATTCTGGTGCAAATGTTCAGTAAAGGTTTGTTTGATCACCCGGCTCAAAATAATCAAATTGATGCCCGAGACCATGGTAAAACAGCCCGTCAATTGGCTGAGGAAAGTATGGTGCTGCTTCAAAATAAAAACAACGTATTACCGTTGTCCCAAGACAAACTCAAATCCATTGCTGTGATTGGTCCAGATGCAGATAACGGCACAGTGGCAGGCGGAGGCAGTTCGTTGGTGAATCCGACGTACACGGTGAGTCCGCTGGAAGGCATCCGTAATCGTGTAGGCAAAGGAGTTACCGTCCAGTATGCACCGGGCACGGACCCTATTTCTGCGGGAGACATTATGCCAGGTCCATCAGCTGTACCGTCTTCGTTGCTGACCACATCCGATCAGAAAGAAAATATCAGTGTTGGATATGCGACTTATGGCGATGCTGAGCAGGGACTGCGAGGCGAATACTGGAAGAATAACAAGATGGAAGGCAATCCGATTCTTGTGCGCAATGATGATCAAGTCAATATGAACCTTGGCTTTTATAATTATCAGGGCTTCAATGCGAAGTCCCCTAAAGTTCCTAATACACCAACGACCCTGAATGGTTTGATATCTGCACGCTGGACAGGGACTATTGCAGCTCCCAAGGATGGCAACTATGCATTGTCATTAACCAGTTTGGGATCAAGCAAGCTGTATCTCGATGACAAGCTATTTGTAGATAATCAAGGTACGAAGCTGGAAACAACGAAGAAAAATATCTCGCTCAAAGCAGGGGAAAAGCATAAGATACGTATTGAATATCGTGCCGATTATCCAACGAATGGTCGCGATTCTGGCGGTATGGTTCGTCTGGGCTGGGAGCCTCCGGCGGATACGTCAGACAAGCTGATTGATAATGCTGTGAAGCTGGCCAAAAAATCGGATGTTGCGATTGTGGTCACGCGTACGTATGAGAGTGAAGGCTATGTGGAGCGTTCCGATATGGAGCTGCCGAACAATCAGGATCGGTTGATCCGCGCGGTTGCTGCTGCAAATCCGAAAACCATTGTCGTACAAATGAGCGGCAGAGCCGTGCAAATGGATACCTGGCAGGACAAAGTCCCTTCCATCGTACAAGCATGGTTTGCTGGACAAGAACAAGGGAATGCCATAGCGCGCGTCCTATTCGGGGATGTAAACCCTTCAGGCAAGTTGCCAGTAACCTTCCCGGTTAATGAGCAGTCTACACCTGTGTCCTCACCGGAGAAATTCCCGGGTGTCAATGGAGTGGGTGATTATTCAGACGGTATTTTTGTAGGCTACCGCGGATATGAGAAATCGGGTATTCAACCTGCATTCTCCTTTGGACACGGTTTATCCTATACAACTTTCGGATACAGTGATTTGAAGATAAAACAGCATGCGAGTGGAAAGAAATCCGATCGTACAAGTTCTGTCGAGGTTTCGCTTAAATTGAAAAACACTGGCAAAAAAGCTGGAGCTGAGGTTGTACAGGTATACAGCGGTAAGCTTCCGACCAATGTAGAGACCCCATCCCGTCAACTGGCAGGTTGGACCAAGGTAGAATTAAAGCCGGGCCAAGAGAAAAAGATTCGCATTGAGCTTGACCCAAAAGCTCTCTCCTATTGGGATGAAAAATCCAAAGCATGGGTTATGCCATCTGGTGAAGTTCCGATTTATGTAGGCAGCTCCTCTCAGGATACAAGACTGACAGGAAACGTTACGATTCCAGCTATCTCTACAGAAAAGGCAAAAAAGTAATCCCGTTATATTCCTTTTAAAGTGGTTAAATTTCAAGAGAGCACGGGCACTAGCACCGGCTCTCTTTTTGCTATAAGTAGGCAACCATTCTAATAGGATCTAATAGGTATGCAAAGGGACAACCTAGTGAAAGCTGTAATAGAGGAACGATGGGGACAGTTTGATTATATGAGAGAGGAGGACATTAGATGAAGAAACTACAAAAACAACGACGTTCTGACTTCTTGCTGCTTATAGTTGCAGCTATCATCTTGATTGGTGCTATTCTGGTCAGTCTGGCTATGCATATGCAGAATGGTGTGAATACGGCGGGCGAACAGAATGTTAGTATGTGGCTAACCACACCGGACCCGAAGAATCGTCTAACACAGCAAGCCCCAATTCTATGGAAATTAGACGACAGTAACGAAGCTGCAGCGAGTGCGGATATACTGACGGTTGAGATTAGACCCAATATTCGTTACCAGACGATGGAAGGATTTGGCGCAGCAGTATCCGGCTCGTCCGCATATCTAATGAATCATGGCATGTCTGCCAATCAGCGTGACCAGTTGCTCAATGATCTGTTTACAGCCGGCGGCATTCAATTAAGCTATATTCGCCATACCATTGGAGCATCAGATTATTCGGTGGATGAACAGGGACAACCTAGCAGCTATACCTACGATGATGTGGCAACAGGCAAGGACTATGAACTAAATCATTTTTCCATTGCTAAGGATCGGGATGTGATTGATGTGCTGAAGCAAATTCTGAGAAGAAACCAGGATTTACGGATTATGGGGACTCCATGGACAGCCCCGCCCTGGATGAAATATGGTAAGCAGATATACAACGGCTGGTATTTAGATTATACCGATCCGCGTGTCTATCAGGCGTATGCTGACTATTTTGTTCGTTATATACAGGCCTATGCGAACGAGGGGATTCCCATTCAGGCGATTTCCGTTCAAAATGAGCCTGAATTCACTACGTCCAAGTATCCCAGCATGAGTATGGGAGCAGCAGAGCAGGCGAAATTTATCAAGCAATACTTAGGCCCTGCTTTAAGCCGAAACGATTTGTCTACCCACATTATTGCCTTTGACCATAATTGGGATACAGGGAGTGAGTATGCAAAGACCGTGCTGGGAGACGAACAGGCTCAAAGCTATACGCATGGAACGGCCTTTCATTGCTACAAAGGAGAGCCGACAGCGATGACTGACGTGCACGATGCTTTTCCGGATAAGCCTGTTTATATGACAGAATGCAGCGGAGGAGCATGGAGCCCGGGCTTTGGAGATAATTTGAGCTGGGATATGTCCAAGCTGATTATTGGCGCACCTCGAAACTGGTCGCAAAATGTCCTCTTTTGGAATATTGCACTTGATCCGTCCGGCGGTCCCACCAATGGTGGATGTACCAACTGCAGAGGTGTAGTGACCATCGACCCGTTAAGCGGTGCCGTTACAAAAAATGTAGAATACTATGCGATTGGACATGCCAGCAAATTTGTTCGTCCAGGTGCGGTACGTATTGATTCTACCCACTATAGTGGAAGTATCGAAACAGTCGCTTATCGTAACCCCGACGGTACGCTGGTCCTGATTGCCGCCAATACGGGAGAGAACACAGAGACCTTTAAGGTTCGGCAGGGAAATCACGTTTTCAAATCAACCCTTCCATCCAAGTCAGCAGCTACCTTTCAATGGGAGCCTATAACTTCCTGATACTGTATCTACATCAATGTTTATGAAAATTTTAGAGTGCTTAGCCCTAACTGGCTAAGTGCTCTTTTTTTCTCTACCAAGTTCCAATTGTTAATAAATAAAATTTTAATGTTGTTCAGAATCGGTTCAGAAGCGGATGATAAGATCTTTTCACTAACAAAAGAATGAACCGTGTACGAGGAGAAACTGGTGATTAAGAACCAATAAAGAATGGCAGAAGTCGCTAATCGTGACGTTGCTGGCAGGTATGGCATGAAGACCACAGCTTTGTTCATGTGGAAAAGAAAGGGGACACATCAGTAATTGTGAGCAAAGCGAATACAGTATCTTTTACCGATCAATCCAATATGTCGTCCCAAGCGTTGCAGGTGGTACAGGAGGCTGTGAAGCAAGGGCTGGTCACCGGTTATCCAGATGGCTCATTTCAGCCAGATCAACCACTGACGCCTAAGGAAATGGTCGCTTTGCTGGCTAATGCACTTAAGCTTAACGTAACGGAGAAAGCAGTAACTTTTAATGACACACAGGGGAGTTGGGCCCTTCCTAATATAGAGGCGGTGCGTGCGGCAGGTCTAATGACTGAGGACTCAACGGGAGCTTTCCACCCGGGTGCTCCAGTGAGTCATGAGGAATGTGGTAGTTCTATAACGAACCCAACACCCACACTTAACCATGTACCTGTCATAGCTACAGTTCCTCCCGATCAATATGGCATTGTAGGTTCTGGAGATACACTAGTAGATTTAAAAAATGTATTTTTTGGTGCTGATCAGGATGAGCTATCGTATCATGCGATCACTTCAGATGTAAACGTAGTAAAAGCAGAAATAGCAAGTCAACAGCTTACGTTAAAGCCCAAATCAGCAGGAAGCACACAGGTGTTTGTGACAGCAGAGGATGGAAAAGGTGGTAGAGCGAGCGTGTTTTTCACCTATACAGTCACTGGCTCTACTTATAGCTCAACTTTGACGTAATTAGATGTTACAAAGCTGGACGTTCACGTTGTATTTAGTGGTACCGCCTGGCAGAGCGACTATATTTCAGGTTCATTAGGAACCACAGGAGGCATTTTTTTTGTTCTTTTCACAATATGTCGATGGTGGAGACGGTCGCATCGTACTGCAATTGTTTTACAACCGAGAATGTGACTTTTCTCATAAAATAGAAGGATATGAGCTGGAGGTTCACCAATTCATGAAAAATACAAACCGCATGAACGTGTCCAGCATAGCGCTATATCCGGTTAACCCATTAATACCGTATCTGATCATCAACAGCATCTTTTACGATTTTATGGATGTGACAAATGTTTCCTATTTTAATCAGAGGGTCATTTTTATAACCCAAGCGAATTTAATACGGTCGCATATGTACTAAAATATCATGGAACTGTGGTAGATGTGCTTGGAGAGCCTCATTCGCAGGATCAATTGTTTCCTCAAGGTGGGACATTTGTTCGTAAACAAGGTATAACATGCGGATCGCCCGTTTTTAATCAGCAGGATGAGTGGATTGCATACCCGAAAGGTACTTATCAATATGTGGGCAGGCATACACCTTAATTGTGTATATTGGTCTGAAACCTTTGCTTTTAAGACAGGTCCACAATTTTTAAAAGGTGTAACCCATCAACAATGGAGGGTTACACCTTTTTGTATATCAATCAAAACGTAATGATACTGGAGAGCACTCAGAACAGGAAGAAAATAAAATGATGGAATTCACTGTGACCGATAATAAGGAAGCAGCCGCCCATTTAAAATTTTTTTGGTCTCCCCTATAATGATTTCTTGGCGCCTGAGAGCAAGCTATGTCCAGGAGCGATTGCTATAAGCCGAATCAGCGCCGGGAGAACCCGATAACCCAATGAACATTTTTTACACTCTAGTTCTGCTGCTCCTTAATCACCTGTTCAATTCCCAACAGAATCACCTTCAAGCCGAACTCAAACGCCCTGTCGCTCCCCATCAGTTCGAACATCCCATTCGTGAACGTCCTCCTGAACAGCCCCACATCCGTATCGCTCATAGAGTCCAGAAGGCGAATCAACTCCTCACCCGGAGGCGTTTCCTGGTCCTTAAGGATAGCGGAGACATTGCGCTGATGCTGATAATCGTCCATAACGAAATAGAAGACATAGTTCACAAGCGTGGTAACCACTTGCATTTTCTGCTCTTCCTCAAGCGGCGTCGATTCCACGCAAAGTAGCATACGGTTGGTGAACCGTATGATGTCCGGTTCGTGGGGGAGCGTCAACATCATGAGCTGAGTGGAGCAGGGATACCGGATGAGCACATTCCGTACCGTTATCGCAAGCTCCTTCAGCTGCTCCTTCCAATCTCCTTCGGAGTGGAATTCCTCCAAAATCAATCTCGATACCTGGTTGGCTAGACGCTGGTAGAGATTCTGCTTGCTTTTGAAGTACCAATACAGAGAAGGAGCCTGAATCCCCAGCCGATCGGCCAATCGTCTCATACTGAATTTCTCAATACCATCCTCCCCTAAAAGCTCCCACGACGCTTCTAAAATCTTATCTTCTGAAATCTGAGGTTGCTGCTTTTTCATTAATATCCGCCCTTTAATCTAACAGTGTAAGTTTGTTCTTTACAGATTTATAAATTCATGATAGCATCTAACACTGTAAGGTTCAATCTAACACTGTTAGATTAGACCGAATAATTGAAGAAAGCAGTGATCCGTATGGATGCAGAAAACCTCCATTATTTTGAAAAAGCACCGATCGCTAAAGCCGTAGCTCACTTCGCTGTACCGATGATGTTAGGTACGTCAATGAGTGTCATTTATTCCATCTTGAATGCCTATTTCCTAGGCACGCTCCACAATACCGCCATGTTAACCGCACTCGCACTAACCTTGCCATTATTCGCGGCCATTATGGCGATAGGAAACTTGATTGGCATCGGCAGCGGTGCATTCATCTCTCGTTTGCTGGGAGAGAAAAAGTATGATGATGTAAAGAATGTGTCTTCATTCGCCTTTTACAGCAGTTTAGCTCTAGGTCTAATCTTGATGGCCTTTGGCCTTCCGTTGATCGATTCAGTCGTTCATGGCCTGGGGGCAACAATTGACTCCTTCGGCTTCACGAAGGACTATGTGACGATTATGCTTATAGGTTCGCCATTCGTCGTATTATTCTTCACGCTGGAGAATATCGTACGCTCAGAGGGTGCAGCTATTACGTCGATGGTCGGCATGATTCTCAGTGTTGTTGTGAATATTATTCTCGATGCGCTGGTCATCTTCGTTTTCCATTGGGGCGTGATCGGCGTTGCGTCAGCTACGGTTATTTCAAACTTGGCTGCGAGCATATTCTACGCCTTCCATATGGGATATAAGAGTCAATTCTTAACCATCTCAGTAAAATGGTTCAGGGCTACCAAGGACATTCTGAGCAATGTATTCAAAATTGGAGTCCCCGTATTTATTATGAGTCTCTTCATGGGTGCGATGTCACTCGTCTTTAACCATTTTCTTGTCGAATATGGGGATCAGGCCATAGCGGCTTACGGAATTTCCTCACGTTTATTACAATTTCCTGAGTTTATTCTGATGGGCTTATGCGAGGGTGTTGTTCCGTTGGTTGCCTTCACTTTTACAGCGAATAAATTACGAATGAAACAAACCATTGGATTTACAATCAAAACGATTTTGGCCTTAGCAGTCGTGTTCGGCATCATCGTCTATCTGATTTCCGATCACTTAATTGGCTTATTTACGAATGACCCGCAATTAATTGTAATGGGCAGCTACATTCTGCATGTGACGTTTTTATCCTTGTTCATTACGGGAATGACCACGTTGTTTACGGGGATATTCCAAGCAACGGCGCAGGGAACGGCTGCGTTTGTTATGTCCGTCATCCAGGGAATTACTCTGATTCCTGTGCTATATATTGCCAATCAAATGAGCGGCTTCCACGGAGTGGTCTGGTCGCTCGTCATTGCGGATGCCGTCGCATTCCTTGTTGGGGCTATCATGCTATTTGTTCTGCGGAACAGATTGCAGCCGGAGTTGGATAATTTAGTACATTAGAAAAGATTACTATTTCAAATTATTATCGACCTAGAACAAGTTTGAGAATAGTACAAAAATCAACCAGAGGGAATGGAGCAATAGTTCAAACTTGATAAATGCAGCTATACCTGCTGCCAAGCTAGGTGCAGTGTATCCTTTTGTAAATGCGATCATTAATGATCTCCTTGTACTTAAAGTTTTTAGATGATTATAATGAAAATATAGTTTATATTTAGACTTTTTGAAGTTATTGAGTCCAAATATGTCCAAACACTTCAATTACAAAGGAGAGAATTCATTTCATGAGTATACATTTAGAGTTGGATTCCTTGTCGGTTGAAAGGCTAGCAATGGTCCTTTCAGGACGGCCAGGCATGTTCAAGTTGTTTTATGATACAGAGGATTGTGGATGCAACGGCGTACTTACCATTTTGGTGATCGATGCACCGAATGCAACCGACACAGCAATTCAGTCCGATTCGTATTCTTTTTGGGTAGATCGGCAGCAGGAGCAGCAGTTCGATAGCCAAATGCGGCTTGAGGCAGATCCAAGTTACCCATCGTTCAAAGTAAGTAGCGATGCTGGTATATTGAGCAGCAATGTTAGAATTCAAGATCGGCGTGTAAACTCGTCCAAGGCGTGATATGCGGACGTAATAAAAATATTAAGCACCAAAAAGCAATGCTAAATTAACACCAGCTTCCCAAAAACGAACCTTGTTAAGCCCATAGGGCAGAGGTTCGTTTTTACAATAATCTTTATGATAATTTCAGAAGGACGATGAGATGATGAAAAACTTGCTCGTTTCGGGCTATCGTGCCCATGAGCTGAATATTTTCAGTCAAAAGCATGAAGGCATTCCATATATTAAAAAGGCGATGGCAGGCAGGCTGATTCCCCTGATCGAAGATGGGCTGGAATGGGTGATTACCCCTGGCCAATACGGGGTGGACTTGTGGGCTTGCGAGGTCGTCATTGCATTAAAGGAGCAATATCCTCACCTAAAATGCTCTATTATGATGGCTTATCAAAATATGGAGGAAAAATGGAAAGAGGATAAAAAGGAATATTTTCAGCAGATTTGTGCCGAAGTTGACTATGTGGGAGTGGTCAGCCGCCAGCCGTATCAGGGAATATGGCAACTCAAGGCACGGGATGAACTCCTTTTCCGTAAAACAGACGGTTTATTGCTTGTGTACGATGAGGATGCCGGAGAGGGCAGCCCACGTTTTATGAAGGAACTGGCATTGAAAAAACAACAGGCAGAAGGCTATCAATATATCAGTATTAGCTCAGAGGATATCCAAAGTATAGCTGACGAAGAACGATTATTCATGGACCTCTGATTTTTAAAGCATTAGCCCGGATTTTTGAACAAAAAGGACGGAATCGTCCCTTTACAATAATGTAAGCGCTACCATAAGATTTAAACAACAATAACTTATCAGTCATATAAAATAAATTTATTGAAAATACAAACCATGAAAGGAGCTAATGATCAGATGAACAAAAGATTTCGGCATACTGTGTTGTTTTGTCTCGGTGTCATGTTATGTGGAGTGGTCACTCCGATGGATAGCCCAATCTCAGCTGCCTCTACAAGGCAAATGGAGAAGCTGAACAGGGGAACTGTCGCAGTGAAGGTACCAGAGGGTGTACTGGTGAGCTGGCGTTTATTGGGTACGGAACCGGACTCGGTTGGCTTCAATCTGTACAGAGGGTCAAGTAAGGTGAATGAAGCGCCGATTACTTCGAGAACCAACTTTCTGGACAAGGCAGGTACGACATCATCTTCGTATACCGTTCGTGCCGTGGTCAGTGGAGCAGAGCAGGCCGCTTCTCCCGCAGTAAAGGTATGGAACAACAACTATTTGGATGTTCCCATCCAGCAGCCTGCAGGAGGCACAACCCCGGATCATGTGAACTACACGTACAATGCCAATGATGCCAGTGTGGGGGATCTCGATGGGGATGGCGAGTATGAGATTGTGCTGAAATGGGCCCCTTCCAATGCTAAGGATAATTCGCAATCCGGTTATACGGGAAATGTATTTTTGGATGGATATGAGCTGGATGGAACACGCAAATGGCGAATCGATCTGGGACGGAACATTCGGGCTGGTGCCCACTATACGCAATTTCTCGTCTATGATTTTGATGGAGATGGTAAAGCAGAGGTTGTATGCAAGACAGCAGACGGCACGGTAGATGGTACAGGAGTAAAGATTGGCGACGCTTCGGCTGATCATCGCAACACGAGTGGATATATTTTGAAAGGTCCCGAGTTTCTAACTGTATTCTCAGGTGATACAGGCAAGGCTCTCAGCACGATAGACTATGTGCCACCGCGCGGAACGGTATCGAGCTGGGGAGATAACTATGGTAACCGTGTAGATCGTTTTCTCGCCGGGGTTGCTTACCTGGATGGCGTAAGACCCAGCATAGTGATGGCACGTGGTTACTACACACGCACCGTTCTAGTCGCATATGATTGGCGGAACGGCAATCTAAGCCGCCGCTGGACCTTTGACAGCAATAGCTCCACCAATACCGGGACGGCTGGACAGGGGAATCACAGTTTGAGCGTGGCAGATGTGGATGGAGATGATAAGGATGAGATCGTGTATGGCTCGCTGGTAGTAGACGATAACGGGGCGAAGCTGGCTAATACGGGGATGGGGCATGGCGATGCACTTCATGTAGGGGATTTGGACCCGGACCGTTCAGGTTATGAAGTGTTCAAGGTGAACGAGGACAAAAATGCCACTTACGGAGCCGCCATGTATGATCCGCGCAATGGCAACATTTTATGGGGCGTAAAAACAGGCAAGGATACCGGACGAGGCATGTCGGCAGACATTGATCCGCGTACCAAAGGAAATGAACAGTGGGCACCGGGCATTGGGTTACGTTCAGCCCAGGGGCAGCTCATTACCAACACGATACCGTCCTCCATTAACTTCGGAATTTGGTGGGATAGGGATCTCCTTCGTGAACTGCTGGATCATACCTCCTCAAGCGCTGGTAAAATCGACAAGTGGAACTATGCGAACTCGACGACTTCCAACTTGCTTACGGCTACAGGGACGAGTTCCAATAACGGAACCAAAGGAACGCCGTCGCTGCAGGCTGATCTGTTCGGTGACTGGCGGGAGGAAGTCATTTGGCGCAAAAGTGATAATTCGGCGCTTCGTATCTTTACAACACCTTACGAGTCAGAACACCGATTCTACACGCTTATGCATGATCCGGTGTATCGCCTGAGTGTGGCCTGGCAGAACGTAGCTTATAATCAGCCACCACACACCGGATTTTATTTGGGAGAAGGGATGACCAAGCCCAAGCAGCCGAACATATACACTCCTTGATGTGCAGCTCAGTAGTGGGGTGAATGAAAGTTAAATGAATAGTATCAGAAAGAGCTCCAGACTAGTCGGGGCTCTTTTTGTTATGGGTACATATGAGAACGTATGATTTCTATATAAATGGGAACATTAGTTCTTATAAAGGTAATATATGTATGGAAAAAGGAGGCGGAATCTGTGAGTTCTTTAACGACTGAAGGCATGATCGAGCTCGTAACTAATGTCGGATTCCCTGCAGCATTAAGCCTGATTCTGTTAAAATACATCCTCGTCACTCTTAATCGTAGATTGGAGCAGCTGGACCAATCTATGAAGCAAATGTCACGATCCCTGGAAGAGATCGAGGAAAAGCAGGAGAAGCGGTCAGAACCTACGCTCCCGGTAAATACGGACAAACTTCGCGCAGAATGAACAAAAAAAGGCAAATAGAAACAATTTAGCAACCCAATCGAGAAACAAAATTCTTATAATAGAGACGTGTGCAGTTTATGCAGACAATGATTATGGAGGTGTATAGAAGTATGAAAATAAATACGAAACTATCCGCACTATGTGTTGCGGCCACACTTTTGAGCGCGGCACAGGTTGCCGCTGCTGCGCCCGCTGTGTCCGCTCCAGCGAACGCAGCGCAACCAAGCGTTGCCGTTCCGTCAGCTACCGTACCGGCCCAGGTGCCAGCACCAGCAGCATCTGCGTCTGTTACGACGCCGGCTCCTGCGCAAGCGCCGTCAGTTCCAGCAACAACAGCCCCAGCCGCAGGTTCCGTCCAAACGGCTAAACCAGCAGCTCCGTCTGCACCAGCACCGCGCCCATCTACGTCGGTAGCGCCAGCGGCTGTTCCGTCCGTACCATCGACTGCCAAGCCGTCCAAGCCGCTGCAGCCGTCCACTTCGGCGCCAGCTGCAGCTACGGCTACCAGCGTGAATCCAACCCAGCTGGACAAGCTGAACCATGAGAGTGCGATTCCGCTTGTGCTGGAGGCACAATCTCGTTATCAGTATGCTACCAGCGGTGGCAAAACGTTGGGCCAAGCGTTCCAGTTGAATGGTAAAAGCTACCGCTATTTGTCCGAGGACATCGGCACGAAGACCAAATTGATCAACTATCTGACGCAGGCTTATACCAAACAGGCCAGTGAGCAATTTGTTGGCAAATTTTTTGTTGAAGTCAATGGCAGACTAGCTCAGTTGAATGCAGATGGCGGCAATTTGCTAGAGTTCAGCCGGGCTACGGCGAAAATGGTAACCATGACTCCGGTGAAGCGCAGCTACCTGCTGACCGTGCCTTATCCGGCAGAAACCAAACAACCAAACGAGAAAATCACCGTGAATTTTGAAAAGGTCGGCAGCCACTGGAAGGTTAGCTCCGCGCCGCATGTTATTTTCTAAATTAAGATTTTGCAACGTTCTTTATAAATAGGGTAAAGTGATGTTAAGGCTTGTTTCGTAAGCCCTAATTCAACGCAGGGGAGTGCTGTGCAATGATGACACCGATCAAGGTAAAAAACGTTAAGGATATTGAGAAGATCAATCAAATCGTATCCAATTATACGTATGACATCTGGATTCATGGCAAAAGCGGTATGGCAGATGCCAAATCCATTCTAGGCATGTATGTGCTCAAGCTGGATGAGCCGCTAACTCTGGTTGTACCTGACAACGTCAATCCCAAAAAGCTGTTCAAGGAGTTGGAGGAATTTATTCATTTTCCTGCTCAAGCAGAATAAACAGCAAAGAAGTATCTGCAGACACTGCATACGCTATTTTTCGAAATTAATGCAAAGAAGCCATGGAACTCAGGTTCCACGGCTTCTTTTTTAATGTTCCTCCTCGTCCAAAAACGGGAGATTGACCGAATAGTACATAACCCCCATAAGCAGCACGCCACCCACCAGATTCCCAAGCGTTACCGGAACGAGATTATGGATGACGCCAGCGACAGAGACCGTACCCGGATGATCGAGCACGAGCGCAATGGCGAAAGTACACATGTTAGCTACACTATGCTCATATCCCGAAATGAAAAAGCAGAATACAAACAGCACCATGGCAAACATTTTTGCGCCATTTTCTTTCATAAACATCGGCACAAAAAAGGCGAGGCAGACTAGCCAATTACACAAAATAGCGCGGAAAAATAGCTGCATTGCAGGCGCTTCCATTTTATGTTCAACCACGTTCAATAGAAAGCTGTTCACGCTGGAGGAGTCAAACAGCCCTGTCAGGTAGATAAGGAGTGCAAACACACCCGCACCTAACAAGTTACCTCCATAGCTGGCAGTCCACAATCGAAGCACCTGGCCCCAGCGCAGCTTTTTACGGAGCGCAGCATAGGTGTAATAGAAGGTGTTGCCGGTAAACAAATCCCCGCCGCCGTACGCGATGAGAATGATGGCTGCCCCGAACGTGAGCGCCGCCATAGGATAAGTAAGTGGAGAATGCTCCATGTAAAAAAAGTTGCCCGTCTTGAAGGCGACAATAACGCCGAAGCCGATAAACATACTCGCCAGCATGGAACGCGCCAAATACCGGAGCAGGCTTTGTTTATAAATTTTGTACTTCTTCAGGGCTAGCTGTTCGACACTGCGTAAGCCTTCCGTTTCCATACCAACGACAACCTCCTATTTTCTCATATCTAAGTCATTAAACCGACTTGTTTTTTCCCGAAACATGCTCAGCCTGCCAAGCAATCCAGTCAGCTTAACAAACCAAGCTTTTGCAGTCCATACCAAATACCGTCTTCATCAGCGCGCTTTGTGACCATTTTAGCGGCGGCTTTGGCTTCATCACAGCCGTTCCCCATCGCGACACTGTTATGTATAGTTGTTAGCATCTCCACATCATTTAATCCATCGCCAAAAGCGTATTGATTCTCAGCGGCAATGCCCAGTCTGGACGTAATCTCGCGGATGCCTTTGGCCTTGGAGCCAGTTTGAGGAACAACGTCCACCGAACTTGGATGCCAGCGTACAAAGTCAAATGCCTTGAACACCGCTTCATAGAAAGGCTCTTCTTCTGCCGTACACATCAACAGCGTCTGATAAATATCTCTCCCTTGGAAATAAAGCGGATCGTATCCCACTGAAATCTTGGCTTTAAGCGTTTGGATCGATTTTTCTACAAGCTCATCGTTAGGAATATTGGCCTTCATGTCCATATGATCCATATATACGAGAGCATGATTATGTGTGAGTGCCAGATCGGTCATCGCTTGCAAGGCTTCACGATTCAGCGGATTGGTAGCGACGACTTCCCCGCGAAGCACGACATATTGCCCGTTAAAGCTAACGTAGGAATCAATTTCTAGCTGTTCACGGATATCCTTGAACATAAAAGGCGCACGTCCTGTTGCGATCGCTACCTCATGTCCTTGTTCTTTCAAAGCAAAGACAGCTTTTTTGGCGGTTAACGGCATTTTCTTGTCATCGTCCAGTAATGTACCGTCGATATCGAAAAAAATAATTTTTTTGTCTGACATGTCCTTACACCTGACTTTCAATAATATATTGTCGAAATAAACTCATATGGATTCATTATATCAAAGGAACTGCTTCTGGATACACAAATACGTATAAATCCTCATGAATGTCCGACCTCTATAGCTTACAATATGAAATAAGGATTACTGAAAACTTTAATTTCTATCTCCTATTTTCGTAGATGGGATGTGATCACCATGACAAAAATCCAAGTCACACCGGAGCAGCTGGATAACGTGGCCTCCCAATTTGCCAATGCCCACGGCATACTGTATAACCAGCTAAACGGCCTGGATAGCACAATGAACCGCCTTCACAGCCAGTGGGATGGTATGGAGAGAAATCGTTTTTATAATGACTATCGTACAGCTAAATATACGCTTTCTTCTATATTAAATAAGGTCCAATCCATTGAAATTGAGCTGAAAAGCATTGCTTTGAAGTTTAGAAATGCGGATGGTGAGAGCACACGTGGCTTCTGGTCAGCCCTGGCAGCAGCGATGAACGCCAGTGCAGCGCTGGCGGGTAGCGAAGAGGCTGGAAATCATGCTGAAGATATCGTGAATTCACCCAAAAATATAGACGAGTGGGAGCAAGCAGACGCGGATAAATATAATCAATATGAGGAACTATTGAAAAACGCGGAGACCATCGGCGACAAGCAGGTCATGCAGAAAATCCACGACCAGATGAATGTCCTGCGGCTGCAATACGAGGACTCGGTTACTCGCACAGATTACAATACAGGAGAGACTTCCAAGATCACATCCGATTCCCTTGTTGCCGTCACTGAACTGACAGGTAAAGACGGAAGCAAAACAGATATATCTATAGATAAAAAAGGGAATATTGTAAGTTATGATCAAAATACGGATAAATACGATTACTGGGTCCAAAAGCATACTCAATCAGCTGCAGAACACGCTCTAGGTAAAACGGCCCAGACCGTTACCGGATATGGAATGGGTCTTATTTTGTCGCGCGGGACTGGCGTCAATGGAGCAGGTTCAGGCGCAACCTCCGGCTGGGGGGAACATGTTGTCGGTATTGGTGGTGGCATGATCAGTGACAAGGTGTTGTTCTCTGTCCCCGATGAGGGAGAAACCCGTACCATGATCTACCGAACAAATAAAGAAACTGGACATGTGGAGAACATGATTATCGTCACCAAAGGTGAGAATGAAATGAAGTATCGCTATTGGGAGGATTATAACTAGAACTTGAGTGGGAAATGATTTTAGTAAAGCGAATAGCAATATCTATCACATCTACAGACTTTTTCAACACTAAGCGAGCGGCAGTGGAAGACTGCAAAACTCACCAGTTGGTAAAAACTGTAGATTTTTTAGTGCGCATATTTCTAAAATTATATTCGAGTTATTTAATTGTTACATCGTATTTATGATTTAAGCAGCAACTTTATGGAATAAAGGACATCTGACTCATGTCGTGTCTTTAATTTATTTTTTCAAATGTAGAGTAATCTGAGCTTAAGAGCAAGGTTCAAAAAAAGATTGTATTATCATAATTTAGATAAATGTGAAAATACAATAAGAATGTATTTATATCAATCTTTTGAAAATATTTAACAATTGCATAAATTAATTTTATTTATTTTTATGTAGTGAAAATAATGAAAAGAGCTATTCTTTCAGGAAAACGACTTTATGTAATGACAATCAACAAAATTCTACATTTTACGACCTTTTATTTACAAAAATGTAACATTTGGAGGTTGACTTATTCATTGACTTTGTTGAAATAAATCGTTATTTTAATTCGTAAAAGGAGTAGAACATGGGTTGGAATAACGATTTATAAATTATTAATACAAGCTGATTAAATGCTAGTACACGGTGATTACATATGATTTAATTTGTTTTAAAATAATTCCTTTTTTCATTAATTATGTCGATCATAAATTTCTGCTTTAATAGTACAAAGGTTATAACTTGCAACAGAAGTTAAATTTTAAAAGTACAGATATTCAGGAAGCTCACTGGAGAAGAGGTTTTCAGATGAATGGTTTTCAGATGAATAAAGTATCTTTTATTTTTCCTGGGCAGGGTTCGCAATATGTAGGAATGAGTAAAGAACTATGGGATAATTTTAATGTGGTAAAGCGTTTATTCGAAGAAGCGGATGATACCTTAGGTGTAAAACTCTCAAAACTTTGTTTTGAGGGAGATCCCCAAGAGCTTCTTCAGACCATGAATGCCCAACCAGCCTTACTTACTGCCAGCCTTGCTGCATATTATGCTAGCAGAGAAATACTGGAACTGGAACCTCAACTGTTAGCCGGGCATAGTTTAGGAGAATATTCAGCATTGGTGTGCAGCGGTTTTTTCTCTTTTCAAGATGGACTTCAAATCGTGAGAAAACGAGGAATGCTCATGCAGCAGACTACAGCTAACGGGGTAGGGACTATGGTTGCTGTTGCGAATGTTTCTGCTTCTATTCTGGAGAGCTTATGTCAAGAGATATCTACGGATCGTGATGTTATATCTATTGCATGTCACAATTCGGACAATCAGTACGTGCTATCGGGACATACAGAACCTATGGCTCGAATAGTGGAGCAAATCAAACGTCTAGAACAAAGTAAGGTTAACTATTTAACAGTAAGCGGGCCTTTTCACAGTACTCTGATGAAGCCTGCAGCAGATAAGCTTGCCGTAGAACTAAAGAAATTCCCGCTACGCAAGGGAAGGTGGCCGGTTGTTTCCAATGTAACAGCCTTACCACATGATGAATTCTCGATTTATGAATTGCTGTACAAGCAAATGATAAGCCCGGTACGCTGGACAGATACGATGGATTATTTATATCAGAACGGTATTACCGTTGCGTTAGAATTAGGTCCGAGAAAAGTACTTGGACAGCTGATGAAAGAAAGATATCCGAGTATCTCCACTTTTTCTGTTAATACCAGTTCTTCTTTAAAAGAGGTGGACAAATGGCTAAGTAAGCAGCAAAGTATACGCAAAGTTACACTTGAGCGTCTGGAGGAAGGCTTTGCAGCAGCGCTTATTGCACGAAATCGAAATGGAGATTACAAACAACATATGGAGGGGGTTGTTTACCCTAGTCAGCAGATTCGAAATCGGATCAATCAACTTCAAAGTCATAAAAATGACACCGTTTATAATGCGGTTAATACAGAGGTGTTAGAGCTAATTCGTACTATTCTCACTACCAAGCAAGTGCCCGATCAAGAACAACAGACGATTCTTAATATGTTCTGAATAAGATTCATCAATGATGTTGGAGATTGTAAATTTATTAACTGGAAGCTAATAAATCTTACGATATACGGGGGAATAGCATGTATACAAATAGGTTCAAAACACTGGTTGATGTTATTACAGAACGGGGAAAGTATGATCATAAATTTATTGCTTTTATTGAGTCGGATCAAAACGAAACAACACTTACTTATAAAGATTTATATTGGGAAGCTCTAGCATTTCTGGGGAATCTTCAGGATGCAGGAGTTAGGCAGGGACAGGAAATTGTATTTCAAATAGAAAATAATCGCCATTTTGTAAAAGCGTTTTGGGCTTGTATTCTTGGTGGCATGATTCCGGTACCTGTCAGCATCGGTAACAATGATGAGCATAGAATGAAACTTTTTAAAATTTGGGATGTTCTTAACGATCCTTTTTTACTCATCGAGCCCAAAATATTAAAAGACCTTGAGAAATATACTTTGAAAACCAATCAGAATAACCTATTCGAAAATATCCGCCATCGTCATCAATTACTTCTTCAAGACCATGAACAACCCAAGCAATCTTTTGCAAAGATACACACCCCTCAGTTGGAGGATATAGCATTTATTCAGTTCTCCTCCGGTTCCACAGGTGATCCTAAGGGAGTCATCCTTACACATCATAATCTCATTCATAACACAAGTGGAATTATAAATAGGACAGTCGTCACAGAGCAAGATTCGTTCTTGCAGTGGATGCCTCTAACCCATGATATGGGTTTAATTTACAATCATATTACCCCATTAGTTGCTGGAGTGAATCAGTATATTATGCCAACTTCGCTGTTCATTCGTCAGCCAGTACTTTGGATAAAAAAAGCTAGTGAACATCAAGTAAGCATTATTTCATCGCCAAACTTCGGATATAAGTATTTCATGCAATTTTTCAAACCTGAAAAAGTGAAGAACTGGAACCTGTCCAAGATCCGTGCCATCATCAATGGTGCTGAACCTATCTCTCCTGAATTGTGTGACACCTTTCTTGACAAATTAGCTCCTTTTGGATTAAAAAGAACGACTATGCGAACATCATATGGTTTAGCAGAAGCATCGGTTGCAGTTGCTATCCCGCCAATCGATACTGAATATATAACCGTTTATGTTGATCGTAAGCACTTAAACATTGGAGAGTCCGTCTTGGAGGTAGACAAGACTTTTCATAATGCTCTGCCATTTGTTGTGGTCGGTCAGTCGTTAGATTATTGTGAAATCAGAATATGCAATGACGAGGATGCAGAAGTCGCAGATCGCGTTATTGGGCACATACAAATCAAAGGTGAAAATGTTACAAAAGGATACTATAACAACGAAGATTCGACATCCAAACTTTTGACGTTAGATGGATGGGTGAGAACTGGCGATCTGGGGTTCTTCCGTGAAGGCCAATTAGTCGTCACAGGGAGAGCAAAGGATATCATATTTGTAAATGGACAGAACGTTTACCCTCATGACATCGAGCGTATCGCTGAGGAAGTAGAAGGAGTCGAACTTAATCGTGTGGCGGCGTGTGGAGTTCGTGTAAATGGGATGGAATCAGAGGAAATTGTGGTATTTGTCGTATCCAAAAAGACGATAGAAAAATTTTCTCCAATTGCAACTCAATTAAAAAAACATTTGTATCGTCATGGAGGATGGGCGGTTCACGATATTATACCTATTAAGCAAATGCACAAAACGACCAGTGGGAAGTTGCAGAGGTATAAGCTTGCGGCTCAGTATGAAGCCGGACATTATCAGGAGACTTCATTAGTTTTAAAAGGGATTATGGAGCAAGAAAACAAAAATCAAAAATTGCCTACACTTTCGTTTGAGATCGAAAAAGTACTTCACGATATTTGCTGCGAGGTATTACTTAGGGGAGAGGTTGACACGAGGGACAGCTATTTTGATTTAGGAGCCAATTCCTTACAACTGGTTCAGATTACAGACAAAATTGAAAATCAGCTGGGGATTAAGCTTGCAGTTACCGATTTGTTTGATCACCCATCAATAGCTCACTTGGCAGAATTTTTAGCGAGCCCTACTGATTCTGAACAACAGCATGTTCCTACGGATGATACGGATCACAATCATAGCAAGGACGTGGCTATTATTGGGCTCTCTTTGGACTTACCTGGTTCTTCATCTGTGTCACAGTATTGGGATCATATTGTTCAAGGCGATGACTGTATCGGGAACTTAAGTTCTCAACGTAAGCAAGACGCCATCGATTATTTATCAGTTGTAGACCAAAGTAAGGGAGAAGAAGAGTTTATAGAAGGCGGCTTCCTAGAAGAAATTGATAAATTTGATTATGCGTTCTTCAAGCTGAGTCCTGTGGAGGCTAGCTATATGGACCCTAATCAGAGATTATTCCTTCAGACCGCATGGCATGCACTTGAAGATGGGGGCTATGCAGGGGAACGGATTCATGGACAAAAGGTAGGAGTTTACGTCGGCTTCTCAAAAGTGGGCTATGATTATGAGCGGATGCTCTCTAAGGGAGAACCGGACAAATTTCATCAGTATATTGTTGGGAATTTACCGTCAGTGCTGGCAAGTCGGATTTCTTACTTTCTTAATTTAAAAGGTCCAGCAGTAACAGTGGATACGGCGTGCTCCTCTTCACTTGTCGCGATTCATATGGCTTGTAAGGCGTTAGCGACAGGGGATTGCAAGATGGCGATTGCCGGAGGAATCCGAACGATGCTATTACCAGTGAAGCTGGGACTAGATATGGAATCACCAAATTTCAGAGCGCGTACCTTCGATGCAGAAGCGGATGGAACAGGTGTGGGAGAAGGGGTTGCAGCGGTTTTGTTGAAGCCTCTCGATCAGGCTTTGCAAGATGGAGACAGTATTTATGCAGTAATAAAAGGAAGTGCGGTGAATCAGGATGGTACAACGGTAGGAATTACTGCGCCTAGTCCTTCCGCACAGGCAGAAGTGGTGGAGGCGGCTTGGAATGATGCGGCTATTCACCCGGAAACTCTGTCATTTATCGAAGCTCATGGAACGGGAACTAAGCTAGGGGACCCTATTGAGATTGCGGGATTGACACAAGCCTTTGAAAAATATACGGACAAAAAACAATTTTGTGCAATCGGTTCCGTCAAACCCAATATTGGTCACTTATTTGAAGCAGCAGGAATATCCAGTCTTATTAAAGCAGTTCTAATGCTGCAAACGAGGAAGAATCCTCCGTTGGTTCATTTTAAGAAACCTAGTTCCCGTATTAATTTTGAATTGTCGCCCTTTTATTTGACGACAGAAGTAGCCGATTTAAGTTCAAATGATGTCCCACTTCGCTGCGGAGTAAGTTCTTTTGGATTCAGTGGGACCAATGCTCATGTTGTTATGGAGGAGTTTATAGAAACGCGAACACATGAGGAATCTGTAAACACGCCGGATGGTGTTCATCTTTTTACGGTTTCCGCAAAAAATGAGACAAGCCTGCATCATTTGGTTGAGGGATATGTGGACTATTTACGCCAAAATCCAGCGGTTTCCTTGGAGCAGATGTGCTATACCACACATATCGGCAGAGCTCATATGGAACATAAATTAGCAGTTATTACTTCCAGTCCAGAGGATTTATTACACAAGTTGGAGCGATGGACTTCCGGGAACAAACGAGAGAATACACCTGATATGTATATAGGTTCTCATAAACAGAGCGTTGATCATAAACGGGAAAAAGATGATACGGTAGGTCGATTGATTACAGCCATTAGAGCAAGTGCACATACAGATGTTCACGCTCTACGCCAATTGGGTGAACTGTACGTCAAAGGTATGGCTATTCCGTGGCAAGCGCTTTATGCGGATGATATCAAAATAATCCAGTCGCTGCCTTTGTACCCTTTTGAACGAAATCGTTGCTGGTTTACTCCAAAAGTAGTGCAGATAAGTAACGTAGGCAGGGAGGAGAAAAGTATGGAGTCCGCGTATCCAAAAGAACTGCAAGCTACAGATCAGCTAGACTACACAGCGAAGATTTCCAAAGTATTAAAAGATGTAATCAGTAAAGTTTCCGGTTTTACGGTGGAACAACTGGATGAACAGATGCATTTTCTCGAAATGGGCTTGGATTCAATTATGCTAGTTCAAGTTCAAAAAGAAATTAGAGAACAATTTAATGTGGATGTTCCCATGAACCACTTCTTTGAAAGTGTTACAAACCTGGATCGTCTAACAACGTTTATTTCAGATTTGACATATACCACCCAATCAGTTGCGGCTGCGGATGCTCTAAATACGGTCGATGATCGGACAGAAGTCAATCCGGAAAATACGGTTGCTGCAAAGCCTTCGTCCGAGTTGGGTGGCCTGGAAAA
The DNA here is from genome assembly GCF_056099025.1 of Paenibacillus sp. TSM33. Classification (NCBI taxonomy): domain Bacteria; kingdom Bacillati; phylum Bacillota; class Bacilli; order Caryophanales; family Paenibacillaceae; genus Paenibacillus; species Paenibacillus sp. TSM33. The sequence goes on from NZ_JBLZXB010000010.1 coordinate 171,249, forward strand.
GTTACTCTCTCAACAAATTGAATTACTGAACAACCAACAGCTGGGACTTACTCAAGTGTTGACCAAACAACTGGAGATGCTTAGTGGCGGTCAAGGAGGAACTATTCAGGCAGCATCGTTAACCACAAACAAAGACACAGTCAGTGCTCAGCCTACATCTCTGCATGTTGTGGCAACTGACGTGCCTATCACTTCTACAATTAAAGTGAATCCAACTACTGAATCCAAACCTTTTGTACCCTATCAACCTCTACTGATCGGTGAGGAAAGTGGATACAGTGCGCGGCAAAATGATTTCTTACAGCGTTTTATTAAACGATATACTCAACGAACCCTCGGGTCCAAGAAATACACACAGGAAAGTCGACTGGTTCATGCAAATAATCGTCATGTGTCTGGGTTCCGATCCTATTGGAAAGAAATCGTATATCCTATCATTTCAGAGAGCGCTTCGGGTTCAAGGATATGGGATGTGGATGGGAATGAGTACATTGATTTAACTATGGGCTTCGGGGTTCATTTATTGGGTCATAACCCAGCTTGGCTAACCGATACTTTACGGAGCAATGTGCACGACCGTACGCCTTCGATCGGCCCTATGTCGAATACAGCAGGCGAGGTTGCTGCCTTGATTAGCGAGCTGACAGGTGTGGAGCGGGTTGCCTTTTACAATTCGGGGTCAGAAGCTGTTATGGTTGCTTTACGTTTGGCTAGAGCAGCTACAGGACGCTCCAAAATAGTACTATTTGCTGGTTCTTATCATGGAACATTCGATGGTGTACTTGCCGTGTCCGATCCGAACTTCAGCGGGGGAGAGGCTTTGCCCATGGCACCGGGAATTCCTTCGAGCATGATGGAGGATGTAATTGTACTCCCTTATAATCACCCGGATTCTATAAAAGCTATCAAACATTATGCACATGAACTTGCTGCCGTATTGGTGGAGCCTGTACAAAGTCGAAGACCGGATTTGCAACCAAAGGAGTTCTTGGAACAAATTCGCGAGATAACAGCACATTCGGGAACGGCACTTATTTTTGATGAAGTAATCACAGGATTTAGAATTCATCCAGGAGGTGCTCAGGCCTGGTTTGGAATTAAAGCTGATCTAGTTACTTACGGAAAAGTGGCAGGTGGAGGTATGCCTGTTGGCATAGTCGCTGGAAGCTCAGAATTTATGGACACTGTAGATGGGGGTGTGTGGTCGTTCGGAGATGACTCCTATCCGGTAAATACGCATATTAAAACGTTCGTAGGCGGTACTTTCTGTACACATCCGCTGACCATGCATACGGCTCTAGCCACTTTGAAATATTTGAAGTCTGAAGGGCCGAATCTTCAGGAACAACTGAACCGAAGAACCAACGAATGGGTAGCAGAGCTGAATACTTATTTTAAGCAAAATAGTGTACCTATCCACATGGTGAACTATGGCTCATTATTCCGGTTCGTTTCGTTTGGCGACATTGAGCTCTTTTTCCATCTGCTGATTGACAAGGGAATTTACATATGGGAAGGTCGCAATTGCTTTTTATCGACTTCTCATACAGATGGAGACCTTCAACAAATTACACAGGCTGTAAAGGAAAGTGTGGAGGAATTGAGAAAAGGGGGATTCCTACCTGACCATACGCCATCACCGGATGGAGATGGAAGCCGAAAAAATGAGGTGGTCCCCCTCGAATCCTCAACGTTCCCTTTAACAAAGGAGCAGCAGCAAATTTGGTTTGCTACGCAATCCAGAAGTGATTCATCCACTGCATTCAACGAAATAGCAGCATTGCGAATGCAGGGTCAACTGCAGCTTGATATTGTAAAACGTTCAGTACAGACAATTGTGAATCGGCATGAGTCGCTACGGACGGTTATTGACCCCGATGGTGAAGAACAGCATGTTCTTGACAACGTGAATGTGGTCATCTCACTGAATGATTTCTCAGGATTTCCTCCATCAGAACATAAAGAAAAGGTCAAGCAATGGTTTGAGGAAGAGGGACAAAGAACATTTGATCTAACGTCCAAAGAACCATTGTTCCGAGCTCACATTTTACGTTTAAAACCGGAAGAACATATTGTAGTATTCACATTTCATCATATTATTGCGGATGGTTGGTCAATGGCAGTGTTTATCCGTGAATGGGAGCAAGTCTACACTTCTTTCTGCAAAGGAGAAAATATAGTCAAGCTGCCTGTACCGCCAAAATTCAGGGAATTTCAAGCTTGGCAACAGCTGGAACTAGAACATACAGGAGTGAGTGAGGCAGTTTCTTACTGGACACAGACTTTGGATTCCGTCTCTGTTGCCATGGACATTCCGTCAGAGGACGGTGGTATGAAGAAACCAGCGTATAGTGGAAGAAGAATAAATATTCGGGCAGACAGTACGCTGACGAGAAAATTGAAAAAACTTAGTATTAAAGCGGGTAATAGTCTGTTTGTCACACTTTTGACAGCATATAAAGTATTTCTGCACCGTTTAACGGGAAACACCACGATAGTAGTAGGCATTCCTACCTCTGGTCAGTCTAGAATGGAACAAGTTAATTTGATCGGAAACTGTGTTAATATGCTGCCGATTGTGAGCCATATTACCAGCAAAGAATCATTATTTAAGTATATGACACAAGTTAAGCGAGTCATGCAGGAAGTCGAACCGCTTCAAAACTACTCTTTTGCTGATCTGATTGAGCGTATTGAAAACATACTGATACCTGAAATGAATGTCATCTTCAACATGGATCGACCGATGCAGAATTTTCATTTTCATGGACTGGATGTTGAATTGATACCGACACCGATCCTGTACTCCAAATATGACATGTTTCTCAATGTGATGGAGGTTGAAGGAGAGCTTTGGTTTGATTTTGATATTAAAGCTAGCTTGGCCGCATCAGAAACAATGCAGATTTGGGCAAAGTACTTTTTACACATCCTGAACACGATTGCTGATGGGCAGGAACGGGATTTAGTAGATATCTCACTCTTAAATCAGGATGAACTGAAATATGGGGCTAAAAACTACAGGGACTATGTGGAACTCGAATCCAGCGACATTACGGACAACGATTCACCAAGAGCCATCTATTTACTGGATCATTATCTGCAACCTGCGCCTGTGGGAACGATCGGGGAATTGCATGTAGTACAGGAAAACGAATCGCCTTCCGAAAATTTAGTATATTTACCGACAGGAATCCTGGCTTTGCGAACCGCAAACGGTGAATTGCGATTGTTGGGACCTGTTCAGAAGCGAGCCTATATAAAAGGACATGCCATATATACTGAACAGCTTGAACGATTTATTACCTCTATTCCACAAATTAGTGAATGCCAAGTGATAGCCCAGAGCACAGAGGGCAGAGCAGACACACATTTGGTTGCCTATGTTACGAGTCCTGATGATGGAATAGAGGAAATCCTTCGCAAGCAATTGCGAAATCATTTGCAAGACCAATGGGTACCTCAACAGATCGTACAGCTTGAAAACATGCCCTTAAATTCGCAGGGGTATGTAGACTTGTCGCAGCTTTCTACGATGAAACAAGTTGTTAGCAAAGAACCTGTTGAGGCAGTTAGTAGCACGGAGAGGAAAGTAGGAGAAATTTGGGGAACGGTGCTGGGATTGAATCGTGTTAAATCTGATGACAATTTCTTTGATCTAGGAGGAGATTCGTTGAAGGCGACTCTCTTGCTTGCCAGAGTTCATCAAGAGTTTGGCAAACGAATCCCTTTGAATGTACTTTTTCATTCACCGACAGTTTCGACCTTGACCAAGGTGATCGAAGGAGCCAAACAAGGAACAGCCGTTTCTATTAAAAAGCTCGAAGAATGTACCCATTATGCAGTATCAGACGCCCAAAGACGTATGTTTGTCTTACAGGATATGGGGATAGGTACAGCTTACAATATTACGGGTCAGGTGCGTATTGATGGGGATCTAGACATCCCCCGTCTTCAGAAGGCTTGCCTGGATTTGATTCGGCGCCATGAATCATTTCGTACTTCCTTTGATATCGTGGATGGCGAAATTGTACAAGTTATTCATGATGAGCCGACTTTTGAAATCGAAGTCACAGAAATATTGGAGAAAGATGCAGACGAGAGGAGTCGCTTGTTTGTCCGTCCGTTTGATCTGCGCCAATGGCCACTTTTCAGAGCAGAATTGTTTCGCTTTGAGGCTAATAAACATATGTTGGTCATGGATATGCATCACAGTATTGCAGATGGGCTTTCGTTATCCATTTTCCTTAATGAACTCGTACAACTGTACCGGAGTGAAATTTTAGCTCCGATCCAAATTCAATATAAAGATTTTGTTGCATGGCAAAAGGAACAGTATACCAGTAATCGTTTATTTGAACAGGAACATTATTGGAAAAATGTTTTGAACGGAGAATTACCTATACTGGCAATGCCTACGGACTTCCCTAGACCATTACATCAAAGCTACGAAGGGGCTGTATTGTCGTATAACATCACTTCAGAGATGACAGAAGAATTAAAGAAACTTGCCAAAAATACGGGGACTACAGCTTTTATGATCCTGCTTGCGGCTTATAATATACTGCTCGCAAAGTATACGGGTCAGGAAGATATTATTGTAGGAACAGCGGTGGCAGGGCGTCAGCATCCGGACACGGAAACGATGATAGGAATGTTTGTCAACACGTTAGCTTTGCGGAATCGTCCGTCTTCTCAGCGGAGTTTTCATTCATTTTTGCAAGAGGTCAAGGAAACAACTCTGCGAGCTATGGACTATCAGGACTATCCTTTTGAAGCATTGATTGAGAGACTGGATATCCGTCGTGACCAAGGACGCAATCCTTTGTTTGATACGATGTTTGTCATGCAGAATTTTGAGATGAGTTCGCTTGAAGCCAATGGAGTAAAATTTCATCCAAGTGAATTCAATCCAGGAATTTCCCAATTCGATTTGGTACTAAGTGCTGACGAATGGCAGGAGGGACTAGCCTTACGCTTCAATTATTGTACCCAATTGTTCCGATCAGAAACGATTGATCGTCTTGCTAACCTCTATATACAAATACTACGCTCCATTTTGGAACAACCTTGGAGCGAGATTGGGAAGTTGGAATGGTTACCTGAGGAAGAGAAGTTACAGCTGATACACGGCTTTAACACTTTTGATCTGTCCTCTTCATCGATAGTGGAGAAACAAGAAACGTTGCACTTGCAATTCGAAGAGCAAGCTCTCAAAAGTCCGGATCATGTAGCTGTAGTTCATCAGGGACATGTGATTACTTATAAAGAGCTGAACGAGAAATCAAATCAGCTGGCGAGGGCATTAATGAAGCGGGGGGTAGGGGCAGAAACTGTAGTCGGCTTAATGGCGGGCCGTTCATTAGATTTGGCCGTTGGTATGTTGGCTATTTTAAAAGCCGGTGGCGCCTATCTTCCAATCGACAGTTCTTATCCAGAAGAACGAATTCACTTTATGCTTGAGGATAGCGGGGCTGCTCTCCTGTTGTTGAATGACTCATCTAATTACAATGCTACAACTTATGAAGGTTTAGTCCTAAATATGGACGATGATGAGTGGTATAAAACAGAAAGCAAGTTGTCTTCAAAGTGGGAATCGGATTCAAGTCATTTGGCATATGTGATCTATACATCGGGCTCAACGGGTACTCCTAAAGGAGTTTGTATTGAGCATCGAGCGATATTAAATACGTTATCTTGGAGAATAAATGAATATGCACTTGAAGCAGCAGACCGTATCCTGCCAATGCTGTCTAGCTCATTTGATGCTTTTGTGGGTGCCTTTTTTACTCCGCTGCTGTCTGGAAGTACGGTGGTGCTGCCTACGGATGAGGAACTGAGTGAATTATCGGCTCTGAAGGCCATAATTTTATCAAGTCATATTACACATCTCGTGTGTACTCCTTCCATGTACATGTCTATTATAGAGGGTCTGACTCCAGATGAAGCCAAGTCTCTCAAGGTTGTAACGTTAGGCGGTGAGAAAGCAACGAAACGGTTGATAGAAGCCAGCCAAGCCAAACATCCTGGCATTCAATTGTTCAATGAGTATGGCCCGACAGAGAATAGTGTAGTTACAACGATGTTACGAGATATGGGGCCTGAAGAAGTGGGCTGTATTGGAAAGCCGATTCCTAATACGGGCATTCTCATTCTGGATCAATACTTGCAGTTGCGGCCCATAGGACTTTCAGGAGAATTATGCGTTTGGGGTAAAGGAATTGCGCGAGAATATCGTAATCGTCCTGAGCTTACGGCGCAGAAATTTATCCCACACCCTTATTTGGACAATATGAAGCTCTACAGAACAGGAGATTTAGCGAGATGGTTACCTGACGGAACGCTAGAGTATCTTGGCCGCGCAGATCAACAAGTTAAAATCAGGGGCTACCGGATTGAGCCAGGTGAAATTGAAAGCACATTGTTGGCTCATAGAGCGGTAAAAGAGGCAGCAGTAGTGATTAAAGGAACAGATGACAATCCGTATTTATGCGCTTATGCCGTTTTGCGGGAATCGGTTACAGTAGATGTTTTGAAAGACTATCTGTCGTCAAGCCTGCCTCATTATATGGTACCAGCCCATGTATTCTTGTTGGATGCGATGCCGCTGACAGCAAACGGCAAAGTTAGTAAAAGTGCATTACCTGAACCAGGGGAGCATTCTAGCAAAGAATTACAGCACGTTGGGCCCAATAATGAAACGGAGCAGCTATTGATCGAAATGTGGCAGGATCTGCTAGAGATTACTCCGATTGGTATACACGATCATTTTTTTGAAATAGGTGGGCACTCGATGAAAGCGACCCTGTTGACTGCGAAAATCAACGAGGTCTTTCATATCGAAATTTCAACTCAAGATATATTTGGGGCACCAACAATCGAAGCGCTCTCCAAGAAGATTCTTGCTGCCAAACCCACAGATTACCAACGAATTGAGGCAGTGACTGAGGGAGCTTATTATGAGGTTTCTCCAGCACAATCCAGATTGTTGGCCGTACTACCGCTAGATGAGACGGGTGTGGCTTACAATATGTCGGCAGCATTGATGATCGAAGGTCATGTAGATCGAAGAAGAGTGGAGCGTACCTTTGAACAATTATTAGCCCGGCATGAAGCATTTCGGACCTCGTTCGGATACGTGGATGATAGAGCGGTGCAATTTGTACAACCAGAGGTAAGCTTTGAACTTGGCTTTGCCCGGGCTGCTGGTGATATTACGACAAAGGGCATAGATACATTGATCCATAATTTCATCCGTCCTTTTGATGTTGGCAAAGCCCCACTATTTCGAGCGGAGCTTCTTCAAATGGATCGTGATAAATTTATGCTTCTTATTGATATGCACCATTTGATAGCTGACGGTACTTCTATCGACACTATTATTAACGAATGGAACAAGCTGTACAAGGGAGAAGAACTTCCCGCTTTACCGCTTCAATACAAAGATTACTCTGCTTGGCTCAGATCGAATACAGAAATTCATGCAAAGCAAGAACAGTATTGGCTTGATCAATATAAAGGAGAACTTCCCGTTCTAGATCTGCCTACAGACTATCAGCGGCCACAGTTGCAGAGTTTTGTTGGAGATATGGTGAAAGTCGAACTGTCCGAAAAGCTTATAGAACAGTTGAATCTCACGTGTATTCAAACGGATAGCACACTCTTTATGCTTCTATTTGCTGCCTATAATGTGCTGTTGGGGAAATATGCAGGACAGGAAGATATCGTAATTGGTATTCCAACGTCTGGACGAACGCATGCAGATACCAATGGGATCGTAGGATTATTCGTTAATACACTGGCTATTCGGAACCATCCGGCTAGTCATAAGAGCTTCAAAACCTTTTTGAACGAAGTAAAAGAAAACACGCTGCAAGCTCTGCAAAATCAATCGTATTCATTTGCCGAACTGGTTGATAAGCTGTCCATCAAGAGAGACCTGAGTCGAAATCCGTTGTTTGACACGATGTTCTCCTTTATGAATACGGATGCACAGCAGTGGCAAGCCGATAACCTTAATTTTGAGCTATATCCGTTCAAAACGGGTATTTCCAAATTCGATCTTGTACTGAATGCCGAACAAAAGGCTGGGAGAGTTCATCTGGAATTTGAGTACAGTACAAAACTGTATAAAAAAGAAACAATTGAGCTTCTCGTCGAGCATTACCTAAATGTATTGGAGGAAATAGTCCAAAACGCTGATATAGCATTGACTGATATTAATCTCCTAAACGCAACAGAAGCGGCTGCTATGGATGAGCGGTATAACAGCACTGATATAGCTTATTCACAGCCGAGACCCATACATCATTATATTGAGGAGCAGGCTGATAGAAGACCGGATGCTAAAGCTGTTATCTATCAAGATCAGGTGCTGACCTACAAGGAGTTAAATGATCAGGCAAACGCGATAGCAAGCAATTTGTTGGCTAAAGGAATTGGACTTGGAAGTTATGTGCCTATACTCATGGAACGGAGCCTGGAACTGGTAGTATCCATACTGGCTGTTATGAAAACAGGTGCTGCTTTTTCGCCTCTTGATACAGAGTGGCCTATTGACCGCTTACAGAGCGCCCTGCAGGATTTGGGAAGTTCTACCCTATTGGTCAATTCAAGTACACCTATCAGTTCAGAAATAAATGCTGAAGAGTATCTAGTTATAGACTGCTCTGTAGTCGAAAGGAAGAGTAACGCTATCAGTAACCCGGAAGTAGGTGTAGATATGGAATCACCAATCTATGTCATCTTCACTTCGGGTTCAACCGGCAAACCAAAAGGAGTTATTGCTGCCCATAAAGGAATAACCAATCGTTTTCTATGGATGAACGACTATTTTGGAACATCGGCTGCACAAAGTGTTCTCCAGACGACTCATCATGTATACGACAGCGCGGTATGGCAATTGTTTTGGCCATTAATGAACGGCGGAACGACCGTGTTGCCGGAAACAGGCATGACCGTGGATGCTACGTACATGACGAGTATCATTGAACAGGAGCGTATTTCTTTTACAGACTTCGTTCCATCCGTATTTAATGCTATTGTCAACCAGTTGGACCAAAATTCAACTCGAACCAAGCAATTGGATTCTCTTCAACAAGTTATTCTTGGTGGTGAAGAAATTACGCCATCGACGGTTCATACGTTTTTAACCATTTTTCCTCATGTTCAAATCACGAACCTGTATGGTCCAACGGAGGCAAGTATAGGCTGTGTTGCTTATCGAGTGACAGGAGACGAAGACAGAATTCCTATCGGAAAGCCAATTGCCAATACCAAGATTTATATATTGGACCCTGGACTAAAAAGGGTTCCCGTAGGAATCGCAGGAGAAATGTATATTGCAGGTACACCACTTGGGATTGGATATTTGAATGATCCGACTAAAACGAAGGCCAGCTTTATAGATAATCCTTATTCAATGCCTGGCTATGAAAAGCTCTATAAAACGGGGGATTTAGCTAAATACTTGCCTGACGGTAACATTGCTTTCCTGGGTAGATCCGATTTTCAGGTCAAAATTCGCGGCTACAGGATTGAACTCAGTGAAATTGAATATCATCTTTTAGGCATAGCTGATATTCAGGAAACTGTCGTAATGGTCAAAGAGAATAAGGGAAGTTCTTATTTATGCGCGTATGTGGTTTCAGCTAATCCATTAGATACGGATCATATCAAAATGCAGTTGGCTAAGGAGCTTCCTGATTACATGATACCTTCGGTGTATGTTCCGCTTGACGTGATCCCCATTACACCTGGCGGAAAGATTAACCGTAAAGCATTACCTGAACCTGACTGGAGCGGTGCCTTAGAAGTGGAGTATGTGGAACCAACAGGTGAGACTGAAGTATTGCTGGCCCAAATATGGGAGGAAGTGCTTGCCGTAACAGGCGTGAGTGCAACTCACAACTTCTTTGATTTGGGCGGAGACTCTATTAAGGGTCTGCAAATCGTCTCGCGTTTGAACACACATGGCTACAAGCTAAGCATTAAAGAATTATTTTTGTACCCTCAGATTAGACAATTGAGCCCATTCGTTAAGGTGATCCGTCGGAAGATTAGTCAGGAAGCTATTGAGGGGGAGCTGCCTTTAACGCCAATACAGCAGCGATTCTTCCATCTACAGAAGATAAGTCCTCAGCATTTTAATCAGTCCGTCATGCTATTCTCCGAAGACGGTTTTGATGAGCAAGGGATTGTGGCTGCATTTGACTGCATCATTAAACAGCATGATGCCTTAAGAATGACATTCTGTCAGAGAGAAGATCGCATTGTTCAATACAATGAAGGACTAAACAATCAACCACTATCCTTAACGATTAAATCACTGCCTGAAGGTCTACCAGCAGAAGCATGGATTGAGCAAGAAGCGACGGCTATTCAAAGTAGTTTCGATCTCACCACTGGTCCTTTAATGAAGCTTGGTTTATTCCGGACTGCTAAGGGAGATCACCTGCTCATTGCGGTTCATCACCTGGTAGTTGATGGGGTTTCATGGAGAATTATTTTACAAGATTTTGCGTCCCTTTATCAGCAATATCAGCGGGGGGCAGCACTACACTTGCCAGACAAAACGGATTCTTACCGCTCATGGGCACAAGAAATAAGCCAATATGCAACAAGCGAGGAGCTGGCGCAGGAACTGGAATACTGGACACAGCTGGAGCAAACCCAGTCTGGAGCGTTGCCTAAAGACAGCTCCTATGAAACCAACATGTTGCGTGATAGTGAAAATGTAAGTGTATCACTTGATAATGAGAACACTAGCAAATTGTTAAGACAGGTGCACCAGGCCTACAATACTGAAATTAATGACATTTTGCTCACTGCTCTTGGATTAAGTATCAAAGAATGGACTCAGCAGTCTCGTGTGTTGATCTATCTTGAAGGGCATGGGCGAGAAGAAGTGTTTCAGGAAATGAACATTTCCAGAACTGTTGGCTGGTTCACAACAATGTATCCATTTTTACTGGAAGTGGACAATGCGCATGATCTCTCATATCAGATTAAGAACATCAAAGACAGCCTTAGAAGGATACCGAACAAGGGCTTTGGGTATGGGGTATTAAACTATGCTCAAGTGAATGAGTCTGGTGTGACTGCATTTCAGGCCGCTCCTGAAATTGCCTTTAATTATATGGGGCGTTTTGATACGGAACTAGATACAGATGTATTTACACTTTCTAAATTTTCCTCTGGAGAAGAGGCTAGTCCCTTCACGGAAAGATCTGTAGCGTTAGATATCAACTGCATTATTAATGAAAGCGAACAATTAATTATTACATGCAACTATAACAAGCAAGAATACCAGCAACAAACCATTGAACAACTATTATTTTTATTCCAAAAACATTTGACGAATCTAATCGACCATTGCTGCAGCAAACAAGTAACGGAACAAAGTCCAACTGATTTTCTCTATGACAAGTTGTCAATCGATGAGTTTCAGAACCTGTCCCAACTTTTAAGTAACAAACTAAACTTGTAGCAAAGTGGTGAGCCGTATGAGAAACGCACTCATTCAAAACATTTATCCATTGACACCCATGCAGGAGGGGCTTCTATATCACTCCATTTTAGACGAGCACTCAGAAGCATATTTTGATCAAACGGTCATTACCTTAAATGAACGGTTGAATGCAGAAACGCTGAAGGAAAGCTTTCAAACCCTAATTGACCGTTATGATGTGTTACGGACTGTGTTTGTTTATAAAGAAACAGACCAACCGTTACAAGTCGTGCTGGCTAATAAAGAAGCAACGATTGATTATAGAGACATTACAGAATTAAATGAAGCAGAACAACGTTTATATGTTGATAATTTTACGATTAATGATCGGAAAATGCGTTTTGATCTTGAAAAGGATCTCCTTATTCGGATAAGTGTTCTTGCATTAAGTGATACAAGCTGCAAAATGGTTCTGAGCTTTCATCACATCATTATGGATGGCTGGTGTATTGGTACCATTGCGAAGGATCTATTCCAAATTTACAGAGCTTATTCCATCAAGAAAAAGCCAGAATTGGACGCAGTATTTCCGTATAGCCGATATATCAGTTGGTTAGGGCAGCAAAATAAGAAGACAGCTCTTGCTTATTGGGAACAACAATTATCAGGTGTGGAAGAGCAAAGTGGCTTACCTCTTAGCAGCAAGTCAACTGAGGATGGAAGCTACAAGCTGAACAACCATATTTTCACCCTGGATGAGCAGTTAACCCGTGGTTTGGAAATGATAGCACAACAAAATCAGGTAACCTTAAGTTCTGTATTTCATGGGATATGGGGTCTGTTGCTGCAAAGATACAATAACACCAAGGATGTGGTATTTGGTTCCGTTGTTTCCGGCCGTCCAGCTGAGCTGGAAGGGTCGGAGAAAATGGTTGGATTATTTATTAATACGATTCCTGTACGTATATGTCATAAAGAAGCACAAACATTTTCCCAAATAATCAAACAATTTCAGCAGAACATGATGGAATCGGGGAAGTACCATTTTCTATCCTTGGCTGATATCCAGATGCTAACCCCACTGGGTAAGAGCTTGATCCACCATATCATAGCGTTCGAGAACTACCCAATTACTGAAGAGCTTGCTGGTGGAGAAGGAGAACAGCTTGTTTCAATTGTGGAAACCGAAGGTTTTGAGCAAACGAATTATGATTTTAATATTGGAGTCATTCCTGGTAAAGAATTGAAAGTTAAGTTTGGCTATAACAGTATTGCTTATCAAGCTTCAGATATTCAAAGAATTGAACTGCACCTAAAACAAATAGCTGAACAGGTAGTCTCTAATCCTCATATGAATGTGGACGATATTGATTTGCTTTCGGGCGAGGAAAAACAAAGAATCCTGCGAGATTTTAATGATACAGATGCCTTGTATCCTCAAAGTCAAACGATTCAACAGCTTTTCGAAGAGCAGGCGGCGCTGACGCCGAATCGTTTGGCAGCAGCATTCGCTGATGAGCGGTTAACTTATCTGGAATTGAACGAACGGGCTAATCGCTTGGCTCGCGTCTTGAGGATGAAAGGGGTGCAAACTGGCCAGATTGTTGGGATTGCAGCCTATCGCTCACCGGAGATGCTAGTCGGGATCATGGCTATTCTTAAGGCAGGAGGGGCTTACTTGCCAATCAATCCAGAGGATCCTCTGGAACGAATTCAATATATAGCGGGTAACAGCGGAGCTTCCATCCTGCTGGTGCAGCAGGAAATCCAATCTACATTGAAGGATCTTTCACAGAATATCAACGTGCTTGCGATCGGAGCAGACTGGGCAACTGAAAAAACTAATCTTGAACCTTACAGTGGGCCGGAGGATGTAGCTTACGTAATTTATACTTCAGGTTCTACAGGTAAGCCTAAAGGAGTTATGATTCGTCACACCTCTATAGTGAATCGACTTCATTGGATGCAAAAAAAGTATCCGATTGGTGTGGACGATATCATTTTACAGAAAACACCTTACACCTTTGATGTTTCTGTATGGGAACTATTTTGGTGGGCTATAGCCGGAGCTTCAGTCTACTTTCTTCCACCTGATGGGGAGAAGGATTCCAAGCTACTGGTGAACACGGTGGCAGAGCAGAAAATTACAACCCTTCATTTTGTACCTTCCATGTTGTCTGTTTTTTTGGAGTATGTTGAGCAGCACCAAGCAGAGGGAAAACTCAGCAGCATTAAACGAGTTTTCGCTAGCGGGGAGGCACTAACAGTAAAGCAAGCCAGACGGTTTAATACTCTGCTTCGAAAGCCGAATGGCACAACTCTGCATAATTTATACGGACCAACGGAGGCAACAGTGGATGCAACATGGTTTGATTGCCCGGATGGAGATGATTTGCAGAGTATTCCAATCGGTAAACCGATTGACAATACCCGGTTGTACATTTTGGATCAGGAGGGGAGACTGCTTCCTGTCGGTATTCCGGGGGAACTTCATATTGCTGGTACAGGAGTAGCCCTAGGCTACATTAATCAACCCGATCTAACGGACGAAAGATTCACAGATAGTCCCTTCGTTATCGGAGAGCGCATGTATAAAACAGGGGACTTGGCAAAGTGGCTTCCTGACGGCAATGTGGAGTATCTCGGAAGAACAGACCATCAGGTGAAAATTCGTGGATATCGTATTGAGACTGGAGAAATCGAAAAGGTCCTTCTCTCTCATCATGACATCAGAGAGGCCGTTGTTCTATCTAGAAAAGACCAAGAGGACGAAACGTATTTATGCGCTTATATTGTGTCTGACTGTGAACTCTTAACACAGGAAATACGATCCTATTTGAAAGCGTCTCTACCCTTATATATGGTACCTACTCATCTAATACAGATTGCTGCGATACCTCTTACGACTAATGGAAAGGTGAATCGAGGAGCGCTTCCTGAGCCCCATCATGTGATTCGGGAGCAGGGGTTTGTAGCTCCTCGTACAGATACAGAAACTCGTCTAGTACGTTTGTGGGAGGATATTCTGCATGTGAGCCCAATAGGTGTACACAGCCATTTTTTTGAACTGGGTGGACATTCGCTGAAGGCTACAATACTGATCGGGAAAATTATTCGAGAATTCCAGGTCGAGTTGCCTATGCGTGAAATATTTGAGTTTCCAACTGTGGAAAGCATGAGCAAACTCATTGAACGTACCATCGGAAGAGGGGCAGGTACATTTACCGAAATTGCTCTACTTTCTGGTCAAACCTATTATCCGGTTTCCTCCTCGCAAAGACGTCAGATGATACTGCATCAACTTGAAGGAGCGGAACTGGTTTACAATATGCCTTCTGTCATGCTCGTTCAAGGCCATCTGGATCAGGAGCGGTTGAAAATAGCATTCAACACTCTGATTCACAGGCATGAAGCATTGCGCACTTCATTTTCATGGATCAACGGAGAGCCGGTTCAAAGCGTACATGACGAAGTAGAATTTGAGTTGAGGATTCATAGTCTGACCAGCAAAGAGGATTTAGAGGAACAGCAAATAGAAACGGTGTTAAGTGAATTCGTCCAACCGTTTGACCTGAGCCGTGCCCCTTTATTAAGAGGCGAGCTGATTCCGTTGACAGAGAACCAAAATATGCTGCTGGTTGATTTGCACCATATTATTTCGGATGGCGTTTCTATGTCTATTATTATGGATGAATTTGTAAAAGCGTATGATGGACAAGTACTTCCGCCTCTATCCGTTCAGTACAAAGATTATGCTAGCTGGCATAATGAGCAAGTAAATCATGGATTTATTAAAGATCAGGAATCCTACTGGCTGGACATCTTTAAAAATGAGCCACCTGTACTGGAGCTACCAACGGACTTTCCAAGACCGTCTATTCAAAGCTATGAAGGTAACACGGTATCTCGAATCCTGGGCGATGATATAACAGAGCCACTTCATAAACTCGCAGCTGAAACTCAAAGTACATTATTCATGATTTTACTGGCTGTATATAACGTTGTTTTGTCCAAGCATGCACGACAAGAAGACATTGTCATCGGTACGCCGGTTGCTGGGAGGAGACATCCAGATACGGAAAAGATCGTCGGCATGTTCGTCAATACGTTGGCATTGCGTACTAGCCCTTCATCGGAGAAGAGTCTTTCAGCTTTTTTGGATGAAGTTAAGGAAGCGGTTTTATCTGCTTTTGAGCATCAGGAATATCCCTTTGAGCAATTGGTCGAAAAGCTTGCGCTGCGGAGAGATGTGAGCCGAAGCCCGATCTTCGACACCATGTTTGTCATGCAAAACACAAAAGGACAGCCGCTACAATCTAGTGGGTTGGAATTCAAACCGTTTCCATTCAATCCAGGTGTTTCCCGATTTGATTTAACCTTGAGCGCGGAAGAAACAGGCAGCTACCTTCATTTAAATTTGGAGTACAACAGTGCTTTGTTCCAAAAGGACACTGTCGAACGCTTCTTGGATCATATGGTGGTGGTGCTAAGGTCTTTTGTAGCTAATAGCACACAAACGATAGGTGATACAGATTTATTAACAGCGGTAGAAAAAGAAGTGATTTTGAAAAAATTCAACGGGACGGCTGCGCCTTATCCAAGGGAGAAGACGATTCATCAATTGTTTGAGGAGCAGGTGGAGCGAACACCGGAACATCCGGCAGCTCTATACCAAGATCGGCAATTGACGTACCGGGAGCTGAATGCCCAAGCGAATCGGGTGGCTCACGTCCTGCGGAAGAAAGGCATCGGACCCGACCAGATGGTGGGCATCGCAGTTCATCGATCGCTGGAGATGATCGTCGGCCTGCTGGGGATTTTGAAGGCAGGCGGGGCGTATCTGCCGCTACATCCAGAGGACCCAGAAGAACGGCTGGGATTCATGCTGGAGGATAGCGGGGCATCTATCCTGCTGACCCAGCGGGATCAGTTGGACCGCCTTCGTCCGCACGGAGCCGACCGCGAGCTGATCGCTATCGAAGATTTGCTGGTGGAGGGGATGGAGCTTACAGGAGAAGAATGCGAGAAGAACCCAGAACCTGTTAACCGTTCGAGCGATTTGGTGTACGTGATCTATACGTCAGGCTCCACTGGCAAGCCGAAGGGGGTCATGATTGAGCACGCTTCACTGATCAACCGTCTGCACTGGATGGAACAACGAATTCCGTTTGGGGCGGAGGATGTGATCCTGCAAAAAACGCCCTACACCTTTGACGTATCGTTGTGGGAGCTGTTCTCGTGGGCGATTCAGGGAGCGACAGTATGCTTTTTGGAGCCGGGAGGCGAGAAAGATCCGGCAACGATAGCCGAAACGGTGGAGGCCAACGGAGTAACAGCGATCCATTTTGTGCCATCCATGCTGGGAGCGTTCCTGGAGTATATCGAGCACAGCGGAGCCGCCGGGAAAATGCGGAGTGTACGGCGAGTATTTGCCAGCGGGGAAGCGTTGATGACAGAGCATGTCCGCCGATTTAACCGTTTGCTGGGAGCCGGCGGAGCCACGCTGCACAACTTGTATGGACCGACGGAAGCAACGGTAGAGGTGGCGTATTACGACTGTCCTGGGGAACAGGAACCGGAGAGCATTCCAATCGGGAAGCCGATTGACAACGTGAAATTGTATATTTTGGACTATAAAGACCGATTACAGCCGATAGGCATACCGGGCGAACTGCATATTGGAGGGGAGTGCGTAGCCCGAGGATATGTAAATCGGAAAGAACTGACGGAGGAGAAGTTCGTAGAAGACCCATACGCGGCGGGGGGACGGATGTACCGGACGGGAGACTTGGCGAGATGGCTGCCGGATGGAAACATTGAATATATGGGTCGGATTGACCATCAGGTGAAAATTCGGGGCTACCGGATCGAACTGGGTGAGATTGAAGCGGCAATATTGGGCTACGAAGGGGTCCAGACGGCAGTAGTGCTTGCTCGTGATGACCGTTCTGGGGGAAGTTATTTATGCGCCTATGTTGAACATGCCAAGGAATTCAATATACAAGCATTAAAGGCTCGTATTAAAGAAATCCTTCCTGAGTACATGGTGCCCGCTTATATCGTATCTATGGAAGCTATGCCTTATCTATCGAGCGGTAAGATCGACAGAAAAGCATTGCCTGAGCCTGATCACAGTCTGTCGATTGAGGTAGATTATATTTCTCCTTCCAATGAGGTTGAAGCGTTGATGGCCGAAATCTGGCAAGAGGTTCTTGGCTATGCTCCTATCGGAACGAATCATAACTTTTTTGAATTGGGCGGAGATTCAATTAAAGCTATTCAAATTTCCACACGTCTAAGTAAGCACGGATATCGTATGGAAATTAAGGACCTTTTCCGTCATCAAACGATAGGTAGCCTGACTCCGGATCTAAGAGCAGTCAGTGTTCAAGCCGAACAAGGGATTATTGAAGGAGAGGCTGAGTTATCGCCTATCCAACGATGGTTTTTTGAGCAAAAGTTCACGGAATCGAACTATTGGAACCAGGCTGTTATGTTGTATAGCCAAAAGGGATGGAAGGAAGAACTGGTCGATCAGGTGTTGTGTAAGCTGACAGAGCATCATGATGCCTTGCGAATGACATATACAGCGAATCCGGACGGAATTATTCCCACCATTCATGGTACGAATCGAAAGGCATATGCTCTTACTGTTCTGGATGTAAGTCATGAGGCATCCATTGAAGAAGCAATCCAAAGCCTTAGCGAAGCGATTCAGCGGCGTATGAATTTAGAAGAGGGTCCACTTGTGCAAGCAGGATTGTTTCACACCGCTCAAGGTGATCACTTACTACTCGCGATACATCATTTGGTGGTAGATGGAGTTTCTTGGAGAATTCTATTGGAAGATTTGGAGCAAGGGTATATGCAGGCGCTTAATAATGAAGAAATCTTCTTCCAGGCGAAGACCCATTCATGGAAGGATTGGACCCATCGCCTTGGTGATGATGCAAAGGGTGGGCGTCCAGCTCGTTACAAGCGTTATTGGGAGAATGTGATCCGTCATGCCAGTAAACCGCTTCATAAAGACTATCCGGCCGCTGACAGAAGAGGGAAAGACCTGAAAATCTGCAACGTAAGGCTTTCCGAGCAACAAACAGACCGTCTGCAGAAGGATGTACACAAGGCTTATAGTACGAATGTAAACGATCTACTGTTGACAGCCTTTGGACTGGCATTGAAAGACTGGACTGATGATGATGAATTTACTATTTTGCTGGAAGGGCACGGACGGGAACAGATTTTTGATGATATAGATATAACCAGAACGGTCGGTTGGTTTACTACGATGTATCCTATTCATTTGGATATGAAGCATAATGCAGATTTAGCTTACCAAATTAAGCTGACCAAGGAAGCGTTGCGACGTGTTCCTAATAAGGGTATTGACTTCGGAATTCTGGAATATATGACCCTACACGATTTGAAAAGTACTAATCAGGGACATTTTGCACCTGAAATCCGGTTTAATTATCACGGCCAGATTGATTCAGGCTCAGTTGCGCCTTTATTTGTCGAATCAAAGTATTCTCCGGGCCGGACAGTAAGTGAGGAGACCGAGACACCATTTGTGCTTGATATTAATGGCAGTATCGAACAGGGGATATTAACCCTCGGGATTGAGTATAGCAGTCGTGAATATGCTGAATCGAGTATTCAAAAATTAGGAAATTTCTTGCAAAGTCGTTTGCTAGAAATTATCGAGCATTGCTCGGAAAAGAAGGAGAAGGAATGGACTCCCGCAGATGTGAGCGATGAGAATCTTTCAATTAACGATTTGGATGAGATTATGGCCTACTATAAAAATAATACATCTTCCTAGGCGGTGGATTATGAGTAAAGATCTGCAAATTCAAAGTATATTCCGATTAACCCCGATGCAACAAGGAATCTTGTTCCATAGCCTGCTAGATCAAACTTCGTACGCCTATTTTGAACAAGTGAGTCTTACCTTGAACGGTTTACTCGAGGTAGAGCTTCTGGATCGAAGTCTTTCTGTTCTATTTGAGCGCCATGAGATATTGCGCAGCAATGTTTTTCACATCAATATTGAAGAGCCTAAATTGATCGTATTTCGGCAGAAGCATCCATCAATTCACTTTGAGGACATTTCTTCACTAACGCAATCTGATCAGGTGGCCTATATAGAACAGTTTGTTCAACGTGATAAGACCAACGGATTTGATATCACCCGGGATGAGTTATTCCGGGTCTCCATATTGCAATGTGCGTCAGATGTATATAAGCTGATCGTTAGCTTTCATCACATCATTATGGATGGATGGTGCTTAGAAATCGTTCTGAAAGAATGGTTCCAGATCTACACATCATTGAAAAAAAATGAGCCAGTTCAGCTAGGGGAAGCTCCTTCTTATGAAAAATACCTCAAATGGTTGGACAAGCAGGATACAGATACAGCGCTTACGTTTTGGGAGCGATATTTGGATGGTTTTGAACAGCAGAGCATCTTGCCTACGATTGGTAAAGGGAGCCACGTTGACTACGATCCACAGCAGCAAATCTTTAGCTTTGATTCGCAATTAACTGGTCAGTTGGAATCACTGGCCAAAGAACTCAAGGTTACTTTGAGTACATTGTTTCACTCTATCTGGGGTTTGCTATTGATGAAATACAACAACACCCGCGACGTGGTATTTGGCTCTGTCGTTTCCGGTCGTCCGTCAGATATTCCGGGAGCAGAAAATATGGTGGGCCTATTTATCAATACTATTCCAGTGCGTATATCAAGTGAAGAGGATCATCTTGCTTTTTCGGAATTCGTCCAGCATGTACAACATTCGGTTATGGAGGCGGGAGAGCACCATTATGTGCCTCTTGCTGATATTCAGGCGGGGAGTTTGTTGAAGAGTAATCTGATACACCATATTTTGGCTTTTGAAAACTTCCCGGGTATGGAGGAAGCCTCCGATCACGCGGACGAAAACAGTTTAGCGGTTTCGGAGATGGCTGGCTTTGAACAAACTAATTATTCCTTCAATCTTAACGTTGTCCCCGGTGAGAAACTGCGGATGAAATTCAGCTATAACGGTCTATTATACGAACCAGCATATATAGATCGATTAGGTCGACACGTTGAAGAAATCGCCCGCACTGTGGTTTCATCTGCTGATGTTGTTTTGAACGAAATAGATATTATTCTGCCAGAAGAAAAAGAATTGATTTTGAAGAAATTCAACGGGACGGCTGCGCCTTATCCAAGGGAGAAGACGATTCATAAATTGTTTGAGGAGCAGGTAGAGCGAACACCGGAACATCCGGCAGCCCTATACAAAGATCGGCAATTGACGTACCGGGAGCTGAATGCCCAAGCGAATCGGGTGGCTCACGTCCTGCGGACGAAAGGGATCGGGCCCGACCAGATGGTGGGCATCGCAGTTCATCGATCGCTGGAGATGATCGTTGGTCTGCTGGGGATTTTGAAGGCAGGCGGGGCGTATCTGCCGCTACATCCAGAGGACCCGGAAGAACGGCTGGGATTCATGCTGGAGGATAGCGGGGCATCTATCCTGCTGACCCAGCGGGATCAGTTGGACCGCCTTCATCCGCACGGAGCCAATCGCGAGCTGATCGCTATCGAAGATCTGCTGATGGAGGGGATGGAGCTTACAGGAGAAGAATGCGAGAAGAACCCGGAACCCGTTAACCGCTCGAACGATTTGGTGTACGTGATCTATACGTCAGGCTCCACCGGCAAGCCGAAGGGGGTCATGATTGAGCACGCCTCACTGATCAACCGTCTGCACTGGATGGAACAACGAATTCCGTTTGGAGCGGAGGATGTGATCCTGCAAAAAACGCCCTACACCTTTGACGTATCGTTGTGGGAGCTGTTCTCGTGGGCGATTCAGGGAGCGACAGTATGCTTTTTGGAGCCGGGAGGCGAGAAAGACCCGGCAACGATAGCCGAAACGGTGGAGGCCAACGGAGTAACAGCGATCCATTTTGTGCCATCCATGCTGGGAGCGTTCCTGGAGTATATCGAGCACAGCGGAGCCGCCGGGAAAATGCGGAGTGTACGGCGAGTATTTGCCAGCGGGGAAGCGCTGATGACAGAGCATGTCCGCCGATTTAACCGTTTGCTGGGAGCCGAAGGAGCCACGCTGCACAACCTGTATGGACCGACGGAAGCGACGGTAGAGGTGGCGTATTACGACTGTCCTGGGGAACAGGAACCGGAGAGCATTCCAATCGGGAAGCCGATTGACAACGTGAAATTGTATATTTTGGACTATAAAGACCGATTGCAGCCAATAGGCGTACCAGGCGAACTGCATATTGGAGGGGACTGCGTAGCCCGAGGATATGTGAATCGGAAAGAACTGACGGAGGAGAAGTTCGTAGAAGATCCATATACGTCAGAGGGACGGATGTACCGGACGGGAGACTTGGCGAGATGGCTGCCGGATGGAAACATTGAATATATGGGTCGGATCGACCATCAGGTGAAAATTCGGGGCTACCGGATCGAACTGGGTGAGATTGAAGCGGCCTTACTCGCGTACGAAGGTGTCAAGGCGGCTACAGTACTTGCCCTTGATGATCGAGATGGTGGTAAATATTTATGCGCATATTTCGAAAGCGGAGAAGGTTTGAACACATCTATTTTAAGGGCGCACTTGAAGGCACTCATACCGGATTACATGGTGCCAAGTCATTTCGTTCGGCTAGATGTTATGCCGCACCTGTCCAGTGGCAAGGTTAACCGTAAAGCGCTACCCGAACCAGATCATGGGATGCGAGCCACCAGCTATGTTGCACCAAGAAACGAAACGGAAAGAAAACTAGCCGAGATTTGGGAGAAGTTGCTGGACATATCCTCCATCGGTATACATGACAACTTTTTTGAACTGGGTGGACATTCACTAACGGCGACTCGACTTATGTCTCGAATCAATAAGTTGCTGCAAGTTGAAATTCCACTCCGTGATATTTTTGCACATCCGACCATCGAAGAAATGAGTGTTTTGATCTGCGGACCAGAGGTTGCAGCTGGGACGATGATGGATATTGCTCCTGCCGAGCTACGCGATTCTTATCCAGTGACATCCGTTCAAAAGAGACAAATGATTTTACATCAGTTTGAAGGAGCAGAAACAGCATACAATATGCCCTTTGCCTTACTGATGGAGGGAGAACTGGACATCCAGCGGCTGGAGCGAGTGTTCAGGGATCTAATAGATAGGCATGAGGCATTGCGGACATCATTTGAGTGGGGCACAGAGGAGCCAGTACAAAAAATTCATAGTGAGGTTCCATTTCAACTGAGTTTTCAACAGGCTGATGATATCGGAATAGAAGCACAGGACAAACAGATTCAAGCGATATTCAAAACGTTCGTAAGACCGTTTAACTTAGGTCAGGCTCCGTTGTTGCGGGCGAAGCTGGTGCGTATTTCGGACAATAGGCATATTTTGATGGTAGATATGCACCATATTGTTGCAGATGGTGTTTCCATGAGCGTTTTGGCTAATGATTTCACGACATTGTATCACGGGAACTCACTGCCACCATTGCGTATTCAATATAAAGATTACGCCGTTTGGAATAGTGAGTGGATCAAAGAAGGACACTTGATTAAGCAGGAACAATACTGGCTAGACTTGTTTTCGGATGAGCTTCCTGTCCTTAATCTACCAACTGATTTCACGAGACCTCAAGTACAGAGCTTTGAAGGTGACCGGTATTCTTTTCAAGCTGATAAGACACTTCGTGAAAGTCTACAGCAATTTGTTGCAGAAAATCGGACCACTTTATTTATGGTACTGCTATCGGCTTACAACGTGTTGCTGCATAAGTATTCAGGCCAGGAAGATATCGTGGTAGGGTCTCCAATAGCAGGTCGTAATCATACAGATTTAGAAAATATTATGGGGATGTTCGTTAACACACTAGTGCTGCGCAACCGTCCAGCTGCTGACAAAACGCTCAAGCAATTTTTACTGGAGGTGCAAAGAAGCAGCCTGGAAGCTTTCGAACATCAGGATTATCCAATAGAAGATCTTGTAGATAAGCTCGAACTTCACAGGGATTTGAGCCGAAATCCTCTGTTTGATACGATGTTCTCTCTAGAAAATACCGATTCGGTAAGCCTTCAAGCTGACGGGATATCCATATCACCGTATTCTGTTGAAGCTGGCATAGCCAAAGTTGATTTAACGTTAACAGCAGAAGCGGATCAAGAGGGACTCTCTTTTCGAATTGATTATTGTAATAAGCTGTTTCACAAAGAAAGTATTGAGAGAATGTCGAAGCATTATTTGCAGATTTTACAGACTATTGTGGACTCTGCGGATGTCCGGATTGGCGACGTAAACATGGTAACTGTATCCGAAGAAGAGATTTTGTTAACGAAATTTAATACGGTACCCGCTTCTAACGAGAAAGAGAACCGAAAATTGCTGCATCAGCTCTTTGAAGAGCAGGTAGCGAAGACGCCGGAGCGTGTCGCGGTATCGTTTGAGGAACAACAATGGACTTACAGCGAGTTAAACGATAAAGCGAATCAGCTTGCCAGAGTGCTTAGAGAAAAAGGAGTACAGGCTAATACGCTTGTTGGCATGATGGTAGAGCGATCTTTTGAAATGATAGTCGGAATCCTAGGGATTTTAAAGGCTGGGGGTGCGTATGTTCCTCTGGCACCAGATTATCCTGCGGAGCGAATTAGTATGATGCTATACGATTGCAAGATAAAGCTATTATTGGCTTCCCATCGTGTTCTGACTGAGTCAACTTTCATGAAAGAGGCAGGAGCAGACGGGTTTGCAGGGGAAATCCTTGATTTGGATCAGCTCGATACTATCGTCAAGGATTCAGATTCTATTAACTTACCTTATGTGAATGAATCGGATGATTTGGCATATGTGCTATACACCTCTGGCTCAACAGGTAAACCAAAAGGGAATCTGACCATGCATTATAATGTGGGGAGATTGATTAAAAATTCCAATTATATCGATCTTACGGAACAGGATATTCTCTTGCAGTTATCCAACTATGCCTTTGATGGGTCAGTCTTCGATATATTTGGCGCTCTGGTCAATGGTTCTAAGCTGGTTCTCTTACGTAAAGAGAACATGCTGAATCCAGAAAAACTGTCTTCCTTAATTCGAAATGAAAATGTCTCAGTATTTTTTATTACTACTGCTTTGTTTAACACGTTGATAGAAACAAACATTGAATGTTTTACTACAATTCGTAAAGTACTTTTTGGTGGAGAGCGGGTTTCGCTACCGCATGTGAGCAAGTTGTTTGAACATATTGGACCCCATAAAATGCTGCACATGTACGGTCCTACCGAAAGCACGGTCTTTGCTACCTGTTATGGTGTCGATCAGATTCATGAACGGAAAGGTACCATTCCGATTGGAGCCCCGATTACAGGTACTACTGTGTATATTCTAGATAAAAATCTCAAACTTCAGCCTATTGGTATACCAGGGGAGCTTTGTATATCAGGGGATGCACTATCCCAGGGTTATTTGAATCTACCTGATTTTACAAACGAAAAGTTTATAGACAATCCATTTAATCCAGGCGAGAAAATGTACAAAACAGGTGATATTGCAAAATGGCTTCCAGATGGAAATATTGAATTTGTAGGCCGCCAAGATCATCTGGTGAAAATTAGGGGGTTCCGTATAGAGCTTGGAGAAATTGAAAATCAACTACTATCCCATGAACGCATTAAAGAGGCAATAGTTGTAGCTAAACCGGATCAATCCGGCCAAAATCGTATTTCTGCATATATGGTGACAGACGGGGAATTAAATACTTCAGCTATTCGCCGTTACTTGGCGAAGTATTTACCAGATTACATGTTGCCATCCAGCTTAATACTGCTTGACAGTTTGCCGCTGAACGCTAATGGCAAGGTGGATCAGAAGAAATTGCCAGAGCCTCATATCAACTTAGACTTAAGCACGCTGTATGAACCACCGACAAGCCCTACGGAAGAGAAGTTGATCAAAATTTGGGAAGGCGTACTGGGACAAGAGGGAATTGGAATTAGTCACAGTTTTTTTGACCTTGGAGGAGACTCTATTAAGGCCATTCAAGTTATCGCAAGGTTGAGTCAAGAGGGATTAAAGCTGGATATGAAGGACATATTTCAGCACCCTACTGTTCAGCAAGTAGCACCATATGTCCAACGTCGTTCCAGAATCATTGACCAGAAGGCGGTAACAGGTGAGGTACAGCTAACTCCAATCCAAAAATGGTTCTTCGAAAATGTACAGGATGATCGGAACCATTTTAATCAAGCGGTTATGTTGTTTACTAGTGGTGTGTTTGATGAAGAAGCCCTAAAAACTGCTTTGGAGAATATTATTATTCACCATGATGCCCTACGAATGGTGTATGAGATCGGTCAGAGTTCTGTTAGCCAATACCATATGGAAACGCAGTTAAAGCCTCTTCATTTAAATATTTATAATCTACAAGGAAATAACGATGCTGAAAGCAAGATTGAGGAAGAGGCTAGTCGGCTACAGGCTACCATGGACTTAAGAGCAGGCGAGATGATCCGGGTTGGCTTGTTCCAAACAGATCAAGGTCAGCATTTGCTGATTGCTATTCACCATCTAGTTATTGATGGAGTCTCCTGGCGAATCTTATTAGAGGATTTGGAGAGCGCATATACCCAGGCATTACAAGGTGAGACTATCACTTTGCCGGATAAAACGGACTCTTTTCAGTATTGGTCTGACCGGCTTGCAGAGTATTCGAATAGTCGGGCTTTACTAAAGGAGAAGGCATATTGGCAGCAAATTGAAGGTGTTCAATGTGAGTCTCCATTTCCTCAGAAGAGAGCAGTTACTGAAGAGGGTGGAGTGAAAAAAGAAAGAACGAGTATAGCTGTCCGGTTGGACAAGCAAGATACACAGCTACTGCTTGGGACTGCTCATCAGGCTTATAATACCGAAATTAATGACTTATTGTTATCAGCACTTGGATTGGCTATTAAGCAATGGGCGGGTAGTAAAATCTTCGCTATTAATCTTGAAGGACATGGCAGGGAAGAGATTATGGAGGAGATTGATGTTACTCGAACCATAGGCTGGTTTACTTCGATGTTTCCTGTTGTGCTGGATATGAGGGATAGTGAAGATATTTCATCTGTTATTCGGCGAACTAAGGAAATGATTCGGCATATCCCTAATCGAGGGATTGGATACGGAGTTCTGAAGTATTTGACCGATGTGGAGCATATTCAAGATTTAGATTTTAACATACAGCCACAAATCAGTTTTAATTATCTGGGTCAATTTATGGAGGGTACGCAAGAGGGAAGCTTTGAATCATCACCGTTATCTCCTGGACGTTCTGTTGGTGAAGGGGCAGAAAGCCATTTTACACTGGACATCAACAGTATTGTTTCCCAAGACCAACTGTTACTTGAATTTGGATATATTCGCGGCGAGCATGAAGACCATGCTATTGAACAATTATCCCTTATGTATATTGAGCATTTAAAAATGTTAATTAATCACTGTACAAACATTTCACAGAAGGTTCTCACACCATCTGATTACCAAGACCATACTCTCTCTATTCCTGAATTAGATCAGATTCTCACACAGTTTGGTGGGACTGAACAGGTAGAGCATATTTACCCGTTAACACCTATGCAGCAGGGAATGCTGTTCCATTACATGATGGAGCCAGAAACTACAGCTTATGTTGAACAAGTGGCGATTGAAATGGAAGGAGAACTACAGCAGGAACTTCTGGAACAGAGTTTTCAAGAATTGTTGGCAAAATATGAAGTATTGCGTACGAATTTTGTGTTTACCGGTATACGTGAACCTCGGCAAGTAGTGCGTAAACATCAACATGCAGAGTTTCGGTTTTATGACCTTACCGGGATGAATGAGCAAGAAATTACCGCTTATCTAGAGGATTACAAAAAACAAGATCTTCTGCGTGGATTTGATTTATCCAATGAGGCACTAATACGTATAAATGTATTAAGAACAACTCCTGATAAGTTCCTTATGATGTGGACCTTCCATCATATGATTATGGATGGATGGTGCGTAGGAATTGTCTACCACGATTTTATGAGCATGTATCTAGAATTGAAAGATGGTAGACCGCTTAAGTCTGAAACAGCCCCTGCTTATTCAACTTATATTCGTTGGCTGGAAAAGCAGGACAAAGAGGAGTCCATGCAATATTGGAAACAGGCTTTGGATGGATATACGCAATGTGCAGTTATACCAAAGACGTCCAAATTGCAGGCTAAAGAAAGTGGTTACCGGACGAGTCAGCTGGAATTTTCGTTAGACCAAACACTGACACGACGATTAACAGAGATTGCATCTCATAATCGGATTACGGTCAACACGTTGTTCCAATCCATGTGGGGGGCATTGCTTCAAAGATATAACAATACCAACGATGTAGTATTTGGAGCAGTCGTTTCAGGGCGACCGCCAGTAATCCCGGACATTGAGAGCATGGTAGGTATTTTCATTAATACGATTCCCGTGCGAATTTATGGCGAGGAGAATGAAAGCTTCATTGAAATGGCCAAGAGAGCTCAACAAAGCTCCATTGAATCGGTTAAGTATGAGTACACATCGTTAGCAGACATTCAATCCATATCTACACTGAAGCAAAGCCTGCTAGATCATATTATTGTGTTTGAAAATTACCCTGAGTATGGCGAAGAAGAGGCGCTGCAGAAGCACAATCTGAAAATTCACGTGCGAGATATGGCCTTTTATGAACAGACAAACTATGACTTTAATCTTATTGTTTCCCTGAAAGAAGAACTGAACATTAAATTTCTGTACAACGCTGATACCTTAAGTAGAGAATTTGTGGAACGTATAAAAAATCATTTAAATGGCGTAGTCCGACAAATCGTGGATAATCCAGAGATGAGTATATCCTCGATTGAAGTAACTTCTTTACCGGAGAAAGAAGTGATTTTGAATGAATTTAACAATACGACGGCGATCTATCCGCGAGAGAAGACAATCCATCAATTGTTTGAGGAGCAGGTGGAACGAACACCGGAACATCCGGCAGCCCTTTATAAAGGACGGCAACTAACGTATCAGGAGCTGAATGCCCAAGCGAATCGGTTGGCTCATGTGCTGCGGGAAAAAGGAGTAGGACCTGATCGTGTGGTGGGGATCGCGGTTCACCGATCGTTGGAGATGATTATCGGGCTACTAGGAATCTTGAAAGCAGGTGGAGCTTATCTGCCGCTGAATCCAGAGGATCCTGAAGAACGACTGGCGTTCATGCTGGAGGACAGTGGAGCATCCATTTTATTGACCCAGCAAGAGTTAGCGGAGCAGCTTCGTTGTCATGGAACAACCCGGGAACTGATCGCTATCGAAGATATGCTGGTACAGAAAAAGGAGCAAACAGGAAGAGAAAAGAATCTGGAATCGATCAATCGCTCGACGGATTTGGTATATGTGATTTACACCTCGGGGTCTACGGGTAAGCCCAAAGGAGTCATGATTGAGCATGCCTCGCTGATCAATCGTCTGCACTGGATGCAAAAGCGGATTCCATTTGGAGCGGAGGATGTGATCCTGCAAAAGACACCGTATACCTTTGATGTATCGTTGTGGGAATTATTCTCGTGGGCCATCCAAGGGGCAACGGTATGCTTTTTGGAGCCAGGAGGAGAGAAGGACCCGGCAACAATAGCTGAAACGGTTGAGGCTAACCGGGTAACGGCATTGCATTTTGTGCCGTCGATGCTGGGAGCGTTTCTGGAATACATGGAACACAGCGGAGCTGCGGGGAAAATGCACAGTGTAAGACGTGTATTTGCCAGCGGAGAAGCGCTGATGACAGAGCATGTTCGTCGGTTTAACCGCCTGATAGGAGGCGGCGGTGCCACGCTGCATAATCTGTATGGCCCAACGGAAGCGACCGTGGAGGTGGCGTATTATGACTGTCCTGCCGAGCATGAACCGGAGAGCATTCCGATCGGGAAGCCGATTGATAACGTAAAATTGTACGTTTTGGACAAGAAGGACCGTTTGCAACCGATAGGGATACCGGGGGAACTGCATATTGGGGGCGACTGTGTAGCGCGAGGATATGTCAACCGGGAGGAATTGACGGAAGAGAAATTCGTAGAAGATCCATACGAGCCGGGAGGACGGATGTACCGAACAGGAGATCTGGCCAGATGGTTGCCGGATGGAAATATCGAATATATGGGCAGAATCGATCATCAGGTGAAAATCCGCGGGTATCGGATCGAACTGGGTGAGATTGAGGCGGCTTTGCTTGCACATGATGGAGTTCGGGCAGCGGCAGTGCTTGCTCGTGCTGATGACCGAACGGGGACGCCTAGTTTGGGTGCGTATCTTGTTGCCGAACCTCATGTGACAACGGCAATGTTGCGACAAAATCTATCTGTCTCAGTTCCAGAGTATATGATTCCAGCTTATTTTGTATTCTTGGATCAGATGCCGCTCACGTCGAGTGGTAAGATTAATCGTCGTATGCTATTAGAAATTGAGCTGGAGTTTGGTACCGGAACAGAATATGTAGAGCCCAGCAGCGAGCTGGAAAAGGAATTAGTCGAGATCTGGATGAGTGTACTTGGTGTTGAACATGTGGGTATCGACGACAATTTCTTTGAACTGGGAGGACATTCTTTAACGGCTATTCAGCTTGCATCTCGGTTACAGGGGATTTTGAGTAGTGAATTACGGTTGAGCAGTATCTATCAATACCCTACGGTCAGAGAGTTGGCACTACATGTGGAAAGAATGGAAGAGAACCATTCTGTACTTGCCCAACAATTTGATCAGATTATAGCGTTGCTACATCAAAAGCTGAACGTTAAGGGATGGATACAACAAGAGCAATTCAATGGAAAATCTTATATTGTTCTGCATTTAGAAGAGGGAGCCATTTCTTTCGAAAAAGAGATTATGGAACTGTTGGACATGAATTGCGATGAATCAGTCCAGCCTCATTACATCACTTGGCATGGAGAAGAAACCCTGAGACTAGAAAAGGTCAATCTTGAAGACATTAAGAGCATATGGACAGAAAGAATTGACAATGATTTGGACGTTTTCTCCAAAGCTATTCTAAGCCCAGGAGTGATCGAGAGACTGGCAGTTTCTCCAACACAACGCTACCATCTCCAACACAGTGATATTTCTGGCACGATTATTCCGCTAGAAAAACATATGAACATGGAGTATGTGGAAGAAGCGATTCTGCAGATTATTCGAGATCAAGATTTGATGAGAAGTACGCTGTGTGAAGAAAACGGAGAATTGCAATGGCAAGTAAGGGAAGCACCGAATCATCTTCCTGTACCACTGGTGGATATCTCTATGTATGACGAAGATACACAGCAAGTGATTCTGAATAATATCATCTGGCCTTATTTTTACAAAAAGCATGAATTGAGCAATTCACTTTTATATCGGATATTGATTGTGAAAAAGAATCTGAAAGACTACCTGCTTATATTACCTTTTTCGCACTCGATCTTTGACTTTATGAGCAGTGAGATTATTAAGCACCAGTTCAACACTTATTATGAATGTGTTCGAGCTGGAAAGGAAACGCCTGAAGGGAGCAAAAATCGTTACTCTGATTTTACAGCTCATATTATGGAAGGACCTCAGGGTGTTGACGACTTGGAACTAGTAACTACCTATAGTCTGGATAAGTTTGATCGTGCAATTGGTCGTATAACCGATTTTGTGGGTCAAAAAGCAGTACTTGAGGGGCATACAACCGTTATCTGGGATTTGAAATCTTCCGAGAGAGCAGTTCACTTGGACAACACAAGTCAATGGGAGATCGCATTCTTTATATTCACTACTTTTTGTAAAATGTATTTCGAGCTTAGTCAGGTTCCAATTTGGGTAACGCAATATGGTCGAAGCTTTGGAGAGAAGCGTTACTATGATGTTGTTGGTGAATTTGTGGATCATATCCCGATACTAACTAATTTAGACCAAAACCTTGTATCTCTAGAACAGCAGGTTCGCCAAAGTGTTCAATGGGCAGCTGAACATAATATCAGCTTTGCTAACTTAATGTATAACCCGGATGTACAGAACGATTATCCTTTATCTGGGAGATACTTGCAGCAGGCTTTGGATAGAATGCCGATTGTATTTAATTTCCTTGGTGAGCTGAGAAGTGAGCATCAACTCCTACAAACGGTGGATCTGGGTAATGTCAATGTTGAAGGAAGAACGCGAATTTTATGCGAAGTTTGGCATGATAGCGAGTCTAATCTGTTTGTGGCACTAACTGTACCTTTTTCAGAAGACGAAAGTATAGTACGGAATCATTTACAAAGTGCCTTGGAGCAATTGGAAAGACGCTGGGCAACCGTTCTGTAACTCTTGCCCTAACCGAATAGGGGGATCTCATGAATCAGCCAAAGGAATTTTCGTTTTATGCTCGCCGGAACCTATTTATTTTTTCTGTGACTAGGCTTATATCGGAGCTAGGAAGTTCGATTTTTAAGTTTGCTTTAAGTCTATATATTTTGGATATCACTGGGTCGGCCACTGTATTTTCAATGGTGTTAGGCTTGTCCATTCTGCCCGGAGTATTTGTTAATATTTTTGCAGGTGTAGTTATAGACCGGAGTAATAAGAAAAAAGTGCTTGTCATTACCGAGATATTAAGCGGAATAGCGCTACTAATCTTTTTACCCATTTTCTTGTTGGATTCAACCAATGTTATGTTGCTTGCCGTGTTTTCCGTTATATTAAGCTTAATTCAATCATTTACGTTCCTAACGCTGAATGCTTCAATTCCTAACTTAGTGGAAAGAGAAAACGTTCATAGCGTAAACTCTTCCTATCAAAGTATAGGAGCAATCATAAATGTACTGGGCCCGATCCTGGGTGCAATTACTTATCGAGCTTGGGGCTTGGAAACAATAGTGATGATTAACGGAATAACATTTATTTCGGCTGGATTAATGCAACTATGGTTACAATTCAGGAAGTCTGATGAACAAACGGTATCCTCAAGTTATTTAGACAGCGTAAAAGACGTGTTTGCGTATATAAACAAGCAAAAAGCCATAATGTATTTACTTGTCATCTTTGTCGGTATCAATTTTATGCTCGCCCCATTAGTCCAGGTGGTACTGCCGTATGTGACTTATCAGGAACTTCAACTTTCAGCTCAGCAACTGTCTGTTATTCAAGGAGCCTGGTTCGTAGGAGTCATTGTGGGAGCCATTGTGGTTTCACGTCGGAAAGTACATCAATTTGTTATTACCAAAATATTTATCCTGTTTCAGCTTCAAGCGATCTTATTCCTAACATGGTGTTTCCCATTATTGTTTCCCTCAACATCAGGAAGCCTGATACAGATGACGTTCATCTTCATTATGATTTTGGCAGTAACCGGATTCTTTAATTCAATGAGCAATGTTCCCATGATATCTTATGTGCAGCTGTATACTCCAGAACATATCAGAGCCGGGGTGTTTGGTGTAATCAGCTCGATTACTATGCTAGCAACTCCGCTCGGTATCGGGTTGTACGGGATACTATTGGATAGAATTCATTGGGTATACCTTCCACTGGCTTCGGGAATAGTTGCTCTGGTGATGGGCATCATGGCTCATAAGAACAAAGCATTACGTAACTTTTTCAGTCAAAATGCCGAACCAGTCCTTCATAGCGTAGGTGAAAAAGAAAGAGTATCCGCATTATAAACTGAATTTCCGCTCATGATGTGATTGAAGGACCTGATGTTAATGGAAAGGCCAACATATGTTGGCCTTTTGGTCTTTCAGTTATTTTTTGCTTTGAGTCACTTTTCCCTTCACATCACCGATGCTTACTTTTCCATTGCCGCTCTGAATAATGACAACATCTTTTGCAACTTGATCAATATCCAGAGAGCCGTCACCTAACTCAATATATGCAGTACCCCCTATTTTATCTGCTTGAATATGTCCGTTTACATTCTCAATATTGACATCGGATGAGCTATTCTGAATAGTAATCCCACCATCTCTGTTGGTTAAATCAATGGCTCCACCGATATCTTTAAGTGTGATATTACCATTCACATTTTCAATGCTTACATCTGAGGCTAAATTCGTTACTTGAATATCTCCATCTCTATGCGGATGTTTAATTTCTAGTTTCATTTTTTCCGGAATGGTTAGCTTGACATCAACTGTTTGGGGACCTGTTGACATGAATTGTCCCTCGAAAAAAGTATTAAGAGTAGCTACACCATCTTTTCCCTCCAGACTTAATTTTAGCTTATCCATGTTGCTGCCATTAGCAACGACACTGGCTTGTATTTTATCTGTATTCTTGTTTCCGACAATTTCAATTTGACCGTTGCTATTATCTAAAACTAAGCTGGAAATACCTGCAGATGATAATTCAAGTTCCTTGTTTAAAGATGTTGCAGGTTTGGATGAACAGGCTGCAGTTAACAGTAACATTGAGATCATCACTAAAGTAGTGAGCCATTTCATTTCAATCACTCCATTTCAGAATAGTTAGTATAGATTTAGATTACATCCCGTTTTGTAAAAATAGGATATGAAACGAGATGCATAGCGACCAGATGAAGTAGAAGGAGGAACAGTGAGAAGCCTAGAGTCATTCCTTCCACTGGCGTCGTTCCAAAAAAATAAGGATTGAGATCTGTACTGGAAAACACAAAGTATTTTGTCCAAGGCCATCCATTCATGGTGATACTCAAGACGAATCCTGCTATAGCTGCCAGCATAGAGAACACAATAGAAAATGTAACACTGCGAAATGCTGCAGAAATCATAAATGCAAATGTCAACACGATAACCATGAAAGGTATATTAAATAAAAACCCTCCTAACAAGGCTTGAATCATATCTGCCTGCTGAATGGTTTGATCCTTGACGAATAAGTAGGGATCGCCGATCCCCTTAAAGCCAAACATTAATCCACCGAAAAATATAGCAGCCAGAAAAGTGAGCAGAACCAAAAATATCCCAAACAAGAGAGTTGCAATATATTTAGAAAAATAAATTTTTGAGCGTGTAGCTGAACGTGTCAGTAAAAATTTGATTGTACCGGCAGAAAACTCAGAGGCTACAATATCGCCAGCCACGATAAGAGCTAAAAGAGAGATACCTACAATTAAATTTCGGGATTGACTCACTGTAAAACTCCAAGCATTGGATTGAGGAGAAATGTTATGGTCCAAATAATACTGATTCATCAAAATTTTTTCTGCTGCCATTTTTTTCTCAATGGGTAGAGCGTCTGACTTTGCTGCATCTCTCGTTAGCTTTGAATTTTCATGCTGTAAGAGTGTTTTCCAGCCTTCATTGTACTCAGTCATACCAGAACTTTTTAAATTGGCCATCTGGATTAATACATACAAAATAAGCAGTATGATGATAAACCAGGTACGTTTACGCTTATAAATCTTCATATTTTCATTGCGAATTAACTGAATCACTTTTCAATTCCCCCTGTGATTTCAATGAATTTATCCTCAAGTGTTTGTTTCGTAATCTGAACGCTGTATATGTTCACCCCCGTATCCATGAGTTTTTTTGTAATACCCGGAATTTGATCTTTCGTAATGTCAACTTGTAGAGTTTGTTGATCTGCAATAATTTCTTTCCCCGCCAGCATGGACTGGAATACCGGAAGAGCCAATTCGGGTCGGTCTACTTCAAAACGAACAGGAGCAAGCCGATTATCCATCATCTCAGCTACATTATGGATACCAATCAGTTTTCCCTTATTTAAAATCGCTACCTGATCACACATCAGTTCCATTTCAGCCATAAGATGGCTAGAAATAAGAACACCAACGCCTTCTTTTTGAGACAGATTAATTAAATGTTCCCGAAGCTCTCTTATTCCTGCTGGGTCTAAACCATTGGTAGGCTCGTCAAGCACAAGTAAGGAAGGTTTATGGGCTAGTACAACGGCTAATCCCAGTCGCTGCTTCATTCCTAGAGAGTAAGTTCCCACTTTCTTATCAATGCTGTCCTCAAGTCCGACGAGCGAGATTACTTCCTGAATACGTTCCGAAGAAACCCCTGGAGACATTCTTGAGAAATGAATCAGATTGTCATAGCCGGATAAATATTTGTACAGATCTGGATTTTCGACGATAACTCCAACATGTCTCATTGCCTTTTCAAAGGAGCGGTCGATATCTTGGCCGTGGATAAATACCTGGCCTCCTGATTTTGAACTTAACCCCACGATCATCCGAATAGTGGTCGTCTTGCCCGCTCCATTTGGGCCAACAAGACCCATGATTTCCCCCGCCTTTACATCCAAGGACAGTCCTTCAACAATGGTTTTCTTCCCAATCTTTTTACTTAAATGACGAATCTGTAATAGTGACAACAACGATTCCCTCCCCGCCAACAGTTTGATTGTCTATAAAGTATCAGGAGTGCAGTCATACCCCCTAGTGACAAAATGTCATGACCTTGTTATGATATGAAAAGATTGAAAAAATTACCTTAATTTAAGAAGAATGGGGTACTTACATGCTTGGATGCAATATGCGCTGGTCTTGGCAGGAATGGATTGTTGCTGTATTCCGAATCTTGTGGTTGATTTGCTTTGTTTTGCTATCGTATCAAGACCGCCCATCTTTCCCTTTCACTGTTGTATTTATCTCTGTTCTCGTTTGCTATTCATTACCTTTATTCATTGATCGAAGTCATTATCTCTGGTATTTGTTAGCTGAAGTATTTCTAGTGGGTGGAATTTCTTTGCTATTTGCTCATCAATATGAGCTTGTCCGGCTATTTTTGCCAGCTGTTTTTACGATTTCGTTTTATAGCCGCGGCCGTTCACATGTGGTCACTTTTCCTCTTGCGTTGGCGATGTTTTGTCTGGGAGGAAGAGGGGCGTTTCATTGGACGATAGAGGACGTATTCCAGAACCTAGTGGATGCTTCGTTTGTATACGGTATTGGTTTTGGATTACAAATGGCATTTCGTTCTATAGATCGGATTAAGCAAAAACTCGAATTAATAAAAAAACAGTATCAAACCCTTGAGCAGTATTCGACTCAGGTCGAACAAATGACACTATTGGAAGAAAGATACCGCATGTCACGTGAGCTTCATGACTCGATTGGTCATACGTTCACTTCCATTATCTTAGGTATGGAAACATTACGTCCTTATATCTCTTCTAAAGAGGGGATTGAAAGATTGCAGTCTGTTCTTCAACTTGGTCGAACAGGGCTCGAAGATATCCGAAAGCAAGTTCATCAGATGGACCCTATGGAGGAAGATCCCTCTTTGGATCTATCCTTGCTAAATATCATTAATGAATTCAAAAAGAATACTGCCATTCGTGTTGTGTTCAGAACGATGGGGGAGCCGCTTCCTGTCATCAAACAGTCAAAACTGACCTTGTACCGCTGTTTACAAGAACTATTGACTAATGCCAGTCGACACGGACATGCCAATTCTATTCAGGTGCTTCTTCACTACGACCGTAACCAGATCATTTTGCAGGTGCAGGACAATGGAAAGGGAAGTGACGAAATTAAGTTCGGGTATGGTCTTTCAGGAATGAAAGAGCGGCTTTCGTCTCTTCAAGGCAAGCTATACCTCCATTCCAAACAAGACGAAGGAACGATTGTGACCTGTTCTATACCATTGCTTCAGGATACAGATATTAGCAATCCAGAGATCAAGGTATTGTTGGTGGATGATCAATTACTCATTCGGGACAGTTTAGGCCTGTTGCTCAAAAACGAACCTGATTTTCAAATTCAAACGGCAGAAGATGGAAACGTTGCTGTAGATAGATGTGCCAGCGATCCGCCAGACGTTATATTAATGGATGTACATATGCCCCAGATGGACGGTATTACTGCAACGAAGTTAATTAAAGAAAGCTGGCCTAACATACGTGTAATTATGATCACAACCTTTGATGACATTTCGTATGCTACGAAATCACTTGCTTTGGGTGCTGAAGGTTATGTACTAAAATCAATTGATCCAAGAGAGCTGGCTAATACGATACGGCTAGTGCATCGCGGAGGAACGATGATAACCCAAGAAGTAGCAAGTACACTGTTTCAGCAAATGACAGGGACGATGAAGAATCCTTATGGACTGACAGAGCGGGAGTTGGAAATTCTGCATTGTTTAACTGAAGGACATCGTTATAAAGCAATTGCAAGCAAGGTTCACTTATCTGAAGGAACGGTTCGAAACTATATTTCGACCATATACTCAAAAATGGAAGTACAGAGCCGTGACGAAGCAATTGAAAAAGCTAAAACAGAGTTGCTTACAGACTCTTAATAAAAGCAAGACATATAGACAGCGTATGTCACTTGTTTAAACAACGTGAAAGAGATATCCTAAATTAGACAGAGTTTTTCAGCTTCGGAATTAAAAGAGTAGCTATATACGACCGAACCTAATAGATTGAAGTGAAAATAGCGTCGTCCTAAATTGGGTCGACGCTATTTTTGTATGCTGTGATCCGCAAGTATGCGCAACGTTTAGCTTAGCAAAACCGTATATGTAGAACAGCAATTGTATTTTGTTGCATATCCATAGAAGTCTACCATTCTACAAACTTGCAATCGTGCTATCAAATGGGGGATAATGGAAGGGATACTTTCGACAGAAAATAGGGCTAAAGATAGAGAGGATACCTACAAAAGGTAGATCGGATTTACCGCATTTTTGTATATTATTGTAGAATAAGATCGTAATTCAGGTTATAGTAAAGGAAGAAATTAACTAGGATAGATGATACCCAAATACGTAATTGTGGAGGGAAATATGAGTACATTTAAAAATTGGTTGAATACAACTAAAAAAGGACTTGGCGACCAGGTTAAGAAATTTAAGAATAAAGATTTTATGGAAGCTGTTGTTGCAGGTTGTGCATTAGTGGCATTTGCCGACGGCACTATTAGTCCGGAAGAAAAAACAAAAATGGCCGGATACATAAATATCAGTGAAGAATTGAAAGTGTTTGATATGGGTGAGGTCATCAACCGTTTCAATCACTATGTAGCAAACTTTGAATTTTCACCTGAAATCGGCAAACAGGAAGCGTTAAAAGCGATTGGTAAATTGAAAGGCAAGCCTGAAGTAGGTCGACTTGTCGTCGGCGTATGCAGTGCCATTGGTGCAGCTGACGGTGACTTTGATGCCAATGAGCAACGGATTGTTGCTGAGATTTGTGGCGCGCTTGGTTTGAACCCATCTGAATTTAGTCTGTAAATTTTACGGAAGGGAGGTGTGTTAATCAGTGGCTGTAATTAATCTGGTCAAGGGCCAGAAGATTGATTTGACCAAGGGAAACACAGGATTAACCAAGGTTATAGCTGGATTGGGATGGGACCCCGTGCAGTCCAAAGGATTTTTTGGTTTCAAGAAGCAACCCAATATTGATTGTGATGCTTCTGCCATTTTGCTGGATGCCAACGGGAAACTAACTCAGTCTGACAATGTAGTATGCTTCCATAATAAAAAAAGCCCGTGCGGCTCAGTCGTGCATTCCGGTGATAATCTGACCGGACAAGGTGACGGCGATGATGAACAAATTATGATTGACCTGGCACGGATTCCGGCCAATGTCGATAAAGTGCTTGTTGTTGTGAATATATATGATTGCGTTAACCGGAAACAGGATTTCGGCATGATCGAGAAAGCGTATATCCGCATTCTGGACGGTGCTAACTCCAAGGAACTGGTGACGTTTAATTTATCTGATAATTTTGAGGGAATGACTGCGCTGATCTGCGGGGAGCTCTATCGCCATAATGACGAATGGAAGTTTGCTGCAATCGGTGCAGGCACCCATGCCGTACATATTGATGTGCTGGCTCAGCGTTATATGTAATTTTAGGTTGCTCATACAAAACTAATGAGAAACGGGGTACTTACTCATGGCAATTAACTTATCTAAAGGTCAAAAAATTGATTTGACGAAAACAAACCCAGGTTTGTCCAAAATTATGGTAGGTCTCGGCTGGGACACCAATAAGTACGATGGCGGTAAAGATTTTGACTTGGACGTATCCGTATTTTTGGCGAATGCGGACGGCAAAGTGGAAACGGAAAAGAACTTCGTTTTCTTTAATAACCCACAAAACGAGAACGGGTCTGTCGTTCATACCGGAGATAACCGCACAGGTGATGGTGACGGAGACGATGAGCAAATTAAGGTTGATCTGAGCACTGTACCTGCTAACGTAGAAAAGATCGCTTTTACGATTACGATCTATGAAGCTCAAGAACGCAGCCAAAACTTTGGACAGGTGTCCCGTGCTTATGCGCGTATCGTAAATGAGGCAAACAACGAAGAATTGGTTCGCTTTGATCTGGGAGAAGATTTTTCGATCGAAACAGGCGTCGTGGTAGGTGAGCTGTATCGCCATAACGGTGAGTGGAAGTTTAATGCCATTGGCAGCGGTTATCAGGATGGTCTTGCAGGATTGACACGCGATTACGGCTTAGCTTAAGAAATCTACACAAAGAAGGCAGGTATGCAGTATGACGATTAGTCTTTCCAAGGGACAACGTATTGATTTGACCAAAACGAATCCAGGCTTGACTCGTGTTGTTGTAGGTCTGGGCTGGGATACCAATAAATATAGTGGCGGCGCGGAATTTGACTTGGATGCTTCGGCTTTCCTATTATATGAGGACGGTAAAGCGAAGGCAGCTGACGATTTTGTATTCTACAATAACCCAACAGGCGGAGCGGGTGCGGTTACTCATACAGGCGATAACCGCACAGGTGAGGGCGACGGGGATGACGAGCAAATTATTATTGATTTTGCAAAGATTCCTGCGAATATCCATCGTATCGGGATTACAGTTACGATTTACGACTATGAGGCACGTGCGCAAAACTTTGGACAAGTGTCCAATGCCTTTGTACGTGTGGTAGATGCGGCAACGGATCGTGAAGTGCTGCGCTACGATTTGGGAGAGGATTTCTCCACCGAAACAGCTGTGGTGTTCTGTGAATTTTACCGTCACAATGCAGACTGGAAATTCCAGGCTATCGGCAGTGGTTTTGCTGGTGGATTGGGTGCGCTTGCTAAAAACTATGGCTTGGACGCTCAATAATATCCACATGGGGTGGTGTCCAAAGGGCGCTACCCCTTTCTTTTTAAGCCATTGAAGAACGTACGCTGAACATGACACACGGACAGAAAGGTGACACAATCATGGCTGTTATCGTAGTAAAGGGGCAGAAGGTGGATTTGACCAAAACAAATCCGGGCCTGAGCCATGTCAACATAGGGATCGGTTGGGAGTCCTCAGCGGCTCTGGAACTTGATACTTCTGCATTTTTGCTGGGCCCTGGAGGGAAGGTATCAGGCGATGAGGATCTGATCTTTTACAATAATCCGACCACACCCTTTATCACCTATTCAGATGGACAACAGTTTGGTGACAAGAAACAGTTTTCCCTGGACCTAACGAGAATACCTTCTCATATCGAGAAGATTGCATTTACGCTGACCATTTATGATGCGGATCAGAAACGGCAAAATTTTGGACAGGTTCAAGGCGGATTTATACGTTTTGCTCATCCGGTTAGTGGAGAGGTTTTGCGATTTAATTTGGATAGTGGCTTTACAGTTGAGACGGCCATTGTGATAGGCGAGCTGTATCGCCATAACGGTGAATGGAAGTTTAACGCGATAGGCGCAGGCTTTTCCGGTGGATTGGATGCGTTGTGTGAAAATTTCGGCATTGAAGTGGAAAATAATCCAGCTCCTCCGGCGCCCACACCTACACCACCTCCAGCGCCTCGACCAGCACCAATACCGCCACCTGCACCTCCTGTTCCAAAACCAGAGCCATCAGCAACTCCGGTAAATCTGAATCTGCGGAAAATTGAGCTGAAGAAAAAGGGCGATACCATTAACCTGAAAAAGGGCTCAGGCGGATTGGGTGAAATCCTGATCAATCTGAACTGGAATCAGGTACAGCAGAGCAAGGGCTTTTTCAGTCGTGGCTCCAAGGGTGTCGATCTGGATCTGGGCTGCTTGTATGAGATGAAGAATGGGGATAAAGGTGTCGTTCAGGCGCTTGGGGAAGTTTTCGGTTCTCTGAATCGCTTCCCGTACATTGCTCTGGATGGTGACGACCGTACGGGCTCTGTGAAAACAGGGGAAAATCTCCGCATTAATGGGGCTAAAATTTCTGAAATTAAGCGAATTTTGGTGTTTACCTTCATTTATGAAGGAGTCACGAACTGGTCACAAGCAGACGGCGTAGTCACGCTGTACCAGAAGGACGGGCCTGACATTATCGTTCATATGAATGAACATGACAATCGCAAAGGGATGTGTGCGATTGCTATGATCCAAAATGTGAACGATGAAACGTTCAGTATTGAGAGACTCGTACAGTTTTATGGCGGTCATCGTGAAATGGATCGGGCATATAACTGGGGCATGCGCTGGACGCAGGGTAGTAAATAAATTGAATTATCGGAGGCACTCTTTTCATGTTGAATGATTTATTTAAAAATATCAGCGAGAACTACGGCCATTTCTTTTCATGGAGTGATGTGGTAGGTACGCTTACTGACCCGGTGAGTTGGGGGATTATTGGAACTCTCATTTTGCTGGAAGGTCTTTTGTCGGCGGATAACGCCTTGGTTCTCGCAGTTATGGTTAAGCATTTACCAAAAGAGCAGCAAAAGAGAGCCTTATTTTACGGGATTTTAGGTGCGTATATATTCAGGTTTCTGGCCATCGGCTTGGGTACATTCCTGATTAAGTTCACGCTGATTAAGGTACTGGGTGCGGCTTATCTGCTCTACATCGCTTATAAGGGCTTATTCAAGTCCGAGGGTGAGGGAGAAGTGAAGAACAAACCTACTTCTTTCTGGAAAACCGTATTAATGGTCGAACTGATGGATATTGCCTTCAGTATTGACAGTGTCATTGCCGCTTTTGGTGTGAGCGAGAAAGTATGGGTGCTGTTCCTGGGTGGTATACTCGGCGTTCTGATGATGCGTGGTGTTGCACAAGTGTTCCTCAAGCTCATTGATAAATTTCCGGAACTGGAACAGACAGCCTTTATTATGATCGCCATTATCGGGGGTAAAATGCTGGCTGCTGCTTTTGGCTTTCACATGTCGCAAGTATTATTCTTCGGCATTTTGATTGCCGTCTTTGTAGGCACAATGATTCTTAGCTCGGCGAAAAGAAAGAAAAAGGCCGACAAAGAGGCTTAATGTACAAAGTATAGCGAAATCCCTCCTGAAACTAAGGGGGGATTTCTTTTATACCCGAGGACAGGGCTTCAGTCAGGCGAGATAGAGCAAGAGGAGGGGAAGGGCCCTGAAATATTTTAATGATTTAACCTCTGAGGAAGTAGAAGCGATCTTTTGTACTCCACCGATGGAGTTTCATAACCGTTCACCCAAAAGTATATTGGCTTATGCCATAGGAGCGGCTTTGTACATGCCGGCGACCCGCTCGGAAGTAGCGGAAGAGATCAAAAATGGAAAGCATGAAGGACTTACAACGGTCATTCTGGATTTGGAGGATGCTATAGGGGATCAGCAGGTCG
Source organism: Paenibacillus sp. TSM33 (assembly GCF_056099025.1). Classification (NCBI taxonomy): domain Bacteria; kingdom Bacillati; phylum Bacillota; class Bacilli; order Caryophanales; family Paenibacillaceae; genus Paenibacillus; species Paenibacillus sp. TSM33. Next base: position 214,259 of record NZ_JBLZXB010000010.1, read on the forward strand.
GACAGGCCGAAGAATCGCTGGCACAGCAACTGCTTCAACTCTTGTCCTATGTACGGACAGGGATGATGAGTGAACAGCAATTACCTTTGCTGTTTGTACGTGTACGCTCTGTGGAGCAGCTGGAACGACTGCTGAACAGTTTGGGAGAAACCCTGGCGCTGCTCACGGGCTTTGTCCTCCCCAAGTTCTCTTCTGATAATGGACGGGCGTATTTTGCACTCATTGCAGAATATAACCGGACTATGCATACAGGGACAGGAGACGCAAGCCGTACGCCTGTGTTGTATGGATTGCCGATTCTTGAAAGCTCTAAAATTATTTATCGGGAAACTCGTTGGAAAGAACTGCTGGCGATTAAAGTAATTTTGGACGAGGTTCAGGAATATGTGCTGAATGTACGAATTGGGGCCACCGACTTCTCCAGTCTGTATGGGCTGAGACGCAGCCCGGATATTACGATTTATGAAATTGCCGTCATTCGGGATTGCATCGCAGATATTATTAACTTGTTCGGACGCGTGGACTCGGATTATGTCGTTTCCGGTCCTGTATGGGAGTATTTCTCTCACCGAGAACGTATCTTTAAACCTCAATTAAGAGTATCGCCCTTCGAAGACGCATTTGGGAAGCCGGGACGCTACTTGCGAATGGACTTCATCTCAGATGCAGTGGACGGACTGATTCGCGAAGTTATGATGGATAAAGAGAATGGGATTATTGGCAAAACGATCATTCATCCGTCCCACATTAAGCCGGTACAGGCTATGTATGCGGTGACCCATGAAGAGTATATGGATGCACTTGAAATTGTTGAACGTAACGACGGTAGCCTGGGTGTATTCAAGAGCACCTATGCCAATAAGATGAATGAAATTAAGCCTCATTTGAATTGGGCTTATCGTATTATAAATAGATCTAAAGTATACGGGGTGTTACATGAACAACAACATTTTGTCAGTCTCTTACCCAACCACGAAAACACATCTGCTGCCAATTCTGGAGCAGTTCAGCGTTAAAATTACGGAGACCCATAACCCATTCCGTCTTCCTGTGGACAAGCTGTTTGCAATGGCGGCACGGGTCAACAAAAAGCGTTCGTTTTTGTTTGTCAGCAAGGTGCTGGGCAAGCATATTCCGGTAAATCCATACACCTCTCTGTTAAGTGGAGCGGCCCTGGCGATCCTGTTATATAAAGAGCTTGTCCCACAGTCAGGACAACAGATGGATAAGCTGATTGGAGAGGCCGTGAGAGGACTTCTTGACCCGAATTATGCAAAAGAGGCCTACCGAAAGCTGATGGATGAGCGTTTGGCTTTTTCTTTTCCAGAACCGATGAAGTTTGTTGGTTTTGCCGAGACGGCTACAGCACTGGGGCACAGCATGTATCGGTTGTTTGATGGCGGTGCCACGTATATTCATACGACACGCGAGGATATTCCGGGCCTTCGGCCTATTATTCGGTTTGAAGAAGAGCATTCTCATGCTGTTGATCATCGTTGTTATGCACTGAATGAGGATGCTTTTGCCGGAGATGGACCCATTGTGCTGGTAGATGATGAGATTACGACGGGAAAAACAACGCTTAATATTATACGGGATATTCAGGAACATTTTCCGCGCAAACAGTATGTGATAGCTTCGTTATTGGACTGGCGGACAGACAGCGACGAGCGAGCTTTTGCCGATCTGGAAGCTGAGTTAGATATTAGGATTACGCCTCTAAGTTTGCTCAAAGGAAAGATAGAAATACAGGGAACACCGATACTAGATCACGCAGAATATGCTGGACAGACCGGGAACGCAGAGCTTGCAGCCACTAGCACCGCAGAGGTTAATAAAGATTTTTCTGGAACAATTGACCGCTGTTTTGAAGAGGATGCTTCCGCTTTTGAGCGGATATCACATACCTCCATATCTACCGACGGGTACGCCAATACAGCTCCTTATCTTAAATATACTGGCCGTTTTGGTCTACAATCCGCCGACAATCCAGCGCTGGATGCAGAAATCGCGTACACAGCTGAACGACTGAAGCAACTTCGTTCAGGGCAACGTACGCTGGTGATGGGTACGGGGGAATTCATGTACATTCCGATGCGGATTGCTGCGGAGTTAGGCCCGAACACATATTATCAGTCTACCACACGCAGCCCGGTGTATCCCCATAGAGAAGAAGGGTATGGCGTTGCATGTGGTGTGACCTATCCCTCACCTGAGGACAGCACGGTGCGCAACTTTATTTATAATGTAGAGCCAGGTCAGTATGACGAAATATTCATTTTGCTGGAAAGAGAGTCGGACCCAGAGCGGATGAAGCCCATGTTGGATGCATTGAGCCGTCTGGGCTGTGATAAAGTGCATGTCGTTTATTTTAATGGTTTAACTAGGCAGGAGAGTAAAGGAGCGCGGATATGAAGCAAGCACTTATGGAGCAAATACAGCAGAAGAACATTCATCCGCCCGTACCGCTAGGCAGTTATCTTGCCTCGGATGTCACTTTTTTATTGAAGGATTTGAGCCGGGTTGCGTTGGAAAAAGGGACAGAGGATCGGGAAGAAGCGATACAGTCGGGCGTCCATTATTCAGAGATGCTGCCAGTGGAATACCAGCCCACAGCAGAGTATATTGGATTGTTTCACGAAACACTCGCCCAATCTGCCGAAAAGGTTGCATTAGCGGCAGCTTCTGTGGCTGAGATGATTGTGAGAAAAAGAGGCCTGAACACGGCGATTGTTTCTCTTGCCAGAGCGGGCACGCCCATTGGTATCCTGATTAAGCGTTATATTGACTGGAAGTATGGCGTATCTTTGCCGCATTACAGTATTTCTATTATCCGTGGCAAAGGCATTGACCGGAATGCTATTTTGTACATTTTACAGCAGCATGGGCTGGGGATTGAACTTCAGTTTGTCGATGGCTGGACGGGGAAAGGCGCCATTCGTCAGGTGTTGATCGAGGCCTGCCGTGAGATGACTGCAGATTACGGGTTGCGCCTAAATGATGATCTGGCGGTGCTGGCCGATCCGGGCAGATGTTCAGAAACCTTTGGTACACGAGAAGATTATTTGATCCCGAGCGCTTGTCTGAATTCAACCGTATCAGGACTGATGAGCCGGACGGTACTTCGGGACGATCTGATAGGTCCGGACGATTTTCATGGGGCTAAATTTTATGAATCCTGGCGGTCAGTGGATCAATCCAATACGTTTGTGGATAGGGTATCCGGTTACTTTCAAGCCGTAGCTGAAACGGCAGCTACCTATGCGGAACAGATGACATTGAATCCGCCTGTCGTGACATGGCAGGGCTTACGGGATATTGAGGCGATTCAGCGGGCATTTGGGATTCGGGATATCAATCTGGTCAAGCCGGGAGTGGGGGAGACGACTCGCGTACTGCTTCGTAGGGTGCCGTGGAAAATTCTGATTGACCGTGAAGATAATCCGAATCTTCAGCATATTATGCTGCTGGCCAAGGATCGTGGAGTGCCTGTTGAGGTATTTGAAGGGTTGACCTATTCCTGTTGCGGGATCATCAAGCCGCTCAAGGGGGGACAAGAATGATCTACGCCAGTGACCTGGATCAGACGCTGATTTACTCCAAACGCTCGCTTGGCGTGCCACTGGATTCCCCCGGTCTGCTGCCTGCGGAACAGATCGACGGGGCGACGTCGGCCTTTATTTCTGTACAGGCTTTGCAATGGCTCCAGACACTACCGGCAGATGTCATGTTTATGCCAGTGACGACTCGGACCATGGAACAGTATAGACGAATCACCGTGTTTCAGACGGAACTGGTTCCCGCCTATGCCGTGACGAGTAATGGCGGTAACATCATCGTCGGAGGCGAGGTGGACCGAGATTGGAATCGACGTATTCACGAACAAGTACGCCGCGATGGTGCTCATGCGGAAGAGGCACGTCAGGTGTTCGGACAGGTGCTGCATGAAGACTGGGTCGTAAGCGAGCGTTTTTGCGATGAACTATTTTATGCTTTCGTGATTGAACGGGATCGGATGCCGCTGGAACAGGTGCTGGAGAAGGCACGGATGATGCATGAAATGGGCTGGGAGGTATCCATTCAAGGTCGTAAGGTATATCTAGTGCCTGCGGCCGTGAATAAACAGGCAGCTGTGGAGCATATTCGTAACCTCACCAATGGGGGAGCAGTGGTTGCATCCGGTGATTCTTTACTGGACCGTTGTCTGCTGGATTATGCCGACTATGCGATTGCCCCGCGTCATGGTGAATTGTATCGGGAACAGCAGCGGGATAAGCTAGAGGTCAATTACCGATTTACGGAAGTGTCGGGGGTTTATGCAGCAGATGAAATTATGGAATATGTCTATGAGGTACACGGGAGCATGTCAGCGTCTCGTACTTCATGATTAAAATAATAGGGGACGTGGCGTTGTGAAGAAGGTCAAAGTGTATTTTAACCGCTGGTTTTCGGTGGTGTATCATTATATGAATGCTATACGCAACAATGAGGACGGTATTCCGTTCGAGATCTATGCGACGCACTCTGATCCGCAGCACATGGCACTGCAGGCCAGTGATGTAGCTGAAGTAGAGCCGCGCACGAGCGGTGTGGAGTATGCACAGTTTTGTGCTGATTTTTGCAGACGCCATGAAATTGATATCTTTATTCCACGGTGGAATATGCTCGATGTTAGCAAGCATCTTTATCTATTTGACGATATTGGGACAGAAGTAATGGTGTGCCGGGATATAGCGCTGCTGGAGCAATTGATGGAGAAGGACCTATTTTATGAATCCATTCGTCAAAAGGATATTGTCACCATTCCCGATTATGCCATTGCCAGTAATGCCGAGCAGTTTAGACAGGCGTATGAGTCATTAATAGCACTTGGGCACAAGATATGCTTCAAGCCATGTAATGCAGAAGGTGGAATGGGCTTTCGTATCATTGATAATGAACGTAATCCACTGGAAGAACTGTTCGGTCATGCGCTGAATCATATTTCGTTCGAAGAGGCCTATCGCGTATTGTCTTCCACAGAGACGTTTCCCAATTTGATGGTGATGGAACTGCTGGAGGGATACGAATACAGTATCGACTGTTTGGCTGACCGAAACGGAAAATTGTTAGCAGCCGTCCCACGTCGAAAGGCAGGAGGACGATTACGGCTGCTGGAGCAGCATCCTGAGCTGTTGAAGGTGGCACAAAAGGTCGCTGAGGCGTATCACATTCCGTACAATTATAACATTCAAGTGAAATATAACGGCGAGCGAGCCAAGCTGCTAGAGATCAATCCGCGAATGTCTGGAGGTCTTCATGTATCATGCTTGTCAGGTATCAATTTTCCTTACCTGGCGGTAAAATCGGCTTTAGGTCATGAAATCGGTTCACTTTATCCGCAATACGACATTCTAGCCAGTCATATCGAGCAGCCAATCACGATACGCAAATCCTTACATTGACATAGGCAAATATTGTTTTCTACAATATGGTAAGGGTTTACGTCAGGAGGTACAAGCTATGACTTCTAAAATGTGGGGTGCCACGATTGCTGTGGTCAGCTACCTGATTGCGCTTTTACTCAGTAATTGGTTGCCGTTGTTTGTGTGTTTGGCGATTCCGATCATTGGTTTGGGAGGATACAGTCTTATCATGGCTGTTCGTCATCCTCGTCCCAACCTGACCGGTTCCGTGATTCCGGTGGGACAGGAGCAGGATGGTGAGACACAGCAACATAAAAAGGAAATCGCCGCACCGCGAGAGTCTATAACAGGACAAGCACGTTTGCCGGATCAGGTGAGCAGTGAATTTGCTCAGGTCATGGAGTATTTGGAAGTACTGGAGGATATGGTGATCTCCGAGGGACAGAAAGATGCGCTTGATAACGAGATTGTCGAGAAGGCGCTGGCTCTATTTGCACGTTTGCAGCGGGTCATCCCGCTTTTGCATGAATTGAACAATAGTGAAGTGAATCACACGGTTCGGAGATTGATTTTGAAGGACTTGAATGGACTGATTAACCCGTTTCTTCGGCTCAGTGGCGATGCGAAACGGACCAACCGCAGGACGCTACTAAACGGATTGCGAGATGTGGATAGCAAAATATCTGTAATTGTATCCACAGTGGAGCACAAGGATCTGATGGAATTACAGAGCAAAGCAGAGCTTATTCATCAGCGATACAGCAGTTCCGAATTGTAGGCGATTTTAAATTTAAAAATGCAGCAGAGCTGCTCTGAAAAACACCGATTAGCCTTGGTTTGGCAGTTGTTTTCAGAATAGGAGGTTAGCATGATGGCGACCCCATGGGCTGAATTGAAAAAAGAAGATGAACAAAAGGTGACTGAGGAGGCTTCACAGCTGATTCAAAAGGTATCGCAAAGCGATGTTATGAGTTTGGACACCTTAATGGATGACATTGGTAAGCTGGGGGTTAAAACGCAGGAACGGGCGGGACAAACCCTTAAAATGTTGGATCGTCCGGTAAACGACCTCATGTCTGGTGACCGGGCTGAGGTTTCGAATATGATCTTAAAACTCCGGGATGAATGCGAAACGCTCCAGCAGAGTAAAGATGTAGGTTTTTTTGGCAAGCTCCTGCGTAAAAGTCCATTGAAAAACTACATTTACAAGTATCAGTCGGTGAAGACGAACATCGAGAAAATCATTACTGCCTTGAGAGACGGTAAGGATAATCTGGAAGAGAACATCGTCAGCATGAGACAGTTGAAGAAGGCTTCCATTGAAGAAATCTACAATTTACAGACGAAGATTGCCTTTGGTAATCGCTTGAAAGAGCTGTTCGAAACCGAGATTGCCAAGCCGGAAAATGAAAATCGTAAGCCTCATCTGGAGCGGGGATTGCGCAAGGTGGTTACTCGCACACAGTCGATGACTGAAATGATCTTGTTATACAACCAGGCCATTGCAGCAACGGATATTATTAATGATAATAATGATAAACTGATTGATTCTGTCAATAATGCGATTGATAAAACATCGAATCTGATCACCGTATCGGCTATGATCGCAATGGCACTGGCGGATCAAGATAAAATTGTTTCAGCCGTTGATGCGACTAACCGTACGATTGAGGATCAATTCAAGGAAAATGCAAAGCTTCTCAAAACGACGACCGAGAGAACGACAGACCTGCTTAGCAAGCCCTCTATGTCACTGGAGGCTGTGAATCAGGCGATTGGTGATTTGGTATCTGCTTTGGATCTGTCTGAGAAATCGAACCGTCGAATTATTGAAAGCTGTCACGATTATACAAGTAAAATGACAGCAATCAATGCCAACCTTAGCCAGCGGTTGGGCATCGAAGGGAATGAACAATCCAAACCACTGAAGGACAACCATTCTTCTGAGGGACTAAGTTCGTTTTTGAACTGATAGCTAATATTCAATAACACAATAATCTATGAAAAAAGACGCCAGGGTGAGTCCAAAAGGCGTCTTTCTTTGGTTTGGCAGCGGACCATAAAGGACATGATGAACATATATAGCATTCTCGTGCATAAACTCTTAAAAAGTGAAATGACAAAGGAGAGAATGAGCGTATGATGTCCTTTATTTTGGTGTGTGTGATTGTTTTTTTACTCGTGGCTGCCAGTAGCGAAAAAGCAGACTCTATTGTGGAGTTAAATGAAACTGTGAAATAAAATTTTTTATTGAAAATCATGCATTTTCTGATAGGATAGAGTTAAATATTGGAATCCCAAAGGAGAATGCATGCTGGAATTTTCATTTGAAATCATCGATGAATCGAAAATCAACATTGTATATCAGTATGGGAGCAGTAGCTTCAATTTTAATTTATTTTTTAACTACGGTGTGTGGACGCTACATCCCTTTGATGGGATTCTGCTGCAGAACAAGGAAATGTGTCGTCTGATCGTTACGGATCTGTTTAAGAACAAAGATTTTCATGTCATGCTGGCACGTGAAAATATTTTATTGTCAACTCTTCGTACCTCTATTGATCTCAATCCCGAAACACGGGGAGAGCGATATCAGCAACAGGATTTTGATGAGCTGTCTGAATTAGCTGAGACACACAGCTTTGAAGATGTGCTGCAAATCGAACAGGATTCCATCCGCGAGCGTATGGATTTTTTCCAAAATATTATCCAAAGGATGTATATGGAAGGATTCGGCCCGGAAGACAATGATTTTAACAAGGTGCATGCGATCCTCCGCATTTATAAGGCTGCACATGACCAACTCGGAGAATTGAGCGACTTTCCCCTAAGTGGCGACGAGAGACGACGCCGATGGTAGGTTAGACGAGTTCCCGTCATGGCTGCAAGAAGCGAAGGAAAAGCGCATTTATTAAGGCTAATAAGTCTTGTAGTACTATGAGAAACTTTTCAAAGTTATATAAAAAATGAAAAAAGAGAGAGCTCCGCTAGCAAACGCTTTGCGGAACTCTCTCTTTTCATATTACCAATCACTAAAACGTATAGAAGCTCTATTGGCGGTTGCTAGCGGAGCGGGCAGAATTGTTCTGGAGAAGCGAAGCGTTCGCTTTTGTCCCCGGATTTTAACCTTTACAGGTTTTAGTTTAATAGAAATCCGGGGGCGGTGGCGATCGGAGGAACAATCTGCACGCGCAGTGTCCACCAACCGCAAGAAAGCTTCTCATTTCCTTAACTCATCCCCATTAATACCACTGAGCAAAGTATAAGTCCCGCCCCGCACCCCGAGGTATATACCTTGAGGTGGCGGAACATGGATGTTTTCCAGGCTGACAGAGATTCATCGGAACGCAAACGTTCATTTTCCTCCTGTAATGCCTTGGATTGACGAATGAACAACTGCCCGATGTCGGCAAATCCCCGCAGGAAGAGGGTGAGGAAGCCACTTTGCAGAACGTGGAAGATCGCACCGATCACCAAGCCCAGCAATCCTAACAGAAATAGTAGATTCGCGGTAGCCAGGTTTTCACGACCATACATGAGATGAGGTGCGGCATATAAAAATCCTAAAGTACCAACAATCAGGGCAGTAATCCCGAAACGTAAAATCATTATTTTTCGACCCGTTTTGCAAAACGTAGATCCGGGTTCGAACGAGCATCAAATACGATGCCTTGAATTTTAGGGCTGATTAATGCAGTATCCGCAGAGAACTGAATCGGGATAATCGGCAGATCTTCCATCAATACGTCTTCCGCCTGATGAAGCTGTTCAAAACGTTTTGCCGGATCAAGCTCAAAGGTTGAGGATTCGATCAGCTTGTCATATTCCGGGTTGCTCCAGTTGGTAAAGTTGTTCGAATTTTTGGAAGTATAATGCCCCAATACGCCAAGTGGATCAAGGAAGTTTCCTTCCCAGCCCATACGAGCAATCTGGAAGTTCTTTTGTTTAAAGGTATCAATATACGTTTTCCATTCCTGATTCTCCAGCGTCACTTCAATCCCCAAATTCGTTTTCAGCATTTCCTGAATGGCTTCAGCTACTTTTTTATGCTTGTCCGATGTGTTGTATTTAAAGGTGATCGGAGGCAGCTTGGTCAAACCTTCTTCTTTTAGACCTTCAGCCAGCAATTGCTTTGCTTTGGCCGCATCAAATTCATAGTATTTTTTCGGTGCTTCATCACGGAAGTCCTTGCCGGAAGGTGTTGTTGTCCCGTATGGAACATATCCGTATGCTGGAGTTTCGCCGCCTTTGGTTACGTTGGTAGCCAGTGCTTCACGGTCAATAGCGTAGGCAATGGCCTGTCTGATTTTTTTATTGTCAAAAGGTTTTTGTTTTACGTTGAAAGAATACGTGTACACACTGAAAGACGGATGCGACAGGAATTCCTTGTTGCTCTTTTCTTGATCCAGTGTATCTACGGGAAGGCTCAAGATCAGATCCAAATCGCCTGTTTTGTACATTTGATAATAGGTTGTGGAGTCTTGAACCATTTTAAAGTTAATCGTTGCCATTGTAATGGCATCTTTGTTCCAGTATTGACCGTTTTTCGCCAGCGTAATTTGTTCGTTATGCTTCCATTCCTTGGCTACATACGCGCCGTTGCCCACAATTGTGTTAGCTTCAGCTGCCCATTTGTCATTTTTTTCTACCACAGCTTGGTTCACAGGTAAATAGGCGTGACCCACAGCAATCGTTGGGAAGAAGCTCAGCGGTGATTTTAGCTCAACGACAAGCGTTTTATCATCTTTAGCTGTAACACCTACATCTTCAATTTTACCCTTGCCTGTGTTGTACGCTTCGGCACCTTTAATGTAGTAGAGGGCAGAAGGATCGTAGGCAGCTGTTTTCGGATTCAATACCCGTTTCCAGGAGTATTCAAAGTCCTTAGCTGTCAGCGGGTCACCATTTGACCATTTTGCGCCGTCACGAATGGTAAAGGTGTATGTTTTACCGTCAGGAGATACATCTACTTTGCTGGCAGCACCTTCTACGATTTTACCGGCTTTGTCGTATGTATACAGCCCTTCATACAGGTTATCAATGACAAAATAGGACGTTGTATCTGATGCGAATGCAGGGTCAAGTGTATAAGGCTCGCCACCTGCCAGATTGGCTGTAATTTCTTGCGGGATATCTGCTTGAGACGCAGCGGACGAATCGTTGCTTGCTGTCTTGTCCGCATTGCCAGAGCATCCTGCCAAAGCCGTTACGGCCAAAAGTAAGATGATCGTCATCCAATGCATTTTTTTCATCGTCGTTTTCCTCCATTATTATGGTTATTTATCGAAAATAAAGTACACCGTACCGGGAGCTATTCATCCTCCTTTCCGGCAGGTATGCCGCGTGTGCGCACCACCATAAAGGAATTTCCATTTTTTCTGCGGTTCGGCGAGAAGCTGTAGAAGCTGCGGACCATAGTGACACCCCTTTCTTGTCCAATTGGATATCTCAGTTGTTAATGCTGTGAACGCGGATCAAGTGCATCCTGAAGCCCGTCTCCAAGTGTGTTGAATGCCAGCATGGTGAGCGAAATCATCAGTCCAGGGAAGAATAAGCGCCACCATTGACCGCTTAAAATAACGCCGAGTGAATCGTTAGCCATCGTCCCCCAGCTTGCCGAAGGAGATTGAATCCCCAAACCAAGAAAACTCAGGAACGATTCGGCAAAGATAGCCGACGGAATAGTGAACGTCAGGTTCACAATAATGATGGCCGCTGCATTCGGCAGCAGATGCCTGAAAATAATGCGTGAATGAGATGTCCCCAGACTGCGGGCGGCCAGCACGTACTCCTGCTGCTTGAGCTGTAGGATTTGCCCGCGTACGACCCGCGCCATACCGACCCATCCGGTAATAGACAAAGCAATAATCATGGTGAGCAGGCCGGGCTTCATAATGACGAGCAGTAGAATGATGACCAGCAGATAAGGAATGCTGTACAAGATTTCAATAATACGCATCAGGACATTGTCGATTCGGTCGCCCATTTTGCCATGACCCGCACAATAACCAGCTATACAGCCGACGAGAATGCCGAGCACCAAATCAATGGCAGCAGCAGCAAAACCAATCATAAGTGAGATTCTGGCCCCAGCCCATGTCCGTGCCCATACGTCTCTGCCTAGATCGTCCGTGCCAAACCAATGTTCTTTCGAGGGGGAGAGATTCGTCTTCAAAAGGGATTGATCACTGGGTGCATAAGGGACCATGGAAGGCCCGACAATCGCCAGCACCATAATAATGATTAGAAGGGAAAGCCCCAACAGGGCAAGCTTGTTGTTGAAAAGTCTGCGAAGCCGATCCCGCCATGGTGACTCTTGGGGTCTAGTTAATGTGGGGGCGGGCATCTGACTGCGGTCTACAAGACTAAACAGGCTGTCTTTTTCGACAGTAGGTGCTGCTTTCATGTTAATCTCCTTTGCTGACTAATTTGATTCGCGGATCGACAAGGCGATAGGAAATATCAATTAAAAATAAAGTGACGACCAGAATGGCGCTGTAGAAAATGGTCGTACCCATAATGACTGGATAATCCCGGTTAAAGATACTGTCTACGAAATATTTACCGATGCCGGGTATGGCGAATATTTTTTCGACGACAAAGGTACCTGTAATCACAGAAGCGAATAGTGGTCCGATAAAAGACAGCACCGGAATCAATGCATTACGTAGACCGTGACGAATAACCACTGCCCAGGAGGACAAGCCTTTTGCTTTGGCGGTGCGTATGTATTCCTCATGCATGACTTCCAGCATACTTGTCCGCATAAAACGGGCGATAACAGCAAGAGGTGAAACGGCAAGAGCTAGCGATGGAAGCACTGTATGCTGCCAGGTTCCCCATGAGGCGACCGGAAGCAGATGCCATTTGACGGCAACATACTTGATTAACAGCGGTGCCAAAATGAAGCTGGGAACAGAAATACCAACAATGGCAATAAACATCGAGATATAATCCAGTGGTCGATTATGGTGTAAAGCAGCCAATGTTCCGAGCGAAATACCGGCTATAATCGCAACCACGATGGATTGAATACCCAGCAATGCCGAAGGTGGAAAGCCTCTGGCGATAAGCATATTTACGTCGGTTGTTTTCGATTGAATAGACGGCCCCATATCCAGCACGAGCAGATTTTTGAGATACAATACATATTGCACAGCGAGCGGCTTGTCCAGATTGTACCGAGCACGCATGTTTTGCAATACGGTCTCTGGAATGGTCTTGGAATCGTTCGAGAACGGATCTCCCGGAATGATGTGCATGATAATAAACGTTAAAGTGACGATAATCCATAACGTAATGAGCATCGTGAAAAGACGTTTTAAAATGTACATGGAACATTATTTCTCCTGTCTATCAAGCTGATTTACATTCTATTGCTGCCAAATTTCCGGAAATATATAAAAGCATATAAGAATACTAGGAAAAATAATAAAACGGATAAGCTAACATGTCAAGGTAAGGTTTTACATTATAGAACACAGGTCAAATTTTCGTCACAAGTTTTCCATTTTTATAAGAATAAGATTCCGCTGATTCCTCTCGACGAGTATCCTGCGGTATGGTATGATGATACTCTGATAACGTGTTAACGAACTAAAGCGTTTGCCACCTATTCTTAAATACGGGGGTCACCATTGTTGGAGGGGAATAAGATGAGAAAAGCAGCCATGTTTACGATGATGATTGGGTTGATTATGATCGTGCTGGCCGGATGTTCCGGCGGTAAGGATAACAGCAAGTTGATTATTGGAATTGATGATAAATTCGCGCCGATGGGCTTTAGAGATGAAAACAACGAGTTAACCGGTTTTGATATTGATTATGCGAAGGCGGCCGGGGAACAAATGGGCAAACAAGTGGAATTTCAGCCGATTGACTGGTCTGCCAAAGAATCCGAGCTGAACAGTGGACGTATTGATCTCATTTGGAATGGATACACCATTACGGATGAGCGTAAGGAAAAGGTGCTGTTCACGAAGCCATATCTGAAAAATAGTCAGGTGATTGTCGTTCCAGCTGCCTCCGGTCTTTCCAAGCTGGCTGATCTGGCGGGCAAAACGGTGGGGCTTCAAACGTTGTCCTCTGCAGCCGATGCATTGGATGCGAATCCGATTAAAAGTAAATTGAAGCCAGTGTCCGAGTATCCGGACAACGTTCTCGCTTTGACGGATTTGAAAACCGGTCGCCTGGATGCTGTTGTCATTGATGAGGTTGTTGCCAAGTATTATATGTCTAAGGAACCAGGGACGTATAAGCTGCTTGATGAATCACTGGCTCCTGAGGAATACGGCATTGGCGTGAAAAAAGGGAACGAAGAGCTGTTGACGCAACTGCAATCTGCTTTGGATGAGCTGCACAAGAACGGAAAAGCGGCTGAGATCTCAAAAAAATGGTTCGGTGAAGATAAAGTATTAAATTAATATGTAATGTATTGAACTAAGGGTTTAGGAGTCGAAGGTTATGAGTATGGAATATATTTTACGAATTATGAAGCCTATGCTTGAAGGGGCACAGATGACGGTTATTTTATTTTTTATTACGCTCATCTTGTCTATTCCGCTGGGATTTATCGTTACGCTGCTGGCTAAAAGTCGGTTTAAGCCTATTGCCTGGCTAATGCACACGTACATTTATGTTATAAGGGGTACGCCGCTTTTGCTGCAATTATTGTTCTTTTGCTTTGGTCTGCCGATGTTGCCTGTTATTGGGGAATATCTGGTACTTGACCGGACAACGGCAGCGGTACTGGCGTTTGTACTGAATTATGCGGCTTATTTTGCAGAAATTTTTAGAGGCGGGATGTTGTCGATTGATAAAGGGCAATACGAAGCTTCGCAAGTGCTGGGCCTAAGCAAGTCGCAAACGCTAATTAGAGTCATTGTGCCGCAAATGATACGGATTGCTTTGCCTGCGGTAACCAATGAGGCGACGACCCTGGTGAAAGACACTGCTTTGCTGTATGCGGTAGCGGTACCGGAACTTCTGCATTTTGCGAATACAGCTGTAAACCGCGATTTTACGATTGTGCCTTATGTTGTAGCAGCAGTTATTTATTTATTGATGGCTTTGGTGCTTACAATATTTTTCAGGGCGCTGGAAAAACGTTTTAAATTCGAGTAAAAGGAATGTCGGGATATGAACACTAACGCAATAGAAGTAACCGATTTGAAAAAATCATTCGGCCAGCTCGACGTTCTGAAAAGAGTGAGCTTTAACGTGAAGTCGGGCGAGGTTGTAGCTGTCATCGGTCCTTCAGGTTCAGGGAAAAGTACCATGCTTCGCAGCTTGGTGCATCTGGAGGATGTGACGGGCGGGACGATTCGCATCCATGATAAAGCCCTGGTGGAAAATGGTCACTATGCTCCGGCAGGCGACATTAAGAACATTACTACCGGAATGGGCATGGTGTTTCAGCATTTTAATCTGTTTCCTCATTTGACGGTGCAGGACAATCTGGAACTGGCTCCAAAGCTGGTGAAAAATGTGAGCAGGGCTGAACTGCGACGCCAAAGTGCCGAGTTGCTGGCTAAAGTCGGCTTGGCGGATAAAGCGGATGCGTATCCGTCCCGATTATCGGGGGGACAGAAGCAGCGTGTAGCGATTGCCCGGGCAATGATGATGAACCCTGATATTTTGCTGTTTGACGAGCCGACCTCGGCCCTTGATCCCGAGCTGACAGGCGAGGTGCTGCGAGTGATCAAAAAGCTGGCTGAGGAGCACATGACGATGGTCATCGT
Source organism: Paenibacillus sp. TSM33 (assembly GCF_056099025.1). Lineage (NCBI taxonomy): Bacteria > Bacillati > Bacillota > Bacilli > Caryophanales > Paenibacillaceae > Paenibacillus > Paenibacillus sp. TSM33. The sequence goes on from NZ_JBLZXB010000010.1 coordinate 229,404, forward strand.
GACCCATGAAATGAATTTCGCGAGAGATGTGGCGGATCGCGTCATTTTTATGGACAACGGAGAAATTGCAGAATCTGGTACACCGGAGCAGATTTTTGGCAATCCGCAGCTGGAGCGGACGAAGGTGTTTTTGAATCGGGTGGGGGATTAAAAACATTGTCCTTCCCAGGGGAGGCGCTGCGCGTGCAGATTGTTCTTCCGATCGCTGTTATCCCCGGATTTTTTCATTGGAATAGCAATTAGAGGTGAAAATCCGGGGATAAAGGCGAACGCTCCGCTTCTTCAGAACAATTCTGCCCGCTTCGCTCACCGACCACTGTGTAGGCAATATTTTTAAGCAAGTAATTTGGGTAAGGATAAAAGCAAGGGAGATGGCGAGCGCCATCTCCCTTTTTGTAGTTGTTAGGTTGCAATAAAAGCTGACACTGGTAACTTCATTCATCGATTATAAAATCATTTCTGAATTTCTGGAATTCTTTGGGTGTTTTTTTACAGTGTTTTTTAAAAGACTGAATGAAGTGATTTACGTGATTGAAGCCCACTTTGTGGGCTATTTCAGTAATGGTATATTGTGTTGAGGTTAATAACTCGCTGCTTTTCTTGATGCGGTATTTAATCAAGTAGTCGTAAGGTGTCATATGAATGGTTCGCTTAAAACTACGAGTACATTCCGAAACACTTAAATGTGCTATATCAGCAATTTCTTGCAGTGTTATGTTGTTTGCGTAGTTTTGATGGATAAAGCTAAGCATCAATTGAAGCCTTTCCTGTTGCAGTTTCATGTATTTAGGTGCTTCCTCAGAAGAAAGCGAAATATTAGATATTAAGATGAACCATAATTGTGCTGTTTTGATGGCTACTTCATATTCCCACCCCCAACTTTTTTTCATATCAAACTTCTGTTTCATATCCCACAGCATTTGCAAGATTTGAATTTGCCATTCAGCATCTCCTTTAATTACAAGTGACAGTAAGGAAGAGTTTGTATAAGGCAGTACATAATTTTTTTCCATCGCACTATCTGCATAAAAGCCCAGCAGCTTCTCCGGAAAATTAAAGCTGACATATTGACCGTGATGTGAAAGCTGGGTAGTCACGTGAAGAACACCCTTATTAATTAAAATAGCTTGACCTGTGTCTAAATCATGATCAATCCCGTTCACTTGTATCACTAGCTTTCCCCTTGTAACCAAAGTGATCTGTAGTTCTTCATGCCAATGTAGATCGTTAAATCCTCTACCTTTAGGAATACTTTCATAAACCGTATGAGTGTACATGATGTATGGAAATGAAACATCGGGATAGAGAATGGTCTCGTGCAGTTGTTTTTCCATTGAAGAAAGATTCCTTTCTTATGACGATATTCCTATATAAATAAAAGATATACTTACACAAAATAAATAAAAGCGGTGATATTATTATACTCAGTTCAGTTTATTATTCAATTGTTCTGTGCACAGAGAATTGGTCAAACACATCTGAGAGGATCATTATGAAAATAAATAAAATGTCTCTACCCTTACATCCGTATTTATTGCTGTTCATCAGTATTTTGTCGGTTTCCATTTCTTCCATCATGATAAAATCCTCAGATACTCCAACCTCCGTGGCTGGGATGTATAGATTGTATATTTCGGTCATAATAATGCTTCCTTTTGTACCCTGGAAAATGCTCCGTACCTCAGATATGACCAAAAAAGATTGGGGTACCGTTTTCATGGCTGGTCTTTTTCTCGGGTTACATTTATTATTCTGGATGGAATCTTTGGTATATACCTCAGTTGCGAGCTCCATGGTCATCTTATCATTACAGCCTTTATTTGTAATGATTGGTTCATACTTTATGTTCAGAGAACGAGTAAACCTATTCACTATTTTTTGCTTGATTGCTGCTCTTATCGGTTCAATCATCATAGCTTGGGGAGACATAGGGACTTCGAAAGGGGCACTAATCGGGGATGGATTATCTCTATTAGGAACAATCTTGGTTTCGGCTTATATGATAGCAGGACAGAAGTTAAGCCACAAAATAAGTGCAAATTTTTATAGTGTGATTGTCTTTTTTCTTGGCGGCAGTGTCCTGCTAGTCTACAATTTGGTGAATCATTATTCCTTGATCGAATATGACTCTTCCGATTGGATGTATTTCGTATTACTTGCAGTAATCCCAACTATTTTCGGGCAATATATTTTTAATCTGCTGTTGAAATCAATGGGAGCAACTACGGTGTCAGTGGGCATTATTGGAGAGCCTGCTCTCGCCATCCTTCTTGCCTATGTATTTTTGGGAGAAATCATGTCTGCATTTCAATTCATAGGTGGAATCATGACTTTGTTCGGTATGGGGATGTATTTTTGGGCAAAATCGCTAAAGTTTGCGGTTGTAAAATATTAAAATTGTCTACGGATTATCGTGAAATTTAAGAAGATGAGGAGAATACTTACATGGCAACGATTGATGATTTTTTGAAACTTGATATTCGGGTTGGAACCATAATTAACGCTGAGTTTTTTGCAGAAGCCAAAGTACCTGCTATTAAACTTGAAATCGATTTTGGACAAGATATTGGAATAAAAAAATCGAGTGCACAAATTACAAAAAGATATGTGGCGGAAGAAATTATAGGAGAACAAATCATAGCTGTAGTCAACTTTCCTCCTCGACGGATAGCAGGCTTTAATTCAGAGGTATTAGTCCTTGGAGGTATCCCCGAGAAGGGGGACGTGGTTTTATTGAAACCAGGTATTAAACTACCTGATGGAACGCCCATCGGATAATAAATTGTTCCTGTTCCTCTGTGGCCTTTTCATGAAGAAGGGAATTGGATGCAAGTATAGAATAATACTTTAGAAACTACTAAATTTGGAGGTTGGTAGCATGTCTGTAGTAGCTCAATATCTTCAGGAATGGCTAAGGCACAGATCGGTGTTGCAAGAATTGGTTGAAGTCATTCCCGATGAGCATATTGATTTTAAACCTTGGGACAATGCGATGCCCATGGGTTCCCTAATCGTTCACATAGCCAGTTCTATGGAAATGTTCGTGAAAACTGTAAAAAATGGCACCTTCACTCCACCGACAAAAATAGACGAATATCACACAATAGCCGATGTACGCAACATAGTCGATCAATTGACGGAGGAAACAATCCGAGAATTAAAGCAATTAAATGCTCAACAGCTAGAAAAGGAGATTGAATTTAAAAACTTCCTTGGTACTGGGAACTTCTGGCTATCCATGGCGAAAGACCATGAGATTCACCATAAAGGTCAATTATTTACGTATGTACGAATGGTTGGAGTAGAAAATGTACCTTTTATGATTAAGCAACCACCTCAAAATAAAAATTAACGTTCGATGTATTATCTAACGAGCTCAACATCTCAAACAGTAACTTTATAAATATAATGAGACGGCAGCCATAAAAACGGCTGCCGTTTTCTCCATTAACGAGCAGTTTTATCCTAATGCCTCCCCATAAGCTTAGCTTACTCAGAGAGCGGGATATCTTCTTTTGATTGGGTATTTGAAGAAGGCTTTTTATTGAATGCCAATAACAATATCAGTCCGATGATACATATTACACCCACCCATTGGAAAAAACCAAAAGGCTCTTTTAACCAAAATACAGTTGTTAGAACAGCAGCTAGAGGTTCCAGACTACTTAGAAAGCTTGTTTCTTTTGGTGAAAGACTCTGTAAGCTTTCTATATAGAACCAAAATGCGATCATTGTGCCGAATATGATAACGAACGATAGATATAGATAGGTTTCTAGTGTCAAGCTTTGAAAGTCTATCTGCCAGGGTGGATGGATCAAGCTTAGTCCAAAACCGCCGATGACCATCGCCCAACCCACTATAACTAGGGAATCGTATTGCTTCAGCAGAGGTATTGCGTATAAGGTATAAAAAGCTAAGGCTATCGCTGATAAGATACCCCAAACGATTGCGGCCGTCGGAACGGATAGCTGAGAAATGGAACCGTTTGTTAGCAAGAAGAAACAACCCACTACAGCAAGGAAAATAGCTGATAAATCTTTTCGTGTGAAGACAGTGTGCTTTCGCAGAGTTAAATAGATGATAATCATTATAGGCGCTAAATACTGTAATAGTGTCGCAACAGCAGCATTACCACGTTGGATCGATGCCATATACGTATATTGAACCGATAGCATACCAACCAAACCGTAGACAATGAGTTGGAAAGCAGTCCTTCTATTTTTCCATACAGCCCATATTTGTGTACGGTCTTTTATTAAAAATTGAAGGGCCAAGAGTAAAACACCAGCTATGAGCAAACGTGTTGTTACAAGCCAATTTACATCGATTTGTTGAAAAAGTTTTTTTGCAACGGTCCCACTGATCCCCCAAAATATAGCTCCAGTGATAACGAGAAATAATCCTGTTTTTCTAGCTGGTTTATCCATGAATATTCTCCACCTTGAAATATAATAATAGTGTTATAATAGGTGAAAAATATTTTAAATTATACCTGAATTTGATGATAAAATATAAATATATTGAGGTCTTGATAATTTGCAAATAAAAAATTTCATGATTGGCCAAAACCTAAAAGAACTAACCGAGCATCGGACGGTCGTACTACCGATTGCATGCTATGAAACAACGATAAGCCAAAATATACATGGATATATCCCCCTGCATTGGCATGATGAAATTCAATTTGTTCTGGTTGTAAAAGGGGAGGCGATCTTCCAAATAAATGAGGATAAACGAATCGTACGACAAGGTGATGGGTTATTTATAAATAGTGGCTGCCTACATATGGCGGAAGATCAGAATGAATCGGGTTGCGTCTATGTCTGTTTGAATGTTTCTCCTCATTTCGTTTTATCACAAGAGCTTTATACACCTTACGTAGCTCCTTACATTCAAGCGACGAATTTACCTTATGTATACATAGATTCTGACGAGCTTTGGGGGAAAAACATCGTAGATGCTATGTTGAAGATTAATCAATGTATTCAACATAAATCTCCATACTATGAAATCGATATTACGATGTATTTAACATTAATTTGGAAAAACCTAGTCATGAATGGCTTTCCATTAGAATACGACCAGGTGGAAATGGTAAAGAGTCAACGGATCAAACAAATGTTAAACTGGATCTATTTGCATTATGCTGAAAAAGTCACATTAGATGATATTGCAAAAGCGGGTCAATTGAGTCGTTCGGAGTGCTGCCGATATTTCAAACGAATTTTAAAGGTAACTCCGTTGAATTATGTCATGGATTATCGGATTCAAAAAAGTTTAGGCTTATTGCAACAAGCAGAATCTAACGTTACAGAAGTTGCCTATAAGGTCGGATTCAACAGTACCAGCTATTTTATAGAAAGATTTAGAAAAGCGATGAATATGACACCATTAGCCTACAAAAAATCTAAACTGGATGATTGATAATTAGGGATTTGATACCCATGGATGAACGCTGCTGCGGAGTGTAGGAATTGGACTCGCTTAATAAATCAAACAGGACTTCAATTTGCTCAAAATCGTCTTCTGGTAATTTATTTTCACCATCTCCATAGACGCCACTCGCGGTCGGAGTGCTTTCCATCGCTGTTGTGCCTGGATTTTTTAATCTTACTAAAAAGGTTGGCATTGGGGCACAAAAGCGAACGCTATCGCTTGTACAGCACCATTCTCCACTTCGTTCCTGTTCAACTTGGCCGACTTCTTACAAATCTTACAAACAACCTTATCCTAAACGTTACAGGTAGGTCTGCAACAACGAGATATCATTCCGAGTCAAGTTTGATTCAAATGGCTTTAGTCCCGATCAAGGGTTTTGTGCAGTTCGTAGAGAATAGTCGTAACAAGAACAACAAATGAAGGTTAAACTAACGTGATACATTAGGTACAAGTAATCGATGAAAGAAGAGAGGGAGACCGAAATGAAGACAATCAAGTGCATGATGGACCACCTATACTGGGCGGACGGACGCATCTTACACGCCCTCGAGGAGAGTAAGACGAAGAACAAGGAGCTTCTGAAGCTGGTTCGACACGTTGCGGTCGCAGAACGAGTCTGGCTGGACCGATTGCAGGGCATGGGCAGCTCGCAATATTCGTTGTGGGAGGAAACGGAAGACCTGACGGCGATCAGGACGATGTTCGAGGAAAACGCCGAGCAATATCGCGTCTATATCGAAGGGCTCGAGGAATTCGAGTTGGATGAGATGATTGACTATGGGAACCAGAGCGGGGTTCCGTTCCGAACGTCTGTTCGGGACGTCTTGTTGCAGGTCCTCTTACATGGGCAATATCACCGGGGACAGATCAACCGGGCACTTCGGATCGAATCGGGAGAGCCTGCCCAAGTCGATTACATCACGTTCACGAGACTCTAACGGGGAACGATAGCTCAACTGGATTGAGGCTTATGCAGCAGGAAACCACGGGATACCGTGGTTTTTTTGTTGCCACTTCTTCCAGTATCTATAGTTTATAATGGAGATGTTATGAAAGAAGACCTGGGTAGAGGAGAGATAGATCATCACGGATTCAAACTTCATTGGCATGCTTCCCGACATCGAGGAGAGCAGACGTATATTTCAAGCTGCAGCCATCCTGGACGCTATCCTTATGCCGGAGTGGGAATACCGATATTATTCGTACAACGCCCATTGGGATGAGAATGAACAGATGGCATCGATGAGGGACGGCGAAGGGGATCACTATTTTGCGCTGTTTCAGCCAAACGGACTGATCATCAAAGGGTTTGACCAGCGGTTTAATCTGGTGCATGGGCCACATGATGTGCTGCAAGGCGTGCCTAACGAATTTGGGGGATTTCTAAGGGAACCAGCGTTTATTATGGATGAGACTACATTTTGCACATGGAAGTTGCAAGGCAGCCAGGCATGGTCCGCAAGTAAGGAACTGGATGCCGAAGCCTACGAACTTTTGCATGTTTTAAACGGCAAAGCGGATTATTATTATGTTTGGGCAACGGAGTATTACGAGATTTCACTGGACCGGTCGCTCGTACAGCGAATATTCGATATGGAGCCGTTGGATGGGAAAATGCTAAAAGGACTAAATGAGGAATTAGAATTAGCTGATCTTGAAGAGGACATCCAGGAAATAGGCTATCCGGTAAAAAGGGAAGATTGAAAAATAGCATGTACATAGACATTTCCTATTGAAAGTCGCTATTTAAGCGGCTTTTTTTATTATATCGGTGTCAGAAGAATATAAAATTCTAGACTGATGACGAATCATTAAGCTAACGGGCAGGATAGTTGCAACGACGATGTTATACTTGGATTAGTAATTAAGTTCACCATAGCTGCAGCCGTGCTTCCAGTATCTTAGTCATCTGTTCGACCATCTCTTCTGGCGTATACGGCATGGATTCGACGATCCACCACTCAATCAAACCCGTAACGGAAATGGATAAGAATTGCGCCATCACATCTTGATGGATACCCGTTTCCAGATTCATGTAGTTCACCACCACGGTAATATTTCCCTTAATGAACTGTGTCATACGATGTCTGAAAGTTGGAATGCCTTTGTTGGTCATCAACACACGGTAGATCGATGCATGCTCCTTCAGATACGTGAACGCACGAATCAGCAGCTCCCGGGATAGTTCAGTGGCTCCTCCTTCCTCCTGTAAACAGCTGTCAACAAGCATCATCAGATACGTTTCCACGCTCTGTTCCAGCAGGTCATATTTGTCTGTGAAATGCAAATAGATTGTTCCGCGGTTGACATTGGCCCGATCCGCAATCCCTTGAATGGTGATCTTCTCAAAATCCTGCCCCTCCAACAACTCGATGAACGCTTGCATAATCATTTGTCTTGATCGCTCGATGCGTCGATCCATGTTTTTCCCCTCTTTCTTGAACATATCCAGCTTTCGTTGTTCATTTCTCAACAAAAGCAGTTACGATTAGCCATTGCGCTTGCTTTAGTTCCAATGATACCTTGATTGTAGTACACAGGTGTTATATATTCAACATCTGTTAATTGCATGGGGAGGGGACTATATTGAACATACTTGTGTACGGTGCAGGTGTGCAGGGAAGCTATCTGGCACATGTCCTGGTAAAGGGCGGTCATGACGTGACTGTATTGGCAAGAGGAAAGCGAGCGGAGGAACTGGAAAAGGAGGGACTGGTCATTCGGCATTACCTTCAGCGCAAGACAACTGTCGATCGGGTTCGTGTAATTCGTAGACTGGAGTCAGGTGACGCGTATGACTTGATCTTCGTCATGATGAAATATTCAGACTTCGAGGCTGTGCTACCGATCCTCGCAGAAAACGTTAGCCGTCATATTGTAATGGTAGGCAATAATATGGATACCTACGCCATGCAGGACTATTTGAGTAAACATGGACAGTCGCCCAAACAGGTCGCTTTTGGATTCCAAGCTACCGCAGGTACACGTACCGACGGACGAGTCATTTGCATCCGTGGCGGCCACGGGCAGATGGTCATCGGGGGACTGAACAGCCCCATTCCGTTCCGTTCCCTGCTGGAGCAGGCATTCAAACGAACTAAGTACAAGCTCAACTATCATGATCAGATCGATGCCTGGCTAAAAAATCACATGGTGTTAGTCGTGCCCATGAACATGGTCATTCTGTTCCATGGCTTCCAAATGAAACAGGTTGTTCGTGACGAGAAGAGATTGCGTCAGTTGGTGGCGGCGATGGGGGAGGGCTTTCACGTACTGGATTCATTGGGGTACCCGCTGACCCCGGTGGGTCAAGCATCTTGGATTATCAGGTATCCACGCTTAGTTCGCTGGGCCCTAAAGCTTTTCTTCTTGCTCCCGATTAGTCGGTTGATTGATGGGACGGATGTGGAGCTTAATGCGTTGAATTACACATTCGCCGAGTTGAGGACCAGGTCGGATGTGCCTACGCCGAACTGGGATGCTTTGGAGGCGGAGCGGATTATCCAATCGTAGTTGCCGCGATTTGCTGCCCCGCCATAGGAGGAGGAATCGAATAGATACAAGAAGTTAATTAGAAAAAATTCGTGATGCTCAAAGAAAAGAACTAAGTATACCGATTCAAAGTCAGTCCCTAAAAACATGATTGAACTAACGGGATACGATAGTTCAATACAAACAAGAAGGCAGCCGATCAAAGTGATTGGCTGCCTTTGTTTAACTAATGGGCAGGATGGAGTGACTTTTGTATAGAAAATTAAAGACGAACGAATCAAGTTCGTACGCAAGATCTAGCGATGCGCTTTGAAGTGCCTGTTCGCACGATTTACCGGGACTTAGATCGGCTAAATATAGCTGTGCAAACGCCATAATATGAATTACTCCCCAAAGAAATTCCTGCATACATGCAAAATTCCCTCGGCGTAAGGATAAGGGGCAACGTTGTTGTGGCATGACTTTGCCTCTGCCGTTGCATTCTGGAGAAGATATCCATGGGCAACCATCTGAAGCATCTCGATGTCATTTCCACTGTCACCGAAAGCCAATGTTTTGGACAGGAGTACCTGACTATAATCCATCAGGAATTGCACAGCCGCTTTCTTTCCAGTTCCTGCGGGGATAAAATCGACATCATATGCGTGCTCCGGATCACCCGCCTTGGGATTGCAAATATTGATATTAATTCCGATCCCATGATTTGCAGCCAGATGCCTGATGATACGTATATCATATTGGGTTTTGACTGCTGATATCGGATAATAATAGTAGTTCATTTTGTATCGCGATTGACCCAATTGAGTCTGTTCGTGAAGAACAATGTTGAATGTTGATTTTAATTCGCTAATTAAATCTTCTACATCTCTTCGAGAGAATCCGGAGGCCCTTATGATCTTTGCCCATGAAGGAACAGCGACCAGTTGTCCGTCAGGCTCGACTTCCCACAACTCTGTGCCCAGATTGCTCGCTATAAAATGGGGGAGCTGCGTCATACCGGCTATATTCATTTTTGCTTGTATTTGCTGAACACTACTTCCGGTGACCCAAGCTATCTTTACCTGATGATTTCTGGCAAGCTGCTGGAGGTATTGTTCCAGTTCGTACACCATTTTGAGTTGTTCAGGCAAACATTCATGCGGGTAATACGTTTCGTCAAAATCAAACAATATCAGATATTCGGTTACAGCGGGGGTATATATGACTTTCATGAGTGTGGCCCCTCCTATAGTTTGTTAACGATATCATAGTTGCAGGGAACGTTCCCAGGTCAATACTTTAAATGAGGTGTTAATTTTGCCCACCATAATTGATATTTCACGTGTAAGTGGTCTCTCCAAGTCGACGGTATCACGTGTTTTAAATGACCATCCTCATGTATCTATTGAAAGCAGACAAAAAGTACAGAAAGCCATTACGGAGCTGGGATATGTCCGCAATACGCAGGGGGTTCAGTTGCGTTTACAGGCAAGCAATCATATCGGTGTGCTTGTCCCGGATGTGGAACATCCCTATTTCAGTCAGCTTGTTAGTGCATTAAGTCGATCTTTAGGCTCAATGGGGTATCAACTTGTCATCTATCAGACTGAATTATCCCGGGAGTATGAACGTGATGTGTATGCCCGATTGGCACGCCGAGAAATGGATGCCGTGGTCATTGCGCATTCCCATTTCTCAGAGAGAGAAATTAAAGAATATATAGGCTCTTACATTGGAATTATATGCAACGAAGCGATGGACGGAGAGTTTCTTGATGTCTTTCGATTGGATGAAGAAGATGCGGTCTTTCAAGCGACAGCATATTTGCTGTCCAAGGGGCGCCGTCATCTGTTTTTCTGTATGGATCACCTGACACAATTGCAAGAGAAAAGATGGAATGGGTTTCAACTGGCTCACCAACAATTCGGTCTTGCCTGTACGAAATCACAATGTTATACGGGTCTGATGACTATGGAAGATGGTTATGCCTTGGGAGAACAATTATTTACTTCTGATCAATTGCCGGATGGAGTGATAACAGGTAGTGACTTTGTAGCTACTGGTTTATTGAAAGCAGCAAAGCAGAGGGGGATATCTGTGCCTCAAGAGATGTCCCTCATCGGATTTGATAACCACCCTGTAGGATTAATGACTAATCCGGAACTGACCACATTAACCAATCGTATTCCTGATATGGTAAGGGATGTTACGGAATGTCTTGCCCAGCGATTGAAGGGGATGCGATCTGCTCCTATAACGAAAATTTACAAGACTTCGTTGATTATACGTAATTCTACTTAAAAAAAGTGAAGTGAAAGACAAAGAAAAAGAAGGATAGTGAAATCCTTCTATCGGTCAGAAATGATACATGTTTGAAGAGGAAATGAAGCGTTACTAGATCTCTCGTTGAGGTACTTGAATTTCTAGACAAAATGGAAGCATTTTTAAACAAGGAGATATTCAGTGGTTCTTTTACACTGAAGGAGAAAGAATGGAAAGCAGGTTCCAGATGAATTTACCGTCCTTCATGTTCCTAGTCAAATCTATGCGGTATTCGATATAGTCGTGAGACGATTTTTGTTGTATTTATCACAGAAATGATTCAACTAACGGTAAAGATACACTGTTGCGGCAAATGTCCCCCTCTTTCATTGAAGTAACGGGCGATCACTTCCCAAGACCGACAGGACCGGAAATTGTAGAATGAGCAAGGAACCAGGCACATCCGTCCGCTATATGCACCAGACGGAAAGTCAGGAGATAGGGGTGTTTCTCCAGATTTCCGTGATGGGGACATCCCTTTTTCGATAAATGCATAAAAACTAACGGACCGTTTAGTTCAATAGAAAAGCAGCAAGCTCAGACTAATAAAAATAAAGTCCGTGCCTGCCGCTTTTTGTATTGAGCCAGTCTTATAGTTATTATCCGAAGCCTGACGGTAAACGTTACCCAGCCATCCAGCATCCCACAGACGTTTCTTGCGAGCTGTTATTCTGAAAATAAAGCATCCGTTGCAACCGGCTGAAGGATAGGCAGTGGCTGAAGGGCAGTGGTCCGATCGAGATGAACAAACGCATTATAACGATCCGCCATGCTGGAAGGCACGTAATTGCCGAACCGCTCATGAGCAGGCTCATATACCACACCGATGGCACGGTGGCCAATGGTCGTATGCAGCATGGAAGATGCATCGGAGAGCATTATCATGCCATTTCGGCCGCCTCCCGCCTGGTGCATGTAATACTCCCAGCTTCCTGGCTGTCCGGGCGGGACGGTCATCTTCTCAACCGGAGATCCCCAAGCTCTTCCAGCCAGTACCTCGCCCTGATAGGTCCCGAAGCCAATGGCAAACACCCGATGTTCTGGATCCTCCCGCAGCAGCTGACCCACATTAACCATGCCATCCGCCATCATATCCGTTGCCCGCGCATCACCGATATGCGTATTATGCTCCCAGACAATGGCTTTTGCCGAGGCCCCGTAATAGGACATGATTCGCTTCAGGGATTCAACCATATGTTTGTCCCGTATATTCCAGGACTGTGGGCCGCCCCGGACCATCGTACGATAGTAGGCCTCCGAGCTGGAAGTGACGAGCATGTTCACCTCCGCATTCAGCTCTTCCTCACTTCCCGGATACGCCATGCGCCGGCTCTGCATCTGCTGTAGCAGCTCAACCACTTCTTTCTCACAGCTCTCCGAGAGCAGTCCTGCCGCAATGCCATAAGACTGATGGTCCCTGCTATATGGATCGAAACAGGCGTATGTCCTGCGGGCCTGCTTCAGTTGGGGAGAATGGGTCTCCTCCAAATAACCGATAATTGCTTCCATCGATTCCCATAACGAGTACATATCAATGCCATAAAATCCAACCTTCGAACGGGCACTGCCGCCGCCGTGATTCGCCTCATTGTACGCCTTGAGCCACTCCGCGAAATTACGAATGTCCGTATTCGCCCACATCCACGTAGGCCAGCGGGTAAAATCACCCAGTGCATCAGCTGCCGAGGAATCGGCCCCCTCCATCCCTTTAACATACCGGTTCACCCGATAAGCAGAGGGCCAGTCTCCTTCCACACCGATAATGTTAAAACCCTTGCTTGTAATGAGCTTCTTCGAAAGCTCGGCCCGAACTCGGTAGAAATCAGAAGTCCCATGGCTCGCCTCACCGAGCAGCACAATATCTGCATCTCCGATGGCCTGAACCATGCGGTCCAGATTCTCCATTCCATCCAATGGGATAAATAATGCATTCAGCTCTTTCAAATAAGCGTTTTGCTCTGGTGGATTATCATTCGAATTCATGAAGTTGTTCCCTCCTACAGACGGTATGAGTGAATTATTTCCGATTTATCCATTCATTAATCCAAAACATGGTGTTTGTTGGTATGAAGGATTCATTCCACGATTAGGTTGAAATCCTATATAAATCGGTTGAAAATGTTGATTTTACCAATGGACAAGGCTTTGTACAATAGAGTTGTAGCGCTTACATTTCCAAGGAGGTTGCGGCAAAATGAAGAGACTTCAGGTGATTGACAAGCAAATCAGGACCCCGAGATCGAAAAGGAGGCCGTGTTGATGAAATTTAAGGGAATATTGGCGGCATTTTTGTTTTTAACCACAGCGTCTGTGTTGTTTGGGGCGCATACGGCAGAGGCCCATGAACTATCCAATGACAAGCTGACGATTCAGACAGGCGAGCATGGCGAGATTTCATCTATTCGTATTAAAGGAGATGCGTTTCCGACTGAATATGTCATGAACGCAACGGTGACCCCTGAGCAGAACACGGCAGATCATCAGTGGCTAGGGGAGCTGATGTTCACGTACCGACTAGATGAAGGTAGCTGGACGAAGGCATGGACGAATAAGTCGGCAGACGCACGTAAGATTACGACCAGCGGCAACCGTGTTACGGTTACGTACGAGAATTCAAATAATGCAGAAGGCATACGCAATTTTAAAGTCATTGAAACCTATTCGGCGGAGTCGAATGGTTCGGTACTGTGGAACATACAGGTACAGAATACGAGTGGCAAAAAATTAGAGATTGGCGATTTTGGATTGCCGTTACCTTTTAATGAGCAGTGGACCTACGGTGATGCGATTTACGAAACGAGAGTCGTGACGCATTCCTTTGTCGGCAATAACAGCTCCTATATTACAGCTGGGCGCCCCAGCGGCATTGGTTCTTCCCTGTTATTGATCCCTGATTCCACAACAGGCGCTGGGTTTGAGTATCAGGATCATTGGCGAGATGAGGAGCATCCGGGCAGCAAGTGGGCCTGGAATCCGGCCAACGAAGGCAAATGGCTGGAGGGATTGAATGTATTTTATATTCATTCCAATGTCATCAAGTCCACCAACCGTGGATATTTACCCAACACGAGTCTAATCCTGAATCCCGGTCAAAGCAAAAACTATGGCTTCAAGTTTCTGGCGGTGAAGGACGAGCATGATGTAAAAGATACGTTGTATCAAGAAAACTTGGTGGATACTACGGTCGTACCGGGCATGATTGTACCTACAAACCAAAAGGCGAAGGTGGATCTGCGTACCAAGCAAACGATCAACAAGGTGACCTATCCAGACGGAACCGTTATTCCGCAGACGGATAGCAAGGCCGGAGGACACCACATTTATGAACTGAAATTTACTAAGCTGGGCCCGAATTTCATTACGGTGGAATACGGCAATGGCAGCAAAACGGTTTTACAATTCTATGCCATCGAGCCGATTGATCAGGCTTTGCAACGGCACGCTACCTTTATGGTAGACAAAACCCAGTGGAACGTACCAGGTGATTTACGTGATAAGGTATTTGACGATTGGATGATGCATACCAAATCCAAACGCAATATTTTTAACGGCTATTGGGGCTGGGGGGACGATTGGGGTCTGACCCACGGACAGTTCCTGGCTGAGAAAAACACGCTTTCTCCAGTCGCCAAAGAGGTGCGGGCTGTGGACGATTATTTGGAGACGGCGATCTGGACGAATTTGATGAATGGACATCATGAGGATTATTTAATTCATGATTTCCTGATGCCGGAGCCGAATGATACACCGACCTATCGGGGATATGCATACCCGCATGTATACAACACGTATTTCAGCATGTACAAAATTGCCAAGGAATACCCGGATCTCGTCACTTACAAGCATCCGAAGGAAACCTATTTGCTGCGGGCCTATAACATTTTCAAAGCATTGTATGAAGGACCCATTGCGTACAACTGGGAAACAGGTTTGATGGGCGAGCTGACCACGCCGGATATTATTCAGGCCCTGCATGATGAAGGCTACGATGATGAAGCGAATGATCTCAAGGAAAAAATGGATCGCAAATATAACAATTTTAAAAATACAAAGTATCCTTATGGTTCCGAATATAGCTACGACAATACAGGCGAAGAGGCTGTATATACGTTAGCCAAGCAGAATATAGATACAGAGGGAGAGAAAAGTAAAGCCCTGGAAATGATGGGTAAAATCAATGCCAAAACTCGTGCGTCTCGCGGTCATATGCCTGTATGGTACTACTATACCGATCCGGTGACGATTACCGGGGAGAACTGGTTTAACTTCCAGTACACGACTTCACTTGCGGGATATGCGATGGATGACTGGATTCGTCATCATGAGGACAATCATCGTGAGGAGCAACAACGGCTGTCCTATGCTGCCAAAATTGCCAATGTCGGAGCGATTAACTCCGGGCAAATCGGCTCGGACCCTGAGAACATCGGGGCGGTCGCATGGACGTATCAAGCGGAAAAAGGCAATAACGGAACAAACGGCACCGGCGGCGGTAAAAATGTCCCGCTCTTTAACGGCTGGCGCGGCATGAGCGGTGAGGCCGACCTCGGATTGTTCGGTGCACTTAAAACCTTAAGCGCGGATATCGCGGTTGATCCGATATTCGGATTGACGGGCTACGGTGCAGAGGTGAGTAAAAGCGGTAACGTGTATACGATCAAGCCGCTGGATGGATTGTTCAAACGGGTCAATTTGATCACGGAAAAGCTGTATATCGAGCTGGAAAAGGACCAGTATACAGAAGCCAAGCTGGCAACTTCCAAGGATTATGTATGGTTTCAATTGAAAAATCAAACGCCGGGCCAAGCTCATTCTACGTACGTTACATTTGATGGTTTAAAGAAAGGAACGTACCTGGTTAAAGTGGGGGGACAATCGCAAGGCAAGTTTAATGCGTATGCACCAACCAATAAGCTTAAATTGGAAATTGGTACAGCATCCTCCTATACGGTAGAGCTGACACCAACCACACCTGATCCCAACAAAGCACCTGTCGTTAATGCAGGTAAAGATTCCAAGGTGAAGCTACCGGATCAGATTATTTTGAAAGGTACGGCTACAGATGACGGGCTTCCGCAAGGAAAAGTGACAAGCGAGTGGAGTCTGGTTGAAGGACCACAGAACGCGAAGGTCACATTCAGCAGCAAAACATCACTACGTACGAAGGTGGATGTTTCCGAGCCAGGAACGTATATTTTCAAGCTGACAGCCAGTGATTCCCTGTTATCAGGAGAGGCTAAGGTAACTGTGATCGCTGAACCAGCGGCACCGTTACCAGAACGGCTTGCCGTTTACAAGTTTGACGAAACCAGCGGTGCTCTTGTTGCGGATTCATCGGATAGCGGCAATGATGCTACCGTTAAGGGGACCGTGGCATGGGCTGCGGGTAAAACAGGCAATGCTGTCAGCCTGAATGGCAAGGACAGCTATGTGCAGCTTCCGGCAGGAATTGTCAGTCGGGCACAGCAATTGACCGTATCCGGCTGGGTCAAGGCGAACAGCCTGAGTGATTATGTGCGGATTTTTGACTTCGGCTCCGGGACCAATGAATATATGTTCCTGACCCCTAAAGCCGGGAACCGGATGCTATTTGCCATTACGAATCAGGGTAACGGGCAAGGCCAGGAACAGACGATTGATGCCCCTGTATTGCCGACAGGCGTATGGAAGCATGTTGCGGTCACACTTTCGGGCTCCACAGGTATTTTGTACGTGGATGGAAAAGAAGTGGGACGCAATACCAACTTGACCCTGAATCCAACCAGTCTGGGACAGACGAAAAATAATTTTATCGGTAAGTCCCAGTACCCTGATCCATATTTCAATGGTCTGGTGGATGACTTCCGCATCTACAGCCGTGCTTTGAATGCAAGCGAGGTAGCAGGTCTGGCCTCCGGTACAGCACAAAGTCTGGTGGCAACTGAGGACATCACTGCGTTAAAAGAGGTGAATGTAACAACTCATGTGGGTGAAAAACCTGAACTGCCAAGCGTAGTGGAAGCTACGTATGGAGAAGGCTCTACGAAATGGGTAGCTGTGGAATGGGAGGATATAGCTCCTGCACAATATGCTGCTCCAGGTTCGTTTGAGTTGAAGGGCAAAGTAGAAGGGACAGAGTTAAAGGCAATTGCGAAGGTAACCGTGATTGAGGCAGGGGCTGTGGTTTCACCACCAACTCCGGTTAGCCCGGAGACTTCAGTAACTCCGTCAACTATGACATCCCCGGTTACATCTGCCTTGCCGCCTCGGCTTATCAAGCCAGCTAAATTAGCGGGAGTATCCTGAATGGGAGGCAACAACGCATAATCATGGCTAACCTTTCCCATCGTCACCTTCTTCCTACAAAGGGGGGAGTGGCGATGGGTATCCTTGCATTTGAGGTGCAAGGCTGCGAACAAATAGGTGAATGGGGGACGGAGTATGAGCAAGATTACATTTCTGGGTGCAGGCAGTACGGTATTTGCTAAAAACGTGCTTGGCGATTGTATGTTGACGCCTGCTTTGCAGGGCTTCGAACTGGCGTTGTTCGATATTGACCCCGTGAGGCTGAAGGATTCGGAAAATATTTTATCCAATTTGAAAAAAACAACGGGGAGTATCTGTGTGATCCGCTCTTATACTGACCGCAAGGAAGCATTGCGTGGAGCAGCCTATGTAGTAAATGCTATTCAGGTGGGCGGCTATGATCCGTGTACGATTACGGATTTTGAGATTCCCAAAAAATACGGTCTGCGCCAAACGATTGCCGATACGGTCGGCATTGGCGGCATTTTCCGCAATTTAAGAACAATTCCGGTGATGCTCGATTTTGCGGCAGACGTACGTGAGGTATGCCCGGATGCACTGTTCCTCAACTATACGAATCCGATGGCTGTGTTGACGAACGTGATGAACGTTCATGGCGGTGTCCGAACAGTAGGGCTATGTCATAGCGTACAGGCGTGTATACCCGAGTTGTTCAAAAGTCTTGGACTGGAGCAGGCAGGGGTAAAGGCGAAAATCGCAGGCATCAATCATATGGCGTGGCTGCTCGAAGTGAGCAAGGACGGAGTAGATTTGTATCCTGAGATTAAAAAACGGGCTGCCGCCAAGCAGCAGGAAAAGCATCCTGATATGGTGCGCTTTGAAATGATGCTGAAATTCGGCTATTACATTACAGAATCGTCCGAGCATAACGCAGAGTATCATCCGTATTTTATCAAACGAGCATATCCTGAGCTTATTGAACGCTTCAATATTCCTTTGGATGAATACCCGCGCCGCTGCGTGAGCCAGATTGAACGCTGGGAGACGATGCGTGAGGAACTTTTGGGCAATCAGGATCTGCGTCATGAACGGTCGAACGAATATGCTTCTTATATATTTGAGGCGATCGAAACCAATCAGCCTTTTGCCATTGGCGGTAATGTGATGAATACAGGTTTGATCACCAATCTGCCGAAGGAAGCCTGTGTAGAGGTACCTTGTTTGGTCAATCGTAATGGGGTTATACCGACCTTTGTCGGGGATTTGCCGCCCCAATGTGCTGCACTGAACCGAACGAATATCAACACCCAGCTGTTAACGATTGAAGCTGCGATTACGGGGAAAAAAGAACATATTTATCACGCCGCTATGCTGGACCCGCACACCTCAGCTGAGCTATCCATGGATGATATCGTTTCTCTGTGCGACGATCTGATTGCAGCGCACGGGACATGGCTTCCCGCTTATGTGTAAGGGAGGCCGATGAATGGGGGGCAGGGGGCGTCAAAAGTTCGCCGGGATTCCTACGATCCGTGGGAAGTTTATCGTATTGACACTGGTGCTGACCGTCATTCCGATGGTAGTGCTGACCTTTACCTTTTACCGGATCGCGGCCCATTCTCTTGGTGAAAAATCGGAAGCACTGGCAATGCAGTCCCGGCAAATGAGTGAAAACTACGTTAATGCGACACTCTCCGATTTGAATGATCTAACCAACTCCATTCTCAGCAATCCTGACGTGCAGTCCACACTGGAGACCAAGCCGCAAGATGATTATGAATACTTACGGAACGACGAAACACTTAGCATGGTCGTTCGTACGCAAACCCAGACCAAGCCGTATATCACGTCCTCTCTCATCTATGCCGCCAATGGCGGACTCAAGCATTCTCTCTATCAAGGGAATGTTTCGGTCCGTTTTGGCGGCCTTCCTACATTAGAGGAAGCACGTGTGTACTACCGCCGTCTGCTCGCTGAGCAACCTATGATGTGGATGGCTCATCCGCCGTTTGAATCAGGACGCGGGATGGCAGAGGATCGTGTATACGTCGGGAAGCTGCTGCGAAAAACGACTGGAGATTATGAACCGCTTGGATTTTTGCTGTTGGAAATCGACAAGGCCAGTCTGTTTCGGGGGCTTGCTTTTCATAAAACAGACAGCAATACCCAGATGTGGGTGCTGGATCAGGAAGGCGAGCCTATATACCGATTGCCGGAGCAAAGCGTTGCGGACCCAGTGTTATTACAACAAATCGCCAAATCTGCTGTGGATAGACCCGTGCTTACAAAGGACTGGAGAACATGGAACGGCCGCCAGACGATGATTTCCTACGGACCGTTAAACGAGGGACAATGGACGCTCCTGCAAAAAGTCGATCAGTCCGTGTTATTCGAGGACGCACGGCAAATTGGCGCCTGGACCATCTGGACCTTTTTGATTGCACTGGTGTTGGGTTGGATGCTGTCTTATCGGCTAAGTGATACAATTCGTCGCCCCTTGCTTCAATTGAGCCGATTAATGGCGGTGGATGGGAGTGTGACCACCACAGCCTTAGCCCAAGCTTTTGAAGCTCCTGCTTCCGTTGTATTTAACCCTAAGGATGAGGTAGGGCAGATCGGGGAGCGATTTCTTCATATGATGCAAAAAAATCATGAGCTGTACGGGCAAGTATACGAAGCGTTACTGTCGCGCAAACAGGCCGAGTTTCGCGCGCTTCAGGCGCAGATTAATCCGCATTTTTTGTACAACACACTGGAGTCACTGAAGGGAATGGCATTGGCTAATGGGCAGCGGGATATGGCAGAAGTGATCGGTGCCTTTGGTAAATGCTTTCGCATTTCGCTAAGTTATGGCCGAGAACAAATCAGTTTGGGACAGGAAGTCGAGCATGTAAGCGCCTATGTGAAGGTGCAGCAGTTCAGGTTTCGGAATTCGTTCGAGTGGATTTGCGAAGTCGAGGAGGATATTTGCGGATTTTATGTACCCAAGCTGATTCTTCAGCCGCTCGTTGAAAATGCGATTTACCACGGTTTAAAAGGGCGTACCGACCGCGGCTATATTATGTTATCCGGTGCGAGGGAAGGCGATGCTTTGCGTTTAACGGTCAGTGATGATGGGGGCGGTATTGGAGCCGAGCGTCTGGACGATATTCGGAAATCACTAGATGCCGAGCGGGGAAGTGCGATTGGCTTTGGGCTGCGCAATGTACATGAACGTCTTCGGCATTATGGTCCACAATATGGACTATCCGTGACCACCGAGCTGGGTCAGTACACCTCGGTTACCTTACTGGCACCTATTCGAACCGAATAAGAAAGGGGAGGATGGCATGTACCGGCTGCTGATTGTCGACGACGAGTATCATATTCGGGAAGGACTAAAGCTGATGGTGGCGGAAAGTAACCTGTCAGTGGAAGTCAGTGATGTGGCGGGGGACGGCGCGACGGCATTACGTTTGTATACGGAGCGGCGACCGGACGTGATTTTACTGGATATTAATTTACCGGATATGAGTGGGCTGGACATAGCCAAAACCATTCGGGAAAAGGATCAGCAGACCCCGCTGTTATTCCTGACAGGGTACGAATCTATGACGTATATTCGTCAGGCCGTTTCGCTTCAAGCGGTTGATTATTTACTCAAGCCGGTGACCAGCGAGGATTTTGAAGCAGCTCTGAGACGGGCTGAGGATCGCATTGCGCAATGGCGAAGAAGCGAGGAGGAAGCCATTCACCGTCACCGTTCATTGGAGCCATTGTATAGGGAGCATTTGCTGTTGGATCTGCTCCAGCAGCGGCGCCCCGCAGATGAGGTCGTTCAAGAGATGGACGGGCTGGGATTTTTCAACGAAACGAGCAGGCCGCCTTATACTGTGCTGTGCTGTGAGCTGGAGGAAGCCTCGCAGCAGGCAGGAACTGTTACTAGTGAGCCGCAGAGCTCCACGTATAGAAACAGTCATGTATTCGCCGAGTTGGCTTGGGAGGCTGCGGCAGCAGCAGGGACGAAGGCGCATGGTGCAGCGGTTTCCCGTAATCGACGTGTTGTGCTACTGGCGGCGGCATCTTACAGGGCAGCGGAGCAGACGGCTCGGCAGATTCGTCAGGCGGTGCAGGAACGATTGAACCAGGGAGTGTCCATCGGGGTTAGCCGTCCCGTACAACGGAAGGAGCAGCTTCCTGAAGCATATGAGGAAGCAGTACGTGCTGCGGAGCATCGGGGGTGGGTGGGATATAGCCAGATCATCCCCTTTGAGAGCATTCAGGCGGCTGAGCCGAACAGCACTCATTTGCTGGAGAAGGAACTGCTGATGATTACGGAAATTCGTGCCGGCAATGATGCTGCCGTACATGCGATTTTGCAGGAATGGTCTGGACAATTAGCGGGCTTGCCTGTCAATCAGGTGAAAATGATCGTCACCCAGCTTGTTCTGTTCGTTATGCGTATTGTTCAGAGCGATGCATCCGAAGGACAAACATCCATACAGCAGCAGGACCCATTATTGGAACTGTCCCGATTGCGGCACGGACCTGAGATGATTGATTATGTATCACGCTATTTTGTCCGGGTGGGTCGCCAAGTCCGGGAATCGCGCGAGAAGGGGATTCCACGCAAATTCCAACGGGCCAAGGAATGGATTCGTGAGCACCTTCAGGAGGATGGCGGATTGAACCGTCTTGCAGCGTACATGAATATGAGTCCCAAATATTTGAGTGCCCGTTTTAAGCAGGTTACAGGTGAAAGCTTCGCTGAGTACCAGACGCGTGTGCGCTTCGAGCGAGCCCGGGAATTGCTGTTGAACCCGAATCGCAAGGTAGCAGAGGTGGCGGAGGCTGTGGGCTTCGCAGATACGAACTATTTTAGTATTGCCTTTAAAAAGCATACCGGATTAACGCCAACGGAATTCCGCAAAACATTTTTGTAAACGCGCTGTTAAAAAAATCATACCAAAACAAAGAGAGTCTGGAGTCGTTAGGTGGTCGGCTTCGGGCTCTCGGCGCATAATAGGCTTGTAAGGAGAAACCAGTTCAGGAAGGGGCCGGTTGATTTGCGGAAACGAAGGTTACGGACATGGATGGCTCTGGTGATGACGGCGATGCTGACAGGACTGACGGCTTGTAGTGGTAACGCTGGCGAACCGGCTAATCCCAATGCGGTCGAACTCAAGTTTATGTACTGGGGGAGCAATGACGAGAAGCAGGCGATGGAGAAAATGATTCAAAGCTTTAATGCATCCCATCCGAACATTCGGGTGAAGGGCGAGCATGTCCCTGGTGACTACACCACGAAAATTAACACGTTAATGGCTGCCAACCAGCTTCCTGATATCGCCTACTTGGGTGATTCGCTCACGATGAAATGGGCAAGTGAAGGCAGACTCCTAGATTTAACCTCCTATTATGACGAATATCCCGAATTAAAAAACAAGCTCAAATCCTCCTATCTTTACAGCGAACCCGGCAAGTCTATCGGTAATTACACTGCACTGGAAGTGATGCAGCTATTTTATAACAAGGAGTTGTTTACAGAAGCAGGGGTACCCGTTCCTCCGGCTGATCCTGAAAAAGCGTGGACATGGGATGAATTTCTGGAGATTGCCAAAAAGCTGACCAAGGATCAGAACGGCAAGCATCCGGGAGACAGCGGATTTGATCCGAAAAATATTGTGCAATACGGCTTTGCCTTTGGCAACGACCGCAGCTCCTGGGGGCCGCTTTTAGCAAGCAACGGCGGAGGTTTAACCGACAAAACAGGCAAGAAGTATACTCTGAACCGCCCTGAGTCGGTGGAGGTGTTTCAGAAGCTGCAAGATCTGGTTTTCAAGGAGCATGTTTCTCCTGATTTGATCCAGCAGCAGGACATGCCGTCCAATACGATTCGGCTCCAGACTAAAAAGGTGGCTATGGTGGTAGACGGAACATGGTCCCTGCTCGATTTTTCGAACAACAAGCAGCTGCAATGGAGTATCGGCGTTTTGCCAAAGCTTAAAGAGCCCAAAACGATGATCGTTGCGGGGGCCACAGTTATTTTCCAGAGTACCAAGTACCCGAAAGAAGCGCTCGAATTTTATTTGTATCATAACAATCCCGAAAAGGTGGATCTGTTCAAGTCCGGTCTGTGGATGCCTATCGAAGAAAATTATTATACTGACGAGCAGGCCATCCAGTCGTGGACGAATAATGCCGCACATCCACCGGAATTTCAGCAGGCTGGCATTGAGTATGCCAGAGATTATGCGATCAAGCCGTCAACTTCGACCCTTCGCAACTGGCCTGATATTGGTTCCAAGCTGACCCCAGGGCTGGATCTGATCTGGACGAACAAGAAGACACCGCAGCAGGCGCTGGATGAACTGGAACCCATTATTCAGCCACTACTTCAAGGAGTGTATCCGGATGAATAATGCGGCAGGACAGCTGCGAAAGGAGAACGGCCCATGAAGCGACCAAAATCAGGAATGATGCGCATGGAGCGAAACTGGGGTCTGCTATTCGCGCTGCCTGCCATCCTGGGATTAATGATATTTACGATTGGACCGATTGTGGCCTCGTTCGTATTCAGCTTGACCGATTGGACGATTGGTGGACAGATGACCTTTATTGGATTGGATAATTACCGAACCATTTTGACCGAGGATACTACCTTTTCCCAATCCATGTTCGTGACCACGTATTATGCACTGGGCAGCGTACCTCTCGGCTTGGCAGCGGCTTTTATCATTGCGCTGTTATTAAATCAAAAGGTAAAGGGTTTGTCGGTGTTCCGCACGATTTATTATTTGCCTACCATTGTGCCGAGTATTGCCAACACGATGCTGTGGCTGTGGATGTTCAATCCTGATTTTGGTCTGTTGAATTCACTGCTGGAGAGTGTTGGCCTGCCGGGGAGCAAATGGATTTATGACGAGAACACTGCAATACCCTCGCTGATCATGATGAGCACCTGGGGGATCGGGAATACGGTCATTATCTTTTTGGCGGGACTTCAGTCGGTTCCCACTCATCTGTATGAAGCAGCTGAGGTAGACGGCGGCAATAGGTTTCACAAATTTTTTCATATTACGATTCCCTCGATGACACCAACCATCTTCTTCAATTTGGTTATGTCTTTAATCAGCACCTTTCAGGCATTCAATCAGGCGTATGTCATGACAAACGGGGGACCTAACAATTCAACCTTGTTCTATGTGTTCTACTTGTGGCGTACAGCCTTTACGGAGACGAAAATCGGCTACGCCTCAGCGCTAGCCTGGATCTTATTTTTCGTCATTATGGTCCTAACTGTTCTGATTTTCTCCACGTCCAAAAAGTGGGTTCACTATGAAGGGGGGGAACGTTCATGAATCAGGTTACTTCTTCTGTCAAACCTTCAGACACACCGCAATATCCACTTCCACAGCCTGAACGCTCCCGAAGTCCTGCTACCGCAGCCCGTTCCAAACCATTCCAAATCAGCCGCATCGTACTGTATATCGTTTTAATGATAGGCAGTGTTTTAATGTTGTTGCCATTTGTATGGCTCATTCGTAGCTCTCTGATGGGAACATCGCAAATTTTCGTATTCCCGCCAGAGTGGATACCCGCTCCTTTTCAATGGAGCAATTACCCAGAAGCGCTGACTTCGGTACCGTTCGGCAGGTATTTTCTGAATACGTTCATCATTGAGGTGTGTGTGCTGGCAGGAGTAATGATGACCTCGATTGTGTCGGCCTTTACTTTTGCCCGCCTGCGCTGGCCTGGACGTAATCTGATTTTTTCTCTGCTGATCGGGTCGATGATGCTGCCTTATGCGGTGACACTCATACCTACTTTCGTCATGTGGCGTGAGCTGGGCGGGCTGAATACATTTCTGCCGCTGATTGTTCCTGCATGGTTTGGTGGAGGGGCGTTCAACATCTTCCTGATGCGACAATTTATGCTGACGATTCCGCGCGATCTGGACGAAGCCGCTTATATGGATGGAGGTACACCGCTAACTGTATTATGGCGCGTCATTATTCCTTTATCTTCGCCTGCATTGATCGTGATCGGGATATTTACCTTTATTGATGTGTGGAACGACTTTTTGGGCCCGATTATTTATTTGAGTGACGAAAAGCATTTTACACTGGCGCTGGGGCTGGCGACTTTTCGGGGATTGAACAATACCAATTGGCCTTACCTGATGGCGGCATCGAGCACGATTTTAGCTCCGATCGTCCTGATATTTTTTATCGGACAACGCTATTTTATTGAAGGCATCACACTGACAGGGATTAAAGGCTAAAAGGAGGCTGATGTAGCTTTGGATAAACCCAACGGTTCAGCAAAACGGTTACAGGGTGTTCCAGGTAGACTGGCTCGGTTACGCTCGGAATTCCCGGCTCTAGGGATAGATGCACTACTTATTACACATGGACCCAATCGACGATATATGACCGGATTTACAGGCTCCGCCGGAATTGCGCTCGTTACGCAGGAAGAGGCTTTGTTGGTGACGGATTTCCGCTATATGTTGCAGGCAACAGATCAGGCAGCAGAATATTCAGTTATTCGGCATGAGGCACAAATCTTCCAGACCGTCGCTGACCTCACAAGTAAATTGGGTGTTCGTAGACTGGGTCTAGAGAGCCGGCATGTCTCACTTCAACAGTCAGGACAGCTTCAAGCCGCACTAGGATCGTTGGAATACGTGCCAACGGAGGATGTAATTGAACGGCTGCGTGACGTGAAGGACGAGGAAGAGATTCGCACCATCCGAGAAGCTGCGCGTATTACCGATGCCACCTTTACGGAAGTGCTGAATTATATTCAGCCTGGAGTTACAGAGCGGCGGATTGCGGCGGAACTGGAATATCAGCTCCGGCTCGCAGGCGCGGAATCAGCCGGTTTTGCGTTCATTGTCGCTTCAGGTGAACGCTCGGCACTGCCCCATGGATTGGCCAGCGACAAGGAAATTGGTCAGAATGAGTTTGTCACGATGGATTTTGGTGCCAATGTGCGCGGTTATCTGTCTGATATTACGCGTACCGTATTTGTTGGCAATCCGTCAGAACGGCACGAGGAACTGTATGCTATTGTGCTGGAAGCGAATATGACGACGATTGCAGGACTTCGCCCTGGCATGAGCGGTCGGGAGGGAGACAGTCTGGGGCGGAATGTGATTGCCTCCTATGGCTATGGAGAGCAGTTTGGTCACGGATTGGGTCACGGCTTTGGTTTGGAGATTCATGAGCAGGTGCGGCTGTCCCCTGAGAGCCAATCTGTACTTGTACCGGGACATGTCATTACCGTGGAACCGGGCATTTATATTCCGGACTTCGGCGGAGTACGGATTGAGGACGATGTACTGATCACAGATGACGGTGCCCAGGTACTGACTGCCTCGCCCAAGGAGCTGCTTTTGTTATAAAACGCAGTGGCACTAGCAGTGGCACTAGCACTATAGGTAACTATCCATATTTTGAAAATCATTCCAATAAACGAGATGGAGGGATCGAATGAACATGCATAAAAGACAAACCCAAATATGGCTGACCATGCTGGCAACTTCTCTCATTGTAGCTTTGACACCAGTTCTTCCGGTTCAACAGGCTTATGCCGAGGCGAAGTCGGATGTAAAAGTCATCGATATCTTTAGCCGGACGGTGAACGATTATGGTATAGATCTGGTCGATTGGCAAGGGTATCTGGCTAACCCATATGTGAAGCTAAAAGTGAAGCCGCCTGCAAATGCCGCTTTTCCGTTAACCGTTACGTTAAATGCGCAAGGCACGTCCCGACTGATGATGGATTTGCCAAGTACATTGTCGGCACAAGGAGCAAGCAAAACGCTGACTTTTGCCAATGCGCAGGAGGAAAAGGATTTCCGGCTGGCCATCCATCCTGACCGGATTGGAGGAAACGGTGAAATAGAGAACTATACACTGTCTATGTCCGTTGCCGGAAATGATGGTCACACGACCTCTCAGTCCATTCCGATTCGTGTGCTGGATCAGGACGATAATGAAGAACCCACAATCCCCCTCCATTTTGACTACAGATTCGATACGATCAGGCCTTATTTCAATGATGCAGCTACCAAAAAAGCCGCAGAGCTGGCAGTGAAGGACTGGTTCTATTTCTTTGATCTGGAGCCGTTTGATGTGGTTCCTGCCAACGCGGAAGTAAACCATCTGCCAGGAGATGATTGGCAAAATGAAATACAGGTGACGAATGACAAACCCTACAAAGGCATGTGGGTATTTATGAGAGGGCTAAACGGGCCGTATTCTACGGGCTTTCCGGCAGCCAACGGCAATTACCATACACGTAACGGTGTGACCGTCCCAGGGAACTTAAATCGTTCCTATAGTCTGATCCTGGATTTCTATGATGATGCTATTCCATTCACATCGGTGGACGATGAAGAATGGTATCAATCCGATCTGTCCAAGGTGACGGATGTGCATGGGCTGATCATGCACGAATTCGGTCATGCGATTGTATTCAGCGACACGTTCCCAGGCGTCAAGGCGCTGAAGGATGCGGCTGGCAATGACCCGGATATTTTGGCTTATCAGCACAGACCGGCTGCATTGGACGACAGCTATCATCTCTCTGGAGAGCTTGCAGAGGTCGATAGATTGAGCGGACAAAATGGAGGCTGGCGCCATCTATTCCCGACCCGGCGCTGGATGAACACGAAGCTTTCGCTGCTTGTAGCAGAAAAGGCAGGCTGGCCGCTACGTAAGGACCTGACTCCTTTCCTCGCGCCAGAAATCATGACAAAGCAACTGCCAGCACCCGTCAAAGGGAAAGCGTACACGGCCAAGCTGGAAGCCAAGGGAGGCGTTCCGTTTTACAATTGGACGGTGACTGGCGGTCAACTGCCCGCGGGCTTTACACTGGACCACTTTACAGGAACGATTAACGGAAAAGCAGACAGTGGAGTAGCCAACAAGACGTATACGTTCACCATACAGCTGCGGGATTATGACGAGCTGAGCAAGCCTGTCACACAAAGCTTTACGCTCAAGCTGTAATGAAGGGCAAACCGCCGGATTGTTTTCCATTCATATGGAAACGGTTGAAGGGAGGGAAAACGAATGAAACACGATGCGGCGGATCTGGTCATTGTAGGCGGTGGAATCATCGGTACAGCTATCGCTTATTATGCAGCTAAATCTGGTATGAAGGTCGTGCTGACTGAACGAGGGGAAATTGCTGGAGGTACTTCTTCCCGATGTGATGGAAATATATTGGCAATCGACAAAGAGCCCGGATTTGACAGTCGGATGTCACTGTTATCACAGAAACTGGTGGCAGAGCTGGCTATGGAGCTGGAAGATGAATTTGAGTACCGTGCGCCTGGAAGTATTCTGGTCTGTGAAAATGACCAGGAGATGGAGGCCGCAGAGCTATGGGTCACCCGCCAGCAGCAGGAAGGGCTTCCGTTTCGCATGCTGGATCAGCAGGATTTGCAAGAGGAGTGGCCGTATCTAGCCAAAGATTTGCCGGGCGGACTGGAGTGTGCGACAGATTCTACTGTAAATCCGGTGCAGATGACGTATGCACTGGCCAGGGCCGCGCGTCGGATGGGAGCCAGATTATTACCGCGCATGCCGATACAGTCGATTCTCCAGGACGAAAGGGGAAACGCCTGCGGAGTGGAGACGCCAAACGGCGTGATCCATGCTGATGCAGTAGTGTTGGCCGCAGGTGTATGGACACGCAGCATCGGTCATTCGCTAGGTTTGGACCTTCCGATTATACCGCGCAAAGGACATATACTGGTGTCTGCCCGAATGCCTTCGATCGGAAACCGCAAGGTGATGGAGTTCGGTTATCTGATGAGCAAGTTCGGAGGTCAGCGGAGTGTAGATGAGGTTTATGAAAAATACGGTGTAGCGCTGGTATTTGAGCCCACCGCATCCCAGAACATTTTGATTGGCAGCAGCCGTCAGTTTGTCGGTATGGATACAGGAGTTGATCAACAGGTGATTCGCTTAATCGCCCGCAGAGCCATTCGCTTCTTTCCTGCCTTGGCCAATGTGCCGCTGATGAGGGCGTATACGGGTTTGCGTCCATGGACCCCTGATCATTTGCCCATCATATCCGCAGTGGATGAAGTACCGGGGCTATTTATCGCTTCAGGTCATGAAGGAGATGGTATTAGCCTGGCGGCGGTTACGGGTAAACTGGTGACCGAAATGGTACGCGGCGAACCCACTTGTATTCCGGTAGAGCCGCTGCGATATGACCGATTTGGAGAGGCTTTTACCAGCCACGAGGTTCACGGGGAGGTAACTGGATGAGTGTATCGGGCAGAATTACTACGATTGATACCCATACGGGTGGAAATCCGACGCGGACAGTCATCCACGGTGCGCCTAAGCTGGTAGGTCACACCATGCTGGAAAAGATGACTTATATGGCAGCGCATCATGATGATTTTCGCCGTCTGCTGATGTTTGAGCCGCGTGGTCATGAGGTGATGTCAGGCTGCATTTTAACAGAACCTTGTCATCCAGCTGCAGATATTGGTGTGGTCTTTATAGAAACAGGCGGCTATTTGCCGATGTGTGGTCACGATACGATTGGCGTATGCACGGCACTGGTGGAAGGCGGCCTGATTGCTGCGGATAAAAAATCTATATTGCTGGACACTCCGGCAGGCCCGGTTCAAGTCCGGCTGGATGTAGATGGGGGCAAGGTGAGGCAAGTAACATTCACCAATATCCCTTCCTTTGTGTACCGTCCGGAAGTGGAGGTGCAGGTAGAAGGTATTGGTCAGGTTACACTGGATATTGCTTATGGAGGTAACTTTTACGGCATTATAGAAGCGGCTTCCATCGGTCTTGCACTGGAGCAGAGCAATGGGGCAAAAATTGTGCGAACAGCGGTACAGATTCGGGAGGCAGTGAATGCTGCTGTTGAGGTAGTACATCCTGGAAATCCGGTTATTCAAGGATTGACGCATATTGAATTTTTCGGGAAACCTGTGGCCTCACAGGCCGATTGTCGCAATGTTGTCGTCATTCCGCCGGGCGGTATCGATCGCTCCCCGTGTGGCACAGGAACCTCAGCCAAGGTAGCAGTGCTACACGCCAAGAGAAAGCTGGGCTTGCATGAGGCGTTTGTGCATGAAAGCATCACAGGCTCCATGTTTCGGGCTGAAATTGTGGGTGAGGCGCAGGTAGGTCCGTATCCGGCGGTGATTCCGCAAATTACAGGCTCGGCTTGGGTGACGGGACATCATCAATTTGTGCTGGACCCTGAGGACCCGCTGAGAGAAGGATTTTTGCTGTTGTGAGCATTTTGTATCCATCCCCAATGTTGAATAAGAAAATATAAAGATGGGAAAGGGTTGGTGAGCATATGGCACGTTTTGAAGGTGTATATGTGGCCTTGGTTACACCGTTCACGACAGAGCTGGAGGTCGACTATAAGCGTCTGACCGAGCTGTGCGAGCATCTGATTGCAAGCGGCATTAGCGGACTGGTGCCTACGGGATCGCTGGGAGAGTATGCTGCCTTGTCCCCAGAGGAACGGTCGCAGGTGGTGCATACGGTCATTGACGCTGCGGCGGGACGTGTTCCTGTTGTAGTCGGCTCGGCCGCTCCATCCACTAAACAGGCGGTGCATTGGGTGCAGCATGCCAAGGATGCCGGAGCAGCGGGTGTCATGGCGCTGCCGCCCATTAATTATAATCCGCTACCCCATGAGGTAACGGCTCATTATGAAGCATTGTCGAAGGTGGGCCTGCCGATCATTGCGTATAACAACCCCCATGATTATAAGGTTGACTTGACTCCAGATATTCTTGCAGATTTGTCGCGCATTGAAAATATCGTAGCAGTCAAGGAATTTTCTGGTGATGTACGGCGTATTCACGCTATTTTGGATCAGACAGAGCTGGAGGTCATGGTCGGAGTAGATAATCTGGCGATGGAGGGAGCATTGTTCGGCGCGACAGGCTGGATTTCGGGGGTACCTAATGCGTTACCAAAAGAAGGAGTAGAGCTGTTCCGGCTTGCGCAGGCGGGAAATTTGGCGGAAGCGTCCGCGTTGTACCGCAGGCTATTGCCGCTGTACCACTATGATGCCAGTCCACAATTGGTGCAGTCCATCAAATATATGATGGAGCTGGCTGGATTCCCGGTCGGTCCGACACGGCCGCCCAGACTTGCACTGCCGCAGGCGGATTATGACCAGATTCGCGAAGCTTTTGAGGTGGCGGTTCGTCCGAGCGGGGTTTCATCTTGAATGGGGGTGAAGACGATGGAGAGCCGAAACTGGATTGGCGGTGAGTGGCTAAGTCCCACTGGTGAAGTCATGGCGGTTCGTAATCCTTCGGCCTTGAAGGAGGAGGTGGGGGTTGTCCACTTTTCTAGTGAGGATGATATCACACAGGCCGGGGAAGCAGCACGACTGGCACAGGCAGGATGGGCAGCATTAAGTCCGGCAGCACGGGGAGCTTATTTGTTCAAAGCAGCCGGGTTGTTGGAGACAACCGCACTAGAATTGGCTGAGCTGGCCAGCAGAGAAATGGGCAAGCCGATTACCGAGATGCGCGGAGAGGTGATGCGAGGGGTTCATCTGCTTCGATATTATGCGGCAGAGGGTGTACGTACCATCGGTACAGTCATTCCTTCAAATGAGCTGGGCGTGCTCCAATACACGAAGCGCATCCCGCTGGGAGTAACGGCTGTCATAACGCCGTGGAATTTTCCAGTAGCGATTCCGCTGTGGAAAATCGCCCCTGCACTCTTGTGCGGCAATACAGTCATTTGGAAGCCTGCCGAACATGCTTCATTAACCGCAGTACGGATCGCTGAGCTATTTGAAGCGGTGCAGCTTCCGCCCGGCGTACTGAACCTCATCATTGGGCAGGGGAGTCGTATAGGCGATGCCCTACTGGAGCATCCAGCGCTGGAGGCAGTCAGCTTCACGGGTTCTACCGCTACAGGTTTGGGCATTGCTGAACGGTGCGCACGTCGGAACATCAAATACCAGACCGAGATGGGCGGCAAAAATGCTGCCGTGGTGCTGAAGGACGCGGATGTGTCGCAGGCGGTGGCGATGATTGCCAGTGGTGCCTTTCGGTCAGCCGGACAAAAATGCACGGCCACTAGCCGGGTGATTGTAGAACGGTCTGCCTATGAGACGTTCACAGAAGCTTTACGCCATGCGGTGGAAAAAATCCAGATCGCTCCAGCGCTTGACCCCGGTGCGTATCTGGGACCTGTGGCATCGAAGAGTCAGTACGAGAAAGTCATGTCCTATGTATCGCTAGCTCGCCGGGAAGCTGATATTTTGGCGGAAGGTGGAGCAGCTGCCGGGACAGATAACGGTTATTATGTGCGACCACTGCTGGCGGCTGGTCTGGATTCGTCCCACACCTTGATTCAGGAGGAGGTTTTTGGCCCAGTCATCAGTGTCATACAGGCGGACGACTTCGAGGATGCGATTCGGCTGTGCAATGATTCTATTTACGGATTAAGCGCTTCCCTGTTCACCCGCGATTTGCGGCTTGCTCATCGGTTTCTGGATGAAGCGGACGTGGGAATGGTACGGGTTAATCAGGAGACGGCGGGAGTTGAGTATCAGTCTCCGTTCGGTGGTCTGAAGCAGTCAAGCTCACATACCCGGGAACAGGGTCAGGCGGCGCTGGATTTTTATTCAGCGATTAAAACCTGTGCAATCAGCTATGCGTAAACGGCTGACGGAACGAAGTGATACGGTTGGGAACGCGTCAGATCATGTACTTGTATGTCGCTGTGAAGAAGTGAGTATTGCACAGATGGAGCAGGCTTGCCGCATGGGTGTGGATACTGTTCGCCAGCTTAAAATGGCTACGCGGGTGACCATGGGGGCATGCCAGGGCAGGGTATGCCGACAATTAGTGGAGTCATGGTTTTACAATCAGGTTCCTGCTGCCCGCCGGGAGGCGGAGCTGTTATCGCAAAGGCCACCAGTGCGTCCCGTAACGTTCGGGCAGCTGGCAGAGGGAGGTTCTTTATGAGCCGCATGCGTATTGTAAATCATCCTATTTTGGGACCAAAGCCGGAGCGGCGGCAGATATCTTTCTTTTTTGACGGTCGTCCCATGCAGGGATTGGCTGGAGAGCCATTGGCAGCAGCGCTGCTGGCCAGCGGTGTCCGTTTGCTGAGAAGGCATGAGGAATCCGGTACGGCCAGAGGCGTATACTGCGCTATTGGGCATTGTAACGAATGCCGCCTGACGGTTCATCCGTTGGGGACCGTCCGTTCCTGCCTGACCAAACTGGAGGAAGGTATGGTGGTGGAAACCGGACGGCAGCTTTCGAATGAAATCACAGGGAGAATTGTGACATGAATGAAATGGCGCATCTTATCGTCATTGGGGCGGGTCCCGCCGGATTATCCGCAGCGGTATCGGCTGCTGAGCAAGGATTGCCAGTCACGGTACTGGATGAGTTTACAGAGCCGGGTGGACGTATGCCCGGGCAATATCATGAGGAAGGCAGTCAAGGCTGGTGGGTTGGAAAACACGTTTCGGATGAGCTGATTACCCGTTGCGCGGAGCTTGGGGTGGACATTCGCTGCGGCGTTTCCGTACATGGTATGGAATATACGACAACGTGGGAAATTTCCACTTCCTGTGGATTGCTCACGGCTGAGTACGTATTGCTGGCGACTGGAGCGGCTGAGATTCCCGTTCCGCTGGATGGCTGGACGCTACCGGGTGTAATGTCCATCGGGGCTGCGCAGGTGATGACCAATGTTCATTACGTCAAGCCGGGAGAACGCGGCATTATTGTAGGCATGAACGTATTGTCGATGGCGATTGCCCGCGAGCTGTCCCTCGCCGGGGTGAAGGTGGCGGCAATTACACTGCCGTGCGCGGGTCCGCTGGCCGGTGCAGCGGCAGATCCGACAGCCTCCGCGAAGCTGCTGCTTCAGCTGTCGGGGTTGGCGCCTGCCGCCTGGATGCGCGCCGGCGGCAAGCTGGCAGCGACGATGCGGATGGAAAAACTCATCGCGCGCTGCTATCCCCACAGAGGCTTCCGTCTGTGGGATATCCCGATCCGTTTGCGGACAGCAGTGCAGTCCGTCAACGGGCAGGACCGGGTCGAATCCGTGACCCTGGTCCACGTTAAACCGGACGGCTCACCGATTGCTGGCAGCGAGCGCGTCGAACCCGCCGACTTCGTGGCTCTGAGCGGCGGCTTGTATCCGCTCGCCGAGCTGGCGGCGGTAGCCGGGTGCAAATTCGTGTACAGCCCTGAACTGGGCGGGCATGTTCCACTGCATGGTGAGCGAATGGAAACCTCGCTCAAAGGGCTGTACGTTGCCGGCAATATTACCGGCATCGAAAGCGGGCTGGTCGCCATGGCTCAAGGGCGATTAGCAGCCGCTTCCATGATCCAAGCTGCTGGACTTGGCGGAGCAGGCGGGGAACAACGGGTGCAGGAGGCGATCCGTGAGGTTCATTTTGCACGAAAACATACGCTGATTCAATTTCATCCCGGCATTACAGAAGCGAGAACACAGCTGTACCAGCAGTGGGAACATATCTCTTCTGGCAGTGGCGCGTAACGGCTCGTTATGTTGGATATGCGTTTTTTACCCCAAATTCGCCTTAAAGGAGGAACGGAAGATGACTCTTAAAGCAAAGGCCCATATGAAAGCAGCACCGTTCGCACTGAACGAGGTGGTATTGGCTGAAGGTCCCTTCAAACAGGCGATGGAGCTGAACCGATCTTATCTGTTGGAGCTGGAGCCTGATCGTCTGCTGGCGCGTTTTCGGGAATATGCCGGGCTTGCGCCCAAAGCGCCTCAATATGAAGGCTGGGAAGCGATGACTATTTCCGGTCATACGCTGGGACATTATTTGTCCGCTTGCTCCATGATGTTTGCTTCGACCAGCGATGAGCGTTTTAAGGAAATTGCACATTACATTACGGATGAACTGGATGTTTGCCAGACGGCGCATGGGGACGGATATGTATCTGGCATCCCGGGGGGAAAGGAACTTTTTGAAGAGGTATCTGCCGGAAATATTCGTTCGAAGGGCTTTGACCTGAACGGCGCCTGGGCTCCTTTGTATACACTACACAAGTTGTTCGCTGGCCTGCGTGATGCGTATCATTTGACAGACTGTGACAAGGCATTAGGTGTAGAGCGCAAACTGGCGGACTGGCTCGAAGGAATTTTGAAGCCGATGAGCGATGAGCAGCTGCAGCAGATGATGTTTTGCGAATATGGAGGCATGAATGAGGTGTTGGCGGATTTGTATGCGGATACCGGGGAAGAGCGCTACTTGCGGCTGGCTGAGTGCTTCTGGCACAAGCTGGTGCTGGACCCGCTTAGCTCACAGGAGGATTGCTTACAGGGAATTCATGCCAATACACAGATTCCGAAGCTAATCGGGCTTGCCAAGGAATATGAGCTCACGAATGACACGAAGCGTCGGAAGACGGTAGAATTTTTTTGGGAGCGGGTGGTGGATCATCATTCGTATGTTATTGGCGGCAATAGCTTTGGAGAATATTTTGGCGCGCCAGATGGCTTGAATGATCGCATCGGACCACATACGACTGAGACATGCAACACCTATAACATGCTCAAGCTGACTAATCATCTGTTCCAGTGGAATGTTTCTGCCAAGGAAGCGGACTTTTATGAGCGAGGTCTATTCAATCATATTTTGGCTTCGCAGGACCCGGTTCACGGGGGTGTTACGTATTTTCTGTCACTGGCCATGGGCGGGCACAAGCATTTTGAAAGTAAATTTGATGATTTTACTTGCTGTGTGGGCACAGGAATGGAAAACCATGCGAGCTACGGCAGCGGCATATATTTTCACGATCATGATAAGCTGTATGTTAATCAGTTCATTGCTTCCACGCTGGCATGGAAGGACACAGGTGTTACACTAAAACAAACGACGTCCTATCCAGACACGGACCATACCACGCTCCAAATTCAATGTGATCAACCTGCACCCTTTATGCTGCTCATCCGCTATCCTTATTGGGCTGAAAAAGGGATCACTATCTGTGTAAACGGCAAGGAACAGTCAGTTAAATCAGAACCGGGTAGCTTTGTCTCTATCGCTAGAACCTGGCTTGATGGTGATGTTGTAGAGGTGACAATTCCGATGTCGCTGAGACTGGAGCAGATGCCAGATAATCCGGATCGGGCGGCTGTCATGTATGGACCGCTGGTGCTGGCAGGGAATCTGGGACCCTTAGAAGATCCTAAAGCCATAGAGTTCCTCTATACCCCGGTATTCATTCCTCCAACAGAAGAACTGGATGATTGGATAAAGCTTGTGGAGGGCAAAACGAATACCTTCCGTACCTTGAATACAGGACATCCCCGAGATGTGGAACTATCTCCGCTGTATAAAATGCATGATCGCACGTATTCAGTCTATTGGGACATTTTTACGAAGGAAGCGTGGCAGGAGGCGGAAAAGGAATACACAGCAGCACGCGAAAAACTGGCGATTCTGGAGCAGTGCACGATTGACTTTGCCCAACCCGGAGAAATGCAGCCGGAGCGGGATCACAACTTCCAAGGAGATGCTTCGACTCGCACCGGATATGTGAATAACCGACCTTACCGGAATGCAGGAATTGACGGCTGGTTCTCTTTCGATTTGAAGACAAATCCGGTTGCTCCGATGCTGCTGGTTATCACCTACACGGCTACACTGGAAATGCCAAACTGTGATTTTGATATTTGGATTAACGGTCATCTGCTTGAGCATTTCAGTGAAGGCTTTGATGAGGCTGACAAGTTTTACAACGTGAATGCCGCTATTCCGGCTGCATATCTGGAGGGTAAGGATATAGCCACAGTGACCTTCAAAGCCAAGCCTGGGCATCGTATCCGCAGATTGTTTGGGCTGAGGATGGTCAACAAGGACGTGTATGAGCAGCTACATCAAGCTGGGGGTCCAGGTGTCCATGAATAATTTTTTGAGCTGTTTCGTGAAAAAAAAGTAACGTTTGATTTTTAAACAGTAATGATTTAGAATGTAAGAAATATTGGATGATGCTGGAACAATCCATAGGATATGAACTGATATATTCATAGTTTTTGCGCGTGAAGCACACGGGCTGTTTCTTCCTTCAGAGGGGAGAGGCAGCCCTTTTTTGTTGAGATTTTGCGGAAAATATAGGTTAAATAAGGAGGCTATTCTATGATTTAGAGCGGGAGATTTCTCATAGGAAATGATTTTTAGAGTGGTTATAGTAGTTATTTTTCTTATAGATTTTGTAATTGGGAAACCCTATAATGTATAAGTTGTATCCAGTATTTTCCGAAAGTGGGGATGCGATAAGTTTATGAGATTAGAGTTGATATACATAGTTTATAAGTCTAAGCAGACAAAGGGGATCGAGAGATGAGTATGAAAAAATGGTTGTTGAGTTTGACCGCAGTCACGTTGCTATGTGGCGCGATAAGTACGATTCCAACGGCGGAGGCGGCAAGTAGCACCAAACCCATTGAAGTCTTATTAAATGCAAAAAAAATACAGTTCCCAGACGCTAAACCTTTTCAGGATAGTAACGATTATGTAATGGTTCCAATCCGGTTTGTATCCGAGGCATTGGGTGCTAAGGTGGGCTGGGAGAAAACAGGCGGCCAATTAGCCGTGTCGATAAAAAATGATGCACATGCCGTTAATATGACAGTGGGGCAAAACACCGCTACCGTGGATGGGCAGACCAAAACGTATGAAACGAAGATTATCTTGAAGCAAAATCGTACTTTTGTGCCACTGCGGTTAGTGAGTGAGGGTTTGGGACAGACGGTAGAATGGGATAAGGTCAGCCGCTGGGTCTGGATTGGGAAGAAGGAAATCGCCGCATTGGAGGATACAGGGCATCAGGCGGTGAGTATTGAGCCGTATAAAAAGGCGATTGGGACAACACCAGGGCTTTTAAAAAATGTTATTGGTCAGCCTTACAACAAAGTGGTAATTTTTAAACAATACGATTTGCCTGTCAAGATGCTGCGCGACATTTATTCAATTGAGCCTTACACAACCTCTAAGGGTGTATCCTACCTACAGATGAGAGTGAAAACGAACTCTAGTGCAGGAGGAGTTTTTTTCCTAACAAAGAATAAAGACGCACGTCTTCGTCCAGCACTAGAACAAATGACGAAAGACAACGGGGATGGTACGAAAATGGTTTATTATCCGATCTATTCATCTGCTGATGAGCTTTACTTAGGCATTAAAAACTATAAATCTTTTAAGTTGAAAGACGTTGAGTACATTGGTTTTGACCTCGCATCGAAGGACTATATTCCGATGATGGTTAATCCTTGGAAAGGTAATTAACCATATGAGTAATACCAAACGCATTTTAGCCGTATTTCTGGTGGGGGTACTGTTACTATTGCAGCTCCCACCTTTTTATTTCCCCACCGAGAAGGCGGCAGCCGATACGGAAATCACACCTTTGTCATATTATGCGGACAAAAATGATCGCTATTTTGTTGGCTTGATGTATTTCGACATGTGGAAGAACACAGCTGGGGAATGGGTGACTCAAAAGAAGCAGCCTGGAAAAGGAATGCAGGGGGAAGCGACCTTCACCTACAAGTTTCAGTTTCCAGGCCGTAAAATCAAGAACGTTACTGCTCGCTTATATACGATAGCTGATTATATGAGTCATGGTGACTATTTTATAAAATCTCGGTCTGATAATTATGAGGAATATGCGAGACATATGAGTAAGGGCACAAAAGATTCAGATATCCATCCCTTTCAGAAACAGGGAATCGGTTCAGACACTACTATTATCCCAATCACTGTGAATATGAAACTTGATCCGGTAGATCAGGCTCGCAACATCAAGGAAGAGAGCTGTCCTACCTGTGCCAAAGAAGTAGAGGCCTGGCGTATATACCAACCCATCCTATTCAAAATTGAACTAGAGAGCGCACTCATCGTCAAGCATTTTACAACTGATGGAAAGTCGCTTAACAACGTATTTACACCAATAGAAAATGAGCTAAAACCTGATCAATCGTATGATTTCACCCCGCCAACCAACCCGAAATATGAGTATGTGGGTTACAAGAAGAGCACGACAGGTAAACCGCCAAGCGGAGATATTTTGCCGGGAATTGTACCCGGGTTTACCTATGACGGTTCTTTTGAGCAGTTTACCGCTTACTTGTATTACAAAGAAGCTCAGGGCTGTCCTAAGGCTGGAGAAAGCCA
This sequence comes from Paenibacillus sp. TSM33, assembly GCF_056099025.1. Lineage (NCBI taxonomy): Bacteria > Bacillati > Bacillota > Bacilli > Caryophanales > Paenibacillaceae > Paenibacillus > Paenibacillus sp. TSM33. Next base: position 269,071 of record NZ_JBLZXB010000010.1, read on the forward strand.
AGAGGGAGTGCCTTCAGATTGCCAAGATCATGAACAGCCAACAAAAGGTGTTGTCTGCTCACGTCCCGTTCCAGGTTTACGCCTGGAAACCGCCGAACTGGACCCAGTAGTATCTGCAGTAATCAAAGCGGACCAGCGTGGTCGGGAACGATTTGACGTATCCAAAGGTATTCCTACCTCTGAAAGCCTGTACGGTCATGTACAAGCCAAGAGATACCTTTTTCAACATAAGTTTGTGAACATGACGGGTCAGTGTACATATACGGTGAACGTAAAACGGGAATATCGGTTGACCTGGCGGCCTAAGAAAAAATCTCGGCGGAATGAGACTGTGAAGCGAACTTATACTTACCAAATCGTCCGTCCGTACTCTTATTGGAAGATAGACAATTTGGAGGTATATGGCATCAAAGAGGCTACGCTTCGAAATTATGCGTTACCCAATGAAGCAATCACCCTGCGTCCGCAATCTTATACTCCCCCTTCTTATATTGCGGCGACCCAGGGCAACTTTTATCCGCCCCCTGCACCAGGCACAGTGGACGGAGGTAGTCGCAACAAAAACGGCGGCAGCAGCAAGCCCAGTGTGCCTGATGATCGCAGTGTACTGAAATCTAAGGCAGAGGAGGCAGTTAAGGAAATCGAAGTGGAGAACGATACTTTGACCTTTGAAAACAAGATCATTATGAATCCAGAGCGCGTCAAGGTAAATGGCCCTAAACCAGGTGTGATTCCCTCTTCCGGAGCGATTGGGGCCGATGTACTGTACAGTCCGAATCATATGATTGATAAGCATAAGATCAATAAGCCTAACACGCCCAGCAGTGGTGACATCATTTACGCTATTCTCAAAGGAAAGATCAATGGAGGTGCGGATAAAACGTTGCCGATACAGGGAGTCAATACGGTGACTGTCCACACTCCCGTAGTGAATCTGTCTAAAGTATCGGATGATGCTGCTCATAATCAGAAAACCCAACCTACGAAGGGGCGATCGGCACTTATCTTGGAGCGTCCTTTCCGGGTGACGATTTCGACAGCAGGTCCGCATTTGAATATTCCCGGCTATGGTGATCGGGAGTATGCCAAATATGTACGAACCAAGCAGGTGCGCTTTCCGTTCGATGTGTACAACAAAGGAAAGACGCATTTTTATCCGCGAGGTACCTGGATCGACATTCCGGTGCTGCAGCTGGACACAGATTTTTATTTGCCTGTATGGGTCGATGAAGGCAATTATACAGTTGAGTTCCGCACCATTTCCGAAAATGCACCGGATGGATTTACCGAACAGCGCCATGCCAATACGGATATCGCCCATCATGTTGCCAATGATGTGGTGAATATTGAGGTCATCGGACGGATGTATGATTTTCATATCACGGATATTGCAGATTACCATTGGGAGCGTGTATTTCGGCAGCAAAAAGGAAGCCCAATGCATAGCGGCCTGTCCTATTGGACAGGGCTTGGCAATATTGACGGGGAGCCCAGAGGGAACCCGGAGCCATTCACTTTGCCCGTCCGCCCCGGCAGTCACCCACTTGAAGGTTACGCAAATGTGGCGGTCAAGACAGGCTATCATTTCAAGTTTGACCTCAAAACCAAAGGCAATATGTTCAGCACCCAGGATGGAATTCGCATTACCCCTTCATTTTATTGGGTGAGCAAAGATGGGCGACAGCGGGAAGAGGTGGATTTGTATACACATGCAGGCAGCCGAAAATTTATCCGTGTAGGATCGGCAGAGGACCGGGAAAAGCGATATGTTATTTTGAATGAACGGCTACGCAATGTCCCTATGGAGGAATTGCAGGATACAGCAGCCTACCAATATCAACATGGACTGAGTGAAGCAGAGCGAAGTCAGTTAACGCTGGAACGTTATATGGCGCTGTATGTCCAGCGTATTACACGCAGCAAGACCTGGGTTGGACGCTACGACTGGCTGGTGTTGCCTGCGGCTGTGCGTACCTTGATCGGTCCAAAGACAGACCTGCCGGAGGGGGTTGATGCCGATCGTGCGAATGCGGCGATTCAGCGCTGGTATGGCGAGTATAGTCTGCCTGCTGATGTGTATGCCATCACCAAAGGGACGGATTTGCGCGAGGTCAGTCACCGTCAGGAGCTAAACGAGCATACAGATATCTTCAAGAAGACAGGCTTTATAGTGGTTCGTTTTAATTTGGAATCACTCCGTCAGGGGGACACCAAGCATCCACATTTGCAATATATCAATGGCCCGCTTTTGAACCAATGGCAACTGGAGGGATATCGCAGAGAGATAAAGGACCCATACGGACACACCTTTCATTTACAGGATGGAGATGTCGTGTTTTATCATGCAGACCAGTCCAGCCGGGATGATTTCCATTCATTTGTCCCTCATTAGTCGGGAGACATACAAATTAAGGATAACCTAAACCTATATAAAATGAACAAAACGAGCAAGCCTGCTTTCACATTCAGGCTTGCTCGTTTTGTATGGATGTTATTGTGCTGGCACGGGAATTGTCATTTCAAGTTCCTTGATGTATGTTTTATCTCCGTTTTTAAATTTGCCATCCGCTCCCTTACCTTGACCTATAATACTCCAATTAGTGGGATTGACTGTAAACGTATATGGTTTGATCGTCACAAATTTGGGTCTGCTGCCTATAGCGTTGTATAGTTCATCAATATGATATTTCGTTCTAGGCTTGCTATTTGAGAAGCCGACTTTCCGTTGCTGAAGTGTTTTCCCCTTATCATCTACGATGTCATAATACATCATGGATGGAGCGTATTTTCCTGTCTGCTTGGAAGACGCAGGTACTTCACCTTCGCTGTTCAGCACTAGACGGGTCGTATAAGAAGTAATATCCAGCTGTTTGACCGTATAACTGAATGGCCCGCTCTTTTTTGTTTTATTCGGCTTGACACTCACCACATTGCTGTCTTTTTTAACAGGAACTTTTAATTCAAAAGGTTTGCTGATTCTAGTAACCTCTACCTGGACGGTTAATTCAAATTCGTCAGGAAGTGAACCCAACTGGTTGTATTCGGCTTCTACAGCGTTCTTTTGAGATACTTTATCTCCAAACATGGAATGGCTGCTTTTCAGTTTGTTCCCGTTTATCAAAATCTCAGGAGTCTTGATATAACCCTTCTTTTGGTCTTTTTCAGAAACCATGTGCTTTTTGAGGTTTACACTAGCTTTAGGATCTACTGGAACATATGGGCTCATGACTCCCTCAGGTAAATTCTTGCCTTCACGTTCGATGGAGAAGGACAAGCGTGTGCCATCATAAAACACATCGCTAAGCTTCAGTGTAACCCCGTCCTGCGTTAGGCTCAGATTGGAAGAAGCGGCTTGCGCAGATTTCGCGTCACTAGTGGCTGCTGCAATGGGGGATATGTTTTTTGGTATGGCTGCTCCTGTTCCTATTATTGCGAAAGCCGAAGTTGTAAGTAATACCCGTTTTAGGAATGTTAATTTTAAGTTTGTTTGTTGCATTAGACACATGTTCCTTTCGTAGAAATTGGTGTTATGTGAAATTCTGTATGAATCATTTGTAATTAGTTATTCAGAGGAATCTTCATTTCGAGTTCCTTGATGTACGTTTTATCTCCTCTTTTAAGCTTTCCATCAGCTCCCTTGCCTTCACCAACAATGCTCCAATCAGCCGGCTTGACGGTCAAGGTGAATGGCTTAATCGTCACGTATTTCGTACCCGGCTTAAGAGCATCATACAGCTCATCCACATGGTATTCTGTCCTAGGCTTGCTGTGGAAATAACCGAATTGGCGCTGCTTAAGCATGTTGCCCTGATCATCTACAATGTCGTAATACATCATTGTTGGCGCATACTCTCCCGTTTGCTCCGGAGAAGCAGGCACTTCACCTTTACTGTCCAGCACCAGACGAGTCGTTGTTGAGGTGGATTTCAGCTCCTTCACGGTATAGCTGAAGTTGCCGCTGGTTTTTGTCTCATTCGGCTGGACAGTAATCATGGTGTTGTCTATTTTCACCGGAACCTTGAATTCATAGGGCTCGTCAACACCCGTCATCGAAGTTTTGATCGTCAACTCAAACTCGTCCGGTAGGGAGTTCAACTGCATGAATTCCCCTACGACTGAATTCTTTTTTTCCGGATCATCACCATACGAGTTTAGGTGAGAGTCTATTTTTTTTCCATTAATCAAGACTTCGGGGAAGTATTTAAAGTACCCCTTAAGCTGATCCTTCTCAGGCACTTTATGCTTCTTTAACCATTCCTTATCGTTACTTTCAGTTTTGACATCTGTAGGCAGATAGGGACTCACAGAGCCTTCCGGCATATTCTCGCCTTGACGTTCAATAGAGAAGGACAGGCGTGTACCGTCATACAGAACATCGCTTAATGTCAACGTAATTCCGTTATGAGTCACACTTTCATTAGGATGACTGAGAATGCCCTTATCTACAGCAGTCTGAATTTCATCCGAGCTCAATCCATAAAAAATACTGCCAATTCCGGGAATTTGCTTGAGTGTGGCCGCCATCGTGGGTGATACAAACCCGGCGCCTACCACTCCTGCCCCTAATATGCCAACTACGGATGCCGCCAGGACAGCCCGTTTTGCAAACTTTGGTTTTGTCGTCTTTCGTTGTATGGCTCTTTTTTCAATCTCCTTCATAATTTGACCACTCATACTGCCTCTGGGCATGACGGATTCATGGATCCAATCCTCCAACGGGTCCATTTCACGCTCATAAGGTGGTGTTGGATGTTTGTCCATTAACTAGTCCTCCTTTGCTTCTGTGGTCCAGCAGCTTGCGCCGAAGCCGCTCATATTTTTTGCGGATGGTTGCCGACTTCAAACCCATAATGTTGCTAATCTCCTCAAAGCTGTATTGCTCAACAGCCTTCAGTAGCAGAATATGACGCTCTTCCGGTGTAAGATAAGTCAGGAGTTCTTCAATTACGCTTTTATAAGGTGATACTTGGACGATTGGATCTTGTTCCTTGACTTGTTGAACCAGTCTGAGCCAGCGGCTGTGCTTCTTTTTGATGTTCATTAAGTGATGGTAGGCCACTTTGTATAGCCATGCCGAGAAGCTGGTTTGTCTGCTGTATTGATGAAGATTCTCATAGGCTCTGATGAAAATGTCCTGAACAGCGTCCTCTGTTGCTTCATGATTCTTCAAAATATAGAAGCAGTAGGTGTACATCTGACGCTCGAATTGCCGAATAATGATTTCATAAGCCTGCTGTTCACCAGCCTTGACGCGCTCTACGGCCAGCTCAATCTGGCTGTGTTTATCCTGTTGATCCCCGGGGATGGTTGCCTGCAAGAGCTCACCTCCTTGTATTTATGTCTATATAACAATCGCAACGGGGCGTTTTGTGACATCATTTTTGTGAAACCTTGATAGGTATGTATGTTTGATCACAGTTTGTCCATTTTATCATTTTATGATATTCGGATATTCTCACTTCAACTAACATGGTCGACTCACAAAATGGACCGTTTTAAACGGGCTAACGGGGTCATTTCAATAGAAACGGGCAACAACACGGATTTGTGTAGAGAAATACTCGGATATTTAAACGCGTTTGGAGGAACAGCAAAACTATAATAATAAGGAATTTAAATTATGTAAGCGCAATCATTTTCTGTATTTGCTTGTCATCACAATACAATTGAGGAGGACGAATTGGATGGCTCAAAGGAAAGGCGCATGGCAAAAGGGAACCTTGACCGCTGCGTTGGCAGCAATGCTGGCGATGACGGGCACGACTGGAGGAGTGGCTGCGGAAGACTTATCCGAACCCACGCTGCAGGCAGAATCAGCAATCGCAGTAGAACAAAACCGTAGTGGCAGCATTCAGCTGGAAAAGCTGGATCGCGGACTGGTAGCTGCGGCGACGCAAGAGGGTGTATTTTTAAGCTGGCGGTTATTGGCCCAGGAAGTGAATGGCTACAGTTCAACAGGGCTGACAGGAGCGGACTTTAACGTATACCGTGATGGCAAGAAAATCGCGACGGTGACGGACAGCACCAATTATCTGGATAAGGAAGGAAACGGAAATGCGGTGTACAGGGTCGCTTCAGTCGTTAAAGGGAAAGAAAAGGATCGCAGTGCCAAAGTGAAGCCATGGCAGCAGGGTTATTATGAGCTTCCTCTGCAAAAGCCTGCTGATGGCATAACACCCGCAGGTGAATCCTATACTTATTCGGCCAACGATATGAGTGTGGGGGATGTGGACGGAGATGGCCAATATGAATTTTTTGTAAAATGGGACCCATCCAACTCTAAAGATGTATCTCAGAAGGGGTATACCGGAAATACGTATGTCGATGCGTATACGTTCGAGGGCAAGCTGCTGTATCGGATTGACCTCGGTGTGAATATTCGCTCAGGTGCGCATTATACACAGATGATGGTGTATGATTTTGACGGCGATGGCAAAGCCGAGCTGATGTTCAAGACGGCTCCGGGGACCAAGACGATTACTTTTGACAAAAAGGGCAAGCCCAAAAAAGAAAAATATATTACCCTGCCCCGTGAGGATCGCAAAGCTGGAATTACACATAAAGATGATTATCGTTTGAGCCGCACGGATTATTATGAGCATGTAGTGAATATGTTTATGAACTGGACGAAGCATGAAGAAGTGGTTAAGGGGCAGTGGCCTCCTACGCTGGAGGAGTGCTTTGGAATTGCTCCAAAGTATAGCTATCCGTTATCCCGAAAGGATGCGGAAAGCCTGACGGATTACTTTATGGATGTGTATGCTCCTGCGCGGAGCGACAAAAACAAGCTGAGAGAATATGAAGGCTTCATTGTGGATGGACCGGAGTATTTGACCATTTTCAAAGGAAAAACGGGGACTGAGCTGGAGACGATTCGCTATGAGCCAGAGCGCCATGATGACGGTCTTATGTGGGGTGACTACGCTATGGCCCGGATTGAACCTGCTAACCGTGTGGACCGTTTTCTGGCAGGGGTAGCATACCTGGACGGACGTAAACCATACGCCGTATTTGCACGCGGCTATTATACGCGTTCCACCTTGGTCACTTACACATGGGATGGTCGTCATCTCCAAAAACATTGGATGGTGGACAGTGGTTGGGCACCGATGACCAATCCGTTTAATGATAGCCCGCATGGACGGGATGGAACGGACCCGAAATTCGGCACTTTGACCACACAAGGAGCGCATTCGCTGAGTGCCGCAGATGTGGATGGAGACGGCAAAGACGAAATTGTATATGGCTCCGCCACGATCGACCATGATGGCAGCCTGTTGTACAGCTCATTTGATGTTATGCCTCCTGAAAGCGCAATTCCGGGCCAAACCGCCAGATTGGGACACGGTGACACGCTGCATGTGACCGATATTGACCCTGATCGGCCAGGAAAGGAAATCTTTATGGTGCATGAAGGCGGCACCTATGCCCCTTATGGTTATTCGTTGCGGGATGCCAAAACGGGTGAAGTCATCTACGGTGGATATTCCGGTAAGGATACAGGTCGGGGGATGGTCGGTGACATAGACCCGAATCAGCGAGGACTGGAGACTTGGGCCATAGGCTTGTGGACCGCTGCGGGTAAGCAATTGGATACCAAGATGCCGGGTACCAATATGAGTATCAAATGGGCGGCTGATATGACCACACAAATCGTGAACGGGGCAATCGACGTAACCCCAACCATTGAAGATTGGAAACGAGGCACATTACTAACCGCAACAGGTACCAAAACGAACAATTATACCAAGGGAACGCCATCGTTGGTCGCTGACATTTTCGGAGATTGGCGCGAGGAAATGCTTGTCCGTACAGCGGATAGCTCGGCGATCCGTATCTATTTGAGCACCGAGCCAACAACTCATAAATTGTACACGTTGATGCATGATCCGCAGTATCGTGCGGATGTGGCGCGTCAAAATACCGGCTATAACCAGCCGTCCTACACAAGCTTTTACTTTGCATCCGATATGGATTGGGCGAACGTGCCGATTCCCAAGCTTTACACACCAAGAGCCTTGATGAATGAAGAGAGCAGTGACGAAGCGGATGAGGTAGAGGCAACGGAGGTAGATGAAAAAGAAGTCGATGAAACGAAAGTTGAAGAAACGAATATCAGTGAAACGAAAGTTGATGGGACGGAGGTAGAAGCGAAGAAAATAGACGAAGAGCCAGCAGCCCCAGTAGTTCCTGTAGTTCCAGCAGAGGATCTATAAACGATTAGCCGGAGACTAAAACTGTATCACCCCATCCATTAGTTAATAGACCTAGAAAAATGGCAAGCCTCTAAATCATCAGAGGCTTGCCATTTTGTATTCTTAAAGTTTAAGAGTATAGACAATTCTATCCATGGTTGGTGTTTCTGGTTTTTAGAACATCTCTAAAATAGCAAATTTGCTGAAAGCAGCGGAGAGAAACGGAACGATTGCGAAAAAGCGTCAGCGGTCGCCTTTGTATCCGGATTTTTACCACTAAACTATTCAATAAAATCCAGATACAACAGCGATTGGAGCAACGTTCCGTTCGCGGAGCGTCGCCAGAACCCCTCTTTTACTTTTCTATTTGTAAAGCCGGAGTTGATTCTCTAAATATCGGCTCTGTTCTGATATGCGTAATCTGATAAGGTCTGGAAGGATCTTTGACCCGCGCCAATAGCATCTCAGCCGCCGTAATCCCCATTTCATTGTTGTAGATATGCACGGTGGATAAATGAGGCTCTACAATCCGGGATTCAGGAGCGTTATCAAACCCAAACACAGCAATATCTTCAGGAATTTTCAAGTTTTTGTTTTTGAGCGCTTTCATGACACTGACGGCGATAAAGTCATTGGCGCATACGAACGCAGATGGAAGCACGCTCATGCCCTCCAATTGTTTATCCATCCAATCTGATTCGGAGAAAAAATTTCGGTCCTGATCAACGATGCAGTAAGATAAATCCACACTTTGGCCTGCTTCGATTAAAGCACGGTTATATCCAACCCACCGCTCGTTGAAGCTTTTGCAGTGCTTATAATCCCCAACAAAACCGATCCGCATAAATCCACGATCAATCAGGCTTTTGGTAACAGAATAAACGCTATGTTCATTTTCCATCAACAATAAATCCGCTTTCAAATCAGGACAAAAAATGTCCAACGAACAATCAATAAAGATTGTAGGCAGTCCCAAACTCGTAACGAGCTCACTATACTGTGGATCAAACATTTCAATACAAATGATTCCGTCAACCTTGGAGGCTTCAAAATTATTAGGCAGTGTTCCCGCTTGGGTTTCGTTTTCCCGCACAATATGAATCGACAAATTATACCCTTCTGCACTTATTCTTTTTTCCAGCCCACTGATCAGAAAGGAGCCAAAATGCGAGCTGTTCGGCAGATTGCATGTGAACAGGGCAATGTTACCTTGGTTCTTAGGGATGATACTGTCTGTTTCCACATAGGCAAATTGTTTATATTTGAGCTCGATCGCTTTTTTAATGACCTTGTTCCGAGTATCAACCGGGATGCTGTCGCTACCGTTAATCGCTTTGGATGCGGTGTTTCGGGAGATTCCCAAAGCATCAGCAATGTCTTGAATGGTGACTTTATCTTTCTTCATAGACAGGTTCCACCTTCACTTAATAAATGGATTGCCTGAGAGGTACGGTTGCCTCTGCCAGCTTTCCGTTCAAAACCTAAATTGTATCCTAAATGTATAATAGTTCGCATAAAATAGCAATGTTAACATTACAAATGAATAAATTATTTTTACATTTGTGAAGTTTGCTTAATAGACTGTATTTATCTTTATTAGATCGAAAAATGAACTGAAATTCAAATCTATATAAGCTGGATAAAAAATGATCATTGTACAAGAGAGGGGAGATTAGGGCCGTATAAGTGAAGCGGTCATTGTTAATGGGGAACTTTCATATTTGGATTATAGAGTGTGGTTATTTTATTTTTTGTTACAAAAGCTCAGAATGACAATATTATTTTGTTCAAATGTAAATAAATTATTTTACAAAAGTTGTTGACGAATGATAATTCGATTTGGTAAATTGAAGATGAAAATTGTAAGCCTTTTCAATCTTGTTATACAGACGGCTATTACAGATGGGGGGAATGCAAATGGCAAACTTGGCTAAGGCAGCTCAGAGACATGCTGCACTGGGGGAGCAAAGGTCCATTCGCAGCAAGCTAGACTATATTCGCAAAAACTATTTTCTTTACGTACTGCTGGCGCCTGCACTGATTCTTACGATTCTTTTTAAGTATGTTCCGATGTATGGGGCCATTATTGCATTCAAGGATTTTAGCCCGCTTAAAGGGATATGGGGAAGTGACTGGGTTGGACTAAAATACTTCATTAAATTTTTAGACTCGCCCAATTTTACGGATATTTTCTTCAATACGCTGAAACTGAGCTTCTATGGACTTGTACTCGGGTTTCCTGTACCGATCCTGTTGGCGATTATGCTAAATCAAATCCGCAAGGCGGGATTGAAAAAGAATATCCAGCTTGTGTTGTACGCCCCTAATTTTATTTCGGTCGTTGTCATTGTGGGAATGCTGTTTATTTTCTTGTCTCCGACAGGGCCCCTGAATCAAATCATTGCGTCGGTGACCGGCAACCCTGTGATCTTTATGACAGAGCCTGAATATTTCCGCTGGATTTATATTCTGTCTGGAATTTGGCAGGGGGCGGGGTGGTCTTCAATCATTTATGTAGCTGCGCTCGCTAATGTTGATCCCGAGCTGCATAATGCAGCAAGTCTGGACGGAGCCAACCTGCTTCAGCGCATATGGCATATTGATTTGCCGACGATTAAACCGATTATGGCGATTGTTTTTATCCTGGCAGCAGGAGGAATTATGTCGATTGGGTTTGAGAAAGCGTATCTTATGCAGACATCCATGAATTTGCCTACTTCTGAAATTATTCCTACCTACGTGTATAAAGTCGGCTTGCAATCCGGCAATTATGCCTACTCTGCGGCGGTTGGGCTGTTCAATTCGGTGATTAATGTGGTTTTGCTGCTGACCGTTAACTTTATCGTCAAGAAGCTCAATGAGGGAGAAGGGCTTTATTAGGAAAGGAGCCTCTTTATGCATGTCAAACATTCCAATCTGGACCGCTTCATCCTAGGTGTGAATTACATTGTGCTCACTTTAGCTGTTTTGATTATTGTAGTTCCCTTGGGTTATATCGTGATTGCTTCGTTTATGGACCCGACCGTTTTGTTAAGCAAAGGGCTATCCTTCCGTATTTCGGATTGGAGTGTGGAGGGATATCGGAAAATTTTGTCCAACCCGGCGATGCTCCGTGGGTTTGCCAATTCGGTGTTCTATTCTTCATGCTTTGCCTTGATCTCTGTGACGGTTTCGATTTGTGCCGGCTATGCCTTATCGGTGAACAGCCTGGTAGGGCGGAATTTCTTTATGACATTGTTTATCATCACCATGTTTTTCAGTGGAGGTCTGATTCCAACCTATTTGTTGGTCAAAAATTTAGGGATGCTGGATACCGTATGGGCTATTCTTCTTCCCGGTGCAATCAATGTGTGGGATCTGATTTTGGCGCGAACGTTCTTTAAAGGTGTGCCTAATGAATTAAAAGAGGCCGCCAACGTGGACGGAGCCTCGGACTGGACGATATTCTTCAGGATTGTCCTGCCGCTGTCCAAACCCATTATTTTTGTCATTGCGCTATATGCCTTTGTCGGTCAGTGGAATTCTTATTTTGATGCCATGATTTATCTGGATAATGCACAGCTGCATCCGCTTCAATTGGTGTTGAGATCGATCCTGATCCAAAACCAGACGATGCCCGGCATGATTAGTGATCAATTAGCAATGGCAGAACTGAAACGTCTTTCGGAAATGATCAAATATTCATCGATTGTCATCTCCAGTCTTCCACTACTTGTGATGTATCCCTTTTTCCAAAAGTATTTTGAAAAGGGCGTTATGGTCGGCTCTTTAAAATAACAGATGCCGCACACTTCATTTGCTATATGTGCTTTTTACCATTATCCGATGGAGGTCATCCAGATGAAAACAGTCAAAACTGCCTCATTTGCCGCACTGGCGGCGATCTTAGTTCTTTCCGGCTGTGGTAGCAGCAATTCCTCTAATGAAAGCGATGCAACAGATGTGAATGGAAAAGTGACACTCAACTTTTTAACCCAAAGCTCACCACTTGCTCCGGCAGATCCGAACGACAAGCTGATTAACAAACGGCTGGAAGAAAAAACGGGCATTCATATTCGTTGGAAGAACTTTACCAGTGACCAGTTTGTAGAAAAAAGGAATCTGGCCATTGCCAGCGGCGATTTGCCGGATGCAGTGTTCGACGCGGGCTACTCGGATTATGACTTGCTCAAGCTAGCCAAAGACGGTGTCATTATTCCAGTGGAGGATTTGATTGAACAGCATATGCCGAATTTTAAAAAGGTGCTGGAGCAATCGCCGGAATATAAAGCGATGTTGACTGCGCCGGATGGACATATTTATTCCTTTCCGTGGATTGAAGAATTGGGTACAGGAAAAGAAGCGATCCAGTCCGTGGATGATTTGCCGTGGATTAATGTGGAGTGGCTGAACAAGCTGGGCTTGTCCATGCCAACAACGACCGAAGAGCTGAAGCAGGTCCTAATTGCCTTTAAAACAAAGGACCCCAACGGCAACGGGCAGGCGGATGAGATTCCATTATCGTTTATAGATAAGCCCGGCGGCGAGGATTTGGCCTTTTTATACGGGTCCTTTGGGCTGGGAGAGAACTGGGATCACACAGTGGTGACGAACGATGGGAAAGTCGTATTTACAGCAGCGGATAACGGATATAAGGAAGCAGTCAAATATATTCATGATTTATACAAGGAAGGGCTGGTGGACATAGAGTCCTCCCAGCAGGATTGGAACACTTATCTGGCCAAAGGGAAGGATCACCGCTATGGTCTGTACTTTACATGGGATAAGGCCAATATTACAGGCCCAAATAAAAAATACGATCTCATGCCGCCGCTGGCTGGCCCGGATGGACATGTGAATGTCACACGAACGAATGGCATCGGCTTCGACCGCGGGCGCATGGTGATCACCAGTGCTAATAAGAAGCTGGAAGCGACCGCCAAGTGGATTGACCAGCTGTATGATCCGATCCAGTCCATACAGAACAACTGGGGAACTTACGGGGATACCAAACAGAAAAATATCTTTAAGTATGATGAGGCAAAGGGAATGTTGAAGCATCTGCCGCTGGAAGGCTCGGCTCCGGTAGAAATCAGACAAAAGACGAACATTGGCGGACCGTTAGCTGTGTTGGATGAATACTACGGAAAATACACAACGCAGCCAGAAGATGCGACATGGCGATTGGGTTTGCTCAAAAAGGTGATGGTTCCCCATATGCAAGCAGATCATAATTATCCTAAAGTATTTTTCTCTATCGATGAGCTGGATCGTTTGTCGACTATTGAAACCGATCTATTCGCCTATGTTCTCCGTAAACGTACGGAATGGTACCAGAATGGCAAGGTCGAAGAGGAGTGGCCGGAATATTTGCAGGAACTGAACAGTCTGGGATTACAGGAATGGTTGCAAATCAAACAAGCGGGCTATGACAGAAACGCAAGTAAATGATTCTTTTTGAGGGAGATGGAGTATATGAACGTGATTAGGCAAGAGAAATACCGCCCATCCTATCACTTTTCACCAAAAAGCGGATGGATGAATGATCCGAACGGAATGGTTTATTATGAAGGGCGCTATCATTTGTTTTATCAGCATCATCCATTTGGCACCACATGGGGTCCTATGCATTGGGGGCATGCCGTCAGTACTGATTTGGTGAACTGGAAGGAGCAGCCGATTGCTTTGGAACCGGATGAGCAGGGTACGATTTTTTCTGGGTCCGCTGTGGTGGATGAACAGGATACGTCCGGATTTTTTGGAGGCAAGCCGGGTTTGGTAGCTATTTTCACTCATCATCATTCGTTTCCGGACATGGATCAGACACGGCAGTACCAGAGCCTTGCGTATAGTACAGATTCAGGTGAAAGCTGGATTAAATATGCGGGCAACCCGGTACTGGAGGATGAGCATTGCGTTGATTTTCGGGACCCGAAAGTGTTTTGGCATAAGTCTACAGAGCAGTGGGTGATGGTGCTGGCCTGCGGTCAGACGATTCGAATCTATCATTCTCCGAATCTGAAGGAATGGACGTTTGCCAGTGAATTTGGACACGGTATTGGTAGTCATGATGCGGTGTGGGAGTGCCCGGATTTATTTCCGCTATATATTGATGAGAAGCGCGAACAGGTGAAGTGGGTCATGCTTGTAAGTATTGGTGATGTTCCAGAGATTCGGGAAGGGTCCAGAACACAGTATTTTACAGGTGAATTTGATGGGACGACATTTGTGGCAGATGCGGAAAGTGAAAAAGTCCGCTGGCTCGATTATGGCAGAGATAACTACGCAGGTGTATGCTGGTCGAATATTCCGGCAGAGGACGGACGACGCCTGTTTATGGGCTGGATGAGCAACTGGAGATATGCCAATCAGACACCGACGGAACGCTGGAGAGGTGCCATGTCCATTCCGCGAGAACTCGCGCTGGAAACGAGAAAGGGCACAGTTATACTTATTCAGCGCCCTGTTCGGGAACTGGAGCGATTAAGAACTCCTGTCCTGTCACTCACAGAGCCATCTTGGGAGGAGGTGCGGAACGCATTGTCTGCCTTGCAACTGGATTGCTATGAACTTGTGGCTGAATTTGCAACCACCGGGGACTTTGGCTTTAAGGTGCGGGTATCGGATGAACAAGAAACACTCGTCGGTTACACTTCCGCCACGCAGGAGGTATACGTGGACCGGACACGGTCAGGTCGCTCGGATTTTCATGAAGACTTTGCAGGCAAACATGGAGCCTCATTAACAGTCTTACCGGATCGCATGGACATCCGTATCTATGTAGATCGCTCGTCGATCGAAGCGTTTTTCGATCGTGGACAGGTAGCCATTACCGATTTAATATTTCCTGATGCAGAAGCCAAGGGTCTTGAAATATGCTCAGCGGAAGAGCAGGTAACTTTATTTTCACTGGAGCTTTATGCGCTGAAATGAGATTTTCTTCATAATCCGTACTGGAAGGTAGGAAATTGGCGATGAGGATAGAGCTCACAAACACCCGCACGAATTTGACGAACTGGCAGATTAAAGGGCAGGGACACATAGAAAATAACATCCAGGGACTTTTGCTGAGGTCAGAGCCACAGGAAAATGTGATGGCTATGTCTGGAACTACATCGCAGGATTTTAATTTTGAAGCGGATGTGATGGTCACAGACATACAGGCAGACGCTACCCTAGTATTCCGTTCCAGTGAGGATGGATGGTCTTCCTATATGCTTCAAATCGTGCCGTCCGCCGGATTATTGCGGTTGCGCGATGCTGCCGGTGATCTCGAAAGACTGAAAGAGGAACGGCCAGTAAAATTACAAAAAGGAGATATTTATCATTTCAAGGTGAAGGTGGAAGGCTCTCATCTTAAAGTGTACTGGGATGAAGGGTATAGCCCGATTATAGATGTGGTTGATACGACGTATGCATCAGGATATTTGGGACTGAATGTCTGGAATGGGTCGGCATTATTTCAGAACATTCAAGTCAGTGATATGGATACGAATGTAGATGAACCGCTCTTGATCCGTGGAAAATGGCAACCGGACCTCAAAGGGCAAAAAGCTGAGGGAACAAGTTCTGAAGGAGCATTGAAAATATTTAGTACGACAGCTGCCGACCTGGTCATGGAAGGCAGTGTGACGCTGAATCCTTCTGAACCGGGAATGGAAGCAGGACTATTTTTCAGAGGGAATCCGAAGGGAACAGAGGGATATGTTGCTTCTGTGCAAGGTGAGGGTCAGCAGGTTCGAGTACATCTGAGAAAGGCGAATGGAGCGTTGGTTACAAGCTCGGTCATGGCATATCCGAATACATCGAGCAGTAAATATAGTCTGGAAATCATCGCACACGGAGAGCGGATTTGCGTGTTTGTAGATGGCTACACGCCTGCGGCGATTGACATTGTGGATAACAGTTATTCCAGTGGTTTTATAGGTATGAAGGCAACTGGCGGAACGGCCTATTTTCAGGATTTCTACCTTTCCTCTGTCTCGAATTACTATACAGAAAAATATCGCCCGCAATATCATTATTCCCCTGCCAGAGGTTCGGCAAGCGATCCCAACGGACTAGTATATTTCGAGGGGGAATATCATCTATTCCATCAGGATGGTGGACAATGGGCACATGCGGTCAGTCTGGATTTGCTGCATTGGAAAAGGCTTCCCTTTGCATTAAAGTGGAATGATTTGGGCCATATCTGGTCCGGCTCGGTTGTAGCTGATCTCACCAATACTTCCGGCTTGTTCAGCGACTATGGCGGGAAAGGGCTGATTGCTTATTACACCTCCTATAATCCCGATCAGCCCAAAGGAAACCAAAGAATTGGCCTTGCTTACAGCACAGACCGAGGACGGACATGGCAATACTCAGAAGAACGTCCGATTGTAATTGAGAATCCGGGCCAAAATGAAAACGATCCTGGCAACTGGGATTTTCGTGATCCGAAAGTGGTATGGGATGAAGCGCATCAGCGCTGGATTATGGTCGTGTCGGGAGGTGACCATATCCGCTTCTTTACCTCCGCTAACCTATTAGATTGGAGCTGGACGGATAATTTTGGCTATGGCGATTATATACGGGGTGGCGTATGGGAGTGTCCTGATTTATTCCCGCTTCCGGTAGACGAGGGCAACACCTCTAAGTGGGTGCTGATGATTAGCACTGGAGCCAGCACGAACACTCAAGGCTCGGATGCGGAATATTTTATCGGTGAACTGACGTCTGATGGCAAATTTCAAAATGATCTTCCGCCGGGAAAGGTGTTGAGAACCGATTGGGGCAAGGAATTCTATGCCTCGATGTCCTTCTCCAATATGCCCGGCGGGCGGCGTATCATGCTGGCATGGATGACGAATTGGGACTACCCGTTCAGCTTTCCGACTTCGCCCTGGAAGGGGCAGTTCAGCATCCCGAGAGAGTTATCGCTAAAAACAACCCGTGAGGGCATCCGCTTAATACAGCATCCTATATCCGAACTGACTTCGCTGCGTTCCCATTTATGTTCACTAGACCATGAGCGTATCGCGGAATCTTCTCCGAATATACTGGAAGGCTTGAAAGCGGGTGCCTATGAGATTGAAGCGGAGTTCGAATTCCCTTCCGTTGGGATGGCATCGACTTTTGGGTTTTACGTACGGGCAGGCGGTGAACAAAGAACGACAATCGGCTATAAAACAGATGTACAACAGATGTTTGTAAACCGTGCTGATTCAGGGCTTGCCGATTTCTCTCCCCTGTTTTCAACGTTTCATGAAGCATTGCTGGCACCCGTCGGGAATCGGATTCAAATGCGTATATTTGTGGATGAATCCTCAGTTGAGGTGTTTGGTAATCATGGGGAAGTCGTATTTTCTGATCTCATTTTTCCAGATTCGGCGCGTAGAGGGATGAGCTTCTATACCCAAGGTGGTGAAGTAAAAGTTGTTTCTCTTCATGTGTATGCGCTACGCAATAGCTGGAGGGTTACAGAGGCTTCACCCATCAGACTGATGATGGATTACACTCAGCTGGAGTTTGCGGAAGGACAGTCGAAACGTCTGTATGCGAGTGTGGAGGACCATTCCGGGAGAAAAGGACATTTGCTGAATTGGGAATCCAGCAATCCCGCAGTCGTCAAGGTGATCGTGTCAAATGAGGGTAGCGCGATCGTTGAGGCACTTTCCCTTGGAGAAGCCGTTGTTACAGCCTCCCTCCCGGGAGATACGGTAAGAGCAAGTACCTCTGTTACCGTACACGGCGGTATGTTTTATACCAACCTTTCAGGTTGGAAGCCGGATGTCTCTGCATCCCGCTGGATGGTGACGGCAGATGGTATGCGCGGAAGCTATATCAGCGATGCGAATTATATGGCTTCTGAGCAGGCGGAAGATTTTACGTATGAGGCTGATATGAAGCTGAATGGAAATGGGAGCGCTGGTTCCATGATTTTCCGTGCCAATGCTGACGGATCGAGTGGCTATTATTTGAATTTGGACCCGAACATGACATCCATTCGTCTTTTTTATAAAAAAGAGGGGCGATTCGAGGAGCAGCAAGTGCTGGCCAAGGTTCCAAGATTTGTACTGCCGGGAGTAACCTATCACATCAAAATCCAAGCAGAAGGATTACGCCTTCGTATAGAGATAGATGATGAACAGGTGATTGACTTGGAAGATGGTACGTTTGCCGAAGGGCATTTTGGTATCAATGTATTTGGAGGGCAGGCTTTTTACCAACATGTAAGCGTCAAGGAAAGTTAACTTGAATTTGTGGTTCAGAAGGAGAGCTGTATTTTACAAGCTCTCTTTTTTGCGTCTTTTTTAGCCGGAGCCTGTAATTTGCTGGTTAAACGAAAACCCTCAGGAGGGTATAATAAAATATAGTGCATATAAAGTGCGTATATATGGTGCTACAGCAGGTTTTGATTGATATAACCATTAGACGCTGATCTGGAAGGACGGCTAAGGGCCATTGGAGGAATACTTGTGGGCATGATGTTCGCTTTTCTAAAAAAATATCGGGTTCCAGCCATCGCGGCGCTTGTGATGATGCTGCTGGAACTGGCGGTAGAGTTATCGCAGCCGTTTTTAATCTCCAAAATCATAGATGAGGGCATTCGACAGCAGGATTTGCCCGTCGTCTGGTTATGGGGCGGTGTACTGGTGGGCAGTGTCGTTATCGCTTTTATGGCCGGGATATCTAGCTCCTTTTTTGCTTCACATGCAAGTCAGGGTTTTGGCTATGATGTGCGGGAAAAGCTGTATCAAAAGGTGCAATCCTTTTCTTATCCGGTGTTCAAACGGTTTGCTACTTCGTCGCTGATTACGCGCTTGACGGGAGATGTCACGCAAGTACAAGATACGGTATTTATGAGCTTGCGATTTATGACACGAGTTCCGTTGGTGGTGATCGGCAGTATTGTGATGGCTTTGGTTGTCCATTTTAGGCTTGGGCTGTTACTGGCGGTTATGGCCCCAGTGCTGTTCATATTTGTGCTGGTAATGATGCGGAGGACTGTCACTTTGTTTAAAAGTGTCCAGCGACGCTTGGATGACGTTAATGGAGTAATTCAGGAGAATCTGACAGGCATTCGGCTTATCCGGGTTTTTGTGCGGATGCAGCATGAAATTGAACGTTTTGCTCATTACGGAAGTGAATTGATGAAAGGGACGGTGTTCGCTCTACGCTGGACAGAAACGACGATGCCGTTCATTTTGTTTACGATGAATGCAGGGATTATTGCAGTACTTTGGTTTGGGCGCGGCCAAATTTCTACTGGAGATGCCAGTGTAGGACAGGTGGTAGCAGTCGTCAATTATTCCCTGCGGACGATTGGAGCTTTGTCTGCCTTATCTGGTATCGTTGTGGTATTTTCCCGGGCAACTGCATCTACAGGGCGGATTCGAGAGGTTTTGGAAACACCTAATGAAGAAGGACGCGAGCTGGAGACTGTTCCCACACAGGACACACGAATTGAGGGACAAGTGGAAATGGATCGGGTGAGCTTTCATTATCCGGGCAGTGATTTGGCTGTGTTAAAGGATATATCCTTTAAGGCACGACCGGGTGAGCGGATCGCTATTATGGGAGCTACTGGTTCGGGCAAATCCTCACTTGTACAGTTGATTACACGTCTGTATGAAGAAGATGCAGGTCATGTACGCTTTGACGGAAAGGACGCTCGTCAAATGGATGGCTCCATACTACGTGAGGCGATTGGCTACGTCCCCCAAGAGGTGCTGCTATTTACCGGCTCGATTCGGGATAATATTGCCTGGGGGCTAGAGCATGCCAGTCTGGAGCAGATTCAGGAAGCCGCGCGCATGGCACAAATCCATCATATGATTGAACGCTTGCCACAAGGCTATGACACCATGCTCGGACAGCGTGGTGTTAATCTGTCCGGCGGACAGAAGCAGCGGCTGTCGATTGCCCGCGCATTGGTGCGTCAGCCGGCAGTGCTGATTCTGGACGACAGCACAAGTGCGCTGGATGTGGGGACGGAAACCGCATTGCTGAATGCACTCGATGGCCTGTCCTGTACGACATTTCTCATCACGCAGAAGATCAGTTCAACTGCATCAGCAGATCAGATTTTACTGCTGGATGAGGGGCGTCTGATAGCTAGTGGAGACCATGAACATCTCATGAATAGCTCAGAACTGTATCGACGTATCTATGAATCACAATACGGAAAGGAGGAGTCGCATGCTCAAGGAACTCATTGAACCGTTCCGTCAGCCTACGCCGGAATCCGGTGTGCTGCGAAACCCGGCAGGTGCTGAGGGGCGAAGCAAGGCCAAAGCGAAGAACTGGTCTGGCACGGTAGGGCGAATATGGGCTTATCTGGCCCGTCGCAAGGCCAAGCTAATGCTGGTCCTATTCATGGTGTTGCTCAGCTCAGGGCTGTCGCTGCTGGCTCCATATCTGGTCGGTGTAGCGGTGGATGATTTTCTCGAAGGTCCGGGTGGGCGTACATGGATTTATTTCCTCGTCGGATTAGGGGCTGTATATCTGCTGAACTCGCTGACCTCCTGGCTGCAAAACATCTGGATGATTGAGATTGCCCAAGAGACAGTATACCGCATGCGTTTCGATCTGTTTTCACATTTGCATCGACTCCCCATTCCTTTCTATGGCAAACGTCAGCAGGGAGAAATCATGAGTCGTATAACCAATGATATTGAAAATGTCAGTTCTACGCTGAACAGCTCGGCTATTCAGATTTTCTCAAGCATATTGACACTAATGGGTACACTCACAGTGATGCTGTGGTTAAGCCCGCTAATGACTCTGCTAACCTTTATCGTAGTGCCATTAATGGCAGCCGGGATGCGCTGGATTACACGCCGCACCGGGCCTTTATATAAGGAACGGCAGAAGAACTTGGGCGAACTGAACGGATACATCGAAGAAACGCTGTCCGGTCAGCAGATTATTAAAGCATTTTCACAGGAAAAAAGAGTCATCCGTGGTTTTCGTGAGCGTAATGACCGCATTCGGCTGTCGGGCTTCTGGGCGCAAACGATTTCTGGCTTTATCCCCAAGCTGATGAATGGACTGAATAATCTCAGCTTTGCCATTGTAGCAGGGATCGGTGGAATTTTGGCCATTCGCGGCTCGATTACGATAGGGACGATTATCGTATTTGTAGAGTATGCCCGCCAGTTCACGAGACCGCTGAACGATTTGGCAAACCAGTGGAATACACTATTGTCCGCCATTGCCGGAGCTGAGCGCGTATTTGAAATATTGGACGAAGATGAAGAGTCCAAGGATGAACGCGGCGCAGTAAAGCTGAAGCATGTGGAGGGAGCTGTGCAGTTTACGGATGTTTCCTTTGGTTATGATGAGGGAAGCGCTACGCTGGAAGCCATCTCTTTTGAAGCTAAACCTGGTGAGATGATCGCGCTCGTCGGTCCGACTGGAGCAGGAAAAACGACACTGATCCAGCTCCTTTCCAGGTTCTATAGCCCAGACAAGGGAACGATTACGCTGGATGGGCGCGACATTACGACCATAGAGCGTGAAAGCTTGCGCTCCCGTATGGCGTTTGTGCTACAGGACACCTTCCTGTTTCAGGGGACTATTCGTGAAAATATCCGCTTCGGCAGGCTGGATGCCACTGATGAGGAGGTTGAACAAGCATCGAAACTGGCTAACGCCCACTCCTTTATCATGCGGATGAAGGACGGGTACGACAAGGTGCTGGAAGCGAACGGCAGCGGCATCAGTCAAGGGCAAAAGCAGCTGCTGGCGATTGCTCGTGCGATTTTGGCCAACCCTTCTATTCTGGTACTCGACGAGGCGACCAGCAGTATCGACACCATTACCGAGATGAAAATCCAGGAAGGACTGGAGCGGCTCATGCAGGGGCGGACAAGTTTTGTTATTGCGCATCGGTTGAATACCATTCGTCAGGCTGACCGGATTTTGGTCTTAAAGGAAGGCCGTCTGGACGAGCAGGGCTCCCATGAGGAGTTGCTGGCTTACAAAGGCTTTTATAGTGATTTATATTATGGTCAGTTGAGAAAACAAAGCTCATAAGCAGATTTGATCAACAGATTTACATGCATATTTAGAAAGGGCTACCGTGGGGTAGTCCTTTTTAAGTATGTCTTTTTACAGGTACGTATAATTAAAGACTTAACATAGATATTGCCCAATCCGTATTTGTGATCAGAGATGTTTGAAATGGAGATACTTACTGATTTCATATTTAATATACCCATACCCCGTATATGTATGTTAACATAGGCGTGTAACCATAAAATTCTACCTTAAAGGAGATATCATCATGAAAGTCGCAATCATGCTTTTCGATGGAATCACAGCATTAGATGCAATAGGTCCATATGATGTATTTGCCGCTACATTGAAATGTGAAGTGAAGTTTGTCGCTAAGAAAAAGGGATTAGTCAAACTGGACTCAAACATGGGTTATTTGCATGCCGATTACAGTTTTTCTGAAGTATCGTCAGCTGACATTCTTGTTGTTCCAGGTTGCAGTCCGCCAAATTATAAAACTCCAATGAATGACGAAGAAACATTAAATTGGATTCGCCAAGTACATGAAACTACAAAATGGACCACATCGGTTTGTAATGGCTCTCTGATTTTAAGCGCCGCAGGCTTGCTAGATGGAGTCATAGCCACCAGTCACTGGGGTTCCTTAGATCTGCTCCGATCTCTTGGAGCCATTCCAACAGATGAGAGAGTGGTCCTTCAGGGCAAAATCGTTACAGCAGCCGGTGTCTCCTCTGGTATTGACATGGCACTCCAGCTAATCGCATGGGAACTGGGCGAAGATATGAGTAAGGGAGTCCAGTTGATTTTGGAATACGATCCTCAGCCTCCGTTTGACACCGGTTCACCTAAGAAAGCACCTGCTATATTGGTAGAACAAATAAGAGGTATGCTACAAGAGTTTGCAAAACGGGAGCCTCATGTGTAAATCCAGCATCAAAAGGTCTCTTTCCGTATGAGCTTGGCTCAACTAGGTATGTATTTTTATTTACAATGGCCCCTATTTCAACTAATATGGTTTACACATAGTAAAGAGTTACATTGTGTAAACAATTGGAGGGGGCTACAACCATGAGCAGCTTACCTAAGTCTGCTACATTTCCACTTTTTATTTTGATGCTGAATCTGTTTATTGCTTTACTGGGTCAAGGCATGGTGATTCCCATTCTGCCTGAATATCTGAAACAATTTAATGCGGCAGGAGCTGCTGCAGGGTATCTTATTGCCGCTTTTGGAGCGGCACAGTTTATTTTTTCACCTCTAGGTGGTCAGCTTTCGGATAGATACGGGCGAAAATCAATGATCATCATCGGTCTATTTTTAACCGTCATTTCGGATCTCATGTTTGCTGTATCTACGGCATTGCCCCTTCTGTATATTGCCAGGTTTATTGGGGGGATGGGTATTGGATTAATGGTTCCTTCCAATATGGCCTACATTGCTGACATTACTACTCCTGAAACGCGCGCTAAAGGAATGGGGTACTTGGGTGCTTCCATGAATTTGGGAATGGTACTTGGTCCAGGGTTAGGCGGTATGATTGCTGAGTTGGGTATTAGGGTACCCTATTTTTTTGCTGGTGGGCTTGGACTTGTAGCAACGCTGCTTAGCTTATATATGCCAGAGACACTCCCCAAAGAACAACGAAAACCTGTTGGACAATGGGGCCGTAGGGAGCCCATTCGAAAGCAAATCCTGAATTCATTTCGGACGTCCTATTTTCGTTATCTTCTCCTCATATTGATTATGACATTAGGTTTGATGAATTACGAAACGGTATATGCTCTTTTTGTGGAACGAAAATACGGTTTTGATGCCACTAAAATCTCAATGATCATTACGGTTGGTGCCATCATAGGCATTGTGGTGCAAATATGGTTACTTGATTATCTCATCAAGAGACTTGGCGAGATGAAGCTCATACGCATCTCTTTGGTCATGACTGCCATAGCTTTACTTTTAATGATCATTAAAATCAATTTAGGTTATCTGCTGGTGGTATCGGCTCTGTTTTTTGCCTTTAATGCTTTCTTAAGGCCAACAGTAAGTACAATGATCGCCAACTCGGCTGGAGATCGTCAAGGATATGCTGCCGGACTGAATACGACGTATACCAGCCTAGGCAATATATTGGGGCCTATTTTAGCGGGTTTGTTGTTTGACAAACACATTCATATTCCTTATATTTTTGGTGCACTAATCCTTGCATCTGCCCTTTTCTTAACCTTTCAAACATCAAAAAATGAGAAACGGATGGTTGCTAATGACTGAGAACTGGCACCAAAATTTGAAAAACAAAAATCGGGAAGAACTCATTGCGTCTGCGAAGGAACTTTTTATGAAGCAGAGCTTTCTCAAAGTGAATATTAAGGATGTATGCCATGTGGCTGGTGTAAGTCGGGTTACATTCTATAAGCATTTTCAGTCTATGAACGAACTGATTTTTGAGGTCCAAATGGAGATCCTTGAGAGCATGACCGATTTTGTTAGAAGAGCACCTTCAGCCGACATGAATGGTAAGCAGATGCTTACTTCGATGCTTGATGCATGGATTGATTATGCGAGGCGACACCCGGAATATATCAAGTTTATTTTGTTATTTGATCTGCATTACGAAGCTTATGATTCAGATCATGAACTCAAAGAAAAGTACAATAATTTTATTAGTCGAGGAAAGGAACGACATTTCCTGATAGCTGCTCTGGAAGCCGGAATCCAAGATGGATCCTTAAAGTCGGATGATGAATCCTTAAAGACTGCTCATTTTATCTTCACGTCTATGATGGCGTTACTCCAGAAAATGAGTTTGACTTCCAAGGAAGATTGGAATAGCGAATTTCAGGATATAAACATTGCTAACCGATTTGTAGGGATGCTGGTTCAATATTTAAGTACAGAAAGTGATGAATCCTCTGTTTAAGACAGGTGGACACCATAGAATAACACGGCTCAGTCTGCTAAACTGTGGAAATAGAACGGGTACATATACGTTGTCATATTAGCCTTATTTATTTCGCGGAGGTGCGGGGATGAACGGAAGTCTGTTTGAGCCAGGACTGCGGGACGGGGATTATATTCCCCGTTTTTTTGCTTACTATTACAAGCAATGGCGTGACTATACGATGTCTTACCACGATCATCATTCCACTGAAATTATGTATATGATTTCTGGCTTGTGCAGGGTAGATGTACAAACTGGAAAGAATACGGAGGAAAGCATTACGCTGCGCAAAGGCGAGTTTATTATGTTGGACGCAGGCGTCCCGCATCGGTTGGTGGTGGAAGGAGAACAACCGTGCCGGATGCTGAATGTAGAGTTTGGCTTTAAGGAAGGGGTGAGGGTAGGACCGTCTATCCAACAAATAGCAGCGGAGGAGCAGGAAGTCACAGCCTTTATGTCACGTCCATTCCCGTATTTGGTACTATCCGACCTGGAAGAGGTATACTATGCGCTGAAAAGTCTCGTGCTGGAGCTCGATCAACGAAAAGAACAACCGGGTGCCATGGCAGAAATGCTTTTTATGCAATTACTCGTACGAATTGCGCGTCTACGGGAAGAGGCAGAGCGCAGCAATACACAGCAAACAGATATGTACGTTAAGCGATGCATTGAATTTCTCCATCTGAACTATGACCGGGATATTGCAGTCAAGGACATGGCCGCAGCCGTCAATTTGCATCCGGGGTATTTGCATCGAATTTTCAAAAAACATACAGGGCTAACGCTTACCGCGTATTTAACGATGCTACGAATGGACAAAGCCCGTATGCTGCTTCAACAAACGGACATTCCTATTCAAGAAATTGCCGATTATGTAGGTGTAGCCAGCAGACAGTATTTCCACATGTTGTTTAAAAAGCACACAGGCAAAACTCCTGTTGAATACCGCACCGCCGTCGAGCGAGATGTGAGGAATTATGCAGAGGAGGATGGGGACTAAAAAGAAGCCTCTGAACCATTGCCGATTTAGGTCGGTATGAATTCAGAGGTTGTATGATTTCAAGCATTATAAAACGTATCGGGCTTCTTGAAAGCTAAAGTTGGATTATTTTCCGAGCCACATATTTTCCATCTGTTCAAGCGATCTCCCCTTGGTTTCGGGAACCTTACGCCATATAAAGACTACGACGAACAACGAGATGGCTCCGAATATCCAGAAGGTATTGGACGGACCGGCTGAACTCAGCAGAGGAGGGAATGCCTGGGAGACCAGATAATCGCCGGCCCATAAGGCCATCGAAGCAATGGCGACAGCTTTGCCGCGAATGCGGTTCGGAAAGATCTCCGAGATCATGACCCATACAATTGGCCCAAGCGATATAGCGTAGGAGGCCACGTAGATCAATATCATGATAAGCACGAGCGGTCCAGTGGTTAGACCCATTTTGAATGCGGCTCCAATAATGATCAAGCAGAGGGTCATCAAAGAGGTACCGATCATCATCAGCACTTTTCGTCCCGCTTTGTCGATCAGCCATACGGATACGATGGTAAACAACACATTGATCAACCCGATCCAGATGGTCTGGGTCAAAGAAGCGTCCGTACCGAGTCCCATTCCTTTAAAGATGACCGGTGCATAATACAAAATGGCATTGATGCCGGTAATATGCTGCATAATGGCGAGCATGATACCGATAAAGAGAGCGATTTGAATACCAGGCGCGAACAATTGTTTAAATGAGTTGTTTTCATTTTTGAACGATTCCTTGATATCACGCACTTCCTGCTTAGCGGCTTCTTCACCGTGAATTTTCAGCAGAATCGGCAACGCTTCATAAGGTCGATTCTGTTTGATAAGCCATCTCGGGCTTTCGGGTATGAAGAGCATCAAGAGCATAAAGATCAGTCCCGGAACAGCTCCCACTCCGAACATCCAGCGCCAGGCTGTTGAGACACCCCAGGCTTCATCCCCCAAGCTAACGATCCATGAATTTTGAAAATAAACCAGGAAAATGCCCGTTACGATCGCCAGCTGATTTAAAGCAACCAAACGGCCACGGTATTTGGCGGGAGCGATCTCTGCGTTATACACCGGACAAATGGTGGAAGTGATTCCTATGCCGACGCCGCCGATCATGCGAAAGATAACATATCCGGTGAACGTATCTTGAATTGCAGAGCAGATCGAGCCGATGACGAATAAAAATCCAGCGGCCAGCAATACCTTTTTTCGGCCGATCCTTTCACTCATGTAGCCGGAGAGAGCCGCCCCCGTGATACTTCCTACAATCAGACTCGACACCGCCCAACCAACCTGAAATTCGCTCAGCGAAAAACGCTGCTGTAGGAATTCAACTGCTCCCGAAACTACCGCGATATCAAAACCGAACAGTATGCCTCCAAGCGCAGCTACGATGGATACCAGCGTCACAAAAAGCATATTGGGTTTTTCTGATTGAAGCGCTTTCTGTTGAGCGCTTTCATTATGGATGATTACTCCCATATGATCATCTCCCCTCCAGATTCCTAGAACCTCATTCCGTTCTTCGAGGAGAAGTATAACATGCGCTTATAAAAGAAAGGCCGGTGATCGTCTTCAATAAACGGACCTTTTCCCGCACGATTTTGGCTTCGGTTTCCGAATTGGAGACGGAGGGGCTAAATCTAGCATTACCTTGTCATTCGAGCTTAAAAAAATCCATGCCGATGGTCGGCATGGAGGAAGCTCTACGATTTTTGGCCTTTGAACTCCGTGGGAGGAACGCCTGTTATCTTCTTAAAGACACGGCTAAAATAGTTAGGATCCTTATAACCCACTTCAAAGCTGATTTCCTTCAGGGCAAGGTTTCCCTCCTTGATCAGGGAAATAGCTTTATCAATCCGTAGCCGGGTTACGAAGTCGATGAACGTCTCTCCGTATTCCTGTTTAAAAATTTTACTGAAGTAGTGAGGATTCAAGTGGACGAAATCAGCCACTTCTTCCAGTGAAAGATCATCGTTAAACCGTTCCTCAATATACATTTTTGCTCTGCCCAGCATAGTCAGTGTTTGAACCTCCCGCTGTTCGCGTATTCGTTGTAATGCTGACATGACGTACGTCTGCTGAAGCATTCCATTCTCCTCTTTGACGGCAAGTACAGAGGCGTTTCCAGCTTCTGACGACTTCAGTTCATCAAAGTGGCAGTAACCTCCATCGCGCTTGCGTAGAGTGGAGGCAAAAACGGCTTCGAAATAGGACTTGCGGAGTCCTTCCTCGCCGCTATGCAGCGAGCCGATTCCAATAGCCGTTTTTATGCCAAATTGCTGCTGGGCCAGCTCGGAGAGTTGCTGAACAAGATGCTTAATCAGCTGTTGCCAGTCGTTTTCGCTGGTGGCAGGCGGCTTTTGTAAAAAAGTGGCCACATGATGGTCGATCAGGGAGCTCACAATGGAATTGGGACCATGTGTTTTTACATAGCTTCGGAAATGATCGTAAATTTTCTTTTTGTCCTGCTCGTCTGCATATCCTTCAAAGGCAGCAATGATGGCGCTTCCCTGATCAAGAGGAAAGTCCAGCCATTCCGACAGTTGAGAAGCGCTCGAATCCACCGTCTGGTCGACCATAAGCATTAAAGCCAGCTCATTTTCTGCGAGCGGCATCAGCTGTGAGATTTTGTGCCTAAGCTCCAATTTTTCCGTGCGTGCTCGCTTCTCGCATTCAATTTCTTCAATCAGTCGTTTCAGTGTACTGATGATTAGTTCTCGCTTCGCCGGCTTCAGAATATATTCTTTTACGCCCAAAGAGAGTGCCTCACGTGCATAAGCAAAATAATCGTAGGCAGTAACGAGCACGAAGCGGGTATCAGGAAGGCGCTCCTTTAATTCACGAAGCGCTCCAAGTCCGTCGATTCCGGGCATATTGATATCCAGAATGGCAATATGGGGACGGTGCTCTTCTGCGGATTCGATCGCCATGCGTCCGTTGTCGGCATGAATAAACCGAAATACCCCCGGCATCGCCCGTTCCACTATCAATTCCAGGCCTTCTCTTTCCAAAGCCTCGTCATCCGCGATCAACAACCGATACATTCGTTTGCTCACTCTCCTTCTTGACTGGAATTTGTATTGTTATGGTAGTGCCTCGTCCAGTATTGCTACTGATTTCAACCATTCCTTCCTTTCCGTAGAATAACTGCAGTCGCCTAAACACATTCTGCATTCCAAGTCCTGTTGAACTGCCGCTTTCGGCTCCGCCTTCAAGACGGAGCACGGACAGTCGGGTTTCCTCTGTCATGCCCTTTCCGTTGTCCGAAATTTCAATTTGCACATTCTCGCCCGCTCTCGACAGCGTTAATGTGATAATGGCTCCGTGTTCCATATCTGCCACACCATGAAGAAAAGCGTTTTCAATAAACGGCTGGATCGTCAAGGCCGGAATTTGCTGCTGAAGTACGGAAGCGTCAAAGTGAAGATCAAAGCGAATTCTGTCCCGGAAGCGCGCCTGCTGGATGGTTACGTATTCGCTTATATGATCCAGTTCCTCCTGAAGCGTTACGGGCTTGTCCAGCTTTTGCAGACTGTACCGTAGCAGATTAGACAGCGAAACGATTAGGTCGCTGGTCTTCTCCGCCCCTTCCAGGATCGCCAGTTTGGAGAGCACATTTAAGGTATTGAACAAAAAGTGCGGGTTAATTTGATTTTGCAGGGCCAGAAGCTCTAGCTCCTTTACAAGCCGCCGCATTTCCAGACTCTGTTTATCCTTTTCGATAAGAATGCTCAAATCAGCGGACATTTGCGAGATGGCGTCTGACAGTACGCCCAGTTCGTCATCCCGTCGCGGCTGGGGCTTGATATTCAGATCGCCTGTAGCGATTCGCTTCGCCAGTCCGACAAGTCTGCCGACAGGACCAGTAATACTGCGAGAGACCCAGATGGCAAGCAAAACCCCCATCAGCGCGTTCATGCCGAACAACGCCACTCCCAAGCCGTTCATTTGCTCATTCTTGTTCCGAATGTTTTCGATGAGTGGCCGGTAATAAGCCAGTTCAGCATCGATCAGTCGCTGGCCCTCCTCATGAATATAGCCGACGTTTTTCTCCGCTTCAATATAATGTTCAAAAGCCGATTGAGGATCTTGTGCCTTTGCATCCAGAACTGCAGCTTGTTTCTGTTCAAGAAACGTGGCTAACAGATTCATGTAGTCCTCCTCGGCAAAAGAAGGATCAGTCGAGTCGGAGACTTTCTGGATTCTGCCTTTCAGCTGTTTCAATTGGTATTCTGTCGGGCCCTGCACACCCTTGTCGTCTCTTGGATTGAGCAGATAGGCATATAGGAGATTTAAGTTGCTCTCCGCCGATTCGGAGGTTTGCTCGATAAGAAGAATTCGGCCAAGCATTTCATCGTAGCTCTGTTGTACGACCTTTCCGCTTTGGAATACAAAATAAGCGATGATATTGGCGAACACAACTAGAAGAGGGATGAACAGAAGTAGTTTCGTTCTGATCGTCATCGTCTGTCATCTCCGGACATGTTGTCGGGAGCGTCCGCATGCACTTCATACACCCTGGTGTATGTTAATTCCTGGGGATCATGTCCCTTTAGATAATCATTCAGCAATTTTATCGCCTTAGCCCCCATTTCCATTGGCTGTTGAACAAGGGTCAGCTCGATTTTGTGATCTTTGATAGCTTTCAACGTCTCGGTCATATCGTCAAAAGCGAAAATTTGCAAGTTCTGCGCTCCGCGTCGTTCCGAGGCTTCCAGAATGCCAAGGCCGTCCAGTGCACTGAATCCGACCATGTAGCGAATCTGCGGAGAATGAGTGAGCATGTTCTGAGCTTGCTGGGCTGCCTGAAGACGTGAAATGTTGGAGGAGCGAATCTCCACAATGCGGAGCTTGGGATAGCGGTTAATCACGGAACGAAATCCCGCAAGCCTGAGCCGCTGATTCTCGACGCGCTCGCTGCTGATCATAACTCCAATGTCGCCACGCTCCCCAGAGGCCTTCGCCAACAGTGTACCCATCTGTTTTCCTGCTCCTTCGTTATCCGTTCCGACGTAAGCCAGCCTTCGGGAGTCCGGCTCATCTGTATCGATCGTGATGACAGGGATGCCAAGTCCAGCCGCTTTATCGATTAATCGGCGATATTCTGGATCATTTATCCCTTGAACCAGAATCGCATCCGCCTTGGCGGCGATCGCTTTATCCAGCAGTTTGATCTGCTCGGATGGATTAATACGGTCCGGTCCGATATAATCGAGCCTCATACCGTACTGGTCCGCTTCCTTTCGAGCTCCTTGTTCAATGGACCGCCAGTAATAATTGTCCAACTCTTGCGATATCAATACCACTTTTGTGTCGGAGCCCCTGTCATTTGGTGAAACCGTCTTCAATTGTTCTGCAAATTGGTGAATTTGAAGAGAAGACAGAGTGAATTGAAAGAGCAGCCAGGCAAATAGCAGGAAGACGGGGATAAGGATAAATGTCCATTTACGGTTTGACATGTCTTGCTCCTTTGGGAATATTTAAAGACACAACTCATTATACAGTAAACAAAAGAAGCGCACGCAGCTTCGTCAGCGGCAAGCAGCATCTGTTGATGCGAAAGTTAGGATTTTTGACACCTAATTACGAATCTGGTCATGATTTTGATAACGCTTTCCATTGGCATGTTGCTACAATGACGGTATATTACAATTCTAATTACCGGAGGTTGAATGCCGTGTCATTTAAAGTAGCTTTTATTGGAGCAGGAAGCATCGGTTTTACCCGTGGAATTTTGCGAGATCTGTTATCAGTACCGGAGTTTAACGATATTGAAGTAGCTTTTACGGACATCAGTCAGCACAATCTGGATATGGTTACTGAACTGTGTCAACGGGATATTCGTGAGAATGGCTTGTCCATACAAATACAGTCCTCTACGGATCGAAAGGTAGCTCTAAAGGATGCCAAATACGTCATTTGTACAATCCGTGTCGGAGGTCTGGAGGCCTTTGCGACCGATGTGGATATTCCGTTAAAATACGGTGTGGATCAATGCGTGGGCGATACATTATGTGCAGGAGGCATCATGTATGGTCAGCGTGGTATCGCTGAAATGCTGGAGATTTGCAAGGATATCCGCGAGTTAAGTGCACCGGATGTGCTGCTGCTGAACTACTCAAACCCGATGGCGATGATGACCTGGGCCTGCAACAAGTACGGCGGCGTGCGTACGGTTGGTCTATGTCACGGCGTCCAGAATGGACATCACCAAATTGCCGAGGCGTATGGTCTGGAGAAGCAGGATGTGGACATTGTATGCGCCGGAATCAATCACCAAACATGGTACATTCAGGCCTCACATAAGGGCAAGGATCTGACAGCCGGATTGCTGGAGGCTTTTGAACAACACCCTGAATTTAGCCGCACCGAAAAGGTACGTATCGATATGCTTCGTCGTTTTGGCTATTACAGCACAGAGTCGAATGGTCATCTCAGTGAATATGTGCCTTGGTATCGCAAGCGTCCGAATGAAATTGTGGACTGGATTGAATTAGGAAACTGGATCAACGGAGAAACAGGCGGCTATCTGCGTGTATGTACGGAAGGACGCAACTGGTTTGAAACAGATTTCCCCAACTGGATGAAGGAAGACCCACTGGAGTACAAGGAGGAGAGTCGCGGTGAAGAGCACGGCTCATACATTATCGAAGGGCTGGAAACAGGACGTGTATACCGGGGACATTTTAATGTCATTAATCATGGTGTAATTTCCAACTTGCCGGACGATGCGATTATTGAAGCCCCTGGATATGTGGATCGGAATGGCATTTCCATGCCGCATGTTGGAGAACTGCCACTCGGTCCTGCTGCCGTGTGCAATGTTAGTATTTCCGTTCAGCGTTTGGCTGTCGAAGCGGCTGTACATGGAGATGATAAGCTGCTGCGCCAAGCGTTTATGATGGACCCGCTAGTTGGCGCGGTGTGTAATCCGAAAGAAATTTGGCAGATGGTCGATGAGATGCTAGTGGCACAGGAAGCATGGTTGCCGCAATATAGAGCAGCGATTGCCGAAGCGCGCCAACGTTTGGTTGCAGGCGATCTGATTCCAACCCGATCTTATGAGGGAGCAGCACGACTTAAGGTGAAGACGGTTGAAGAAATGCAGCTGGATCGGGATGCCGCCAATAAAAATGCAGGACAATCTGACAAAGGCAAGGATCGTGAAAAAGTACAGAACAGCAATGCTTAACAGCTACTTGATACTATTGCAGTAACGCTCATTCCATGGACCTGCTTATGAGCAAAGATAGATTGAACAACAATAAAGGGGTGTTTTCATGGCCGTAGGCCTGAAACATCCTTTTTTGCTGTCGATAGGTTTAACGATAGGCATAGATAGCAGCCGACAGTTTATCATTGTCGATTTGGGCTGACGGAAATTAAAGAATACAGTCTTGTTTTTTATGAATCCACTCTTTTACTGTCGACTCTGAATCTCCTGAGAGCTTGTCATAACAGGGAAGTTCAACAAAGGATAGAACCGATCTCAGAAAAAGAGAGACCATGCCGAACGGGTGGTGTGGCAATTCATATGCCTAATTAATAATTGTAGTCCTTAATTTATTCAATTTACAGCAGATTTCCAGCTCACTATAATCTAACATAGGAGGTGACAAAAAGGGGAAAATGTGAGCGCATGGACAAATAGAAAGCGCTTACCTTTTGCAACTATGAACGCTACTTTTTCTAGGTAGAGAGAGTAGACGTAACACACATTTAATCATATAACAATCAGGTGCCGACATAGGAAGATTCAACAAAATCTACGGAAAGATAGGTGAAGCAATTGAAAACAAAGCAAGTGCTTCGTAAAGGAATGAAGTATGCTTTTGCGCTATCACTCGTCGCAAGCAGCTTTCTACCAGGTGCAGGATTTACGGATAAAATACATGCAGAATCCCATGTCGATAATCCTTACCAAGGAGCGACAAAATACGTTAACCCTGATTATGCGGCTAGTGTCGACACATCAATTGCCAAGGTTACGGATGCGGACCTGAAGGCAAAAATGCAAACGGTCAAAACATTCCCGACAGCCGTTTGGCTTGATCGTATTGCTGCTATTAACGGCAGTGGAGGCAAGCTTGGCTTGGAAGCACATTTGGACCAAGTATTGGCGCAAAAGAAAGGCAACACACCGATTACGGCGGAATTCATTGTGTATGATCTGCCCGGACGGGATTGTCATGCCTTGGCTTCCAATGGTGAATTGCCGCTGACCCAGGCAGGTCTGGAAACCTATAAAAAGGATTATATTGACAAAATAGCTTCTATTTTTGCAAATCCCAAATATAAGGATATTCGCATCGTAGCGATCATTGAACCGGATAGTTTGCCAAATCTGGTCACCAATCTCGATGATCCGAAATGTGCGCAAGCCAAGTCCACAGGGATTTATGAAGCTGGCGTTAAATACACAATGAATAAGCTGAACGAGATTCCTAACGTGTACAAATACGTAGATATCGGTCACTCCGGTTGGTTAGGATGGGATAACAACCGTTCAGCAACGGTATCTCTGTTTACAACTATTTTCAAAGATACTAGCAAAGGTCTGGCCAGTGTAGATGGCTTTATCACGAATACAGCCAATACTTCACCGCTGACAGAACCTAATTTGCCTGATCCAAACCTGAATATCGGCGGACAACCGATCAAATCGTCCAAGTACTACGAGTGGAATCCTAATTTCGATGAATCGGATTTCGCAGAGTCACTGCATAGAGATTTTGTCAATGCAGGCTGGCCAAGCTCGCTCGGCATGTTAATTGATACAGGCCGTAATGGATGGGGAGGACCTAACCGTCCGACTTCCGCAGTCGGCAATGATATTAACTCCTATGTAAACTCAGGTCGTGTAGACAAACGCTCACACCGTGGTAACTGGTGTAATAACAGCGGAGCAGGTATGGGAACGCCGCCACAAACGGCTCCAGCTGGCCATATCGATGCCTATGTCTGGGCGAAACCTCCGGGTGATTCCGATGGTTCCAGCTCACTCATCCCGAACGATGAGGGTAAAGGCTTTGACCGTATGTGTGATCCTACCTATACAACCAAGGACGGCACATTAACAGATGCTTTGCCGAATGCACCTATTTCAGGAGCTTGGTTCCATGATCAGTTTGTAATGCTGGTACAAAATGCGTACCCTGCAATCGTGCCTTCCACTGGTAGTGTAGACCCAGCTCCTACTGCTCCAGCTGTACCTTCAGGCTTAAAGGCTGCTGTGGGTAATGCACAAGTAACGCTGACTTGGAATGCGTCTACTGGTGCCGACAGCTACACGGTAAAACGTGCGACTAGCGAAGCAGGTCCTTTTACAACCGTTGCGCCTCTTGTAACGGAAAGAGAGTACACGGATAAGGGGCTGACGAACGGAACAACTTACTTCTATGTTGTAAGTGCTACGAATGCGAAAGGAACAAGTAAGGATTCTGCAACGGTAAGCGCTGAGCCAAAAGGTACACCGACAGATCCAACGAATCCTACAGATCCAACGGGTGATCTGGTTGTAATGTATCGTGCCGGGGACACGGATCCAGCGAATAACGCTGCCAAGCCTTTCTTTAATCTGAAAAATAAAGGGACAACACCAGTGAAGCTGAGTGAGCTGAAAATCCGCTATTACTTCACGAAAGATGGCAGCCAAGAGCTACAATCTGCGGTAGACTGGGCGCAAGTAGGTAATGATAATGTGCTGCGCACCATTAAAGACAACTATATTGAAATTGGATTCAGTGCGGCTGCCGGGACGCTTGCTGCTGGAGCACAAACAGGTGATATTCAGATCCGCATGAACAATAGCGACTGGTCTAATCTGAACGAATCCAATGACTACTCCTTCGATCCAACCAAAACTTCTTATGCAGAATGGAACAAAGTAACATTGTTCCACAACGATAAGCTGGTATGGGGAATCGAGCCTTAGGAATTGGGAGAATGTGTGTGCTTGAGCAATTGAAAAGTGAAGAAAAAAGGCTACGGCATAACTGCTGTAGCCTTTTTTTAACGTCTTTAAATAAAGAATTCGATGACCAAGGGAATAAGCATTCAAATTGTGTATAATGAAAAAAAGAATGCTGTTCTACTGTGGAGGACTATCATGAGCAAAAAGTTAATCTTAGATGTAGATACTGGCATTGACGATGCGCTTGCTATTGCGTACGCGGTCCATTCGCCGGAATTGGAGCTACTCGGTATTACAACCACCTTTGGCAACATCTCGGTGGAGGAGGCAACACGCAACTCACTGATCCTGCTAGAAAAACTGGAGGGAGAGGCTCCGGTCGTGTCGGGCGCTCACAAGCCGTATGCCCGAGAGCTGTTCAAGCCGTATTCCCGTCATATTCATGGTGAAGACGGCATTGGTAACCAGCTCAAAGGAGCGCCGTCCCGTCAGGCAGCGTCTGGAGATGCGGCTGATTTTATCATTGGACAGGCTCGTCGCTATGAAGGCAAGCTTATTCTGGTAGCTGTGGGACCGCTGACCAATCTAGCGATTGCTCTGGATCGCTGTCCGGAATTGCCTCAATTACTGGACCGCCTCATTATCATGGGCGGCGCAGTCACGGTGAAAGGCAATGTAACGCCGACGGCAGAAGCGAATATTTATGCTGACCCAGAAGCAGCAGCCTATGTGCTTGGAGCAGGCTTTCCACTTACACTCGTTGGACTGGACGTTACCATGCAGACACTGCTTCCCCAGCAGGAAGTGGACAAGTGGCGTGAGCAAGGGACTGAGCTTGCCATGTTTATGGCGGATATGACCGACTTTTATATGGAAGCCTATCGCCATTTCAGACCTGGTATTGCAGGCTGTGCATTGCATGATCCATTAGCCGTAGGGTTAGCTATTGACCCTAGTTTTGTGGAGACGCGTCCAATGCACATTGCCGTTGAGGTGGGAGATTCCGCCGAGGTTGGCCGCACCCGTGAAGTGCAAAATGAGAGTGAAGCTCAAGCGCTGACTACGGTTGATGTGGCACTTAAAGTAGACGCTGAGCGATTTTTGCGTCATTTTCTTAGCCGGGTGGTATAAAAAAATAATCTAAAGATTGCCGATGAACCTGCATCGGCAATCTTTTGTGCATACATGTTTTAATGGCTTTGATAGCTTTGATATAGAGGAGGGCTCTCCTCAATAAAATACCATATCATGTTAGAATAGGTAGAGTTAGAAAAACTGCCGGACCACAGAGGAGGAGATTCATTGTGTTTTCTGCTGCTCAACGACTGCCTTTGCTGGAACATATGTATAATCATGCCCCGACAGGAATCGTGATTTTGTCGAGGGAGGGGAAATGTCTGTACGTCAATCCCGCCTTTTGCAAAATGGTCGGATATGAGCAGGAGGAGTTACTGGATATCCGATATTACCATCTTTTGTATAATGAGGCTCAGGATCAGCAAGGGTTGAGGGAGGCCTATGCAGGCTGGCTCAAGGCTACGGATCAAGTCTACAAGACAGAGCTGCGTTTAAAGCATAAACGGGGAACAACCGTCTGGCTATCGCTGGAATTAACCATATTTGATGATGAGGCTACTGAACAATCTTATTTGATTGCGTATGCAATGAATGTCACGGAGAAAAAGGACATGGAGCAGGTGCTTTCGGACAATGAGGATTTGTACATGTTGATTACCGAAAATACGCCGGATGTCATCTCTTACAGCACGGCAGACGGCATACTTCAATATATTTCTCCTTCGGTGGAAAAACTCCTTGGCTATACGAAGCAGGAAATGCTCGGCAAAAAACGGCTTCAATTTTACCATATCGAAGATGCCGATTACATGCGTGTACATGGAATGTTCAAGGAAACAGGCATCATGAAGCGGCGTGTACGTCATAAGGACGGGCATTATTTGTGGCTTGAAGTATCGTACCGTATTATTCGGGATGAACAGGGCAAGATCAAGCGAGTTCTATCTATCGGACGAAATATTACAGAGCGCCAGAAGAGCGAGGAGAACCTGGCAAAAGCTCAACAGTTGGCGATGTTCGGCTCATGGGACTGGGATCTGGTCAACAATGTTATGCATTTTTCCAAGGAATTTCGCAGCATATTTGGCTATCGTGTCAAACCGGTGGAAACAAGTATTGACGCATTCATGAAGGCGGTTCATCCCGAAGATACAGAACGGATGAAGCAGATTATCAACAACGTGATCTTAAAGGGAATTCACGAAGAAACCTTTTACCGGATTGTATTGCCCAATGGGGAACAGAAGGTACTGCGTTCGATCTGGGAAGCTGAGATGGACGAGCATGCAGGTAAGCCGGTTCAAGTGGTTGGGATGGTACAGGATGTTACCGAGCATCGGGAAATCGAGCAACGTCTGCGTGAAAGTGAAAACCGTTATAAGTCACTATTTCAGCATAATCCACTTGGGATATGCGCCATGAATATGGAAGGTCATATTTTGAGTGTGAATCCGAGTCTGGAGCAGCTTACGGGTTATACGAGGGATGAGCTGCTTGGAGCTGAAATACTTGTCATGGCTTCTTCTGAGGAACAGGACAAAATCAAGCGTCATATAGAACTGGCTAAGCAGGGGGAGACACAAACCTATGAATCGGAATTCATACATAAGGAGGGGGAGCGTCTATTCATCAAGATGACGAATATCCCGATTTTCGTGCAAGAGGAAATTGTAGGCTGCTACGGGATTATAGAAAATGTCACCCCTCTCAAAAACTACATTGCTCAAATTGAAAAGCTCAGTAACGAGCATTCGCTTATTTTGAATGCGGTATCCGAAGGAATTGTGGGTTTGAGTACCGAAGGACATGTCCGCTTTATGAACCCGGCAGCTGTCGAGATGTTTGGCGTGGGATCAGCCAGCCCGCTGAACGGTTCATGTATAGACGTGATTCGCCATGCTGACGAAATAGGCAGCCATTTTCCAGACGAACAGGCTTCTATTCTCCAAGCGATTCGCAGCGGCGCTTCTTATCAGGCAGAGGAAGCTGTATTTTGGAAAAAAGACGGGTCCAGTTTTCTGGCCTCTTATCGAATCAGCCCTTTGATGGATAACGGCGAGCGAAAAGGAGCTGTGATGGTTTTTGTAGACAGGACGAATGAAAAGGAGATTATTCGGGCCAAGGAGTCTGCCGAACGCGCCGACCGGGCCAAGTCAGAATTCCTGTCTGTGATGAGTCATGAGCTCCGTACACCGATGAACGGCATTATAGGCATGGCCGGGTTACTGGCAGACACGGAATTAGATGAGGAGCAACGTAGCTATATCGATATTATTACCAGCAGTAGCAACGCTTTGATGCAGATATTGAATGAGATACTGGATTTGAGCAAAATCGAAGCTGGCAAAATGTCGTTGCTGCATGAGTCTTTTGTACTGGAGGATGTGGTTGGCAGTGTAGCTGACCTATTTATGACACAGGCTATGGAAAAAGGCATCCAGCTAGAATGGCATGTAGATCAGGAAATGCCAGGGATGCTGGTCGGTGATCATGTGCGTATCCGACAAATATTGGTGAACTTGGTGAGCAATGCGATCAAATTTACGGAGCGAGGGCATGTAAATATTTTTGTGGAGAGAAAGGCTTACAGCCGCCGTAAAAAGAAATGCCTGATTGAGTTTAGTGTAACTGATACGGGAATCGGCATCCCGGCAGACCGTCAGCATTTGTTGTTTCAGCCTTTTTCCCAGCTTCATCCGGCACTGAACCGGAAATATGGAGGGACAGGTCTTGGCTTGTCCATCTGCAAAAACCTGGTCAAGCTAATGGGGGGGTCCATTGGTGTAGATAGTGACGAGGCCAGAGGAGCAACATTCCGGTTCCAACTGGATCTAAAACTGCCGGAAGGGCACACATTTGCGAATATAAGCCGTGATCAGCCTTATGATTCAAAGGAAGGCTAAAAAGAAATAGCCGTGATGCATTCTGCATCGCGGCTATTTTTTGTAAGAAATGTCCAAAGAAAAGATTGACAAACTGTTCTAACTGTAATATTAATGATAGTACAGTTAGAACAGTTGAACATGTATACATGAATTTGAGCCAGTGTTGAAAGGAGGAAGTCCATGTTCGAGCTGGATATCCGCAGCCGTAAGCCGATCTACGAACAGCTTATGGAGAAGGTCAAGGAAATGATCGTGTACGGATCGCTTCAGCCGGATGAGCAATTGCCTTCTGTACGGGCATTGTCCGCTCAACTTACGGTGAATCCGAATACGATTCAGAAAGCGTATCGCGAGCTGGAACGCGAAGGATATATTTATTCCGTCCAGGGCAAAGGCAGCTTTGTCACGCCTACCCAGCAGCAGCCGCAACAAATAAAGCGGGATGAGATTCGGGCGGCATTGTTAAAACTGATGA
Source organism: Paenibacillus sp. TSM33 (assembly GCF_056099025.1). Lineage (NCBI taxonomy): Bacteria > Bacillati > Bacillota > Bacilli > Caryophanales > Paenibacillaceae > Paenibacillus > Paenibacillus sp. TSM33. The sequence goes on from NZ_JBLZXB010000010.1 coordinate 309,561, forward strand.
TCGAAGCTGTCCATTTCGGTTTTACACAGCAGGAAGTGGACGACATATACGTGGAAGCTATGCAAACAAAGGAAAGGGGGATGTCCCTTGATTGAATTAAGGGAAGTCACAAAGACATTTACAGAAGAAAAGGCTGTCGATCAGCTTGCCCTCACGGTAAAGAAGGGCTCCATTTTTGGACTGCTGGGCTCGAACGGGGCAGGGAAAACGACCTTGCTCAAAATCATTGCCGGGATTTACCGACCGGATACTGGCAAGGTGCTAATCGGTGGTCAGCCAGTGTATGAGCAGCCTGAAGTCAAGCAGCACATTCTGTTTTTACCGGATACCCCTTATTTTTTCCCGCAAGCGACAATTCGTCAGATGGCCCGGTTTTACCGCTCTATTTATCCAAGTTGGAGTGAGGAACGCTACACACAGCTTACGGATATTTTCAAGCTGGACCCGAAGCGCAAACTTCACCGCTTTTCCAAAGGGATGAAGCGCCAAGCCGCTTTTTTGCTTGCCTTGAGCTGCATGCCTGAACTGCTGGTTTTGGATGAACCCATTGATGGTCTGGACCCGGTGATGCGTAGAATGATCAAAAATCTCTTGTTCCAAGAAACCGCTGCACGTGAGATGACCGTCGTGATCTCATCTCATAATTTGCGTGAGATTGAAGACATGTGTGATCATGTCGGCATTATGCACCAAGGTCGGATGCTATTGGAAAAAGAGGTCGATGACCTCAAATCCGATACGCATAAGGTGCAGGTTGCTTTTCGGGACAGCATGCATGAGGAAGCTGTCTGTAGCCAACTTTCGGTCGTACATAAGGAGCGGAGGGGCAGTGTTCTGCTGCTTATTATCCGGGGTGAGCGAGAGCGGATTGCGGAGACGATTGAAGTGTATGAGCCACATGTATTCGATTTGCTACCGCTGACGCTTGAAGAAATTTTCATTTATGAAATGGAGGACGCAGGTTATGACATCCAACCGATTCTTCTGTAGCGGCGGCGTAATTCGCCAATGCCTGAGACAGCATGGCTGGATCGGTCTACTGTACTTGGCGGGATTACTGTTTACAGTACCGCTGTCATTGTTTATGAGCATTGGTGATGAACAACCACGAGTGGTTTTAAAAAGCTTGTTCGATAGTACAAACTCGGGTAATGAATTGCAAAAATTGATTTTAATGACTGTACCGGTGCTGGCAGGTGTGATGCTGCTTCGTTTTGTTCAGCGACAGGGGCCATCCGATTTGTATCACAGCCTACCTTTGCGTAGAGAGCAACTATTAACGTCACATTTAATTAGCGGTCTTATTCTTTTACTTGTACCTGTATGGCTGACTGCGGGAGTAACTGCTTGGGTTAACACGTCAGTCGAACTGCCTTATATTTTTCAAATTAATGATGTTGGATCGTGGGCTTTGGTCGTGTCCGTCCTTACGATTTTCTTGTTTACTTTTACTGTGTTTGTAGGGATTTGTGTGGGACAATCGTTGCTACAGACCGTAGTAGTGTATGTTTTGCTGTTATTGCCTCAGTTTCTATTCATGATGATAGGGCGTTTTCTAGAACGTAATTTATACGGATATGTGCGGGTGCGAGAAACCGTTGTTCAATATATTAATGGTGGGGAGTTTCGCAGCAATAATAATGTTTGGGAAAACTTATCGCCGTTTGTACGCATTATGGACAACTTGCCACAGCGCGCCTTTTCCTACATGGAGTTACTTGCCTATTTAGGTATCTCTCTGCTGTTTGTCGCCTTGAGTTATGGTTTGTATCGTAAACGCTTGGTCGAAAAGGCGACTCAGGCCATAGCATTTCCTTTCTTACAGCCTTTGTTCAAGGCAGGAGTCATACTATGCGCCATGCTTATACTAGGCGATTATTTTAATAATGCAGGTACAAGAGGAGCAAACTGGTCGATTTTTGGGTATGCACTTGGAGCTATTTTAGGCTATATCGTTGTAGAGATGGTCATTCGCAAGACGTGGCAAATTATGCGTGTTCGTGCTTTAGTGGAAATGGTCGTGTACGGTGTGATCATGGGGCTGGTACTATATATCCCGATTTCAGGTTGGTTGGGTTATGAGGGACGGATTCCAACAGCACACTCCGTAGAAAAAGTTTATGTGGGGCAAGAGGAGCCTCTAGGGGGAGATGCAGAAAAAGAAGCTTATTACTCCCAAGACAGGGCCTATATCGCCTCTGTGCTGAATTTACATCGTGAACTCGTACGTGCACATGCAGCTGGCGAGAAAATGTTGTCCAAAAACCTGGCCGTCGAATCGGCATTCATAGTCTACCGTTTGGATGATGGTTCCACCATGACTCGCCGCTATACATTCCCGGAGAAGCCTTTCCGGACAGAACTGACTAAAGTGATGGAAGCAGAGCCTTATAAAACGGTAAGATACAGGCTGGATAAGCTGCAAGGAAAAGCAGAGACGATTAATATCCAATCCGTAGATGATAGTGAAAGACGAGTGGTTTTAACCAATCCAAAAGAAACTCGTGAATTTGAAGATATACTCAGAGAAGAAGTATTAAATATGAGCTATAGCGAGATGCAATCAGAGAAATATCCATTGGGGAGTGTTTCTATTACAAATAAAGAGTCATCCTCTACCAATAACGAACCGAGCTGGCATCGTGAATTTTCATTTGAATGGCCGGCTTCCTATCACAAGCTTACAGGTTGGCTAGAGCAAAAGGGGTATGCGGATAAGGTGATCATTGATTCCAAGGATATTTTTTCGATACGGGCTGTTCCTATTATTGCTGAAGAGCTTGAACCTTATCAATCCAATCAGTATATTGAAGACTATAATCTATTTAAAAGCATCCAACAGAAGCATAAAGCAATAACGATTGAAGATCCGAAGCTCTGGAGCACTGTACTGGAAAAGCGCAGACCCTATAGCTATACTCCAAATATGGCGAAAGGCACTTACCTGGTTCAGGTCAAGATCAAACCTTTATTTAGTTCAGACCCCCATACACGCTATTGCTATTTTACTCCGAACGATATGACACCGGAGCTTGCCAAGGCATTACCAGCAATTCCTTAAGCTATAACGAAGGACATTATCTGGTTTGGATAGCATATGGACAGAGGTAGATGAACATGGGATGGTTCGGACACGACATATAACAACCTGATCGACGGGCAAGAGCTCCTCCACATTAGAACTGATATAAATAGAGACCAAAGCGTGTACAGTTCAATAGTGGAGGAGCAAAAAATATGAAATATACAGAAGACCGTGAATTTCTACAGTTGTTGGAGCATCATAGGCAGCCATTTTCCGGATGGGATTTTTCATTCATTTCGGATACGGGACGAGTGGCGAGCGAGCCTTTGGACTGGTCTTATGCCAGCAAGGCTTTGGCGTTGATCCATTCCTCCAAGGCGATGCTGGATATGGGAACAGGCGGGGGAGAGCTCTTGTCGCAGTTGAGCCCTTTTCCAGAGATCATATGTGCGATAGAGGCATATGCATCGAACATACCATCGCCAAGCAAAGATTGGAGCCGCTGGGTGTGCACGTGATGGCTATACATGATGACGATTCCCTTCCGTTTGGCGATGCCGGGTTCGATCTTGTGCTGAACAAGCATGAGTCATTTTCGCCAGCGGAAGTGCGCCGTATTTTGCGTCCTGGAAGTACGTTTTTGACTCAACAGGCGGGAGGGCTGGATTGTGCAGGCCTTAACGCCCGCTTGGGAGCACCTGATTACGTGTATGCGGACTGGACTCTTCCTCGGGCACTTGCAGGTTTGAAAAGCAATGGTTTTGAAATCGTAGAGCAGCGGGAACAGTTTCCGATACAGCGATTTTACGATATTGGAGCGATTGTCTATTACTTAAAAGTCATTGAATGGCAGATTGCAGACTTCCAGCCAGAGAAATATATAGAACAGCTGTATGGTCTGTATTTGGACATTAAACGTGATGGGTATTGGGACGTGAAGCAGCATCGTTTTTTGATCCATGCCAGAGCGATATAGAGAAGATTCGATACCAAAGAGGCCTTTCCCGTAGGGGAGGCCTTTTTTGCCATGTTTACCATCCTTTCGTATACTAATCTTTACCATAATTGTACAATGAAGAAGCAATGGCTTACAGACTCATTTCATTTATAAGATATAGGGGGATGTACATGTCTGAACCAAAGGAAGTTATAAGCAAGCCGAAAGAGGGCAATTCTGTGCGGATCGCATGGTTTTGGCCATGGCTGGTCGGTACGTTTATGTTTGGATTGTTTTCAGTCATGTTTAATGTTATTTGGAGTATGGTTGTGGCACCCCAAGTGCAGCTTCTGCTGAGGCATGAAGGTGTAACGGATACAACTGTGATTGTAATACTGCTTCTATATGCATGGATTATCGGTCTCATCTTTGCAGCTTATGGTGCCTTGAGTGCGCGTATGTCCAACATGGGCAAGCTTCCGTTGATGCTGACAGGGCTATTATCATTATTATGCGGGCTGTGGTTGTGGATTGTAGGAATACAAGGGTCAGGTGGTCAACCTGCTGAAGTGTCGGGAGGGGCGTGGGGGCTCTTTTCACTCTATCACGCTTGGGCGGAACCTGTATTGGAGGTATTGGGGTTATATACACAGCGTGGTGGAATCTGGTTTCTGCTGACGGCACTGCTGCCGATATTCGGCATGGTAGTCGGGGTTGGGGTAGATCGTTATCCAGCGGTGACTGACCAGAACGGAAAGGTGGACCATAGATGGCAATGGGTTGTAGCTGCAATATCTGCTACGTTCATGATTGTGCTAGTGATTACGCTCATGCTTCCTCAACGTCCGTACATTGCGGAGAGGGATTTTCCAGTAGTAGATGGTGCTACAGCAGCCATTCCATTCGCGCAGGATATGCTGCATGAATTGACTGGAATGAGCAGGGTTCGTGCGGCTCACGAGCTGAGATTCAACACAACACATCAGGCTTATGTCAATCTGATTGAGAAGAAGGCGGATCTGATTCTGGTGGCAGGACCATCCGATGAGGAATTGCGTCTGGCGAAAAGTCGGGGAATTCAAATGAAGCTTACACCTATCGGGTGGGATGCGTTTATTTTTCTCGTTCATAAAGGCAATCCGGTTAACGGACTTTCTTCGGAGCAGGTGCGCAGCATATATGAAGGATCTATTCGTAACTGGAATGAAGTAGGGGGCAAGAATCAGCCGATCGTTGCTTATCAGCGGGAGGAAAACTCAGGAAGCCAAACATATATGCAGAAGAAAGTGATGAAAGGTCAGGATATGGCTGAACCGCCGCGGGAACTCCGAATTGGTATAATGGGTGAGATGATTAATGCAATTGCTGATTTTGACAAGGATCACAACGCGCTCGGTTATTCATTTTATTATTTCGCAAATGTGATGCATAATCGTCAAGAGGTTAAATTTTTATCTATTGACGGAGTGGAGCCCGACAGAGAACACATTCGTTCGAAACAATATCCATTCACAGCCCAACTGTTTGTAGTTACACGCGAAGGCGAGAAGCCACGTACTTCGATGCAACGATTACTCGAATGGCTGCAAAGCGAAGCAGGAACTCAGGCCATTGAAAAAGGCGGCTTTGTTCCTGTAAACTCGTAATCCTATAACGATTCGAATACAGTCAGTATCGTATATTCACCGCAAGAGTGAAACCAATACAGCAGGGTAATACATAGAATATGCTTTGCTGTGAATACAATACCCGCGCAGCAAGTATATCAACAACATAAGGGGATGAACAAAAATGAAGAAAAAAACATCGGTTTGGGTGCTTTTGCTCGCCGTAGCCATAGTAGCAGCAGGTTGTGAAACAGGATCACAAACAGGACAAACGGCTCAGAACAACCCAAAGGATTCTACATCGGCACAAGTCAATGGTTCGGGAGCCACTGTAGATACACCGGAACAGCAGACTGCTTCTGACGGTAAAAGCAGCACATCCCCGTCCAGCACTGACAAAGCAGTGGAGACAGGAGGGCAAACGAAGACAGATGCTAGTATAGCGAACGTCCGCATGGACAACATTACCGCGCTGCGATTAATCGACGGCCAATCCGGCTGGATCGGCGGTAATGGATGGATTGCCCGAACAGACGCGGCTCCATCCGGTTCAGTCGGTTCAGCTTGGAATGTGCAGTATCAAGGCAAAGGTACGGTTCAACAGATTTTTGCCTTGAATGGAGAGCAGGCCTGGGCTGTTATGGAAGATAGCGGTTCACTGCTGGCAACTCACGATGGCGGCAAGCTTTGGGAAGCTGTCGGGACTGTACCTGAGCAAGGACAAGCGGGCTTTTTACACTTTGTATCATCCAAGGAAGGATTCAGTGGCAACCAATATACCAAAGATGGCGGACAAAGCTGGTCTTCGCTCCCCGTGCCTAGTCACATGGTAGGACAGCCATATTATCATGATCGACAAAACGGCTGGGCAGTAACCCAGAAAACAGATCGCTCGATCCAGATTTTGCACACCGTTAACGGGGGCCAAAATTGGACTCCTGTCATGTCGCGGACAACCGAGGGACCTCTAAACGGAGTAACTATTCGATCGGTAGAACGGGGCAACGCATGGATTGAGCTGGTTGGAGATACGGGGATGAATCAGACGTCGTATTCGCTCTGGCATACGGCTGATAGCGGACAAAGCTGGCGTACTGTACTGGCGAATTCTACTGCCGGCGGCGGTCCGGCACCGGGTATTGGCCAGCAAGACAATCAGGTTGCCAAAAATGAAGGAACGGCACCAGGCATGCTCTATGCGGTTAACAGCAGTACCGCTTTGATGGGTGGGTACTGTGCACCGTGTGACAAGCCTAATACGATTGGTTGGACCAATGACGGAGGCAAGACGTGGAACAATGGCAAACAAGGCTTTGATGGTTATGGCGGTCAGCAAATCGGGATGGCCAATGCCAAGGAAGGCTGGGCTATTTTCTCGGATTCAGAGCAGGCCCCGATCATGTATACCACCTCGGATGGCGGTCAGCACTGGACGCAGAGTCATGTATTTGACAAGCCTGTGACACCAGGCTCCTAAGGAGGGAATATAGTTGAGTCAACATAAGAAAAGTGCGATTACATGGACGGACGGTCGTGGAGTACCACTCATCGGGCAGGGCACGTGGTATATGGGCGAAAAAGCATCGCTTCGGCAAGAAGAGGTGCGTGCGCTTCAACTTGGCTTCGAGCTGGGGATGACGCTAGTAGACACGGCTGAAATGTATGCGGAGGGCGGCGCAGAAGAGATCGTCGGGGAGGCCATTCGAGGCCGCCGGGACGATGTGTATCTCGTCAGCAAAGCCTACCCTCATCATGCGGACCGTGAAGGATTGGCTCAAGCCTGTGAAGCAAGCCTAACCCGAATGGGAACCGAATACGTGGACATGTATCTGCTGCATTGGCGCGGGAATATTCCACTAGAAGAGACAATACAAGGTATGGAAAAACTGCGTGTGCAAGGCAAAATCCGCAACTGGGGCGTGTCCAATCTGGACAAGTCCGATATGGAGGAGCTATGGAGCTTGAGTAATGGCAAAGCCTGTGCTGTCAACCAAGTGCTGTATCACGCGGCTTCGCGAGGTATTGAATATGATCTGCTTCCTTGGAGCCGCACGCATGGGGTACCTGTAATGGCCTATTGCCCGATTGCCCAAGGTGGACGCCTGCGACGAGGACTGCTGGAGCATCCCGTTATGGGAGACATTGCTGCCAGCCACGGAGTAACTCCATCGCAAATTGCACTCGCATGGGTTATACGAGACGGTGATGTGTGGGCAATTCCCAAGGCGGTACAAGAATCGCATGTACGAGAAAATGCAGCGGCAGCAAGCATTCGGCTCACCCCTGAACAACTTCAACAAATAGACGAAGCTTTTCCTCCGCCAACGAAGAAGCAGCCGCTGGATATGGTTTGAAGAAGGAGGAGCCCGATGACAGAATCAGAGACAGAACTACACGAGGTAGATGATCATCTCGACTATGGATTATCCGTTGTATTTATCGGCTTTAATCCCAGCTTGAAATCAGGCGAGGTAGGACATCATTATGCTAATCCACGCAACCGCTTTTGGCGCATATTGGAGGGGGCTGGCTTGACGCCTCGCTTGTATGATCCATCGGAAGATCGGGAGCTGCTAAAGCTGGGCTACGGTTTTACCAACATTGTTTCCCGTCCCACCAGGGGAGTGGAGGACATTACCCGTGAGGAATACGCCGAAGGGCGTCTGAAGCTGCATGCGAAGCTAATGGAATACCGCCCCAAGGTCGCTTGCTTTGTCGGCAAAGGCGTGTACACCGAATATAGTAAAAAATCCAAAGCGGATTGGGGATTTCAGCCTGAACCACTAATTCCCGAAATGCATGAATTTGTGGCACCTTCGTCTAGTGGACTGGTGCGCATGTCGCTGGAAGAAATCACGGATATTTATCGCCGTCTCCAAGGGTTTCTTTCGTCAGAAGCCGTCTAAATGCAATTAAATATGTTAGATGCAGTGAGCATACAAAGAACCATACACTTCAACCCCTGCGGGAAAAAGTGTGTGGTTCTTTGTGCTGCTACTTTTCTATTGTAAGGTTTTGGTCTGCCATGCCTGTTCCACGGGAACATAAGGATACCCTAGATCACGGGCGACCGCTTCGTAGGTGATATGTCCATTCAGGACATTTGCACCGCTAAGCAGCGGCTTGCTTCTGCGAAGGGCCTCTTGCACACCAAGATCGGCAAGTTGGAGAGCGTAGGGGAGCGTCGCGTTCGTCAGAGCGAGCGTGGAGGTTTGCGGTACCGCGCCAGGCATGTTCGCTACTGCATAGTGAATGACGCCATGCTTGACATAGGTTGGCTGATCGTGTGTCGTGATATGGTCAATCGTCTCAACAATGCCACCTTGGTCAATGGCGACATCGACAATCACTGAACCGGGTTGCATTGTCTGCACCATGGCCTCTGTTACGAGCCGCGGGGCTTTGGCACCAGTGATCAGGACAGCGCCGATTAGCAAATCACTTTGCGCCACGGCTTCCGCAATGTTGGACGGGGTGGACACCAGCGTATGGAGCTGATTGCCAAAAATATCGTCCAGTTGGCGCAATCTTTGCAGGCTCAGATCGATCAGTGTAACATCTGCTCCAAGACCGATAGCGACCTTGGCAGCATTGGTGCCGACCACCCCTCCACCAATAATAGTTACTTTACCGCGTTTGACCCCCGGCACACCTGCCAGAAGGATGCCTTTCCCGCCTTTTGGTTTTTCCAACAGCTGTGCTCCGATTTGTACAGCCATTCGGCCTGCAACCTCGCTCATAGGGGTAAGCAACGGTAGGCTTCCTTCCACATTTAGCGTTTCATAGGAAATGGCGGCCACGCCGTTGTCTGTTAAAGCCCGGGCCAGTGCGGGCTCGGCAGCCAGATGCAGATAGGTGAACAAAATCAAACCTGGTCGAAAATACCCGTATTCAGAGGGGAGTGGCTCTTTTACTTTGATAATCAGATCCGCCTGGGACCACACATCTGCGGCTTGCTGAACAAGGATCGCACCTGCAGTGGCATAATCTCCGTCTGTAAAGCCGCTTTCAACCCCTGCATGGCTTTCTACAAACACTTGATGTCCGTGTTGAATCATTTGAGCAGCACCCGCAGGTGTCAGAGCGACACGATTTTCGTTGTTTTTAATCTCTTTTGGAATCCCAATTTTCATTCGTCTCACCTCTCCTAAAAATAATTGTTATCCAACGGCAAATGATTGTTTTTTAGAGCAGCTATGCTGCAGAATCAATGTTTGTTGATCGTGTTATCCAACGGCAAATGATTGTTTTTAGGGCAGCTATCCCTGCTATGGTTTACTGTTGGATGCGACCAAACGAGCTTAGAAAATTGCACTATCATTTGTATGCAGCTTGCTGATTAGTTACATGGACTCAAGCCGATAAATGCAATTCATGTTAGATTAGGTACAGTTTACAAGGGAGGAGACTCCTTCGCATCATACATTTTGTCGGATTATCTGACTTAAAGGCTCGACTTTTTGATGAATATATGTCATATAAAATGACATAAAGACATACACATAGGGAGAATGCCGATGAAAGGTAAAAAAACATTTACCATTGCGGATGTGCTGGAACGTCCTGTTTTCCGGCGGGCGAAGCTGGCAGCGGGGGAACAGGGCGTAAATCGCCGTGTGGGTTGGGTTCATGTGTTAGAAATCACAAATGTATCCCCCTTTGTGAGCCGTCATGACCTGATTTTGACGACCGGCCTGTGGTTAATCCGGAAGGGGGAAGAGCGCGCCGAGTATATGGAGCAGCTGATCCGCTCGGAAGCCGCAGGATTGTGTGTGGAGCTGGGCACGAGCATCCATGAGATCCCCTCTGAAATACTGGAGCTGGCGGAACGGCATCACTTCCCGGTCATCGTATTTGAGCAGCCGGTGCGTTTTGTTGAAATTACACAAGATATTCACTCCCTACTTATTAACCGACATCATGAACTATTAAAAGATCTGGAGCGATTTTCACGTCAGCTTCAGCAGGAAACCCTACGTAGCACCGATATGAACGCCCTCTTGCGTGTGCTTCATGACTATGCTGCCCGGCAGGTCATCTACATGTCCTCCATTGATACCAACCGATTCGTGCCCTCCGTCCAGCCGGATGTGGCGGACCATATTGCAGATTTTTATGCCAATGAAGTGGAATCAAGTATGACTGCCGATCGGGAAGGGCACCTGCTGTTTCACATGAATGAATCCACTGCCGTCTTGTTTCAGCCAGTTGTATGCTTCGGTCAGGTGTTTTCCGCTGTAGGTGTGGTACTGCATAATGAAGTGCCGACGGAAGAAATGTCGCTACTCATTGATTACACAGCCAAGGCGGCCGCTACATTGGTACTAAGAACACAGTTTCTTGAAGACCGATTGCTACGTAATCAAAATGAACTGATTCAGGATGTATTGAACGGCCAGCTTCCCAATGAAGAACAGGCCCAGACCCGGATGGGACTGCGTTTGTTAACGAAGGGTCGGTATTTATTTTGGGCAGGAGTCATCGAAGTAGAGCATCAGGACAAGGACGCAAGTCAGGTGCGCAAGGAATCCATTAATCAGGATGTATTAGTGCTGCTTCGTTCTCTGTTGAAAAAAGAAGCGTTGCACAATCTGTTGATGATGAAGGGAAGTCAATGCTACATCCTTTGTGCCAAGGAGGAATTAACGCTGCGTTCCGAAGCGCAGATGAAAAAAGTGCTGGCCCATACGGTCCAATATATTCAGAACTATGCCGCAGGACAGCTTGATAAAGTGCGCATTCATGCAGGCTTTGGTAAGGTAAGGCACCGCATGACAGAGACGGACCGCAGTTTTGAAGAAGCATATCAGGTCATTGAAGTCGCGCGAAGCGTCCCGGTCATGAAGGAGCGGCTATTTTACGACAGCATCGGAATCTATCAATTGTTGAAAGCAGTGCCTCGCATTCCTTTTCTACAAGAATTTGTACAGGACCATTTGGGTGAGTTGATTGCGCATGATCGTGAGCATCATATGCAACTTCTGGATACGCTGGATGCCTACTTTCAATGCCATGGCTCCAAACGTGATACCGCCGGAATTTTGTATATTCACAGACAGACTCTTTATAATCGGCTGGATAAAATTAACGAAATTGTAGAAGGTAGTTTGTCAGATTCTTACAAACGTCGCTGTCTGGAAATGGCACTTCTGGCTTACCGGATGCTTCAGGCTGAAAATTGATCCTAAATGACTAGCTCTATTTTCCATTCTACTCATTTACAATGCGTATTAACACTGAGATAATAGAAGAGATTACGGAAATATCTTGAAAGGGGATTAATATGAACATAAAAAAATGGATTGCCGTCCCTCTTATTCTGTTAATGGTAGCTTTGACAGGTTGCCAGGCAGTAGGCGGATTTGATGTAAGTAAAAATTTGTTGGGAACACTTGATGTGAAATCCCAGCAGACAACGGAGAAGATTTCTCTTAAATTAACTCCAAAAGAAGGAATCACGCAAGGAGATCAACAAATCGTAGATTTGATTAATTCGATTTCGGTGACTGTAGATGAAGCCAAGGTACAATCGGAGGAAGTTGCTTCCGCCAAGGGTACTTTGCATATTGATAAGTATAATTTGCCATTTGAGCTTGCTTTGGATCGCCAAGGTATGGCTATTCACCTGGAAGGTGCCAAAAAACCTTATTACATATCTTTGAACTCGCAAGAGGGTTTGAGCGGTCTGCCTGCTGGGTTTGATCCGTATGTATATTCCAAAGACGTAAGAGATCTGACCAAAACAGCCGCTGCACTTATGCTCAAGCATGCTCCTAACCCTTCGACCATTTCTGCAACATCTGTAACCGAAGAAGTATACGGTGAAAAAGACAAGGTGAAACTGACCCGTCTCCATACAGAACTGCGCGGTGATGAACTGGTTGCATTGGTAAAACCGTTCCTGACAAATCTGGCCAAGGATGAAGCTGGCTTAAAAGAATTGATCGGTCAAGCTATTGATGTGACTAAAACCATCGCTTCCGGCGTAGCTATTGAGGGTAGTGATAAAGTAACAACAGAACTGAATGAAAACAAAGAAAAGCTGGTCAACGAGGCTTACACTGAGGTTAAAAAGTATTTGGACCTGGCTGTGGCACAGTATGATGTAGGCGTCAGCACTATGTATACACAGGCACCTGAAATCAAAACAGTCCTGAGTGCCAACACGGTGCTGAAAAACGACATGTATTTTGATGAAAAAGGAAATGTTCGCAAAGCACTGACAGACTTGACAGTCGCGTTGCCAGATGTGGACGATCTTCCGGTGAAGTCCTTTACTATTCTGACTGAGACTCAAGCCTGGAACGTCAATGGTAGTGTAACGGCCGATAAAGTAGATCTTTCTAACGGCGTTATTGACTTGAATTCACAAGCTGAATTAACTCCGGGAGCGACGCTGCGCAATTTTGAAGCAAATTCTCCGATCTACAATATTTTAAAAAATGATTTGGAAATTACAAAAGTAGAAACCACTTTCGATCCTAAAGACGATTACTACGTTTTGGAGAATCGTGGAGGTACGGCCTTCATCCCATTGCGTGAACTGACAGGCGAATTGAGCTCGGAATTAAAATGGGATGCAGCTGCCAAACAAACAACTGTAATTGATGATATTACTGGTAAAACGATTAAGCTGAAAAGCGGCTCCAAGCAGGCTGTACTGGAAGGAAGCACATTGACGTTGCCACAAGCTCCATACACGGATGAATATGGCACATTGTATGTCCCTTTCAAATCTGTTGCAGAGGCACTTGGCGCTACTGTAACTCGTAACAATGCTGGAGAATATGTACTGAAACGCGATTAAGAAAGAAATCAAGGTACACCTTTCTTCTTTTTAACGGTTAGTGCATGGAATGAATCAGGTATAAATACAAGAACCAGCCCGGATTAGGGGCTGGTTCTTTTCTAGTTATATTGGTAAAATGCTCATAAAAGCGATTAAAATAAGCGCTTACAGATTAAAATTGTGCCATACTTTTTCACAGGGAAAATTGAGATAATTAAATCATCATTCTGTGTGGAAAACACATACAAGTAGGGGGATATACGATGAAAGATATGGAGCTATTGAATTCCAGCGAGGGACAGATGGTGCTTGCTCGAATGTACGGTCAACAACAAGTTTCCGAGCAAACCTCTCGATATCAATCACTTATACAGGCGTATCAGGAGCATTTTGGTGTAGGGGATATTGAACTATTTAGTGCTCCAGGACGATGCGAAATTGGAGGGAACCATACAGACCACAACCATGGGAAGGTGCTGGCAGGCAGTATTACACTTGATACGATCGCTGTAGCTGCTAAAGTAGATGAATCCGTTATAACCTTCTTTTCTGAGGGCTACCAAACGAAATATGTCATTGATTTAAACGACTTGGCGCCAAAACCGGAGGATGACGGTACGATACTGCTGATCCGTGGCATTGCAGCTGGTTTGCTTGAATTCGGGTATCGCGTTGGAGGATTTCAGGCTTATATATCGAGTAATGTATTCTCTGCTTCAGGATTAAGCTCTTCCGCTTCGTTTGAAATGTTGATATGCACAATATTAAATCATTTTTATAACGAGGGAGCGTTAGATACTGTTGCTAAATCCAAAATTGGTCAGTATGCTGAGAACGTTTATTGGAATAAGCCTTCAGGACTGCTCGATCAGATGGCTTGTGCCTATGGCGGCTTGATTTCCATTGATTTTGAAAATCCGAAGGAACCAATCATCAATCCAGTCCATTGGAATTTTGAACAAAACGGCTATTCCCTGGTTATTGTAAATACAGGTGGAAATCACGCTGATTTAACCGATGATTACGCAGCAGTGCCGAACGAAATGCGTGCTGTGGCTCAGTCTTTGGGCGCTTCTGTTTGCCGTGACTTATCGCCTGAGAATCTGTATGCCAATCTCAAGATGGTCAGGGAAAAAGCTGGGGATCGGGCAGTACTTCGTGCTTTGCATTTTTTTGAAGAAAATAAGCGTGTGGATGAGCAGGTAAAATCGCTGGAGGAAGGGCGCTTTTCTGATTTCTTAAGGCTGGTCACCGAGTCTGGTAATTCTTCCTGGAAATGGCTGCAAAACGTATATAGAAGTGGGATTGATCGGGAACAAGACGTATCGGTTGCACTAGCTTTAACCGAAATGTATTTAAAATCAATTGATGATAGCGCATGCAGGGTACACGGTGGCGGCTTTGCTGGTGTGATCTTGACGATTCTTCCCAATGATCATGTGGATGATTACAAGGAGTGGATCAGCGGAATGCTGGGAACTCCAGTACTCGTCGTCAACGTCCGTGAGGATGGTGCTGTTAATGTAAGCGAATTGATCAATGCTGAACCGACTCGTAGCGAGTGTACTAACTAGTCAGTCGAAGACTTTAACCTATGGGTTAAAGTCTTTGTTCTTTTTATGGCCGATACAGCTTAGACATGCGTTATAATAGAGAGATGGAAGTTCTAATGAAGGAGGGCCTGTCATGGCAATATATCCGTCCTGGTCCTATTCACAATCGAGGGCCCAAACGTTCGACGAATGCTTACGTAAATACTATTATCATTATTACGGCTCGCATAACGGCTGGAATTCGGCACAGGGCACTGAAGAGCAAGTTACGTTGTATCGGCTTAAGCAACTGAGCAACTTATATATTTTATTCGGGAATATTACGCACCAAATGTGTGAATCGGTCATACGCGGGTGGATGGAAAAAGGGGCTGTCCCGCGCACAGCATTTCTGGAGACCGCTATGAAGAACATGTTGAATGACTGCTACAAGGAATCGTTGCACCGTGAGCTATGGCTGCAAGATCCCAAAAATCGGGTCATGCTAGCAGAGATTTATTACGATGATGAAGTGCTTCCGGAACGGATTGCCCGGATTAAGGAGCGACAGCACGCGGTGGTACACAATTTGTACCGTACCGCGGTTTGGCGTGAGCTGCAACAGGGCCAGGCTCGAATCGTTGAGGTGGAAAAGTGGGATACGATGCTCCTACATGAGACAAAAGTATATGTCAAAATGGATTTGCTCTATCGCAGAGACAACGGAGATATGGTTATTGTAGATTGGAAAACAGGTAAGGAAGGCGACTTCTCCGACCAGTTATTTTTGTATGCTTCCTATGTGCAGGAGTATTATCAGCTTCCTTTGGAGAAGATTGAGGTGCGTGTAGAGTATTTGATGACAGGTGAGCATGAAGTATATCGTCCTACACCAGAGGATATCGACAAGGTAGTTGGCAATGTAGGACGTTACATCGAGGAAATGAAGTCCTGCCTCGATGATGATTACTATAATCGACCCAAGCCCGAGTCTTTCTTCACACCGATGCCTTCACGCAGAGTATGCGGAGGCTGTAATTTTCGTGAGGTGTGTAAGTACCGAGCGGTCTGAAATCGAAAAATTAACATCAAAACGGAGTAGGTGGAATGGTGCTGCACAACCGACAACGGTGGGAAGCACCATCCACCTGCATAATGGCTATAACTCTCTCAAATTATGAAACCGCTTTCCAATTCGGAGAATACGAGGTATGATAAGGGTATTATTGGAAATTGTGAAGGGGGACAATGGAAAATGCCGAATACAGGACACACACGTATTCTTTTTCAAGGAGATTCCATTACAGACGGAGGAAGGGGACGGAATGAGGACGCGAACCATTGGCTGGGTCAGAGCTATGTGTATCTGATCGCTGGAGCACTCGGGAGTCGACTGGCTGCTACACAGCCGGAATTTGTAAACCGGGGTGTTTCGGGGGATCGGGTTTCGGATTTGTATGCACGTTGGAATGAAGACACGTTTAGCCTACAGCCGAACCTGCTCAGTATTCTAATCGGAGTGAACGATGCCTGGCGGATCGTAGAGCAGGAGCCGTCCGGGGTGACGGACCGATTTGAACGAGCCTATTGCCACCTGCTGGAGGAGACGCGTGAAGTGATGCCTGATACCGGGCTGGTGCTGTGTGAGCCGTTTATTTTGAAAACAGGAGCTACCGAGGCGCGCTGGGACATTTGGCAAGAAAAAATAACGGGCTACCAGCGTATTGTGCGTCAACTTGCCGACAAATATGGGGCCGTATTTGTGCCGCTCCAGAGCATGTTGAACGAGGCCGCTACCAAGGCGGACGCTTCCTATTGGCTGCATGACGGGGTTCATCCGACAGCGGTCGGGCACCAGTTAATAGCTGATCAATGGATAGATATCGTACAAAAGAGTCCGTTGGCGATTCGTTAACAAAGTCATACATAGTCTATTCCTTGTCATTTTTGGGTAATACACGATTATGGACATCATTACTTATGTTATGGTTCCAACCAAAAATGAATGTCAAAGGGGGTGCTTCTTGCTTCGTCATCAACGGAGCAAGAGAGGGCTATGGAAACGATAAATATCATTCTAGTTATTTTACTTATCACCTTAACAGCTTTTTTTGTGGCCTCAGAGTATTCCATTATCCGTGTTCGGGTATCTCGTATCAATCAATTGGCCTCAGAGGGCAACAAAAACGCGAAAGCCGTTAAAAATATTCTGTCTCGGCTTGACGAGTACTTATCCGCTTGTCAGCTCGGAACCACATTAACTTCAATGGCGCTAGGCTGGTTAGGGGAATCTACAGTTGAGAAGCTGCTACATCCCCTGTTTGTGTTGGCGCATATTCCGGCTGGACTAACGGGAGTACTCTCCTTTTTGCTGGCTTTTCTGATTTTGACCTATTTCGAGGTGGTCGTGGGGGAACTGGTACCCAAAACCTTCGCTATACAAATTGCCGAACCGATGGCATTGTTTTTTGCCCGTCCGATTACGGTATTCTATAAAATAACGTATCCTCTGAATTGGGTGCTCAGTCGTTCTTCACGTGTCATTACGGGGCTTTTTGGGCTAAAAAAAGTATCTGAAGAAGATGCAGCACTCAGTGAAGCCGAGCTTCGACTGGCGTTATCTGAAGGGTTTCGTAGTGGTGAAATTACACCGACAGAATATCGATACCTGAACAATGTATTTGATTTTGACGACCGTGCGGCACAGGAAATTATGGTACCGCGCATCCACATCCGTTCTATATCTCACCAGGCAACGGTAGCCGAGTTTATGGAGCTGATCGAGGACAAAGTTTATAATTTTCTACCTGTAGCTGAACATGGGGACCGGGATCGTATTATCGGGATGATTCGTGTGAAGGAAGCTCTGCATGATTTGGCCCGTGGGCATAGCACAGGGAATACAACGATGGCTTCTTACATTCATCCGGTGCTTCAGGTGATTGAGACGGTTCAGGCTCGGGATCTGCTGATTCAGATGCAAAAACGACGTATTCCAGTAGCGGTGCTGGTGGATGAATATGGTGGAACATCTGGGCTTGTCACCCTGGAGGACATTATGGAGGAGATTGTTGGAGACATTCCTTCCTATACGGATACCGAAACCCCCGCAGCGCTAACACCACTCATAACAAAAACAGATGATCATCGTTACATACTCAAATCACAGGCGCTTATCCATGAGGTCAATCGGCGCTTGGAGACAGATATTGAGGTCGGGGACGTATATACGATTGGCGGTTGGATGCTTTCCGAACGTTTTGATATCCAACAAGGAGACAAGCTGACCAGCGGATTATGGGAGTTTACTGTACTGGAAAAAAACAGTCACCAAATAGACACGATTGAAGCGGTTAAAAAGGCGATTGTTGAACAGAAGGATGACAGTTATTCTCAATGATGGAAAATGGCATGGCGAAGCAATAGATCGCTTCAAATGTGGCGAATGGCCTGCAACGTAAGCGGCAGCGCGATTCGTCCGCTTTTTTGATGTAGTTTGCTGCCTGAATAGCATATTGTTTTTGTAGTTAGGTCAGGGGACTTAAGGATCTGCATCTTTATGCTTATAAATATAAGTGTCTGTGAAAAATACTACTAGAAATGTAGCAATTTTATGGTAAAATGGAATCAAATTTGAGTTTTTTGGGGTGGGCTACAGTACATGAAGATGTCACTAGGTACGAAAATGGTTACTGCATTTGTCTCAATTTCAGCAATAACCTATGGAACAAGCGCTTTTTTTATTTTTGTACTCAAGGACTGGCTTGCTCATGGTACACAGGAATGGGTATACACCTCGATCATTTTGTTATTGGGTGTCCTGTGGAGTGGCATTTTGGGCTGGTTGATCTCAAAATTACTTACACGGCCGATTGTTAGGTTGGCCAAGGCGGCAGAGGAAGCTTCGGCGGGCAACTTGTCTGTCGTCATTCCAGAGCGTCGTTCAGATGATGAAATCAAAGTGTTGTACGATGCATTTCGGCATCTGATGCTGAACATTAAAGATATGTTCAATGAAATCTCGTATAGCACCAGAACAACTTCGCAAAGTGCAGAAAATCTGAGCTTGGCTATTGTGCAGGCTACAGCGCAAATCGAGTCCATGTCTACGGTGGTAGAAGATATTTTGGATGGCGTGGAGCAGCAAAAGCAAGCTTCTGCCCAATCTATTAAAACAGCGGATCGAATGCTAGGCGATTTTAAAATGATGCGTAGCAAATCGGGGCATATGCTTGAACTGTCAGGCCATATGGAGCATTCGGTGGATTCGACACAGACTGTATTTTCATCCCTGATGGATGGCATGGGTGAGCTGACAGCTTCACATAGTCGTTCACAGCAGGTGATTGCACGACTGGAAAAAGAAGCTTCACAAATTGAAGCGATTACAAGCACGGTGAAGGATATTGCCGAACAGACCCATCTGTTGGCGCTGAATGCTTCTATAGAAGCGGCACGTGCGGGAGAAGAAGGGAACGGCTTTGCTGTAGTGGCGCACCAAATTCGTGCACTTGCCGCCCAAAGTACGGAGTCTGTACAGCAAATTAATGCGATCGTTAGCCGTGTACAGTCACAAATCGTAGAGACCGTGGAGTTGATGCATCAGCAAACGTCTTTGGTCAGTGCTGAGGCGGAACGGACAAGCTCTGTCGATCAGACGCTGAACCGTTTGAACGCTATTGTACGTGAATTTGTCGAAAGCATTCGCACCATGGAAGAAGCCGTAACAGAGCAGACGAATCGGGTGGATCAAACCTTTGAGCAGATTCATCGTATCCAGCAAATGTCAGGGGCGTTCTCTGAAGGTGCTCACAAAATTTATACGGCTGCTCATGAGGAGACGGCTATTATGCAGGAAATCTCATCCTCTTCCGAGGACTTGAAAGTGCTTACGAATAAACTCATGATGAAAACACGTGGAATCAACTATAACTAAAAACGTCATGTGAGACATGATGCATATCCATAAAACGTAGCTGCTACACACCGGAAAACGAAACAAAATGGTTCTCCGGTGTGTGGTGGCTATTTTTTAATTTCAAAAAACTCACATTGTTTTCTGGGATGGTAAGCCAGGTCACTGACGCTAGACTGCACAACGATGGTCTGATCGTCAAAACGGATTATAGTGCCGCCTGAGCCAATCAATTGGTCATCTTGAAATACCCGGATACGAAGAT
The DNA here is from genome assembly GCF_056099025.1 of Paenibacillus sp. TSM33. NCBI lineage: Bacteria > Bacillati > Bacillota > Bacilli > Caryophanales > Paenibacillaceae > Paenibacillus > Paenibacillus sp. TSM33. The sequence goes on from NZ_JBLZXB010000010.1 coordinate 329,631, forward strand.
GGCGTTCCAGTGCCTCGCTGAAATCCTGATCTGTAATTAATCGGCGATTAATCGGCATGAGTGTTCTCCTTTGAATATAATATCTTTTATCATAAAGGTTAAGGTATTGAACAAGCAAGAAAGATGGCTAGAACATATTCGGCTATTTGGTATAAAATAGAAGGTGCAAAGAGAGAAAGAAATCGAAGGGGGCTTCCAATGGACTGGCTATGGTCAGGGTCTTGGTTCGATGCGTACGCACCGGAAGGGTTTGAAGCTTTTAGTCCGTCACATGGGTTGGCTATACTGGGGCTCATGGTATGCGCTTTGCTGCTGTGGCTGACTCGGGGATGGATTCGGTCGAATAAGCCTGTAAGTGAGGGAATTCGTTGGTTATTAATTACAATCCTCATTCTCTCAGAGCTGACTTTGAATATATGGTATGTGGCACAGCATATTTGGGATGTCCAGACATCATTGCCCTTAGAGCTGTGCAGTGTGACACTGCTGTTGTCCATCCTGATGCTTATGTTCCGCAACCGCTGGTTATATCCGGTGGTCCTGTTTGCCGGAATTGGGGGAGCACTCCAAGCAGTACTCACCCCTAATTTGGCTTATGCCTTTCCACACTATCGTTTTATCCATTTTTTTGTAGCTCATAGTGCTATTATTTTGGCTGCCCTATATATGACCTGGATCGCAGGACTCCGACCGACATGGAAGAGTGTAGGAGGAGTTATGCTATTTCTCAATGGCTTGGCGTTGATGGTGTGGATTGTAGACCGTGCGCTCGGTGCCAACTACATGTTTTTGACCGGAAAGCCGTCGACACCATCGATATTGGATGTTTTGGGACCCTACCCTGTTTATATTTTGGCAGAAGAGGTCATCGCGCTGCTATTCTTTTCTCTTCTGATGCTGTTGTTTGAGGTGCTGCCAGGAGGCAGGTTGTGTGTCCGCCTTCGCAGAGGAGATGTGCATGGTGCTGACAGGGCGCTATAAAATGGTTGTAAAGCCATGCAAAAGCAGCCTTTTCCACTAATGATGACTTGGGATAAGGCTGCTAAGAATGCCTGAGCAGTAGCTTATACGGGGACAACGATCCCCTTTATGCTTAACGCAGCAGCGATTCTGCTCCGTCTACATAGATCTCTGTACCCGATACATGAGATGATTCATCTGAGGCGAGAAACAGGACCAGATTGGCGACCTGCTCTGGCTCACCGGGAGCATCCTCCAGCGGATGCTCTCCGCCCTTCGGAAATTCGACTGGGATTTGTACCTTCTTCAAGTCTTCGGTAGGGTACGTGTTATCATTAATTTTCGTGTCGATAGCTCCTGGGCATATCGCGTTGACTCGGATTTTGTAACGTGCCAGCTCCAGTGCTGCCATTTTCATAAAAGCAACCTGAGCCGCCTTGGTGGAGGCGTAAGCTGAGAACCCAATACCCGAAAAGGTTCGGTTACCGTTGATGGAGCTGGTGATGATAATGCTGCCGCCGTGTTCTTTCAGGTATGGAACAGCATATTTAACGGTGGCGAAGGTGCCGCGTAGGTTAATGTTCATCGTGCGGTCCCATTCCTCCAGCTCCATGGTCTCGATAGGGGTCATGGTGCCATTAATGCCTGCGTTGGCGAACACGATATCCAGCTTTCCGTATGTTTCCGCGACTTTAGCGAACCCCTGCTGAATCATGTCTGGCTTGGCAATATCACATTCCAGCACAAGTGCTTCACCGCCTGCCTGCTCAATGATTGCTTTGGTCTCCTCTGCATGCTCAGGTGTCCGATCCAGCATGACTACCTTGGCGCCTTGTTCTGCAAAACGAATGGCGGTTGCTTTACCGATTCCTGAACCGCCGCCGCTGACCACTGCTATCTTTCCTTGCAATCTCTGCTCTGCCATTGACTATTCCTCCCATTCCGTTCATAAGCTAAACCTGACTCGTTATTCCAATACCTCTGAACGCTAATGGTGAAACAGTAACAGCTGTATTTCATCCCATTTGCGAAATATGGTAACATAGGCGAACCAGTAGGAACTTATAGCCCAAACCTGTAGATTCTGAGCAAGGATCGGAGAGGACGCGAGTGACGGAGGTGGATCGAATTGGATAATAAAAGAAATGACCGACCCGGATCGTCAGACTCTATAACACGAATCGGAAAAATAAAACCATGGGCTCTATCTGGTCCCAGTATTCAAATTGATCCGTTGTTTCCCTATTACGCCAATCGGTCACGGGATAGCATAGCGGATGAGATCGCCCTTGCGGGCTACCAGACCGTGCATTATTTTGTCGTGCGTGAAAATGAAGTGGACGGAGCGCTTGTTGCTGCTTTTCAGCGTAGAGGCATCGCGGTGTGGGCGATGGTGCTGGGCAACGGTTCATTCGGTGTGTCCCAGCTGCCGCCAGCGTGGAAGGAATGGCGCATGGAGCTGCTGCGCGAGCCCAATGACGGTTTTCAGCGGCTTTCGCATTTTGCCCAGGAATATGTGGAATGGAAAAAGAAAGCCGCTGCCCGGCTCGTCACCGATATTCCGTTTGATGGCTTTGAGGTGGCGGAGCCTTATTTCCCCGAATGGAACGGGCTGCGCAGTGGAGTGTACGGGGATATTGGGCCGCATGCACAGCGTGCCTTCCGCGCGCGCTACGGTGAGGATATTCCAAATTTTCGTGATAAGCATGCGCAGAATTACTACCGGAAGGTCCCGAAGCTGTACGCGCAGTGGGTCGATCTGCGCGTGGACGCCGTGAATGGGCTCATTTGTGAGCTGGTGAACGGCACAGGCGGTGTGCGTGATGTCCGGCCGGACATCTGCGTGGCGACCTGGTCGCTTGCTGTGAGCGGACGCGGCGATGTCCTCGGCCAGCTACGGGAATGGCAGGGGCTGGACGCGGTAGCCATGATCGGGAGCGTAGCCCCGGATATGCACGTACTCCAGACCCATTGGCCGGACTGGATGCGCCGCCGCCTGCCGCCACAGTATATTCGCGGCTATGCTCGCATCGCGCAGTCCACACGCGCCGCTTATCCAGGCTTGCCCCTCGGAGTGCAGGCAGATATCGGTTCGCTCGCGCGGATGGTTCGGGACCGCGAGTGGACGCGGCAATTCGGGGCTACCGCCCTGGAGGGCGGCTACAACGCCTGGACTGCCTATGAATACCATTTGGGAGGCTACATGTACGATGAGCCTCCCGTACCTCTTAAGGCGGAGCGTTCCGCCGAAGATGAGGTGATTATTTCTTTCAATAAGCGAATTGCTACGCCGTCTTTAGATGAGCTGCGTATTTGGAGCCGGGAGGACAACGCAGATTCAACTCGCGCTTTAAATCGCAAGCCAGCAAAGGTTTCACGAACACTGCTAGAGCTTGTAGATGCAGCAGCAGACGGAAACCGCCTATTGCTCCGTGTACGCAATTTACCATCAATGGCATTTAGTATGCGTATAGACGGTGTGCAGGATACACCAGAGCTGTGGCTACTCAAGGGAAGAAAGGCACATCGCAATCTTCCCGAACATGAAGTGAAGGTTCCTTAAAATTTGGGTAATAACAAACTAACAGCTGTATAACGGCTCATTTGCCGGAGCATCATGAATTATATATTAAGGCAACATCTTTTCATAACATCAACAATAGTGGAGTGAAAAAGGTATGTGGGATTGGGATTACCTGATTCGGGTCATGTTTGCCGGATTGTGCGGCGCATTAATCGGCTATGAACGTAAAAGTCGAATGAAGGAGGCTGGCATTCGCACGCATTTCATTGTCGGGATCGGGGCGTCGCTTATGATGGTGGTATCCAAATATGGTTTTCAGGATCAGACTGTATGGTCTAACCTGTCGCTGGACCCTTCCAGAATAGCAGCGCAGGTTATAAGTGGAGTCGGCTTTATCGGCGCAGGAATGATTTTTACACAAAAAAATAGAATCAAAGGGCTTACCACCGCTGCGGGCATCTGGACTACAGCTGGCATTGGTATTGCTGTCGGTGCAGGAATGTATGGGCTTGGCGCGGGTGTAACGCTGTTTATTTTGGCGGCTCAGTCTTTGCTCCATAGTCGTTTTTATCAGATGGCTACCCCGTCCACACGGCAAGTGGTAGTTCAGGTTGAAAATGAGCCGGGCGTACTGAATCAAATTAAAGAACTGCTGGAAAACAAAAAGCTGACCATTCACAGCTTTCACGCCGAGCGCATCAATAACGGTGAGCAGTTGATGGTTCATATGCTTCTAAAGCTGTCCCGGTCTGAGGGAGTAGAGGAATTGTTGTCACTGCTGCAAGAGATGGAAGGCATCCGCTCAGTCGAGACCAAATCCAATTAGAGGACTTTACTGCGTATCAGGTAACTTTTTGTCGAATGCTAACAGCCCATGTAACAGAAAAAAACTTTAAAAATAATGATTGAAAACGCTTCCTTTTGTGTATATACTCTTACTACATCCTAGAGACAGCAGCTTAGAAAGCATCAGGGGATAAGCAAAAACGACCTCATGCCTATGCATAAGGTCGTTGCGGTTATCCCGTTTTGAAAGATGGATTATTTTACTTTTACAGGTTCTGGATATTTTTTACCCAGCGTATCAACAGTAACTTTTTTCATCGTAGCCGGTTTGATGGGTTTGTCATTGCTATCCCGCTTGGAGTTGACGATAGCGTCGACCACGTCCATTCCAGACGTTACTTTACCGAAAGCGGCATACTGACCGTCGAGGTAGTCCGCATCGGCAACCATGATAAAAAATTGCGATCCGGCTGAATCCAGATCCGCTGAGCGGGCCATGGATAATACGCCACGTGTATGTTTGAGTGTATTGTTAACGCCGTTACTCTTGAATTCCCCTTTGATACTGTAGCCTGGGCCACCTGTACCGTTACCTTGCGGATCACCACCCTGAATCATAAAGCCTGGGATGACGCGGTGGAAAATGGTACCGTTATAAGCTCCCTTTTGCACCAAGGAGATGAAATTGTTAACCGTGTTCGGTGCTACTTCCGGATACAGCTCAAGCTTGATTTTCTTGCCATCGTTCATGACAATCGTGACAACTGGATGTGAAACAGCCTTGCTTTTGTCTTTAGTTGCAGCGGGAGTTGTGGTGCTTGTCCGGCTTGCAGCTTCCACATCGGTGGCTTTTGTGCCACATCCGGCAACCAGCACGAGCATGATGGCCAGCAGGCACAATGTGTACCATGGGCGTATCGATTTTCGGTTCATTGATATTCCTCCTGAAAGGTTGGATGGTGTAACATCCTAATTTATAGTTTGGGGACAGCGCAGAACACTTTTCCATTTACTATCATACCTTTTTTGTTGGGGATAAGGAAATACGGGTTTGAAAGCCGTATTCTTGACCCATACTGCTGCTATTCCCAAGGAAAGGGGCAGGATCATGATGGAGGTAGACAAAAAGCTGGCTAAAGGTCTCATATGGGGTATGGCGTTCAGTCTGCCGGTTTGGGTAGGAGTGCTGTACTCAGTACAACATATTCGTGACTGGCTATAACATAAAGTGTAAAGATAGGCCAAAACCGCAATGGTTTTGGCTTATTTATATTTGTGCCAGTCCAAATCGCTGTTATTCAACAGGTGTTCAAAGTTGTTGTCTAGCTTCTTTTGTTCAGCTTTTTTTGCTTCAAGGGCACGTTGCCGTTCGTCTTCTTTACGTTTGTCCTGTTCTGCTTGTGCTTCATTGGCTTGAGCCTTAAGCTTGTTCAGCACGTCCTGACTCAACAGATCCTTTAACGTAGCAGGCTTGTCCTGAGCCGCAGGAGTAGGGAAAGACGAATTTCTCTTTTTAGCCATGTCATCATCTCCATTCCATTCGATTATATCAGCTTCTTCGTGGTTGTTCCACGGTGAAAGGCTATGGTTTACGGTAGACTTTTCTAATTTAGAGGGTAATAATGGAATGAACAGAAGGGACGTGTGGCAGCATGCATCTGTATTGGAAGCGAAACCTGATTGTTTTGTGGATTGGAGTATTGTTTTGCAGCATGGCCTATTCCGTGTCGATTCCGTTTTTACCTATTTTTCTGAATACGGAATTGGGCGTTAACGATCATCTGGAACTATGGTCGGGGATTGCCTTTGGAGTTACTTTTTTAGCGAGCGCGTTGATCGCCCCGTTTTGGGGTTCACTGGCAGATAAGTATGGACGTAAGCCAATGCTGATTCGTTCAGGTTTTAGCCTGGCTGTATTGTATCTGGTATGTGCTTTAGTGACAGACCCATATGTATTTGTGGGAGTTCGCTTGTTTCAAGGGCTCCTCTCCGGATTTATTCCTGCGGCGATTGCGCTGGTCGGAACGAACTCGCCTGAAGAAAAAACGGGCTATGCCCTTGGCATTATGGCGACTGCTGGAGCGACTGGCAGCATTATAGGTCCGCTGATTGGTGGTGTGGTGAGCCATTATTATGGCAATCGAAATGCCTTTTTTTTCTCAGCGGCTCTTGTTCTGGTATCTGCGTTCATCGCGACATTTGGCACTAGAGAGGATAGCTTCAAGGGAACCAGTACCCGCTCGCATGTTCGGGATGATATCAAGGAAGCTATTGCGAATCGGCCGTTGTACTTTTTGCTTATTCTGGCTGGATTAAGTACCTTTTCCGTCATGATCTTGGAACCGTTAATTACGGTGTATGTGCTTGAAATGGGTGTGGACCGTAGCCATGCGTCTTTAAGTTCTGGAATTGTATTCTCAGCTGTAGGCATCGCGGCGGTGCTGATGGCTCCCCGATGGGGCCGGATTGGAGGAAAGATTGGCTTTGCCCAAGTGCTGCTGATTGGACTGATCGGTTCGGGAATCGGGAACATCTTGCAGTTTTTTGTAACCAACTTTGTTGGTTTTGGTGCGCTTCGGTTTGGATATGGATTGTTTTATGCGTCTGTCATGCCAGCGATCAATGCAATGACTGTGGAAGTCACCAAGCCGGAGTTTCGCGGACGAGCCTTTAGCCTGAATCAATCAGCTACCCAACTCGCGACGATGGCGGGACCGCTGATTGGCGGCATGCTTGGTAGCTGGATGCCCATTCGCTGGATCTTCGTATTAAACGGTGGCATCTTGCTGGTTGCAGCGTTGTTGCTATGGGCGAAGGGGAAAAACGTTTTCCCGCTTTCAGCCAAAAATAACGCAACGGATCAGAATATTCATTCTGCCGGATAGGACAACTAGATAATTATCCCAAACCCTTACTTTTAGTATATTATTCATAACCCTTTACACTGATCATATGACAGGGAGGGATATATTATGATAAGAGACGACATTTTGCGTCAACAGCTTGAGAATGCCCGTCAAAAGCTGTATATTTTGCAAGCAGAACATGGTTTTAGTCATGCCAGTGTGCTCAAACAGTCTGTAATTATGGATAACCTCATCAATCAATATAACCACCTTTTTTATATAAAGGAAAAAAAGCCGACTGCATAGATATAACCCACTGGGCGAGAACTTTTAGAAAGGCCACTCGCCCTTGTATTGTAGGACTGCAATATCTTTAGGTACGGCTTGTTTGATGTGCACTCATCAATACCCCTATAATAACAACCAAACCGCCAATGATTTGGCGCCATGTAATCGTTTCGTGCAATAGTAAAACAGAGAACAACACCCCAAATATCGGTACCAAATTCATTAAAGAAACGGAACTGCTCGGTGACAGCTTGATTAATCCGTAATTATAAAGCAAAAATGCGATAACGGAGCAGAACACACCTAGATACATTAGCAACATAAACGATCCCGTTGTCGGAGCCTGCCAACTATCCTTTTCTAATAGGGCTAACGGTATAAAAAAGATACTACCTGCAACGGTTTGATAAAAAGATAACGTCACCGGCGGATATTTGTCCACCAACTTGCGCGTCATGAAAGTGTAAAACGCCCACGCAAATCCGGTTCCAATCAATATTAAATTTCCGATGAGCTGATTCTTACCATCCGGGCTTTCGCCAACGGAGGTTAAGAAATATACCCCAATCATGGCCAGTGCTATACCGCAGATTTTATATTTGGATAATTTGACTTTATACAAAATAAATTCAAGCAGCGATGTAATTGCAGGATACGATGCGACAATTAATGCTGCGTTGGAAGCGGTCGTCAGGCTAACCCCTATATTCTCCATTGAAAAATAAAGAGTGATTCCCAAAACCCCACTAAACGAAATCGTAGCCAAATCCTTTGGCTTTACTTTGACATGTTCTTTTTTGATCAGCAGAACGATACCTAGTACGATGGAAGCTATGATAAATCTGGATAGACCCAAGGTAAGAGGAGGGAACGTCGTATAGGCTGCTTTGGTGGCAATAAACGATGTGCTCCAGATCAATAGGGCTAGAATCGTAGAAGTATAGTAAATCCGGTTGCTTTCGCTGTGATGAGCTATGACATTGTTCAAGTTATATCCTCCCTGAGTTCATCCCCTATGAAATATGATAGTGATAGTAGCTACTATAGTTACTACTATGAAAATGCTACTAAAAAGATAATTTGTATATCAGTTTTTGTCAAGGGGAAGTGATATAGTAAGGAAGAACATGAATTGAGGAGAAGACGTCATGAAATCAAAACCAAATATATTAGAAATTCTACGTGATTTGAATTTTAGTGAATATGAGGCCAAAGCTTATGTGACCTTATTGGAAAGCTCTCCACTTTCGGGATATGCCGTTTCATTGAACTCTGGAGTACCGAGATCCAAGATTTACGAGGTTTTGTCGGGAATGGTCAACCGTGGGGACATCATGGTAAGTCAAGAAAATACACCTCTGTATGTGCCGCTTCCTCCACATGAATTGATTGCCCAGAGAAAACGCAAAGCAGAACAGATTTTTAATGTGGCGCAAGAGAGTTTGGAGCAGTATACAGCATCGTTTCAAAACAGAGAGAACATCTGGAATATTTCGGGTTATGAAGCCATTATCAATCGCATCAACGAAGGCGTGAAGGGAGCAAAACACCGAATTTTACTGGAAATTTGGAAAGAGGATGCCGAGGTATTCCGGGATGCCTTAGAGCAAGCTGCTCAGCAAGGAATTGAGGTGATCCTTGTAGCCTATGGTGATCTTGACTTTGATTTTGCTACTGTTTACCGCCATGATATGAGTGAGGAGATTACGTCCGAAATCGGTGGTCGATGGATTGTGCTTAGCGTGGATGACCGGGAGGTTGTAGCTGGCATACTTTCACTTGGTGATGACAGCCGCGCTGCATGGACGCTACACCCGGGTCTTGTAATGCCGATTACGGAAGTGATTATTCATGATATTTATATCATGGAAATCCTATATGAGTTCCGTGAAGAATTGGAGGCAAAATTCGGCCCTAATCTAATCCATCTTCGCAATAAATTCGCTATGGGTCCGAATGGAAAAGGATATTATGTTCCTTTGACCGAAAAAAGCATTAAACGTGTATAGAGATTGTCCGAGGTTCGATATGCCAAAATAAAAGGCCCATGGAGTATGATTCCATGAGCCTAATTTATTGAATGCTGTGCTCTGTTATTTTACGGTTACAATCACACGCTGATAATGTTTCAAAGAATGTTTACCATTGTCCTGTACTTCTGCAATGATATGAATCGTATTTCCAGACTTCGCATCTGCCGGAACTGTGAAAATTGCTGTATTTGTGTCGCTACCTTGCAAATCAATCGTGTCTACGTTCTCGCCTTTAGCTACTTCTCGATGAAGCCCAAGCTGCATATCACCCAGCATTTCAGGTTTAACCTGCGCGGGTTGGACTTTAGAATCTTCATAGGTATCAGCTTCAAAATATCTCCACCACTTATAGGTTAACGCATCACCGTCAGGATCTGTCCCTTCTGCATGCAGAGTTATTTTCTCCCCTGGACTAGCTGTTAGGTCTAATCCTTCTTTAATGGTCAATGTTGGATTATGGTTGGCAGCTTTGTAGTCAGATGCAACAGCCCAATCTGCACGGGCAGCAAAGTCATTTTGAATATCATCAAACCAACGCATCAGAGAATACTCTGCTTCGAATTTTTTCGTATGCACATCATAATCTAACACCGTATTTCTAAATAATTTATCATTAACGACGCCGAAACGACCTCCCCAGCCACCATAGGTTGGGTTTTCCATACTCCGTAATCCGTTATCAATTAAATAGAAGAAGGATGGAGAATCTCCTTCAGAAATAAAGTCATACTTGTCGTATTGTGGGTTTTTCTTTAAGTAGGCTTCACTGCCTCTTTGTTCTTCATCCAATTCACCTTTGATGATATTGCCATCGCCCATCAAGGCATACATATTCAGCAGCTTGCCATGACCATCTTTAATATTTTTGAAGTTCCATTCCCCGTGCAACTTGCTGTTTACTTCTTCCGTGTGCATTTTCCAAGCATAAGCGAAATGCCAGAAGTTAGATTGATCATTGATAATTCTGATGTCAGGCCAATTTTTGGCGATGTAATTATTGTAGCTATCGTCTTGGTCCAAAATGATATACAGAACGAGTTTATCACTTACTTTTTTACGAATCGTTTCCCATTGATCTGTATTTTTATATTCGTCTTCAATGGATTTCAGAGCTCTGGCTGTGGTATTGGTTCCACCCCAGGTTTGTACATACAGATCTCTTTGGTCATCGTCCAGGAAAAGTGTTTTCAGGAAATTGGAACCTTCCGTTTCCTTGTCCATTTCACCTTTATTTGAAATATTTCCGATCTTGGTAACGCTTTTAATATATTCAGGTTTTGGATACCCTTCAGCATGTTTGATTAAGTTAGGGTAAATCTCTCCGTAGGCATCAATCATATCCGTTACCCATTGGGTTCCGGTCCATCTGACTGGCTTGATGCCGGCCTTTTCATCACCTGCATAATGATATACGGAGCTAGTCAGTACAATTCCGGACAAATCCATTTCGTTAGAGTAGAGAAGAAAGCGTATGACTGAGTTCATATCATCTACTTCTCCGTCAGTAGTAATAACCGTTCTAGCCTTGGTCGCTTTATTTTCCACTTTATTTCCCGCTGGTTGTTCTGTTGGAGCAGTGCTTTCATCCTTTACAACGGCTGGGGTCTTACCACTACAACCACTTATGATTAAAATACTTATCATAGCTAACAAAAAAATGCTTAACCCTTTTCTTTTTCTCATTTCTGTTCCCCTCTCTGAACGTTCCTATGATAATTTTTTAGGATTATAACCATGCAGGTATTCTTATTATTCAAGAATTGGGCATAAAAAAACCTAAACATATATATGTCTCAACAAAAGTCGAGCATATATACATTTAGGTTTTGCCTGCATGATCAGTCACAATCCTGATTAGATTCTACATCATAATCTGACAAAATGAAAGCGGTTTATGACTCTTAGCACAAAATTAGTTTTACGCTTTGAATAAACCAGATTCTTTAACTTCAGACAGGAAGTTGTGGAATTCAGGGATGTTCAGCTGTTGCTGAGCATCGGACAAAGCGACTGCCGGGTTCGGGTGAACTTCTACCATGATGCCGTCGGCACCAGCTGCCAGGGCAGCCTTGGCGCAAGGAGCCAGGATGTCCTTACGTCCTGTAGAGTGAGTCACGTCCACCAATACAGGTAGATGGCTTTCCTTTTTCAAAATCGGAACAGCGGAAATATCCAGCGTGTTACGTGTCCATTTTTCATACGTACGAATACCGCGTTCAATCAGCATGACTTGTGTATTACCACGAGAAACGATGTATTCAGCAGCATGAAGGAACTCTTCCATGGTGGCAGCCAATCCGCGTTTGAGCAGAACCGGAGTTCTGGTTTCACCCGCAGCTTTCAGCAATTCAAAGTTGTGCATGTTGCGCGCTCCAATTTGAATGATATCGATGTATGGGATCGCTTCCTCCAAATGTCTTGGATCGACGATCTCACTGATTGTAGCCAGTCCGAACTCGTCGCCAACGCGTTTGAGAATTTGCAGGCCTTCAATACCCAGTCCTTGGAAATCATACGGAGATGTACGCGGTTTGAACGCGCCACCACGCAGAATCGGCACACCGGCTTCCTTGAGAGCCGCACCTACCTCGCGCGTTTGTTGGTAGCTTTCCACTGAGCAAGGACCTGCAACCATGATGGAGGCTTTGCCGCCCACCAGTGTATCTTTAACCTTGATAACCGTGCTATCCGGCTGATTTTTGCGACTGACGATCAGATGTTTTTTGTGTTCTTCTTTTTGATAGTTCAGAGAAGCCTTGAAAATATTTTTGAACAACTGGCGAATCGTAGCATCATCGAAAGGTCCACGATTAGCTGCGATCAGCTTGTCCAGCATTTGTTGCTCACGCACTGGATCAAAGTCAGGTACCCCTTGAGCTTCTTTCAATTTTCCAAGTTGTCCCGCCAGTTCAGCGCGTTGGGACAGCAGCTCCAGCAATTGCAAGTTTGTAGCATCGAGCTGTTCCCGCAACAGCTCCAAAGAATTTTCATTGGTTGACATACAGTACACCCTTCCCGAATTTAAATTGTTTTTTCTTTCAGCCCTTAGACTTTTTGCAGAAAATAACACAAAAAGGCACTCGTCGCAAGGGACGAATGCCGTGGTACCACCCTAATTACAGAAGTATACATGCAAGTCGTCAACGTCATTCAATCGACGGCAGTAACCTCTGAGCTTGATGCCCGTAACGGGGGCTTCCGGAAACCTCTACTGCGGCCAAAGGACTAAATCCTTCTGTCGTCGGTTCAAGGCTCAACTCGGGAGTGAATTTCAACGCGGGATTGCGGTACGCTCTCAGCATTACGTACCTTTCTGTGGAAATCCGATGACGCTTACTTGTCTCCGTCTATGTCTTTGTTCATGGTATTCAAAAGATTTGACCTTATTTTAAACAAAGTGGATGCAGAAGGCAAGCCCTGATTTCCGATTCTAGTTTTTGCATTCCCTATCTGTGCTATCATCTTGCTTGATCCCTGGGTTCGGGCTTTGCTGATGCGACTCCTCGTGGGTTCTCTTCGGCTAAGGTATCGTCTGTATGGGTCTTGTCCGCAGTCCTGCGGTCATCCTCTTCTACAGGATTTAAGGCTTTATAGCGTTTGTACTCCATATCAGCCTGAGATATCGGATCTTTGTACATAGGAGATCAATCAACTCCTTTCGGTGTATACACTTCATTACCCGCATAGCAGGATGAGAAATCGCTTTCTTATATCCTATCATATGCAGTAATTAATCCAGAATATCGTCACTGTCCAGTTGCTCTTCTTCATCCCCGTCTGTACCGTTCAGTAAATCTGTACCATGCAGGAATTCAGCAGGCGCAGAAGGATCAACAGGACTGTTCGGTGTCAGTTCATCGGCATCAGGCACGTCCTCCAGAGGAGTATCTGGTCCCTCGATCAGATTCTCCCAGTTTGTTTCTGCATTTTGCAGGGAAGGCTCAAAATCATGATCCTGTAGCTCAGTCTTTTGATTGTCGCGATTTGCCATCTAACTCAGCTCCTTTGCTTTTTGTTGCTTATTTCGACCTTACCCAAACCGCAGAATGGCTAAACTTAGAGCTAGTGTGTCTGTAAGAAGTTAAAATCATGCGAATAGGGGTATGCTCTTTCTCAATTAGCGTTTTTTTGGTAACTGCTGTGATATGATAAAGAGGAGTTGGAGGGATATGAATTGGAATGGTACATGTTTGGTCCGATGGTTAGCCGAATTCGAGTAGGCCAAAAGGCATCTACTCCAGGCTATTCGCGTACCATTATTCGGCGTCCAGATGGTTTATATTGGACAGACGGCGGACAAGCCGGAAAAATAGTAGAAATACGCGATTATTTATTCTCCGATATTTGGACGATCTATGAGGATGAAGAATGTGAACCTTGGATAGGGCTTAGAGAGCAGATGGAGCAACGCGAACAGGAAATGATCATTAATCAATATGAAGATTTTACAAATAATGATTAAAAAGAACATGATACCCTTATTATGAAGAAGGTATGAACATCATCGTATAGAATAATATAATTTCAGGAAGATAAAAATGTTAAAACATATACAAATTTGTAAATCCTACTACGTAACTTTGAGGTGCTTAATATGAGGCATGTGCCCAAAGCTGTCGCCGCTCTGCTAGCGGTCATTGTGATACTATTGTCGCTGGACCACATTGGCTATGCGGCCAAAATGACCCCGGAAAGGGAGTATAAGATACCCTCCTGGGATATGAGATGGGGAGCAGAAGACGAGGATGGCTCTTTAGATGAGGTAAATGATCACAGTAAGGTCTGGATGCATATTGAAGATGATACACAGCTGCTCAAGCAGCCGGGCAATAGAGGCACCGCCTGGATTCGTATTAAGCTACCTTCGTTAAATGATGAAACACCAGCGGTGCTTTTTGAAAATATTTATGGCAGGCACATTACGCTGTATAAGGATGACACCAATTTTTATGAATCGTACCGTGGCTATAATTATGAAAATAATCGTATTCTGATTCCGCTGAAGCCAGAAGACAGTGGTAAAACATTATACATATGGACGGAAAGCAGTAAAAATAGACTAGGCATTATCGGAAATGTCATGGCTGGTGATTATCGTGACTTGTTGGGAAACCTGGTCAGAATGGATGTCTTGGATATTGTACTAGGCAGCACATTTATCTTTATCGCCCTGGTGCTATTGATTTGCTCGTTTTTCCTGTTCCGTCCAAGTATGGCGATGTGGCTGTCCCTAAGCGCGATTGTATTGTCCATCGGTCTGATGATTGTAACGTATTCACCATTTTTATATACGTTCTATCGCGGCTATGGCAAGCTGTATCTACAACTTTTTGATGTGGCGCTATTTATTCTGCTGCCTTCATTAGCCTTCTTTTTTGAGCAAAATATTAATTCGATTTTACTGATTCGGAAATTCAGAAAACTGTTAACCGCCTACTCTTTGTTCTGCTTCATCATCATGATTGTGAATTTAGGAGCACAGGAGCGACTTAACGATGTATATTATTTCTTCAGTGTAATCGTCCTCGGTATATTGCTCGTAGCTTTAATGGTACTTTTGGTATTTGCTTCGGTTCGCATGGCACTTAAGGGTGACCACGAAGCGATCATTTTATCGACAGGCTTTGCGTTTTTTGCAGTCATCTCTATCGCAGAGCTAAGCTGGTTCTTTATTCGGGACGGACACTACAATATGTTTTTATGGAAATGGGGCGTGTTCGGTTTTGTCCTGGCACTGATTGCGATCTTGGGCAGAAGGCTGGCAGAAAAGCACAAGCAGGTGGTCCGGTATTCCAGAGAGCTGGAGATGTTCAATAATGAGCTCCAACGTTCAGAGAAAATGGAGATTATTAGCGATTTGGCTGCATCTGTAGCTCATGAAGTGCGCAATCCGCTTCAGGTTACACGTGGATTTCTTCAGTTGATGAGCAAGCAAGAGGATGGTAAGAACAAAGACTATCTGCATATCGCTCTGGAGGAGTTGGATCGAGCGTCCGCGATTATTACCGATTTTCTGACTTTTGCCAAGCCGGAGTTTGACCATACCAAAACGTTGACCATATTGGATGAGTTCAAGCATATTGAAGGAATTATCAGTCCAATGGCAAATTTGCAAGGTGGCAAAATTTCGCTGGATATTCCCCAGGAAATCAAAGTGCGCGGGAATTCCTCCAAATTCAAGCAGGCATTTATCAATATTATCAAAAACAGTATTGAAGCGCTACGAGAACAGGGACATATTCATATATGGGCTTATGTGGACAATGGAGAAGCAGTTATTCATATTCGGGATAATGGTGAAGGGATGGATGCTCAGACCTTATCCAGACTAGGTGAGCCTTATTTTTCGAATAAGACTAAAGGCACAGGTTTGGGGATGATGGTGACCTTTCGGATTATTGAAACAATGAATGGCAAAATATCTTTTACAAGTGCAAAAGGGGTGGGAACAGAAGCGACCATCCGCTTCCCCGTAGCCGGATAACATCCGGCTTTTTTGCATTCGGAGAAAACGGAGGGAAGCTTGCTGAGCCCACCCGCATGAGATTAACAAGTATAGATTTAATAAGCTACAAGAACCAATCTACCACATCGCGCGAGGTTTCTGGGATGCAGCGAGCACGCCTGAAGGGTTTGGAGGGATAACCAGATAAAACTGGTCAGACGTTTCCTCTACCGTTTTGATTTGGATATGATCGGGGATCACGACTCCTAACACATCACGAATTGCAGATTTGGGATCAGCCATAAGTTTTTCTCTGAAACTGGCATCCTCCCAAGCTTTTTGAATGACTTGTGTTTGAAGAACTTCAGTAGCCATCAAAAATCACCCTCTCATTCAATTGGTTATATTTACCTAGCCAGTATACCACGAAAGACTCAGAAAAATCTAGCATTATTTCATATTTTTGGAGAGCCAATAATCCAGTCCGCCTCTTCGCAAATGTGAGCGTCCGCCTTCAATTTCTGCTGCCTCTTCGCTGAGCTCTGCTGCGATGGAATGTGCGAATCTACGCAGGCCGTGGATGGAAGGCTCCATCGTCTCTAGCTCCTGAACGGCTTGATTCGCAATGTTCACATAGCTGGCGAGCGCGCTGCGTACATAAATCGCTTCCTGAATTTGTTGTGGTCCTAGTCCTTCACAGTACGTCGTCTTCTGTTCGGCGCTGATATGGGACAATAAGCAGTTATAGCTATGTTCCACCAAATCTTCTGCCCAATCTGCCCAATCATCCGACATTTGGAGCACGAGCAGGGTCAAATCCGTCATCGTTGTAACGGTTTCGATCAGGTCGGCATGGTCTGAGAGCAGTAGAGCACCCGTTCCGGCCATTTTTAACGGACTTGCTTTCAATGCGACCTTATTTCTTTCACCTTGAAAATAGTCTTCTGTTCCTTCGGATATCACACTAACGGCCCATTCGTCCACATACGTTCGGGCATATGACCAAAAAGGAGAGGTTGCCGGAAAAAGGTCCTGATATACGTTCAAACACTCGGTATAGAAAAGCTGGCTTAAAGCGAGTTGCGTTTTACGGTTGTCTGCTGCTGTGTCCATCACATCATCCTGAATTAAATAATGAGCCATGACGAACACGTTGCCGAGTGACAGCTTGCGACATGTTTCGGGGGACAGCCCGGTCAGTTCCTGCAACCAAAATGGAAGCAAATAGCATATGTAATTACGCGTACTGTCTTCCCGCAACGGATTAAACCGTGCGAGGTAGTCTAACCCTTCTTGCTGAAAGGGAACCGGAAATGCGACCGTCCGTTCTTCCGCTTGACGGAATACCTTTTCCAATTCTTCTTTGTATGTAAAATACCATTCCATAGCTACCACCCGCATCTCTTATGAATGTTTTTGTAGCGACTTCTAGTTGTTACCCGCCATTGTACAACAGATTGCAATTTTCAAGAATTTGTTATTTTTAAGTAAGGGATGTTGTAAAAAACAAATGAATAAAAAAAGCTGAAAGAGAAAATATAGATGAAAAAGGATGAAAGGAGGGGCCACAACATGAAAAAACAATGGAAATTGACCGCTGCTATCCTATATGGAGGAGTGATGATGTATGGTACTGCGAGTGCAGGAGCATCCGGTACTGAATCGGGTAATCCGTTGCAAGCTCTCACTCCTAACGATTCTGTCCAAGGAGAAGCCCACCAGTGGAATGTTGAACCACAGGAGGATCACGGACACGGACATATGCAAAGACATAGACACGGCAAAAGGCCGGGCGGCTTGAATCATCATCTCAACGAGAAAGTAGCTAGGCTGCTGGGTATCACTCCTGTCCAGTTGGAGAAAGAGCTGGGACAAGGAAAATCGTTGGCTGAGGTTGCTAAAAGCAAAGGCATTCAAGAGGATCAGCTCATCGATAAATTGAAGAATGAAATGACCGTGGATTTGAAGCGGCTTGTGAACCGTAAGGGTCCGATTACCTTCGACCGCAAGTCCGGGACTTCGAATGAGGCTCAATTGAAGCGTTAGTCTGGGAGTAAAATTGTTTTACAATAAAAAAGGATGGGGGGAACCCATCCTTTCCTTATATTTCAACTTCCTTATCATTCACGATGTCATATTTAGTTACTTTACCAGTATATCTGTCTACGTAATAGAATCCATAAGTTGCAATGTGGTCAGGAAAATCTTCATAAGCTCTTAAAGAGTATTTTGTTCCTTCGATCCCTTCAACCATTACGTGTAAATTATATTTAGCGGCTTCGTTTTTTATTTTATTCAAAAGAATATCGAGTGCTTGATTTTCTGTAATAATATTTTGCTGTTTACCTAAATACAGTTTATTACCATTGATGCTGATTTGTCTGCTTTCTGCAACTCCAATATCCTTAACAGAGATGTACGTGTTTCCGTTGTAAATCAAGCCATCGGCAGTGTTCTTTTTTGTACCCTCTAAAAATATATCAAACTTTTTCACAACAGCATTTATACTTGTTCCAGATGCAGCCATTGCGGTTGCACCTGTAATCATCGTACCCATGATTAAGCCCACTAATAACCCCTTTAATTTGTCCTTCATTTTAATAACCCCTTTATGTATGCTAATTAAATAATACCCCAAATATCACCATACGAAGTGATTGTTGTGAGGAGAGTCAGCTATCTTTAAAAAGCTTAAAAAAATCAATGGTTTCATTAAAATCTTCATCATCTGTATAAATGTTCATGACCTTGCCTATTTCGATTGCAAAATCTACATACTTATTGGGTTTAGCAGATATGATATTCTTATGTATATAGGAAGATTACATATAGTCAGAATATATCATCTTGAAGAGTTTAAATCCATATTTTACGGCAATATCATTAAGTTTTGGTAATCTAACTTGTTGAATTTGGTCAATAAGGATTCAAAGTTAAAAAATAACCAGTCGCCTTGAAATAAACAGCGACTGGTTATGAGTTTTGCTCGGATGCGCGAGTGAAGTGAAACCTACAATAGCTTTTTAAGGTGGGAAATACGGCTATGTGACACGCCAAGCCATTCAGCATATTCGCCTTGCTTGGCTGTGGGATGCTCACGCATGAGAGTCTTCTTAGATGTTCAACCAAATGTTGTGCTGACGATCAATTGACGCTGTTTCCTTTCAAATCGTGTATGCATTTTTTACATAAAAATGAATCTCTAAAATAGCTTAAATCTTGGACCGAATGGCATAAGTGACAGCAGACACCAATATACTTCCGCATACTTAACAACCCTGTTTCAACATCCAAATAAAATTCTAAAGACTCGCCAGCTTGAATCCCCATAGAGGTTCGCAATTCCTTGGGAATAACAATCCGACCTAACGTGTCCAAGGGACGTGTCATACCTGTATTTTTCAAGTGACCTTCTCCTTATCATAATAATATATTATCCAATAATCTCCTAATAAAAAGATAAAAATCTATAAAGTAAAACTATTTATTGATGTTCCAAAAGATGGTATTATCATGAATGAAAAAACAATAATTATACTATTGGTTTCTAAACTATATGGATTATTGAAATGGGAATCTTATGAAGATGCTGAAAGGGTGGTTTATCCATGGAAATCACACCTACGATACAGGCAGAAGTTCAAACCTATCTGAAACGCAAAGGCTTAACCATGACCGAGTTTGGTCACACGATCGATTTGAATGTAGGTACAGTTAGTGGTATTGTGACGGGCAATCGATCTATGTCTGTTCACCAACTGGATAGTATTACTGTGGGAATGAATTTACCACCGGATTATTTTTACGAACGTTACATTGAAGAATGTATTGAAGAATGTCCGCTCAACTGGAAGAAAATTAGCCCGTTCCTGTACCGATGCATTGAGCTAGGGCGATTGGACTGCTTGCAGCGAGTTGTCATTCTGTTATTGGATAACCCTAATTATCTGCCATCGCTCTTTGAAGTCGCCGAAAATGTATACAAAGACGGTTACAACGAAGCAGCCGCTTACCTGTACAAAAAGGTAGCTGAAAGTGAGAAGCAACAGCATTCAGAGCGATTGGCAATCTGCCAGTATCGCTTGTTCCAAATCAACGTCGGACAGGATCGTGCTTTAAACCTTCAGGCTGCCATCGAATTTGCCCCTTTTGTGGATCGCTTAGACGAAATAGAGCAATTGGATGCTTTAAAAGATTTGGCGAATGTATATAGGTCATTAAGCATGTGGGACAAGGTATATGAATTCGCACATCGGATGGGTCAGTTAGGACAACTCCAATATCATCTGGTTCACAATTCCAAGCGAAAAGGAACAGAGCCACGAAAAAAGCTAAGTAGACCATTGTTTGTATACATAGTTTACGCCGAATTGTTGTGTGCTAACGCTTGTGATGCAAAAGGAGATCATGAACAGGCATTGGAACATATTAGGGGTTATGCTGATTTAAATTGGGTAAAAGAGCAGAACCCTGATACGCTTTATTGGAAACAGAAGTATCAACAATGGGCGAAAATTAATACTTACGTTAACAGGCTCATGTCTGGTGATATTAGTGTTCTGCCAGGTTACGTAGAACATATAGCTGCCGAAAAAGAGATCTTTTCCGAGCTACTAAACGTCCTTGAAGTAGCTAATCGCTATAATGTAGATGTAGATCATATTCTCCGGCGGTTTGAATCGCAAATTGTAGCGTATCAGGAGTCATCTTCTTCGGACATGTACACACAACAAGTGTTACCAGAAGAATACGTAAGGTTTTGGTACAAGATAGCCAAGTACAGCCTCAATAAAGGCAGATATACATATGGTTTCAAATGCTTATTAATCGCCTTTGAAAAAGCTGTTACAATTAACCATGTACTACTTATTGCCAATTGTTTTGGATTATTTCTTCATTTCAAAACAAATGCGGCTCCTAAAACACAAGCTCAGTTCCAATCTATTTATGAGGAGGTGTGGGAGAAAAATGATCAAAAAGATGGCTTTCTGCTTGGCGGTAACTAGTTTTTTACTGGTATTCACAGTACCAGCTCAAACTGCAAATCTAAGCCATGGCACGATCCAAGTTCAAGGACACGTTGGTGGATCTTGATCGAGCACTAATTCATTTACTATAGGCCAGCTTATTGCTGGTCTCTTTTTGTATTATTTTGTAATTTTTTGCTTCAAAATTGATCCTGACGTATTTGTACATCCTTTCTTAAAATGAGATTCATGAGGAGGTATGTAGGATGAACAAGGATGAAAAGGTAACGTTTATTCAACAAATGGACACGCCAGACAACACATGCATGATCTTTACGCAGAGTATGGCTTAGGACATGCTTGTGTACTGGAGCAGTCTATGCTTTTGGATGAACTGATTAATCAGTTCAACCGTATGTTTCAGACCAGGAAGCAGCCTCACCAAGTTTTGGACCAGATCCTTAACAACGACGATGGTATGCTGAGTTCATCCCCCCATTCCTATTATGCAAAACTGTGATTTCTCCCACGTAATGCTTATAATTATTCAATATAATGACTTATTTTAAAATAAAATACATATCCATGTCATAAAATGTTAATCAGTTTGGAACATGATTCATCACACTTAGACAGCAAAAAAGCAGAGCTTATTAGAGCATGTTGTTTGAGGATAATTTACATATAATTAATAATCCTTTATGGCAGGTGATAGATGAACATTTTCAAAACAAAAAGCGCCAAATTTATTTCTTAAGAAGTATAAAGGTGTGATGCGAGTTATAAGTGCGAGGTTAAAAGGTAAGGAAGTGATAGGAGCGATAGAGATTGTTCCGTTTCTTTTACACATTACAAATAAAAGAAAAAAATAAAAATATTGATTATGGAAATATTAAACATTATAATGCAAATAGAGTTATTATTATGAATTAATTTCCATAATTGAAGAAACGCTGGCCAGCTTTCGATTATAGCGTTACATTAAAATATGGAGAGTGAGTTTATTATTATGTTGAAGAAATCTAAGATTGCTCTTTCTATTCTACTAATGACCGTTTCCATTCCGAGCTTAGCAGCAAATGCTCAAGGGAAAGAATTTTCATCGAATGAATTTAATCAGTACATTAAAGATGCTATTGAGCAAGAAATACAATTATCAGTTCCTGCCGCTGCAAAAGGGATATCAACATTAAGCAACAAAGAATTTAGCCAATCTGTTGATAGCCTTTTAGAACAAGGAGTACTTAAACAGGATACAATTCAAAAAATTGAAAAGTTGCAGGATGCCGAAGTGGTTATATTGAATATCGACGAAGCTGGCGATCTGGTTGATGCTACTTCATCTAAACAAGGAGATATTAAGGAACAATTTGAAAAGAAAGTTACTGAAGTTACCGATTCAACCTACGTCAATAGTGATGATTATCTAGAAAACAAAAATAACGGGCGTAGAATAACTTTGCAATCTTCTCTTCCAAATAGAGGGAGTTCAGCGGGGAAAGAAACGGGAGCATTCCACCGCTTGCAAACCCCGGCCAGTAATTCATCAATTGTTTACAATGGAGTCATGGCTGATTCTGTAGTTTTGCCTTCATACCCAATAGCCGATGCATATGGAAAGGGTGAGGCAGCATACCTGTACACTGGTGTTGATGGGGTCGCAGAGGTAGGTTTTGAAGGTGTTGTTTCAAAGCAAACTCTGGCAGGATGGTATCCTGTTTTTCATGCCAAGGTACTTCATAATGTGAATGAGGGAGATGACAACGGTTATTCACAACCTCGCTCAACAGACACTACCTATACTTATCGGTCAAAGAAGTTCGATGGTGGTGCGACTATTAATGGTTATAAAGTATTTTATTATGCAGGCAAATCGGATGAGCCTACATTAACTATTAGAGAGCAAATTAACTATTCTAATATCTATGTAGTCAAATTTAATGGTTTGGGTACGACGGGGAGATCCGTTAAAAGAGTTACTGCTGTAGCAATGAATAATGCTGGTTCCCCTTATAGCTCCTTTTCATACGGTTTTAGTTCGCCAGCAATTTGGAACAATATGAGATTCCTAATTAATAATAGCGCTGGCACCAAGTACCCCGAAAATGTCACTAATTTGAGTGATGATGTTTGGAATCATGGTGGCCGAATTGATTATGTCAAGGATTCAAATTATGTAGAGAAGTACACTTTTTATAAACAATAAATGTAATTCTATTTGTAAAGGATTGATGCGTTATGTTAAAAAAGGTAGTTAACACGTTACTTATTTCCTTAATCTTCTTGGTGACAGTAAATCAGGCCAGTGCAGCTCTCCCTAAATATTTGTATAATCTTGTGATTAAAGTCAACAATGTTGAGGTTACATCCGATGCCAATCCTTATATTGAACGAGCAACCAATACAACTTATGTTCCCATTAGATTTGTATCAGAAAATCTAGGCGAAACTGTAAACTGGAACAGAGAAAAGAAAGAGGTTACAATCCGTTCGAAAGATGGTAAGACAGTGCGCTTAACAATTGGAAGCAAAGTTGCTTATGTGAACGAACAGCAAAAAATACTGCCTAGTGCTCCTGTAATGCCAGTATCTCCTAACCGTGTTATGGTGCCACTTAGATTTGTGTCCGAGGTTATGGGTGCTACTGTAGACAGTAGTAAGAAAGAAGAGACTCTGTACGTAAATATTACTAAGGCTAAATAATACGTGCTGTCTTCCCATTGATTTGAGTTAGATCGGTTGTTACTGGTTGAGGACTCAAAAATATATTAGTCTGTAATTCTTGCAAAATTCTAAATAAAAGATAAATATTTTAATTTAGCTAAAATAGGACATTCCCGTTTATTCGAGAATGTCCTATTTAAGTGTTGTACTATTGCTTATCAGATTAGCCAAGCTCCTGTGTGCTTTTGGAAGCACGTTTGGAGGAAAGGAACTGAAAATGAAGCCGCCAGTTCAATCGCTGTCTGCCTTTGGAGCCAACAATCCAGTTGCCGCCGGGCAGATGGGCAAAGAGCCAGCTGATGCCCAGAGAAGCACTTGCCACGACGACAAACGTAATGAGCGTAGCTGTAAAATGATGATCACCTAGTGCAAGCGGACGAGTGTAATGGGATATGAAGGACAGTACGAGCGCATGGGCCAGATAGCCTCCGAAGGAATAGCGTCCAACCCAGTTCAGCATACGACGAAACGGCTCGGAACGCTGGTCTTTTTGCAGATGAAGCAGTAGTCCGTACAATAAAAGCAGCTGTGAGACAATTAGCACGAAGGTGCTTGGCTTCAGATAGGTAGAAATATTGAGATTGATCGTATCGCCAGACTGGATCAGCATCGTGTGACCCATGAGCATGAACAGACCAATAAAGACAAATACATTCCACGGCAATGTCTGTTGGGCCAATCCCCGCCAGGTGTCTGTCATATAGGCGCATACTGCGCCCAGCATAAAATAGAAAAAATACATAACAAAGTTATAAGTGCGGTAATCTAACAGGGTCTGCCCCAAGGATGGCAACCAAGCGCTCCATGCAGACATGTCATAGTAGGACCATTGTAACAGCAACGCATAAGCCGCAGCAGCAATCAGCATCACAGCCAAAACAAGCTGCTTGCGCCTTTTGGTGCTAAAACGACGTAGAAACGTCCGAATCCGTTCGGTTGCTTTTGCAAATAAAGGAAACCAAATATAAAACTGAAAGATCATGACCACAAACCATAGATGATATCCGCTGACGGGGATGATCATTTCCTCGAACATGCCTTTGTAAAAGGATAAATTTACCCACTGCGCGGTTGACCAGTTCTGAGTACATACCCAATAAACAACTGTCCAGCAGAGAAAAGGAACATAAATATCTCGAAACCGTCTGCCAATATAACGGGAATAGCCAATCGGTTTGTTACCATTATAAAATAGCAGCGCCGCAGACAGGAAAACGAACGTCGGTGTGCCAAAACGTGTCAAATGGTACAGCATCGCGAGCATAACGGAATCCGGCTGTTGGATGTCGCTGCGATAAATATATTCGCCAATGCAATGCTGAAGCACGACAGCGAGGTAGGCAAGGCCCCGTAGTTCTGTCCACTCCGCGATACGCGGCTTGGTCATCCATATCACTCCTTTTCCTCAAGATTCGCACATGTTTTTCCTAGCACAATTGTAGGTATTGTACCGTAGGAACATTAGTGCAGGATTAACGCTACCTGAAAGTATAGAGAGTGAAGTGGTTCCAATTTAATATGATTGCGTTTACAATCTAAATAAAAACAAAGCAAATTTAAATTTAAGGATGCGCATAGGAAGAGGAGAGGAAGGATGAAGAAAACGCTGCTCGTGTACATGCTGTTGATTGCGGCCTTTGCTCTCTATGTGTTCAGATATGAACAAACCGGGCGGTTGAATGGAGCTTGGGAGGAAAAAGGGCTGCGAGGCAGTATCGGAGAAACGTATATGATGATTACGTTCCAGTCCGGTTTGGAATATTGGAAAAGCGGGCTCAAAGGCTTCGAGGATGCTGGGGATGCTTTGGGGGTAACTGTGGAGTACCGGGGGGCTACCCGGTATGATGCACAGGAGCAGACGACCGTTATTGAGCAGGCGATTGCCCGTAAACCCGCAGGCATTGCCATATCAGCGATTGATCCCCACTCCCTGATCCCGGTCATTAATAAGGCGCTGGATGCGGACATTCCTGTCGTGCTGTTTGACGCCGGAGCGCCGGGGAGCCGGGCGTATACCTTTTTGGGCACGGATAATTATAAGGCGGGCGTGACCGCTGCGGAAAAAATGGCAGAGCTGTTGGGACGTGAAGGCCAAGTCGCTGTTCTCACACTGCCTGGGCAGCAAAATCATGAGGAACGCTCGCGCGGCTTTCGCGATACCATTCAGCGGCAGTATCCTGCCATGAAGGTGGTGGAAGTGGTAGATGGTCGTGCTGACGTGATGGTGTCTAGGGATGAATCGCAAAGGCTGATGAAAGCTTATCCGAAACTGGCGGGTATTTTTGTGACCGAAGCCACCGGAGGAACAGGTGTGGGTGAGGCAGCACTGAGCCAAAAAAGCAGTCATCCGCTGAAAATTATTTCTTTTGATACGAACAAAGCGACACTGGATATGATTCGTGATGGGACCATCTCGGCAACGATTGCCCAAGGGACATGGAATATGGGCTATTGGTCACTTCAATATCTGTTCCATCTGCATCATCATTTGACAATTCCTGCACCTTCTTCGTCTGGAGATAACACCCCGCTGCCCGTGCGGGTGGATACTGGGATTTCCGTCGTCACCCGAGTGAATGTAGATGATTATTATGCAAAATAAATATTGGAAGCGCATCCACTTAGGGATGCATCAAATGATGCCGAGGTTACGTTTGCGCAATATGCCTTTACGCTATCAGCTCATGGTGCTGTTCTTGCTGTTTGGCATCGTGCCTTCACTGGGACTAGGCCTGCTGGTGAATTGGACGGTGGAACGGATTATTGAGCGGCAGGTGGAAAACCATACGATGCAGTTAATTGGCAAGGTGAACGAAGCACTCGATACCAAAATGGAAAATTTACAGAACATGACGTATCTGATTGCCTTTAATCCTGAAATTGGGGAGTTTTGGAAAGGACGGACGCTGGCTGATGGCCACGCGGGTCATACGAGTAGTGTGATGCCAGAAAGTCAGGCGGAGCAAGCACAGAAGCCTCTCCTTAACCAGGCTCCCGGCTCCAAGCAGGTTGTAAGTTCCGTACAGGAGCAGGATACCTTGTATGAAATGAAGCAATTTTTGCAGGGTTTTACCACTTTATATCCTGAAATTGCCGGGATTCTGATCGTGAACGAAAAAGGAGATTATATCAGCAATGAAATGTATGCTCGAAGTACACGCAGTCTGACGGAAGAAGACTGGTACACACAGGCGGCGCAGCATGCAGGGATATTCACTGTGCTGGGACAGCCAAGTCACCGTAATGTGACCACTCATGTCCGGTACAAGGACAGTGAAATTGTCTCTGTCGTCCGTTCGGTCACGGATTCGGAGACAGGACATGTACTGGGTGTAATTATGATTGATCTTAAGCTGCGGGCTGTGTCGCAAGCTGCCAGAGATGTAACCTTGGGCAAAAGCGGGTATGTCATGGTGACAGATGCCAAGGGACGCAGTGTATATATGCCAGATATGCCTTTGATTGAGCGCATTCCGCCGCAATGGTTCGGAACAGAGGATAGCGGGATGTTTACCCGTGAAGCTGGAGGTAGGGAATTGCTGTTCATGTTTCAGGCCTCCGAGTTCACGGGCTGGAGGACAGTGGGGGTATTCCCGGCACGTGAATCTACACTGGAAGTACGGCAAATTCAGTTCTACGTCGTCTGTTTTGTTTTCATTGTATGTCTGTTTGGCTTAACAGCATCCTTGCGATTGTCCAGTTCTATCGCGCAGCCAATTTTCCGGCTTATGTCTTATATGCGTACGGCAGAGACGGGGGATCTTACGGTTCGCCAATGGAGTGAGCGCGGGGATGAAATCGGAATGCTGGGCCGGAGCTTTAACCGGATGCTGGAGCAAATCCGCCGTCTCATGTCGCTTAGCGAACTGAGGGA
Organism: Paenibacillus sp. TSM33; assembly: GCF_056099025.1. Classification (NCBI taxonomy): domain Bacteria; kingdom Bacillati; phylum Bacillota; class Bacilli; order Caryophanales; family Paenibacillaceae; genus Paenibacillus; species Paenibacillus sp. TSM33. The sequence goes on from NZ_JBLZXB010000010.1 coordinate 357,078, forward strand.
ACGACAAAAACGGGATGCCGAACTACGCAGTCTTCAAGAGCATATTAAGCCGCATTTTCTATACAATACGCTAGATACCATTCATTGGATGGCCCGAAAAAATGGAGCAGACGACGTATCCGATATGGTGGGGGCATTATCGAGATTGTTCCGCCTTGGACTGAGCAAAGGGGATGACTTTATTCCGCTGCGCTCTGAGATTGAGCATATCTCAAGCTATATGCAAATCCAGCAAACCCGTTATCGTGACCGACTTCGCTGGGAATTAAATGTACCCGACGGGCTGAAGGATCTGTTTGTGTTGAAGCTTATGCTTCAGCCTGTGGTGGAAAATGCGATTTACCACGGCATTAAGGCCAGACGTGGTCCAGGCACGATTTGCGTAGAAGCTAAAGCCGAGGACGGCAAGCTGCTGCTGACGGTACGTGACGACGGTGCAGGGATGACGGCGGAGCGTCTGTGTGAGCTGCGTGAATGGCTGGAAATACCGCTGGAGGCGATGGAAGGAAGACGGAAACAAAAGGAAGTTCGTACAAATGGCAGAAGCTACGGCATGTTGAATGTACAAGCGCGTATCCGATTGTCTTTTGGCGAGGAATATGGAATTACATTGGACAGTAAAGAAGGGACAGGTACCTGCGTTACAATCACTCATCCGTTGCTGCTGGATATGGCGCAACTGAAGAAGCCTTATGACAAAGGAGAGGGTCAGGATGACGAAATCCAAGGGAACAGACAACGCGACAACGGCGAGTCTGATTGACCAAGCCATACCAGAAGTGACGATAGGGACGGCTAAACGTTATCAAGTATTGATCGCAGATGATGAGCCGATCATTCGTGAGGGGATTCGGGACTGCCTAGACTGGACGGCTCTGGGCATGGAGGTTGTAGCAGAGGCCGAGGACGGTGAAGAAGCGCTGGAACTGGTTGGTCAGCTTAGCATCGACATCGTGCTGGTCGATATGAATATGCCATTCATGGATGGAATTGAACTGATTCGGCGGCTGCGGGAAGGACGCTCGGAGTGCCGTTGCCTGATCATTTCCGGGCATGATGAATTTGCTTATGCACAGGAGGCTGTCCGGCTTGGCGTAGAAGATTATATTCTGAAGCCGGTAAATGCGGATCAGCTTCACGCTGCATTGTCACGGCTTCGTCAGCGACTGGACGAGGAGTACAAACGCGCCGCCTATGTAGAACAAGCTGCCGGGCAGATTGAACGGAATATTCCGCTGCTGCGTCAGCGATTTTGTCTGGAATGGCTGGAAGGACAGCACACGGGAAAAGACGTCATGGAGCAGTTGGCGTTTTTACGTCTTCCATCCCGGCCGCCTGTTCAAATCGGTGCGGTACGGTGGCCTGCAGCAGAAGCACGGCAGACGATTATGCGTGAGAATGACCGCCAGTTGTTTCTTTTCGCGGCTGAAAATATTATTGGCGAACTGCTGGAGGATCGATCGCATGTGTTGTTTCGCGATGCGAACGGGCTGATCGGCATATGTCTGTGGCAGGAGGCACCTGAGACGATCGGTGCTTCTATAGAGCAGGCCATTGGACGCTACCTGAATATAGCGGTTCACACCCATGTGGAGTCCAACGAGGGTGGGCTGGAAGGCGCAATCGATGCGTACCGGGTGAGCCGGGATCGGGTGTACGGTGAAGCGCAGCTATCTCCCATCGTACGCCGGGCACGGCAGCTTATTCAGGAAGGTTATGCCGATCGGGAGCTGACGCTGGAAGCTCTTGCTTCGCGGCTACAGGTATCGGCTGTATATCTTAGCCGTGTGCTCAAAAAGGAGCTCAACGACAGCTTCGTGACCCTCGTCACGCGTGCCCGTATCCGCAAAGCAGTGCAGCTACTGGACTCTACGACATTGTCTGTGCTTGATATAGCAGAACGTACGGGATACGATAGTCAGCACTATTTTAGCACTGCTTTTAAAAAAGCCATGGGCGTGTCTCCTGTGCAGTACCGTAAGGGTGGGGGAATTCAGGAAAATTCGTCGGAATAGGAATGTTGGATTGCGGAATTGCCTTGCGCCCTCTCATGATAATCTGGCTAAAAAGTGTGTGTGTAATCACACCCGCACGTTCAGGGGTTTGTTACGCTGTAGATAACGAACAAATATCTATCAATATTTGGAGGAAAACGATATGTTTTGTTATCAGTGTGAACAGACGCCGAGTGGCGGGTGTAAAGTCATCGGGGTGTGCGGAAAAAATGAGACAGTAGCGAGCTTGCAGGATACAATGATTTTTGCATTAAAAGGGATTGCTGCCTATGCGACACATGCTCGTCAGTTGGGATATACCGATCCTGAGGTGGATCGGATCACGCATGAAGCGTTATATATGACCTTAACCAATTCTAACTTTAATGTACAAGAGCATTTGGAGATGGCAATGAAGGTCGGAAATGCAGCTGTACGGATCATGGATGTGCTGGATCGTGCCCATACGGATCGTTTTGGCATTCCACAGCCGATTACCGTCAGCCAAAATAAAATTGAAGGCCAATGCATCGTCGTGACCGGACATAATCTGTACGCGCTGGAGGAATTACTGCGGCAGACCGAAGGAAAGGGCATCAACATCTACACTCACTCGGAAATGCTGCCGGCGCACGGTTACCCGGCGTTGAAGAAATATCCACATCTCAAAGGCAATATCGGTAAAGCCTGGTATGATCAACGCAGATTGTTCGAGGAGTTCCCGGGCGCGATTCTTGCCACGACCAACTGTGTTATGCCGATTAAAGGCACATATGCAGACCGCTTCTTCTCTTATGAAGTAGCAGGGCTGGAGGGTGTTGCCAAAATTGTGAATGACGATTTCTCTCCACTAATTGAACGCGCGCTGGCCCTGCCAGCCGCAGATGTAGACTCGGAGCAGGTGCTTACGACAGGATACCATCATGAGACGGTCATCGGGCTGGCACCTGAAATCATTCAGGCCGTTAAAGACGGACATATCCGTCGTTTCTTCGTCATTGCAGGCTGCGACGCACCGGGCAAAGGCGGCAACTATTACCGCGAGCTGGCGACATCCTTGCCGAACGACACGGTCATTTTGACCACGTCTTGTGGTAAGTTCCGCTTTAATGATGTGGACTACGGCACCGTTGGAGATACTGGCATTCCGCGTTATATTGATTTGGGACAATGCAACAATTCCGGTTCTACTGTGAAAATCGCTCTGGCTTTAGCGGATGCTTTTGGTTGTACGGTGAATGAGCTGCCTGTCAGCATTGTGCTGTCCTGGTTTGAGCAAAAAGCAGTTGCCATCCTGTTAGGCTTGTTCAGCCTGGGCATTCAGGATATTCGCATTGGACCGAAACCGCCTGAGTTTATTTCTTCTGGTGTACTGGATGTGTTGGTGGAGATGTTTGGCTTGAAGCTCATTACGACCGCAGAGGAAGATATGAAAGCGATGCTGGCGTTGTCGTAAGAGGTAGGTAGGGAACTGCAGAGCGCAGTTCCTTTTTTTTGTTTCATCGTTCATCCATTCTAATAAATATATCCGTAAGAATCTTTAAGGCCAGCTCAGTATCTTTGGTTTCACGAGTTCTTAGGAGAGACAAAATGGCTTTTATACTCGAATCTTCTTCGGTAAGCTCATCATTTTCCTTCACATATGTAAGCAATTGATAGACGCCCACGTTCAATGCCTTCGCTATTTTCTCCAGATTTTTCAAAGATATATTTCTCTCCGCACGCTCGATGAAACCAATATAACTCGAATTGAAACCTGCTTTTTCGGCTAAAGCTTCTTGTGAAAGCCCTTTAGACTTTCGAATATCTCGAATACGTGTACCGACTAATTCTAATAGTTCTGACATGAATACACCTCTCTATAGTTAGAAGTGTAGAGAAAGAGTTACATCTAATTAATATGTGTTAGTAAGTAAATTGAATTAAAAACTACTATATAGTAATATTCATTATGAAGCTTATCCGATAGCTAGAAAATTATACATTTTAGTGGTCTCGTGATATGCTACGTTGCTCACATTTGTTTCGGGATTTTGCCAAACCCTTATTTATGAAATTCTAAATCAGGAGTTGATTCCCCATGAAACACTACTCCTTAAGTCCCCAACTACATAGTGATTCCGATTTCAAATTGCCTAAGTATAGTGACACCCACATATTGAATTGCATGATGGATTTTCAAAAGCTTGCCCAATACCAAATGCAGCTTGCCCAGATGATGCGTGATCATAATCAGTTGCGAAACTGCCTCATTCTTTGTGATCGCGCCATGTTTTCTATGGCAAAGGCCATTTATGTACATCGAAATCAAATCATGCCTTTATCCATTAGCCTATCCATAAACGATCTGCTCAGACTAATTCGCTCGGATGCTGAGCCGTGTTTAGATATGGTGCTGTTTATGGGTACCATGCATTATCTGGTTTCGGGAGAGGATGATCCATCCAAGGAGACGATGAAACAAGAGGAAGTAGACATGTTGCTTTATAAAACAGACTCTATTCTAGAACGTCTATCGCGGCGTATCATAACGAATCCATCGAAGCGGTATCCGTCTATTTTTAAAGAAAACCCGTTCAATTAAATTGTTAAATTTTTATCCATAACACCCGATTATTTTAGAGCTGATGATATAATGGCGAAAAGGGAGATATTGGCTAAGGCCAAAACTCTAAAACCTCCACATCAGAAAGGGTGTTATTTGATATGCCTACATACAACAAGCTGGTGCGGGACCGGATTCGGGATATCATTATGTCTTATTTTCACTCGTAAGAGGGAAGTTATGGCAGGAGTATGTAATGAAAATGTCGAATTATAGTTCTTTAGATATAGTTTATCCTTGATTAGGTAGGATATATGGATTATTTTAGATAGTGTAGTTACAGTTTATAACTGTGGAGGAATTTATTTATGTATACTAATAAAAATGAGTACCTTATTGATGTTTTAAAAAAATGTAAACAATCTTCAAAAGAAGCTGTGGAAAACCTGGAGGAATTTAGCGATTTCAAAAGATATATGCATGTTCAGAGACCTGTAGAAGTGGAATTGGAAGCAATAATTAATGAGGCCTATTCTGCCGAAAAGGCTCAATTAATTTTGGTTTGCGGTGGAGTAGGAGATGGGAAGTCGCATATTCTTTCATATTTAAAAGATAAATATGATTTCTTAAGAGATAAAAGTAGCTTTTATTTGCATAATGATGCTACTGAAAGTTTCTCACCTCGAAAGACATCCATTGAAACATTGGCACATGTGCTTAAACCGTTTTCTGATCAAGGTCTTCAAGAAGAAGGTACTCAAAGTATTATTCTAGCAATTAACTTAGGTGCTTTAAATAACTTCATTGATTCCGACGAAGGGAGATATTTCTCTCGTTTACGAGACTATGTATATCAAAAAAGGATCTTAGAGACTGTAATTGAAGATACTCCTGTGGATGACGATGATATATTTAAATTTGTAAATTTTAGCGATTATCACATTTATGAGCTCACTGAGACAAGGCCCAAATCAAGTTACATTAAGGGTATTTTTCAAAAAATCACTCAAAAATCTGACAATAATCCATTTTATCAAGCTTATTTAAGGGACTACAAAACTAACAAAGAGCTTTCCTTGAAGAATCCGATTATGCAGAATTACGAATTGTTTCAGCATGAAGATATACAAGAAAAGATTATTGATCTATTAATACAAGCAATGATAAAGGAAAAATTAATTATATCTACTCGAGCTTTACTTGATTTTATATATAACATTTTGGTTCCATCTTCTATGGAAAACATGAACTATTTACAAGTAAAAGAATATGTACAAAATCAAGATTTCAAGTCGTATATAGCATGTTTGCTAGCCTTTCAATTATTTGAAAAAACTGATACCTCGTCTATACATCGTGCTATAAATCAAATTAATCCTACACGAATCAGGACTGAACAACTAGATCAATATCTCATAGAATTTAAGTCTCGAAAAGATGGAGCTTACCTTTTTGCACAATATATAGACATCAACAGAATGCCTTATTTTGCAAGATCTTTTTTAGTGAATTCACCATGGAGAAATTCAGAAAGTAAAGATTATCAACAATATAAAAAAATGATTATTAAATTGTTTGTTTATTTGTATTATCTGATCCCTAAAGAGGAACATCTTTCTTTTCAAGATGATATTTATGATCAGTTCATGAAAAATCTGTATTATTGGAATAAACGGGAGTGGAGTAAGCTCGCAAAATTATATCGGGAAGATGTAAGAGAAGCCATATATAAATGGAATGGCGAAAGCAATGGTGGTGATCTTGTTTATATTCAAGTTGGACAACCTCAAACGAAATATTATGCTTTGCAAAAATTAGAGGTGGAACCACACGTTAATCAGTCGACTACTTTGATGGAAAAAGAGTTGTCTAAATTTTTAACAGTAATGACATTACAGTTTAAAGCCAGAAATTCTGTTTACTCTGAAGAAAACTCAATTGCTTCAATTGATATAGATTTTTCATTGTATTCCTTGCTAATTCGAATTAAAAACGGATATCGTCCTAATAAGAAAGATAAATTTCATTTTATTAAATTTGTCGAGTTCATTGGTAGACTAAGTAGCATAGGAAATCTAAAAGAGGAAATTGTGTTCGAAAGTAAGCAATTCGGAAAGATATCTCGGTATCGTTTGAAATTCGACTCAACGTTTGATCAATATTCGTTTATGGAGACGTGAATATAATGAATTATTATTTAAATCCAGATTTGATTAGGGAGAAATTTAAATTTACATCTTCAATTAGGCACAACCCCAAAATGGAATTAGAGCTTCTTCCTTATAATACAAAGTTTAAAGAGACACAATATAATTTCAGAGAAGTAGTTGGGGAATTTATTAGATTAGTTGGACAGAAGAAACTTCCTGAAGATGTGAAATCGGATGAGTTGGTTAACAAGGTGCTTGATACGATTGATTTTGAAAATATAAATCAGCGCAGTTTATTCAAGCAAATGATAAAAACCTTGTTTTTAGATGAACAGAATCAGTTATATCTATTCCATCCTAAGACTTTATATTATATAAATACTGCTGAAAATGAAAATAAAAAGCTCGCAATATTTTTGTACAATGTTTTATGGAATCATGAAGAGCCATTGTCTGTGGAAAATATTCAAGAAAGTTCAAATGATCTCATGAGTGAGTTGCTTTTTAAATCACTTCCTGAGTTAAGGGAAATAACAGAAAAACCCAAAAATTATGAAGTGTTATTACCTGAAATTTCAAAATTATTTATTCGAGATTTCAAATGGTTACTTACAAAGAGTGATTTGTTTACTATGCAGGTCGAAAAAATTGTTTCTTACTATTATTTTTTCTATGTTAGTCAGCTATCTCTAAGGAACGAAGGATTGTTTGCTTCTCTGGAAAAAGAAATTAAACCTATTTATTTTACTTTTGAAGGAGAAGAAAAACTATCTAAAACACGTGTGAGTTATGAATATGGTTGGAGAAGTTTGGAGAAATCAATAAATCGTATTTTTTCACACGTTAATTTTCTGAAAATTCTTAATCTTTCAAATGAAGGGACCATTCATACTTATCAAGATATTGCCTGTAGAATTCGTAATATGCCTCAAGAAGATCTTGAAATATTAGATCAACAAATTTTTCAACTGATGGAAGAGTATAAAAATAAACTTTCTGGGGATATAAAATGGGAGCTAATGGGTACAGTGAGGCGTCCATATGATATTCCTGTATTAAATAATATGTATTTGTTTTTTAATATGATCGATCATCAATTCAATCAAACTGGTCGTTCTAAGCTTTATAATGATTATAAACAGTGGTTTGTACATTTTTGTCAAAAATCATTTCTGAAATCACGAGGAAGATCTGGCAAGATGCTTATTTTAGATACAGATTATCTTTTATTCTTTACAAAATTGATTATCCAAGATATGCCTAAAATAAGATTGAAAAAGTTGTTTGAAGAATTCGAAGTAAGAGGCATTATTTTTGATCGTGATACTCAAATATCTATTGTAGAATATTTTGAAAAGCTTAATTTGCTTGAGAAAAAAAGTGATAGTGGGGATGCAATATATGTCAAAGCATTTTTATAATTATCTAGCTCACCAGATCCGAAAATTTTTCTCGGATATTAATGTTCAGCCGGGAGAAAAGTACCATATTCAATTTGAACGAACAGAACAAGTAGAAAACCTTGTAGAGCAAGTTGGTTTATTAGATTATGTAGAACCCTTTTTTATGCAAACAGAGGAAGAATTATTTCAAACCATATGCCTAGTTAATGATACAGTGAAAATTCTTATAGCTTCAAATATAAAAGATGTTACGCCGGATTTTTTGACAACTCTCCGTAATAAAGTAGGTACACAAGAAGAGCAATTTACTGATAAAGCAATGTTACTTATTCATAATTCAAGTTTAGATAGTTTGGTGCAAGGGATGACTTCGTTTTCAAAAGAAGGAATGCCGTTTCACATTAGCTCTATTGAAAGTAATTTGCAGGAATTAATGCAGGATTCGAATCTTTCCAAAGAAGAAAAAGTAATTTTACAATTTATTATGGAGTCAAATAAAGCCCAACAAGGTTTACATGAACAAATTACTTTGTTTGATTATGAGAATATTATGAACGTTCTAAATAATGAAAAATTAGAAGCAAAAGATTATAAAAAATTCAGTTTGTTTTATGACTCGGAATTGTTTCATACTCCCAGAACAGATAAACAGATTAAAGAACGCTTGAAAGATAATCAGTCTTTGTTTAGCGATGTCGAAATGATTCATCAGTATGGACCAATTGATGTGGGCCTAGAAAGACATTTTGATGAACAAGGTGTAAAAGCTCTGTCAGTTTCTGAATGGCAGGATACAGATTTTGGTACAGTTAGACGTTCTAATCAAAAAAAACTTGAGGGTAAAGGACTTGAGTATATTGAACCAAATAAAAAGTTATCGCTCGAAGGACTGACCTATTGGGAGAAGGCAGATGGTGAAACGAAAAGTAAGCAACGAAAAAGAAATATTATTGTATTTAATCCTGAGTTCAATAAAACAGTTACACTTGAACTACCCTTTAATGACTTTATAAAAAATCAGTACATTAGTAAAAATGAAATAAGGCAAAAATTAGACACGGAAGCGTCTGGAAAAAAAATCAAAGTTTGTTTACATCATGAACCTGGTCAGACAAGTTTTTATGGATTAAGGTACAAAACAGAAGTATCTCAGACTTACGATTTTAGAATTGCGATTGTTGAATCTAAGGAAAAATTAATCCAATCCATTCAAACTTCTTTTACAATTAATTTGTCTAAATCTAAAGGTTCTTGCCTCCTAATAAACTCTGATGACGATCAATGGATTTTAAATAAAGGTGCATCTGAGGTACTAAAGGTAGAGCTTAGCAGCGAAATAGAAAATAACCAATTTGATATGGCAGAGTCTGACGAGCTAGTTATCCATAGAAATACAGAGATAGCTAACGAAGAAGAGTTAATTCAGTTCGAAATACGATTACCCTATACTAAAATTCCTTTTGCAGTAAAAGATATAGTAGAACGTCCTGCTCCGATAAGTGGTTTCAATGTGTGGAAATTAAAAAGGGAAAAGCAAGCACACTTTGTGTACCGCTTAGAGAATGAAAAAATGAAGATTGTTCAAGGTACTCGTGAGACGTATGCGCAAGGAGACTTTAAAAAAAGCTTAGAACGGGAACTTAAACTAATTGAGTCTAACCACATGTATTTTTGTGAAGAAGCTGGAGAGGTTATACCTAAAGATATTTCAGTATCAGAGTATTTGAGAGATTCTTATTTTGATTTACTAAGATTTTTTAGAGCAAATGAGTTGCTTCCGAGTTTAGCCTTTTTTAATGATGAATATACGGCATTAGCCAAAAACTATGTTAATGCATTTTTAAAAGAGTTAAATGAATTGGAGAACGGTCAATCTTTAGATTATTTAAAAAGAGACCTAGCGTTGATTGGAACCGTTAAAAAGGGGTCTAAAGATCCGGAGTGGCTCTTTACTCCTTTGCATCCTTTAAATATTGCCTATCAGCTACAATTAAACGATCTTATAGGTTCGGAGGTAATAAATGACGAATTACTGCGTTCCTTAAGGCCAACTAACTTATTACCTTATGTATCATTTAATAAATCTAGATTATTTAAAGCTGTCGAGAACAGTGACTCTTATGAATGGTTGACCTACATTGATCAGAGTTTACCTAGATTTGAATCCTCTAAATTTTTTGTGAGTAAACTTGTGCAGGAGAAAATTATAGAGTTTACAGAGCATTTTTCTTATTTATTCGAATTAGATTATAGGGCTCCTCTGAAAATAAACACGATCAACATGGGAGATTGCCAAGAGATTTTACAGGGATTATTTGAATATTATAAACGTCAGCTTAAAAACAAGATTGAAAAAAAGGATTTATTACCTATTGAACTCAATATATATGCTGAAAAAGGAATCAACAATGTTTTTGAAGAAATGTCTCAGTATTCAGATGCTGATGAAATAGCGAAGATCTTTAATTTGAATCTAGATTTGGAGGGCTATCACTCAGAAGAACTCCTTAATATTTTCCGAGATCAGGTTAAGTTTTATTCAAAAGACGTTCAAATTAATAAATATGAATATAGTCATGTGACTTTTTATCAAATGAGCAAAATTGAGCAGGTTGCGACGAGTAATGCGTCAGAAATAATTACTGGGGTTTCACTTTTTGGATTGGTTTCAGGGATTCCATCTGTATTTATAAATGATGATTATAAAACAGGATTTGGTACAAAGTATTATCGAAAATCAGAGTCTCCTCTTCTCTCAATTGCCCCCAAACTAAATTCATTGTTACGTGTTGCTCGTACGCTGGACAACTATCAGGAAGATATGAATATAGTCACTGCAATTTCAGCTGATCATAAACAGAAGTTGGATTTAGTGTATGATTCAGCACATTGGGTTACCTTTATTGAGCCAAAAGTCGATTTAAGTTTCTTTAAAAATGATGATGCTCAAAAAGATCTGCTAGTGATTCACTATAGTGATCAATATACATCATCGAGTGGATTTGACGCGATAACAGTTACTAAACGTTCTAAACAATATGAGCGTCTTATTGAAGAATTCTTAAGATCTCAAAAAATTGAATGTAATAAAGAAGATTTGCCGCCAATTGTTAACTTCTTTAATGCTATAAATGGAAACTGGCTACTACGATTATTGGCTCAAAAAAATCAGTTTCCAAGAGAGAAAATTAGTATTATCTCAGCCGTGAAATTGGCACTTGCCTCATTAGCACATCGAGATATTATTTGGATTCCGATTTCAATGGAAGAAGTGCTTCGAATTTCAGGTGGTACAGGATTAAAGCAAGCAGACGGGCTGTTCTCGACTAAAAATCTGGGAAAATTCGGGTCTTATAGTGATGATCTTTTATTAGTTGGTATTGAAGATCAAAAAGGTGAACTTTTTGTACATTTGTTTCCGATCGAAGTGAAAATAGGTAATAACTCGTCTACTACATTTGACAAAGCAATTAAACAAGTAAAACAAACCAAAGGATTATTAGTAGAATTCTTAAATGATAAAAATTCATTTAAATCGAGATTATATCGTAACTTCTTTATTCAACTAGCAATTTCTAGTGCCGAAAAAATGAAACTTTATAATGTTTGGCCTGAACAATATTGGCAAAATATAACCAATAGCTATTTGAGAGAAAAATTATCAAATGATGATTACCAAATCTGTAACACACTGCAAGAGTATATTGGGGAGGGGGCAGTAATTTCATTTAAAAAAGATGTTGTTTTTACTGATATAAAGAAGACAGAGGAAGTATTAATATTTAATTATCCTGAACAAAGTGGGTACGACTTCCTTGTTAGAGGAATCGAGGAAATTAAAGACCATATACAAAGTGATTATGGTGATATTCCCAAGGATCAATTACTTTCAAATCTATATGTTTCTAAGAGTGACTATGTAAAAACTAATCAGAACGAGGATACCACGATTCCATTAATAGCTGAAGATTATAATGAATATCGAGTATCTAGTTATCAGGAAATAGCGTCAACTTTCGTAGAGTCAAAAGAGGTAGACACTAATAAATCATTTCCTACAAAACCATTAGAGGTTCTGTTCGGGCATAATGCACAAAGTGGACAAGAAATAAAGTGGTACCCGACTACAACAGATAAAGTTATGCATACGAATACAGGAATTATAGGCACAATGGGGACTGGTAAGACCCAATTTACAAAATCATTAATTACTCAGCTTTACCGAAATAGTAAAGATAATATTCACGGTACGCCGATTGGAATTTTAATATTCGATTATAAAGGTGACTACATTAAACCAGAGTTTGTTGAGGTAACCAAAGCAAAGGTTTATGATTTGTATCACTTGCCATATAATCCGTTATCATTATTTATCACAGATCCTGTTAGGCCCTTATTACCCATGCATACTAGTAATTCATTGACTGATACCATTACTAGAGCTTTCAACCTAGGATCAGTACAATCTATTACATTGAAAGATTTAATTATGGATGCGTATGCACAAAAGGGAATTCTTAAAGGGGATCGCTCAACTTGGAGCAACCCAGCTCCAACCTTTAAAGATATTTACGATTTATATTCTCAAAGAGAAGGAGTAAAAATCGATAGTCTCTATGCTGCATTAAAGGAATTATATGATACCGAAGTATTTGAGCCTGCTGCCGATCAAACAATTCCTTTGTTTTATATGGTTGAAGGGATTACTGTAATTAACTTGTCTGGCTTCAACGAAAGTATTCAAAATTTGGTAGTTTCTATAACTTTAGATGTATTCTATAACCAAATGCAAATGCAAGGTCATAGTGCGATTAAGGGGAACTATCGAGAAATTACGAAAATGATTTTGGTTGATGAAGCAGACAACTTCTTGAGTAAAAACTTCACATCAATTAAAAAAATTCTTAAAGAAGGTCGCGAATATGGAGTAGGTACTATTTTATCTACACAATTCCTTAGCCACTTTTCGACTACTGATAATGATTACGCAAATTATATCTTGACGTGGATAGTTCATAGCGTGTCTGAAATGTCTGCTAAAGAGATCAGGATGGTATTTAGCACGCAAAATAAAGCAGAGGAAGAAAATATTATGAGTAGAATCAAAGCTTTGCAGAAGCACTATAGTATTGTCAAAGTAGGTTCAGACCAACCGACATGGATGAGGGACCGCGCTTTTTGGGAATTGGATAAATAATATAATTTTAACACAAAACTTCATGAAAAAAGGAGGAGGCGTTACGGTATGGATAAGCAGCAATATAGTAAGCAGCATCTACCTGAAGTGGTATATCCTACGCATTTCCAACTAATTTCTAAAGTTAAAATAAATCGTGTCTTATATTTTAACTTTAGAAATCAATATAAATAAAATTTCATATATTTTTATATGTTTTTTACAAGAAGGTGGTTGAATAATGTTTGAACCAAAAGATTTTTTTAGTGCAGAAGAACATAGCATCAGAAGTCTACTTTTATATGAGGATCAAGTATTTCGTATACCAGATTACCAACGTAACTTTGCTTGGACAGTTCATGAACTAGAACAATTTTGGGAAGATCTTAAAACTGTAATTACTGAATCTTATAATATTACTAATTTTACTATAAAATCTATTAAACCTCATTTCTTTGGGACAATTCTTCTTACAAGAAACAAAAATCAATACGAGGTTACAGATGGTCAGCAAAGATTGACTGCTAGTACTATACTTCTTAAAACCTTGTATGACGTTTCTCTTCGTATAGAAAATATTCAGGATCAGTCAGGTATAAGTAGTTTAATCTTACCTTTAATTCAGAAAAATACGTATGGTGAACCTCATAGGCCCAGATTACAACTTGATTCTACAGTGGATAAGTTCTTTAGAGAATATATACTACTTCGTAATAATGCGGTAGAGCGATCAGAATATTTGACTAAACACCCGATTACAATTTCTAATTCTGCTTCGCAGAGATTAAAGAATCTCATGATTATTTTGAAGAAAGAATTAGTGGAGATTTCCCAGTCACTTTGTCACAGAATGAGTTGATTGAGAAGTTAAAATGCTATATTACTTCTTTTACACGATATTTTGTAGTTCTTCAATTGACCGTTAACCAAAGTGATACTGCATATAAAATTTTTGGCACGATCAATAATCGAGGACGCGATTTAACTGATTCCGATATTATTAAAAATGAACTTTTTATGTCAGTACTACCTAATCAAAGGGACCAACTTAAAGAAGGCTGGGATTCTATTTTGAATGTATAGAGAATGAAGATCTAACTGATTTTCTAAGATTTCAATATTCTTCTTCTATTGGTCCTGTAAAGCTCGTTAATCTTTATGATGCTATAACTGGCTATATACAAAATAATGACCCTATTGCTTATCTCGAAAATTTACTAACTGAATCTGAGTGGTATGCAAGAATCAATCTTATTGGTGGGGAATTTTGGAATAGAAATATAGCAGAAAAGCTAAAAATTATAAAAAGTAATTTAGGAATTTCCCATAGTATTCCACTTTTATTAACGGGAGCGGTTTTATATAATCGAGATGTAGAAAGATTTGAACGTCTGGTAAATGCCACCCTTGTATTTTGTTTCCGATTTTTTACAATTGGGAAAAATTCAGTATCAGATTTAGAACGAGAAATAGGTAATATGTCTAGATCACTTCGAAATCCACAAAACATAACTGGATTAGAACAGAAACAAAGGGGAGTAATTCCAGAGCATCGACATATTATAGATATTGACAGTTTGATTTTGTATATGCAAAGTCTTACTGATGATTTAACATTTGAGCGGAACTTCAGAGGATTTTCTACGAAGTCTAGCCCACTTGCCTATTATATTTTTAGTGAGCTAGAAAGAGCATATGTATCAGGAGTTACACCATTGCCACATGGTTCAGAGCAACATATAGAACATATTATGCCCAAAAAACCATCTAGATCCGTGAGTAGAATTAAAGAATGGGCACATGTTAGAAATCTTTCGGAATATAAAGAATATGTATACAGGCTTGGGAATCTCATTATACTAGAAAGTTTTATAAACCAAAATGTTGGTAATTCAGATTTTGAAGAAAAAAAATCCGAATACCAAAAATCGGGACTATACTATCCAAGCAAAATTATAATGGAAGAATACTGGGATTTTGATACGATAGAAACTCGACAAAAGCAAATGGCAAAAAAGGCCGTTCAAATATGGGGATATGAGAATGTCTGAAACAAAACAAGGATCTCGGTTTGATGTGTGAAGGCTAAATAATTATTCAATGATTATTCAAAATAAAGCAAATGACTCAAGGAGTATATAGCTTGAAGAGAGTGAACTAATAAATTTATCTAATTTATTAGTTCACTTTTTTTATGAACTATAATTAATTTAATATTTATTTGATCTGTCTAAAAAAAGCTAAGTCATTCTTATTAATATCTGGGCTTAAAGTAATTCTTATTGTCTGACGGACTTCCTCGAGCGACTTACCAGCAGCACTTAATACATGACTAGGTTTGCTAGAACTGCAAGCGGAGCCAGAGGAGAGAGCTGCAAAAGGGGAGAGCTTCTTTAAAAGCAACTCATTATTAACACCAATAAATTGTAAGCTAATTAAGCCGGGAATTTTATTTTTTTCGTCGCTATTAAATCTTATTTTGTCTCCTAAATTAGTTTTTAAGATGTCTGTTAGGTACTTTTCTAAGTCATTTAACTTTTTAATATTTTTATCAAGGTTTTTAAGAGCTAGCTCAGCTGCTTTCCCTAACCCTACAATATTATGCACAGCTAAAGTGCCACTTCGATAATTGTTTTCTTGACCTCCCCCATGGAGGAGAGGAGTGATACGCGTGTAAATCTCTTTGGACTGCTTTCGTATTATTGCTGCGCCTACGCCTTTTGGCCCACCGATTTTATGGCCAGAGAGAGATAAAAGTCGAACACCCTTAAGCTTATTTAAATCAATTTGGATTTTGCCTACAACTTGGGTAGCGTCTGTGTGAAAAAAAAGACCATTCTCTTCGAATACTGATGATAAATCTTCAATTGGATTTAAAGAACCTATTTCATTATTCCCCCACATAATTGAAGTAAGCATAGGATGCTCTTGAACAACTGCTTCTTTTACTTTTTGAATATTCACTCTAGCAAATTGGTCTACATCTAAATAATTAATCTGAAAATCATGTTCTTCTAAATAATTAAATGTCTCAATGACTGAGGGATGTTCTGCTTTTGAAGTAAGCATTTTTTTGTTAGCATCTGCCTGTCTTCCGTGATAATCAGCAATCCCTTTGATGATCATATTGTTACTCTCGGTAGCACCACTGGTGAAAATAACTTCATCAGCATCACACCCAAGAAGTTCGGCAACTTGTTCGCGTGCTTTGGAGACTGCCTTTTTAGCATTTTCAGCTAATAAGTAGAATTTACTAGAAGGATTCCCATACTCCTCTTGTAAATAAGGTAGCATGGTATTTAGAACTTCAGGATGAATTTTTGTCGTTGCGCTATTGTCTAAATAAAGCATAATATCAACAACTTTCAATTAAGATAGCAAAGCACGAATAAATTTTTCGTAATTTCCTGCACTTTTATATTCGGCAGCAAGTGCTCTAATTCCACGTTCTAAGTGAGCATTAAAATAACCTGGGAAGAACTCTTCGTCTGAGAGTTCTTTTCCTGCTGCTTGTGTAATCATTGCACGGAAAACATAATCGTATTCTCCAGTTACTGTACTACGATTAAGTGTAAGTCCATCAGTAAAATCTTTTGTGATAGGGGTAAGCTCAGCAGAAGAATCTCCAATTTTTAAAGACAAAGCTACTGCATAACGAATTAGTATATTTGGTGTAATACTTGTAGAAGCTTGGAGCTGCAAAAGTATATCTTTCGCATATTTAGATGTTTTTAAAGTGAAATTCATTAGAGGGCGTTCTCCCTTGTAATATTAAAGTATCGACCTTGAATGATCTCTGCTGTTTCTATAGTTTCGTTAAATTCCAATGTGTAGCAGATTGAAGTAATATCTTTAATTAGTTCAAATTGCTCAGAGGAAATTTCAGAGTCTGTAGTAAACATCAATACTTGATCTCCGCATCTAGGTATAAAATATTGAATTAATGCTCTTTTGTGATCTTGATCTAGACGACCAAAGAGAGTATCAAATACAAATGGAAGTTTCCATCCCGAAACTTTAAACATTGCCCAAATTACGGTAAGCATAAGCATTTCTTTTTCACCAGCAGATAAGCGTTCTTTGGTAACTTCTTGTTTCTCCTTATTATAAAGGTGCAATTCGAATGAAGAGTGATCTATATGCATCCGGTCAATATAAGATTTTTTTCTAAAGAGAATATTAATCATTTTTGTAGCTTCTTTGGCTACATCGTCAAGTTTTTTACGCCATTGTCTTTCTCTAAATCGTTGACTCACTTTTAATAGTTTTTCAGTCATCACATAGGAATTCTCTGATTTATGATAGTCTCTGATTTTTTCTGTTATCTTGTTAGAAGTAATTGTTTTTATGTGAATGTTTTCTTTTAAAATATTTACTTCATTGGTGGCAAGTTCAATTGTAAGCTTTAGTTGCTCAATTCTTTTGGTTTTATTTTCTATATTTTCGAGAAGAACTTTAAATTCACTAGCTTGATCGTTTTTTTCAACAGCTCTTCTAAGATTCTGTGCTTCTTCCAATAGCTTTGTATTAGTGTCAAATAATTCAATGAAATTCGAGATCTCTATAGTTTGAATCTGTCTATACAAGCTGTGAATCTCGCTTTGTTGTTCAAAGGAAGATCGATGGAGTAATTGAATATTTTTAGGCTGAATTAAATTAAGAATGCCTTCATACAGTCTATCAATATCTATCATTTGATATGTTGTAGTTGTCTGCAGATTGGTTAGCAATTCATTAAGTTTACTTTTCTCTAAGGTTGATGCAACAAACTCGTAAGATTCGTTTTCTTTTTCTAGTGAAAGTTGCTGATCAACCTGTTTTAATTGGGTACGAGCAATATAAAAAGGGAGTAATGAATTAGCAAAGGTACGAATTTTATCAGTATTTGCTTTTCTAGTATTCTCAATATTATTAATTTTTGTGACTAGCTCTTGACGTTTTTCTTGAATTAAACCACCATGAATTTCAAACTCTTTTTTATCTTTTTTAATCAGATCAATTAAATTTATAATTTCTCCTTCGCTATGTGAAATTAGCTCCTCAGTTTCTCCTAATTTTTGTTCTAGTTCACTGATTTCACTTACCAGTTTATTCTGCTCTTCAATATCTTTTGATGCTTCTAGATTTTTTTGAGAATATTGTAATCGGTAAGTTTGTAAATCTTTCTCTAGGTTCATAAAGAGGTCCAAATTAAAGAGAATCTTTCCTGACTCGCTTAGATATTCAGGAATCTTTTCCTCAGAAACAATTCTAGAGATTTCTTCACCGTCAAAAAGGCACAATTCAAATAATCTAGGAGGCATTTCTTCACGCAGTCGATTTTGGAAATCTGAAATTTCTTGTGCGTTTAAGTGTTTTCCATTTTTTTGAATCGAGAAATATTCTTTGATTTTTTGATTTTTGAACCTCCAGCTGCGAATTAAGGAGTAATGATTGTCTTGAAGATCTTCCGTAGAAGTATAATTAAGTAAAATCTGAAAATCATTTTCGCCTAATTGCAGAGCTTTGCGGTTCAATAACGAGCGTATTTTTCGGAAATATGGCTCATTATCGGTTATAAATCCGTAAGCCATCGAACCAAATAGTACAATTCGAAGAGACTCCAATATAGTAGTCTTGCCTGCGCCATTTTTACCGCCAAGCAAGATAATATTATTTTTAGATGTTGTTCTAAAATCAAATTTGTTTATGTTTCCGTAATAAGCTCCTATATTACGAAGCACCAATTTATTAATTTGCATTGAATTTTGTCCACCTTCTATAGATGTAAGAAATCCTGTTTTAGGGTTTTATCGAATGATTGAAATAGGCCTCGTCTTACTTTAACTCCTGAATAATCTTTTTCTACGGAAATTAATTGCTTGAGCACGCTGAGGTTAACTCCTTCTTCTTGGCAAAGTGTCTCAAGGTCAGTCAACTGGTCTTCCTTGAAAACCGGACGGTCATCATGTTCCCAATCAAAGTCTTCACCAGTTTCATCTTTTACGATTTGAGGTAATCGATCTTCCCATTGTAAGTCATCATGCCAATACTTACGAATAACTTTAAGTTCTTCAATAGTGATCAGCTCAATATTGGGGTCATGAAGCTTGCGTACGGCCTCCTGTGTACGAAGCAGTCTTCTTAAAATTTCCTCCCGAGCTTTAAGAGTGAAGGGGCCAACACCAAATCTCTTTGGGGTTTTGTCTTTATCATCATCTATTACAATAACATCGAGCTCTTCAACTGTAGCTAAATTAATATTGTTATTTTCAATATATTGTCTTATTTCAGATTTATAGATCTTAGGGTAGTTATCAATATCAGAAATCCCCCCCAAATTTGAAGTTAAGTATACTTCACCGTTCATACGATGCTTTTGTCTTTGTGTACGATCTTCTCTAATTTGCACTAAAAAGTTTCTAAACTCGTAAAGTGGTCGAAGCCAATCGACTCCATTATTAATAAATCCACTTAGAGCCTTATCTTCATTAACTACAGTACAAGTCCAGCAGCCAAATCGGCTATTTCCACAAGAACCAGCGCTTTCTTTAACTTCTTTATCTACTATAAGAGGACATTCACTACTTGAATCTTGATACAACTGAAGCAGCTCATTATTATCGTCTCCCCAAGGGGACTCATACTGTAACAAAAATTCCCATACATCATCGAGATTGAACGTACGGATTGGCGCAAATACAAAAGCATTCCGTAAAGTAGAATGCCGCATTAATTTCTTACCTTCAATAGTATGTGATTGCATTACAGCTGCGCGAGTCGAACTTTCAGAATCTCTTACACCGAGAAGCATGATGACTTCACCAAATTGATCTACTTTGTCTAGAATAAAACGATTTGCCGGATCAATCTTTAGACGGTCTGTACACCATCTGAACTTTTGACGAGGTGTTGGATATCCTTTTCCAATAATAGAAGCCCAAAAAGTTTGTTCAACTTTAGGACGGACCTTTTGGGTTTCAATTGGCAATCCTAATTCCAAAGCTTTACTTTGGATTCGTCCTAAAGTTCTAGTTATTTTATCGATTATAAGTGGGGTTTCCACTTGAGTGTCTGAAGAGATTACGTAAACCTTTTTACTCAAAGAGGAAAAATCAAGCTCGCTCAATGCTTGAAATACTAATTGTACAACAGCGGTAGAATCTTTACCTCCACTAAATCCAACTACCCATGGTCGTTCGTCAGCTAAATAAACTTCTTTAACCAGTTCTTTGGCTTCTACAAATTTACTTCCTGTATTAAATATATTAAGTTCCAAGAGAGGGAACCTCCTTAATTTTATTTTCAATTTTTTGTTCTTGTTCTGTTAATGGGAGTCCAATCTTTAATTTAATCAAATTTGCAGTCAATTGAATAGTTTCATTGGTTTTGTTGATGCGTCCAGTTTGTCCATAAGCGCGACCAAGCCAGTCTTTTTTATTGTCACGATTCCAATCAACATGTTTAAGCTTTTTAATGAATCCTTGCCATTCATCTGAATGATGGAAGTAAAGGTAATGTCCAACAATCCCCACAGCTTCTAAGAAAACACCATGAGCAATAACTGAGGTTGCCCTCAGATCTCTAGGGGTTGTTTTTTTATTTAATACATCTTCCCACTCTGTAATAGACTCGCAAAGTATAAGCCAGAAATGCTTAACGAATTCCTTTTCCTGCTCTGAAATCATCTGCCCTTTACCTTTACCTAAGAGTCTGCAGTTTGTATTAAAGATATGATTTAAGGCGAACAATTTAGGCGAGTTTTTAGATAAAGATACTCTTTCTCGGTCAGTGTAACGTTCAAGCAAAGGGATATCAGAAATCAGACTTTTAGTAATAAGTGATAGCTGATCACGGTGATCATATAAAATTCCGATAGATGAAGTTGTGTTAACTGCATGTCGATTTAAATCTGAAAACATTTGCTGAGAGCGAATGAGTCCTAGGTCTTGAAAGAAGACAACTGAAATTGTTTCATCACCTAGTTCAGGTGCAATTTTCAACGCTTCCTCAATTGCCGCTCGCCGATGTTGTCCGTCATTTATTAAGAACTTAGAATCGAGTGAGATAGTAAGGTATCCTATATCTTTAAGTTCTTTGGAGTTTTCCTGGAAAATCATCTCGCCATCAACAGAGGCAGTTAAGGAAGAGAATATGTAGTCAGTAGGGTTCTCAAGAATATAGTTGGTTATATCCGGGATTCTTGATTTATTCATAAGGCGTTGAGCGCGGTGCTCGGCTGGGATTTCTTCCTCATCAAATAAAAAAATCCTAGGAATTAATCGTAAAGGGCACATTACCGTGTAAAATTCTCTCCCAGCTTGGAAACCTCTAAGGGCGGGAAAACTATAACTGAAGTTCATTAGCATTCTCCTTCGTTACGTACGTAATGTTGAAAGATGTAAATTTAATTTTACTTTAATACGAACGAATGTTCAATATATTCGGGTTAAGAATTTTGTCTATTTATGATTGATTCACGGCTGACTAAATAAGATGTTAGAGAATTTTAAAAACATCCTCCCCCCCCCATCACAAAGGTTAAAATTTTATAAAAAAAGTTCAAAACCTGCAAAGACCTTTCCCGGCCTGGAATGATACCATGTGTTTGCACATAAAAAAAGGAGAGGTGCTCATTGCCTCACTTATGTAAGCGCTATCTAACTTCTAGTCTAATTAGCACTGACCTGAGGATTTTACAAAATCCTTACCTTCAAATGACCTGCATCACATGAGGAAAGGGGAACTTCATATGAAAAAAGGAGCTGTTGTCGTTTGGCTTCTGATTTTGGCCCTGATGCTTTCGGCCTGCAATCTGGCGGAGAGTGGAACGGGCAGCAAGGAAAAAGGCTATGTGGGTATTTCCATGCCGACCAAATCGTCCGAGCGTTGGGTAGGGGACGGGGAGAATATGGTTCGGTTGTTTCAGGAGCAAGGCTATAAAACGGATTTACAGTATGCCGAGGACGTGGTGGAAAATCAGATTTCCCAAATCGAAAATATGATCACCAAGGGCGTCAATGTCATGGTCATCGCTTCGGTCGATGGGAACACGCTGACGGATGTAATTCAGAAGGCACACGACCAAGGGATTCAAGTCATTTCTTACGACCGTCTGATTCGCAACACACCGTATCTGACGTATTATGCGACTTTTGATAACTTCAAGGTGGGCGTGTTACAGGCGGCATATATTGAGAAGAAGCTGGGCCTCAAAGAAGGCAAGGGCCCTTTCAATATCGAGCTGTTCGGCGGATCACCGGATGATAATAACGCATACTTCTTCTTTAATGGTGCGATGTCCGTACTTAAACCATACATTGATTCCGGCAAGCTGGTTGTGCGCAGCAAGCAGATGACGATGGCACAGATCGCTACGCTGCGATGGGACGGAGCTTTAGCACAGTCGCGGATGGATAATCTGCTGAGTGCCTACTATTCAGGGGCCAATCTGGACGCGGTGCTCTCCCCGTATGACGGCATTAGCATCGGTATCATTTCATCCCTCAAAGGGGTCGGATATGGATCTGCGAATAAGCCACTGCCGATCATCACGGGACAGGATGCAGAACTGGCTTCAATTAAATCTATTGTAGCTGGTGAGCAGACCCAAACCATATTTAAGGACACCCGCAAGCTGGCTGAGCAAACGGTCGTGATGGCCAACAGCATTTTACAGGGCAAGCAAGCGGAAGTGAATGACGTTAAATCGTATAACAACGGGAAAAAGGTAATTCCTGCGTACTTGCTTGATCCGATCTCGGTGGATCGGACGAATGTGGAGAAGGATATTGTCGGCAGTCACTATTACACCAAAGAGCA
Organism: Paenibacillus sp. TSM33; assembly: GCF_056099025.1. Lineage (NCBI taxonomy): Bacteria > Bacillati > Bacillota > Bacilli > Caryophanales > Paenibacillaceae > Paenibacillus > Paenibacillus sp. TSM33. Next base: position 380,147 of record NZ_JBLZXB010000010.1, read on the forward strand.
AATTGGTCTCAAATAAGAGTAAGAATCCAACCGAAAGGAGCGTATCCCATGACTGGAATCATTTTGGAAATGAAGGGAATTACCAAAACCTTTCCTGGCGTAAAGGCATTGGAAAATGTAAATCTCAAGGTCAAGGAAGGCGAGATTCACTCGCTGTGCGGCGAGAACGGTGCGGGCAAGTCGACGCTAATGAAGGTACTGAGCGGTGTATATCCGCATGGAACCTACGAAGGGGATATTATTTTCCAAGGCAAAACGTGTGAGTTCAAGGATATCAAGCAGAGTGAGGAATTGGGCATCGTCATTATCCATCAGGAGCTGGCATTGATCCCGTATCTCTCGATTGCGGAAAATATTTATCTGGGCAACGAGCGCGCTAGCGGCGGCGTGATTGATTGGAAAGAGACTTTTGTGGGGACACGCGATCTGCTGTATAAGGTCGGTTTGAGTGAAAATCCCAATACATTGGTTACGAACATCGGGGTCGGCAAGCAACAGCTGGTCGAAATTGCGAAAGCGCTCTCTAAAAAGGTGAAGCTGCTTATTCTGGATGAACCAACAGCGGCATTGAATGAGGATGATAGTGAAAATCTGCTTAATTTGATGCTGGAGTTTAAAAAACAGGGCATTTCCTGCATTCTCATCTCCCACAAGCTGAATGAGGTCGCAAAGGTGTCGGATTCGATTACGATTTTGCGGGATGGGAAGACGATTGAGACGCTGGATATGAAAAAGGATGAGGTCACAGAGGATCGGATCATTAGCGGGATGGTTGGACGCGATTTGACCAGCCGTTATCCAGAGCGTCATGCCAAGATTGGCAAAGTTGTGTTAGAAGTGAAGGACTGGACGGTGTATCACGAGCATCATGCAGACCGCAAGGTGCTGGATCAGGTGAATCTGAATATTCGCAGCGGTGAAATTGTCGGTATTGCCGGGCTGATGGGAGCAGGACGGACCGAGCTGGCGATGAGTATCTTTGGCAAGTCATACGGACGCAATATCTCGGGTCAACTGATTAAGGACGGTAAGCCGATCCAGAACAACACGGTTACGGACGCGATTAACAACGGCTTTGCCTATGTGACGGAGGATCGCAAGGAGTATGGCCTCATTTTAATGGATGATATCAAGCGTAATATTTCGTTAACTGGTCTGAGCAAGCTGACGAAGGGCGCTGTGGTCAATGAGCAGGAGGAAGTCGTCGTTGCAGAGGAAATGAAAAAAAGCATGAACATCAAAGCGCCGAGCATTTTACAGAAAACCGGTAATCTGAGTGGCGGTAATCAGCAGAAGGTAGTACTGAGCAAATGGATTTTTGCCGGACCGGATATTCTGATTCTGGATGAGCCGACGCGCGGCATAGATGTGGGTGCCAAATACGAAATTTATACGATTATTCATCGTCTTGCCGCTGAAGGCAAGGGGGTGCTGGTTATTTCGTCCGAGCTGCCAGAGGTACTGGGCTTGTGTGACCGGATTTATGTTATGAATGCCGGGCGGATCACCGGAGAGGTTAGCCGTGAGGACGCTTCGCAGGAAACGTTGATGAGATATATGACCAAGTCAGGAGGCGTGAAGCATGGAAACCATAACTAAACTTTTTAAAAATAACATCCGCCAATATGGCATGATGATTGCACTGGTCGTTATTATGATCTTGTTTGAGGTGCTGACAGGCGGCTTGCTATTGAAGCCGATTAATATTACCAATCTGATTCTGCAAAATAGCTACATTCTCGTACTGGCGATCGGGATGGTGCTGGTTATCATCACTGGGCACATTGACTTGTCCGTCGGCTCCATAGCCGCTTTTGTCGGTGCGGTTGCCGCCATTATGATGGTCGATTGGCAGCTTCCAGCGTGGGTCGCTGTGATTGCAGCTTTGCTGGTCGGAGCGTTAATTGGGGCATGGCAAGGGTTCTGGGTCGCTTATGTACGTATTCCGGCATTTATCGTTACCTTGGCGGGAATGCTGCTCTTCCGCGGATTAACAATGATCGTGCTGGAAGGCCAATCGATCTCTCCTTTTCCGGGGGGATTCCAGAAAATCAGTTCAGGCTTCCTGCCGGATTTTTCATCTACCGGTTATAACCTGGTATCCATCATTGTCGGCATTGCACTTACGGTATGGTTTATCGTGAACGAAATTCGCGAACGCCGCTCTCAGCTTAAATATGGATTTGAGGTTCCGTCACAGGTGTTATTTGTACTCAAATTGATCGTAGTGGCTGCTGTGATTAATCTGTTCACCTTCATGCTCGCGAGCTATGCGGGAATACCGAACATTCTCGTCCTGCTGTTCATCCTGATCGTGGTATACTCCTTCGTCATGAACCGTACAGTTATGGGGCGCCATGTGTATGCGCTGGGTGGAAATGAAAAGGCAGCGGGCCTGTCTGGTGTCAAAACGAAAAAAGTAACATTCTGGGTATTTGTCAACATGGGCGTACTGGCTGCCATTTCTGGTCTCATCTTTGCTGCACGTCTGAATGCGGCTACGCCGAGAGCAGGTACGAACTTTGAGCTGGATGCCATCGCTGCTTGCTTTATCGGTGGAGCTTCGGCGTCGGGCGGGATCGGAACGGTTTTTGGAGCCATTATCGGTGGCTTGGTTATGGGCGTACTGAATAACGGTATGTCTCTGATCGGTCTCGGTATTGACTGGCAGCAAGGGATCAAGGGCTTGGTACTGCTGCTGGCGGTTGCCTTCGATATTTACAACAAAAACAAAAGATCAGCTTAAGCTTATAATCAATATGGAAAAACAAGAAACCTCCAGTCCCACTTAACTTGTGGATGCTGGAGGTTTTTGCTTTGTTAGGTTTTATGACTATTAGCCAACCCAACTAAGTCGTCACCATTTGTCCGCCGTTCACATGCAGTGTTTGACCCGTAATGTAGGAGCCGTCATCCGAAGCCAGCAGCACATAGGCAGGGGCCAATTCATAGGGCTGACCGGCACGCTTCATCGGCGTATTGCTGCCAAAGGTGCGAATGACTTCAGGCGACTGCGTGGCCGGATTCAGCGGAGTCCAGATCGGACCGGGAGCAATGGCATTCACGCGAATACCCTGATCGACCAGATTATTAGCCAAAGCGCGCGTGAAGCTGACAATGGCTCCTTTGGTAGCTGAATAGTCAATCATATTTTTTTGCCCAACATAGGCTGTAACCGATGCCGTATTGACGATGCTGGCCCCAGCCCGCATATACGGCAATGCTTCTGTAGTCATATGGAAGAAGGAAATAATATTCGTGTCAAACGTGTCACGTAGCTGCTGTTCACTGATATCCAGATATGATTCGCGCACAAACTGAATCCCCATATTATTAATGAGGATATCAATACGACCGAAGGTTTCCATCGTTTTTTGAACAACCAGACAGCAGTTGCTTTTTAGCCTTAGATCACCCGGAATTAACAAGCAACGTCGGCCAAGCCTGTGAATGACATCACGAGTTTCCATCGCATCTCGATGCTCATCGAGATAGGCAATGACCACATCGGCCCCTTCCTTGGCAAATGCGACTGCAACCGCGCGACCGATGCCACTGTCCCCGCCGCTAATAATCGCCACCCGATCCTGAAGCTTTCCCGTGCCGATGTAATTTGGATTATCAAAAATAGGGCGTGGAACCACCAGGTATTCCAACCCCGGCTGTCTATATTGATGCTGGGGAGGAAAAGCAATCGGAACTTCTTTACATTGGGTTTCTGTACCATAATAAGGATGTTGATATTGCCAATTCATTTAATAATCCCTTCTTTTAGGCGTTTTGAAATCCAATATATTCAAATTGGGCGCAAACGGTGACTCAGGATGATCGCCTTATGCCGAAATCGTCGCTCCATCCACCGGAATATGGATACGTTTCTCCAGACCTTCACGGTGGATATGTTCCGCAAGCTCGGAGCGGGTCAGCACACAATGGTTGATTGCTTCCATGTGGACAGCCACGATTTGTGTATAAGGGGCATGTTGTGCTACCGTCGTTACATCCTGGGCAGTCATAATAATGGGATCACCCACCGTAAATCGAGCTCCTCCAGCGTTCACTATCGTCCAGTCAGGGCGGTATTTATCCAGTGTTTCCGCAACTTCACTGCACCAGATCGTATCCCCGGCCACATAGATGACAGGCTCGCCTGGAGCCTGAAATACAAAGCCAGATACAGGGCCCATCTGTTCCCCGATTTCTCCGGTTCCGTGATGCCCGATTGTACGAATAATCTCGATTTCTCCCACAGAATCAGCCACCGAAATCGGAGTAACCAGTGTAAAACCGTCAGCCATGATTTGTTCTTCATTTCCGGGCTGACAGAAGACGGGAATTTGTTTGTCCAGCCAGCGTACTGCTGCCGGATCCCAATGGTCTGGATGCAAATGCGTGACGATGACCACGTCAGGCTGTCCAAGCGTTTGCCATTGTGGTGGCAAGGGAACCAGCGGATTGCGGAGAGTGTTTTCCGTATTGGGAACTGGTGGATTTAGGCCAGCATCACTCAGCATCGGATCAATCAGAAATTTTACTCCAGCGTATTCGATCCATAAGGTTGCGTTGCGGATTAGTGTGATTTTCATATATGGAAGCTCCTTTGATCATAAATGTTTTTTTTGACCGAATGTATTTTCGGCCGTTCTTTGTTTCTGCTACAATCATATCTGACGCAAGATATGCAGGCTACGGCCTGCTGAAAGGAAAACCAGCATTCTCGTTTCATCATGAAAGGAAAAATAACTATGGAACTATTCGTACCTGATGAGACCGACCTGCGCATTCTTCATCATTTAATTGAAGACAGCTCTTTAACGCACAAGGAGATTGGTCAGCTTGTTCATTTGACGGGCCAAGCAGTAGGGGCACGTGTTCGAAAAATGCAGGATGCAGGCATTATTGAGGGCTATACACTGCGCTGGAACCCGGAGAAAATTGGGCAGACGATTCATGCCTTTATTACGGTTTTTCTGAATTCAGGAACGACTCACAGTGCTTTTCAGACTTTTGCACGGGAGCATTCCTCTATTGTCGAAATCCATCGGGTGAGTGGGGAAGGCTGTTATTGGATGCGGGTACGCATGTCTTCACAGTCAGAGTTAAATACCATGCTGGATGAACTTACGAAGTTTGGTAACTACAAATTGAGCTTTTCCATTGGCGAAATTTAATGATAAAAGCTTTCGGCATTTTGTGCCGAAAGCTTTTGTTTACGAGGGCTATTGAAGTCAGCGTTATAGGCTCATTTTAAAAATATGCTGCAAGCCGTGTTGGCCCATTTTTGTGTTACCTTCATCGATAAAGCCGCATTTGAGATATAGACTTTGGGCAGAAAGATTACGGGCATTGACGCCCAGTACAATCTCGCGAATATGCGGAAAGTGTCTAGAGATGAACTGTGGTAGCAGAAGCAGTCCTTGTTTAGCAAACCCATGTCCTTGATCTGCGTAGTTAATTGAAAATGCACGCAGTAGCAGTGCCACAGAAGTATTCGTATAGTCTGCTAATTCATCTCCATCGTATAAAATGAAAAATCCAACCGGCCTTCCAGTAGCCGTAATCACGACTGGATGGCGGTGTGGGTCTTCCTTGGCCAGTGCCAGCATTTCAGCTGGCATTCCAGTAAATTGCTTCTGCTCCTCGGGCAAATAAAAGGTATGCAAAATAGCATTATGCTCACAATGGTAAGGGACAAGCCCTACATTATTCATCATTACACTCCGATCTGTACAAATTTTAACTTACTATACATCTCGTTTTGCTAAAAAAAGAAACCTGAACTTGTCTTATTTACGTATATCCATACATAAACTAGCATAGTCAAAAGGAGACGTCTACGCTTATGAAGCAGCTTATAGAATATCGGGAAAGTCAGGATGTATTGCACCAAGAGCTGAAGCAGATTGAAAAGTGGGAGAAGGAGCAGAAGGATATTTTTTTCTGGGAAAAAATCGGCAGATGGCCCTTTATGCTGCTGGATCGGCTGACGCCCAAAATCATTAAGGACAAGCTGGAGCAGTTGCTTAACGAGCTGGGTAGCTTCATTCAAAATGGCGGCAAATATTTGGTGAAAGAAGAAACGGTTCTGAGCAAGCTGAACAAGACGGCCCGTGAATATATGATTCAGCAAAATGGCGCAAATTCTGCCTCGGATACGCAGGATCAGCCTCATGTCGGAGAAAACGCTGATTTAGAACATAACGCCCAATCCACGTGGGATTTGAAGCAGGCGGCTGAGCTCCCGCTAACGATCATGGATCAGACTGCGGACGAGATGACGTCGGGTCGCATTACCTTTGCCACTGCTCAGGGAGCAACCACGGGGATTGGCGGTGTGTTTACAATTGCGGCGGATATCCCTATTTTGCTTGGTTTGTCACTCAAGGTTCTTCAGGAAATCGCTTTGTGCTATGGCTTTAATCCCCATGACAAGCAGGAGCGTATTTTTATTATTAAATGTATGCAATTCGCTTCATCTGATATTGTGGGGAAGAAAGCTGTATTAGAGGAACTGGCCTTGTTCGATGATCCTTCACGTCAGGCACAGGTTTTTTCCCAGATGCAGGGTTGGAAAGAGGTCATTAACACCTATCGTGATCAGTTCGGATGGAAAAAGCTGCTGCAAATGGTCCCGATTGCGGGCATTTTGTTTGGCTCCATTGCCAATCGAAGCGCCATTAGTGACGTAGCTGAAGCAGGGAAAATGCTGTATCGGAAGCGCCGTATTTTGATGCGTTTGGCAGAAGTAGAGAATGGATTCGAACAGAAGTGAGGATTGGAGTAGAAGTGAAGAATGGAGTTCAAGGTCGTTGTTTATAAAGGTGTGCAGCGGCCTAGTTGGCCGCCGCACGTCAGCCTGTTACACTTCGGCTCCATTTTCTTCCGCCCAGCGATTCAGGGTTTTGTCTGTAGGAAGTAAGAAGGTTAAAATGCCGAGCAGTGGCAAAAAGCCGCACAGGAACATAATGTTGGTGATGCCTACTTTGTCGATCCAGTTGCCGAGCACGAGTGCACCCACACCGCCGAGGCCAAAAGCTAGGCCTGTAATGAGACCGGACACCGTCCCGATTTTGCCAGGCACGAGCATCTGGGCATATACGACGGTGACCGAAAAGCTGGACAACATAATAAATCCAATAATCGCCAGCAGGATCGCCGTCCAGAATTGGTTGGCATAAGGCAGCAGCAGCGCCAGCGGTGCAGCTAATACCATGGACAGAAAAATCATGTTGCGTTTACCAAACCGGTCTGCCAGCGGACCGCCAAAGAAGGTACCTAATGCTCCAGCTCCGAGGAACAGGAAAATGTACAGCTGTGCGTCAGCCAATGGCATTTTAAATACTTCCATCAGGTAAAACGAATAGTAACTGCCGACCGAGGTCGAATACCACGAACGAACAAATACCAGCAGAATGAGGACAATCATGGCAAACATAATACGGCTGCGCACTTCGGGTTTCATGCGGCGTGTCGCCGTTTTTTTGCGTGCAATGCCTTCTGTACGCAGGACGTTACCGTACCAGCGGGCAATAAACGATTGGACTACAATTCCGGCTGCCGCAATACCCGTGAACCAAATAGCGCCAAATTGCCCCAATGGGATAAAAATCCAGCTTGTGAGCATTGGTGCCAGCGATTGACCTGCATTGCCGCCAACCTGAAAAATGGATTGTGCCAATCCCCGGCGTGATCCTGCCGCCATATGGGATACGCGCGAGCCTTCCGGGTGAAAGGCGGCTGAGCCCAGACCCACGAAGATGACTGCGATCAGCACCGCTTTATAATCGGCAGCATAGGCGAGCAGCAGCATGCCGGTCAGCGTAAAGCCCATACCGATGGGAAGGATAGCGGGCGTAGGCCGTTTGTCCGAAAACAAGCCAATGACAGGCTGCATGATCGAAGCTGTAAAGTTGATGGCGAATGAAATCCAGCCAATCTGCGTGTAGCTCAGGCTCATAGATTCCTTCAGGATCGGAAAGATCGCTGGAATGACCGATTGAATCGAGTCATTGAACAGATGAACGAAACTGATCGCAATCAGAATCGCAAAAACGGTGCCTTTTGCTTGCGGCCCCTGGAGGGGGAGCGATTGGCCCGTTTCTTTATTTGTAGCAGATTTAGTAGTCATGGCAACCTCCGGGTATGTATGTATATTTTAAGATATAGGAAGCAATCCATTTGCAGCAAATGGCTGAAAGTGGAATAAAGTCCCCCTTTACTCATCGCTGCTTGCCCATTCTGCTGGATACTCTTTATTGCTCGATCCTTTAATTTACAACAGATTATCTTGCTCTGAGTGTATTGTATCTGTATAAGATATCCTTTACTTATTATTTTACTCTCTAATATGCATGAATTGGTTCTATGTGAATGTTGTTGATATTCCTTTTACATATAAATAAGCAAGAAGAATTTAACAAAACTAGGCTCTTTATTTAACAAACTTAAGATATGATTCTTTATGTCATACAACTTGTTGTATAGATAATAGCTCCGTAGAAACAGGATGAAGAGCACAAGAGAAGAGAGGATCTGATTTGAGAATGAAATTGCTAAGGAAACCACTATCAGTTGCATTATTATCTTTACCTTTACTTCTAGGTTCTCTAGGTGGAAGTTACGCGAGTGCGGCAACCCTACCAACAACGGTAACTCCAACAGAACCGTCATGGGGATATTTCGTAGATCATTACAAAAATAATAGTTCTGCTAATAAGACGGAAAGCTCCAATCCGACCCTCGGTCTGCTCTCTGAATTTAATAAGCTTTGGACTCCCGGGGCTACCTGGGACACAGGTACCAAATTAAACAGCAGTGTACTGGACGCTAATATTCAAAAAGTGGTCGATATTGCTGCCCGTCGCACTTCCAGTGAGGCCGATGCGGCTTATTTGGACGACCGTCGAAATCAGAGCTACAGTGTAATCGACGGTCTGGGTTCGCTCACTGATGTATATCGAAAGAAGGCAGGTGCCACGACAACAATCAACGACGTTCCGGCCGATGCCACAACTAAAAAATATGAAGATGAGGGAACAAATGCAGGGGATACCAGCTCCAGTCTCGGCAACGTCGTGAATCTGGTCAATACCTTGCGTGGGGACTACTCTACGACGAACCCGGCCAAATCTTACTTTAGTTATCCTCGTCCGTTCCGTTGGAGCGACAATTCAGTAGTTGTTCCAAGTCTGATCCCTGCCCTCAAATCTGATGCTACTAATGATGGCGGCTTTCCTAGCGGTCATACCAATGCTGCGTATCTCAGTTCTATTGCTATGGCCTATGCTATGCCGGAGCGTTATCAGGAATTACTGACACGAGCTTCGGAGCTGGGAAATAACCGTGTTGTTGCTGGCATGCATTCCCCGCTTGATGTTATGGGAGGACGCGTCATGGCAACGGCGATGGCTGCTGCCATCCTGTCTGATCCAGCCAATAGCAGCTTGAAGAAAGCAGCTTACCAGGATGCTCATAAACAATTGCTGTCCCAAAAAGGTACAGCCCCAGATCGTTTCAGCAATTATGCTACGAACAAAAAAAATTATAATGAACGATTAACGTATGGATTCAGTCAGATTAATCCAGCTACGACGCCCATGACAGTACCTAAGGGAGCTGAGGTGTTGTTAGAAACACGTCAGCCCTACCTTGACAGCACCCAACGCCGTTGGGTATTAGCCACTACAGGTCTTCCATCTGGTTATCCTGTGCTTGACGATGCCGAAGGATGGGGACGCTTGAACCTGTTTTCCGCTGCGGACGGCTACGGTGCTTTTGCCAATAATGTTACGGTGAATATGGACGCTTCCAAAGGCGGTTTCAATGCATTGGATCGCTGGCGCAACCATATTTCTGGTGTTGGAAAGCTGATTAAAAAGGGAACAGGTACGTTGAAGCTTATGGGTAGCAATACGTATTCCGGTGGTACGCAGATCGATCAAGGTATACTTGAAGGTAATTCGGAGACAGCTTTCGGAAGTGGTGCAATTACAAATAACGGGGGAACTCTTCTTAAAAACAATGCTGGAAAGCTGATTGTTGGCAGCAATTACAAACAAACAGCCAAGGGCAAGCTTGAACTCAATCTGCAAAGTAAAAATGATGTGCTCAAAATTAAGGGAACCGCCCAACTTAACGGGAAATTACGCCTGAATTTTGCTAACAAATATATACCAGCTAGCGGTGCCACCATTTTAACCTACGGTAAACGGAATGGAGCATTCTCTTCCATTGAAGCAGCAGGTTTGCCAAGCAATTATAAAGTGAAAATTGTCTATACAGCTGATCGTGTTCAGTTGAAAGTCACGAAGTAACCAAATAGGATAATAAAAAGAGCACCTTTGGAATACACCGGATAAACCATGAAGTTATCCAGTGCCCATTCTGAAGGTGTATTTTTTGTTCCAGTACAAAGCCTATTTTTCGGAGTTATTTATAGCCAAGGGTATAAAAAGGTCAAAATTTGACCTTAATGTAGTAAAATAATCGCGCTGTTTGAAAGCGCAGTCATGTTATTCTTAAGAAGCATATTAGTCCAAGTTTTAAAGGTTCAGACTAACTAAGAGGAACAGAGGAAAGGAAGAAGACTGATGAGTCTTGAGAAAGAATACGTTAAAATAGCCCAGGATGTCATAAAAGGACTTGGCGGAGAAGACAATATTATTTCTATGGCACATTGTGCTACACGGTTGAGATTGATTGTAAAAGACAGGGATATTATTGATGATGAATTTATTGAAAATATTGATAAGGCAAAAGGGGTCTTTTTTACCTCCGGACAATATCAAATTATTTTTGGAACCGGTACCGTGAACAAAGTTTACGAAGCGATGGTCGGCCAGAACGTATCTGCGACATCAAAGGCAGAGCTGAAAGAGAAGGCCTCCACGCAAGATGATAACTTTTTCAAAAGAATGATCCGGGTTTTCGGAGATGTATTTGTTCCCATTATCCCTGCATTGGTAGCTACCGGCTTGTTTATGGGAGTTAGGGGCTTGGTAACTCAGCCTGCACTGCTACAGTTATTTGGACTTACACCGGATGATATTTCTGCGAATTTCATATTATTTACGCAAATACTGACCGATACCGCGTTTGCATTTTTACCCGTGCTGGTCTGCTGGTCTGCATTCAGAGTGTTTGGCGGGTCGCCGATCTTGGGAATTTTGCTCGGACTCATGCTGGTAAGTCCTTCTTTACCTACTTCCTGGGATGTCGCTCAACATGTGAAGGAACCTCTTTTATTTTTGGGCTTCATCAAAATCGCAGGCTATCAGGGCTCCGTTCTGCCGGCGTTCATTATAGGGATCGTGGGGGCGATGATGGAGAAGAGAATCAGGAAATCCGTTCCCGAAGCATTGGACTTGATTCTAACACCGTTTCTGACATTGTTGCTCACACTGGTACTGGGCTTGTTCGTGATTGGTCCCATCTTCCATGAGGTAGAGGTTTTAATATTATCGGCCGTTACAGCTATTTTGAAATTGCCATTTGGTATTGGCGGATTTATTTATGGTGGCATTAATCAGATTATTGTCGTTACCGGACTGCACCATGCGCTCAACCTGATCGAAATACAGATGCTGGTGGATGGCGGCTGGAATATGGTTAACCCGATCAGTTCGGCATCTATTTGTGCACAAGCGGGTGCGGCGTTAGCTGTCGGTCTGAAATCGAAAAGATTAAAAACCAAATCTATTGCCTACCCGTCTGCCGTGTCTGCATTGTTGGGCATTACAGAACCTGCTATTTTTGGGGTGAACATTCGGTACGGCAAACCATTCATGATGGGCTTGATTGGAGGAGCGGTTGGAGGATTCTTCGCACGTATCTTTAATGTTCAAGCCACAGGCATGTCAATTACAGCTATACCTGGTTTGTTATTGTATCTGAATAATCAGATTTTCCTGTATGCTTTAGTATGTTTAATCGGTTTTGGTGTAGCATTTGCGTTGACGTGGATCTTTGGATTTAAAGAAAAAATAGAGAACAAATAGAGATCAAATAAAATTTGGTGGAGAAAATCATGGACAACAAAACATTGCTTGAAAAATTGAACAGTCTTTCAATAGAAGAGAAGATCGGCCAGCTCATCCAACTGACCGGCGACTTTTTTGAAGGAGACATGGATACGGTTGTGACGGGTCCTTTAAAAAAATTAGGGCTAAGCACGGACTATAATATTTATAACACGGGCTCCATATTAAACATTACCAACCCGGAAAAAATAATCCGGCTGCAAACCGATTATTTGGAGAAATCGGTTCATAAAATTCCACTGTTATTCATGGCGGATATTATCTATGGCTATCGAACCATTTTCCCGATTCCGATTGCCCAAGCATGTAGCTGGAACTATGAGGGGATAGAGAATGCGGCTTCGATTGCTGCTCAGGAGTGCTACGAGGAAGGCATTCATGTAACCTTTTCCCCCATGGTAGATATGGTTAGAGATCCTCGCTGGGGGCGGGTGATGGAATCGCCTGGAGAAGATACCTTGCTGGCACAGAAATATGCGCAAAGCGTAGTTCTGGGAATCCAGGGCAGCAATTTGGAAGGTACCGCCGTGCCAGCCCACAAAATTGCCTCTTGCGTCAAGCATTTTGCCGCTTATGGGGCGCCTATCGCTGGACGTGAATACAATGCCGTGGATCTATCGGAGCATGCATTGCGGGAATATTATTTACCTGGATATCAAGCAGCAATAGAAGCGGGTGCCAAGCTTGTCATGACGGCTTTTAATACCTTGAATGGTATCCCTGCGACTGGAAACGAGTGGCTTAACCGTGACGTACTAAGACAGGAAATGAAGTTTAACGGTGTATTGATCTCAGATTACGCCGCTATTGAAGAGTTAATCATGCATGGTTATGCCGAAGACGAGGCTTCCGCCGCCAGGCTGGCACTGTTGGCGGGTGTGGATGTGGATATGAAGACGGCAGTGTACGCTAATCAATTAAAGAATGTAATATCTGGTAACGACTATATGCTGGAGCTTCTGAATGAGGCTGTATACCGTGTCTTACAGCTGAAAAATGATTTGGGGCTGTTTGAGGACCCGTTCCGCGGATTACAGGAAATCGTTAAACGTTCAACCAGCAGCATTCTGTCAGACGAACATAAACAAGCGGCACTGTCCTTGGCAGAAGAATCCGTTGTGCTGCTGAGAAATGAAAATAATGTATTACCATTGTCCAAGGAAACGAAGGTAGCTTTAATAGGTCCCTATGCAGAAGAAAATTCTACCCTGGGTATGTGGGCGATCAAGGGAGAGCAGACAGACACTATTAATTTGAAAACAGGGTTGTTACAGCTTGTTGGCCCCGACAATCTCTCGGTATGTAGAGGAAGTTATCTGCTACCTCTTGATGCAAGGGAAACCTTCGATAAATATGCGGACAAACTGGCGGTTGAAACAAGGTCCGAGGAAGCTCTACTGCAAGAAGCCATTAGGAATGCAAATGAAGCAGAAGTCATTGTCCTTGCCTTGGGAGAAAGTATTTATCAGAGCGGAGAAGGTGGATCACGAACGAATCCGACGCTGCCAGAGCCGCAATTGAGATTACTTCATGAATTATGCTTATTGGGCAAAAAGGTCGTTCTGATCGTATATAGTGGAAGACCTTTGATCCTTACCGATGTTGTTGAAAAGGTTGACGCTATAGTTCAGGCCTGGTATCCAGGAACGATGGGCGGAGAAGCGCTGGCCAATATATTGTATGGGGAAATAAATCCGTCTGGGAAATTAGCGATGACCTTTCCACGTAGTGTGGGTCAAATTCCGATATACTACAACGAGCTGAATACAGGAAGACCGAATTTAAAGGAAAATGGCTCTTATCGCTTTGCGTCCCGATATATAGATGAAGTGAACGAACCCTTGTATCCGTTTGGTTATGGCCTATCCTATACCTCATTTGAATACAGCCTATTAACCGTCAGCCAAAAGGAAATGAAAACAAATGAGTCAGTGGATATCCGTATTTCTGTATCCAACACTGGAACGTATGCTGGGAAAGAAACGATTCAATTATATATTCGCGATAAATTTGCAAGTGTTGCAAGGCCAGTGAAAGAATTAAAAGACTTTAGAAAAGTATTTTTACAAAGCGGCAAGACTACAGTTGTGGAATTTTCAATTGATGAAGACATGCTCAAATTTTATGGGCGTGAAATGGAATACAAGAGTGAGCCAGGTGAATTTGAGGTTTATATCGGTTCAAGCTCACAGGACATTTTGCTAAGCTTTAGTTTTACTTTGTTACCGGAGGATAAACATGAATAAAAGCGACGCTTATCATCTTAAATATCATATTACTCCTCCTTACGGGCTATTAAACGATCCTAATGGACTTGCCTTTTTCAATCAACAATATCATGTGTTCTATCAGTGGAACCCCAAAGGAACCGAACATCGAAATAAATGCTGGGGCCATGTTGTTTCGAGCGATCTGGTGCATTGGCAAAGCAAGGGTGTAGCGCTGGAGCCTTCGGAATGGTATGACAAGGACGGCATTTATTCCGGAGGCGCCATAGTCCATGATGAAAAGCTGTATTTGTTTTACACAGGAAATGTAATCAGGGAAGATGGTGTTAAGGAAAGTTATCAATGCGTAGCCATTTCGGGAGATGGAGAGCATTTGCGGAAAATGGGTCCTTTGTTCGAGCATCCCAAAGGCTATACCAGACATGTCCGAGACCCGAAAGTATGGAGAGATCGGAACGGGAACTGGTGGCTGATCGTTGGCGCTCAAAGAGAGGATTTGACTGGGGATACGCTTATCTACAAATCTACAGATTTGTCTAATTGGGAATGCCAAGGATCATTTTTGGATCATGATCATGAATTCGGATATATGTGGGAATGCCCTGATCTACTTCAATTTGCGGAAAATGATATTTTTGTGTTCTCTCCTCAGGGCTTACCAGAAGCAGGCGAATATTATAGAAACCCTAACCAATCGGGATATGTTGTTGGGAAATTAACGAGTACAGGAAAATTCAACGGGAATCTTGCCAATTTTAAAGAGCTTGATCGGGGGTTTGATTTCTACGCGCCACAATCATTTAAGGTGAATGATAGAACCATTATGTTCGGATGGATGAGCGCGATGAATGAAGAAACGGAGAGGGCTGTTCCAACCATTCAGGAAGGCTGGATTCATGCGCTGACTCTTCCTAGAGAAATAGTGCTGTCTAACGGTGTGCTATACCAGAAACCATTGCCGGAATTACAATTGCTAAGAATGGATGGTGTGTATTCCAAGGAGAACATTCACAAAAATAGGGTTTGGCTGCTGCCTTCCCTGCAGGTGGAATGCACTGTTCATTTTTCGAAGCTTACAGAGAACTTCAAAATGATAGTCAGAAATGCGGTGGAAATTGACTATGATTCGGAAGAAAACAGTTTAACCGTATGGAGAACCAACTGGTTGACGAACCAGAGAGAGTACAGAAAAGCAACGTTAGCCAGTCAACTTGCAGGCATGCAAATATTTATAGAAAGCTCAAGTCTGGAAATCTTTGTGAACGAAGGCGAGGAAGTATTTTCTCTGCGTTATTTCCTGGAAGATACGGAACAACGCAGTGTGATGCTTGAAGCAGGAGACAATGAAGGAGAAATTGAGATTTATCAGTTGCAGGAATGTGACGCCATAATCAATCATTAAAACTTTATTCTTATCTTTTACCTGAGAGCTACAAGCAGGCAAGGAAAGGCTGTTCATTTCTCCGTTTGCGAGAAGAACTGCCTTTTTTTGTCTTAGTCATCTGAAGAGATTTCAGCTTGTGTAGGCATTTTACTATCGGTATAGTATGAGTATTAGAGTATATGACTGAATATAATTACTGTTGATTACTCATAGCTGGTTGATGAGGTGTCGTATGAAGAAAATATATGAACATATTGAAATAGACCGAAGAAAAATGATTAACCTCTTTATGTTTCAATCGACAGATACAGAAAGAGTCATCCCCATGCATTTTCACAGCAATATGGAATTAATCTATTGTACAAGTGGAAGTCTCAAGGTGTGGCATGAAGGAAAAATAACCATTTTGATGGAAAAGGATGCACTGTTCATTAATAGCAATGTACCGCACTCTACCCAAAGTATTACGGAAAACCAGGTCGTTGTATTACAATTTCCAGCTACCTTTTTTGCCAATGAACAAGTATTCATCCAATTAAATACGCAAGAGCAGCAAGTTGAACATACTATACTTTCTAAATTAAGAGAGTTATTTATGGATATATATAACCTGCATATTTCCAAGGGGAAATATGACTATATTTTAGAGCAAAGCCGAATTACTGAACTTAAATATTTGCTCGTTAATCATTTTAGTCAGGCAGCAGACCTACAGCCAGAGGTATTTAGTGAAAAGCAGCAAAAGATAAAGACCATTATGGATTTTATTAAAGAGCATTATGCTGAAAATATTAGTCTGGCAAAAACAGCCCGAATTTGCGGCTATTCGGAGGCTTATTTGTCGAGAATGTTTCATGAATATACAGGTCAGACGTTTACGGAGTACAAGCAAATTCTTTGTCTGGAAAAAGCAATCGATTTATTGGAAACAACAAATAAGTCACTTACAGAAATTTCTTACGAGGCTGGCTTTCCAAACGAAAAATCGTTTAGAAAAGCTTTCAGGGAAGTTATGGGTAAAACCCCTTATGAATATAAAAAATCAAAATTTGATCTGAGTGTGTAAACGACGCCACAAGCGCAAATTTTTTATGGATTATTTTGATAGACTAGAAACATAGGGGCTGTCCTTGAGTCATTTTATGACTATTGGGACAGCCCCTTATTTATATTTGTATGCGAATGAGCAGAGGGGATCAGCCTATCGATTATCCACCGTCTCTGGATACATATCATGGTTCATCATACGATGTTCTGCGATTTGCTCATACTTTGTTCCCGGCTTGCCGTAGTTGGTGTACGGGTCGATCGAGATACCGCCGCGTGGTGTGAATTTGCCCCATACTTCAATGTAGCGAGGGTCCATCAGCTTAATCAAGTCATTCATGATGATATTGACGCAGTCTTCATGGAAATCACCGTGGTTGCGGAAGCTGAATAGGTACAGCTTAAGGGACTTGCTTTCAACCATTTTAATATCAGGAATGTAGCTGATGTAGATGGTTGCAAAATCAGGCTGTCCTGTAATCGGACACAGGCTGGTGAACTCTGGACAATTGAATTTTACAAAATAATCGCGGTAAGGGTGTTTATTATCAAAGCTTTCGAGAATGGCGGGATCATAGGTAAAAGTGTATTGTGTGCCTTGATTGCCAAGTAGGGTAACGTCGGTCATTTCTTCGGGTTTTCTTCCGGTCATATTGAGTGAGGCTCCTTAAAGTTGGTTTAGTTTGGTAAAAGGGAGAGGGAGTTATGGTGGGGAGGTTCGGTTAGGCGACGCTTCGCGAAGGATTTGAGCTTCCGATCGCTGTTGAAATGGGATTCTTTCTGATAAAAGATCTATAGGTTAGAATCCCATTTCAAAGGCGAACGCTAACGCTTCTCCAGCTTCAAATCCTCCGCTCCGCTGCTGACCGCCGTCAACACCATAAAGTCCCTACCCGTTTACATGTGGGTTGGGCAGAAGTGAAATTTCGCTCCTTATATTAAGGAGCGTTATTTTATTGAGAAATCCCGTCCTTGCAGACGAGGGTTTCTCTCTTTTTATATGGCTTTGGGTGTCGAGGGTGTACTTTGACTAATTTGGTGTATCTTGTGTATCACATACAGCTCGCATGGAATATATTGTATATACGTGTTATACTCCGCGTTTGTTGCCCCATACGAGGGTGTGGAGCTGCGGGAGTACTCTTACATCATTGAGCCGGGAATCGTCCATGACACTGTCGATAAGCCATTCATAACGGTGTAAAAGAGACTCTGCGATCTGTCCGATGTTCTCCGTGTTCACATCTGGATTACCCGTCTGGAGGAACAACGGTACGTGTGGATAGCGCTCATGAACGGTGCGGGCATAGGCAAGATCGGTGTCATCGAAGATGACGACCTTCAGGCTGCATGCTCCAGCATATAATCTGACCGATTCATCCTCTGATGCCTTGGCGGACGTTGTGATGGAGACGTTTGTTGTAGACTTGGACTCTCCAGCCATCTTTCGGTTGGTCAGACGGGCTACGATATCATCCAGCACGTCCCAGTTAGTCGTCATGCCAGAGCTGGGCGGCTTCGGGGATAAGGTCACTTCATCGATATCGTACAGCCATTCCTGCCAACGGGAGCCTTGTGTTTCGACAGCGGTGGCAACGCCTTGACTGCGTAGCAGGGTAATCAGCGTCCCAAGCTGTGGCAGCAGGGCAGGGTTGCCTCCGGAAAGGGTCACATGCGAGAACCGTTCGCCGCCGATGGACTGTAGTTCCTGCCAAATATCAGTGGCACTGAGACGACGGATTTGATCCTTGGCGCTGCCGTCCCAGGTAAAGGCGGAGTCGCACCATGAGCAATGGTAATCGCAGCCTGCGGTACGAACAAACATCGTTTTACGACCAATGACCATACCTTCGCCCTGCACGGTGGGACCAAACACCTCCAGCACAGGAATAGGGGCTGCTTTAGCCCTGTCGGGGGTTGCCATAGGTTGGTGAGTAGTTACAGTATTACTCATCGTACATCCACTCCCGTCGAAATTCGGCGTAGCTGGTAGGTGTTTCGAACAGTCGTACAAATTCGGTACGTCCGCCTTCAACACGATTGCAGTATGCATCCGAGGTCAAGGCTGACTCCATTTGTTCAAAGATCCAGACGACCATGTTTTCTGCCGTTGTATTCATTGGCGGGAGCGTTTCATTCAAGTAACGGTGGTCCAGAAAAGGCTCAATTCGCTCTTTCCAGATCGTTTTGATATCACCAAAATCCAGCGTCAGACCTATTTCGCTCGGTATACCGCTTATGCCAAATACGACGATATAAGTATGTCCGTGCAGATTTTTGCATTTGCCTTCGTAACAGTGCAAATGGTGGGCTGCATCGAACGTAAATTGTTTGCTGACGAGAACACGCTTGCGGTGATAACGCAGCTGAGAGCGTTCAATGTCTGTCCCGAACTGTTGGAGCTTGTCGACAATACGAAAGGTACCTGGCTCACGCATGGCCTTCAGCTCCTTGGGACAAAGCGCCACGAACCGCGAGATACTGCTCCAGTCCGGCACGACGGAGATTGCAGGCAGGACACTCGCCACAGCCATCGCCAATGATACCGTTATAACATGTTAGTGTACGGGTTCTTACAAATTCAAAAGCTTTCAGTTCATCGGCCATTTGCCAGGTTTCGGCCTTATTCAACCACATGAGTGGGGTATGAATCACAAAGGGATAGTCCATCGAAAGGTTCAATGTAACGTTCAGTGATTTAATAAAGGAATCCCGGCAATCGGGATAGCCGCTGAAATCTGTCTCGCAAACGCCTGTAATGATGTGGCGCGCTCCTTTTTGCTTGGCGAGAACTGCTGCGAAGCTCAGGAACAATAGATTACGACCGTCTACAAATGTGCTAGGCAGTTCGCCTTCCTCTTGAGTAATGTCAATGTCGGTGCGTGTGAGAGCATTCGGGGCAAGTTGGTTGAGCAGGCTCATATCCAGTACCGTTTGCGGAACACCCAGCTCGCTGGCGATTCCGGCGGCCACTTCAATTTCCTGCTTGTGGCGCTGACCGTAATCGAACGTCACAGTTTCTACTTCGGCAAAATGTTTTTTTGCCCAAAATAAACAGGTTGTACTGTCTTGGCCGCCGCTGAATACGACGACTGCTTTTTCGTTTGTAAACATAAAAAAACCTCTCGATCTTCTTGGAATGGTGTAAGACACAGCGTCTTGTCACGTGGAAGAAGGAGAGTTCTTGAACCGGCTTCAACAAAAAACAGGCCTTGCCCCGCAAATTCATTTTTTAATGCGGAGGACAAAGCGTCGTTAGTTTTTTATAGAGGGAGTTCGCGAACCTCTCCCATGCATGACGCATGGATTTTCTTCATTAGCATCTGCCACAAGGACAGACAGCTTCTTCGAGTAGCATTGCCATTATAGCATGGCAGGGCTATTTGATAAACACTCCACCAAATGGAATGACTTCCCTTAAAAATCGTTTGATCACACCATCGTCGTTCATATCCTGCTGAAGCCGCCGATGATGCTCACCGGCATGAAATAGTACGGTACCGTGTCCGGTCATTTTAAAATGATAGTTCATATGTTGGCTGGCCAAATGGTTACCGTATACGGTTAACTCCAGCTTGGCGTTTTCGGGGTAGGCAATGACACTGCTTGCATCGACATAGATCGGCTCTGACGGATGAAGCTGTTCTTGACATACCAATCCCTGCGTCAAAATACCAATGTGACCTATACCGTCAAATTTCATTTTAATGACATCACGGCTAAACAACATGTTTTTCATGCTTAGCAGCTTGGTACGCATTTGGATGCCGGCGCTGTACCAGAACAGGTTGCGGAAATCGTATAGCAGATCGTCGCCTCCTTCAAGTTTGATCATCTTCAGACTGAAGCCAGGAGGAAGTGCGGCAATTAGCCGGCAAGCCCCTGTGAAATCGGCCTGAATCAGTTTGTGCTTGCGGTACATGCCTTTAATATTCATCAGCTTATCACTGCGACCTGAACTAGGGCCGCGATATGCGATGATTTGTTGCGGATGCAGAACGTGCAGCTTCTCCCCTTCAGTCAGGTCGAGCGTTACGACTGAACCGACGCTTTCATCATAGTGTTGTCCTGCTTGTATGTCCATTCAGGCCTTTCATCCTTTCAGGCAGTTAGTATCTTCCCGAACGTCGACGCATCCCGTAACGCAACAGTCGGATACCGATAAAATAACCGGCCAGCAGAATGATAGCCGTGATGATGAGCATTTTATTTCGGTGTGAAGCCTGATCGCGCTCGTTTTGAAGATTTTTTAGTTCTGTAACGGTGTCGTTCAGCTTGCGGTTTTGTTCCAGCAGTTGGGCGTTTTGCTTCTGATAAGTTTCGATGCTGGTACGGGCCTTTTCCAGATCTTCCTGTGTTTGTCGGTAGCTTTCCTTGAGCTGGTATACATCGCCGGGCAACCGCGAAAACTGCTCAAAGCCTTGATATACATCATCCCAATAAGCAGCATGAACTTCGGGTACACGGGTTACTCCAAAAATAAACAAAAGTGCTAAAGTAGCACAGACAATGCGGCGGTACAAAGCGAAGCGACAAGTTGCTCGTGCCAAGAGATGTCCCCCTTTTGATAAACCAAGATGTTAGATGATACAGATCATTACCCATATCACATGGTTACGTACAAGATCATGATTTGGATGCAGATTTTAGAATATACAGACGACAAACAAAGGGGAAGTATTCTCAAAAAAACTCGATATATTAGTTTAAGTGTACCTTAAAACGGGTATATCAAGGAAGCGGCAACATTCCGGCAGTTTTCCCAACAAACGAGAAAGAACAACCCGCACCTAGTCAGGGCTTGAATAGGAATATATAAGCTGAAATATATTAAAAATAGATATAGAAGGAGATTTTGAAAGATGAACGAAAGAGAACAAAACTATACAATTTTAAAAATCACTGTAAATGGAAAGCCATTATCGAAGGAGCTTGTCGTGGATAGCACTACTTTTGCCCCAATATCCGATATTTGCACAAAGACGAAAGCTTCTGTGACAGAAACTGCAATTTCATAAGTTTAACCATAGAAGTAGACTATCATGTAGCCCGGCAAAAGCCGGGCTATTTTTGCGTATTTATGTAATTAGAATGGATTAAAATGTTATTTGCCGAATTAGGTCCCCTTTCATAAAGATTACCATGTATAATTTTCACAATCAAACATATGTTCCCTGACAATATAGTGTCAGATAACATTGTTAATTTAGAGTTACATGTTCTTTTAGGGGGAATTTACCAGTGGTGAAGTCAATGCTCAATGTAACGTACACATGGGACAAAGAGTCTATATCGGCGAATGGGTCCAAACAAGTAAATCTACTGATAGAATGGGGCTATGGAGCTATACGTAAAAGAAAAGGGAATTTAATACCGAAAGCAGCGGGATGTGACCTTCAACTTCAGTTCAATCCAGAAAACGGGGTAAATCTATTAAAAGCTGAGGGGGTGAGACTCGGGTTTAAACAATCAGAAAACGGAGATTGCATGTGTGTTCACTGTGGCGATGTGCGGCGGGGAAAATATAGACAAGCTATTTTAACGTTTTCTATACCGGCTCACGCGTCCGGAAGACATACGATTGGAATGATCGAGTGGAGTTGGCGCAAGCCATCGCAGGAAAAGCGAACGCTGATCCGCACAGACCAGCTCTATATCCATTACACGCATCATCTTGGTCTGCTGAGCATGCCATCCAACCCGAAGGTGGAAAAATACATAAAGCTGAATGAGACGTCCCCAATTGTAAAAAAGGCATTGCGTATGTATGAGAAAGGGGATTCTGAGCGAGGGACGTTCATCCTTACGAGACAAGCAGATGAATTGCTTATATGTGCAGCTAGAAGCGAAGACATGGATTACCTTGAGGAAGCCGAGTTACTTCTGTCCATACGCAATAAATGGAGCGGGTCTTTTGTATCGTTTACAGCGTATAGCTCTAAGGTCTTTTTTAATAAGGAAATATCGTTAGGAGATGTTCATTTTACGAAGAGTGATAGGTTGAGATAGGTAATTATGCTAGTTTATTTGTGCAAATTAGTGAGTCTAATTTACTATCTTTTTGTAAAGGAGAGACTTCCTTGACTGATCGGTTGATACGTTTAATGCGGATTATTACTATTGTTCAGGCAAATCCAGGAATATTGGCAAGAGAGCTTGCCGAACGTTGTGAAACATCAGAACGTACCATATACCGAGATATGGAGGCGCTAAGCGCTATGCATATTCCGATTACGAATATGGGGCATGGCAAGGGGTACATTTTTATTAGCAATTTTGCTTTGTATCCTCTGAATTGGACAGAAGAAGAGGCAGAGGCTTTTACCAAGCTGGGAGAGATGATGGAAACGATAAAGCCTCTTTTACCGCCAGCTTTTGAAAGTGCTTATGAGAAAGTGATGGCCTCTAGTCAGAAAAAAAAGATGGACCAGACGAGCTTCGCGCAGGAAATGAAAAATATCATCCGGCTCGGCTCGACACTTGATCGGGAAAACCAGCCTTATCTGCTCAGGCTGATTGTTTTGGCGAGTCTTACGCAGCAGACAATTGAAGCGGAATACAGCTCGCCTCAAAATGAAGATGTATCACTGGTGCAAGTAGATCCTTATTGTTTGGTTCCTCAAGACCGGCGGTTCTATATGCTTGGTTTTTGTCATAAGCAATCCGCTATGAGAACCTTTCGGATCAGCCGTTTTCGGAATATGAGGATTTTGCCGTATACGTTTCAAAAAAATACATCTGAAATGGAAATGTTTTTTAAAGGCACCTGGTCGGTGACCAAAGGAAACCAAAATATTCGGTTTGTGGTACGTTTTTCTGCCGATTCTGTATATCGGGTCAAAGAAGAGGAGCTGTTCATCAAGCCTCTTCTCAAGGATTTGCCGGATGGAAGTTTGTTGTTTGAGGTGACGGTCAATCATGACCGTGAATTTCTGGATTGGCTCACATCCTATGGAGCTGAGGCCGAGATTCTGGAACCTTTACGGTACCGCAAACGTATGCAAGAAATGCTGCGAACCTGGGGGGCGTTTTACTTCGATAAAAAGGCAGGAAATCAAGAATAACAGGGGGGAAGATCCCCCGGAACGGGCCGGGGAGCTATCTGCTTAACGGTCCTTAAACAGGTTGGCGAGATTGCCGAAGGGACTGTACTGCTCCTGTTCTTCTTCTGGTGAAGAGTAGACGAGCTTCGAGCCGCGACTTTCCTCATCGTCGGCAGCATTATGAACTAATGTAAGACGATCAAAATGGTGTATGAAAACCTGAGCAGTGTTCACGGCATCATCCAGTGCCCGATGCTGTTGACCATCAAAGTCAATGTTGCACAATTCCAACGCCTGAGACAGGCTCAACTGACGATACTTTCCATTGGAACTAAACAGACGGGAAATTTGCTTCTGTATATCATTTGTATTATGAATCCAACCGAGATCTACATGATGGGTACGACAATGGGATACTAGCTTCTGACGGTCATCCGGGCCCCATGCGCACAAATAATAGGGCGAATCCGTACCGAGCCAGGCAATAAATTGCTTCACAGCTTCAGGAAAGAGTGGAGCGGCATCAATGTCTCGTTGAGTAATACCTGTGAATTGAACGGTATCTGTAGAGATTACAGGCCGATTCGATGGTCTCACAAAACTGTGAAATGTATCTGCAACGAATAGGCCATCATCTCCCTGAATAACTTTGACGGCACCGATATCAATGATTTCGGAGGAATATCTGGCATTACGGCTAACGGTAAATTCAAGATCATAAATAATGTATTGCATTTAATGGACTCCTTCCACACACATAACTGATCCCGATGGATACCGGGACAAATGTTCTCTGCCCGAATAACTCTTCTCCATCATACCTCTCGGTTCACAACTTGTCAGCGGTTAAAAGGCTTGCTTTCAAAAAAAATATGCGATGTCCAAATGAGCTTGGACTATCGCATATCTAAAAACTTCTGACATAAAGCAACATCCGAAACCACTTGGATTCCAGACGCTGCTTATGCAAGCTATTGAATTAGGCCGGGAGGTCTAACTTTTGCCCCGGATAAATGCGGTGAGGATTCTTCAACTTATTCAAATGCTGAAGCTGTTGCCAGGTAGTACCATGTTTGCGAGAAATGTCATACAGAGTATCCCCGGATTTCACAACATATACATGGCTATTGGCAGCTTGTGCAGTAGTCGATGCCTGCTGTGGCTTGCTAGTTTGAGATTTTGCAGGTGCCGATTTCACAGGAGCTGGTTTCGCAGCCGATGTAGAATTGGATTGCGGTATCTCCTGCAGAGGTGCTGGCGTCGTTGTTGGTGGAGACGGCACAGCTTGTGTGGCAGGGACAGAAGTTTTTCCGTCTGCCTTGGCTTCTTGAATACGGCCGTCTGCCTGTACTTGCAGGCTAGCAGAGCCCACTTTTTGCATATAGCGGATTAACGCTTCATCCAGCGATCCGAACATACCAGCCTGCGGGTATTTGGCGAACATCGTATATTGGTCACCACCTACGGCAGTAAAATCATTGGTGACCAGTGTGTATGTTGCCTCAGGATCAAGGGCCTTTCCACCGATCAGGATGGAGTGAACACGGCTGCCTTTGGCTGCTGAGGTGTCTATTTTGAACGAGATACCGGATACCTGAGGGAAGCCCCCGCTTGGTTCTGGATAGGAGGCTGTGCCATTTTCCAGTGCGGCCTGAATGTCAGAGCCTTTCACTTTCAGGGTAACGATCTGGTTGCCGAAGGGCAGTACGGTAATGATGTCTCCCTTGGTAACCGTTCCTGCTTTGATGGAAGCCCGGATGCCACCACCGTTCGTTAAAGCCACGTCTGCTCCCGAAATGTCACGCATAGCATCGGTGAGCAGGTCGCCGAGATTGGTTTCACCCGCACGTACCTTTTCGCGTGCGCCTTCGAGATCTACACTGGTTTGTGCTACAACTTCTTTAAGAATAGGTTCTTGTTCCTTCTGAATGGAGGCGATTAATGCAGCAATGTCAGCGTTGGGCTGCACGTCAGCAGCTTGAGTCGAATCGATCAGCTTGGCTTGCTTTTGGATAACCTTGCCGCCGTCTACCCATAGATCCACTACACCCAGATACTTGGTGTATTCACCTGCACTAGCGATTAACGTGCCATTGTCACCGACCAGGCCCTTTTCCAATACGGTATGGCTGTGTCCGTCGATGAAAATATCAATACCAGGCACTTCTTTCACGACCTTGAGGCTGGTGTCTTTGCTGGATGCATCTTGTCCCAGGTGACCCAGAGCAACGACGACATCTACTTTGCTGCGGATTTCGTCTACTACCGCTTTGGCTTCAGCCGCAGGGTCGGTGAATTGAATGCCCTCCACATTTTTAGGATTGGTTTTATATGCCGTTTCAGGTGTAGTTAGGCCGATAATACCGATTTTAACGCCATCGACTTCTTTAATAGTATACGGTTGGAACAAACGAGTTCCGTCCGTTTGCTTAATGTTGGCGCTCAGTACAGGGAACTGAATCTCCTTACTCAGCTCAACTAGATGCTTCCAGCCGTAATTAAACTCATGGTTACCCGGAACCATTGCATCATAGCGCAGCTTGTTGATTACTTTTACGATACTCTCACCATTGACCAGAGTAGCGAAGGTCGTTCCATGAACGGTGTCCCCATCATCCAGCAGTAATGTATTGGGATTGGCAGCGCGATATTGATCGATAATGCCCGCCAGCTTGGCGAAGCCCATTTCCTTGTCGTTGGCGACCACGTGGGCATGGGTATCATTCGTATGTAGGATGGTGATGTGTTTACCGCTGACTGGAGACGGTGTTGTTCCGGTTCCTGCTGTTCCCGCATTAGCAACTGGGTCCGCTGCTGCTGTGCCGAGACAACCAAGTAGAAGCGCGGCGGTCGTCAAGATCGACGAGAGTTTTTTCCATGAGTTCATGTTGTTCCTTCAACCTCCCATAAAATGAATGAATTAGAGAAACCGCTTACGTCCACATTTTATCAGATGATTGTAAAAATAACTCTTATTTTATATCAAAGCACTACATTTTTTTGAGATATCGGTTGTTAAATCCACCGTCTAGTTACCTATTATTATAGAGGCAATAATAGACAGCAACTCATAGAATAGGAACTATTGTTCTGTTTTGTGATCAAAAAAAAGGGCAGTCTCTTTGGGCAGCCCGATCCGGGGTAAATAGTGATCCAATGTTTCGTCAGCCAACGGTGGATTCCCTGCACTCAGCAACAGCACGGCAAAGCGATTAGCCTGTTGTTCAAATTTTCCTGGAGAAAAGTAGGAATGTTCCTCCATAAAAAAGCGGCTAATGCCTTTATGCAGTCGGTCATGTCCCAATTCATGCGCACAGACGAACCGTTCCCATTCTGGTGTAAGGCCGTTGTGAATGACGATAAATCTTCTGCGCAGCTTGTGATAATACAACCCTTTGGTTGTGGAACCCAGATCGCAATATCGGATATGGATGCCTAGGGCTTTCGCAATATCGAAGGGACAATTGGTACGGTATTTTCGGACAAGTTTGTGAATGAGTTCGTTCATGCGTTCACCTGCTATCCCTGATCTTTGCTCGCCCCGGGATCTGCGGGCTTTTTATGTTTGTTCATTTGCTTGGCTTCCCAGAACAGGCCTGTCAGTACGTCCTTGATCCGTTGACGGTCTTTTTCATCGAGCGGAATGCCATCAAACATTAATTCGTCGTCTTCCTCCAGCATTTTTTTAAAATCCCGGCGGTCTTTGGAGTTTGCCCATTCTGGTACAGTAGAACGATAAAGCTCATGCGGATTTTGCTCTATAGAATCATCATCTGCCCAATATCCGGCGGCCTTCATCATTTCGGTATAGGATACGCTGAGCGCGTCCGCTATTTTGCGGAGGGTGGAGGGTTTGGGAACTCCACGCAGTCCATTTTCGATGCGGGAAATTTGTGAATTACTAATACCTGCGGCATCTGCCAATTGGTTGATGCTCAATTGCTTGTGCTCACGCTGCTGTTTTAGGTAGGTTCCGAATGCTGGCTGTTCCACAATGGAGCTCCTTTCTGCAATAGAATCATAGATTCAGCTCTATTATACCATTAGGTAAATAGTAAAAGCACGTAATATGCCAAAAGGCATAGAAAAGTAGAGCGAATATCCTGTTTTTGGGGCTATATTGCTTTTTTTCACGATGGATACCTATCCTAAATAATGTTATGTTATACTCAAGATACGAACAAAAGGGGAACACAATGTAAACAAGTGCGTTTTTTATTTGAAAATACATCATTGTCAAAAGGCATAATATAAGGAGTGTTGCTTTTCATGAGAAATAACTTACCCGAATTAGACCGTCGCAAAACGCAGAATGCATTGGAGGGTGTATTTGAGAAATACCGGATTTATAAAACAATAACCTTTATGGATCGAGAAAGCTTTATTACTGCTGGCTATACGGATCGCCCGAACGGACCCACGAATGTAACAAGCGACCCAACGGCCCGAACTGCTGTATATAATGTAGATGCTCCTGCCGCCCGCTTGGCCTATTGCCAAATGGTGGATGCCGTAGTGAGCCGCTTGAATGAACGTGAACAGCTGCTCATCCGTGAACGTTATTTAAAGGATGACGACGTGTTCGATTACAAGGTTTACAATTATGTGCTGGACCCACCAGTCAGCAAGGATACGTACACGAAGCTTCGCACACGTGCTTTTTACAAAATGGCGCTAGCGCTGGCAGACCAAGGCGTTCTGAATCTGGCAAGCTTGCAAAAGGGTGCGGATCGAAGACTGGGGTAGGTAAATGCATAGGGGTCACAACCTGTGGCTCTATTAACCTAGACAGCAAGGAGTATGAACCGCAACGGTGAATAAGAAGCATAGGTCTCAATTAAAATAGGAACGGAGGACGGATGTATTGAGAAGTGAACCAGAAATGATGAATATCCTTATAAAGTTTGCTATGAACGATGCGAGAGTTCGATTGGTCACGATGGAAGGATCACGTACAAACTTCAATATTCCTCCTGATTCATTTCAAGATTATGATATTTCTTACTTTGTAACAGATATGGATTCTTTCAAGGAAAGTGATCAATGGCTCCACGTGTTTGGGGATAGGCTTATGATGCAAAAACCCGAGGATATGGAACTTTTTCCATCAGAACTAGGTAACTGGTTTTCATATATCATTCTTTTTGAGGATGGAAACAAATTAGATCTGACACTGATCCCTATAAACGAGGTAGAGGATTATTTTACGAATAGCGATGGTTTAGTTGAGGTTCTGCTCGACAAGGATGTGCTGATCCAAGAGGAAGTGATCGCGAACGACCATCAATATTGGATTAAAAAGCCCACGGCAAAGGAATTTGATGATTGCTGTAATGAGTTTTGGATGGTTTCAACTTATATCGTAAAAGGATTGGCGAGAAAAGAAATCCTGTTTGCTATTGACCATTTGCACGAGATAGCACGACCTAATTTGCTGCGAATGATGGCTTGGAAGATTGGCTCAGAGCAAGGGTACACCTTTAGTGTAGGAAAAAACTATAAATTTATAAATTAGTACCTTCCTAATGAAGACTGGGAAAGTTTACTATCCAGTTACTCTGAAAATGGCTATCGAGAAATGTGGGAGTCTTTACTTACTTGCTATGCATTGTTTAGAAAATACGCTAAGGCTGTGGCCAGAAGTTTGGAGTATGAGTATCCAGATTACGATGAAGCCATCACTAGGTATACTGCAAATATTTATAATTCATTGAATTGAACGATGTAATAACCGCCTTTTTAAAGGGCGGTTATTTTTTTGTGTGCACATCAACAATGAGATTAAACGCATTTTTAATATAAGAACAAATGTTCGCAAAATACCGCCTAACTTCATCCCTAGTCTCTACTTTTATCGTCCATTTCCCCGGCAACGCATTCGTTATAAGGGTGTAAGATTATATCATCGGGAATCAAGACAAGAGGACATACCGAAGACACACACCGTCAAACGTTAGCCGGCCAATAGGGCCGGTTTTTTCATGCGGTCATCGTCTTTGTCACTTCCCGGGAATTCGATGTATAGAAAGGAGGAGTCGTGTTGCCTAAGCAAGGGATGCTGCAATGCATGAGTACAAGGCTACGCCGGCTGAGAGCATGGAAGTGGAAAAAAGCCTGGCTAAACAGCCACAGCATGCGAGCACAGGATACGCAAGGGTGGCATGCCACAGGATGAGACAAGCCTTTAAGCAAAAGCTCATTGACATTATTCCGGCGCTGCAAGGGCGTGTATACGATGTTCAACCCCCGTCGCAGACGGCAGAGGAGCCGTATGCGGTTATGGTGCTGGGCGAGGAAATCTGGAAGTCTTCCTGGGCCGGTTACCGGCAGGTTGTCCGCATCAAGCTGTACGCAGGACAAGCGGGGCTGGCGCAGGCCGATGTATGGGCGAATACCCTGATTGCCGGACTGCACAGAGCATCGGTGACAGGTAAAGGTGAGGACACGTCTGCTTTTACCGCGCACTATTTGGGCGTGCGGGATGCAGAAATGCTGGACACGGTTACGGGCAAGGCCTATAGAACGCTGCGTTTTGGCGTGTATGTGCCTGAAACAGAAGGTGGATCGGCCGCTTCAGCACCTGATGCAGCACAGCCGGAAGAATGGCTGGCAGCACTGGTCGGCTGGACGCAGAAGCAACTGGGCGAATTGTGGTCGGTATACGCCGACGCATGGCCCGCACAGCCGGGAAGCCACGCGGTATTATGGCGGCTGAGCGGCTGTGAAACCCGGATGGCAGGAGCCTCCATGTATGAGCTCCGCAAACGGTTCATCGGGCATATCACTGCCCCGGTCACCACCGAAGAGAACCGCGCAGCTTCCGCGCTGGTCGAAGGCTTTGCCGCTCAAATCCAGCTTCCTCTGGAGCAGGACAAGGGCCGTTATATGTCTACGGCTGAAGCCTCAGCCGATTTGCAGGCGGATGCCATTTTAGACGGTCAGCTTCGGCTGACGCTGGTACAGCGGCGTATGCGTCCGGCTGAGGAAGCGGCATTGATTCGCAGAGTGGAAATTCATCCTATTTTGAAATGAGGTGGTCCGAGTGACCTTGGAAAGCCATGAGAAGACCCCGCTACATAGCGGGCAGGAAGCAAGTGGCCCACGCTATACGCTAGAGGAACTAAAGGAACACGCAGAACAATTGTTTTCTGTAAAAGTAGAAGTGCTGGCAGGCGCCTTTTTTGGCACACAGGACAAGCTGTTTACGGTAGCAGAAGCACACACTAAAATCGAACAATTTATGAAAGCGAAGGTGGATTAATTATGGCAGGCGGAACATGGGAAAACACGAATAAACCGGTATTACCGGGTTTGTATATGAATTTTCAGGCAGCAGCAGCTTCAGCGATTCAAGGTGGATCACGTGGTACGGTCGTTGTACCCGTCAAGGCGAATTGGGGTCCTGTACGTGAGTTTGTAGAGGTGGGCAGCGAAACGGCTATTAGCCAAATCTTCTCCGGCGGCAGTGAGAATGGTGCGACAGCATATTCCACGTTGTATCTGGCTTTGCTGGGCGGTCCGAAAAAACTGCTCGCTTATCGCTTGGCAGATGACACGGCTGCTGAAGCGTCTGTAACACTGAAAAGCGGTGGCGAGACCCCGACCGACGTGCTGCGTTTGAAGGCTTTGTACACAGGTAGCCGCGGTAATGGTTTTGCCGTAACGGTACAGCCAACTTTGGGCGACGAGCAAGCTCGTGAGGTGCGCCTCTATGAAGGAACCAAACTGCTGGGTACGTACAAAGGCAGCGACGGTACGGCTGCTTCGATTGCCAAAGCGCTGAACGAAAACAGCGAAAACGTATGGGTGAAAGCTGAGGTTGTCGGCGAAGGCGGCATTCCAGCGGATGTCAGCGGCGTACATCTGACAGGTGGCAATAGCGGCAATAGCAAGCTGGTTAATGCCGATTACATCGCCATGCAGGAAGCATTGGAAGGACAGGAGTTTAATGTGCTGGCCCTGGATTATGCAGCCGATCTGGCATTGCTGCAAAGCTTTGCTGCCTGGATCAAACGTGTCCGGAATGAAGGCAAAGGCGTCATCGCTGTATTCGGCGGTTCTGCGGCAGATGATGTGTCCAAAACGGCTGTCAGCTTGGCTTCTGCACGTTCTTTGGCACTGAACCATGAAGGCATCGTAAACGTGGGCACAGGCGTACGTCTGGCAGGTACGGACTACAGCTCCGCCCAAACGGCTGCCTATGTAGCCGGACTGATCGCAGGCCAACGGTTGAACCAATCCGCAACGTATGCAGTTACGCCTTTTGAGGATGTAACCCGCCGCTGGACACGTTCCGAGCAGGAACAGGCTGTCCGTAACGGGGTGTTCCTCCTGTTCTTCGATGGCCGTCAGGTCAAAGCGCTGCGTGGAATCAACAGCTTGGTGAACCCGTCTGCCGGACAAAACAATGCGTGGAAGAAAATCCGTTCCATCCGTGTCATGGATGCCATTAACGCTGACTTGCAGCGTGCAGCCGAAGAGACTTACATTGGCAAAATCAACAACACAGTAGAAGGCCGTCTGGCACTCATCGGTGCGATCAAAGAATACCTGGCACAGCTGTCGCTGAGCAACGTGATCGAGGCGGATGGCTACGATGTCATTCTCGATCCGGCTTACTACGGTGATGCGCCAGTTATCAAACCGGAGCCGGATCAAGTGTTCCTGCAATGGAATGTGAAGCTCACCGACGTGATGGAGCAGCTGTTCGGCACATTTTACGTGCAATAAATAAGCATTTTACGCGCCTAAGCATTTCGCAGGCGATCAGTAGGATTAAGGTAGCTTTTTAACAACGAGGGTTTTGTGAAATCCCGAACTATATTATGAATTATTTTGAGGAGGAAAAAGAAATGTTGGATGCTTCAAGAGTTATTTTAGGTACGTTTGGTCAGGCGCATGTGGATGGGGTGTGGCAGACGAATATCAATAAGCTGGAAGCCAGCGTGGAAATGGAAAAACGCGAGCTGAATCTCGTGGGCAATGAGTGGAAGGTGCATAAGCGCGGCATCAAAAAAGGGACGGGGACGATGAGTGGCTATAAAGTTACGTCCGATATGATTCGTCGTGGTTTTAATCGTTTTGAGATTATTACGAAGCTGGATGATCCAGAAGCTTTTGGACATGAAAGTATTCGTCTCATCCGTTGCACTGCTGACAAAATCCAGCTAGCCAACTGGACAGCAGGCGAGGAAGTACAGGAAGAAACGACCTTCACCTTCGAAGGCTATGAGCTGCTGGATCCGATTGTAGCGAACTAAATTGGTTAACGGGGAATTGGGATGCTGTCAGGTGTCCCGTTCCCCAAATGAAAATAAGAATTTGTGAAATTCTGAAATTAACAATAAGGGAGAATGACCTATGAGTTTGAATGAGAATATGACAGAAGAACAAATTTTGGACAGTCTGTTTGAAGCCGCTGAAAAACTACCGGAAGAAACGGTTCGTATCAAGCGCCTGGATATGAAAATTGTGTTGCATGGTCTGACCTCCAGTAAGGTGGACAGCATTCGTGAACGCTGTACGATTCGCCGAACCGTGAAGGGTGCCGTCGATGAAAAAGTAGATACCGAAACGTTCAACGCCTTGTTGATTTCGGAAGCTACCGGAAAGCTGGAAGTGAAGGGCCTGTCCCTTAATGGTTGGGGAGATCCCCGGATTACAAGCCGCTTGAAGCTGTCCGGTGGCGAACAGTCTGTCCGCCGTATGCTGCTGGCGGGTGAACTGGATGCAGTGGGAGATAAAGTGCTGGAACTGTCCGGTTTTGGCGTTGAGATTGCTGATCTAAAAAACTAATCGGCTCCGGGGGAATGACGACGATGCTGTACCACTTGTGGGTCCGGCACCACCTTCGTCCCGGAGACTTTTGGCGGCTTCCCCGCGGTGAGCGCATGCTGCTGCTGGCGTTTGCCGAACAGGAAATGGATAGCATTGCAGCTTCAAAAGCATAAACAAGGAGGTGAACATGATAGATGGCAGAAGCATTAAATTACCGCATGAACCTTGTGATCGATCCCAAAAACGTCATTAAGGCCAACAGAGAGTTGCGCGCAATGGAACGCTATTTTGAGCGAATTCAAGGACGTGTGTTAAAAATCGGCCGTACCCGCATGGCTCCGGAAATTGTCCTGAACGATATGGCCTCCAAAGGCTTGGATAATCTGTTAAACAAGATTAACCGGGTTAAATCTCAGATTATTAATGCCTCGGGGAATGTGAATGTGAAGGTAAATAGCGGCACTGCTAAAGCAGACCCGGTCAAGTCTGATAACAATCTGAGTACGGTTTTGAAAGCAAATACTACTGCTGTAGAGGCCAATACGAAGGCTATTGCGGATTTGAGTACTAAATTAGGTTCTCTGAAGATCGGTGGTGAGGCGAAAGAAGAAGAGCCTAAGGGTTTTTTTGAAAATCTTAAAGATACCCTGGGGGGTGTCAAAAAATTTGGCGAAGGTATGAAGGGATTTTCCGAAACTGGATCTAAATGGAGGGGATTGAAGCAAGAATGGTCTAATGCTGGACCAGTTACGGGAAATACAAGAAGGAAAAAATTAGTTAATGGAGCGAAAAAAATATGGAATAATAAAGGCAGTCTAGGTAAGGCTGCTGGTGAACTTATAGAAAGTGTCGGGGGTACTGGAGACATGTTAGAAGGGGTGATGGATTTTTTTAAAGGCGGTGGCGGAATGATTGGGAATATTAAAAGCGGTGGCAGTGCTGCTATAGATGCAGTTTCTAGCGCGGCTTCTAGTATTATAAACCCAAGCACTGCTGGCGCGGTTGAGGAAGCCGGATCAGGCTTGTTCAAAAACCTTTTAAAAGGCGGCGCGAAAAAGCTATTGGGACCATTAAGTTATGGGATGGATATTATGAATATCGCTCAGTCCGCTCCAGGCAAAGAACGCTCACAAGCCATAGGCTCTGCTATAGGCGGGGGAGTATTGGGAACCGTCGGCGGTATTGTAGGTTCAGTGATTCCAGGAGCGGGTACTGTTATTGGCTCTACACTGGGAAGTATGGCAGGTGATTGGATTGGAGGTAAAATTGGCGGATTAGTCTCAGATTATGGTCCAGCTATGATGGAAAAGGCGAAGTCCGCTGGTAAACTTCTTGGAGAAAAGGCTTCCCAGGTCAAAGGCTGGCTTTCAGATAAGGCTGGAGACTTTGGTAAAAGCTTTTCTGATTTCTTTTCTTTCGGTAAAAAAGATGAACCTAAGAAAGAGCCAGCTAAGCCACCTGAAGCTCCTAAACCTGCCGTACCACCTCAACCTGCTGTAGCTGTGGCTACCAAACCGTTAACACCTATGCCACCATTTCCGGGGTTACCACCCGGCTCTCAATTGATGTATGGACCTCAGCAACCAGGTGCAAAAGGCGTCCCTAATCTTTATGGACCGATGGCTATAGCTAACCAGGGAGTCAATCCAAACCCACTACTAAATACTGCGGCTCATGCGAACAATGGAGCCAAAGCTAAAGGCAAAGGTAATGGTAATCCGACACCTCAAGTAGTTCAGATTAGTCCTGAACAAATGGGAACACTGTCTGGCTTTTTGAAGGATTTTAAAACGGAAACCACCAACCAATTCAATCTTCCTGCGGGGGCTGTACAGGTCACTGTACATGAGAACAAGCTGGATGTGGATGGGCTTATTACGCAAATTGGCTACCGTCTCAAAGCTGAAATTCTGCGTGCAACGCAGAACACCAAGCCAGCAGGCGCTGGAGCTATGTAATGGAGTAGATGGTAGCAATGGGGAAGGAGGAAAGAGATGGAATTTAGTTTGACAGATGGTAAAGGGAAAAAATTTCAGTTTCCGGTGAATCCCGAGGAAGTGACGATCTCACGGCAAAAGGGATTTGATACAACGACAATTTTGTCCTACGGGGAGTTTGACTTTCCGCAAGGGGAGAAGGTGAAGGAAATCTCCTTCTCTTCTTTTTTTCCGAAGGAATACAATCCAGCGTACTGCACATATGAAGACATCCCTGATCCGCAGGAGGCCATGAACACGCTGAATGGCTTTTTGTTATCCAAGAGTCCGCTACGCTTTATCATTACGGAGACAGCTGTGAACGTACCCGTAATTGTAGCTTCTCATAATTCGACCTTTCGGGGCGGGGAATATGGGGATGTGAATTTTGATCTTTCACTGCGAACCTGGAGCGAAATGAAAGTAGCCAAAAAAGCTGGTACCGGTTCGAAGTCTGTGACAGTCAACAAAAAGCCTCGCACGGATATGAAAGAAAAAAAGAAAACTTACACGGTTAAATCGGGAGATTCCTTGTCCAAAATTGCCAAGCTGGAGCTGGGAGACAGCTCCCAATGGAGTCGTATTTATCAGCTTAACAAAAAGATCATCGGGAAAAATCCGAATGCGATTAAACCGGGTCAAAAGCTGGTGCTATCATGAGCTACAAAGTCATTTTACAGGATAAATATGATTTATCTCCTCTCGTGGAGAACATTAATTTGAGAGATTCGCTGGAGCAAATCGCCTATCAGGGGACGGTCAATTTGGTCGTTACGTCCGATATGCCTGCCATATCTCCAGGGATGTCAATCAGTGTTAGCGGTATTCCTTATGGTAAAAAAGACTATGTTCCTCTGTTGTCTCCAGCGGTGATCTGGGAAGTGGAAACCTCCAACAACGGGCTTAAACGTATGACGCTGACGCTATATGACCGTACGGTATATTTGGACAAGTCAGAGGATGAATATTTGCTCCCTGCCAAGCAGACGGCTACCCAGCGTTTTCAGAAATATGCGAGGGATTGGAAGCTGAAAATTGCTTCTTTGCCGGACACAAAAAAGCAGCTTGGGCGCGCCGTATACCGAACTCAGTCCATTTATTCTATGATGCTGGGCGATCTACGGGAAACAGCAAAAGCGGGAGGCAAGCTGTATCATCCACGCATGATTTCTTCCGGCTTGGAGCTGTACGAATTGGGCACGAACAAAGATGTGTACGTCTTGGAGAGAGTGACTGATACGACACAATCCCGTACGTTGGAAGGCGCAGCCACAAGAGTGAAGGTGCTGGCTACGGCGGCCAGTGAAACGGGGAAAGAGGTTCCTTCCAAGGTGATGGCGCTTGAGGAAAAGGACATTGCCAAATATGGAACACTTCAGGTGATCGTACAGGATGACGAGGTGAAATCGGGTGCGGCGGCACGTGAGTTGGCCAAAAGTAAGCTGAGAGGCATACAGCAGACGATATCGGTAAATGCGCCAGATATGAACACGATTCGAGCAGGAGACGCGGTAATGTTAGGTTCCATGAAGCTGTTGGTGATTTCAGTGAGCAGGGAATTGGGCAACCCAGGCAGTATGTCGCTGGAGCTTGGAACGTATGACGATGTAAAAAGGAGGTTTTACCTTGAATAAGGACCCCTACGGGCATTTAGCCACTGCGCTGCAATCTTCATTTCATAAACATACCAAGCAAGCGCTTAGTGGAGTAGGTGCAGTATTAGGTACCATCACCTCCACAGGACTCAAGCTGGATGATTTTAAACATGAGCTTCAGGATTATCTGGTCGCCGAGCTGCCGGGGCTGTTATCTGTACCACGTCATATGTACAAAGGTACCTCAACCTCGGTGGAATCAGAAAATTGGGAAGGCAAAGAGCTGAAAACTTCCTTTTATATTGGGGAAGATGAGCTGGAGGATGTAAATTTGAACCTGAACAAAGGACTTAAGCCTGGGGATCGTGTACTGGCGGTGCGGGTGAATAGTGGTAACGATGTGGTGGTCGTGTGCAAGGTGGTGAATGGACGTGGCTAATTTATTTCCCGAAACAGATGATATGGTTTGGACAGACACAGATGTGACTGACCCGGATGTGTTGGAGGATAACCGCGCAGTATTTGGGCGAAGCTGGCGGTTTGATTTTGAGGCTGGCGAGTTTGTCATGAGCCCTAGCCGTAAAATCGTGACTACAGGCGAGAAAGAAGCCTGGGTACAATGGTGTGAAAAAGCGATTCGCACTCCTCGTTACCGGCATGTGATCTATTCACCTGACTATGGTAGCGAGCTGGAGGAGCTGATTGGCAGCAGCTATGGGCACGGTGTGCAGGAAAGTGAAATTAAACGCATGGTCACGGAAGCGTTACTAGCAGATGCACGTACGGCTAGTGTGGATCAGTTCACGTTTCGCTGGGAAGGTGAGGCATGCCATTTTAGCTGCCAGATTACGAACGTGCGAGATGAAACGGAAATTGTGGGAAGTGTGGTGATCTAATGGCAGACTTGCCGGAATATTTGGTAAACCAGACGGAAGAGGAAATTTTAAATCGAATGCTGGAAAAAGTGCCTTCGGACATCGATAAGTCCGAGGGCTCTTTTATTTGGGATGCGCAGGCGCCGGTGGCATTTATGCTCTCTGAAGCGGCAATCTGGGCGCAGGAGTTGCTGCGTCGAGGTTTTGCCAGCACAGCAGCCAGCGATAACCCGGATTTTCGCTCGCCAGAGCTGGATTTGCGGACAGCAGAACATGGAGTGACACGGCGGGAAGCCGTTGCGGCCTCAGGGAAGGTCAAGTTCACAGGCACAGCGGGGACAATTGTCCCAGCGGGAACGTTGGTGGCGACTCCGGCAGATGATGTATCCGGGGAAGCCTCCATTGAGTATGCGACCACTACCTCAGTCACGCTGGATGAACAGGGTACCGGGGAAGCGGCCATTCGGGCGGTCAATCCTGGACGCAGCGGCAACGTGCCAGCGGGTGTCATTCAGGTGATGGCTACTCCGGTTAGCGGGGTTTCCTCCGTGATCAATACGGAGGAAACCAAAAGCGGCACAGACATTG
The DNA here is from genome assembly GCF_056099025.1 of Paenibacillus sp. TSM33. NCBI lineage: Bacteria > Bacillati > Bacillota > Bacilli > Caryophanales > Paenibacillaceae > Paenibacillus > Paenibacillus sp. TSM33. The sequence goes on from NZ_JBLZXB010000010.1 coordinate 418,698, forward strand.
AAAGCGACCAGCTGTTGCTGGAGCGTTTTTATGCCAAGGTGCGGAACCAGGGTACAAGCGGTAACAAGGCGCAGTATACCCAGTGGGCGAATGAAATTGCTGGCGTGGGTGGCGTGGAGGTTGTTCCGCTCTGGAAAGGGCCAGGAACAGTGGGGTTATATGTGCTGGATACGGACAAACGAGCTGCCAGTCCGGATATCGTGGCTGCAGTGCAAAAGTATATTGATCCGACCCAGGATGGACAAGGCGAAGGGCTGGCACCAGCAGGTCCTGTGGTGACGATCATGCCAGCGGCAGAAGTGGAAATAAACATTTCGGTCAAGGTTCAGCGCACCAAAGAGAAGCCGTCCACACTGGATGAAATCAAAAAGCTGATCGAAAACGGTGTGCGGACGTATTTGAAGCAGCTTGCTTTTTACAAGGCAGATCCATTGGTACGGTATACCCGGATTTCTGCTGTGCTGCTGGACATTCCGATTATTATTGATTTCTCTGATTTGAAAATCAATGGACAGAGCAATCAGAATATTGAGATTGGATCAGGTCAGGTAGCCGTGCTGGGGACGGTGAGCGTCAGTGAGTAACGATAAAACAAACAGTTTTGAAGATTTATTGAATAACACAGACCAGGGAAAACGCGCAAACCGTAGTGGCACTTTTGCTAAGCAGATAACTACTTTAGCAGAAGGTACAGAGGGCCAGATAGACAGCTTGCAGGGCCTTGAGCTATTTTCCTATCTTCCGGCCTATTATGAGAACTCCCGTGTAATGCACGTCGATATGAATGTAAAGGGTAGTGAAATAGATTCCCTATATCTCGCGCTGGATGAAACATTAGCCCAATTTTTTGTTCGCACCGCCACATGGGCGCTGGAAAGATGGGAGATGGAGTTAGGTATCCCGGTCGATTTGGAAAAGCCGTTGGAACATCGACGTTCTGTTGTGGAGTCGAAACTCCGTGGAAGCGGTAAATTTTCAGGAGACTTAATACGGAGAATCATGAACTCTTTTGGTGTGGAAGGGGAAGTAGACTTTCATCCGACGGAGTATAAGTTCGGTATAAGCTTTGAAAACCGTATTCCTGAAAATATGATTGATTTCAAAAAGATCATAGAGGATATTAAGCCTGCTCATCTTGCATTTTATATGAATAACAAAACTAGGCTTGCATTTCTTCATGAGGCTGAAATGGTTTCTCGTATTCGATTACGTTCGAGAGTTCGCTTTTTTGGTGGGAAGCCATGGTATTTAGATGGTGTCGAGTTACTGAATGGAATAGCCTCTTTGTCTGGATGGACAGAGGAGCCTATGCGATATTTGAACCGTACAAAACTAGTCATCCAGCATCGAATGGATCATTATCAGGAAGGCAACGTGAAAATTCGAAACCATTATTGGAAGTTAGATGGCAGCATGATGCTGGATGGAAGTCAGATGTTAAGCTCAACCGAAAAAGTCATTTCAATTTAAAAACATAAAATTTTTATTTTAAAAATAGGAAGGATGGTAAGTATGGCAGAACAAGTTCTAACAGTCACAACTGCTTATGCAAGGGAACAAATGGCGCGTGCCCGCGCTGAAGGAGGAACGCTGACAAAAGTGGTGAAAATGGCGTTTGGCAGCGGAGGCGTAGATCAAGCGGGGAAACCACTGCCTTTGGACGGAGCAGAGCAGGCTTTGAAAAAGGAACTAATCCAAAAGGAAATTACTAGTTTTGAATTCATTGCGCCTGCGACGATTCGTTATATTTGCTCACTAGCGGAAACTGAATTGGCGGGTGAGACTATTAATGAGCTTGCACTAGTAGATTCGTCGGGTAAGCTGACAGCTATTCGTACGATGACTAATAAAGTGAAAGATAGTGATATGGAGTTTATTTTTGAAATTGATGACATTTATTAAGGAGGATGAAGAAATATGAGCATACAACAACCACGCAGATTTGTTACTACCGATCAGGGACATGCAGACGTCCTGAATGGGCCGATTGATACACTTTATGCTAATGATCAGGAATTGGCAGCACAGGTTGAGAATATTAAAAAGGATCCGGCTGGAAACGGGGTTGCTTCCAAGGAAGCGTTAGACAATCATGCTAGCAATACAGATCTCCACGTTACCGCAGCCAAACAAGCGGCATGGAGTGCAGCAGAGGGGAATGCCAAGAAGTATACAGAGCAATATGCAGCACCAAAGCAGCATAGTCACCCGGCATCGGATTTGCCTTCTGCGTCAACACAAGCGAGAGGGATTGTGCAGCTTAATACTTCTACAGGGAGCACAGCTACAGATCAGGCAGCTACTCCCAGTGCGGTAAAGGCGGCTAATGATAGAGCGAATGAGGCTTACAGCCGGGCAGACCAGGCTTTTCAATCTGGCAATGACTACAAGCAACGCTTGGTAGCCGAAATCATTGCCAATGGAGGATCGGCTACAATGTCAGAGGACTTTAATAGTCTCATCTCGAAAATAGCACAATCTGCACAAATGAAATATAAGGTTCAAACGATTCAGCGGGGAACGGCTAACGGCGACCTATTCACGATGCCTGCTGGGTTTAACAGCCTGGCTTCCGGTTCACTCCTGTCATATGGCCCCGGGCTCAGTTCGGCTTTTTATATGTCCATGAGTCAGGACGCTACTGTTTTATTCTACATGCTGGATGGTTCCGGTAGACGGTTTGACTTTCCAGTACACCGTGAACCTTGGAAAAGCGGTTCTACCTACTACTGTACCGGATTCAAAATCGACAAGGCAGTAGGAACAGCTAGTGTTATTTTTTATACGGGATCGGCACAGCAGGGGACTGGTGGCCCGACGATATCAATCAACATCCCAGGAGACTTTAACTTAAAAGGTGGGGTCAAATTGCGCTGTGATATTACGGGCAGCATCACTTGGTACTATCAAAGTTATCTTACAGCTATCGGGTGGTAGGTGGTTGTTATGAGTAAAAGATTAACCAGCGTATCCAAATTGGATACGCTTTTTTTCTGCCCCCACCGTGATCGGGGGCTTATATTACGTCAGGAAATTTTTCCTGACCAACAGATACGGGGGAACAAACATGCATGAAAAGATCGATCAGATTTGGCTGGGGTTTTCCACGGGGACCTTGATCGGTTATTTTTTCGGGGGGTGGACTACAATGTTGACGTTGCTGTGGTGGATGGTCGTGATCGACTTTTTCACCGGATGGGCAGCGGCCTGGATTAATGGGGAGCTGAAAAGCCGCCAAGGGTATTACGGTATTTTTCGCAAGGTTACCGTGTTTTTGCTCATTACGGTAGCCCATCTAATCGACGGTATTCTCGGGGATGCACACTATTTCCGGGATGCCGTCGTTTTCTTTTATTTAGCGAACGAGCTGTTGTCCATTATAGAAAATGTGGGCAGAATGGGAGTGCCGATGCCGGATATTTTGCGGAATGCGGTAGCTATTTTTGAGTCCAAGTCGAGTAGGGAAAAAATAAAGCCATCCAACCCCTCCGACAAAGAAAATAAAGCTTCATAAAGTGCTGACTGTCGCCATTACAAAAAGGCAGAATACCTTATCGCCCTTTTTCGGCGTAAAAGTGGAAAAGCCCAGACCGTTTCCTTGGTCCAAGCATATGGATAACAGAGACAGCGTGCTACAACATTATGAATGACAAGGAGGGAACGCCTTATGCAGAATCGCAGCCCTAACGCTGCCGAAGGCATTGACGTGTCCCGATATCAGGGAACGATTGATTGGAAACGTGTGCGAGCCGATGGTAAATCGTTTGCATTTATTAAAGCAAGTCAAGGACAGCGTTACGTTGATCCGACATTTATCACGAATGCAAAAGGGATCAGGGCAGCCGGGCTTCTGCTGGGGGCTTACCATTTTGTAGATGCGACCAGTGTAAACGCAGCCAAAGCGGAAGCCAGACATTTCGCCGAGGTGCTGGATCAGGTAGGTGGTGCGAAAGCGCTGGATTTGCCAGCGGTGATGGATTATGAAAACAATCCGGGAAAGCTTAGTTCGGCTGCGATTCATGAGGTAGCGCTGGCATTTTTGACGGAATTTGAGCGAGTCAGCGGCCGTAAGCCGATGGTATATACAGGGAATGCTTTTGCTGCCCATTTTAAAGCTCCACTGGGTAGTTATAAACTGTGGATTGCGCGTTATAGTACACAAGTGCCTAATGATACTACAGCATGGAAGCGCTGGGACTTCTGGCAATACAGCGATAGTGGACGGGTTGAAGGCATTCAAGGGCCAGTTGATCTGAATGTATATGCCGGCACAGAGGCTGAGCTACGACAAGCATTTGCAGGAGAAGAGGGGGAAGAGCCAATGACAGCAGAGGAAAAAGCCGCATTTAAGGCCCTGCAGCAGCAGGTGGCCGCTCTTGAAAATAGCAAAGATGTGCTCAAGCAAACAATAAATGAACAGAGTGCTTATATTAAAAAGATGGATCAGCGAGTAGCTGAACTGGAGGCGCGTCAGGCGATGCCAGTACCGGTCTGGGCCAAGGAAGCGATGGCTGCCGCCGTTGCCGTTAATCCGGCAAGTCCAATTGTGGATGCGAAATTGCCAAGCAGTTATGATTTTTATCGCTTACTGGTCGTGTTGAACCGTCTGGGTGTGTTTAAAAAAGCCAAATGATCTTCGAAAGAACTCATCACTGCTTATCCCACCTTTAAATGAAATGAGTATAGCAATTACGCTCAAAGCCTAAATAGACAGGCGGTTAATGCAAGCCGCCTGCCCTTATGGTAAAGTGATGTTTCTTATGACCACTGAATAGGCTGAATCCCAAAAAGGGTAAATGCAAAATGCATCTTTTTTCGAAAAGCAATTCAATATCCTTCTGTCTAATCTGAGCAGTTTCAAAGTCCAAAGGTGTGAAATGAACATTCTGCTGACGAACCGTAAAATCAATGATTCGAATTAAGCTTGGTCATACATTACATATTCGGAATGAGGACGATTGCTTTTGAAATGATCCGCCAATTGAAAGAGCAGGAAGAACGCGTTGAGCTTTTGGCAATTCTGACACGCTATCACTGCAGCATGTTTACCAGCCAGATCGAGCTGTAACAGCCCCTGTATGTTTGTTTATTTCAGAACATACCTGGGAATTTGGATAAAAGGATGGGAATTGTATTGTTAAGGGGAAATGTATACCCATAAAGTGCCTGGCGATCATTTTTCCATCGTAAAAGGCGCTCAAGCCGTATCTGTAGGTTTGGTACTGAATACATTTTGAGGTAAGAACATGCTCCTGCCTGAAGATTGAGGACCACAGGCAGGAGCTTTTATTTGATATGAACGTGTGAGTTGATTTGTAATATTAATTAACATGATGTATAAAAACATAGGGTAATGTATGAAAAAAAACCTTGTCTGCTTCCAGATTTTATAGTAAAGTATCCAATAATCAACTTTGTATGAAACTAATATTCACTACCTGTGAGTATTTATCACACATTCTCCATGACCTAACACAATCCTCTTCCCTTTTATGATATTACATCTATTCCATTACCCTACTGCATCTCTAACACCACTAGATTATAAATGCTTTCTGTGCCTGTATCCTTCAATAAAAGCCTGTCCATAACCTACATACCTTCCCTACTATTACACCTATTTGATGAACTCGGAACCTGGGACTACAGCTTGAGGACAAGCTTGTCATGCCAATCCAAAGGAATTGGTATTCATCCGGTATCAACGAATTAACAATATATAAGGTGTGAAAGGGGTTCGCTGCATGAGCAAAAAGTACGTAAAACACAAAATCTGGACCGTACTGCTGGTACTTGCGCTAGGAACGGTTTTGGTGCTTTCCGGTTGTGGGGGATCAGGTGAAGGAGCAAAACCAGGAGCAGGACAACCGCCAGGTGGAGCGGGAAAAGGCGCGCAGGACACGTTGATCTATGGGCGTGGCGGGGATTCCGTAGCGCTAGATCCTGCCATTGTAACTGAAAGCGAGTCGTTAAAAATTGGAATGCAGGTGTTCGATACACTACTGGAATACAAGGAAAGTACCACGGAGATTCAGCCAGGGCTCGCAGAGAGCTGGGAAGTATCACCGGACGGACTTGTCTATACGTTCAAGCTGCGTCAGGGCGTAAAATTCCATGACGGAAGTGACTTTAACGCAGAAGCGGTTGTATTTAACTTTGACCGCTGGGTTGATCCGAAAAGTCCATACAAATTTGAGGGTGACTCGTTTGACTATTATGATTCTATGTTCGGCCCTGATGGAAGTAGAGTGATTAAGGAGGTTAAAGCGGTAGATGCGAATACCGTCCAGTTTACACTGAACAAGCCGCAGGCTCCTTTTTTACAAAATATCGCTATGCCATCCTTTAGTATTGCAAGTCCCAAGGCTATTAAGGAGAAAAAGGCTGATTTTAAGAATAATCCGGTCGGCACAGGGCCGTTTGTATTTAAGGAATGGAAACGAAACGATACGATCACATTAGAAAAGAATCCAACTTATTGGAAAGAAGGACAGCCAAAGCTGGCTAAGGTCATTGTTCGTTCCATCCCAGACAATACTGCGCGATTTAATGCTTTGCAAAACGGGGAAATTGACCTGATGGAAGATTTGAATCCGGATGATGCGAAGCAGTTGGAAGGTAACAGCGAGTTGGTGAAAATCGAACGTCCCTCCTTTAATGTGGCATACATTGGATTTAATTTAAAGAAAAAGATATTTAATAATCCTAAGGTGCGGCAAGCACTGAATCACGCAGTGAACAAACAGGCCATTATTGATGCATTGTTTGCAGGAGAGGCCAAGCCTGCGGTCAATCCGATGCCACCTACGTTATGGGGATATGACGAAAGCATTCAGGACTACACTTATGATCTGAATAAGGCTAAATCTTTGCTAGCGGAAGCGGGTTTCCCTAACGGACTTCCAGAGCCGTTAACCTTCTATGCAATGCCTGTATCTCGTCCATACATGCCTGACGGCAAAAAGGTAGCAGAGGCCATTCAAGCTGATTTTGAAAAAATAGGAGTCAAAGTCAATATCCAATCTCCAGAATGGGCTACGTATCTGGATGATCTTAAAGCTGGAGAGAAGGATGATCTGTATATGCTGGGATGGAACGGGGACAATGGCGACCCGGATAATTTCCTTTACACATTGCTGGACAAGGACACGATCCCAGGCAATAACCGCAGTTTTTATGTGAATGAGGAACTTCACAAAATACTGGTAAAGGCGCAGGTTGAGGTTGATCAAGATAAGCGTGCGGAATTGTATAAACAAGCACAAGTCATTATTAAACAGGATGCACCTTGGATTCCCTTGGTTCACAGCACACCGTTGATGGCAGGCAAAGCCAATCTTAAGGGTTTTGTACCTTGTCCGGCAGGTATTGAAGCGTACGGTAATATTTATTTTGAATAGCTAAACGCAAGCAGGCGGTGAATAGCATATGAACTCATATATTGTAAAAAGGCTGGCCATATTGATTCCCGTATTGCTGGGCATGACGCTTATCGTGTTTTCGATTATTCATGCTATTCCCGGTGATCCGGCGGAAACAATACTGGGGGACAAGGCCACGGAGCAGTCCAAACAGGCGCTGCGTGAGCAATTAGGGCTGAATAAGCCGTGGTTACAGCAATATGGGACCTATCTAAGTGAGCTGGCACGAGGGGACTTGGGCGATTCCATTCGTACCCGGCAGCCGATTGCCCGGGAAATGGTTCCTTATCTGGCGGCTACGCTGGAGTTGACGGTAGCAAGCATGTTTTTTGCCGTTGTCGTGGGTATGAATGCAGGCATCGTGAGTGCCTGGAAGCGTAACTCCTGGTTTGACTATGTCAGCATGGTCATTGCCCTGGTCGGAGTATCGATGCCGATTTTTTGGCTGGGCTTGATGGAGCAGTGGATCTTTGCTAATAAGCTGCATTGGCTCCCTTCCATTGGACGTATGAATTCTCGTGATCCGGTGGAAGCTGTGACACATTTAGCCGTGATTGATGCGGTCATAGGTGGACGTATGGATCAGGTATGGACTGTCATTAAGCATCTGATCCTGCCCAGTATTGCACTGGGAACGATTCCAATGGCGGTTATAGCGCGTATAACCCGTTCCAGCATGCTGGAGGTTATGGATGCAGACTATATCCGCACGGCTCGGGCGAAGGGGCTGGCATCTTTTCAAGTCGTGTACAAACATGCGCTTAAAAATGCTGCGATCCCTGTGCTGACTGTCATCGGTCTTCAGACTGGATCGTTACTGGGAGGTGCCGTACTAACAGAGACCATATTTGCCTGGCCTGGCATCGGACGGTACATTTTTGAAGCGATCAGCTCGCGTGACTATCCGGTTATCCAAAGCGGAATTTTAATCATTGCGTTCCTGTTCGTCATCATTAATCTGATTGTCGATTTGCTGTACGCCGTTCTCGACCGGCGTATTCGGTATCAGTAATCAAGTCGTCAATTGGTCAAAGGGGGGAGCATGTCCGATGTCGCAATTTTCAATCGAACCCAATAACATACCGACGACACGCAATACATTGGCGCAGTTGCCTGTGGTGTCGGGCCCTTGGAGAGACGCATGGAGAGCTTTCCGCCACAATAAAATGGCGTTCGTTGGTCTGAGCATTATTATCTTCTTTGTCATCATTGCTTTGATTGCGCCCTGGATTGCTCCTTTTGACTATAAAGAGCAAAACTTGGTGAGCCGCTTGCAGTCTCCTTCCGCAGAGCATTGGTTCGGTACCGATGATCTTGGCCGAGATTTGCTGACTCGTACGCTGTATGGCGCCAGAATCTCGTTGTGGGTCGGTTTCTTGTCCGTTATTGGTTCAATGATTGTAGGAACGGCTTTAGGATTAATTGCCGGATTTTATGGAAAATGGGCTGATATGATCATTTCGCGCCTATTCGACATCTTGCTGGCATTTCCGGGGATTTTGCTGGCAATTGCTATTGTGGCCATTCTGGGGCCTTCGTTGGAAAATGCGTTATACGCTATTGCCATTGTCAATGTACCAACGTATGGACGATTGGTTCGCTCCAAGGTGCTGAGTGTCAAAACGGAGGAGTATATTACGTCTGCCAGAGCGCTTGGAGCTAATAATCGGCGAATCATACTCCGTTATATTTTGCCTAATAGCCTGACGCCGATCATCGTACAAGGAACATTGGGGATCGGAACGGCTATTATTGAAGCAGCAGCGCTCGGATTTCTGGGCTTGGGTGCACAACCTCCTGAGCCCGAGTGGGGCAAAATGTTGTCCGATTCGCGGCAATATATCCAAAATGCGCCGTGGACAGTTATTTTTCCGGGGATATCTATCATGCTGACCGTATTGGGCTTTAATCTGATGGGTGATGGCCTGCGGGATGTTTTGGACCCGAGAGCGAAGCGTTAGGGTAAAAATAGCGAGGTATATAAACAGCATCATTCCGTCTACACCGTTTTCCATGCACATTTTTTAGTTTTACTTATATACTTCTATTTAAATAGAAGAAAAGAGGTGTTCCCTGAATCTGGTGGCTGGGGAACACCTTTTTTATATGACTTTGTTTACGTTTAGTGTACTTCGATTCATCCCGTTATGACCTGCAATCTTCTCCGTAAGTCATGTGAGCTTTCCTGTGACGTAAAAAAAATGTATAATCACTCCAATTGAGTACGTAGGGAGTGGGCTTTATGACATGGCAAAACAAAAGAGAACATCGGCAATTTGCGGAGCAGACACGGAGCGATGCTTCACGGGCAGCATATGAACGAGATTATTCTCGATTGATCCATTCACCGACTTTCCGTCGATTGCAGGGTAAATCACAAGTATTTGGCGCAGGCACAGGAGATTATTATCGCACACGGCTAACGCATTCTTTGGAGGTAGCACAAATTGCGCGTGAGGCAGCACGAAGCTTGCTGCGACGTCATCCAGAGGTAGAGTTGGAACAGGCGGATAACGCGGGACTGATCATTGACCCTGAGGTGGTGGAATGTGCGTCGATAGCGCATGACTTTGGGCATCCACCGTTCGGACACAAGGGAGAAGAGGTGCTGGACGGGATTTTGGATCAACTGATTGAGGCGAAGGTAGAAAAGATATCCGCTGCTGGTGGCTTTACGCCAGAGTCCAAGCGTGGACAGGAGGCCTATGCACGCGAGCGACAAATTTATGAGCATTTTGAAGGAAATGCACACAATTTCCGACTGATTATGTTTTTGGAGAAGCGGGAGAATGTAGATGGTTTGAATTTGTCGGACGCTGTGTTACTCGGAATCAACAAATACCCCTATCCAGGAATTCTGAACAAAAAAGGGTTGTACCTGCATGAGTGGGAATATATACGTTCGATCCGCGAGGATTGGGGCATTCCTGACGGTAAAAAAACGCTGGAGGCCCAGCTCATGGATCTGTGCGACGATATTGCTTATTCCGCGCATGATCTGGAGGATGGGATTAAGGCAGGGAAAATTGAGGTACACGAGCATTTCTTATATGATCCATATTTAATTCGTCTGATTACCGAGAAGATCACTACGCTGGAGGATAGTTTCTGGCAAGGCTGGCAACTGGCTGAGATTGAACAAAAGGTAGCGGCAGTGCTGAGCGAATTTTTGAAGGTGTGGAATGGCAAGATGCCGATCTGTGAACATGATTATTCTCGCACCCGCCGTGAGGTGAAGGCATACTGGGTCAGCCTGTTTGTCAGCAGCTTAGGTGTAATCGATGATGGAAACTGGAAAAAGGTAACCTTCGTACGGGAGGGAAGCGAGGATTTGGATATGCTGCGCACGGTGAGTGTATTAAAAAGCTTTGCTTGGGTCACCATGATCCGCGATCTGCGTGTACAGCGTCTGCAAAAACGCAGTGAATGGATGCTCAGACGGTTATGGTTGGCTTTTCTGGACCCTGAAACATCCAAGTCCATTATTCCGACCGATTGGCTCCAGCGCTATGAGCGCGACCAGGCCAAGGCCAAACCGATCTGGACATGGGAGCATATGGTCATTGATTATATTGCAGGCATGACCGATGCTTTTGCTGAAAAAATTTATAATGAGTTATATGGCCTGAAGGTAGGTTCCATTTATGATCTGGACTAACGTTTCATTTAACCCTATATAGTAGAAGAAACTTGTTTAGAACGGATAGAAGGGAGAGGAAAAGGCGTATATGCAACCTCAGTCTTTAGCTATTAACTCGTTGAAGCTCGGTGTGCTTGATATGGTACCGCTGCTGCCCGGCAACCGCCCGGAGCAAGCAGTTCAATGGGCAGCAAAGCTGGCGAAACAGGCGGAAGCATGGGGATATACACGCTACTGGACCTCCGAGCACCATGATATGGAGGGACTGGCTTCCTCCAGTCCGGAAGTGCTGTTGTCTCATATCGGGGCAGTGACGAGGACCATACAACTGGGGGCGCCTATTTTGCTTCCGCATTATAGTCCAGTCAAGGTCGCCGAATGGTTTCATCTGCTGGCTGCTCTATATCCAGGCAGAGTCGAATTGGGTCTGGGGAGGGCCCCTGGCGGGGGGCCTCATGCTTCGATGGCACTGAGCGGCAATTTTCTTCAACATGTGACCGAACTGCCACAGAAGATGGAAGCTCTATTGGCTTTGTTGGAAGGCACATATGAATATGAACAGACCCCCGTGTGTGCCCGTCCAATGCCAGAACAGCCGCCAGCGCTGTGGATGCTGGGTACCAACCGAAAAAGTGCCGAATATGCTGCACAGTATTCAACGGGCTATGTATTCGGCCAATTTATGAGTGAACAGCAAACGGAAGAAATGCTGAGCATTTACCGCTCTAGCTTTCAACCGTCCACACGGATGGACAAGCCCTGTACTATGGTTGCTGTAGGAGCAGTATGTGCGTCGACAGATGAGTTGGCTCAGCAATGGGCTGCTCAGATTTCATTGGGTGATCCGGCGATCCGAGCCAGTTGGCTGGTGGGAACACCATCTGTTATTGCCGAACGGTTGCGTAACTTGCAGGTCAAATATGACAATGATGAGTTTCTGTTGGTCACGCCCATTCCCGATTATGAGCAGCGGCTTCATTCCTACCGACTCATAGCGGAGGCTGTGAATGGTAGTCTTGATTCCAAATGAAAAGATGAAAAGAGAACTGACATGAATAAACAGAAAATTGATACAGATAAAATGGAACCCCGCTACATATATACCTATGCGTGTCATGAGACCGAGCGTGAACTGTGTCTTTTGGAACTAAAATGCTTGTTCGGTCAACAGCCTGTGCATAGTTCCATGCTGTCGTCCCATCTTCGGCTGGAGCCAGGGACCAGCCCGTTTATCCATCTTCGCCTGGATATCATCATCGAGGTGGACACACTGGAGGAGCTCTGTGAAGAGGCTTCCATGTTACAGCTTGAGGAAGGAAAGACCTTTAAGGTGCTGTGCCTTAAAGAAGGGGACAATGAGGCTGACTATGACGAGCGACGCGGGATAGAACGCCGGATTGGCGCACGTATTCACGGGCAGGCGCAAATGAAGATACCGGATGTCACCCTAGGAGTCATACGGGTAGGAGACCGGTGGCTGATGGGCATGTGCGAGTATAGCGACAGATCGTGGCAGGAGCGTCGCCAGAAGCCGCAAAACTATTCTACTGGACTACCCGTTCTGGTAGCTAGAGCACTTGTGAATTTGGCAGCAACGGATCTAACTGCATCTAAGGGAAAGTCTGGCTCTTTGAAACTGCTGGACCCGTGTTGTGGTATGGGCAATGTATTGATTGAGGCATTGAGTATGGGCAAGGATATCCGAGGCTGTGATATCAATCCGTTGGCGGTGCGTGGGGCCCGAGTAAATTTACGTCATTTTGGATATGAAGAAGATCTGGTGAAACTAGGGGATATGAACATGCTCACAGGTAATTACGATGCAGCTATATTGGATATGCCTTATAACCTGTGCTCCGTGCTCCCTGCTGACGAACAAAAAAAGATGCTAAGCAGTCTGAGGCGCCTGGCCGTGCGGGCCGTGATCGTGAGCACGGAGCCGATGGCAACATTGCTATCCGAGTCAGGCTGGACCGTTACGGAGCAATGCCGTATCTATAAGACAGGTATGAGTCGGGAAATCTGGATCTGCAAGTAGCTTGTTAATACTGAGTTTTGTAGTTAACCAAATTCAACGGCAGCTCCTGATCAGTAGCATAGGCTTTCAAATTAGTAACAAAAATATCTACCGCTCGTTCAGCATATCGGTCTGTATCCCCTGCAATATGCGGCGTAATCAGGACATGCTCTAGACTCCATAGTGGATGTGACGCAGGTAGCGGTTCTTCCTCGAATACATCCAGTCCGGCAAAAGCAATATGTTTTTGCTCCAGCGAGCGTACCAGCGCATCTGTATGAACAGTCTTGCCGCGACCGACATTAATGAAGAAGGCGCCTTTACGCATTGCTGCAAATGCTTTTTCGTCAAAGAAGTGATGGGTCTCTTCAGTGAATGGCAAAATATTAACCACAATATCCGCAGCGCCCAATGCTTCATGTAATTGTTCGTTTGTGTACATATGTTCTACATGGGGAGCTTCCTTGCCGGAACGACGAACCCCGATCACCCGCATGCCAAAGGCTTCTGCAATTCGAGCTGTTTCACGGCCAATTTCGCCAACACCTGTAATCAACAGCGTTTTGCCACGTAATTCCGTCAGTTGACCTTCCGGTGGCTGCCATGTTTTCTGACGCTGTAAGAGAGCCGCTTGCTGTAAATAACGGGTATGCGATAGCAGCATTCCAAAGATCTGCTCTGTAATTGGAATCGCATGCACACCGCTCGTATTCGTGAGTGCAATATCGCGCTTTTCCAGTTCGGCAAGCGGAAGCTTGTCAATCCCAGCCGACCAGGTTTGTATCCACTTTAGCTTGCTGTCTGGATGTAATGCTTCCTCGGTAATATGCTTGGACCAGCCTAGAATAACCTCGGCCTCACGAATTTGTTCAGACTCCAATTCCTGGGCTTTGCCAATAATCAACTCGTAGCCTGGAGCCGCTGCACGAACCTGTTTTTTTTGATCTTCCGTCAGTTGATGTAAACTTAAAATGCTTCCCATGATTCATAGCCTCCTCGATGTTTGATTCTTTGGAGTTTCCAATATATTCTGGCGAACCATCCCTTCAAGGATAACAGATTGTCGGAAAATTTGCATAAGATGGGTAGAAACAAGCCCGCGGTGTCATCATATATAACAACAAGTGGCTTTACCCTGATTAGGGACCAACCAAACAGCTACTTTTTGGGATATCCACGGGATATTCATTAAGAAAGGAGAAGAGGTAGATGAAAAATGAATCGCAAAGGCTCTTTACAGCGATCGCTCTCCCGGACGAGCACAAGAAGAAGTTACGTCATTGGGTGGAGCAGGATTTGAACAATTTGTCTTTTCGCAAATGGAGTGACTTCAGAGATTACCACGTGACCCTTCAGTTTCTGGGTGATGTGGCGACCTCGGTTATTCCACAACTTGAGCAGGCTCTCGTACATGCTGCGGCTGAGCATCGTCCGTTCACGCTCGGCGTGGGTGAAGCGGGCTTTTTTGGGCGTGAAGAGTTTCCGCGTGTACTGTGGAGAGGAGTGACCGGGCAGCGAGAGTCGCTGGATCAGCTGTACCAGTCCATACTTCGGGCTACCGAACCGCTGGGTTTTAAACCCGAGGAACGACCTTATCGCCCCCATATTACCCTAGCGCGTTCGTATACAGGAAAGGAGCCTATTTCAGCGTCTGTGTGGCAGTCAGATGACCGAAGCGGTGAGCCTTGGGAAGTGGGGGAATTTGTGTTATATGCAACACGGATGGGGCAAAAACCAATGTACCAAATAATTCAAACATTCCCATTAATGAGGTGAAACCCTTGATCTATCAGCGAATTTAGTGATATAGTGTTTCAGCGTTATTCAAAAAGCGCATTTTGGGTTACATATCTGAGGAATGTGCTTAAAGTTAACGGGAGGAACATTATGGAAATTATTAAAGAACATCGTTGGTTTGCACCTCTTTTGAGTGTGCTGCTTGTTTGTATATTGGGGATAGGCCTCTACGCTGAGGTTCAGCAAACACAGAATAATCATAAAAATGCACCTATGCAATCTCTGAGCTGGTCAGGGAACACTTCGATTCCTACATATGGCGACAGGATGGGGACCCATAACGGGTCAAACAGGACAAGCCCCATCTTTGTCGCTGCTCATGGGCAGCCAAGCTGGAAAGAAATTATGCCGACTCCGTTACCCGCTTCCCAGATGAAGCAGGCGGAACAAGCTCGGAATAACGTTGCTACAGGCAAGAAAAAGCCTGAGGTCCAGCATAGCAAGTCCGCAATCCTAACCCCTCCTACAACCATCTACTTTACGAAGACAAAAATGCTCACTCAGGATGACAAGGCGTTGTCTACCTGGAGCTACCCTGTCTCCGCTAAAGAACTGCTCCTGCTGCAAAAAATTGTGATGGCAGAAGCAGAAGGCGAACCGTACGAAGGCAAAGTGGCAGTTGCCAACGTTGTCTTAAACCGGCTGCGGTCAGCCTCATTTCCCGATACGATTCAGGCAGTGATTTATCAAAAAGCGCAATTTAGTCCGGTTGCGAACGGGCGTCTTCGTCGTGTTCAGCCTAATCAGGATTGCATCCGTGCAGTTACGGCCGCTTTGAATGGCCATAAAGCCGTGCCTGATAACACCTGTTTTTTCCTTTCGCTTACGTTGGCCCAGGACCTTACGGTTCATCATTCGCGTACCAAGGTGAAAACAATCGGTCATCATACCTTCTATAAATAAGCATATTGTATAAATCCCAAGAGCGACAAATAACAGCCCTTTCTAAACAACAGGGTTCAGATTTGTGAGCGTATTTTGTGTATGCAGGTGAAGCCGGTATGCAAAAGAGGTATAATAGGCAAAGGAAAGTAACCTAAATAATGAAAGTGATAAAGGAGGCGTAAATGTTATGAAAATCACATATTATGGACATTCAGTTGTGTTAGTGGAGGCAGAGCGGAAACGGATTATTATCGATCCTTTTTTGACGGGGAATCCTAAAGCAACCGTTAAGGCCGAAGATATTCAGGTCGATGCAGTACTGTTGACACACGGTCACGCCGATCATTTTGGTGATGCAGTTGAAATTGCCAAGCGCAATGATTGCCCTGTAATCGCGGTGGCGGAACTGGCTGAATATTGTGCATCCTTGGGAACCAAAGCTCACGGTATGAATCTGGGTGGTGGTCACCAATTTGACGGTTTTCATGTGAAATTTACGCTGGCGTTTCACAGCTCCTCTTTGACAGTGAACGGACAAACCATCTACATGGGAGAGCCAGCGGGTATCTTGTTGACTATGGGAGGCAAAACATTATTCCATGCAGGGGATACCGGCTTGTTTGGCGATATGCGTCTCATTGGAGAAACCAACTCCATCGATGCTGCAGTATTGCCGATCGGAGATGGTTATACAATGGGACCGGAGGATGCTTTGCTGGCAGCGAAATGGCTACGGGCAAGCCGCGTGATACCGGTGCATTACAATACTTTTCCCGGCATAGAGCAGGACGGAGACGGCTTCTGCGACCGTCTTCATAAAGAAGGTATTGAAGGGAAAGCATTGAAGCCAGGCGAAAGTCTCGAATTTTAATACGGTTTATCGATTTGCGGGAATGTACATGATGGTCCGTATGTATATTAAACTCCTTTGTCAGTCTTTTCTGTTCCTTGGGAATAGAAAAGACTGACTTTTTTAATGAATATTTATACATAAAAATGATATATTTTTGCATTGGTACGTTGAAGCTGTAATGTAAAAGATTTATTATCACAACCATAAAAACTTTGAATTGCTAACACAATAGGTCAATGATAAAATGATAGAACTAATTAGATTCATCAGTGGAATCGACGTGTTTTTCAAGTCAAGCCATTGCATAATTATTGAAAAACATGCGCATTCGGCGGACCGTACCGCCTTGAATACGTCTTATGTTTTTGTCCCCCATTCCTCGTAGTTGTTCTTTGATTTACCTCTTGTTGCCACTGTCTTCTATTCGGCCGCCTGTATTTCAGGCCAGCATGACTTTATAACAGAAAGGTTGCGTTCCATGAGACAGACAGGTTTACCACCCAAACAGGGACTATATGATCCCCAATTCGAAAAAGACGCCTGCGGCATGGGCTTTGTTGCCCACATCAAGGGAAAACCATCGCACGATATTGTAAGTCAGGCTTTGACCATGCTCGTAAACATGGAGCATCGGGGCGGTCAGGGAAGTGAACCAAACTCCGGTGACGGAGCAGGGATCATGATTCAGGTTCCGCATCTGTTTTTTCAAGAGGAAGCGGAGCGATTGGGCTTCAAATTGCCAAAGGCCGGACAATATGGCGTGGGTATGCTTTTTGTATCCAATGATCCCAAAGTTCGTGAGCTGCATGAGCAAAAGCTTAGAGAAATTATTGTGGACGAGGGCCAGAACTGTCTGGGCTTTCGCGATGTTCCAACTTATGACGAAATGCTGGGTAAATCGGCAAAAGCAGCTAAACCTAGCGTACGTCAGGTGTTCATCGGCCGCAGTAGCGATTTGAAGGAAGAACTGGATTTTGAACGGAAACTGTATGTCATTCGTAAACGTGCAGAGCTTGCTATTCGCTATAACCAAGAGGATATGAATGGTGAGTCGTTCTATATTCCAAGTTTGTCATGTCGCAAGGTTGTATACAAAGGAATGCTGACAACCGAGCAGGTAGGTAAATTTTATCTGGATTTGCAGGATGAGCGGGTGACATCGGCGATCGCGCTGGTCCATTCCCGTTTTAGTACGAATACGTTCCCGAGCTGGGACCGTGCGCATCCTTATCGTTTTATGATTCACAACGGTGAAATTAATACCATGCGTGGTAACGTAAACTGGATGCATGCGCGTCAGGCACAGTTTGAAAGTGAAGCGTTTGGCAACGATATCAAGAAGGTTAAACCTGTCATCAACCCAGATGGCTCGGATACAGCTATGTTTGATAATACGCTGGAATTTCTGTATCTGAGTGGACGTTCGCTTCCTCATGTAGCCATGATGATGGTACCTGAGCCTTGGAACAAGCATGAGACCATGGAGCCGAAGAAGCGGGCATTTTATGAATATCATAGCACCATGATGGAGCCGTGGGACGGACCTGCTGCGATGGCGTTTACAGATGGTATCCAAATCGGGGCGATTCTTGACCGCAACGGCCTGCGTCCTGCACGTTACTATGTGACCAAGGACGATCTGATTGCACTGTCATCTGAGGCGGGCGTATTGGATATTGCTCCTGAAAATGTGCTTTATAAGGATCGTCTCCGTCCAGGGCGTATGCTACTGGTGGATACCCAAGAAGGCCGCATCGTTTCTGATGAAGAGTTAAAGGAGCGCATTGCATCCGAAGAACCTTATCAGCAGTGGCTGGATGAGCATTTGATTGATCTGGATGATCTACCTGAAGCACTGGAGCAGCCAGAACCGAAACATGAAAATGTAAATCAGTTGCAACTCGCTTTTGGATATACGTTTGAAGAACTACGCAAACTTCTGGAGCCGATGGCACTTACAGGTGCGGAACCGATTGGCTCAATGGGGTATGATGCTCCACTGGCGGTATTGTCTGACCGTCCGCAACGTTTGTACAATTACTTTAAACAAATGTTTGCTCAAGTTACCAACCCGCCGATTGACGCCATTCGTGAAGAGATAGTGACGTCAACTGCAACGACGATTGGACCAGAGCGCAATTTACTGCATCCAGAACCGGAAAGCTGTCGCCAGATTCGGTTGGATTCACCAGTGCTGTCGAATGAAGAGTTTGCCAAAATTCGTCACGTACACCGTCCAGGCTTCAAATCCATGACCATTCCGATCTTCTTTGAAGCAAAAGAAGGTGCTGAGGGCTTATACAAGGCGCTGGAAGGACTGTTTGAGGCGGCTGACCGTGTCATTGACAAAGGTCATAACATTCTGATTCTGTCTGACCGTGGAGTGGATGCGGAAAATGCAGCCATTCCGGCGTTGCTAGCTGTTTCCAGCCTGCATCACCATCTGATTAAGCAGGGCACACGCACACGTGTGAGCATTTTGCTGGAATCCGGGGAACCAAGAGATATTCACCATTATGCGGTGCTTTTGGGCTACGGTGTGAGCGCGGTTAATCCGTATCTGGCGTTTGAAACGCTGGATGTCATGATTCAACAGGGCTTGCTGCGTGGCATCTCGCACGAAAAGGCAGTTAAAAATTATATTAAAGCGGCAACCAAGGGTGTCGTTAAAATATTGTCCAAAATGGGTATTTCCACGATTCAGTCGTACCGTGGAGCGCAAATTTTCGAGGCCGTAGGCCTAAAGCAGGATTTCGTTGACCGTTACTTCACTTGGACACCTTCCCGCATTGGCGGTATTGGTCTGGAGGAAGTGACGATGGAAGCGCTGGCCCAGCATAACCGTGCTTTCACTGATAAGGACGGCAATGACAAGGTGCTCGATTCGGGCGGCGAATACCAATGGCGCAACGATGGAGAAGAGCATTTGTTTAACCCGCAAACAGTGCATTTGCTCCAGCAGTCGGTTCGCTCAGGAGACTACGAGCTTTACAAGAAGTACACCAAACTAGTACAGGGTGAATCTGAACAACATTTGACGATTCGCTCCATGCTTCAATTGAAGCCTGCTGGTGAGCCTGTGCCGCTGGATGAAGTGGAATCTGCTGCATCGATCATGCGTCGCTTTAAAACAGGGGCTATGTCTTTCGGCTCCATTAGCCAGGAAGCGCATGAAGATTTGGCGATTGCAATGAATCGGATCGGTGGCAAGAGCAACACGGGTGAGGGCGGGGAAAACCCTGCGCGTTTCATCCCGGATGCTAATGGTGATTCACGCCGCAGTTCGATCAAGCAGGTGGCATCTGGCCGATTTGGTGTCACGTCGAACTACTTGGTGAATGCCGACGAAATTCAGATTAAAATGGCGCAAGGCGCGAAGCCGGGCGAAGGTGGGCAACTACCAGGACGCAAGGTGTATCCTTGGGTCGCCGAGGTACGCGGTTCAACGCCAGGAGTAGGCCTGATTTCGCCACCACCGCATCACGATATTTATTCTATCGAGGATTTGGCAGAGCTTATCTACGATCTCAAAAACGCCAATCCACGTGCTGACATTAACGTAAAGCTGGTATCAGAGGTAGGCGTAGGCACGATTGCTACAGGGGTAGCCAAAGGCCGTGCTGATATTATTCTGGTCAGCGGTTATGACGGTGGTACAGGCGCTTCCCCGCAAGGCTCCATCCGCCATGCGGGTATGCCTTGGGAGCTGGGGCTGGCTGAAACGCATCAGACGCTCATGCTGAACAACCTGCGCGACCGCGTGGTACTGGAGACAGACGGCAAGATGCTGTCTGGACGTGATTTGGTCGTAGCTGCCCTGTTGGGTGCGGAAGAATACGGCTTTTCCACAGCGCCGCTCGTGGCGTTGGGCTGTATTATGATGCGGGTATGCCAAATGGATACCTGTCCGGTTGGTGTGGCTACGCAGAATCCAGAGTTGCGCAAAAATTATATGGGTGATCCAGCCCATGTGGTGAATTTTATGCGTTTCATCGCAGAAGATGTCCGTGAAATTATGGCGGAGCTGGGATTCCGCACGATTCAGGAAATGATTGGCCGTACGGATTGTCTGGATACCGTGAACGCCGATTCGCATTGGAAGAAGAAGGGCGTAGACCTGAGCTTGCTGCTGCATGTTCCTGAGCTGGAAGACGGAAGTGTACGTTACCGTGTACAACGCCAAAACCACGGACTGGAAGAAACACTTGATATGCAGAAGCTCGTACCGATGGCTGCGAAAGCACTGGAGAACGGAACGCCTGTTGAGGGAACCTTGCCTATTACCAACGTAAATCGTGCAGTAGGTACGATTCTGGGCAGCGAGGTCACACGTAAGTATGGAGCAGCGGGTCTGCCTGAGGATACGATTCGCTTTAACTTTATTGGATCGGCGGGTCAGAGCTTCGGGGCCTTTATTCCGAAAGGCATTACGTTGAGCGTCGAAGGCGATAGCAATGACTATGTCGGTAAAGGGCTATCTGGTGGTAAAGTTATTGTAAAGAAATCTCACAAAGCGACCTTTAAGGCAGAAGAGAACATTATTATCGGAAATACAGCTTTGTATGGAGCGACCAGCGGTGAAGCTTATATTAACGGAATCGCAGGCGAGCGCTTTGCCGTTCGGAACTCCGGCGCACGTATTGTTGTTGAGGGCGTTGGTGATCATGGCTGCGAATATATGACGGGCGGACGTGTAGCTGTATTGGGTGAAACCGGACGGAACTTTGGAGCCGGGATGTCCGGAGGAATTGCATACGTCTATGATCCTGAAGGAACGTTCCTGAGCCGTTGTAATCTGGAAATGGTGTTGCTGGAAGATGTGGAAGATCCTGCAGAAGCAGCAGATTTGCGCGGCTTGATTCAGCGCCATGTCAATTACACAGGTAGTGAAGCGGGACAACGTATTTTGGATGAATGGCAGACTGCGATTCAGCAATTTGTACGGGTGATTCCAAAGGATTACAAGCGTATGGTTGAACAGATCCAAAAAGAAGAGGCGACCGGTTTGAGCGGGGATGAAGCTCTACTGGCAGCATTTGAAGCCAATATGCGTGAATTGGCGCGTACCGGGGGCTAAAAAGCAGACCCCCAAATTCACTAAAAAGGACTCGCTGAATACCGCTGTTATAGTCACGGCGGTACCAGCAAGTCCTTTTTTTAGGCTGATAAAAATGTGATTTATTACCTTGACAAACGTCATAAATTCTGACATTACCCCCAAAATGTTTTCCTGAAACGGTAAATATGTTATAAAAAGTACCAAATTTTTTGGAATGTAACCGTTTACGTAAGAGTTTATGTCTTGTTATTTATTTTTGGATTGGTTATGATTTTTTTAGAGTACGCAAACAAACCTAATATGCCCATCGTCCCTTCAAAACACAGAATAGGGTGACAGGATGAAGTTGAAGAAGTCAGCAGAAGACAAAATGATTTTTTTATACCGTTATGTATCATTATCTTTAACATCACTTGTTTTTCTGTTCGAAACATCTAGATTAATGGTATGGCAGAAGCTATTACTGATTGTTTTTCTATTTTTATCCGTTACAGCATTTACTTGGATTTACCGTAAATACAGACTTCATGATATGGTATTGAAATGCAGTATTGCACTAGAAACCGCAGGGATCATTTTGCTGTTATTCCCGACCGGAGGGATCAATAGCCCGTTCAAATGGTATGTGATTACTCCCATGCTGGTAGCTTGTGCTCATCTATCTATGAGGTACAGCTGGACGCTCCTACTTTCTTATATCGGTTTGGTGCTCACATTTTGTTATATCTTTTTTACACCAGGTCAATATTTTTTGTGGGATCTTATATTGCAGAACATTAATCTGTTTCTGGTATTGATCGTAACCACAATGGCAATGCAGGTTATTCGCGTCATGAAGGACGAACTGAAGGTGGCTAAAGAACAAGCCAATGAGACGATGGATCATATCAAGTCGATTTACCACATCATGGAGACAACCAGCCATAATGAGGCATTAAATTTAGGTCAGGTCATCTCGGATTACACTGTCAAGCTAACCAAGCAGAGCCGTGCATTTTTCTGGCTGGATAGTCAGGAGGAAGATGCGCCGGCAAGCAGCCAGACAGGCTGGACGGTAGAGGAAGAGGAGCAGCTATTCGAGGAACTGGAGAATTACCGGGAAGAGTTCAGGGAAGAGCGCGAACCATTTTTCAGACATCTGCCGGAATGGGGCGACTTTCTCATGATCACCGTACCGATGACGACCCGCTTTGTAGCGACGATTGGCCTCAAGCTGGGACCGGATCAAAGTTTGACAGGAAGACGCTGGCTTGTGCAACAACTGATATTTTTAGCTGAGCTGAGTGCTGTGTTTTTGGAGCGCTATGAGCTGGAGCGTATTGAGAATCAGTTAATTGTAACGAATGAGCAGAACCGGATTGCTAATGAAATGCATGACAATGTTTCACAAAGTCTTTTTGGTATTGTGTACGCAACCCATTCTCTCCGCCAGACCTGGTGCCATCAGCCTAAGGAGCAGGTGGAGGAACAAATTGATTTAATTCAGCAATCGGCCAACCAAGCGGTTAGAGAGCTGAAGGGGGCAATTCATAGTCTAAGCTCGAAAAAAAGCGGAGGATCAACTTGGTTGGGGACGGTGAAAAGTCATCTGCATACACTCTCCAAGCTGAACCATGTACAAATTGATTTTGACATTCATGGTGATCATTATTCACTTCCGTATTTGTACCAAAAGGCTTTGTTCCGCATCATTTCTGAAGCGGCGGGGAACGCAATCCGTCATGGATTGGCCAAGCGAATTGATGTGAAGTTAAAATTGACGCCCCAAGTGATTAGACTGTCTATTCATGACGACGGAGTAGGGTTTGAGACGGCGAGAATGGTAGCAGGAGGTGAGGCGGTCAGTGCAGGCGGAGGCCTGGGCATGATGAATATGGAATATTTAGCTCAATCGATGGGAGGCGAATTTGATATTTCAAGTCGAATCGGAGAAGGAACACAGATCCGATTGTCCATTCCGGTAAATGCTTATGAATGAGGATTTTACAAAATCCTTGAATACAATGTGTGAACATTCTGCAATACAAAATCTGCGGTAACAATCGGATACATAGGGATTATGCAAATCCTGAACTGTAGACAGGAGGCCGAATCATGAAAATTGTCATTGTCGATGATCATCCTTTAGTACGGAAAGGACTCGCTGCCGTTATATCCATGCAGCCCAATGTTCAGTTCGCGGGAGAGGCCCAGAATCAACAGGAAGCACTTGCAGTGATCGAGGAAACAGATCCGGATTTGGTGCTGCTGGATTTGAAATTAGCTGATGAATCAGGTCTGGATATTATCAAGATAGCGCGCGGACGCGGGTTCAGAAGCAAATTTATTTTGCTGACCTCTTCTGCAACACGTGAAGATTTTCTGAAAGCGGAGGAAGCCTCTGTGGACGGTTATGTGCTTAAGGAGGCTTTGCCTGAGGAACTAATTTACGCGATTCATCTTGTCAACAAAGGACGCAAATATTATGATCCGGCTATTCTCGAAAATAAGCTGCGTGAAGATGCGGGCAATCTCACGGACGACCTGACACCCAAGGAAAAGGAAGTGCTGGTCGAGCTGGGGCAAGGCGCTTGCAATCGTGAAATAGCATCCCGGTTATTTATCAGTGAGTTCACCGTCAAAAAGCATGTCAGTCAGATCTTGGCCAAGCTGCGATTGGCAGATCGTACGCAGGCAGCATTATATGCAAATGCGATTGGTCTAGCGAAGTACGAGCCAACCAATATGATGATGCGCTAACCCATAAGCTACGCAGTAGTTTCATATGCGAGTGGTATAGAGAAATCCTCAAAATCACCAACTTTGGTGGTTTTGAGGATTTTTTCATTTCTATTTACCATAATCGACAAAGTATGGTACAAAAGTATACCATGCCGTGTCCAAAAGTATACATCCCCCTTCCCCTGTAGTGAGGGAGAAAGTGCCGTTCGGTTCCATGTCGTCCATACAACGGATTGTTACAATTAGATCATACTTAAAATAAGAAGAGAAATTGTATGGGAGGGAGGATTTTTGTGGAGAAAACCATTTTGGATTATCTAGTCCTGATCAAAAAAAGATTGTGGCTGATTGCGATTTTTGTCATTCTCTCATGCGTAACGACTTACATTGTGAGCGACAATGTCGTAAAGCCAGTCTACTCCGCTTCAAGCCAACTGCTGGTTAATCATATTTCCGCCAAGCAGGGGAGTAACAATCTGAACGACGTCAACACAAGTCTTAATTTGGTGGAAAGCTACAAGCAAATTCTCACTTCACCTAAAATTATGGACGCTGTGGTAGCGACTCATCCTGAGTTCAATTTGACGTCGCAAAAGTTGGCAGAGAAGCTGCAGATTAAATCCTCGGATAAAAGTCAGGTAATTGGCTTGACGTTTGAGGCAGGGAATTATCCCCAGGCTGCAGCGGTTGTAAACGCGGTAACCCAGAAATTCGTACAGACGGTTCCGGGATTGATGGAATTAAATAATGTGAAAATTTTAAATGAAGCGGACCCGCAGGCTAATCCTGACCCGATTAATGGGAATCCGCTCATGAATATTGCGATTAGTTTTCTCGTATCGCTGATGATTGCACTGGGCACGATTGTGTTCCTGGAGAGCATTAACGGCACGCTGCGCACGGAAAAAGAAGCGGAGGCAGACATCGGCATTCCGGTAATTGCATCGATTCCCCTCATTCGCAAGAAGGACATCGATGGAGTGGCTGGAAATTCCAAAGAACGGGTAGGGGAGCGTAAATATGCTGCGATTGAATGACATGTTGATTACAGAAAGTAATCCATCATCGTATATCTCGGAATCATTTCGATCCCTCCGTACATACATCCGGCAGCAGGTGATTGGACAAAAGGACCGTGGAACGGTTCTATTGTTAACCTCGCCGGAAAGCGGAGCGGGAAAAACAACACTGATCGCCAACATCGGAGTTTCCTTTGCTCAAGAAGGCAAGAAGGTGGCTCTGGTGGATTGCAATCTGCATAGACCAGCGCTGCACGAGATATTCGGTATGGAGAATACCGGAGGTCTATCGGCTTATTTGCGCGGTGGGGCTTCTTCCAAATCTATCGTTAGGCATGGTGGACTGGAGCTATCGGTTGTTCCTGGTGGGGACAGTCTGTATAACGCAGCAGATTTACTCGGTAGCGAACGTATGGCAGAGCTGATGGAAGAGCTTAAACGTGAATATGACATCATCTTACTCGATTCGGCGCCAGCGCTGAATTATACGGATGCTCGTCTGATTGCAGGCTTGACGGATGGTGTGATTCTCGTTGCCAAGCATGGCCGGACCAAACGGGAAGATCTACGCAAAACAAAGCAACTCATGGAGCAGGCTAGCGCGACGCTGGTTGGAATTGTGATGAATCAGGTGAAGTAAGCAACACCAAAATTCGATGAAGCAAGGAGAATGAGTGCGATGATGAAAAAAGTGAAAAAGGCCATTATTCCAGCAGCAGGATTGGGAACGCGCTTCCTCCCTGCCACCAAAGCAATGCCTAAGGAAATGCTCCCGATTATCAATAAGCCTACGATTCAATATATCGTGGAAGAAGCGATTGCTTCTGGTATCGAGGACATCATTATCGTTACGGGTAAAGGTAAACGTGCCATTGAGGACCACTTTGACAACGCATTTGAGCTGGAATCCAAACTGCTCGAGGACGGTAAGCTGAAGCTTCTGGAGGAAGTACAGCGCTCTTCAGGAGTGGAAATCCACTATATTCGCCAGAAAGAACCCAAGGGTCTTGGACATGCGGTATGGTGCGCAAGACGCTTTATCGGGGACGAGCCATTTGGTGTGCTGCTGGGCGATGATATCGTGACAGGTCAGAAACCTTGCCTGCGCCAGCTGATGGATCAATATGAGGAAACACAAAATTCTGTGATCGGCGTGCAGCGGGTACCACAGGAATTCACAAACCGGTATGGCATCATTGAACCGGACCAACAGGACGGACGATTGTACCGAGTGAATAATTTTATTGAAAAACCGGCTCCAGGCACAGCCCCATCCGATTTGGCTATTATGGGTCGTTATGTGTTCTCGCCGAAAATTTTCAAATATCTTGATCTTCAGGAAAAAGGAGCTGGCGGCGAAATTCAGTTGACGGATGCGATCCAAAAGCTGAATCAGAGTGAACGTGTATACGCCTATGACTTTGAAGGCACGCGTTATGACGTAGGTGAACGTCTTGGATATATCTTAACCACTCTTGAATTTGCGCTTGCCAGCGATGATTTGAAGTATCCGGTTATGGAGGCCATGAATGAATGGCTGAAAAAAACCGAGAAAGCAACCACAGCGGGTTGAGAGGAGGTACGTCAGCATGAGCATGGAAAATTTACCGGAGGATGGCGAGGCTGTCATGTCAGGTAAAGCGTTTTACATGCCATACGGAAATACACAAATTCAGGATAAAACGTCCTACCTGGTCACAAAACGCCTCCTTGATATGCTGCTGTCTTTCGTCGGCTTAATTGTCTTGCTTCCACTGTTTGCAGTGGTGGGCATTTTGATTAAGCTCGAAGACCCAAAGGGAAGTGTATTTTTCAAGCAAACTCGGGTGGGCAAGAATGAGAAGTTATTCGATATGTATAAATTCCGTTCAATGGTGTCCAATGCCGAGGAACTGAAAAAGGACTTGATGGAGCTGAATGAAGTGAGCGGCGCCATGTTTAAAATTAAAAACGATCCTCGGATCACGAAAGTTGGCAGTTTTCTGCGCAAGACGAGTATTGATGAGATTCCGCAGTTGTGGAACGTGTTGGTTGGAGACATGACTTTAGTCGGTCCGCGCCCGCCGTTACCCAGCGAGGTTGAACAATACTCCGATTATGACAAGCAGCGTCTGATTGTAACACCGGGATGTACGGGTTACTGGCAGGTGAGCGCACGTAACAGTGTAGGCTTCGAAGAAATGGTGCAAATGGATTTGAAGTATATTCATGTTCGCAATACGTGGCTTGATCTGAAAATCATCATGAAAACAGGCGTTAAAATGCTGTTCTCCAAGGATGCTTACTGATGGATGCATTTAAGCGATGTCCCGCAGTGTCCGTCGTTATTTGCACCTATAACCGGGCGGACCTGCTGGAGAAAACGTTGATGTCTCTACTGAAGCTGGAAGACCTTGCACTGGCTGAGATCATTGTGGTCGATAACCGATCCACCGATCATACAGCAGCGACGATCAAAAGATTCACTGTTGCGCATGGTCAGCATATTCATCTTCGGTATCATTATGAGCGCGAACAAGGACTATCTGCCGCTCGTAATGCCGGCATTACGTTATCAAAGGCAGATGTCATTGCTTTTCTGGATGATGATGCAATTCCGTGTGTTACATGGCTGCAAACAATTATGTCGGCCTTTGGGAACAATCCCGAGCTTACGGCTATGGGTGGGAAAATTGATCCTAAGTTTGAGACGGAACGGCCGAACTGGTTGACAGGGCCGCTTGAACTGCCTTACACGATTATCGATCTGGGGAAATCCGTTCGGGAATATCCAGCGGGCCTGAATCCATTTGGAGCGAATATGGCTATGCGCAAAACGGCTTTCGCAGCCGTCATGTTCCCGCTTCACTTGGGCAGAAAGGGAGATATCCTATTATCTGGTGAAGAATCGTGGGTATTCGAGCAAATCCGTAAAAATGGTGGAACGATTATGTATCATCCGCACATGGCGGTAGAACATTTTGTTCCGGCTTCACGCTTAACGAGAGAATGGATTTTGAATCGCTACTATTGTCAGGGCATGTCTAATGCTGCTCAGGCTGCAGGTCTGCGCGGCAATGCGATGCTGATGGCAAAAGTGGCAGCCAAAGCGTTATACATCACGGTGGATTCCCTGCTGGCACGTACTGAGGGCAGGAAGCTGTTGAACCGGTGCAGGCTTGAAAATATCCGCGGAACGCTGGATACACTGCGCAACCGGAAAAGCGAGTCAGCTGCGGGGTGAAAGATTGAACATGAGTAACTATCCTTGGACTTCCAGAATTAACACCATACAGCATGTTTTTATTTTTCTACTAGGCGCTCTTGCTGTAGGAATTGCAGCTACCTATCAACCTGTGGTCAGTATTGCGGCGGTATGCTTACTGCTTTTGTTGGCTGTCTCTATCCATCATCCAGAGCGCATCAGCTATGCAGTTTTGCTGAGCACAGCGGTCTCGGTCGATTCCCTGTATCAGGGTGGCGTGTTCGGCATTGAGATATTGTCATTGTACAAATTGGGCATTTTGGCTCTGCTAGTGCCTTGCATGCTCGTGTATGGCATTCGTCTCAAGTTCAGCTATCCAGTCTGGGCATTGGTTGTCATGTTGGGGATTACATTTGGATTTTCAGCATGGTTGCCTTTGTTAACGACCTCGATTGCCGTCAAGGCGTTCGTGGGACTATCACTGCCCTTCTTTTTTTTACTGATCCAGTGGAAAAAGGATGTGGCGGAAAAGCATATTCGACTGATCAGTCTGTTGCCGATTATTAGTGTGGTCATTGGATTGGGCTTGCAGGTCCTAGGGTTGCATTCATTTACGGATGTGGAATTTACGGGCGCAGTCAGAGTACAAGGAGCGAATATACCGCCGCATTTGGCAATGCTCTCCTTTCTCGGAATTGCTGTCTCTCTGATTGAGGTCAAGCGTAAACCCAAGCAAGCCGCCTTTTATTACACAGTGTTGGCCCTGAACTTTTTAATCCTGATCGCCACCGGTACACGTGGGCCGATTCTGGCATTGTTATTAATGTTTGCTGTGTATCTGTTTGATATTGCCCGTCAGTACCTCAAGGGAAAAGTCAATTATTTGCTACCGCTGGCCGGATCGTTTTTGGTTGCTCTGGGGGCGGTGGCCCTGCAATGGAACAATTTAAAAAAACGCTCCTTCGAACGGGAGACCGACACAGGCATTGACCTGTCGGGACGCTCGGAGGCATGGGAATATTTTTTGAACAGAGTACATGATTACCCTTGGTCAGGCAGAGGCCTTGGCGCGGTAACGGTTGCGAACGACGGGACGTTATTCAATGGTTTTGTTGTACCGCATAACGAGTATATACGCTTTTATTTTGATACCGGATATATCGGTTGCGGGCTATTAATGCTTTCATTACTGATCGTGTTCGCTCTCATTTACCGGTCACTTGCCAAGTCTATCAAACCTTATTTTGCAACTTTAATTGCCGGTTTTTTGATCTACTCGTTTTCAGATAATACGTTGTCGACGGTTCAGATGATTATTCCGTTTTGCTGGTATTTGAACGCATTATACCAGACATCTACTCAAACCGATTTTCGCAAAGAGAAGTGATACGATGAGCAGAGTGAACATGTTCGATGTCAACTTTGATAATTATGATTTTAATGATCTACTCGAATTTATAGATACTTCTATTGAGCATCAGCGTCATTCCTACATTTTGACCTGTAATGTCGATCATGTGATCAAGCTTCGCAAGGATGATGAATTCCGCAAGGTATATTCGGATGCCGGAGCCGTAGTGGCTGATGGAATGCCTATCATTTGGGCGTCTAAGTTACTGAAAAAGCCCCTCAAACAAAAGGTGTCCGGCTCCGATTTGTTCACCCGGCTGGGAGAGGCTTTTGAGGATCGAGGCTATCGCCTGTTTTTTCTGGGTGCAGCTGACGGTATTCCTGAGAAGGCTATGCTTAATCTCCAGGAATCCTATCCAAACATGAATGTGGTGGGCTGCTATTCTCCTTCTTATGGCTTTGAGAAAAACGAAGAGGAGAACAGATACATTATCCAGTTGCTTCAAGAGGCTCGCCCAGACATCGTTTTTGTAGGTGTAGGAGCACCGAAGCAGGAAAAATGGATTTATAGATATTATGAGACTTACCGCGCTCCAGTTTCGATTGGGGTGGGAGCGACCTTTGATTTCCTGTCGGGAAATGTAAAGAGAGCACCGGAGCTGATGCAGAAGACAGGATTTGAATGGTTTTGGAGGTTGTCTCAGGAGCCTAAACGATTGTGGAAAAGATATTTGATTGAGGATTCCCAGTTCCTCGTTCTGCTGTTTAAAGAGATGTTCAAGCGGAAGCGGATGAAGGGAGGCCAGGGGTGAGAAACATGAGTCGGTTGGCAGATCAGCAGATTTCCTTCTGGCTAGGAAGTCGGCGTGGAATCG
This sequence comes from Paenibacillus sp. TSM33, assembly GCF_056099025.1. Lineage (NCBI taxonomy): Bacteria > Bacillati > Bacillota > Bacilli > Caryophanales > Paenibacillaceae > Paenibacillus > Paenibacillus sp. TSM33. Next base: position 449,519 of record NZ_JBLZXB010000010.1, read on the forward strand.
GCATGATCGGCATGGGGGTGCTGGCTTGTATGCTACCACTCGCCATCGGATTTGTCAGCGCCAAAATGAATCCCACCATGAGCCAGCAGGGAGCCATATTGCTGGCGATCGTTTTTCCGGCCTTCCTGCTGGCGATCTTGCAATCACGGCAATTGATTTCTTACACATTGGTGGTGTGGGCAGTAGGCCCGGAAATCCGCCGCATTGCAGATTGGCTGGAGGGAACGTATCACTCGGTTTCCTTATTGAGCGTGGCGCCGCTGCTGGTAAGCAGCATGCTGATCATTCCTGTGCTGCGGGGCATTCATCTGGCGGAAAAGCCATTAACCCGGATTGCTGTATTTTTCGGCATAGAGCTGGCCTACGGAAGTGTGGTCGGGTTATTCAAAAATGGTATTGTTTTTGCTTATGATTTGGCCAATTATGTGGTTCCATTGCTTCTATTGCCTTATCTTGCGATTAAGCCTATGAAAGCCAAGGAGTTGGACCGACTGCTGTATTCATACGCCAACATTGCTGTTCTAGTAGCGATATACGGCATTATTCAGTACTTGACGGTGCCTCCTTGGGATGCATTTTGGATGAATCATGTGGAAATGAATTCCATTGGCGTGCCAGAACCGCTTCAAATCAGAGTGTTTTCTTCCATGAACTCGCCCGGCCCATGCGCTATTTTCTTGGCAATGGCACTTGTACCAATGCTGATGGAGAAACGGTGGCGAGGCACTTTGGGATGGATTGGAGTCCTGCTAACAGTCGTTTGTCTCTTGGTCACGCTCGTACGTTCAGCCTGGCTGATTGCATTCGTCATGTTGCTGGCTTACATTCTCAGCTCATCCTCCAAAGGAAAGTGGAAGACCCTGTTTCAACTTGCTATCGTCGGCCTTCTTCTCTATATCATCGTTCCAAAACTTCCGGGGGCAGAAGGTTTGGTGGCTCGCATGCAGACGTTGACAGATATTCAACAGGATCATTCGTACAATGAACGTTTGGATCTACTGCATACTATGCTTCCGGCGATTACTAGCAATCCGGTCGGGCAGGGGATCGGGAGTGTAGGTATCGGAACCAAGCTTGATAACGGCGGCGATCTCGGTGAACTTGGGATTATGGATAATGGTTATATTGCCATTTTCCTCACCTTCGGTATTTGCGGAGCATTCTTTTTCTTCGGTGGTCTGTTCGTTATCATCAAGCGCCTTCTCGTCCGTATTGCCGAACGGAATTCCAGTCAGCCTTATATCAGACTGGCGTTGGCTACATGGGCCGGAGCTGTAGCCAGTCTAATATCGGATAATGGTTTCCCCGGTATGCGCGGCTATTTGATCTGGATGATGATCGGAATAGGACTATGGGCAAAAGATGTCATCGCGGAAAGAAGGTAAAGGCTGTGCAAAACTTACAAGCATTATCCGCACCTGTCCGGACACTATGGTCCACGGTGATTCGGTTTGCCAAAAGCAAGGATAACAGCTCTGCAGCAGTAAAAACGATGATATTCAGTATGCTGATTCTCGTCGTGAATATGCTGACTGGTGTGCTGACGGCACGATTCTTGGGTCCTACTGGACGCGGGGAACAGACAGCGATGGTGAACTGGTCCCAATTTCTTGCCTTCTGCATGAGCTTCGGTGTTCCATCTGCATTGATTTACAATGCCAAAAGGAAACCTGAGGAAACGGGTAAGCTGTATGGTCTGGCCTTGCTGCTGGCTACGGTATTCGGGGGAATGGCGACACTCGTCGGAGTATTTCTAATTCCTTATTGGCTGCGCTCTTTTTCTTCATCGGTCATACTTTTCGCGCAGTGTTCTATGATGATGTGTCCGCTCATAGCGATTTCACAGATCAATAATGCATTGCTTCAAGTTCGCTCGGAATATAAACAATACAATTTATTCCGGTACCTGGTACCACTAAGTACACTGCTGGGTCTGGCGATTCTGATCCTGACGGGGACGATGAATCCGTACACCTCAGCATTGGCTTACTTACTGCCAGGCTTGCCGATCTATATCGGTGTCACGATACGAATGATTCGGCTGTACAAACCAAAGGTGAAGAACAGCTGGACGCAATTTAAAAATCTCTTTACCTACGGTATGGGTTCATACGGGAATGATCTCATGGGGCAGGTTTCCACTTACATTGACCAGATTTTGATTGCAGGTCTGCTCAGACCTGCTGATCTCGGTTTATATGCGGTAGCGGTCAGCCTGGCCCGGATGGTGAATGTATTTTCAACCTCGATCATTGTCGTGCTGTTTCCCAAAGCCTCTGGTCTGGATAAGGAAGAGGCGGTGGCCATAACATTTCGGGCATTTCGAGTGACTTCAACGGCAACCTTTTTGGCTGCGGTGATGTTAATGCTGATTGCTCCGTTCGTATTTACATTGTTATATGGTCAAGAGTTTAAACAAGCGCTTACGGTATTCCGGTTTCTGGTGCTTGAGGTTGCTATCAGTGGAGGTACCATGGTGCTGGCACAACAATTTATGGCGTTGGGTAAGCCCAAACTGGTTACCATTCTACAGGGTGTCGGATTGGCGCTCGTCATTCCATTGCTGTCCATACTCGTGCCGAGATATGGATTGACGGGTGCAGGGATAGCAATGCTGTCTTCGGGGATTTTACGGTTCGTTTTCATTTTATGTAATGTTAAGTTCGTTCTAAAAATGAAAATTCCAAGACTGCTTATTTCCAAACAAGATTTTCAATGGCTCCGATCAACGATGTCACACTACATCCGGAAAAAGCCAGTTAACGGTTAGATAAAGAAGGAGGCACCCGCTAATGAACCACATGTCTAGCGTTCCCGCGGACAACCGGATATCCGTAGTTATTATCGCTCAGGATGATGGCATTCGAATTACAGCCGCCATTAAATCCTGTCAGCCCTTTGCGGACGATATCGTCGTCATTGACGGAGGGAGCAAAGACAATACGATTCAGGTAGCTGAATCATTGGGCTGTCGGGTGTTTTCCAACCCATGGCCTGGTTATGCCAAACAGCGCATGTTTGGTGTTGAAAAAGCGGAATTTGATTGGATTTTCCTGATTGATACAGACGAAGTAGTGGATGCAGAGTTGCTTGGTGACTTGTTGAAAGTAAAGGAAACGCTCCACGATCCGGCCAAGGCATATTCCGTATTTCGCATTGGCGATTTTCTTGGCAAATGGATGAACAAAGGTGAGTATTTGGTTCGTTTGTATAATCGGCGAATTTATGGCATTACGAATAGTCTTGTTCATGAAATGCCAGATGTAGCCTCTTCCCAGATCATCCATCTGGAGGGCGTTTTATGGCACTATGGCTTCCGCAGCATCAGCGATCATATGACCCGTTTTAACAAATATACGGATCTGGAAGCAGAGACGGCATTTAACAAAGGAAGATCCTTTCGGATTACCAGACTGTTGTGGAGACCGCCTGCCCGCTTTGTACAGAAGTATTTTGTTCAAGGCTTATACCGCAAGGGGTTGGCGGGTTTTGCCGTAGCCGTTTTCTGGGTGATGTATGAGTTTCTCGTCTGCTTCAAGCATTATGAGTTAACCAAGCGGCGAAAAAAGATTGAAGTTGTGGATGGCGGACAAACCGAGAAGAAAGGAGAAACCAGCTATGTCGTACAATAACGGATTTCGTATTGCGGCAACAGGGTTGAGCTGGCCGTCCTTGCAGCCAGGGGGTCTCAACACATATTTCAAATCCATCTGTGAGCAGCTTACGCTAGAACGCAATACGCTAGATGCTCTTATCTGTAGTGATGAGCAGCCTCAGGCGCCTGAACGCATTCGTATTCATTCAATTGGCAGCAAGCAGCAATCCATCTGGAAGCGCCGAGAGTTGATGCAAAAATATGCAGCAGAACTGTTCGACAAGCAACCGATAGATGTGTTGTATTCCCACTTTGCTCCCTATAGTGTCGGACCGGCACTGGAGGCGAAAAAAAGAGGAATCCCAGTCGTTACCACCTTCCACGGACCGTGGACGGAGGAAATGAAGATTGAAGGACAGGGAATTAAGCATTTCTTAAAAACAACGTTGGCCAAATCCATTGAAATGAAGGCTTATGGTCTGGCGGATAAATTTATAGTCCTAAGCGAGACTTTTCGGGATATTTTACACGAGCACTATAAAGTTCCACTTAGTAAAATTCATATTATTCCTGGTGCGGCGAATGTAGAAAGGTTCCATCCGGCAGAGGATCGGGAAGCTATACGGAAGCGGCTGAATTTGCCACAAAATGCGACGATTGTGCTAACCGTTCGTCGTCTTGTTAATCGCATGGGTCTGGTACAGCTACTCGAAGCATGGCGACGAGTAACTGAGCGTCATCCTGATCATCTGCTGCTGATCGGTGGGAAGGGCCCTCTGATGGAGGAATTGGCTTCCAAGGTGGCGGAATACAATCTTCATAACCACGTAAGGTTGCTTGGTTATGTGTCGGATGAGGAGCTACCATTGTACCATCAAGCCTCGAACTTGTTTGTTGTGCCAACACAGGCGCTAGAGGGTTTCGGTCTGATCACCGTCGAGGCGATGGCCTCGGGACTACCTGTGCTGGCTACCCCTGTAGGCGGCAACAAGGAAATCTTAAGAGGATTCCGTCCCGAGCTTTTGTTCCAGGGGACGGACAGTGAAGCCATGGCTGAAGGGCTGCTGCGTGTGCTGGATCATCGTGAACTTCTACCGAATGCAAGGGAATGTCGGGACCATGTTCTGAGCAGATACACATGGGGACATGTAGCAGAGCAGGTAGAAGAGGTGTTCCGACAGGTCCTTGACAGAAAGGCGGCGGCGAAATGATGAGAGTAGCTTATATTGACCATACGGCAAGATGGAGCGGCGGCGAAGTCGCTTTGTATAACATCCTGACGAATATCGGGGAACATATCGACCCGCTCGTTATTTTGGCGGAGGAGGGCGATTTGGCAGATCGGCTTCGGCAGCGTGATATTGATGTGCGTATCGTTCCACTAGATGATTCGATTCGCAATCGGGGACGAAATGCCGTTAATCTGGGTGCACCTGCAGCAGCCTTTCGGTTGCTGGCTTACGGCAGAAAACTTGCGCCATTGCTGCGTGAGGAAAAAGTCGTGTGTGTGCACACAAACTCACTCAAATCTGCACTGTATGGTGCAGTAGCCGCCAAATCGGCGAAGCTGCCGTTGATCTGGCATATCCGTGACCACATCGGTCCACCGTATCTGAAGCCGATTGTAGCCAAAGGGATTCGGCTCATGTCCCGCTTTTTGCCTAACGGTGTGATTGCCAATTCCAAATCCACGCTGAGTGCATTGGAATTACCCCCGGACAAAAAGACGCTCGTCGTCTACTCCGCTTTTGCCAAAGCAATTACGGCTCGTGATTCGGCTGCGCATTTGCGTGGCGATGACTCGTTTAACGTCGTATTGGTCGGCAGATTGGCGGAATGGAAGGGACAACATATTTTATTGGAAGCGGCACGTTCTTTTTTACCAGATCAGCGTGTGAAATTCTGGCTGGCTGGAGATGCGTTGTTCGGAGAAGAGGAATACAAACAACGATTGGAATCCACGATGCGCGAATATGGGTTGACCAACGTCAATCTGATGGGACACGTCGATGACATTCAGGGTCTGATGCAGCGCTGTGACCTGCTAATTCATACTTCCATTACACCGGAGCCATTCGGTCAAGTCATTATTGAGGGCATGGCTGCAGGTTTACCAGTGATCGCTTCAAACGAAGGTGGTCCCAAGGAAACGGTGGTACCTAATGAAACCGGACTGCTCATTGAACCGGGAGACCCGGCCAAGCTGGAAGAAGCCATCCGCTGGATGCTGGAGCATCCACAGGAACGTCAGCAGATGGGTGAGAGAGGGATGGAACGGGTCAAGAAACATTTTGTCATCGAGAACACTGTTAAGGATATAGTTCATTACTATAAGGGTTTGTTGGCAGGAGTCTGACCGACATTCGCGTTAAAGGATGATTCAGATGAAAATAGCGATAGCACATGATTACCTAATCCAAATGGGCGGAGCGGAAAGGGTAGTAGAGGTATTCCATGATATGTATCCGGAGGCTCCCATCTTCACAACGGTGTTCAGCGACGAGCGCCTGTCGCGCAACTTGAAGGATGCGGATATTAGAGCCACTTGGCTACAAAACATCCCAGGAGTGAAGACCAATTTCAAAGGAGTGCTGCCGCTGTATCCCATCGCTATCCGTGATTTTGATTTTAGGGATTTCGACATTGTTTTAAGCTCCAGCAGCGCATTTATGAAAAGCATCCAGGTACCCAAACATACGTTTCACATTTGTTACTGTCACACACCGATGCGGTTTGCCTGGGATTACGATACATATATGGCCCGGCAGTCCAAATCCAACCTGCTCAAAAATATGCTAAAGCTGTACATGAACAGGCTGAAAACATGGGATGCCAAAACTTCTCGCAACGTAGACCAGTTTATCGCCAATTCTTCCGTCGTCAAACGGAGAATTCTGCACTATTACCAACGGGAGGCAGATGTTATTTTCCCTCCTATCAATACATCCCGTTTCAAACGTGCTACAAGCATCGGTGACTATTATTTGATCGTATCCCGATTGGTGTCTTACAAGCGCATTGATCTCGCGATCGAGGCATTCAAACGTAACGGTCTCAAGCTGCGCATCGTTGGCGAAGGACCGGATCGTAAACGACTCGAAGGTATGGCTGCCCCGAACATTGAGTTCCTCGGCAGACTTGAGGACGAAGAGGTTAACAAGTTGATGGCCGAATGTCGGGCGCTTGTCTTTCCGGGGGAAGAGGACTTCGGTATTACGCCTTTGGAGGCGAATGCGGCCGGGCGGCCAGTTATCGCTTTTCAGGGCGGGGGAGCGCTGGATACGATTGTTCCTCAGGTGAACGGCGTATTTTTCCGCAAGCATCAAGTAGACGATGTGCTGGAGGCCGTCGCAAAGGTTGAGCAACATGCATGGAATGTGGACGATATCATTACCCATGCTCGCAAATTTGATGAAGATAACTTCAAGGATCAATTGAAAAAGTATGTAGAACAAGCCTATGTGAACTTTCTAAAAGGAGGATGAACGGAATGAAGCTGGCTGTAATCGGTACTGGATACGTTGGACTCGTCTCGGGTGTGTGTTTTGCGCAAAAAGGTAATGAGGTGATTTGTGTCGATCTGGAGCAGTACAAAATCGACATGTTGAACCGGGCAGAATCTCCGATTTATGAACCGGGTATTGAGGAATTGATCGCGTTGAATCTGGAAGCTGGCCGTTTGGAGTTCACCTCGGATTTGGCCGATGCGGTACGTCGCTCGGATATTGTCATTTTAGCGGTAGGTACTCCTTCACTGGCTAACGGCGAGGCGAATTTGTCTTACATTGAACAGGCGGCCGCTGATGTCGGCAAAGCCATGAACGGGTACAAGATTATTATGACTAAGAGTACCGTACCTGTCGGAACGAACGAAAAGATTAAGGATGTAGTGGCTCGTCATACGAGCCTGTCGTTTGATATTGTATCTGCGCCGGAGTTCCTGAGAGAAGGTTCAGCCATCAATGATACGCTTCATCCCGATCGCATCATTATTGGTTTGGACAATGCAGGTTTGCGTGAAACGATGGTCACCCTGCATCAGGTGTTCACAGATAAAATCTATGTAACGGATATCCGCAGTGCTGAAATGATCAAATATGCCTCCAATGCGTTTCTGGCAACTAAAATTTCGTTTATTAACGAGATTGCTAATATTTGCGAAAAGGTTGGCGCGGACGTTACCTGTGTGGCTGAAGGTATGGGCATGGACAAACGGATCGGTTCCTCCTTCCTGCAAGCAGGGATCGGATACGGGGGCTCTTGCTTCCCGAAAGATACGAATGCGCTCATCCAAATTGCGGGTAATGTAGACTATGAATTCAAGTTGTTAAAATCGGTGGTTGAGGTGAACACCGACCAGCGCTTTATGATTGTATCCAAGCTGCGTGAATCGCTGGGTCAGCTAAACGGCGTATCGATTGGCATTTGGGGCCTCGCCTTCAAGCCTAATACAGATGACATCCGCGAAGCTCCAGCACTGGAAATCGTAGAAACGCTCATTCAGGAAGGTGCTATTGTCAAGCTGTATGATCCCATTGCTATGGATAAATTCAAGGAGCGCGTGGATCATCCGAATATTAAATGGTGCTCCTCCCCGCAGCAAGCCGCCGAAAGAAGCGATGCTGTGTGCCTGCTGACGGATTGGGAAGAGTTCAAAGAAGTTGATCTCGTGCAACTGGGCTCTATTCTACACAAGCCAGTTCTGATTGACGGTCGTAACGTATTCACCGAGGAACAGATTCAAGGCTCTGGACTGGAATACTACTCCGTGGGTCGTCCGCGGATGAGTGGGTGGAACAGAGATAAAGTGGAAGCTTAAAAGTGACAGATTAAAAAAGTGACTGTGGGCGGTGGGGGAGACGCTACGCGTTCCATTTGATCTTCCGATCGCTGTTGCAGTGGGATTCTCTGGATTATATAAAACATTCCAAGGTAAGAATCCCATTGCAAAGGCGAACGCTAGCGCTTCTCCAGATTCAAATGGACCGCCTGCTTTTATCGCACAGAGTCACGATTCTTAATCTCCCATCTTATGGGATGGGAGGAGGAAGGGCGTATCGGAAGGAGCGGCACAGTTGAAGCCGCTCCTTCCGATTAAGGCGCCATGCGCTGTACCGCAGCGCCTCCTGTGGAGCAAGCCTACCATGCGGATACGCTATGTTGCTCCTGGAGCAAAGCTGCCATTGCGGTAGTCGAAGGCAATCTTAGCAAGGTGTTACGAAGCCTCGATTACTAGAAGCTTGCAAGCAAGGCAGGCAAACGCCGAGCTCCCGAACGTTTTTTACAGGCTGACCGGACTTAATAATGTCCGGTCGTGCCTTTTGCACCACAAGGTATGATCGATATGATGCATTTTTGAGTAGCGCAGGGATGGATTTGAATCTGAAGAAGCGGAGCGGTCGCCTGTGCCGTGGGATTCTTACATATAGATGTCTTACACAATCCGAAGAATCCCACGGCACAGCGATCGTAAGATCAAATCCAGCCCGTAGCGGGCTACTCAACCTTGCCTCATCCGATCGCCCACACATTATAGAGAGGAAGTGGAGAGTTATGAAGCTCGTACTTTTGTCTGGTGGTTCCGGTAAAAGATTATGGCCGTTATCCAACGATTCCCGTTCCAAACAATTTTTGAAGGTGCTGGAGAGCCCGGAAGGGATTTCGGAATCCATGGTGCAGCGGGTATGGAGACAATTGGGAGACAACGGACTATCCGAATCCTCGTTTATTGCGACAGGGAGAGCGCAGGTTGAAATGATCCAGAGTCAGGTCGGACCGAATACGCGCATCATAGTTGAGCCGGAACGCAGAGATACCTTTCCTGCGATTGCGCTGACAGCGACTTATCTATATTCCATTGCGGGTGTTTCGCCTGATGAAATTATAGCTATATTGCCTGTAGATCCTTATGTAGAGGATGCTTTCTTTGCTTCCGTAGCCCAACTGGAACATACACTTCAGGAGAGTGAAGGCAAGCTTGCATTAATCGGGGTTGTCCCTTCCTATCCTTCAGAGAAATACGGTTATATTATTCCGAAAAACGATGCCACTCAAGGTAGCACAGGCTATCGCGAAGTGAGCCATTTTCAAGAGAAACCCGACCGGGAGCAGGCGGAGCGTCTGATTGAACGCAATGCTCTATGGAACTGCGGGGTTTTTGCATTCAAATTAAGCTATTTGCTGGATATCCTGGCATCCAAGGGTTTGCCGCTGAATTATGAAGAAATGCAAAAGCAATACGCATCTCTGGAGAAAATCAGCTTTGACTACGAAGTCGTTGAGAAAGAGAAGGACATTGTTGTTCTTCCCTATGATGGTTTTTGGAAGGATTTGGGCACCTGGAATACGCTCACAGAAGAAATGTCTAATCAGCAAGTGGGCAGAGGTGTAGTAACGGAGGATTGTGTCAATACAAGCCTTATTAATGAGTTGGACATTCCGGTAGCGATCATTGGAACGAATGATCTGATTGTAGCCGCTAGCCCAGATGGTATTCTTGTGACCAATAAGGCAGAAAGCCCACGCATCAAGGAAGTGCTCAAGGCTCATGATCAGCGTCCAATGTATGAAGAACGTCGTTGGGGGCAGTATCGAGTTGTAGACTATGTAAAGTATGACGAGGGTAATGAGGTACTGACCAAACGAATCCGCGTACACAAAGGTAAAAATATCAGCTACCAGCTTCACTTCAAACGAAGCGAAATCTGGACCATTATTAGCGGCGAAGCGGAAATTATTTTGAATGAGAAGCTGCACAAAGTGAAGGCCGGTGACGTAGTCCGTATCCCTGAAGGAACCAAGCATAGTATTTTGGCTGTAACCGATGTGGATTTTATAGAGGTGCAGACTGGCTCTGAGTTGGTTGAAGAGGATATTGTACGCTTTTGCATGGATTGGAATGAAATTGCCCGTCATCAATTTATCTCATAATCGTTTTCGTAAAAACGAAATAAAGAAGATTTGATGAAAATTTATAACCCAAACTGTCGAAATTGGGCGAAAACCTGTAAATTCATGAACATGACCTATTAAATTTTGGTAAAAAAAAGTCGATACTTAGGTTAAGAAGGAATCCAAACTCCTTCCAACGATAAACGCAGCCCTGTCGAAAGGCAGGTACGCAAAGCTAAAGGGCCTTCCCGTAAGGATGGCAGCCTGGCTACCGAAAGGAAGAGCAAAAGTGAGATTCAATTTTATTCCTCTGTATCGACTGATACGTCATGTACTCCCCGTAGTTATAATTTTTTCTTTGTTTCCCGTCGGATTTGGTGATTCTCTGTCTGTGGTGAATGCCGCTTCATTACAACCTGTTAATTCGGACGCTTGTACTCAGGCCCGTGAACTATACAATTATTTACTCAGCATCTCTGGAAAGAAAACAGTCACTGGTCAGCATGATTATTTGGAAAGTCCAGATGAATTAAGCAACAAGGTCCAAAAAATCAGCCAGGCGTATGTGGGTCTGCACGGCTATGAGATGGGAGCCATCTCCGGTCAATCTGACGCTACAGAAGCAGCACAACGTAAAAATGTCGTCGATAGCGCTATTCGTTGGAGCAGAGCAGGTGGCATTGTGACGATGACTTTTCATGAAGCGCTGCCGGGTAGACCGCTGACTTGGGCCAATGTGCAGGCCAAAGTAAGTCAGGCGGAGTTCAATAAATACGTCACGCCAGGCACTACGCAGTATAACCTCCTCATTGCCGATCTGGATAAGGTCGCTGTATCGTTAAAGCAGCTTCGTGATGCAGGGGTTCCCGTATTGTGGAGACCTTACCACGAAATGAATGGTGACTGGTTCTGGTGGGGAAACAAAAACAATTTCAATCAGCTATGGAATATCATGTACGACCGTTTTGTTAACACGCATCAATTGAACAATCTGCTGTGGGTGTGGAGTCCCAATGCTCCCAATTCCTACACTGTCCCGTATACCCCAAAATATCCGGGGGATGACAAAGTGGATATTTTGGCAGTAGACATCTACAACAATGATTTTAAGCAAAGTCATTATGATGGACTGCTCGAGTTGGCACGGAATAAGCCGATTGCCATTGGCGAGCACGGTGAGATACCTAGTTCTGAGGTGTTGCAGGCTCAGCCAAAATGGGTGTATTCCATGACTTGGGGCAAGATGCTGACCGAGAATAACACAACCACTCAAATACAGGATTATATGAACGATGCGAAGAGTTTGACACGGGATGATGTGAAAAATGGGCTGGCTGCAATCCAACAACCTGGGACAGATGTACCGACCTTACCGGATGAGGGACAAAGTGAGCCTCTCCCAGCTTCACCAGTAGTGATTGCTCCTCCAGCTCCGACTCCTCCTTCCGTTCCTGATGTAGTATATGTGAACGGGCTGCGAGGCGAATATTTCAACAATATGAATTTGAGCGGCAGTCCTGTTTTGATCCGTACAGACAGCAAGCTGGACTACAACTGGCGCGCCATTGCTGCTGATCCAAAGGTAAATGCCGACCAGTTCTCGGTTCGCTGGACGGGTAAAATCAAGCCGCAATACTGCGAGACCTATACGTTCACAACCATATCCGATGATGGTATTCGTGTATGGGTGGACGGCAAGTTAGTGATCGATAGTTGGTTCAAACAAAGCTGGACAGAGCGAAAAGGCAGTATTGCTTTGGAAGCAGGTAAAATGGTAGATCTAAAAGTAGAATACTATGATGAAAAAGGCGATGCGATGGCACGTCTGATGTGGGAAAGTCAGCATGAAGCGAAAGCGGTGGTTCCCGGAAACGCTTTGTTTCTTCCTTGATAGATACTCTTTCCCGGTCAAAAATTTTGAGGAGAGAGGGTGTATCATATGATGAAAAAATGGTTGACCCATAGGTATACGGTCGTATTATCCGGATTACTAGGGGTCGCAGCTCTAGCCATGATCGCTTGGTTTATATACACGCCTTCAAAAAGTGTAGAATTGCAGACAGATAAGGTAGCGGCGGCCAGTCCAGTATGGAAGCTGGGCCAGAGGGATGACTCTTCAGCGGAATTTAAAGGAGTGGTCGGTAGGGATAATATCGAAATTTCTGTAGCAGCAGCTTCTACCGAATCATCTGCTAAAGGAACATTATCGGCGTTATCGGAAGCAGAGAGTACAACAGTTCCGGTATTGCTCAGCAGTGGAGATATTCCTCCCGGTTTGAATGCATCTACGAATCCAGAACTAACACTTCAATATAAGCTGAATCAGGTTCCTCCCAATGGTATGATATTCCGTGTTCGGATTTTGGATGCGGGCAAAGCTGTGCCGCAGATGGCTGTCTTCTCAAATCATCAGTTGTCCGGAATCATTCAGATTGCGGGGGTATCCGGTACTGGGAGTACCTATAATTTCAAAAACAACTACGAGCTGTATATCCCCAAAGAACAATTGCAAAGCGGTGTTAACGTACTCAAGCTAAAGACAGCGCGCTGCCTATACTGCTCCTCTGCGGAAGATAAAAATGTGTGGTGGACTTGGGATGACTTGAGCTTGGAGACGTTAGCTTCCCCTGCGTCCGAACCGGTACATGGGAAATATATACTGACTGGTACGAATGTGAATAATAAAGAATTTTATTATGATCAGGGTGCAGTTAAGCATCTACCATACGTTCTCAAATGGCTGGGAATTGCTTATAGCGGCAACGTCATGAGGGTAACCTGTGCCAGTAATGTAGGTAAGGCATGCACAGACGTGGACGATTACTATCAAACGTTAAAGCAGTATAATATGCAATCGTCTGCTTTGTATCTATACACAGGTGATATTAAGCTGCAAAAAGATGGTACTCTGCCAGAGACGGCCAAGCAAAAGTTGCGTGATTATGTAAAAAAATACGGTTCATACCTTCAATATTATGAAGTAGATAACGAACCTGGATTGTTTAATCGCTCCAAGGCGGTAGACCTGGCTGTGGCTAAATGGTTGAATACGGAAGGCAAGCAATTGGCACCGCATCTCAAAACCGTAGCGCCGGGTTGGGCCTACTGGCCGACATACTCTACCAAGGCGTGCAAAAATCAAACCGGAGGTACGCAAAAATGCGGTGATCCCGATGGATGGGAACGGGACCCGGCGCAGCGTAAACAGCTGGAGGAAGTCACCGACCTGACCAACGGACACGCCTACGGTGAATCGTATAATGAAGAGGGCGGGGGCAGCTTCGTTCAGAATTTGAAAACCTTCGGTGGTTCGAGCAACGGACTGGCGAAAAAGATGTTAAACACGGAGTTCGGTACTAATGATACGCATCGAGACAATCCTGATTATGGGGCTAGTCAGCCGCAAGCAGCGGCATTCGATCGGATTATGCGATCGCAAATCGGGTTTGCCGATATGTTTATCCAGCACGCTGCTTTTTATAAGGATTACACGCTGTTTAAAACGGGCTTTGATCTGCAAAGTCACAACCCAGCTAACACGGAAATTTATCCGTTTGGTCAAGGACAGGACACTCGCGTTAAAATTATGAGACGGTTGAGTCTAGCCTATGCCACGCATGGCAAACCGCTGACTTATACAATCCTGAATCCAGAGGAGACCAAGGATAAGATGGTCTATGTTCGCGCGGTGGATACATCCAAGCTTAAACCGCTAGCAGGTAGCGGCGCTACCTCGAACAAATTGCTGGTGAACTTAGTGAATTTCGAATCCACTACGCAGACCGTTCGTGTGCGGGTAACGATGCCGAAGGCTGGTTTGTACACGGGGGAACGTTTTGGAGCGGGTTCCACCTACACTCAGGCGCAGCGTTCCATATCAGGGCTGAAGGCTTCTCCTGCCCTTGATTTTGAAGAAAAGCTGGGTCCTGGCGAATCGGTACAATATATTTTGGAATTAAAAAGTACAGATCAAACCACGGCCTCTGCCCCAACAGAGGTAAAAGCAGCCTCTATTCAGGATGGGGTGGTAAAGATTAATTGGCTTCAAGCAGAAGGCATATCTTCCTATGATGTGTTGCGTGCTGACCGGATAGACGGTGCCTATCAGGTGATTGCCTCGCAAGTAGAAGGAAGCACGTATACGGACCGCACCGTAAAAGCTGGAAGTCATTACGTCTACAAAGTCCGAGCGACCGGAGGTACTCAGGTTTCTCAGGCAGCCGAGGTTGCTTAGTTACACTGGCATGCATATAGGACCTTACTTAATGAATATCCAACATCATTCCGAAAGAAAGCAAAAAAGAACCTATCAGGAGAAAATAGGACCTGACAGGTTCTTTTTTATTTGTAAATCGTTCTGAATTGCCAATACTTTACGTATAATGGAGAAAAAAATAAGAAAATCCTTTAATATTCTCGTCATAAGACGACAACATTGCAGGTATGTATTCATATATAATAGTTTTGTTCATGACTATACATACATGGTTTGTAGGGAATCTCTTTCTTTCCGGTGACCAAGACTAATAAAGAGAGGTTAGTGCTGAATGAACAAGGAAACAGAATTAGGGGGAAATGGCCCTCTTCTTCGAGACAACGCACGGAAAGCAGGCAAAGCAGCCATCCACTTGGACATCCGGAACGTTTTGCTCCAATGTGGTATCACGACACCAGAATGGCTGGAGGGCGACGCTGATAGAACTAAATGCCAGAAGGACAAGCACGTATAATTTTCAGTTGCTGGTCCTACTTGAGCCAAACATCAAGCAGCGGCGCTTTCTTTATTCCATCATTCGTTCCATTCGAACAAATGCGATAAAACGTTTGGCTTCTTCCTCAGACAAGGTGCGTCCGTCAATCGTTAGGTTAAAACGTTGCAGGATATCCTCGTCGGACAGTTCAAGCTGATCCACAAATTCCCTCACATCTGAATCCAATATGGCTGTCGGGTGGCTCGTACGTCCCACCAAATAATCGATGGTTACCTCGAAAATATCAGCGAGCTTGGTCAGGGTCTCAAAGTCTGGCTTGCGTCTATTTTTTTCATAGTGAGAAAGAGCCGCCCGCGTAATTCCGAGGGATTGCGCTAATTCCTCTTGTTTTAATCCCTTTTGTTCTCGTAATTCAGCGATGCGGGTTCCATAATTCATCTGTTTTTCCTCCTGAAGGCAAGGTTAAGAAAGGTAGAAAAGCAATTTTACGCTTGACAAGATACGTTTTGTATCATAAATTAATTATGAAAGTTACATAACGTATCTTTATTTCGTAGTGTTCACTTATATCTTCATTTATATACTCTACGAGGCCAACGATATTGAGCATGGTGTGCTTATTCGCTGGCTAGACCTTCTATGCGCTATTATACAACATTTTACTATAGATTAGAGGGTCATGCATCGTTCTTTTCCCCGTCATGCAGAGGATCAGTACAAGCGTTATTCCATCGAAAACAAGTCAATCAGGGAGGACTGGTCTTGTGCAGTTGAAAGAGTACATCCGTTTGATTCGCAAAAGAATGTGGTTAATTGGTAGCATTGTACTGCTGGTGTGTACTGTAGTAGGCATAAAAAATGTATATTTTACCCCGCAAGTTTATGAAGCTACCGCCAAGCTCATTATTAATCAGACGCCACGACCAGACCGTGCAGGTGTCGTCGATTACAGTGTAGTGCAAACCAACATAGCCTTAACGAACTCCTATAAACAAATTATGATCTCCTCGGCGATTATGGATCAGGTGGTCGCCAGCTTCCCCGATCTTAAGGTTACTCCGTCAGCTTTGGCGCAAAAATTAAGAGTAAATACCGCAGGTGATTCACAGGTCATGGATGTTACAGTCCGCGACTTATCGTATACGAAAGCTGTAAAAACCGTTAATGCGGTAGCCAAAGTATTCAAACGGCAAATCCCCTCTATCATGAAAATGGACAATGTCACCATCCTAAGCGAAGCCAGTCTGAATGATCCAGCAATTCCTGTGAACAATAATCCCGCTATACAGATTTTTATTGCTTTTGCCATTTCTTTATTGCTGGGAATAGGCTTGGCGTTTTTGCTGGAGGTATTGGATGATACATTTAAAAATGAAGAGGATATTGAAAAAGAACTCGGTCTGCCTACCTTATCCCTGATTACAAAAATGAAAAAAGAAGATAGACGCTCCGACAGCTCTACTACAACTCCTAAACAGGTAGGTGAGGGACAATATGCCGCGATTAATCAATAATCAACTCGTTACATCCCTACATGCTCAGTCTTCCGTTTCGGAGGAGTACCGCATGCTTCGTACTAACATTCAGTTTTCTTCTATAGACGAGCCAATTGAGGTGATGATGGTGGCGTCCGCTCAGGCGGGTGAAGGCAGAACAGTTACGATTAGCAATTTAGCTGTAACCTATGCGCAAGAGGGGAAAAAGGTGCTGGTTATGGATATGGATCTACGTCGCTCCTCCTTGCATCATATGTTTGGTTTGCGCAATCATACAGGCCTTACACGAGTACTTGCCAATCAACAGACATGGCAGGATGTGGTTCAGGAAACCGGAATTGATCATCTGCATGCGATCACGGCTGGACCGAATCCGCCCAATCCGTCCGAGATGCTCAGTTCCCGTAGAATGAAGGCTTTGTTGGTTGAGCTAAAAGAACATTATGACGTGATTCTGATGGATACGCCACCCCTGCTGTCTTTTCCGGATGGCCTCATTGTAAGTGCTATGTGTGATGGTGTCATTTTGGTAGTGCAGGCAGGGAAGGTCAAAAAGGATGTCGTTAAGAAGGCGAAGGCAAATTTAGAAAGAGTAAAGGCACGCATTCTGGGTGTAGTGCTCAATAACGTGAAGCGCCGCGCCGAGCGTGGTATGGAGGAACGCAATCTGACATGAATAAATCGCAGGGAATAAGAATATATAAAATTCTTTTAACAATGCATAAATAATATTTATTAATAAGGAGTGAGGTGATGAGACGTGTCTTCTTCCCGCTCGAACGAGGCCAAAGTGCTGAGCGCGTCAGTGGATGTATATCCGGTCGCTCATGGGCTTGAACGACGACAAGGATGGAGCGTATATCCGTTCGTGAAGCGAAGTATGGACATTATACTGTCTTTTATTGGAATTCTCGTACTGTGCCCGGTATTTCTGCTCGTAATTTTGTTGATCAAGCTGGAGGACCCCAAAGGAAGTGCATTATTTTATCAAATACGTATTGGTAAACATGAGCGGCCGTTTCGCATGATCAAATTTCGTTCCATGGTGTCTGATGCCGAAGCCAGATTGTCTGCATTGCTGGTGGAAAATGAAATTGAGGGTGCGATGTTCAAAATGCGGGACGATCCTCGAATTACCCGTGTGGGTCGCTTTCTTCGCCGAACGAGCATCGACGAACTACCGCAACTCTTCAATGTACTGCGTGGGCATATGAGCCTTGTAGGACCCAGACCCCCATTGCCAAGAGAAGTCCATGATTACACCATGAGGGATAAGCTGCGTCTGACGGTTACACCGGGCTGCACCGGACTATGGCAGATCAGCGGTCGTAATCATCTAAGTTTTGACCAGATGGTAGAACTGGATTTGGAGTACATATCTAGACGCAGTTTCCGTACGGATGTAATCATCATGCTAAAAACATTTCGTGTGCTGCTGGGCTCCAAGGATGCATATTAAAGTCATTTTAACAAAGAGGGGTAGGAGAGAAGGATGGAGCTTCATTCCAACATTTATGTGGCAGGGCACAATGGACTGGTGGGTTCCGCTATTGTCCGAGCGCTTCAGAAAGCGGGATATCGTCATATTATCACTCGCACAAGCCGTGAACTGGATCTGCGCAATAAAGAAGCTGTAGATCATTTTTTTGATACAGAGCCCGTGGATTATGTATTTCTGGCAGCAGCCAAGGTGGGCGGGATTTTGGCCAATAACGAATATCCGGCTGATTTTATCCGTGACAATCTACTTATACAAACAAATGTGATTGATGCCGCATACCAGAAGAATGTAAGTAAGCTGCTATTCCTCGGCTCTACCTGTATCTATCCGAAATTTGCTCCACAGCCGTTGCGAGAAGAATATCTGCTTACGGGTGAGCTTGAGCCTACTAACGAGGCCTATGCGATTGCTAAAATTGCCGGGATTAAAATGTGTCAGTCCTACAACCGTCAGTATGGAACCCGTTTTATTTCGGTGATGCCGACCAATTTATATGGTCCGGGCGACAACTTCGATCTCCAAACCTCTCATGTGCTGCCTGCGCTGATCCGTAAATTTCATGAGGCTAAACTGAATCAATCTCCGACTGTAGAAGTATGGGGCTCCGGTACGCCTCGGCGAGAATTTCTTCATTCGGATGATTTGGCTGATGCCTGTCTATTCCTGATGAATAACTATGAGGGGAATGAGATTGTAAATATCGGTGTGGGTGAGGATATTTCCATCCGTGAGCTAGCTGAACGAGTCAAGAATGTAGTCGGCTATGAGGGCGAAATTACTTTTAATACATCCGCTCCTGACGGAACGCCGCGTAAGTTGGTAGATGTATCCCGGATTTCCGGGCTGGGCTGGTCGGCGCGTATTTCACTAGAAGAAGGATTAAGGTCTGTATACCAGGCGTTTCAAGGTCTGGATCTGGTTGAACAATAAATAACGGTGGGGGAATTGGAATGAAAAAAGCGCTGATCACTGGGATTACCGGACAAGACGGGTCTTATCTGGCTGAGTTGCTGCTGTCCAAGGATTATGAGGTGTACGGGGTGCGCAGACGAACCAGCACGCCGAACTTTGAAAATGTAGCGCATATTCAGAATGACATTCACTGGCTTTCCGGTGATATGACCGATCTGGCTTCGCTGATTGAAGCCGTCCGTCAGTCCGACCCGGATGAGGTCTACAACTTGGCTGCTCAATCCTTTGTAGCGGCCTCATGGCCGCAGCCCTTGGCTACAGGGCAAATTACAGCGTTATCTGTTACCAATATGCTGGAGGCGGTTCGGATTGCCAAGCCGGATGCACGCTTTTATCAGGCATCAAGCAGCGAGATGTTCGGTAAGGTACTGGAGACACCGCAGACAGAAGCGACCCCGTTTTACCCACGAAGTCCTTATGGTGTCGCCAAGGTGTACGGCCATTGGATTACAGTCAACTACCGCGAAAGCTTTGATATGTTTGCTTGCTCCGGTATTTTATTCAATCACGAATCGCCCCGCCGAGGGCTGGAGTTTGTAACACGCAAAGTGTCGGATGCAGTAGCTCGTATCAAGCTGGGATTGCAGCAGGAGCTGCGCATGGGGAATTTGGATTCACTGCGAGACTGGGGTTTTGCAGGGGATTATGTAAAGGCGATGTGGCTGATGCTTCAGCAGGATCGACCAGATGATTACGTGATTTCCACGGGAGAAATGCATTCTGTGCGTGAATTGCTGCAAATTGCTTTTTCTCATGTAGGTTTAAATTACGAGGATTATGTCGTGATTGATCCGCAATTTGTTCGACCGGCAGAGGTAGATCTATTGCTTGGCGATTGTGCCAAGGCGAAAGAAAAGCTGGGCTGGCGATTGGAAGTCGGCTTCGATCAGCTCGTTCGTATGATGGTGGATGCAGACTTGGAGCGTGTAAAAAGGCAGGCTGCAGTCGAAGCTTCTGTCGTCGTGTAAGAGGTGGAGAGGCCACCCGCCTGGCCGGGGGGTCTCTTCGTTGTTGTACATGATTTCAGCTGTATGACACATCAACAGATCAACAGATCAACAGATCATAAAGCAATGTTTAAGGTCATTTTTCAAGATGGAGTAGAACCTATGACATTAGTCAAGAAACGTGCCAAACCGCGCAGAAGCTTGCTGGTGAATACATCCTGGCTGTTCGGTGACAAAATGATTCGCATGGTGTTCGGGCTGGCGGTCAGTATCATCATGGCGAGAGTGTTGGGACCAGAGGAACTGGGAAAATGGAATTATGCGGAATCCTTTTTCGGGATGTTCCTGATTTTCACGACCCTTGGCTTTGATTCTATATTAGTACGTGATCTTGTCAAACACCCCAAAGATGAGCACGAGCTATTGGGTACGGCAGTTCTGTTGAAGTTGTTAGGTACTCTGGTAGCGATTGTACTGTCTTTTTCCTTTATTTCACTGCTCAGACCGGAAGACAGTTCAGTACGGTTAATCAATCTGATCCTGGCCACGGCCTCGGTATTTCAGTTGTTTGATATTATCGATTACTGGTTCCGTGCGCAGATGTTGTCCAAATATACGGTTGTTGCCAAGAATACCGCCTTTGTCCTCGGTTCCACCGTCAAAATCATTCTATTATTGTCCGGTATTCCAGTTTGGGCAGTGGCGTTGTGTGCTCATGGAGAGTTTCTGCTGGGAAGCCTGCTGCTGCTGTATTTCTTCCATAAGGAAGGGCGGCGTGTGAACAAGTGGACGTTCCGCTTCGCAACTGCTCGGCGAATCATGAATCACAGCTGGCCGCTTATTTTGTCCTCCTCCGCTGTATATGTACAGGCACGAATTGATCAGGTCATTATCGGAGAATTGTTGGGAAACGAAGCGGTCGGGCAATACTCCGTTGCACTCCGACTCATCGAGGTGCTGGGCTTTATCCCGGTCGTGCTAACGACAGCTTATGCCCCGGTGGTGACGCGTTCCAAGCAGAAAGGAAGCGACGAATACAGACGGACGTTGTCTAACGTGTATCGGCTGATGTTTATATGCTTTCTTGTGACCTCAGTCCCCTTATTTTTTCTATCCCAATGGGTAGTAGTTGTGCTGTATGGGAGAGAGTTTGCTGAAGCAGGCTCGCTGTTGTCACTGTTTGCGATTCGTCTATTTTTCACCAACTTTAGTGTCGCCAAAAGCTTGTTTATCACCAATGAAAATTTGTTCAAATACACGCTGCTGACCTCGATAATAGGTGCGGTTACGAATATAGCCTTCAATTACGCGCTGATCCCATGGCTTGGTGTCCGAGGGTCCTTAGTGGCGACGATTTTGTCCTTTACGATATCTGTATTTCTATTGGATTTGTTGTTTAAGGAAGTCAAAGCCAATTTGGGTTGGATGATGAAGTCAATCCTGACCTTCTGGCATGTTCATATTACAGTACCGAAAGTTGGAGAGAACAATCATGATACCGATTAAACCATTTGTTCGGCATGAGGAACAGTGCCCGCATTGTGGAGACACGTTACGTGCTGGAGAGGTGCTGTGGCAGGGAATCCACGTATGTATCAGCACTAAGTGTGAGGGTTGCGGACGTGAATATCTTGAGGATATGAGGGTCGGTCATGCGACATATTCACCTTATCGTGTAGAAATGCCTGACTATATCCTGACCGGTGATGCGAAGTCAAGAAAATGGCTCGGAGAGCCTCTACGGCAATCGTTGATGAATCCATCCTATGATTTGGCAGTTGGTATGACCGTGCATAAAATGAAAGCTTCTTCGCGGGTGATCATCATCAACACTATAGATTATTTATATGGTCATGCGTTGCTTAAGCTGCTGAATGTTCAGCGCGAATACGAGCAATCACCGGAAATGGGGATCATCGTTATTGTGCAAAAATCGCTGGAGTGGATGGTGCCGGCATATGTGTCTGAAATTTGGACGGTCGATGTGCCGTTCAGCAAGGCGCGAAACTTTTATCCTCTGCTACATCATCGGATGATTGAGGAATTGATACGTTTTGATGAGGTGTATGTCAGCCCGGCATATTCACATCCCAGCCAGTTTGAAATTGAGCAATTTACAGGGGTCTCTCGTTATGACGAGGAACGTGAGCCGAAGCCACGCATTACCTTTGTATGGAGGGAAGACCGCTTGTGGAGCGGCAGCCATCATATTGCCAGAGCGGTACAAAAATTTCCACAACTCAAACGTGGCCTAAAACCGCTAATTTATCATCAACGCAGCAAAATCATTGGACTGTTCCGCAGACTGAGAGACAGCTTCCCTGATCATTGCTTTACAGTTGCGGGGCTTGGGCGCACGGGAAGCTTCCCAGCATGGATTGCTGATGAGCGCGTCTCACGCTTCGATCGGGATAGTGAAAAGCGCGTATGCGAGGTATACGCAGCCAGCCGATTAGTCATTGGTATTCATGGCTCCAATATGCTGCTGCCTTCTGCACATGCAGGTATGACGATTGATTTGATGCCTAAGGACCGATGGGGCAATTATGCCCAGGACATTTTATTTCACGAAACGGATCATCGGCTTACAGCCTACAAATATCGCTTTGTACCGATGGAATCGAGCGTGAGCTTGGTGGCGGATATGGCAGCTGCCCAGCTTAAAGGGGCAGACCATTTTAATATGCAGATGATGGAGGAAAGACAACGGCAGGGAGAACATTCAAGTTGGAGGGGAGAGGCCGCTTCGGGCAGGGTTTGATCTTGGAGCGGCTATTGTGGATGGAAGCCCGCTACGGGACGGGTTTGATCTTCCGATCGCTGTTGACGTGGGATTCCTTAGGTTGAATAAAGCCCTACAGAGGGCGGAATCCCCGTCAAAGGCGAACGCTGACGCTTCTCCAGCTTCAAATCCTTACCCACCGCTACCCACCGCCGCCAAAAAGATTTTCCCCCAGCCTATAAGGTGGGGGAGGTAAGAGCCGCCTGGCGATAGCTGCGTCCTATCGCAGCGAACTTTACACCGGGCATGTGTACCGATGCAATTAAGGCTCTGTATAGTCCTCTCACAAGGTGAAAGAGTTTGATAAATAGAGTACTCACGGTCAGCAACAATCAAGCCTAATTAAGGCATCTTGGTCAGCCTAGCAGTAGTATAGCCGTGCTTGCTTGTGAGCGTGCCATAACGTGCCAAGCTTACAAGTCGTTTGACGAAGTCAACGCCCTGCATGTATTCGCTCGCGTATATCGCGCAGCGGTGGCGCTTCATGCACAGCATTCCCTTTTTTAAGATGGGGTGACTTTATGGAAACGGCGGTTAGCAGCGGAGCGGTCCATTTAAATCTGAAGAAGCGCTAGCGTTCGCCTTTGCAGTGGGATTCCTACCTCGGAATGTTTTATATATTCAGGAATCCCAGTGCAACAGCGATCGGAGGATCAAATGGAGTGCGCAGCGGGCTCTAATCCCGCCTCCCATAACTCACCCAATATGAAATGGCAGGAGTACTGATGATGATTCCAAAAATATTGTATCTTCGCAACTTTGCCAGCAAGGTGAATGGAGCCTCATACAATTTGCAGGAAGTCGGCTTGGGTAAAGCGCTCGTCCGTAAAGGTTACGATTGCGATATTGTTTACTACAACGATCGTAAGGAGACCCATCTGGAACAGGTCTATCGGCACGAAGGATGCACCTTGCGCATTATTTGGCTGCACGGTTTCAAGTTTTTAAGCAATAGCATCTACAGGGATGTTCTCAAAGATTCTTTTCTGAAAGCTTATGACCTGGTCATTACAACAGAATACAACCAGATCATGACCTACCTGCTATCCCGCAAGTGCCCCGATAAGCTAGCGCTGTATCACGGTCCATATCGAGATAATACACATGCGCTGATTCGCAAACTGTACGATGTTATGCTGCTGCCTAAGGTGACAAAGTCTCTACGCCGAACCTATGTCAAATCCGATCTTGCCAAGCGCTATCTGGAGAATAAAGGCTTTGACAACGTGATAACGATTGGGGTCGGACTGGATCGCAGCAATGTAGAGAGAGGATTCAACAGTGACGACCAAAGCGGAGAACGTGAGGAAAACCGTGAGGTTGCGAATGAACTGCGTCGGATCGGTAATCGCCCGGTGTTGCTGTATGTTGGTGTGCTGGAGGAACGGAGAAATATACGTTTTATGCTGAATACGTTCAAAAGAGTACTCCAAAAGCATCCCGGCTGCCTTTTGTTAATGGTTGGGGATGGACGAAAGTTAGATACGGATCGTTATTGGGCTTATGCTGAGCAACTGGGGTTGACGGATAGTATTATACATTTTTCAAGAGTGGAGCAACGTCATCTGTGGCAGATTTACGGAGCAGCGGATGTGATGCTGTTTCCGACCCAATACGATATTTTTGGCATGGTGCTGCTGGAAAGCATGCTGTTCCGCGTCCCGATTATTTCTTCGGTGAACGGTGGCTCGGTTACCTTGATTGAGGACGGAGTGAGCGGAGTGATGTTGAGAAGCTTTTCGGAGGAGGAATGGGCTGGTCGTATAGACACGCTGCTGGATGATGCTGGGCTTAGACGAAGTCTGGCCGAGAAAGCGTTTCTTACGCTCGAGCGTATGTCGTGGGATCGGATTGCAGATGAAATCGTAAGCCAGCAGCGGATCAAACCCATAAGATCCAATCACGCAATGCAATCAACACAGGAAAGTGGGGCGGCCACGTGAGTCAACAGGTTACCAGACGAATGACCCCGCCTGTAAGCAAAGTACTGATCATCCATAACTTTTATCAGCAAAGTGGGGGAGAAGACAAGGTTGTCGAGCAGGAATCGGCTATGCTGCGTTCCAGAGGAATAGAGACGGAGCATTACTATGTGCATAACGACAGCATTCAAAGCAAAGGCTTGGCCAACATGGCCAAGCTGGCGGTAGAGGCAGCCTGGTCCTTCCCAGAATTCAAAAGGATCAAAGAGCTGCTTTTGCGGGTGAAACCGGATGTGGTACATGTGCATAATTTTTTTCCGGTCATATCCCCATCGGTCTATCATGCCTGTGAACGACTGGGGGTTCCAGTTGTTCAGACACTGCATAATTACAGGCTGATTTGTCCGGCGGCAACCTTTATGCGAGGGAATGAAGTTTGTGAAAAATGCCTGCACGGCACGCTGCTGCACTCCATCCGTCATGGATGTTACCGAGGCTCACAGCTGCAGACGATTCCGGTGGCGGTGATGATTAAGTTCAACGAGCTGATCGGCACATGGCAGCACAAGGTAAGTCGCTATATTGCGCTGACGGAGTTTGCACGGGACAAATTCGCCGAAAGCGGCATTCCGCTGGATCGCATCGCAGTAAAACCGAATTTTATCCATCATCAAACAGTCAAAGCCAAGTATGACCCCAATGATCGTTATTTGTTGTTCGTGGGCCGGATTTCAGCTGAAAAAGGGGTTCGCAATCTGTTGCAAGCCTGGTCACAGCTGGAAGATCGAGGTGGATTGAGACTGGTCATCATTGGCGATGGTCCGGAAAAGGCTGAACTGGCTGCTGTTTATTCGCAGGAAGACATTCGGTTTCTCGGCAAGCAGGATGGAGACACGGTGCTGGATTGTATGAGCCGAGCCATGTATGTGATGGTGCCTTCCATTTGGTATGAAGGTTTTCCGATGACGATTGTAGAGTCCTATTCCGTGGGAACGCCGGTATTGTGCAGCCGAATCGGCGCATTGGAGGAAGTCGTGGAGGACGGAGTGACGGGTTTCCTTTTTCAACATGATGATCTGGAAAATATAAAGACCGTGATTCGCCGTGCAGTAGCCTATGAGAACTATGCAGCTATGAGACAGAAGGTGGCAGAAAACTATGCAGCACACTATACGGAAGAAGTGAATGTGAAGCAACTGCTGGCGATATATAGCGAGGCCATGGAGGAATGTGATTATGAAGCAGCTGCCCCAGTATAGAGTCGGAAGGATTGCGAGCACAGATGTTGCAGCACTGACGTTTCAGGAGACGGTACATACGCTGGAACAATGGGCAGTCGGGCGAAAGGACCGCTATGTATGTATTTGCAACACCCATTCCATTGTCACGGCCGGGAATCATCCCGAGTTCCACGAAGCGCTCACTCAGGCTGATTTGTGTACTCCAGATGGTATGCCACTGGTATGGGCCCTCAAGCTGTACGGGTTCGAGCGTCAGGATCGAGTAGATGGTCCCAGTTTGATGCTCAAGCTGTGCGAACGTGCGCCACAGACGGAGGTGAGAGTATATTTTTACGGCAGTACGCCGGACACACTGGATAGCTTAAAAGACAGGATAGGACAGGATTGCCCTGGAATTCGTATCGCGGGCAGCTTTTCACCGCCATTTCGTGAACTTCAGCCAGATGAGGAGAAGCGGATCATTGAGGAAATCAATGCTTCAGGTGCGCATATCATATTCGTCAGTCTGGGCTGTCCGAAGCAGGAAATCTGGATGCATCGCAACAAGGATCGGATCCGTGGCGTGATGATTGGAGTAGGAGCTGCCTTTGACTATATTGCAGGCAAGGTTCGCAGACCGCCGCTAACGATACAAAGGCTGGGACTGGAGTGGCTATACCGTCTGCTCTGTGAGCCAAAGCGTTTGTGGAAGAGGTATGCCTATAACAATCCAATGTATATCTATCGTTTTCTCAAATCCTATCGGCATAATAAAAGGCTCACGCTCTCTCATAACCGGCATACAGGGAGTGGCATAGAGAAGTGAAGCAGGGCAAAAGTACAGTGAAATGAGACAGCATGTAAAAGGGGGAATTGCTTTGAAGCTATGTGTAATAGGTGCTGGATATGTCGGACTGGTGTCAGGGGTCTGTTTTGCAGCGCTTGGCAATACCGTCGTCTGTATCGATCAGAATGAAGACAAAATTCGTCAGCTGCGTGCAGGTGGAGTACCGATTTATGAACCAGGCTTAAAGGCTCTAATTAAAGATAATGTCGAGCAGGGCCGGCTAAGCTTTACAACAGATACCGCAGCTTCAGTGCAGGCAGCTGAAATTGTTATTTTGGCGGTAGGTACGCCTTCATTGCCGAGTGGTGAAGCCAACTTGTCCTATATTGAAGAAGCAGCGTGTGAGGTGGCAGATGCCATGAATGGCTACAAGATCATTGTTACCAAAAGCACGGTGCCTGTCGGAACGAACGAGCGTATTCAAAATTGGATCGCTAGTCGCACGAACTATCCTTTTGGTGTCGCTTCGGTTCCTGAATTTTTACGAGAAGGCTCGGCGGTCATAGACACTCTACAGCCAGATCGAATCGTCATTGGAGCTTCCGATCCGCATGTATCCGCCGTGCTAACTACTTTACATGAGCCGCTGACAACGAATATCTTAACCACGGATATCCGTTCGGCCGAGATGATCAAGTACGCGTCGAATGCTTTTTTGGCGACCAAAATTTCGTTTATTAATGAGATTGCGAATATTTGTGAAAAGGTGGGTGCAGACGTTACACGCGTGGCACACGGTATGGGCTTGGATCAGCGAATCGGTTCCTCCTTTTTGTCTGCTGGTATCGGCTATGGGGGTTCGTGTTTTCCCAAGGATACGCAGGCTTTAATTCAAATTGCAGGCAACGTGGATTATGAATTTAAGCTGCTGAAATCCGTGGTAGAAGTGAATCAAGGACAACGTTTTAACGTGATCCGCAAGCTGAAAGAGGCGCTGGGTGAGCTGGAAGGAGCTACGATTGGCATATGGGGTCTGGCATTTAAACCGAATACAGATGATGTAAGAGATGCCCCGGCGCTGGATATCATGCAGTCGCTACTGGAGGCAGGGGCGCACATTCGTGCATATGACCCGATCGCTACCGCTAACTTCCGCCGATTGCTGGACAGCTCGGAAATAAAGTGGGCCGATAGCGCACGGGAAGCAGCAGAAGGATGCGATGCATTATGTCTCTTGACGGAATGGGAGGAGTTTGGTGAGGTCGGACTGGGTGAGCTGAACGAGCTGATGAAGTATCCCATTATGATTGACGGGCGCAATGTGTACAGCGAAGAACAAATCAGACAATCTGCCTTTGCATACTATTCTGTCGGCAGGCCACAGATGAACAATCTGGATATAGATCGTCATCAGTCTGTAGTGAATCCGTAAAGGGAGGCTGCGTATGAAACGATGGCTGAAGGTGACATTGGGGGCTGTGGCGTTATTGGTTGTAGGAGGTGCCTCCTATACCGTCTATGTGTATCATTCCTTTAAAACAGCGGCAAATGCGATGTATCATCCGCGCAGCATCGTGCAGCCCGGAGCGGTCTCTACCCTTGCAACGGGCGGAGCAGGGCGCTCCGTAGGGACAGACACTGGATCAAGTACACCAAATCCGGCAGCCATCTCTCAGTTCAAGCCGTTCACCGTGCTGGTGCTGGGTGTTGATCGGCGACCGCACGATCCAGGACGATCGGATACGATGATCGTTCTATCTGTGAATCCCGCCAATGGTTCGATGTTGATGTTCAACATTCCGCGTGATACGCGAACAGAGTTGATCGGTAGAGGGCGTGAGGACAAAATCAATCACGCGTTTGCTTTTGGGGGCGCGGATATGTCGATCCGTACGGTAGAGCATTTTTTGAATCATCCGATAGATTACTATGTACAAATGAATATGGAAGGGTTTGCGAAAATGGTGGACCTTGTGGGAGGAGTGGAGGTCTACAATCCACTTGATTTTCAGTATGAGGGGCATCATTTTGCGCAGGGGAATTTGAACTTGAACGGAACTGAAGCATTGGCCTATGCCCGTATGCGATTTGATGATCCGCGTGGGGACCTCGGGAGAAACGCTCGCCAGCGAGAGCTGCTCAAGCAAATTCTTGCCCAGTCCATCAGCAAGGAAGGGCTATTGCGAGTAAAACCGATACTGGAGGCAGCGGGGGAGCAGATTCGCACAGACATTAGCTTTGACGATATGAAGACTTTTCTGACCCGGATCGGCCCGTCTCTTAAGCAGACGGATACCGTTGAGATAAAGGGACATGGGAGCAAAATCAAAGGTGTGTATTATTACATCGTAGATGAGCAGGAACGCCAACGTATCCATGGAGTGCTGGAGAAGCATTTGCTCACCACTCCCGCATCACCTTAGACATGACCTTAAGCAGACAGGTGTCCTCAGCGAGACCCGTTATTCTCTTCTAAACTCACCTTGTCCCACATACATCTGTAGAGTATTCGGTATAGTCCAACAGAGGAGGGACAGGTGTGCTGCTTAGAAGGAGAGCGGCTTCGGCGTTCGTCCGTAAGCTACTGTATTTTGTAATTATATGTGGATTGCTATGGCTGCTGTGGATGGGGCTACGTGGGGTGATGTCTACGGGGGAAGGGGATCAAGCCGTAGAAGCGCTGAACGAGTTCTACACGATGGAGCAATCGGGGAATTTTGGCGGCTCATGGGAGCTTTTTCATTCCCAAATGAAGAAGAAATTCGAGAAGTCCACGTATGTACAGCAGCGTGCGCACGTTTTTATGCAGGATATGGGGACGGATACGTTTACGTTTGAACTGGGAGAGCCGCAGGCTGAATATGACATTCGTACCGATTCGAATGGAGAAGATTTAGGGAAGGTCTACCGTATTACGGTCACTCAGCACTACAAGACCCGATTCGGTACTTTTGATATTGTACAGCCTTGTTATGTGACGCAGGAAGATGAGGAGTGGAGAGTGCTTTGGATTTACAAGGAAAAGGAACAGACGTGATAAGGTGCTCCCAAAGGTGTTTCTGACAGGATAAATATGGTACAATACTTCCAAAACCGGAAATGTACAGTAAAATGGATGACAGCTTCACTCCGGATGGAAGGAGTTTCATAGCATGCAGCAAGCGACAGGGCAGGTTCCCGTCATACGGATGGAGGGTGTGAGTAAAATCATTTCCTCAAAAGCGATCGTAGACAATCTGACACTGGAGGTTCCGGCAGGACAGGTATTTGGTTTCCTCGGACCCAACGGTGCAGGAAAAACGACCACCATTCGTATGATGGTTGGCCTGATTTCGATCAGCAAGGGTGATATTCATATTTGCGGAGACAGCATCAATACCGATTTCGAAAAGGCTGTTTCCCATGTCGGTGCGATTGTTGAGAACCCGGAGATGTACAAGTTTTTGACAGGCTATCAAAATTTGCAGCATTTTGCGCGAATGTCTCCCGGGGTGAGCCAAGAGCGTATAAATGAAGCGATCCGTCTGGTGGGACTCGGAAACCGAATTCATGATAAAGTCAAAACCTACTCGCTCGGGATGCGGCAGCGGCTCGGGGTAGCTCAGGCGATTTTGCATCGACCGAAGCTGCTTGTGCTGGACGAGCCGACCAATGGCTTGGACCCGCAGGGTATTCGTGAACTGCGGGATTATTTGCGTCAATTGACCCGTACCGAAGGAATTACCGTGTTTGTATCAAGCCATTTGTTGTCCGAAATGGAGCTTATGTGCGACCGAGTGGCCATTATTCAGAGCGGGCGGTTGGTTGATATTAAGCAGTTAAAGAATACAGAGGGAGAAGTGCAGACGGCGGAAATTGCTTTTGAAGTCAATGATGCTGAGCAAGCTTATACGCTTGCTGGAGCAGGGCGCGTCGAAGGCAATCAACTACTGCTTCACCTGGAGCGGGAACAGATTGCAGAGATGAACAGTCTGCTGGCTGCAAATGGAGTTAAGGTGTATGCCATTCGCCCGGTTGCCCGTACGTTGGAAGATCAATTTTTGGAAGTGACGGGAGGCGGGTCCATTGGCTGATTTCTTCAAGCTAGTACATAATGAAAATCTTAAAATCTACTTGCGTGTGCGTACATGGATCATGCTGGGGTTGCTGGCGGTCATCACCGCTGTGATTCCGATGCTGATTTCTCTGGTTTCCGATCAGGTTAGTGTGTGGGATGGCATCGCATTGACAACGTTGTTTACATTTTTCCTCAATACGACGTTTACGGTCATTGTAGCTGCTGATTCGGTGGCTGGCGAATTTACATGGGGAACGATTAAGTTGCTGCTCATTCGCCCTTGGACTCGCAGCAAAATTCTGTTGTCCAAGTATATATCGGTGATTTTGTTCAGCTTGCTTGGAACAATCGTTTTGGTCTTGATGGTTACGCTGTCCTCCTGGCTGATGTTATCGAAGGACGCACCAGCAGGCTCTGTTCCGCTGTTCAGTGATCCGATATCTTACGTAACGCTGAACTTTTTGTATAGCTATATCGCCTTATTCGTGACCATGGCTTTTGCATTTATGTTATCCGCGGTGTTTCGTTCGAGCGCTTTGGCGATTGGTTTGTCCTTGTTTATGATGTTCACCAAAACGGTGTATAACTCTATTGGCTTGTTCAGCACAGATCGTTTTGAATGGACCAAATACGTACTCTTTACGCATATGGATCTGAAAAAATATCTAGATATGCCGCCAGGTACAGTAAGTTCCAATCTAACCTTTTCGCTCGCCGTGCTGGCCGCTTATTATGTGGTATTTATCGCCATTGCCTGGGTGGTTTTCGTAAAACGCGATGTTTCAACCTAAACACGTATCTCTTAGCATGTGTGATTGAATAACACGAGGATTTTGGCAAAATGCTGAGATCACAAAAAGGAAGTCCAATGCCTAGCCATTTGGACTTCCTTTTTTGCTACATATTCTGTAAGTATGGGTATATTGTAATCTATTTTCAGCAAGAATCAATCAATAGGGTCGATTTGCGTTTAAAGAAGTAGAGAGAAACAGAACAGGGGGCGCATGATATGCTGCAAAATAATCGTTTTTTTCGTCTGACTTCAGGAATCGTCATGCTATTGCTTATCATTTACTTGGGCACCAAAGTAAGCTTTATATTCAGTCCTCTTGTATCCTTGGTCAGCTTGCTGGTTGTACCGTTGATGCTATCTTTTTTCCTCTATTATTTATTGAGACCGATTGTAGATGTCATGGAACGGAGAAAAATCAAACGCTCGATTTCCATATTGCTGATTTATTTGGTAATTGGCGTGTTACTGTTCCTCTTCTCATGGGGAGTGTGGCCTACGCTCCGTGATCAGGTAACCAATTTATTTGAGAACGCGCCGAAGCTTATTAAAAGTCTGGTTGATCAATTGAGCCAATGGCGGCATAATCAATCCTTGAGACAAGTGCTGCCTCCGGGTGAAGACCCGCTGTCACAACTGTCAGATACGTTAAACGAAGCTTTTTCAACGCTGTCAGATTATTCGGTAAAGCTGGTATCGTTCGTATCCTACTTTTTTATCGTATTGGCTACCTTTCCCATATTGCTGTATTACATGTTGAAGGAAGGAAGCAAGTTTGGCCCCAAAATGCTTAACTTCTTTCCTAAAAAATATCACAAGGACGCGCTGGAAGTGATGGAGGATATTGATAGTGCGCTCAGCAGCTTTATCGTCAGTCGAGTGCTGATCAATGTCGCGTTGGGCTTGATGATGTTCCTTGGATTTTTGATTATTGGTTTGCCTTATGCCTTGCTGCTGGCCGTTATTTCGATTTTCCTTAATTTTATTCCCTATGTGGGGGCAGTAGCTGCTTCTATACCTGTGGTTATCATTGGATTTCTCGAATCGCCTTCCATGGCGCTCTGGTCGCTGGTGGTGGTGATCGTTGCCCAGCAAATTCAGGATAATTGGCTGTCACCGATTGTCTTTGGCAAGCAGCTGGATATTCATCCGTTGACTGTCGTCATTTTATTGCTAGTTGGTGGCGACCTGCTCGGGATCTTGG
The DNA here is from genome assembly GCF_056099025.1 of Paenibacillus sp. TSM33. Classification (NCBI taxonomy): domain Bacteria; kingdom Bacillati; phylum Bacillota; class Bacilli; order Caryophanales; family Paenibacillaceae; genus Paenibacillus; species Paenibacillus sp. TSM33. The sequence goes on from NZ_JBLZXB010000010.1 coordinate 482,395, forward strand.
GTATCATTTTGGTTATTCCATTGTATATGTGCGGCAAAATCGTCATACGCAAGGTGTACCATTTATTTTTGGAACGCAGAGTGGAGGATATTATGGAGTGATTGGAGGATGTACTGGATATATAGGAGTATAAGCCGGCCCTATCCCGCTTCAGGTTGTAGGGAGGCTTGGCTGTCCTCTATGTCTTGGCTGAAACCGGATTGATTTTCATCCTCTGATTTCTCTGTAGCCGTCGGCGATTCTGACTCTATGTCTTGGTTCATCATGGTTTGGTTCATTTGACTCGTGCCGTTCAGGATGCCACCTTCAGAAATGACCAATGTAGGGGTCGCCGTATTTCCATACAGTTCGCCTGTCGGTGTAATGGTCAGCCGTCCTTCCGTGGTGATGCTACCGAATACCTTGCCGGCAAGAATGACGTCCCGTGCAATGATGTCCGAACGTACAACTGCTGACTCTCCAATGACGACAGTGCGAGTGCTGTAGATATCGCCCTGGAAGTGACCGTCAATGCGAATGTTGGCCTCTGCTTCAATCGTACCTTCAAAGCTGGTGCCGTTCGCGAGCAGTGTATCCGTCGCCGGGGTGGAGAGCTTTTTTTTGGATTCCTTGAACATGATCGTTTTCCTCCAATCCTTTATTGTCGGTATTTTGCAAAATCCTTATTGTACATACAACAATGGATCAACAGGTTGGTTATGCTTGACGATCTGAAAATGAAGATGAGGTCCTGTACTTCTCCCGGTACTTCCCAGCAGGCCAATGGTCTGTCCTTTATGAACACGGTCCCCCGGAGCCACCTGCATACCGCTTAGGTGCATATACCAGCTTTGGAGTCCGTCAGGATGCTGAATGATGATGCACTTGCCGCGAGCTCCGCTGGAAGCAGCCTCCAGCACAGTGCCTGCCCCTGCTGCATAGACAGGATCACCGGATTGACCGGCAATGTCCACGCCTGAGTGAAAAGCGGATCTCCCTGTAAATGGGTCGCTGCGATAGCCGAAGCTGGAGGTCATGCGCCGCGAACCAACAGGCCAAATCGAGGGCCTTCCTTGTTCAGCAAGTGCCAGTCTGCGGGTCTGGAGCAGCTGCGCGGCTTGTTGGCGCTCCAGGTTCTGCTGTACGGCGTTTGCCTGTTGAATAGAGCGCGGAACCGTGCGTTCCACTGTGTCCAGCATAGCTTCGATTTCCTGAAAATCATCCATGGCCTGGCGGGCAAGAAGAGCTGTATTTTCATGCACTGCGATCAATTCGCCCCCGGTATGGCCGGAAGCATCCCAGGAGAGCGGGGTGATGGTTGATTTATTGCTGCTTGCGCTGGAGGAATTTCCGTGTTTACGAATGAATTGCTGCATTTGTTGTTCCAGCTCTGTTACACGCTGGAGACGTTCGCGAATACTGGTGGCTTGATTCGTCAGCTCCATGACTTCCTGCCGCAGTCGCCCAATGGCTGCGTCTTTGTCTGCTACCGTGACCTCCATCTGTAAACTCTGGACAGCAAGATTGGTTTCCATTTGGGAAATAATATGGGAAGAACGGATTTGCAGCCCGATCACGAGCGTAGATATTGATGCGATCACAAGGGTCGGGACGAGAATGACAGCGGCTGCGGAGCATTGTAGCTGCTTGGGCGGTTGCTGTGCATCCCGAATGACAAGCAGGGTCATCCGGCGATTTAGGCTTCCTTTTTTCATAATCGCTCCTTTCCGGACATCGCTCCTATAGTGCTTGGTTACTATCTATTCAGCTTAAGAGGCAAACATGTCAAAAAAATTGGAGCTTTGTATAAAACGTAGATATATAAGGAGGCTTAGACATGCTGTGGTTGCTGTTGGTTTTAATTATTTTTATTTTTCAGACCGGGACGATTCTGCTCTTTGAATTTCGCAAGCCGTCCAAAGCGGTAGCCTGGCTCTTTATTTTGTTTTGCTTCCCGCTTATTGGTTTTGTGGTGTACTATTTTGTTGCTCAGGATTATCAGAAGCGTAAAGTGGTTCGTAAAGCAGGATCGCAGCTATTTCGTGAATTCCGTGAACGTCTATGGGCGCAAACCAAGGTGATTGAAAACGTAGAGCAAATGCACAATCCCCATTTCAAACATCAGGAGCGTCTGTTTAACCAGTTAATTCGTATGTCGGAAAACCCGTTGACTGGCTGCAACCGTACACGTGTGCTGACGAACGGGGAAGAGACTTTCGAGGCCATGCTGACAGCGATGGAACAGGCACAACATCATATCCATGTGGAGTTTTACATATTTCGGGCAGACGAAATCGGAAAAAAATTTCAGGAAGTCATGATCCGTAAGGCACGCGAGGGAGTTAAAGTACGATTCATTGTGGACGGCGTAGGGAGCTACCATTTACCCTATTCGTTTATTCGTACTTGTAATGAGGCTGGGGTCGAATTTCATTATTTTCTACCGCCATTTTTCGCCACGCTGGACCGCCGGATTAACTATCGCAATCACCGGAAAATCGTGGTGGTGGATGGCACGATCGGATTTGTGGGGGGGATTAATGTAGGCGATGATTATCTCGGAAAGTACCCTAAAGTGGGATTTTGGAGGGATACGCATTTGCAGATTGAAGGAGATGGCGTTTATTTTCTGCAAAATGTGTTTCTTAGCGATTGGAAGTTGGCTTCGGGAGAGAGGCTGATGGACGTGAATTTATTTCCTCCACATACCTGCACAGGGGATGAGGAAGTACAGATTTTGAGCAGCGGTCCCGATCAGGTATGGGATACGATTCAGGAATTATGCTTTGGAGCGCTCACGGTTGCCAAAAAGCGGATTTGGATAACAACGCCGTATTTTATTCCCGATCCGGGAATTTATGAGGCGCTGAAGCTGGCGGCCGTCAGTGGCATAGATGTGAAAATTATTATTCCCTACCAATCAGATTCGAAATTGGTACACTTGGCATCACTGTCCTATGTACAAGAATTGCTGGAGGCGGGAGTGGAGTTCTATCAGTATCGAAAAGGATTTATTCACGCCAAAGTGGTGATTGTGGACGATTTGCTCGGCTCGGTTGGGACCGCTAATATGGACATGCGCAGCTTTTTCTATAATTTTGAGTTGACCGCTGTACTTTTTGCAACTTCGGCGTTAGAACGGCTTTCGGCAGACTTTGTAGAGGACATTTCCAACTCTTCCAAAATAGAATTGAACGTGTTTCGTAGACGCCCTCGATCTCAAAAAACAGCTGAAATTCTAACTCGCATGCTCTCTCCCCTCCTTTAGAGGCGGTTTTCGCCGTTTTTATCAATATAATCCCGCTTTATTGTGATTTATGTGCTTTTTGCTAACTTTTTTGCGCAAAATCACAGTTTTATGATATACTAATCATATAACTAAGCGCCGTAAAGGAGAGGGGACTGCGGAGAGCAGCCCCTTTTTCGGTCCAATATACCATACTGTAACGGGGGGATTTATATATGAGTGTAGTGAGCAAGGAAGTCCAAAATCTGTCTGATATTACAGATGTAACCGGAGAGTTGACCAAGATCAGCAAAATTCCAGCTAATCCAAAAAACAAAGTAAAACGCTTATTCCAGCGTGCAGCCATGATCGTGGTTGGTGCAGCGCTGATGGCAGTGGGATTGGAAATATTCCTGGTTCCTAACGGCGTTATTGACGGCGGCGTTACAGGTATTTCCATTATGGCCTCCAAGATTACTGGTTATCCGCTCGGTATTTTCCTGACCCTGTTGAACCTTCCATTTTTACTTATCGGCTACAAACAAATTGGTAAAACCTTCGCTTTATCCACATTATTCGGCATCGTCGTTATGTCCATCGGAACTGCGTTACTTCACAATGTAAGTGCATTGACTCCTGGGGAACCGCTGCTCGGCGCTATCTTTGGGGGTGTCATTCTCGGCGTTGGGGTGGGTCTTGTGATTCGGTCTGGCGGCTCGCTGGATGGCACAGAGATCGTGGCTATTCTCGTCAGTGAAAAAACTCCATTTTCGGTCGGTGAGATCGTACTGTTCGTTAATATTTTCATTCTGGGAAGTGCCGGTTTTGTGTTCGGTTGGCCGAATGCTCTGTATTCCATGATTGCTTATTATATTGCTATGAAAATGATTGATATTACGATTGAGGGTCTGGATCAGTCCAAATCGGTCTGGATTATTAGTGATAAGTACCGTGATATCGGAGATGCTCTGACGGATCGTCTTGGACGGGGTGTAACTTACCTGGAAGGGGAAGGCGGCTTTACAGGCGAGAGCAAAAAAGTGATTTTCGTCGTCATTACCCGACTAGAGGAAGCGAAGCTCAAGAGCATCGTTGAGGATTGGGACCCGCACGCCTTCGTTGCAATTGGTAACATTCACGATGTGAAGGGCGGACGTTTTAAGAAAAAAGGAATACACTAGCGCAAGGGGACAATTTCTCAGCCAATGGCTGCGGGGTTCGTCCCCTTTTTTGTGCTTCAAAGCATGGATCAGGTTGGATGTGTTTTGGAGCGCATATGTTTGAGGAGGTCCTCTACGGGCTGGGGAGGCACCTTGTCGATCAAGTCGCCTACCTGGTTTAATCGTTCCTCAATATTCAGCAAATGGTAGTCAAGTGGTGACACATCTTGCCGTACCTCTTCCCAGGTTAGCGGAGTCGAGACCGTAGCGCCGGGACGTGCCCGTGGAGTATAAGGAGCGGCTAGGGTTTTCCCCTGATAATGCTGCAAGTAATCAAAATAGATGGCTGTTCCGCGATCCTTCTTTAATCGTTCCAGTGTGAACAGATGGGGGTACTTTTCCGTCACAAATTGTCCAACCAACAGTCCGATGCTGCGAAGCTCGTCAAAGGTGATGCCTGTACGGATCGGGACGATAATTTGTACACCTGTGGCCCCGGAGGTTTTGGGGACAGAGTCCAACCCAAGGGAAGCCAACACTTCGCCTACAATGGAGGCAGCCTCCATAATACGTGGCTCTACCTCTCTGGATGGATCCAGATCAATCATCCATTCACAGGGCAGTGGGCTTCCTGTTCTGTGCAGAGAGGGATGAAATTCCAACGCAGCTTGATTACCGAGCCAGAGTAGTTGAGGCAGCTTGCCAAGCACAATATACTCAATGCCATCATGCAGAGCGGTTTCAATATAGTCTGGCCGAGGATGTGGGGCATTTTTCTGATAAAAAAAATCCCCATGGATACCATGTGGCCAACGGATGACAGTCAATAGACGCTGATGACAATATTTGAGCAGGAAGGGGGCCAATACCGCAAGCTTGCGAAGATATAGCGCCTTAGTTACACCTGCTTCGGGCCACAGCGGTTTATCCGGATTTGTGATTGCAATTTCATGACCTTCAATCGTAATCATACCTTTAACAACTCGTCCCATAGTGCTATGCTCCTTTGGCTAACATGCAGCAAGATCATTATTTACAGACAACTGGCAGCACTTCTACATCTACATAAGGTTTAACATGAGCGCGCAGCACAGAATTTATCCATCAAGGGGATTGACAAGATACATTATGTATCATAAATTATAATAAAAATACGATATGTATCTATTAAAATGTCTTGAGCAGAGGTAGAGGAGGAGTGTGCTTGATTGAAAAGCAGGGCGGAAAGCTAGTATTTCTGTTGAGTGTCCCTCGAAGTGGCAGCTCGCTGCTAACCGCCATTTTGCAAAACCATTCCCGTCTGTTTGCCACGCAGGAAATGTGGTTTCTGCTCAGTTTATATGATCTTCCTCAATCACATGCACGGCCATATGGAGGAACAGGAATACTCCGGCAATTTTTTAAAGGCATGGTCCCTCCACATGTATTGGAGCAGGCCTCTCGTTCGTATGCACTTGAAATATATAATGGCCTACTTCAGGGGACGACCGCTGATATGCTTATCGACAAATCACCGCGTTACTATACAGTGCTTGAATTTTTAGACCGTTTGTTCCCGGCTGCCCGTCGAGTGTGGCTTATCCGCAATCCTTTGTCCATCGTGGCCTCGTTTAAAAAGGTCAATCAGCTCCGAAGTGGGCACTTTAACCTTCTAAAGGAACTGGGGAGCCCGCATTTTAATATGAAAATGACAGATATTACGGTTGGTTTGTTCCGTTACGCTCATTATTTTGCCACGCCTCATCCACTTGCATACCCGCTGATGTATGAACAGCTCGTAGCCAATCCAAGGATGGAGATTGAGAAGCTGTGTCATTTTCTGGAGATTCATTATGAGCCTGGGATGGAAAGGTACGGGAACTTTGCGGATACGCCCCAATCCAATCTTTTTTATAGCATGGGAGCGGGTGATCCGTTTGTCATGGAGCATGAACAGGCGCATCAGAATTCGGTACATAGTTGGCAACATCTGTTAAGTACAATGGAAATTGAACTGTATTGCAGAAGTATTGGAGCTCGCTTGTTTAGGCAACATGGTTACGGAGAAGCGCTGGAACAGGCTGAGCAGTTGACGGGAGTCCGCTTTGAGGATGACCCGGATGTAGAGCTGTTGAGTCGGCGTACACACCAGTTCCTCCAACAAAGTGGCTTTGAATGGAAGGTAGCTTATCGGATGCTGGAAGAACAGGATGCAGATAACAAAGAATTCATGACAAATGCAACCTGTCATGCTGCACCTCACAATCCGGCAAGGATGGATATGGCACAGATCGTGAGTGATCGACGAATTCAATCGCTGGAAAACAGACTGGCACATAGCTTTGAGGAACGGAACAGGCTGATCGCGCAGCTTCAAAGCTATCAGCGCCCAAGCCAAGGGTTCCGGTCCCATTTATTGGTCCGAAGGTTCGGGCGCTGGGCGTCTGAAGTATTATCAAGTATCGGAAAAGAAAAGGGGGGAGAACGTGAGTGCAATTGCCGGAATCTATAGATTTGGGCATGAGTCTGTATGTGCTGAAGAAGGCGAAAAAATGATGCAAGCCCTGCAAAAATATCCTGCCGACTGCGTGTGTACTTGGTGTGAAGGTTCCATTTTTTTGGGATGTCATGCCCAGCATGTGACCCCCGAATCTGTTCATGAGCGTCTTCCCTTTTATGATGAGCTAAGAGATTTGGCTATAACGGCCGATGCGATCATTGACAATCGTTCTGAGCTGTTTGAACGGCTAGCAGTTGAGCAGGGGCGGCGGCTAGATATCACGGACAGCGAGCTGATTTTACTGGCATACGACAAATGGGGTGTTGATGCAGCAGGTTATCTGATAGGTGATTTTGCCTTTGTCATTTGGGATGCCAAGAAACATCGGTTATATGGTGCTAGAGATATGACAGGCAATCGTACGCTGTACACCTACCAACATGACGGAGGATTTGCGTTTAGCACGGTAGTTGCCCCGCTATGGGTTCTGTCCTCTCTGCGAAAAGAACTGCATGAACCATGGCTGGCCGAATTCTTATCCATCCGTGCCATGCAGGAATCCGTCGATATTGGGACAACCGCCTACAAGCATATTAACCTGTTGCCTCCCGCACATTGGTTTACCATGGAAGAGGGTAAGCAGACACTCCATAAATATGCATGTCTGGATGAGGTAGAGCCATTGCGGCTCAAAACAGGCGGCGAATACATAGAAGCTTTCCGCGAGGTATTCTCACAGGCGGTAACTGCCCGGTTACGGACGCATCGCGCTGTAGGTGCAGCCCTGAGTGGGGGATTGGATTCCGGAGCGGTTGCCAGCTTTGCCGCGCCATCGCTGCACTTACAACACAAGCCGCTACATGCCTATAGCTATGTACCTGTTCAAGATTTTACAGATTGGACACCACCTACATTGCTGGCAAATGAACGCAGCTATATTCAGTCCACGGCTCGCTATGTGGGTAATATTCATGAAAATTATATGGATTTTGAGGGGAAAAGCCCGTTTTCTGAAATTGATATTTGGCTGGAGTTGATGGAGGCTCCCTACAAATATTTTGAAAACTCTTTTTGGATCAGAGGTTTTTATGAGAAAGCACAGGAACATAATGTCGGTGTTCTGTTGACCGGGGCACGGGGCAATTTTACCGTATCATGGGGGCCTGCACTGGACTATTACGCCCGTCAGTTTCGCCGTTTGCACTGGCTGCAGTCCTTGCAGGGAGTGTGGCGGTACAGCAAACTTACGGGCAATCGTATGTCTCATCTACTGCCTGTGATGTTGAAAAAAGCGACTTCACTTGAAGCTCGTACATGGTTGCGACGTGGCAATCGAAGTCCGATTCCTTCACTGATTCACCCGGAGTTTGCCAAACGGATGAATGTAGAAGATATTCCTGTATTGAGTGGAACGGGATGGAGGAAAAATGCTGATCAGACAAGAAAAGAGAAGTTTTCAAATTTGGCAATTGCCAACAAAAATGGTGTCATGGCGACCAAACTTTCCCTCCGTTATGGTCTGTGGGAACGTGATCCGACCGGGGACAGCCGTGTCATTCGCTTTTGCTTATCAGTACCTTTTGAACAATATGTACAAAACGGCCGGGACCGTGCCCTCATTCGTAAAGCTATGCGTGATCATCTCCCTGATGATGTTCGGTTGAACCAGCGAGTACGCGGCGTACAGCCTGCGGATTGGCTACATCGTATGCTTCCTTGCTGGGACACGTTTATGGGAGAGTTGCAAGTGATGTGTCATGATTTACGAGCTGCTGAATATCTCAATATGGACTACATTAAGACGGCTATGGCGAAATACCGACATCCCCGTCCGGAGCAGGCATCTGATCCGAATATACGACTGTTCATGCACAGCCTGATCGTGTACCGTTTTCTCTGTGGATTGAACTGACTTGGATTTATCCGATCGGACGGTGTGCCATTCGTGGGAGGGGAGGTGATGAGATGAGTAAAAAAGAATGGCAGGAACCGACGATTGAGGTGCTGGATATTAACCAGACTATGGCGGGTAAAGGCTGGAAACAAATTGATTGGGTGTCAGACCATGATGCAGATCTGTATAATCCCAGCTAATGGATAATTATACATGAGCCGATGTTGGGCTGAGCTCCAGAAAGCTCACCGATCATGAGCCGTCTTTATTTCCTTCGGGTTAGGTTGGACCGGAAGAAATAAAGACGGGATTTTAAGAACAGGGGAGTGAGTCCTATCGTTCTCGACAGGAGTGCTCATACCATTTTGGGAAAATATACAGCCTTTGGACTCAGGATTGCCAGCGAGCTGACTCTGCCTGAGCTGATCCCGGCAGAACGGGAATTGGTAGAGGATGTGGTCATTCGACAGGTTGATTTGTCAGCATGGAGGGACAAACTGGAGCAGGCCAATTTTGTAATGCAGGGTGAACGTTTTATGTTCCTAATACCGGGCACGGCCATTTATGCCATCAAGGGAGGCAAGGAAATTGAGGTAAGTTTGTTGCCTGGAGCTGATCCTGACACTGTGCGGCTGTTTATATTGGGCACATGCATGGGTGTTCTACTGTTGCAAAAACGGATTTTACCTATTCACGGAAGTGCGGTCGTCATCGGAGATCGGATCTACGCATTTGTAGGTGAATCCGGCACGGGAAAATCCACGCTGGCTGCTGCCTTTAGACAGGCTGGCTATCAGATGATCAGTGATGACGTGATTGCCATAAACGTGACAGCTTCCGCAGCCATCGTATATCCGGCATATCCGCAACAGAAGCTGGGACTGGAAAGCTTGCTTCAATTGGAGGCATTACGAGAGAACAAGCATCTACGCCAAAGAAAGCACGTTTTTTCCCTAACTGACGACAATCCTATAAAGGAACAATACGGAGATTTGCGTAGGATTGCAGGTGAGTTCAATAAATATGCCGTGCCTGCTGTGGACGAATTTTATAATAATCGGCTTCCCCTGGGCGGCGTATTCGAGCTTGTAAGCGATCCTTCCAACGGTGAGTTGATGCGTGAAGGGGAGCCAGTGGCGGTTGCGGAACAGCCCTTGAACAGTCTGGAGTGCTTGCATACATTACTACAGCATACATATCGTAGGGCGATCATTCCGCGAATGGGTTTGAGTGAATGGTATTTTGATACAGCGGCCCGGATGGCTCGGAAAGTGGAAGGCTGGCGGCTGCTGAGGGACAGCTCCTTTTTTACGGCGTCCGAGGTTGTACAACGGGTACTTGAACTCATTCATAAGGAGGAAAAGAGTTATGGCAGCCATTAATCCAGCTAAGGATCATTATCGCGTCACGTATGGTGAAGAAGTCTATGTAAGTGATATGGACGGAGAAAAAGTGATGATGAGTATTCATACTGGAAAGTATTATAATTTGGGCTTCACAGGAGGAAGGATCTGGGAACTGGCTGAATCCAGTCCTTCACTTGGAGATATTGTAACTGTCCTGACAAATGAATATGAAGTGGACGAGGAACAGTGCAGACAGCAGGTACATACCTTTGTAGCTGAATTGGAGCGGGAAGGATTGCTGAGGCTCCTGCGGGAGTTGGACTAACATGCGGATACAACGGCTTCTTCTCTTGCCTTCAGAGGTTAGGAGATTGTTGCCGGAAGCCTGGCTGGAGTTGGGATGCGCGAGATTTCGCCAGCGTCGTTCTTTTGGATATTACTCAGGGGCTTGGGGGAAATGCATGGAAGAAACTCCCTGGCAGTGCAAGATCGGGCAGGAAAAGTCTATCCGTCACATTTCACAAGCTGTGGATTTGGCCAGCCGCTATACTCCTTGGCACAGTAGCTGTCTTGTACAAGCTGCCGCCGCTATGACGTTGCTGGTACGCAGAAAACTGGACTGCACACTGTATCTGGGCACAGCCAAAAATGCTGCGGGACAATTAGCTGCACATGCATGGGTACGCAGTGGGCCGATCTATGTTACGGGAGAACGGGAGATGGAGGCGTTTACTGTGGTGGGAATATTCGGGAGACGTGCTGGGACAGCTACAAATACGAGGACAGCGGATAAAGGCAGTTCTCTGTTTTAGTGCGATATAAAAGGAACAAAGAGCGTTCAAAGAATCGAAGGAGAAGAATCCATGACCACCAAGTCTATTTTGGAACTTGCGAATTGGAGTGAGGATCAAGAATTAACGTTGTTACTCTCTCTACTTCGTAAAGACGTCAATCTATGGCAGAATACGATGACTGCTTCCCAGTTGCAGGAGATCGATTGGTCCCGCTTGCTGCGTCTGACAGAACACCATCGTGTGATACCTACGGTGTATCTCCAGCTGAAAACGTTGAATCACCCGTTCATTCCCGCAGAATTGCTGCGAAACCTTCAGGCGCAATATCATCGAAACACGCTGCGCATGCTCCATCTTCAAGCAGAAGCCGAGCGTCTGACCAGGCTGCTCACAGCTCATGGAATCCGTGTGCTGATGCTGAAGGGTCCTGCTCTGGCGCAGCAATTGTACGGGGATGTTTCCCTGCGTACCTCTAAAGACATTGATTTACTTATTGCCCCGGATGACATGGATGAAGCGGAGCACTGGATGAAGGAAGCTGGGTATGCGTCCAAAAGCGGAGAAGTGCGCGTCCTTGGCAGTTGGAAGTGGAAGGATCATCATGCCTCCTTCCTACATCCGCAAAAGAGGGTCGAAGTCGAGTTACACTGGCGGCTTCACCCGGATGGGGGGCGGGAGCCCTCCTTTGATGAGCTTTGGGACTGTCGGCAAATGAGTAAAGCCCCAGCAGTTCGAGCCAGTCAGATGGCACGGGTGACTTCTGCCGACAGCAGGACGGTGACAACGTCCTGTATGTATACGCTTGGCAGCCAGCATCAATTTCTGTACCTCAGCGCACACGGAGCGCGTCACGGCTGGTTCAGGCTGCGCTGGTTGGTTGACATCGACAGGCTTGCGGTATGCGCTGTCGATTGGGGGGCGCTACTGCCGCTAATGCGCCGTTACGGGGGCCTGCCTGCGGGCGGGCAGTCTTGGGCACTGGCCGCTGCTCTGTTGGGTACGCCGATCCCGGAGCCGATGCGTCCGATATCGGCTACCCGGCAGGCGCACAGGCTTGCGCTGAGTGCGCTGGCCTTTATGCAGGCCAGTGTCCCCGCGCCGTACCCGGTTGCCAATGGAGCGGGTACAGGCAGACTCGTTCGGCCAGAGCTATTGCCCAGCGTAGCTTTGACCGAGTCAATGAATACCGCCCCTTCGGGTGGCGGTATTTCTGCTAACGGAACCTCGGGCGAAGCTGTTCTGTACGCCGTCAGTGACGCTGCTGGCATACCGAAAGATGCCAGCAGCATCCTAGATGACGCAGTGAATACAGTGGACACTGCTGTGAGTAGCCTTTCCAAGCCTGTAGGTGCTGCTACAGTCGCCTCCAGTCCAGCCATTGCTGGAGCTACAACAAAAGCGTTCACCCCTCAGCCAGTTAGCCGCGCTTACTTGCTTTCCTTAAAGGAGCCAAGACACAGACTATGGTATCTCATCAGCCGTTTGTTTCCTTCTACGAGGGATTCAGTCATTTTTCCACTACCGCGTCAGCTGCATTTCTTGTATATTCCTTTACGTCCATTTCTTTGGCTGAAACGGCGATTTTCAAAGCAATGACCTGATAAGGAGTGTACATGATGACTCACCTGCGATTATATATGACCAAGCTGTATGGCGTGAACGGCGGGGCGTTATTTCTTAATATTGGATGTATGATCATCGTCAGCTTACTGGAGGGTGTCGGCATTTATATGCTTGTTCCTATGCTGGCGGCCATCGGCGTATTTGGCGGTCATTCAGAAATGCCATTTCTGTCGGATGGATTTGATTATTTTTTGCCGTACATTCCTAAAAGCTGGCTGTTGCCGGGGATGTTAATGCTTTTCGTCGTGCTGCTTACCGGGCAGGCTTGGCTTCAGCGTTACCAGTCCATTCTTAACTCACGGATTCAGCAGCGTTTTATGCGATCCCTTCGAATAGATGTATACACTTCCTTTATGAAGGCGCAGTGGGCTTTTTATTTGCGTCAGCGAAAATCTGATTTTAGTCATGTGATGACAACCGAGCTGGCGCGTGTCAGTCAGGGAACGAATTTGCTCCTTCAACTGGTCACAGCCGTCATGTTTACGCTAATCCAGATTGCGCTGGCTTTTTGGCTATCCCCTTCTTTAACCGGGCTGGTGTTTCTGAGTGGATTGGCGCTGTTTGTCGTGTTCCGTCGCTCCATCCGAAATGCCAAACAATTAGGTGACCGTACCACTGAGCTGTCACAGATTTATTTTGCCGGAATTACGGATCATATGAACGGGATGAAAGATATTAAAAGCAATCTGCTGGAAGCAGCGAATATTCATTGGTTTCGCTCCCTGACGCAGCGCATGGAGGCTAATACGACTCAGTTTGTCCGGCAAAACGCGACCACACAGTTTTTTCATCGCATAGCGGCAGCTGTTTTTGTCGTTAGTGTCCTATTTGTGTCGCTTCAGTGGCTGCATGTTACACCTGAAAAACTGATTGTGCTCATCCTTATATTTTCCCGCTTATGGCCCAGGTTTTCCCTTATTCAAGCGAGCCTGGAATATATCATGTCTATGATCTCTGCTTTTGAGAGTGTAACCAAAGTGCAACAGGAATGCGAGGCTTTCTCAGATCCATCTTTAATTGGGCTTACATCCTCTGAGACTCATGTCCCATTCGATTCATCGGTATATCATCTATCATCTACATCTGCACGACAACCTCTATCCCTTCGTAATGGAATAGAATGCAGCCATTTGGATTATTGCTACGAGGGTGCAGCAGTGCCTGCACTACGTCATATTAATTTGTTGATACCCGCCCGCAGAATGACCGCCATTGTAGGGAAATCAGGAGCAGGCAAAAGCACAATGGTCGATGTGCTAATGGGTTTTTTACGCCCAACGGGGGGACAGATTAAAATCGATGGTCATGTGCTGGACGATGAATTGCTGCCGCTGTGGCGGCAGTCGTTTGGCTATGTGTCACAAGACCCGTTTTTGTTCCATGCGACCGTCCGTGAAAATTTGAAGCTGGCCGATAAGGATGCTAGTGAACAACAGCTATGGGAGGCGTTACATTTTGCAGCTGCAGACAACTTTGTTTCCAGACTGCCAGAAGGGCTGGACACAGTCATTGGTGATCGCGGGATTCGCCTGTCCGGGGGAGAGCGTCAACGGCTTGTATTAGCGCGGGCTATTTTGCATCATCCTCCTGTACTCATCCTGGATGAAGCGACAAGTGCGCTGGATGGTGAGCATGAGGCCGCAATTCAGGCAGCATTGGAACGGATGAAAGGTCAAATGACGTTGATCGTGATCGCTCACCGTCTGTCAACGATCAGACATGCAGATCAAATTGTTGTTCTGGATCAAGGCGAGGTCATACAGCAGGGGAACTACCACCAACTGGTAGAAGAGGAGCGGGGGGCGTTCAGTCAGCTACTTTCGTATCAAAGCAGTGTCAGCGTCGCGCCTTAGTCATAAGAGAGTCACCCTCCATGGATATACTGGAAATTTTGCAACAAAAAGGCGCTAATATTTTTTATTCTGATCCTTATGTTCCTGAATATAAAGTAATAAGAAAACAAAGCTTTAGTTTGAAGAGTATTGAAATTAATGAGGTCAAATCTTTATCCATTTTGGCATACCAATGTCTAATCTGTAAGCCTCACGGGGATCTTTTCGCACAAGAAATGAAGACGATTTATAAAGACTTGATAAATGATTTTGAAATACGGAAAATGACAAAAAGCTAATAACAACCCCCTTTTTAACAAAAGGCGTGCATCGATATTAATATCGATGCACGCCTTTATTGATGGTACTGCTCCATATAACCGCACAGCTGTCATCTCTGTCATCAACATGTCATCATTTTCTTTGTGACATGTTGGCGCTGATCAATTACGTTAGCGAGCATTGCATGTCACATGAAATAGTGAAGATTTGTAACTAGCTTAAATGATAGTGAGTGAGTGACAATTGGATTACTGAAGACGACCCAATATGCTTGTATGCAGAAAGAGTCGTACTTCAAAAAAATCAATGAGGTGAATACCAAATTTAAAATTAAAGGTTAAAAAGGAAATTATTAGGGCATGTCAAAAAACTAATAAGTAAGTATTTCAGGAGGTTTTTATGAAAAAGAAAATGATTATTGCACTTGGTGCTTCTGCTATAATAATGGCTAATTTTGTAGGAAGTACTTATGCAGATTCGAAAACAGTAGTTCCTGTTACAGCTCCCTACAATACAAATCAAATAGCGGAATGGTTAGAAGCACATGCAAAGCCTTTAAAAACAACGAATCCAACTGCACCTCTTAATGATTTAAAACCACTTAAGAATATGGTAGGTTCAGCTTCAATTGTAGGTTTAGGTGAAGCTACACATGGGGCTCATGAAGTTTATACAATGAAACACCGTATTGTTAATTATTTAGTATCTGAAAAGGGGTTTACCAACTTAGTTTTAGAAGAGGGATGGGACAGAGCTTTGGAACTTGATCGATATGTTCTTACTGGTAAGGGAAACCCAAGCCAACATCTATCACCTGCATTTAAGACGAAAGAAATGTTATATCTACTTAGTTGGATTCGGCAATATAATGCTAATCCAAAACATAAATCTAAAGTGCGTGTCATTGGGATGGATATTCAATCAGTAAACGAGAATGTTTATAATAATATCATAGAATATATAAAAAGAAACAATTCAGATCTTGTGCCTAGAGTAGAAGAGAAGATAAAAGGTCTTATTCCTGTAACAAAGGATATGAATACCTTTGATAGCCTTACGCAAAAAGAAAAAGAAAAGTATATTTCAGATGCTAAACAAATCAGTGCTTTATTAGAACAAAATAAAAGCTATCTAAATGGAAAATCCAAAGAGTTCGCATGGATAAAACAAAATGCCCGTATTATTGAACAATTTACTACAATGTTAGCGTCACCACCTGATAAACCATCTGACCTTTTTTTGAAACATGATATTGCAATGTATGAAAATGCGAAGTGGACTGAAGAACATCTAGGAAAAACCATTGTTTGGGGACATAATGGACACGTTTCGAAAACAAATATGATTCCTTTTATATACCCTAAAGTAGCTGGGCAGCATTTAGCGGAATATTATGGGGAACGGTATGTATCTATTGGAACATCAGTTTACGAAGGGCAATATAATGTCTATAATAATGACGGTGAATTTGGCCCATATGGAACATTAAAATCAGATGATCCAAACAGCTATAACTACATCTTTGGACATGTCAAAAAAGATCAATTTTTTATAGATTTACGTAAGGCGAACGGAGTGACAAAAACTTGGTTAAACCAACAACATCCCATTTTCGCTGGAATAACTACAGTAGGCCCTGATATACCAAAAACTGTTGATATATCATTAGGTAAATCGTTTGATATACTTGTTCAAATTCAAAAAGTGAGTCCATCTCAACTACATCAATAAATTTGTAATAATGTGGATCAACGAAAAATGTAAGTCATGTTATTCCATTAAAGGGTCATTAGATGGAATAAGTGTTTTCAAATTAAAGGGGATGTAGGATAGAAACACTTCGCCATCCCCCCTAAATGAAAATTTTCTGTCTCTACATTTAGTTATTTCCTTTCTGTAAAGCTCACGTATCTTTACGTTTAGCAGGGCTCCTTTTCTTTTTGACTGGAGCAGGAGAGATGACGTCGCCTGCTACAGCTTGCTGTGCTGTCACGGCTGCTGGTTTACGCGCAGGACGTTTTTTCGCAGCAGGACCAGGATCGGTAACGACAGGCTTCACTGCCTCAATACTGGCTTGGAGGGCAGCCATTAAATCAACCACATTGGTCTGAGGCTGTGTTGGAGCAATTCGCACCTCTTCACCAGCTACTTTATGCTGGATAAGATCCAGCAGACGCTCGCGGTACTGATCCGTATACTTTGCTGCATCAAAAGGGGTAGATAGCTGCTCAATCAGCATTTTTGCCATGGTCAGCTCTTTCTCTTTAACCTCCTCCTGTCCAGGTAAGTTGGGAACTTGAGCAATGGGACGGATTTCGTCCGGGTAAAACATGGTCTCCACCGCCAAGCATTCATCCAGCACGCGAATGGCTGCCAGACTGCTTTTCGAGCGGATGGAGATTTGGGCAATCCCGATTTTTCCGGTATCCTTCATTGCATTCATGAGCAGCTTATACGCATTGGAACCGGCCTGATCTGGGGACAAATAATACGTTTTCTGAAAGTAGATCGGATCAATTTCCTGTAAATCCACAAAGTCCAAAATCACGATATTTTTATCGGCTTGTCCGCTAACTTGCTCCAGTTCCTCTTTGTCGAACATGACAAATTTTCCTTTTTCATATTCGTATCCTTTTCCAATTTCCTCCCATTCAACCTCCTTATCACAAACAGGGCACTTCCGTACATAGCTCAATGGACTCCCACATTCCTTGTGAATATAACGCATGGAAATATCCTTATCCTCAGTAGCTGAAAACATTTTAACTGGCACATGAACCAGCCCAAAGCTGATCGCGCCTTTCCAGACTGTATGCATACCGCCAGTCCTCCTTTTTTTAGCCGCATATTTCATTTTCGATTCCGGACACCCGGGCTGTGAGCATTTCCTTTTTCACTTAGTATGCTTCGCACAAAGGATAGTATGAGGTGCAAATGAAGGCTGCGAATTGCTTTCACTTGCGCATGGTTTCGGTTTTTTTGGTGAATGTTAAGCCATATCCGATTCAAAAGGAGGTACACAATTGATGCCTAGAAAACCTTATCCTCAGCAGATCAGCCATCGTGTGGGGCAAAGTCATATTGCCTTTCGAGGGCCTGCTGGAGGCGAACAGGATGCATTGCCACCCGAGTTTGCCCTTTCACATGGAACGCCACCGCCTTTTCCCGTTGCTGTCGCTCATGTGGATATGGAGGCTGTAGTTTCAACTTCGCCTTCTCATAGCTTTCCTTCATTGGATGTTGAACGGATTATAGACGAAGATTAGGTGACCTATATTTCTAAATATTGCACAAAAACAATGAGCAGGGGGAGAACAGTATGAATGTGGAACGAGCAAAAGCCATTTATGATTCATCCGAAACGATTGCCGTCCAATTGGATGGCCAACCGATTTGGATTGAACATGTAGATGAAGCAAACGGAATGGCAACTGTACAGATTGGCAGCAGACCCGGCGATACACAAACTGTTCGTGTGGATCGATTGGAAGAACAATAGGAGAGGGAATTCAACCTAAAAAGGTTCGCTAATTGCTCAATGAGCAATTAGCGAACCTTATTTTATATAATAAGAGCATTGTGGAGACTAGTTAAACGCCAGACAAGCTAATTTGAAAGTGGAACTGGTTTTTACACTGTAATGGTCTTCAAATGTGGTGAAATCATCAACTCAGCCTCTGTTGCCATTTGAACATCTTCCACCGACAAACCTGGAGCAATTTCCTTGAGCATCAGCCCTTTACCCGGAATAACATCGATGACACCCTTTTCGGTTACGATGGTCTTTACCACATTTACAGCGGTTAGGGGCAGCTTGCATTGTTTCAGTATTTTCGGCGCCCCATTTTTGTTCACATGCTCCATGGCTACAATCACTCTCTTGGCTCCAACCACCAAATCCATGGCTCCGCCCATGCCCGGCACCTTTTTCCCTGGGATCATCCAGTTTGCAAGGTTGCCTTTCTCATCGACCTCCAGGGCACCCAAAACAGTAATGTCCACATGCCCTCCACGTATAATGGAAAATGAAAGCGCACTGTCAATAAAGCAGGCTCCTTTCACGGTTGTAACGTAGTTTCCGCCTGAATCGATACAATCGAGTCTTTCTTTTCCCGGAGCTGCTTTGGGACCAACGCCGACAATTCCGTTCTCCGCCTGCAGCATAATATTAATATTTTCCGGGATGTAGTCCACCGCCATGGTAGGTAATCCAATACCAAGATTGACCACTTCGCCATCTTTGAATTCCTGGGCGATTCTTCTAATAATCAATTCTCTATTATTCATTGTCTCCACCCACCTTTACAATCGCGTCGACAAATATTCCGGGAACGTTGATATGATTCGGGTCAATTTCTCCCGCCTTTACGTATTCGTCTGTCTGAGCAACTACATACTCGGCTGCGGTAGCCATCACCATATTGAAGTTGCGTGAAGTGCCGTTGATGACAAGGTTCCCCGCTTCATCAGCTTTATGGGCTCTAATGAGCGCCACATCGGCTTTGAGCGGTAGTTCGAGCAAATATTCTCTTTCGTCAATTTTAATTTTCTGTTTTCCTTCCTCTACAATGGTGCCTACACCTACTGGTGTTAAAAATCCACCTAAACCGGCTCCGCCTGCGCGTATTTTTTCAGCGAGTGTCCCTTGTGGGAAGAGTTGAACCTCCGCTTCTTTCGTCATCAGGAGCCTTCCTGTTTCGGGATTGGAACCGATATAGGATGCAAAAATCCGCTTGACTCTGCCACTTTTCACAAGTCTATAAATAGATAATTCCGTTGTGCCTGTGTCATTGGAAATAATCGTAAGATTATCAGCGGAATTGGTGTCGACAAGCGCACGCACCAGCTCCTCCGGAATGCCTCCTTGCATAAAACCTCCAACCATAACTGTGTCTCCGTCTTTAATTTTCTTAACTGCTTCTTCAGCGGAGTTTACTTTTTTATTCATGGTTCCGTCTCCTTATCTATTTTTTAGGAAAGCAAAATTTATTGGAGATAATCGTAGAGGACTCTTCCATATGGAAGTGTTAAATCGGCAATAAAATGTTTTCCGCCAACATAAGCTTTAACCGGCAAATCTGCCACCGGAGCGTTGACATGGGGGATCAGGCTTAATCTGGCAGGCCCTGACCAGGCGCCTTTTACAGTAATGTTTTCGAGATTATACGCCACTAACTGAGCAATTTTAGGGGTACCGTCAACGTCAGGAATTAATTTTAAATTAACTTGTGTTTTTGCGATGGCTTTAGCCGTTTCCTTTTCATCAAGAACGTTATATTTGAAAGGGGTGGTTCCCATGGCTACCAGGACGTTATTATAATGCAATGTACCCGTAAGCGTCTCTGTATCCTCGACGATCAGGCGAGGCTTCGCCCATTTTTTCGGAAATCCCCAGATTTCACGTCCCCCCAGAATAGCAGGTGCGTTATCCAGATACATTTGGGCAACAAAATTACACGGTTCTCCATTATAAGTACACGGAATGACAATCCCGCTTTCCTCATAGCTTCCTAAACCGGATGAATCGGGCATTTTGATCCATTCATAGGAAACTGTATTACTTCCATCCGCCTGAAGAGGTTCAGGGACCGCCTGTCTAATCGCAGCGGGATCGGATTCATAGGTAATAATAAAAAATTCCCGGTTGATGAAGCGACATGGTGGGCGTCCATAACTGCCGCTGGCCGCAGGCATGGATTGGAGTGAAAGTACATCTTTTTGATTCATAGCGATCTCCCTTCCTTTTTAAGAGGTATTTCAAGTTTAAGAGGTGTACCTAAAAACCATCTGGAACACGTGCTTTAAATGCGTGCATTCTCAACCAGCATCGCTATTCCCATTCCCGTTCCGATGCATAAGGAGGCTATGCCGTAACGTGAAGATCTTCGTACCATTTCATGAATCAACGTAACCAATACTCTAGCACCGCTTGCACCAACAGGATGCCCGATCGCGATCGCGCCACCATTGACATTCACCTTCTCTGGACGGATTCCAAGCTCTTTTAACACCGCTAATGCTTGTGCGGCGAACGCTTCATTAATTTCAAAGAGGTCAATGTCATCAATAGACATTCCCTGTTGCTTCAGAAGTGACGAAATGGCCTTCACCGGTCCCATTCCCATATATGCAGGGTCAACGCCCACAAGTGAATAACCCTTGATATATGCCAATGGTTTTAATGCATGCTCCTTACATTTGTCTTCCGACACGACCAGCATAGCCGCCGCACCATCATTGATGCCCGAAGCATTTCCGGCAGTAACCGTTCCGTTCTCCTTAAACGCAGGTTTTAACTGAGAAAGTTTATCTTTCGTCGTATTTCCTCTTATGTGTTCGTCTTCTGTGAAATAAGTAGTTTCTTTTTTGTTTTTGATCATGACCGGAACAATTTGCTCTTCAAAAACCTTCTTGTTTTTTGCTTCGACAGCCTTTATCTGGCTTTCATAGGCAAATTCATCTTGCTCAAGTCTTGAAATTCCATATTTTTCGGCAACATTTTCGGCGGTAATTCCCATATGGTAATGGTTGATCGGGCACGTTAGGCCGTCGGCGACCAAGGAGTCTACCAATTCACCGTTACCAAGCTTGTAGCCGTTTCTTGCTTTTTTTAGCAGATAAGGGGCGTTCGACATGCTCTCCATGCCTCCGGCCAAGACGATATCTCCTTGTTCCGCCAAAATTGAATTGTAGGCTAAAGCAACGGCATGAAGGCCTGAACCGCAAACCGTATTTATCGTTGATTCGGGTACATCAATGGGGATACCGGCTTTTAGTGCCGCCTGTCTGGCAGGATTTTGGCCATTGCCTGCTTGAAGAACATTTCCCAAATAAATTTGATCAATCAAAGAAGGCTCTAATTTACTTTGCTGTAGGCATGCTGTCATCACGGTTGCTCCCAATTCAGGAGCGCTTAGAGGTGCAAGGGTTTTATTAAAAGAACCGACCGCTGTTCTCAACGGACTTACTATCGCTACTTTTTTCATAAAAACTCACATTCCTTTCGCTGTGTTCGGACACAATACATCCATGACTGCACTTCAATTCGTACTTTCCGGTCCTAACCTACGAGACGTAGAAACTGCAAGATACATTTACATGCGGGCATATCATGGTGCCTAAGACAGTGAGTATGACGGTCCGATCGCCTTCTTTCCTTTCTGGAAATTAAAACCAGAATTATCATAGTTCTAATACAGATTTTGCTCAATGTTCAAATCTTTACATATATTCAAATACAGATGTTTATAGAGCCATATCGTCCACAATAAGTAGGTCATTCTAATTTTTTCTGTTAATTTCTTGATTTTTCTGAAAATTGTGATTAAAAATTGAATTTTATGTTAAATGAGAAAGTACAAATCAATCTGTGAAAAAAATTTCTTGGTAAATTTCATTTAGCTCATCGCAGGGGAAAAACTCCCTCTATATGTAAATTCGCAACCGACTTATAGCATCTAACCTAAAAAAGGCGCCTGAAAGAGCGCTTTTTATATTGTCTATGAAAAAGCTAGGCAGGTTGCCAAGATAGCGAGTCACTTGTGAACTGGATCAGTAAACTTATGTAGAATCCATATTGCCTGGGTCACCTATAGCACTGACGTTATAACGTCAGCGTTTTATATTTGCTCGTGTGAACAAAAAAAGAAGCCGACTGCTTGAAAGCAATCGGCTTGGAACGTAGAAATTTTATTTTAACAGCTCACGAAAAATGTACGTCTGCCGTCGTGAGCAAACGCGCAAAACGATTACCTAGCACCGCATTGTGATGAGCTACGATTTGTTCGCCGCTTAGTACCTTGCTATCAAATGTACTATGCGCATCCGATACGAGCACGTTGTGCTGGTATCCCAGACTATAGGCACTTCGGCAAGTCGTGTCGAGACAAAATTCAGTCTGCATCCCGGCAATAATCAGCTGGTCTGCAACCAATTCCTGGAGCACATCACGCAATTCAGTTTGGTAGAAGCTGTCCCAGGATGATTTACGGACAATTCGTTCATGAGGAAGAGGACGCACCACGTCGGCGATGGCCCAGCCTACACTGTTTTCCCGGAAATCCTCATCCGCTTCATCGGTATGCTGCACGAAAATGACCGGTGTGCCAGTAGCTCTGGCTTGGGTCAAAAGCTGCTGCAAATGCGCTACAACCTCCTGCTCACGATACAGCTTCTCATCATACATGAACATAGCCTGCTGAACATCAATCAAGAGTAAAACGGTTTGTCCCATCAGTTCGATTCCCTCCTTGTGTGTAACACTTAACTTACAATAGCATGTCTTCATGCCTTGCGGCGACATAAGGTGAACTATATAATAAAGAACAAGTTGGAACGGTCCGATTCGGACGAAAGGTGATTAAAAGAGATGACAATTTCGCAGGAACAGTTTGTATTCCGTTCTGTCTCAGAGACACAGACTGGGACATTAGCAGGCTTTTTGGCAGCCCAAGCGGTTCCCGGAACCGTGATTGTGCTGGATGGAGATCTGGGAGCGGGCAAGACTGCTTTTTCCAAGGCTTTTGCCAGCCATTTAGGGGTGCCGGGTATCGTAAATAGTCCAACCTTCACCCTCATTAAGGAGTACGAGGGCCGATTGCCTTTGTATCATATGGATGTATACCGCATCTCTCAGGACGAGGCGGAGGATCTGGGACTGGACGAATATTTTTACGGGACAGGAGTATGTCTGGTGGAATGGGGTAGTATTATACCGGATATGTTGCCGAATCAGCGGCTTCACATGTATATAGAAACAACGGATGTAGGGGAGCGCTTGATTCACCTGACCGGGTACGGCGAGCCTTATGAACAATGGTGCCGCAGCTTGCGGGAGAATGGAGTTTGAACCATGCAAAGAGAGCATACAGATGTAAATGAAAAGCCGCGTGAGCGGTTTTTGACGTTAGATACAGCGACGACTGTAATGGCGGCCGCCCTGATGAACGGAAAAGAGCTGCTGGGAGAAAGTAATGTTTATGGCGAACGCAATCACTCGGTGCATGTCATTACTGAGCTGGAACGGCTCTTGAGCGAAGCAGGACTGACACGCGATGATGTGGACGGTCTTGCAGTAGGTGTTGGACCGGGATCTTACACTGGTATCCGAATCGCGGTGACCGCAGCCAAAACACTGGCTTGGGCCTGGGGCGTTCCGGTGACATCGATTTCCACTTTGCAGGCTTTGGCTTGGGGTGGATGGAATCATGGTATCGAGATGCAGGGGCAAGAAGGTAAACATGAGTCTGCGAATAACGACTCGTCTGGGGCGCAGGCAGCAGATTGGATTGTGCCTGTGCTGGATGCGCGCCGTGGTCAGGTGTACACGGGGCTGTTCACTGCGAATTCAGTTAACGACAGCGGTAGCCCGCAACGGTTAGAGGCGGATGCCATCCGGTTGATGACTGCGTGGACCGATGATCTGATGCAACGTTTGGAGGTTTTGCCTGTCGAAGAGCGTCCTGCGGTTATTTGGCTCGTCGGTGAAACGACGATTCACGCCGAAACAGCGGAGCGCTTGCGTGCATGGAGCGAGCTTCGTATCGTACCGTATGAGCTGGAAGGAAAATGGGTTGGCCGCCTTGGGGCGGATAAGCTGCTTCGTCAGGAATATGACGAGCTACATACGCTGGTTCCGAATTATACCCAGCTGGCGGAGGCGGAAGCCAATCTGCTTCGTCAGCGCTGAAGAGGCGGTGAGCAACATGGCAAAGAACATACAGCGGGAAGAGAAGCTTGAGTTTCGCTTAATGCAACTGGATGACATCCCCGATGTGCTGGAGATTGAGCATGAAGCGTTCACGCTGCCGTGGACGGAGGAAGCCTTCCGCAATGAGCTGACGATGAATCATTTCGCTAAATATATGATTATGGAGCTTAATGGACGAGCCATTGGTTACGCAGGCATGTGGACGATTATGGATGAGGCGCATATTACGAATATTGCGGTTCGTGAGGCTTATCGTGGACGCAAGCTTGGGGACAAGCTGTTGGATGAGCTAATGCAGACCGCCTCTTATTTAGGGATGGAGCGTATGACCCTAGAGGTCCGGGTAACGAACCGGATCGCTCAGGGCTTGTATGAGAAAAAGGGCTTTAAGCCTGCAGGTGTGCGCAAGGGCTATTATTCGGATAATAACGAGGATGCCGTGATCATGTGGGCGGATCTCCCCGCACACGGGGCATCCGGTGAACAGGAAGGAAGCGTGCAGGAGCAATGACGCAAGCGGAAAAAGCAGGTCCAGGCTCTGCCTTGGGAGAGCCTTGTTATATACTGGCAGTGGAAACGAGTTGTGATGAAACGGCTGTTTCTGTCGTGAAAAATGGCACAGAGGTGCTTTCGAATCTGATCTCCAGTCAGATTGAAACACACAAAGCCTTTGGTGGTGTTGTACCAGAGGTAGCATCACGCAAACATGTGGAAAGCATTACCTATATGCTGGACGAGGCTATGCAAACATCGGGAATCAGTCCCCGCGAGATTTCAGCAGTTGCCGTGACGCAAGGGCCAGGACTGGTTGGCGCATTGCTGGTTGGTATAGTGGCCGCCAAGAGCGCTGCTATGGCGTTCGGCAAACCACTAATCGGAACGCATCATATTGCGGGACATATTTATGCCAATCAGTTGGAGCATGAAATTGTATATCCGTGCATTGCTCTCGTGGTGTCAGGAGGGCATACCGAGTTAGTGCTGATGGAGTCTGAAGGTCATTTTCAACTTATTGGTCGTACAAGGGATGATGCGGTTGGAGAAGCCTACGACAAAGTAGCGCGAGCCATTGGATTTCCGTATCCCGGCGGTCCCCATGTGGATCGTGTAGCCCATGAATCGGAGGAAGTGGTTACTTTGCCGCGCGCATGGCTGGAGCCGGATTCTTATGATTTTAGCTTTAGCGGCTTGAAATCGGCGGTGCTGAATGTAATTAACCAGACGAAAATGCGCGGAGAAACCGTTCATGCGGGAGCGATTGCAAGAGGCTTTCAAGAGTCGGTCGTAGAGGTACTGGTGGAAAAAGCGATTCGCGCTATGCGTGAATACAGTGCGAAGCAGCTGCTGCTTTGCGGCGGTGTTGCTGCTAATCGTGGACTACGTACAGCATTGCGGGAACGTTGTGAGCGTGAAGGCATCGAACTGCTTGTACCCTCCATGAAATACTGTACAGATAACGCAGCGATGATCGGTGCCGCAGCATACGCCAAGTGGAAGCGCGGAGAATTCACCTCATTGGATATGAAAGCTGATCCAGGGCTGTCTCTGGAAGAGTGGTCTGTTCAAACTTAATTGAACGAATAGAAAGGACACGACACATTTAGGGTCGTGTCTTTTTATTCCGTGCTATACAAATATAAAATTATAATTTCAAGAGGATAAAATACAGGAGTTTGAGCGAAAGAATGCCGGCATCTTATTTCCTCGCATAATTCGTCACGATGGTTCACGATGTTTCATGTTCCAGCAAAAAATGATGAAAATTTTATACTGCCCGAATAATGATGTGATTTGTCAAGTTGTGAACAAAGTTATCCACATGTGCCATTCAAAATGTGGATAAACAGGCTCGAAGCAAGCAGGCTAAGACTTTTAGGAGATAGCAGGATGGGGGATATTTTATAGCTATAGTGATTGTGAAATCTGTGGATAATGTGGATAAAAGAGTGGATAAATTTGGTTTTCATTTGAAATTGGCGTTTTATCAATAAAAAAATGGCCTAAAAGGCCATTTTTCAATACCGTCCCTGCACAAAAGCTGTGGATATTCTTGTGTACAAAAAAATAGAAGAGGGAAATGTGAAATTTTTATGGCTAAGATTTTATGCAGCAGCTTTTATGCCTCAAGCAGTTCCTCCCAGGATGCATAGGTTTCAGTCAATTCCTGTTTATGGGTGTTGAGTTGTGCCTGAATATCCTGAAGTGCTGTGTAATCCTGATAAATCTCAGGCAGGGTCATTTGTTCTTCCAACCCTACAATTTGTTCTTCCAGCGTTTTGATCTTGTTTTCCAATGCCTCCAGCTTGCGTTGACGGCTGCGTTCCTCGCTTTTGGCTTGTTTGTCTGCCGCATAGGTGGCCGCGCGTGATTTGGGAGTGGCCTCGTCTGTTGCGGATGCAGAGGCAGATGGGGCCTTGCCACGACTGCTCTGATTTGCCTCGAGAGCTTCCTGTGCGATTTCCTCCAACTCTTGTTTCTTGGCTACATAGTCATCATAATTCCCCAGGAAATGTTCTATACCTTCAGGATGAAGCTCAATGACACGCTCAGCCATTTTGTTAAGGAAATAACGGTCATGGGAGATGAATAACAGTGTACCGTCATAGTCCATCAAAGCCGCTTCCAGCACTTCCTTGCTAAATAGATCCAGATGGTTGGTAGGCTCATCGAGAATTAATACGTTGGCTTCGCGCAGCATTAGCTTGGCCAGGGATACGCGAGCTTTTTCTCCTCCGCTTAATGAAGCTACCTTTTTCAGTACATCGTCGCCGCTAAACAGGAAATTACCCAGAACTGTCCGAATCCGTGCTTCTTCCATATGAGGGTACTCGCTCCATAACTCCTCCAGTACGGTATTGGCGGGGTTCAGGTTTGTCTGCTCCTGGTCATACAGACCGATTTTAATTTTGGTACCCCAGTGGATGGACCCAGCAGCAGGTTTAAGTGAGCCGGTCAGGCATTTGAGTAAAGTCGATTTTCCGATTCCGTTCGGACCAATCAGTGCCACCGTATCTCCTCGTTTTAAGTCAAAAGATGCATGCTGAAATAAAGGCTTTTTCCCCTCATACGCTACGGAAAGATCACGCACCTCTAATACTTCCTTACCCGACATATAGGCAGTTTCAAAAGAAAAGTGGGCTTTTTTCAAATCGCCCATAGGTCGATCCATGCGCTCCATTTTGTCCAGCTGCTTGCGGCGGCTCTGGGCACGTTTGGTTGTAGAGGCTCGCACGATATTACGTTGTATAAATGCCTCCATCCGTGCGATTTCCTCTTGCTGCTTTTCGTAATGCTTGATGTTTGTTTCGTACTCGGCAGCCTTCAGTTCCATGTAGCGGCTGTAGTTGCCTGTATAGCGGGTGGAGCGATGGCGCTCAATTTCAATAATCGTCGTCACCAGTCGATCCAAAAAATATCGGTCATGTGATACGACCAGCAGAGAGCCGGAGTAGCCGCGCAAATAGTCTTCCAGCCAGGTTAGTGTCTGAATATCCAGATAGTTGGTAGGCTCATCGAGCATAAGAACATCTGGGGCGAGCAGTAGGATGCGCGCTAGCGCAAGCCTGGTTTTTTGGCCTCCGCTCAGGGTGGCTACAGGCGTCTCGGGTGCAAATGAACCAAAGCCCATGCCGTGCAGCACGCTGCGAATACGAGTCTCCATTTCATAACCACCGTGATCCTTGAACCAATCTGAGCGTCGTGCATACCGTTCGAGTAGATCGGCATAACGCTTTTCGTGCTGCGCATTGGCCGGATCGGCGATTTCCTGCTCCATTTGCCGAAGTTCCCGTTCTGCTTCAATCAGCGGTGTGAACACCAGCATCATTTCATCCCAGATCGAACGGTCAGAATTCAAGCCGCTATTTTGCGCCAAATAACCGATGCTGGTTTCCTTTGCTTTAAAGATTTGTCCACTGTCATAGGATATTTCACCAGCAATGATTTTGAGCAGGGTCGATTTGCCTGCACCGTTCACACCTACCAGTCCAATACGTTCACGTTCCAATATTTGAAGGTTAATCCCGTCCAGAACGGGCTCAATTCCATAGGATTTCGTAATTCCGGTTACTTGCAATAGCATAGTGTATCGTTCCTCCATTACATTTTGCACAGTTCTTCCTGCCTTTTTCGCAGGTACCTTCCTTCCAGTTTACATGAAATTACCCACTATTGCACTGCTTTCACCCCCTAAACCCTTGAGCCTCGTGTAGTCAATTTGTATAAACAATGATAAACTTAAACGAGAAGTGAAAAAGAATGAAAAAAACTTGCAACGTACAGCACTTACTGACAAATGGGACAATTGCAACGTTTCTAAAGATTATCGACGATTGTGCGGGAGGGCGGATGTGTGGATGTCTGTAATGTGAAGAACGCGCTACGTGTACAGCAACGGGAAGCGCGTGACTCCATGGACCCGCTGACAAGGCAAAAGGCATCGGCTGCGGCCTGTCGGCATGCAATCGAGGCATGGGAGCAGCTTAGAATAGACAGAAACGGGGATATGCTAACATTATTTAGTTATCTCTCTTTTGGCAGCGAGATTTCTACGACTCCCCTCATTGAGCATTGCTGGTCACAGGGAGATCGTGTCCTAGCCCCGAGAGTGGATTCGGTAACCCGAACCATGGAGCTGAGGGAGATGGATCGGTACGGAAATATGGTGCCCGGCGTATGGAACATCCCTGAGCCTGCACTGACATGCAAGGAATGGCTGCCTGAAATGTGGACGGGAATCGACTGGGTTGTTGTTCCCGGCTTGGCCTTTGATCGTCGTGGAGGCAGAATCGGCTATGGCGGAGGTTACTATGATCGCTTTACCGCACAGGTAGAGGCAGAGAAGCGTAATAACGGCTCTGTAGGTCCGCTTTATGTTTCTCTGCTGCTGCCGGGACAACTGTTGGAACAAGTACCCATGGAGCCAGAAGATTTGCGAGTGGACGTGTTGTTTACACCTGAAGGACGCTTAGATTGTAATTATGTAAAATCGACCAAAGATGAATGAAGTAAAGTTGGGTATGTGAAAGGAGCTGTGAGGGAGTCGTGGATTCCTTTACTCATTTTAATGAACAGGGACGGGCTCGTATGGTAGATATTTCGGGCAAAACGTCTACGGTTCGTACAGCAGTCGCCGTGACTCAGATTACGATGAACCCGGCTACATTGACGGCTGTAAAAGAAGGCAGAATCGGCAAGGGTGATGTTCTTGCTGTGGCCCAGGTCGCGGGGATACAAGGCGCGAAAAAAACATCAGACTGGATACCGATGTGTCATCCGCTAGCCCTGACAGGCGTGAACATTACTTTTTCCGATAATGGACATGATGTGCTTCATATTGAAGTTGAAGTGAAGACCGAGGGTAAGACGGGTGTAGAGATGGAAGCTTTGACAGCGGCTTCAGCCGCAGCGTTAACCGTGTATGATATGTGCAAGGCGCTGCAAAAAGATATGATCATCGGCCCTACCATGCTGCAATCCAAAACGGGTGGTAAGCATGGGGATTTTCAAAGGGAGGACCACCGGAAACCTTGACATAGACAACATTGTCGCCGAGAGGGTACTGTGATGTGATGGAGGATGCAGCGCGGCTGTTTCTGATTTTCAGAAGAGAAAGTATTCTTTCATGATAGGAGAAGGGTGATCTTATGGTGTGGAAAACGGCGATCCTAACAGCCAGTGATAAAGGGGCAAGGGGAGAGCGTGAGGATACAAGCGCACAGGTCATCCGGGAACTCGTCGAAGAAGAACTGGGCGGAGAGATTGTGGAATACCGGATCGTTCCCGATGAACCGGATGAGATTATTGCGGCTTTAATCGAAATGACCGATTATTTTCATGCAGACTTGGTGCTAACTACAGGCGGAACCGAACTGGCGATCCGTGATGTGACACCTGAGGCGACCAGACGGGTCGTGGAACGGGAAGTGCCAGGTATGGCGGAAGCCATGAGAATGATCGTGATGCAGAAAAATCCGGCGGCCATGCTATTTCGTGGAATCGTGGGGATACGCGGACGCACATTGATTGTCAATTTGCCAGGAACGCCCAAAGGCGTGCATGAAAATTTGGCAGCGATTATGGATCAACTCCCGGAAGCGTTGCTTATGGTGACAGGCCAGTTTCGGTAGAAGGCAGCCCGTGTGTGTGGTATGATACCTGTAAGAATTTATAAGGACGTATACGGACAGAGGTTTTCATTTTGTCCGTCAACATAAGGAGGATTACTACACATGCCCAATATTGGAGCACCGGGTTATATTTTGTTAATTATTCTGGCGCTGCTGCTATTTGGTCCAAACAAGCTGCCTGAGCTGGGCCGAGCTGTAGGGCGTACATTCCGTGAATTTAAAAACGGGGCACGCGATATTTTATCTGAAGATGAACGGACTGGGCGGAAAGAAAGCAAAGAAAGTGTGGTCCAAGCATCACAGACGACGTCTTCAGAAGTTCAACCTCAGCCTGAGGATAAACGCTTGTCATAGATTTAGTTATTCATTTTTGCTGCTTGTATAATGAACATGAGCCTCTTCTTCAGTGAAGGGCTTTATTTTTTAGGAAGCGCTGTCTGCGTTCCGTTCAGAAAGGAGAAATGGACTTGACCCCATCAGAGCATGAAATGCCGCTAATGGAACATCTGGGTGAGCTCCGCCGACGAATAATTTATGTGCTAATTGTATTTGTATTGGCACTGGCTGGTGGTTTGTTCGCGGCAGGTTCTGTCTATAACTGGCTTATTCGCTCCGGTTCGGCGCAAGCTTTTCAGTTAAATGCATTTTCCTTTTGGGACGGGATCGGTATCTATATGAAGATCGCTATGATCATTGGGATTGCAGTGGCGTTACCGTTTGCATGCTACCAATTGTGGAAGTTTGTCAGCCCGGGATTAAGGCCGCAAGAACGGAGTGCAACTTTGCGATATGTGCCTTATGTGCTGCTTTTATTCATTGTGGGCGCAGCTTTTGCTTATTTCATTATTTTCCCGATGGCGATTCAGTTTACATCGTCCGTCACCAAAAGTATGGGGTTGCAGGAAACGTACGGCATTGCACAATATTTCACCTTTATGTTTAATATTGTGTTGCCTGTAGCGTTGCTGTTTGAACTCCCCCTGCTAATCATGTTTCTGACAGGGATTCGTGTATTAACCCCGATGAGGCTTCGCAAATGGCGGAAGATTTCTTATTTCCTGCTTGTTTTTGTCGCTGTTGTTATCACTCCGCCGGATTTTATATCCGATTTTTTGGTGGCGATTCCGTTGCTGGTGCTGTATGAAGCGAGTGTATATTTGTCATCAGTCGTGTACCGCAAGCAACTGCGTGCACAGGAGGAACGGGAGGCCCAATTGCGTGTAGCTGCGGAATAATAAGACGGGTTCTGAATGGCTCAATAACTAATTTCTCTAAAATTGATCAGCATAGATGTCTTAAAAATAACCATTAGCCTTGAGTTAACGGTTATTTTTAGGATAGGTGGATATAATCGAGAATGGCTGCACATAAAAATTCCCATAAAAAATACATTAGGGACTTGAAATTCAATCTCAAGTTGAGTATCATAAAGTTGGTTGTTAGCACTGACGACTGTTGAGTGCTAATTACATACAACATAACAACCAAATTACAGGATAAACACTTAATAAGGAGGCTATTTTTCATGATCAAACCTTTGGGTGAACGCGTATTGGTGGAAGCAATTGAGCAAGAAACAACGACTTCCTTCGGAATCGTACTTCCTGACTCTGCCAAGGAAAAGCCGCAAGAAGGCAAAATTATCGCGGTTGGCGCAGGCGCATTGAAAGACGGTGCCCGTATTCCTCTGGAAGTAAAAGAAGGCGACCGTGTCATTTTCTCCAAATACGCTGGAACGGAAATCAAATATGAAGGTAAAGAATATTTGATTATGAAAGAAAGCGATATCCACGCGATCATCGGTTAACCGGAACCCGGACAAGACCTAAATATAGGAATTGAAACAAATCATTCATAATCCATAGGGAGGTTTATCACAAATGGCTAAAGACATTAAATTCAGTGAAGACGCTCGCCGCTCCATGCTGCGCGGGGTAGATGCATTGGCTAACGCTGTTAAAGTAACACTCGGACCGAAAGGCCGTAACGTTGTACTGGAGAAAAAATTCGGTAGCCCGCTCATCACTAATGACGGTGTAACGATTGCAAAAGAAATCGAGTTGGAAGATGCGTTCGAAAACATGGGCGCTCAACTGGTTAAAGAAGTAGCAACTAAAACGAACGATGTAGCTGGTGACGGTACTACTACGGCTACTGTTTTGGCTCAAGCCCTCATCACTGAAGGTTTGAAAAACGTAACTGCTGGCGCAAGCCCAATCGGTATCCGTAAAGGGATCGACAAAGCGGTTAAAGCAGCTGTTGCTGAACTGCAAGCTATCTCCAAACCAATCGAAAGCAAACAATCCATTGCTCAAGTAGCTGGTATTTCCGCTGCTGATGATGAAGTAGGCGAACTGATCGCTGAAGCTATGGAAAAAGTGGGCAAAGACGGTGTCATCACTGTTGAAGAATCCCGCGGTTTTGCAACAGAACTGGAAGTAGTTGAAGGTATGCAGTTTGACCGTGGCTACATTTCTCCGTACATGATTACAGATACGGACAAAATGGAAGCTGTACTGGACAATCCATATATCCTGATCACTGACAAGAAAATCACAAACACACAAGAAATCCTGCCATTGCTTGAAAAAATTGTACAACAAGGCAAGCCACTCGTTCTGATCGCTGAAGACATCGAAGGCGAAGCGCTGGCTATGCTCGTTGTCAACAAGCTGCGTGGTACATTCAACGCTGTAGCTGTTAAAGCTCCTGGCTTTGGTGACCGTCGTAAAGCAATGCTGCAAGATATCGCTGCCCTGACAGGCGGTCAAGTAATCACAGAAGAACTGGGTCTGGACCTGAAAACAGCTTCTGTGGACCAATTGGGTACAGCACGTCAAGTGCGTATTACAAAGGAAAACACGATTGTGGTTGACGGTGCTGGAAACAAAGCCGACATCGACGCTCGTGTTAGCCAAATCCGCACGCAACTGGAAGAAACTACTTCCGAGTTCGACAAAGAGAAACTGCAAGAGCGTCTGGCTAAATTGTCCGGTGGCGTAGCAGTAATCAAAGTCGGTGCGGCTACTGAAACAGAATTGAAAGAACGCAAACTGCGCATCGAAGATGCTCTGAACGCAACCCGTGCTGCGGTTGAAGAAGGTATCGTATCCGGTGGTGGCGTAGCGCTCCTGAACGTATACAATGCAGTTGCTGCTGTTGAACTGCAAGGCGACGAGCAAACAGGCGTCAACATCGTGTTGCGCGCTCTGGAAGCTCCAATCCGTACAATTGCTGCTAACGCAGGCGAAGAAGGCTCTGTTATCGTTGAGCGTCTGAAACGCGAAGAAGTAGGCGTTGGTTTCAACGCAGCTACTGGCGAGTGGGTAAATATGATTGACGCAGGTATCGTTGACCCTGCGAAAGTAACTCGTTATGCATTGCAAAACGCTGCTTCCGTAGCGGCTATGTTCCTGACTACTGAAGCAGTGATCGCTGACAAGCCAGAACCAGAAAAGGCTGCAATGCCTGACATGGGCGGAATGGGCGGAATGGGCGGCATGATGTAATTAGGGCCTTAAAACCCTGTAATACCGATATTTAAAGGGCTCCCGAAAGGGAGCCTTTTTTCTATACCATTGCTACACTATGAGGGCTCAAGTAGCTTGCAGCGGAGTTTCTGTAATTCGACAGTTTACATTCGTTCATTTGTTCTAACAGTTTCTATACATACTAGTTGATTAGCCAGTTTAACTTAATTGTCAGATCGCTTTATTGTGGTGTAGTATATATGCAAATTATCCAACGGGGGAAGTTTTGTGGAGCTTCATACTATATTAGCTTTTTTGGGAGCAGCAATTGTTCTCACCATTATGCTGGGTCCTGACAACGTGTTCACACTGACACAGAGCATAGCAAAAGGTAGGAATGCAGGGATATTTACTACTTTAGGCCTTTGCACGGGATTGTTGGTTCATATTTTTGCAGCAACTTTCGGACTCGCGGCAATAATTTATCAATCTTCCTTAGCGTTTGCAGCAATCAAATACGCTGGAGCAGCTTATCTATTATTTTTGGCGTATAAGTCATTTAGAGCAAAAGATACAAGTTTTGAAATCAAGAGTGGAGATACCTTGAGTTACAAGTCATTGTATAAAAAAGGTGTTATCATGAATGTGTTGAATCCAAAAATATCACTTTTTTTCTTGGCTTTTCTTCCTCAGTTCGTAAACCAAGAAAGCGGTAGTGTTTCTATTCAAATGCTAGTTCTTGGAGTGGTATTTTTAATGCAAACTTTAGTGCTTTTTATATTGATAAGTATTTTTGCTGGAAAAGTAGGCTCCTTTCTACGGAAAAATCCATCCTTTTCTAAAAAAATCAATTATATTCAAGGCTGGTTATTTACACTTATCGGATTGAAAATCGCATTTACCCAAAAATAATAGAAGGTAGTACTTTTCAACCCAATCATTAAGGACTAGCTGTTGAGTTAGTCCTTTTTTGTTGGAAAAGCATACAATCCACGCCGGGAACATGGTGGGCGGTCACCAGCAGTACAAGATCATGGACAACGAGTTGGAGCCCATACGGACAGGTCTATGCCTATCTTTTCCTAGATGAAGTTAACAGCCCAATCTTTTTGGTTAATTGCACAATAAGCTAATTTGACTAGACTTTGGAGGTGACCCATTAAATATGTTTCGACATTATTGTTGGCAAAAGAAAATGCATCGGAGAAAATTTAGAAGATGTACAGTTAAAAAATTCAAAGTTTTACCGAAGGTCATTGTGAAAGGAATTCCAGGGCCTCAAGGACCTCAAGGACCGCAGGGATCCCAGGGACTGCCAGGTCCACAGGGAGTTCCAGGTGCTCAAGGTCAGCAAGGACTACAAGGGCTACAAGGAATCCCCGGCCCCGCAGGGCCAGTAGGACCAGCAGGACCGGCAGGAGCAATAGGGCCAGCAGGAGCAACGGGGCCAACAGGGCCTGCTGGCATCGGGATAACAGACTTCTTAAGTGTTTTTAGAGCAGATCCTGGTACGGGGACTGACACGGTTCCGGGTAACTCACCCATTACCTTTACTGGGGTTTTAGCGAATGTAGGCGGTGCATTTACTTTCACTCCTCCATCTCCAACGATAACAATCAACGAGACGGGGAGCTACTTCATCTCATTTTCTATTCACAACCAAGGTGATGCCGACTTCAATCTCACTGTTAATGGAACTCCTATAACACCGTTACCGTTCTCAGGTAATGGTGGGGGGCCTACCGCAGGTGAGGTTATTATAACCGTTACAACAGTTCCAACTACAATACAACTGGTAAATGCCAACGTAACTCCTGCTCTGTTGCACAATAATATTAATACAACTATGACAATATTAAAGTTGACGCCTTAATATTGTTGCTTAGTAGTAGCTTATTCAGTAAAAGGTTTAAGGTTTATGTCTTTTATCCGGTCAGTTTGTCTAATTATTCAGAGACCTGAGTTATGGAGGTAGTGAAATGCAGAATGCCTAGAGAGAGAAGCCCTGAACGGGACAAATCCAGATAGATGTGATTGGAGAGCAGCGGGACGATACGACTAAGGACATCGCCCATTGCCGCTGCTCTTTCTGTTCCTGAAACGTCAGGTCCGCAAATAGAAGTCTATAGACCACTTCTGTTTTCGCGACCTTCCAACTTTAGTCGATACGCTGTTCTATATTCCCTTCCGCTAATGGTGGCTATTTACAAAAAAATCTTATTTTTCAGAGGGTTCTTAAAATCGTATATGATAAGTGCCAGTTTGACTAGGAGTTCCTTTTGAGTCGGATATATTTCAACAATGATCGAGTGGCACATTAGCTTCAAAAGGATGAATGTTAGGTATTGAAATATGGCTGATAACGCGTTAGTATTGTGTATCTGAGATTTCATCTGGAGGCACATTATGAATGATATATTGGCATTTACGATACTGCTCATCTTTATTGTCATGTCACCAGGGATTGATTTTGCATTAATAACAAAAAGAACTCTCACTGATGGCAAGAAGGATGGTTTCAAAATTGTACTAGGTTTAACTAGCGGAGCTCTCGTTCATACATTGGCAGCCGCATTGGGGCTTTCTTTCATATTAATGAAGTCGGCTGTAGCATTTGAGGTAGTCAAATATGCAGGGGCAGTTTACTTGATATATATGGGACTGTCTTCTTTTATAA
The DNA here is from genome assembly GCF_056099025.1 of Paenibacillus sp. TSM33. Lineage (NCBI taxonomy): Bacteria > Bacillati > Bacillota > Bacilli > Caryophanales > Paenibacillaceae > Paenibacillus > Paenibacillus sp. TSM33. The sequence continues at coordinate 518,994 of NZ_JBLZXB010000010.1, forward strand.
AAAAAGGAAAGAGTAATTTGATTCAAGAGAAGCAAGAGAATTCTAGAAAATCGGCGTTTACACAAGGATTGGTTTCCAATGCACTCAATCCGAAGGTTGCTATTTTTTTTCTCACATTCCTACCGCAATTTGTTATACCGGGCTATAATTCCAGTTTGCAGTTTTTACTGATGGGCTCTCTTTATGCTCTACTTTCGATTATATGGTTTACTACAATCGTATTATTGTTAAGTTACATAAGAAGATGGTTAATGTCACCCAAAGTTCAAAATATTATCGATAAGGTCACGGGACTCGTGCTGATTGGATTTGGTTTAAATATGATCTTCAAAGTTCAAAAAACAGGATCATAAATAAAGGGACGGGCTATAGAAGCTCGTTCCTTTATGTTGGCTGGTTAAACGCCTTGATTGAAAGCGTTGACATGAATTTCAACCCTCTATATACTTAGCTTAGTTAATTGAAAATGAATAGCACAAGGATTGTTACTGTTACGCAGGCAAAACCTAAGGAACTAAATGCTAAGATCCAAGGATCTTATGTATTTTGTTATCTTAGGTTTTTTTGTTTATAGAAACATGAAGGTATTATGTCCACATCTGAGAGGAGCGACAAACTTGGAATACAAATATGAGCTAGTCCAGGCAGACCATCATTTTCCATTAAAAATTATAGCTCATTCCTCCAATGAACCAGCATACATACCTAGGCATTGGCACGACAGCATCGAAATATCCTATGTACTCTCAGGAAGAATCGACAATATCTATATAGATGGCATGAATTATAGCTCCAAAGAAGGAGATATTGTGCTCATTAATTCGAAAGCTATTCATTCCTTTTCTGTGGCTAAGGGCAAAGGTAGACAGGCTATAACCGTTCTGATTCCTTCTGGATTTATTCGGGAAAATATAAAGGATAGTAATCCCATTTTATTTGATTGTATATCCATTTTTGAAACCAACGAGCAGAGATTACAGCATTTTGAGGAGCTGCGTGATCTGTTAAACACATTATTTGTGGCTTACCTCAACCAGCACAATGACCCTTTAGTACATATTCACTTAACGTCTCTATCTTATAGATTGGTGTACCTTTTATTAATGCATTTTAGAATTGGCAACGAATCGATCCCAGGCTTTAACACGAATAAATATTTGGAGCGGCTGACATTGATAACTGATTATATCAAAGAAAATTACGATCAGAGCCTATCCCTGGATTCTATAGCCCAGGTTTTTGGATTGTCTCCCGAATATTTGTCCCGTTTCTTTGTAAAGCATGTAGGGTTGACGCTCTTTCAATATATCAATGCCATTCGTCTGGAGAAATCTTTCCGTGTTCTTATGAATACGGACCATTCTATTATACAAATTGCGCTACAACACGGATTTCCAAACGAGAAGTCTTTTGCCAGAGTATTTAAAAAGGTATATCAAGTGACACCGCATCAATATCGTAAAAAGCACAAAAGGCGTTCTGAAGCAAGGAGTCAGTAATTGAGTCAGTAATTGACCTGAATTAGGCTAATAAAAGGCAGGATGCAAATAAAAAAATCATTAAAATTAATTATGTAAGCGTTTTATTAATGGTTCTGGGAGGTAAGACATCATGTTTAAACAGTTTAAAAAGGTTGCTAAAACATCTATGTTATTCACTTTAGCTGTCAGTACGACCTTTGCTTTCAGCTCCGGTGCATGGGCCAAGGATGCCAAGGTACAGCCCACCTCATACCGGACGGTTGCGGAGGTGAAGGATTGGGGAGCAGCCATTACGAAGATCATTGTTAACCTGGGTAAGCCGGTACCCAAAGATGCAATAACAAAGGATACATTTAAGGTATATGTGGAAAGAAGCGACAATAGGTTGGTGAATTCCTTTATTGAGAAAGGCCACCGGAAGGTCACGAAGGCCTATGTATCGGACAAAAGTGGCAACCCTGTAAGTAAAACAGGAAGCTACGCTGTGTTGGAAATGGAAATTGGTCCAGCCGTAACTCTAAGCTCTGCCATTCATTATGATGCGGCGGGTTCCGGGTTTAACGCATGGAATGATAACAAATATACGATCACGCAGCAAAAGGCTATTAAAACCCAATCAGGAACAATTTCCGGATTGAAGATTGATACTTCCTCAGGTGAAGTCCGGAAGCTTGTTGATCAGTTTACAATTGGCAAAGCTACATTTGATGGGGTTACTTTAACCTACGCGAACTATGCACCGGCAAAAGACAAAGTGAAAAACCCTTTGGTAATCTGGCTGCACGGTATGGGAGAGGGAGGTACAGATCCGACGATTCCAATTTCGGGGAATAAGGCAGCGAATTTTGCTTCTAAAGATATTCAATCTTATTTTGGTGGGGCTTATGTGCTGGCACCTCAGACCCCAACCTACTGGATGGATGGCTTTACAGGCTTTGGAGACGGAACCTCGAAGTATGAGCATGCATTGATGTCGTTAATTAAGGATTATGTAGCCAAGAACAAAGACATTGATACAGATCGAATCTACATTGGCGGAGACTCCAACGGCGGATACATGACTATGCTGCTGATCCGTGATTATAAGGACTATTTTGCAGCAGCTGTAGTGGCGTGTGAAGCCTTGAAGGATAGCCTTATCACTGATGAACAAATTAATGACATGAAGGACCTGCCGATCTGGTTTGTCGCCGCCAAAACCGACACCGTAGTTCCACCCAACGATTATACGGTTCCGACCTACAACCGTTTAGTGAATGCCGGAGCAAAGGATGTCCATATGTCGTTGTTTGATAATGTAGTGGATACTTCTGGTTTGTATAAGAAGAGCGACAAAACACCGTATGAATACAATGGCCACTGGTCCTGGATTTATGTATATAACAATGAAGTATCGAAGGTGATTAACGGAAAGAAAACAACGATGATGCAATGGCTGGCCTCCAAGACATTGGACTGAAAAGTATAGCTATGTAAAATAAGATGCGGTGCTCACTTTGAGGTTGCGATTTCTCCTCTCACGAGTTAAATAAACTTGTGAGAGGTCTCTTGTATTATCTAATTCTCATGTCGTTCCTGCATATTTTTTGCATAGTCAACGGCGAGCTCACTTTGATTCTCCTTGAAATATTTGTGTTTCGTTCATGTTATTTTTACTCTTTCACTTATTTACCTCAATCAGCCCATCCGGCTTTTCTCGATTAGAGAGTAATTCAGATACAGTGACGAAGGAATAACCTCTTTTCTTGAGCTCAGGGAGAATAATCTTCAAAGCTTCAACGGTTTGTGTGCTTTGATGTACATAATCGTGCATGAGAACAATATCACCGTTACGGGCATTGCGAAGCACCTTATCAGCGATACGGTGTACACCGGGCTTTCGCCAATCTAGGGTGTCCTGATGCCAGGACCATAAAATAATTTTCAGTCCCTTCTCTTTGGATAGCTTGACGAGTGAATCGTTATAGGAGCCGCCTGGCGGTCTAAATAGATGGGCCCCTGCTCCAGTTGCCTGAACAATGCTCGCCTGACCTTGATTCAATTCGGACAGAGCTTTGTTGCGGGAAATATATTGAAAGGATGAATGAAGGAAGGTATGGTTGCCAACTTCATGTCCTTCCTCTCGTTCCCGTTTTACAAGGTGTGGCAGCTTTTCTACACGGCTGCCGACGACAAAAAAGGTTGCTTTCGCATCGTATTTTTGAAGTAAATCGAGAATGGCAGGCGTATTGCTTTCGTCCGGTCCGTCATCGAATGTGAGAGCGATAAGCTTACGATGGGTAGGAACTTCCCATACAATGTCGCCCCGTTCTTCGTAATAGGCTCTTCCCTTTGTAGGAGCGGGAGAGGCGCATGATGTGTCTTGTGTATTCGTATATGGAATGGGGCAAGGACTAATACTCAGCAAAGAAACAGCGATTCCAGCGCATAACAAACGGTTATATTTCATCAGGCTTCTTCTCCGTTCTGACGTATTCTCACATTAGCTTGCCAAGAAGAAGCGTATACCATTCCTCATTTTTTAGAATTATCTTCAGCATATTAGAACTCATGAAGCTTAGTATTGAAGGATATAAGCCCCAGAACAGGTCTTAAGGGTAAATACGGTAAATTAATGAGACTAAGTTCAAGAATGTAGCATAATGTAACAAGGGAACTTCTGCTTTTGCTCTCTCTGAATTAGTTCAAGACCTCTCATGAGTTAATTGAACTTGTGAGAGGTCTTGTTGGCGATTTTGTAAAAAAAGGATTATTACATCCCTCAAGATACTAAGTTAAACTTTTCAAGGTAGCTGAATAGCATCTAATATTAGTAACCCGTCTTGCATATTAATATTTTTTTTAAGCTGTTCTCTTAATATTTCTAAATGCTTACTGAGCAGCTCTATTTTTCTTTGAAATATTTTATTTGTTTTTCTTATTTTAAAGAGGTAGATCAACGCACATGAACATATAAAAATATGAATAAAGCAGAACCAGTAGATTATGGTTACAGATATAGTCCAGGTCCCTATCAGAATCCTCTCCTTACTTCGATTTTATTAGGTGTGTTGTTTCTGCCAAAATCTCATCCAATCGATGCATTGCTTTGTTTTGTTTTAAAGTGCAAATAATAAAAATAAGAGCAAAAATGAAGAGTAGTATTTCACTCCCTAAGAGAAAAAGTAAAGACATTTCATGAAGAAATAAATTGTCAAACATAAATTATCCTCCACATTAAATATATTTTCATATAAATTTATAATATGTTATTTCATCTTAGCATAATACCGTATTATACAAAGGAGAATCGAGTAAAGTCAGTATAGGAACTTAGAGGGAGAAAGATGCTATCTTGAACCTAATTCACTTCCAAAGAGTATTTTGCAAAATATGGTGGAAAGATGAGCGGATATGCTCGCTTACTTGTTGATAACATCCTGTGCCCATGTTAGGTTGTACATATCCATCCTTGGTTTTGCTGTGCAGTGGAGATCAGTCATTGTCCAGTTCTTAATCTTACGAAAAATGGAAGAGGTCGATGGGACAAGCCGCAAAAGTTGATGTGAGGTCATGGGGCTGCGACTCGTTCCTGAACTTCGAACAGGAGATGAGACGGGATGAAAACAGATGAAAAAGAGCTGCGAGCCATTAGTCTGACGTTAGAAGCCGGCGAACACATTCGATCCTGCATTAGGTGTACGTATGATTTGCAACAAAGCTCTCAGAAGATACCGCTTTGTGGAATGCTGGCAGTAACGTCCCAACGAATCATCTTTTATTCCTGCACTATGGGTATTCCTTGGATCAAGTTCATTAATTATCACCATATTTCGCTGGCTAATCTGGAAAAGGAATTGTCAGATACTAAGGGGAGCATCCTGCTGATTAATCAGGGTGTAAATGAGGTGTTCTGCCACCTGCCGAATAGAGAAGATATAGAGCGTTTTGTAGCTGTACTAGAGCAGGAAGCAGGCATCTCCTGTGAGAACTAATGATTATAAGAACACAAATAAATAAAACCTCCAACTTCGTAATGTGCCAAGGGTAGGCTCCTTACGGATTTGGAGGTTTTTTGTCTTTTGGTTAGACAGATTGGATGGATGGAGCGCTAGCTCAACAGGACTATAACCAACAAATTAAATAGCACCAGCGGCAGAATGACATTGTTATAGGCATAGGAGCGATAAGGGCCCGAGGTTTCTGAGGAGGGTGAGTGATACTGCTGAGGGACTCTCAGATACAAGTGATCCGCATCCATGTGCACAATCGTTCCTTCATATACATGATGATCCATCGTTTGTACCCTGACCGTGTGATTCATGTAGGGGCTCAATTGATAATGCAATTGATCATGGACTTTTTTGAGTTCGTGTTGGAATTCTGGTCTAGCTTGATATAAAGTTTGCGGACTGACGGTGTTGTACGGCATTCGCCTCTGACCTCCATACTCATAATAATGATATATCGTATGCGGAAAGCTGTGCCCTTGTGCAGGTACCTAAGTGAGACAGGTTTTACAAAGAGCCAAAACATTAACATATTACTCCAGCCCACTTGATGTTCCCTTTACATCAAAACGATACACTTACTGAGGTTGGTTTGAAAAGAAAGGGGCGTTCCGTTTTGGGTGAACTTAACAAATCTTTGGGACTGGGGACGAGGAGCCAGCAACGGACATCGTCTAAAGCTCGCATACGCACGGGTTCGCTAAAAATTCAAAGACTGCGCGAAAACGCGCTGGCGTATACCTTTTTGGCCCCATCGCTTATTTTATTTGCTGTATTTATGTTTTACCCGATGATCAAGTCCGTTTATCTCAGCTTGCATTCTACCGATCCCGCAGGAAATGTTGCAAATTATGTGGGGTTAGATAACTTTGCTATGCTTTTCAGCTCAGGTCAGTTTCTACAGGGGATTAAGGTCACGCTGCTTTTTGCACTACTGACGGTACCTGTGGGTATTTTATTGGCACTGGTACTCGCTGCCCTTACACACAGTAAATTACGTGGAATGCGAATCTTTCAGTTTGCATTTTCATTGCCCATGGTGTTGTCAGTGGGTTCATCTGCGGTCATTTGGAAATTCCTTTTCCATCCCACGCTGGGGATGTTCAACTATGTACTTTCCCTGTTACATATCAATCCGGTTCCGTGGTTGACCAGCCCTGATTGGGCGCTGTTCTCCGTAGCCATCATGACCATCTGGATGAATCTTGGCTTCAATTACATTATCTTATCGAGCGGACTTCAAGGGATTCCAGATGACATGTACGAAAGTGCCAAAATGGACGGAGCAGGACCGTTGGTCACGTTCTGGCGTATTTCTATGCCGCTGCTGTCACCGACGATCTTTTTTGTGACCGTAGTTTCGATCATTGGTGCCTTCCAGTCTTTCGCTCAAATTAATATCTTGACCAAGGGCGGTCCGGTGAACAGTACAAATGTATTTGTATATTCCATTTATCAGGAAGCTTTTGTTAATTTCCGGTTCGGAACAGGGAGTGCACAGGCCATTGTCTTGTTTGCTGTCATTTTGCTGCTTACAATGATTCAGTTTAAATGGGTGGAAAGAAAGGTGCATTATCAATGAAACAACACCTGAATTCAACATTACTGTATGTGCTGCTTACGATTGCAGCCGCTCTGATTTTGTATCCGGTTATTTATACATTTTTTATGGCGGTCATGTCACCGGAGGAAGCGAGCGCTTACCCACCGAGTTTTTTCCCGCATTCCTTTCATATGGCTAATTTTTCTGAAGTGTTTGAGATCGTTCCGATTGCAGCCTTTATCGGCAACACCTTTCTCATTTCGGGTCTGACAATGATTGGGCAACTGATTACAGCCAGCTTCGCGGCCTATGCCTTTGCCAAAATGGAATTCAAGGGGAAAAACTTCATTTTTAGCATGTTTGTTGCGACGATGATGATCCCTTGGGAAGTTACCATTATTCCCAACTATCTGACGGTACGAAGCTGGAACTGGCTTGATACATATCAAGGGTTGACGGTTCCTTTTCTGGCGACGGCATTTGGAACGTTCCTGTTAAGACAGTTTTTTCTCCAGCTTCCCAAGGAACTGTTCGAGGCTGCTCGTATGGATGGGTGCGGACATATCCGATATTTCCTGTTTCATGTGCTTCCGTTATCGCGCCCTGCGCTCGGAACACTGGCTGTGTATTCGTTCCTGAACATGTACAATTCATATCTCTGGCCTTTACTGGTCACAAATAGCGAGAATATGCGTACCGTACAGATCGGCATATCCATGCTGGAGTTTCAGGAATCGACTTCATGGAATCTGGTATTTGCGGGTACAGCACTTGTCATTTTACCGTCTCTGCTCCTGCTGATCTTTGGATTAAAACAGCTGGTGCGTGGAATGGCAGCGGGTGCGCTTAAAGGCTAATTATAGATGCAAAAGACAGCAACACCTGCGCAAGCAGCCTATATACAAAGCTTTAACACACAAGAGTACCAACATTTCATTCAAGAATCATTTAATCAAAGGGAGAGAAGAGAGATTATGAGATTTTTTCGTTTGAAAAGTGCTTTGACCCTGCTTATTCTGACTGCTATGGTCGTTGCAGCAGGCTGTAGCAACAATACAGCGGCGGAGAAGCCGAGTAATGGTAACGATACAGGGGCAGCAGCGGCTTCACCTGTAAAGCTGACTTGGTGGCATTCAATGTCTGGCAACGGTGAAAAAGCGATCAAGCAGATCGCTGCTGACTTTAACGCCAGTCATAAGGACATTCAGGTAGAGCCAGTATATCAAGGCAAATATGATGACAGCTTGAACAAGCTGAAAGCGTCGCTGGGTTCTAATAGCGGACCAGACATCATTCAAGTATACGAAATCGGCAGTAAATTCATGATTGATTCCAAAATGATCACGCCTGTACAACAATTTATTGATGCGGATAAGTTCGATTTGTCGCAGCTTGAACCGAATATTACACGATACTACACGATTGATGGTAAATTGAACGCCATGCCGTTCAATACGTCAAACCCGATTTTATATTACAACAAGGATGCTTTCAAAGCCGCAGGACTTGACCCAGCTAATCCTCCGAAAACGTATGATGAATTCGAAAAAGCCGCCAAAGCCTTGAGCAAGGATGGTAAATCCGGTGCATCGATTGCCATCTACGGCTGGTTTATGGAGCAACTATTTGCCAATCAGAACGCGGACTATGTGAACAATGGCAATGGGCGCGAACAAGCAGCTACGGAATCCTTGCTGAATTCGGATGCTGGTGTAAAAACACTGACATGGTGGAAGAAAATGATCGATGAAAAGGTCGTATCCAATCTGGGACGTAACTCGGACGATACGGCGAAGGCTTTTTCCGCAGGACAAATTGCGATGACACTGGACTCCACCGCTTCGCTGCGTAATATTGTGGAGCAGGTTGGCGATAAATTCGAAGTAGGCACAGGATTCCTGCCAAGAGCCAATGAAGCAAAAGAAGGCGGCGTGGTTGTAGGCGGCGCGAGCTTATACATCATGAACAACAAACCTGAAGCCCAGCAAAAGGCGGCATGGGAGTTCATTAAATTCGTCGCTTCCCCAGCAGTGCAGGCACAATGGAGTGTGAATACCGGGTACTTCCCAATCACGAAAGCGGCCTATGACGAGAAGGTACTCAAAGATAATATGGTAAAATATCCGCAATTCCAGACAGCGGTTGACCAATTGCATGCATCGGCACAATCCACTGCCACACAAGGCGCAGTAATGGGTGTATTCCCAGAAGCGCGTCAGATTGTTGAAGGTGCGATTGAGGCTGTTCTGAGTGGCCAGCAACAGCCAAAACAAGCTCTGGATCAAGCTGCACAAGAAATTACAGGCAAAATCGCGCAATACAATCAAACGGTGAAGAAATAGTCGGCCCTCCCTTAAAATCGGCTGATAATCCGTAGATGTGCCCCCTTATTAGCCGATTTTATGAAATAACGGATCGAATGAGTGACCCCCTCACTTATTCGATCCGTTTTTGCATTTTCATTTTGGAATAATCGTTTAGACGAAGTGTCTAAAATGGTCATTTTTGCACATTTCCTATTGCTGGATAACTGAAAATGGGCTTATAATAAATACATAATTTTTGTACTGGACGGTCAGTTCAAAAAAGGAGGAAGCATGAAACAGCAAACGAAGGAAATTATTTTTAACGGCGCACTCAAGGCTTTTTCCGAACGAGGATTTAACGATACAAATATGGAGGAAATTGCCAAGGTATGTGGCATAGCCAAAGGAACCCTGTACTACAATTTTAAAAACAAGCAAGAATTGTACATTTACATTTTGAAGATGGGAATGGAACGTTTTGTCCAGGATATCCATGAAGCGATGGCTCAAATTCCTATGGATCAGGTAGAAGTGAGGGTTCGCAAGCTGATCCAAGTACATATTGAGTTCATTGGGAGAGAGCCGGATTTTTGCCGTCTACTGGTCAGTAAGGGATGGGTCTCGCAGGAACAGCATTTTAATATTAGGCAGGTGCTGGCAGACTATTTTGATTTTATGGAGGCAGAGATTGATTCCGGCAAGTTCTATGGGAAAATTTCGAGTAAGCTGGATGCAAAAACGACTGCAAATTGTTTATTCGGCATTTACATTTTTACTCCGATGCGGTCGATGGTGTGGGGCGAAACAATGAATCTGCAGGAAGTTCGCAAAAGTACCGAAGTATTTGTATGTAACGCGCTGGGTATGCAACATTAAATAGACAAGTGGAGTGATGAGAACATGAAAGCCAAAAAATATGCGATTTACATTGTACTTATTATTTTAATCGCTGTAGGAATCTATGCTTTAACTGCTTTCCCACGAGGGAGCAGCAGCTTATCCGCAGATGAGTCTTCTTCTATCCCTACGGCTTATGTAGAATCGGATACGCTCAATGCCAGCTTTAAGATGGCGGGACGTATTGATCAGATGCTGGTGAATGAGGGCGACAAGGTAAAAAAAGGGCAGGTGATAGCCCATCTGGAAAGCCGTGAGCTGGAAGATAAGGTGAAGCAAGCACAGGCTGCATTGCTGGCAGCCAAGAGCAATGTGTCCAAAGCGAAAGCCAGCGTATTGCAGGCTCAAGCAGGCGTAGGCCAGGCACAGGCTACTGTAAGCGCCGCTCAGGCCAAGAAGAGCCAAGGTACGACAGCGGTCAGTGTGACTGCTGAGGCTTCCTCTAGCCAGATAGAACAGGCCCAAGCGGCTGCGAACGCCGCCAAAGCGAAACTGGATGCCCTCAAGAGCGGGGCAAGACCGCAGGAGCTTGAGCAATTGCAAGCATCTGTGAAGGTAGCGAAGGAAACGCTGGACCTGACTGTTAAAAATCTGGAGCGTGCTAAAAAGCTTCAAGAAGCCGGTGCAGCAACTCAGGCCTCACTGGATCAAGCGACATTGGAACATCAACAGGCAGTGGCCAAGTATAATGCAGAGTCACAAAAATTAGATATGGCACGGGAGGGAAGCCGTAAGGAGGAAATTACGGCGGCTGAAGCTCAATACCGTCAAGCCTTGGCTGCAGTGAAGGAAGCACAGGCAGGAGCGGGCAAAGTGGCTGTGCAGCAGGAAGATGTCAAAGCTGCACAGGCTTCGGTAGAGCAAGCGCAGTCCGCTGTGAAGGCGGCGCAATCGACGGTAGAGCAGGCACAATCTGCGGTTGAAGGTGCCAATGCACAGGTAGCTCAGGCGGAAGCTGCACTTCAGGAGGCTCAGACCTATTTGGGATATACTACGCTGCGTGCGCCCGAGGATGGGATCGTAAAATCCAAGTCGCTTAGCTTGGGTGAGATGGCTAGCGCAGGATTTCCGGTCTATACTATTGAAACATCCACACAGCGTTGGGCTAAATTCTATGTACCGGAAACGTCTCTGAACGGTCTTCAAGCAGGGGATACAGTTCAAGTTAAATTACTGTCAGGCGGTAAGGAGCTGAAGGGCAAAGTCATTCTGTTAGAATCGGCTGCGGACTTTGCCATTCAAAAACCGAGCCAAAGCTCCGGTGATAAGGATGTCCGTTCCTTTGGTGTGAAGGTAGCATTACCGGATCTTGCGGCTTCCGTTCCAACAGGCTCCACGGTCCTGTTTACAGGCAAAGGGGCGCAGTAATATGCAGGATTCACAGGAAAGACTTCGTATCCGCGATGTGTTTCGCGAGGAATGGCTGAGTATCTTCCGAGACCGCCGCTTTATGGCTATTCTGCTGATTACGCCAATTGTGTATACGATACTGTTCGGCTTCCTGTATTCGCATCAGCGGATTACCGAGATGCCTGTTACGGTGTATGACGGAGATAATTCACAGCTTAGTCGCCAAATCATTCAGGCGTTCGATGCGACTGATTCATTTGCCGTTACACGGCAAGTGACCAATCAGGATGATGTAGTCCGCCAGGTGGAGACTGGGGAAGCCAAGGTCGGAATTGTCATTCCAGATAACTTTACCACTCGGCTTAAGCATGGGGAAAATCCACCTGTGCTTACGCTGATTGACGGCAGTAATATGATGTATTCCAATAGTGCCAGTCGGATTGCCAATCAAGTCATTAGTAGCGTGAGTGCCGGAGTATCACTCAATTCCATGAAGCAAAAGGGAATGAACGCCGATCAGGCCGCTTCGACGCTGACTACCATCCCGTTCCGATCCAGAGTGCTATTTAACCCGGTATATGATTATAAGCTTTTCATGCCGTTGGGGGTTATTTCTGCGGCTCTCCAGCAGTGTTTGCTGCTAGGTATTGCGTTGTCCTGCACGCGTGATAAGGAAGCAGGGACTTGGGGAAGATTTGGCGCATGGAAAAATACCCCTTGGCGCTTGGCTATTGCCAAGCTGGCACCCTATTATGCGGCGGGAGCTTTCAATGTGCTGACTGTGTTCAGTATTAGCGCTCTATGCTTCGATATTCCGTTTAGGGGACAGGTACTGCCATTGATTTTGGTTTCGCTGGTCTTTAACTTTGCTTTGTGTGGATTAGGGTTCCTGTTCAGTCTCTTTTCCAAGACCAGAGTGGATGCTACGCAAACCCTGATGCTCATTGCTGTTCCTTCCTTTATGCTGTCAGGCTATACGTGGCCATTGGAAGCAATGCCCGGCTTCTTGCGAGGGCTTGCTGAAATATTGCCGCTGACCTATTATCTGGACGCTGTACGGAACATTACGCTCAAGGGACTGGATATCACATACATCTTTAAGGATTTGATTGCTCTGGGCGTCATTGGTTGTGTGAGTCTGTTGGTGGCCTTCGTGATCTATCCGTTATTCTTTAGACAACATCAGACGACAGCACAGCATGCCGATGTGCCGGCTCAAGAAGGGTTCACACTTAAAGGCTGAGAGCAGTTTTAAATATGGATATTCAAAAGGCAGATCAGGAGTAACCCTGATCTGCCTTTTACTTATTAGTATGATTTAAAAGCAGAAGAATTATTATTGCGTTTTGAGATCCTCAATAGAATCAATGGGCACATAGGATGGAACGACAAGTCCGGACATAACGCCAGTCATGCTGGTTCCGATGTCATCTACTTTATCCTTGTATGGAGCCCAATAATCAGCATGCGTCAATGGAAGCCAGGCGGCTGCGGTAGCATCTACACTTCCGCTAGCCACGCCTGTCCACATGGGGCCGATTTCCACTTGCAGGGCTGTTACTTTATAGCCCAATTTTTGTTCTAATACATCAAGCAGTTTCCAATCGGACAAGCCGTAGTCACTAATAGCTTTAGCAGTCAGCTTCATCAGTCTGGCGCCAGGGTCGGTACCGAAAATGCGGTAGCCAACCTCCTTGCCAAAGTCCCCAGTAGCGGCGGAAGCTGGAGCCGCTTCGGCTCCGTTATTGCAATTCAGTAATTGATTTAACATTCATGTAAGCTGGAACGACCAATCCGGTTTTAACACCAGTCATATTCGCACCTAGGTCGTCGAGCTTATCTTTGTATTTAGCCCAGTAATCTGCATGTGTTAACGGCAGCCATGCAGCCGGTGAGGCATCTACATCACCACTAGCGACACCCGTCCACATAGGGCCTGCTTCAACTTGCAGTGCGGTTACTTTGTAACCCAGTTTGTTTTCCATAATATATTTTAGCAAATTTGTACTCGCAATTTCCGAATCCCAAGCTACATAGCTTAGCTTGAAGGTGTCGCCATTGACAGTTTGCAGTCCTTGAGTCCATTCCTGAACCTTGTCGGCATGTTTCTCCGCCCAGTCTTTGGCAGCTTGCTCTGGGCTGGTTCCGGCCTGGATAGCGACCATCATTTCACCCATATCTTCCGCTGTCCATTTGAAACGTTTTAGAAACTCATAAGCAGTAGGAGCATCCTGCTGCAATCCTTTGCGGGCAATCGTATGAATACCCTCAGCTTCACCATAAGACTTTTGAGGGTCTTCCAAATATTTGAGATCATACTTGTTGAACATCCAGTGAGGAGTCCAACCGGTAATAATGATAGGCTTTTTCGCTTTGATGGCTTTGTCCAATGTGGCCGTCATGGCCGCACCAGATCCCTCAACTAGCTTCCAATCAGACAAATTGTAGTCTTGAATTGCTTTAGCCGTCGACTTCATAATGCCTGCCCCGGCATCAATACCAATAATTTTATAATCAACCTCTGCGCCAACCGTATTGGCAGCAGCACTACCTTTGCCAGCAGCGGAATGATCCGTTCCAACAAAATATTGAGATGCGCCAGCGATCAGAATAACTGCTGTAACTGCTGAGGTGATCCATACTTTTTGCTTGCTGGATACGAGGCTTTTGCTTCTTTTCGTCGGTTTAAACAGATTTTGCGTGAAGCGGTCAAGTACAATAGCCAGAACGACCACAGCCAAGCCGGCTTCAAACCCTTTACCAATTTGTAGCTGGGTCACAGCACGATACACAACTGCACCGATACCTTCCGCACCGATCATGGAAGCAATAACCACCATGGACAGTGACAGCATAATCGTCTGATTAATACCAGCCATTAAGGTAGGCAATGCCAGTGGAAGCTGTACTTTAAATAGCTTTTGCGCCGATGTTGAACCAAAAGCATCAGAGGCTTCAATGAGCTCATCCGATACTTGCATAATCCCCAGGTTGGTCATGCGAATGGTTGGGGGGATCGCAAAGATAACAGATGCGATAACACCTGGTACAACACCCAAGCTGAAAAAGGTAACCGCAGGGAGCAAGTACACGAACGCAGGCATCGTCTGCATAAAATCAAGCAAAGGCGTGATAATGCGTGATGCAGATTTACTGTATGCACACCAGATTCCGATCGGAATCCCGATAACAATGGATACAAGCGCAGACGTGATGACCAGTCCGAGCGTATTCATCGTTTCACTCCAATAGCCGAGATTATCAATCAGCAGGAAGCCGATGACAGTAAACAGTGTAAGCTGCACCCGCCCAATCATAAAGGCGATAATCCCGATAATCACGATGAACACCAGAGGGTGAGGAAGCATGAACAAGCCAGAGAAAAAGCCTACTACGGCTTCAATAACTGAAGAAATAACATTAAACAATCCAGCCAGATGAATACCCATCCAGTCTACAATGGATTGAATCCACTCAGCGATTGGCAGTTTCGGTATCATGGGCATTCACCTCCTTTGTAGTAGGTACATCTCCACTTAGTGCACCCAGTAAAGCTCCACGGACGATAACGCCCAGCAACTTCTGCTTGTCATCGACGACAGCCAGTGGCACCTTGGACGAGCTTGTAATTTCAAACAAATCATTAATGACAGTTTCAGCAGGAACCTGCGGTCCGTCCGTGATTAAAATATCTTCAATCTTTAAATTGTTGCGCAGTGCATGAACAGCATCCTCGGCATTAATAACACCCAGTAGCTTTTTGGTGCGATCAATGACGAATAGATTGGAAATCCCACGCTCCCGCATCAACTCCAGAGCTACACGCGGACCGCGGTCCATAGTGATGGTTTCTGGACGAAGCATGACATGAGCAGCCGTCAACACTTTGGACAGATCCACATCCTCGACGAAGCGGGCTACATAAGAGTTAGCTGGTTGGATCATAATTTCTTCCGGTGTACCAATTTGTACGACCACTCCGTCCCGCATCAATGCAATCCGGTCACCAATCCGCAGCGCTTCATCCAGATCATGGGTGATAAAGACAATCGTTTTCTTCATTTTATCTTGAAGCTCCAGCAGCTCATCTTGCATGTCACGGCGAATGAGAGGGTCCAATGCGCTGAAGGCTTCATCCATCAGGAGAACTTCAGGGTCATTTGCCAACGCTCGTGCCAGCCCGACACGCTGCTGCATACCGCCACTCAACTCATCGGGCATTTTATCGCCCCAGTTTTTAAGACCAACCAGTTCCAGCGCTGTTTGTGCCTTTTCCTGGCGTTGTGCTTTATCTACCTTTTGAATTTCAAGACCGTATTCTACATTTTCCAATACAGTCCGATGTGGGAACAGGGCGAACTTTTGAAAAACCATGCTGATGGTTTTACGACGAACTTCGCGGAGTTGTTCTTTGTTCATCTTACGGAGATCTTTGCCGTGGACCAGAATTTCACCGGAGGTAGGCTCAATCAAGCGATTTAGCATTCGCACCAAAGTGGACTTGCCGCTACCTGATAACCCCATAATTACGAAAATTTCACCTTGCTTAATTTGCATGTTGGCCTTGTTAACACCAACAGTAATCTGTTTTTCTTTGGCCAGCTTTTCTTTGCCCCAGCCTTGCTCCAGGAGCGGAACACCTTGCTCTGCGTGAGGACCAAAGAGTTTGCTGACATTTTTGACTTCCAAAATCGTCATACATACACCTCTTCTTTCTATACTTTGCTTGGTATTAACCCCATGTTGCATGATGGATTGAGTATAAAAATCATAATTCTGTACATCCTGAACGGTTAATGACAAAATTAATTGTAACAGAAGCATCACTTACATTTCAAACAAAAAAACTGTTCGTAAAGTACGTACAGAAAAAACTGTACAAACTTTCCTTCAATATGCTCCTTCGTTCTTTAGAATGCTCAAACATTCGGAACTTTACAACCGATAGTGCTTTTTTTAAAATAGACAATGAAATATGACCATAAGAAAAAGATTTATGTATATCCATAATTTTAAAAGTTTACTATCATTAGCAATTTTGCGAATTATGATTTTGAACGATCATGCTGTTGTAATATAGACAGAAGCTTTGCTTTTGAAACATTTCATTCAGTATTGAAAGATTTCATATATGGCGTCAAAGCTAATCCTTTACGGGTAAGTCGTTCATACTAGGTTGTGCAAAATGCTCTAAAATTAGGAGGTTGCAAGCATGAGCTTGTACCAGTTAGGTGATGAGCAGCAGGCTTCGCTGCAAAAAATTCGCAAACGTGTCATAGAAGCTATAGGTAAAAACATGGACCTATATGGGATTACTCTGTCTGCGGGGCATTTGTACGGTTTGCTTTTTTTTGCGGATAAACCGATGACGCTGGACGAGATGGGCCGTGAAATGGAAATGAGCAAAACGAGCATGAGTACAGGAGTTCGGACGTTGTTGGATCTTAAAATGGTGAACAAGGTATGGAGCAAAGGCTCACGCAAGGACTTGTATGAAGTCGAGTATGACTGGTATCAAACCTTTACTGACTTCTTCGCTATTAAATGGAGAAAAGCAGTAGAAACAAATTTACTCGTACTGCGCAAAGCCATTGACGAACTGGACAAATTGATGGCGCAGGGTGAAGAATACGAGGAATTTAAGACTATTCTTCAGCAAGACCGTATGAAAATGAAGCAGGCCGTGGCTTATTACAAGTGGCTAGACCGATTGATTGATTCGATGGAAAGCGAAGAAATTTACAAACTGATTCCGAAAGAAGAGGTTCGGGATTAAGCAAGATCCGCCCATCCTGTCTACAAAATGCCGGAGCGCAAAAGCGCTTCCGGTATTTTTTGGTTTGGTCCTGCGCAAAGGGTATAATAGAGATATGTAAAGATTGATAGTATACCGTTATGTTGAACATACAATATAAAGGAGGGTTCATGATGGAGAGTAATACAGTACATACTCGTCTAGGTCAATTACGTGGAGAAACAGGGAATGGATATCATGTGTGGAAAGGTATTCCATATGCACAGCCTCCTGTTGGAAAACTTCGTTTTCACGGGCCACAGCCTTTGGAGCCTTGGGAGGGTGTACGGGCTGCGACGAGTTTCGGATCCATCTGTCCGCAACCCATGCCCTCCGCTGAAAGTATGACCGGAAATCTGGTGGAACCGCCGGAGCAGTCCGAGGATTGCTTGTATCTGAACATTTGGACACCGGCTTCGAAGGCTCCTGAGAAGGGACGTCCGGTGATGGTGTGGATTCACGGCGGTGCCTTTGTCACCGGGTCTGGGATTATACCTTTATATGACGGGGAACGCATGGCGAAGAACGGGGATGTTGTCATAGTTACGATCAATTATCGGCTAGGACCGTTAGGATTTTTGCATTTGACTCCAAAGGGAAATGGGCTGACCTCAAATGCCGGACTGCTGGATCAAATTGCTGCGCTGGAATGGGTTAGGGATCATATATCTGCCTTTGGCGGCAACCCGGATGAAGTAACGGTGTTCGGTGAATCGGCAGGCGCGATGAGTATTGCTGCTTTATTGGCGATGCCAGCTGCTGATGGACTGTTCCAGCGTGCAATTTTGCAGAGCGGGGCAGCGCAGGTGTTGCCAACTGCACAGGCCGAGCAAGTGGCGGCTGTGTATTTGCAGCAACTGGGTGTGGACACTCAGCATCCTGAGCGATTGTTTGCGTTGCCGACAGAAGCGCTGATGCTCGCTATGGCCAAAACACATGAGGTCATCGGGCCAGGAATGGCGATGATTTATCAACCCGTTGTAGACGGGGTGACCTTGCCGGATCTACCTCTGTCGGCAATCGCCCAAGGTTCAGCAAAACAGGTATCTGTTATGATTGGAACGAACTTGCATGAAGGGAACTATTTTATCCGCAAAGAATCCCATCTGATGAACAAGCTAACAGCACGTCAGGCATTGGAAATGATGACAGGCATGTCCGACATAGGCGACCTGATAGAACCTTTTCCAGTTACCATTGAGGGACAGGCACAAATGTTGACCGATCTCATTTTTTGGCGTCCGGCGTTGGCTCTTGCCGCTGCACAGTCGGTGTATGCATCGGTATGGATGTACCGTTTTGATTGGACACTGCCGGGTCATCCTACCTTCGGACAAGCGGTTCACGGTGCAGAAATTGCTTTTGTTTTCGATAACCTGAAGCTGCTGGGTAAGCTGGGATTAGAGATTCAACCTTCCATGGAGAAGCTTGCTCATGATATGCAGCAGGCATGGGTTGCTTTTGCACGTGATGGGGAGCCTATGCTACCTGAGAGAGCATGGCCGATGTACGACAGGCAACAGCGAGCTACAGCCATTTTTCATCAGGATATTATGGTGGAACATGATCCAGAAGGGGATAGACGCCGCCAGTTAACGGGGCAGATGAGCATATAGGTAAATACGAGGCAACGTCTAAAGGAATCAACGAAAAAGCCTTCGCCCGTATTTTGTATGCGGGCGAAGGCTTTTGTTAGTAAAAAGATACAGTACTGCTGAGCTTTCAGTGGTGAAAATTTCAATAATAGCTGTGGAAGCTAAATCTTAAATCGCTTAACAAGCTCTTGCAGATCCTGTGCCATGTTGGACAACTCCTGTGAGGAAGATGCGATTTCCTCCATGGCTGCCATTTGCTCTTGAGCGGCAGCAGAGGTTGTCTGCGAACTGTCCGCCGAATTGCGGGATAGGCTTGCCAAATGGGTGACAGTGGCGGAAACTTCCTCTGTACTGGCTGAGATTTGTTCAGCAGCAGCGGACACACTTTGAATTTGTTCCACGATATGAGAAGTAGAGCGTTCAATATTTGTAAAAGCACCTTCTGCATCTTGGCTGATTCGTAATCCTTCACCTACCTGATTACGAACATTACCGTTCATCGTAGCGGTAGTGCGTTGAATCAAATCGAGCATCTGCGTAATGATCTGACTGATGGAATCGGCGCTTGCCTTAGACTGTTCCGACAGCTTGCGTACCTCTACAGCGACTACGGCAAATCCACGTCCAGCTTCGCCTGCTCTGGAGGCTTCAATAGATGCGTTCAGGGACAATAAGTTAGTTTGCTTGGCAATGGCAGCTATAGCCGCGTTCATTTGCTTCGCATCGTCCGAGAGCTGTGATAGCTCATCCATCAGGCTAGCCGTTTGGCTTACAGCTTCCAAAATACGGTCCATTTGTGTCCGCACATGGCTGATCATTTGACTGCCTTGAGCTACGTCCTGCTCGGTTTGTCCTGCTGAATCCACGATGGAGCTTGCCGATTCGGCAATCGTGCTGACACCCTTCGCCATTTCTTCAACAGCATTGGCGGTTTGCTCGGATGCCTCGGCGCTGGTCGCTGCATTTTCCGCGGATTCCATAACTGTTTCCGCTACATGTTGCACGGACTCCGTCGTTTGCTCTGTGCTCTCCTTGATTATCAGGGAAGAGGAAGCAAGTCGGGAGGAGGTTTGGTTGACTTCGGAAACCATTGAATGCAAGGAATGCGTCATCTGGTCAAAATTCTGTGCCAGCTCGCCGAACTCGTCCTTTCTAGACAGATTAACACGTTCGGTCAGATTTCCATCACGGACGATCCGTGTTCCTGCTTGCAGCTTTTTGAGTGGGATCAGGAATGAGCGGACCATAAGCACTATGATGATCGCAGCGGCCAGTATGGAAATAGCAATTACAATCAGGCTTTGCTTTAGAATCGGTTGGGCTGCATCACTGTAATCCTCCAGATCCGATAGTGCAACAATGTTCCAGCCGGTGAGAGGGTCCTTAAGTGTAAAGGCCAGCATGTCCCGATTCATAAATTGAATTTGCGACACAGAAGGAGTATCATTTTCTCCGGTTGCCGCCACTTCGGGAAGGCCCTCCATGGTGTCAGCCGGTTTTTTGCCTGTCTTAGTAAAGGCTGTCCCTGTCCCGGATACAACTTTATGTTCAGAATCAACAATAATAAGTCCTCCGCGTTCACCAATCTTCACAGACTCCAGACTTTCACCCATCTTGTCCAGATTCAAAGCCAATGCAACAGCTCCTTCACCATCTTTTAGCGTTGCCGATACATTAACTACTAAGTTCCCTGTCGTAACGCTGGCAACTGGAACACCGACAAATATGTTGCCCTTATGTAGCATCGCGTTTTTGTACCATTTTCTCTCCCTAGGGTCATAATCAGCCTCCTTTTTTATCGGCGAACGGATATATTCCCCTTTCGCATTGCCGAGGAGCGCGGCATCTAACTCAGGATGAGCTTTGACGATGACATCCAACTTTTTCTGAAGGGCTTCTTGGTTGGAACCAATGGAATCAGATTCGATTTCACTGGTAAGCACGTCTACGTCTTTTATAATCGGTGCTACATACTGATTAACATTGCTTCGGATCAGATACAGATTCGTGTTTACGGAATCAGCCATCTGCTGACTGAGCTGTGTCGTGGCCCCCTGGTAAGAAAAGTATCCAATAAGTACGCTTGGAATCAATAACACAGCCAAAAAAGATATTATTAATTTTGTCCTCATTAAATAAAACTGCCTGAAAAACCTGTTCCACCACGGAACTGTTTGTTTTGCTTTAGTCATGGTTTTTTCTCCTCTGTGTCAGATGATCATTACATAGTTTTATTCGACAGAAATCGACTAATTTTATAGATGTAATCTTTAAAAACGAGGAATAGTACACTTTTTTTGAGAAATTAGGTCTTTAGAACTAAAAATAATATGAATATGAATACATAAAAAGCCAAATCAGAGATGCAAAAGCATCTTCACGATTTGGCTTGGGTGAGCATGAAAGAAGATTAAGCTATTAATTTTTCTGCTGACGAGAAATCATAAACAGTGTAATCCAGATCAGCATAAAACCAGTCAATTGCGCTACGGTAACGATTTGCTGGAAAGCGATCCAGTTAATTACGACACCAACCATGGGGAAGCTCAATTCTGCCATTGTAGCATAAGAAGCTTTGGTTGTACTTAAGCCTTTGTAATACAGTAATAAACTGAGAAGACCCGGAAGCAATGCTTGCAGCAGCAAGTTGATAATTACAGCTGCGCCCGCCCATGTACCTGCAGGCATATTCCACGGAGCATGCTCCACCGAGGTGAGAACGATGAGCAGAGGGAGCGCCACCATGAAGCGAAGGGAGGTTACCGTCTCATATTTCATCGAACGAAGCAAGTAGCTGCCCATAACGGTCGAACCGCCCCACAGAACCGCTGCACCCAGTGCAAGCAGACTACCAACGTGAACAAAATCATGAACATGCCCAAAGGGAAGCGACCAACCGAAGGTCAAAAGATACGTTCCGAACAGAGCGATGACAATTAATATTCCAAAATGACGCGGTAGCATTTCCTTCAATATAAAGCGGGCCAGAATAATAGCAACCAAAGGCTGAAGCTTCTGAAGTAAAAGTACTGCATTCAGATCACCGTTGCTGAGTGCCATGGTGAAAATCACACTGGCCAGAGCCGAGCCACCCCATGAGACAAACAAAATAGCGAAAACCTGACGAAATCGTATTGTTTTGAGCTCCTCGCGATGCTTCCACAGCATCGGCGTCAGAGCAATAAAGAGCAGCACATGCTCCATCAGTACGATTTGTACTGAGGTAAATGACTTTAACAAAATAATACGAAACAGCGGGTCTGCACCCCACAAGGCCGCTCCGATCGCGACTAGCCAAAAACCGCTTTTCATGTGGGAACTACGATCAAAACCTTTGGATGATAATACAGTTGATGATTGACTCATACTTATTTAGCTCCTTGCGAATACAGGACCGGTGGCACAAAAACCCCCGTCCATGGCGAAGGCCATGCGAGACGGGGGTTGATCAAATAAACTTGCCGCTTTATGCAAGTTAAATGAAGTTACTGCAACACCATAGTGCAGTATTCATCGACTTTGCGGCATGTTCATACTTCGATCTTCTTCCATCCGGACTTTACCGTCGGCTTTGGCATCTCACCAAATCAGTCCGTATCCTGTTGCCAGATACAGAGTCGCGGGCTTAGCTCCATGAGCCATACCGCCGGTTGGGAATTTCACCCTACCCCGAAGATCCTTATTCCGTTTTTTAATTTCTCCTATAGAATATACCTGTTTTAGAATGAAGTCTAGTGAAAAATGTGTGTATATCTAACAAGGATTTTCATCTTTTTTTGAAAACGCTCTACTAAAATGCATATTACTAGGCAATATCCTTATACTCAATGCGCCGAATTGCCGCATAAGCCACAAGCATTCCCAGCACAGAGAAGCTGATTTGCACGGGAGCAATGGAGCTAAGTGTAGCGCCGTTATTATTGGAGAAAAGCAAGGCTACAATCAGGATCGAGGTCACAATGGTCGTGGGTACTGAGTATCTTCGCATTCCCATATACAGCGGAACTAATCCCATAAAGCTGGCGGCCACGGCATTGATTAGCGTCCGCGCGGATTGCTCGGCCAGTATGGAAAGAGTAAGCTTATCCGGTACAATTATGACAAATTGGTTGAGTAAATGGATCGCAGCCGTAATGATGATTTCCGATATAACAACAGACAAGAATGTAAACAGCAGCACAATTAAGAGTTTGGCGATCATTAGCTTTTGACGATGAATCGGATACATGAACAAGATTGTAATCGATTTGGACTTAAATTCTCCTACGATAAAACGGCACAGTAGAACGGAGGCAAATACAATAAATGTGGCTCTTACCATATTGTCCATGAGATCGAGAAGCTGAGCGTACTTTGTGAATTCGGGCACTCCTTCATTTTGGCTGTCCAGCGCAATAGTACAGAGCAACCCAAGAATGCAGGCGTTGGCGATCAGTGCTGAACGGATATAACCCGCCAGATGAAGCTTTTTCATCTCCAACTGTATTAATTTAAGCATGGGGCTCACCTCCATGTAACAGACGTAAAAAGTAGTCTTCCAGCGTACTGCTTTTCTGATGAATGGAATCGACCTCTACATCATTTAAGATGAGCGTTTTCGTAATTTGCTTCTGCGGTACACTCATATCGTAAATACGTATACTCTGTTCATTGAGTACCTTTATATTGTTCAGACTCAGATGATGCGAGAGGATGTAAGCCGCTTTTTTACAATCGTTGGTCGTAAATTCGATGTATTCCGTATTGGTATCCCGTACCTGTTCCATCGAAACTTCCTCAATCAGCCGTCCGTGATTAATCACGCCTATCGTGTCCGCAATCTGCTCTATTTCCGCTAAAATATGACTGGACACGAGCAGCGTCATCCCATATTCCTTGCATAGCATGTGGAATAACTGCCGGATTTCCTTGATTCCCACTGGGTCCAGACCATTAATCGGTTCATCCAAAATGAGTAACTCTGGCTTGGTCGCAATAGCTCGGGCAATTCCGAGACGCTGCTTCATCCCCAGTGAAAAGTCTTTTACCGGCTTGTCACCCGCATTCCGCAAGTTCACTAATTCCAGTGCATCCCGGACAGCCTGCTTATTATAATAGCCCATGTATTCACAATGAAGTTCGAGATTTTGCTGAGCCGTCAGTCTGTCATAAAAAATCGGGTATTCAATAATCGAACCCATCCGTCCGAGCAGATGATAAGACTTTGGCGTTAACTTTTCACCAAACAATTCAATCTCACCCGATGTCGGCTTGAGCAGGTTGGTAATCATTTTCATGATCGTTGTCTTGCCCGCTCCATTGGGACCGAGAAAGCCATAGGTTTCCCCCTTGCGCACATTCATACTGACCCCTGCTATAATTTCATTGCCCTTCATGGCTTTGGTCAGCTGATGTGTACGTACTATGTAAGTCATGGGTGTTCTCCCTTCGTATGCTGTTGATAATTCAAGAATAAAGGGCGAAATGTTCATTTTTCTTTCGTAATTCTTACAAATTTATTAAGTTGAGCAGTTCGCTTAATAGTTGATTTTCTTCAAGGTAAAAGAGAAGACAGTCTGCTCATAAGGTTTGCTGGTCAATTGCATTTCTCCGTTCATGCATTCAACCAGGCGCTTGGCAATCGTAAGGCCCAGTCCACTGCCCTGTACCGCCTTATTACGGGAATCCTCAAGTGTGTACATGCGTTCAAAAACCTTATCCTGCTCCGGCTCCTGTATGCCTTTTCCACGATCCCACACCTCTATACGCACCGTATCCTGCTGTTCTGACAGAGTTAGGCCTAGCGTTCGACCCTCTGCTCCGTAGCGAAGGGCATTCGAAATTAGATTGCTCAGCACCCGCCCAATGGCTCCTTCGTTCCCCAAGGCATGAATGGGATGCTCCGGGATATCAATATGTACCGTAAAACCCTGAGCCGTCAGCAGATCATAAAACTCCAAAATGCTGCGTCTGCACAGTTCTCCTATCTCCAATCGAGTCAATGGAATGTCCGTGTCGTTGGCTTCCAGCTTCGCCAAACTAAAAAAGTTTCCGATTAGCTCAATCGCTTCGCTTGTCTTTTGATGAATTCTGGATAGCAGCTTTATACGTTCTTCTGGCAAAATATCCGTATCACCATCCAGCATCTCGGCATAACCAAGCACAACCGTTAGCGGGGTCTTGAGATCGTGGGAAATGTTCGAAATCATTTTACGCATAGCGATTTGGCTTCGGTTGTAATCGGCTGATACTCTCAGATTTAAGTCTAGTAGTCGGTTAATTTCCGTCATGAGTCGTTGCAGTTCAACGTCACCTGTGACATACAGCAGCTTTTCGGCATGATTCACGGTCACGATCCGCTCTAGGGAGGTTCGGATATCCCTTAGTTTGTGCTTATAGGCTACACGTTCCCGCCAAAGCCATATGATAACGACTGACATTATGAGGACGACAATCCATACGGAAATGATTTCGATGTTCATATCAACCATTCTCCCATTTGTAGCCGATGCCCCACAGCGTCTTAATGTGCACAGGATGGGAGGGATCTTCTTCAATTTTCTCACGCAGGCGACGAATATGGACGTTAATCACGTTCTCATCACCCATATAATCGTCCTTCCAAATAAATCCGTATAATTGAGCTTTCGTAAATACCCGATTCGGATTGGATGCAAACAGCTTCAGAATATCGGATTCTTTGGCTGTTAGCTGAATTTCATTTCCATCCCGCATGACTGTAAAATGATCAAAATCAATGCGCAAATTTCCATAGGTCAACACTTGTGCTTGTGGCTGTTCCTCCTGCTGTTGCAGACGGGCATAGGTAGTCGATCGGCGGATCGCGGACTGAATACGAGCCGTCATTTCGAGCATTGAAAAAGGTTTGGCAACATAATCGTCTGCCCCGAAGCCCAGTCCAAGCGCTTTATCCACATCGCTGTCCTTAGCCGACATAATCAAAATCGGCACGGCACTACGGGTACGAATTTGTCGGATCACCTCCATACCATCGACCTTCGGCATCATCAGATCCACGAGTACCAGGTCGTAAGTGTGACGTTCAAAGGCAATAAGTCCTTCTTCTCCGTCATAGGCGGTAGTTAAATTGTAGCCCTCCTTGGTGAGTGCTTTGAGCAGCATTTCAGCAATGGATAGATCGTCTTCAATAAGTAAAATATGCTGTGACATAGGTGTGGAACACCCCTAATTTTTAGATTAAGCCCGTGTGACGAACTGTACCTGAATTATATAGAGCAGTGGAGGGGATTTCCATACAAAATATCCAACGAATTTGAATAGGGGGATTTTCGAAGGAAGGTTAAAGGGGTGTTTTTCCCAACCTCTCCAAAATAGTCTATAATCGGATGTTTGGTATACGGTGTTATAATTTCCGGGGCAAGCCTAGTGTGAGAAATTAGGTATGTCAGATCACGAGCTACGGTACAGGACCGTCAATAAAGGAGAGCAATGATGTTTGTTATACGGGGAACACAAAAACTGCTGAAGGAATGGGAGACTGAACCACTTCAAGTTGATATTTATCCGCCTTTGAATAGTTGGCATGCCAGCTTGTTTTTACTGAACCGGAGAAAAAATATTGTGTTTATGCATGATATTTCCCGCTTAAGCGTCACGCTGTTTGGGATTAAAAAATCGCAGTACAAAAACCTGCCGTCTCTTTTTGTACAAACCTTGAAGGAATTAATGATCAGCGAAGGGTTTGATGATCAGATCGTTAAGGCATACATACAGGAAGGCGAGCAGATGCTGGCGACTACGGCGAATAGACATAGTGTGATGGTAACCTTAGATGAGATTATATTTATTATGAAGGAACTGGACATGGAGCATGGGTGCGAGCTGGAAAAGAACCAGTGGAATAACCGGATTGTGTTTAAAACGGATCAATACAAGTACCCGATTGACGTTTTTAAAGAACTGCTGGAAAAGCATTATAAAGTGGAGAGTAGTTGAGAGTATAGCTGCTTACATATGGATAATTTGTTGTTCTAAGCTGTCCTGATTTCTAAAGGATTTCTTCTGATTAGGACATGCCAAAAGAGTATCCTCAAAGTTCATGTAGGCAGGGGATGTTTTTTTTATAACTCACAGGATAGTCATGCTTGCGATGAAATGAATCATAGCGCAATAAACCGTACACTTTGGTAGAATAAAATGATAAACGGTTCGACACCATGGTCAGACTTATAAAACGGGGGGTACATAACGAAGGATGAAGAGGATTGTTGATGTTGCCAAAGAAGCAGGAATTGAAGAAGAGCATCTGGAGACGTATGGCAAATATAAAGCGAAGCTGAATCCATCTCTGTGGGAGCAGTTAAAGGATCGCCCAAATGGAAAGCTGGTGCTGGTTACGGCGATGAATCCCACTCCGGCTGGAGAAGGAAAAACGCTGACAACCATCGGGCTGGCACAGGCACTAAATGCGATGGGGCATAAAACCGTTGCTGCGCTGCGTGAGCCGTCCCTTGGACCTTGCTTTGGAATGAAAGGGGGAGCCGCCGGGGGAGGACAGGCCCAGATTGTTCCGGCGGAAGACATTAATCTGCATTTTACAGGGGATATACATGCGATTTCGGCAGCACATAATTTGCTGGCAGCGATGATTGATAACCATTTATTCCATGGAAATGCTTTGCGGCTGAAGCCAGACCGAATCGTGTGGAAACGGGCTGTCGATATGAATGACCGGAGCTTGCGAAGTATTGTGACCGGATTGGGTACAGGGAATGGAGCGGTAAGAGAAAGCGGCTTTCTGATTACCTCGGCATCGGAAGTCATGGCGGTGCTATGCTTAAGTGAAAATATGGACGATCTTAAAGTACGGTTGGGTCGGATGGTGATTGGATATAACGAATCCGGTGAAGCGGTAACAGCAGAGGAGCTGCACGCGGTGGAAGGAATGGCTGTGCTGCTTCGTGAAGCATTAAAGCCTAATCTAGTGCAGACGTTGGAAGGCACTCCGGTTATTGTGCATGGTGGACCTTTTGCTAATATTGCCCATGGATGTAGCAGTCTGATCGGTACAAAGCTGGCGTTGAAACTGGGAGAGATCGTTGTCACAGAGGCGGGATTTGGGGCTGAGCTGGGAGCGGAAAAGTTTTTTGACATCAAGTGCCGCCAGTCCGGCTTGCAGCCGGATGCGGCTGTGCTGGTTGTAACCGCCAAAGCGCTGAAATATAACGGCGGTGTAGCTAAACATGAGCTGGATGCGGAAAATTTGGAGCAATTGCAACTCGGATTAGCCAATATGAGCCGACATGTACGGAATTTGCAAAAGTTTGGTGTGCCTGTATTGGTAGCGATTAACCATTTTGTAACAGATAGCGAAGCCGAGTTGGATTTGATTTTCTCGGAATGCCGCAAGCTGGGTGTACCCGCAGAGCTTTCACAAGTATGGGCGCAGGGAAGCCAAGGGGGAGAAAAATTGGCCCAAAGTCTGCTGAACTTACTTCAGGAGGATAAAGCCCATTTTGCCCCGCTATATGATCATACGCTTGATTTGCAAGCGAAAATTAGTGTCATTGCCAAGGAGGTTTACGGTGCGGCAGAGGTGGCTTACACGCCTGCGGCCAAACGGGCGTTGGCTGGTATGGAGCAGCTTGGTTTTGGACAACTGCCTGTATGTATGGCCAAAACGCCGTATTCTTTCTCAGATCAACCTTCCTTGCTAGGTGCGCCGGAGGGGTTCACCATTCACGTGTCCAGCGTATCATTGTCCGCAGGCGCAGGCTTTGTAGTCGTGGAAACAGGTAATACCATGACGATGCCAGGATTGCCCAAATCTCCAGCAGCTGAGCATATGTCGCTGGAGGCAGATGGGACTATTCAAGGACTCATGTAGCTTTTGAAAAATAGCAGCATTTCAGCATCAATGAACGAGCAGTTTGGGCAGTGCAGTGAGCAGCTTTTGCCGAGTCATAGCATCGCTCCAGTTCCAGCGGTCTGCTTCTACGAAATATACCTGGCCTTGACGCACAGCAGGGAGGCTGTGCCAGAGAGGGCTGTTGAGCATGCATTCCAGCGTATATTTGGAGTCTGGTGCTGTAGGGACGAGCATAAAAATGCGGTCGCCAGCGTAATTAGGCAGTTCGTTCGGATTAATTTCTGTGAAGCCCAGTCCCTCATCAAGCATCTTTTGGATTGGCTCGACAGGCTGGAAGCCGTGCGGGTGGTAGAGGGCCGATGAGAATCCGGACATGCCCATGACAAAGAGCCGATCGCCATGGTCGAAGATAAAAACAGAGGCGGTTTCTCCGGCTATGATATGCGTGCTGAGCTGCTGCCACATCGCCAGATTACGAGCGGTGAAGGTCGTTAACCAGCGTTCAGCCTCTTGTTCCTTATCGAGCCAGGCGCCAAGTGTACGCAGTCGTTCCTCCAGGGCGGCAAAGGAGTTGAAAGTGACGGTGGGCGCGATGCTTGCAATACGCTCATATTCCTGTTCATCCGAGTTGGCGATGATAATCAGATCAGGATCAAGAGCGCTGGTCAAGCGGGTATCTAGCGGAAGTCCCACGTCAGTTACGTTCTTAAGACGATGCTTATAGACGCTGTATTTACTGAGCCGCAGGCTTCCGCCGATGGCTGTGGCTCCTAACGCGAGCAAATCGCCCATCGTTTCTCCGTGATAGATAATGCGGCTCGCTCGACGAGGGATATGAATATGGTGGCCTGTCCAATCCTTAACGCACACAGAACCGGGAGTGGAAAGCGCATATTTACCCGGCGGAACCCCGGTCATTTGCCTAAAACGCCGATTAAAATAATATTCGTCAGAGAAACCCACCTGACGGGCAATTTCACGTAAAGGCCGTTTGCATTCCAGCAGCAGCCGCTTGGCATGGTTCAAGCGCAGCTCAGTGAGGTAATGCAACGGCTTTTTGCCCGTTATTTTGCGAAACAACTGGGAGTATTGCCATATGGAAACATTGGCCTGTTCGGCAAGCTGCTTGACAGTAATAGGCTTTTCATAGTGGTTTTCCATATATGCAAGGGTGCTTTCCACCGATGCAGGCAATGTCGGATTAGAGCCATCGTTATGCTTAATAGGGACGTGGGCTTCCTGCCACAGTAAGAGCAGCTCTTGAAACATGATTTGCTGACGCAATGCAGAGGTTTGTCTATGCGGCTGCATTGTTTGTTGGGTGCTATAAAATAACTCTTCGGCCAACTGAATAGGCTTGGAGGAAGAGGAGACGATGTATTCACGCGGTTCTGGCAGGACAGATCCATGATATATGGATGGCATACCCGTTGCGTTTTCAACCAAGGTCGCGTCCGATTGTGGCTCCACCGGCATTATAATGACCTTGAACGTGATTTTGTAGTATTCAGGAACAGTTCCATCCAAGGGAGCGATGCGATAGGATTCGCCAGGAGTTAACCAATACCCGTGACCTGTATGGAATACGTATTGTTCTTGACCCACATCCACCCTACCAGCCCCGCCGATGAACATAAGCAGACAGTGATCGGAATTTGATTGAGATATTAGTCCAACGGTAGGCTCGCTAACCAACACAATTCCCTTAAAATGAAAAAGCAGTGAGTTGGGTGCAGGTGAATTTACAGACGACGAAGGCTGATTCACGGTGTAAAGCTCCTTTTATTGAGAATGGTTATCATATATGCATAAGTATACCTCCTTTAGGTTCAACAAAAAAGAAGCCTATCAAAAAGACGATAGGCCTCTCCAATCTTATTTTATGAGCTTAGGCAATTCCTCCAGCAGCCATTCCCGAGTAGAAGCATCACTTTCGGTTTTGCCAATGTCCTGCATGTACACATGTCCCTGCTTGACAGCAGGGAGCTGAAGCCACAGCTTGCTTTTCATTAATCGTTCGGTGGATTGCTGGGCTTCTGAGCTTGGAGTGCTTAGTATGAATATCCGGTCTCCAGCGTATTGTCCGATTACTTCCTGTGATAATTGCACGAATCCTTTGTCCTCATCCAGCGCTTTCTGAATAAGAGGAGTAGGCTTGAGACCGTTCTCTTCATATAGTATCTGTGACAGGCCTGTCCGTGCCATGACGAACAAACGGTCACCGGGATAGTAGGTAAAGACCGAAGCTGTTTCACCAGGCTTAACACCTTGCGCATGAAGTTTGGTCCACATCTCTGCTTCCTTGATTTTATACTGGGCAAGCCAGTCCTCAGCAGCCTTTTTCTTGTTCACAATGTCTCCGAGATGTTGCAAACGCTCGTTCAGCGGAGCGAAGGTATCAAACATAATTGTAGGTGCAATTTTCGTTAACGCTGCGTATTGTTTTTCGTCCGTATCGGCGGTGATGATTAGGTCTGGTTGTAGAGCCAATGTTTTTTCTAAATCAATGGGAAATCCTAGGTCCGATACATTCTGAACTTTTTTCTCATATATCTTTCCCTCGATCATAGAAGTCGATGTACCAACAGCCTGTACGCCTAAAACCAATAGATCCCCATAGTTTTCTCCGAAGTAAGCTATGCGCCCAGGAGTCGTGGGAATGTTTACTGTATGTCCCTTATAGTCTGTGTAGGCACGAGTTGTGGCAGCTTCCGAGGTTGTAGATGCTGTTGTGTTGCTGCTTGCAGTCTGCTTATCAGATGCGCCGCATCCTAGCAGCAATGCAGCCATAAGAGAGAATAGGCAGATCAGAGCAGTGTATTGTCGAGCAGATTTTTTGTTAATCGTAGAGTTCTTGTTGATCATAGCAACCTCCGTATAATAGAATGATTCAGAGTATTGAAAATGAGAATTATTATCACAAAAGCAATGATAAGCGCTGGAACCTCAATACTCAATGGACAAACTTGGTCAATGAATCCGTTTTTGTACAAAATAAGTCTCATCTGTTTTAAGCTCATACAGGCTTCAACATTTTATTGATTTGTTCTTTTTTATAGTATGGAATAACGTTTTTATATATTTGAAAGGGGTTTTGAAATGGCATTGTTTATTACATATGTTTTACTAGGTTTCTCCATAGCATTACCTGTAGGTACCATTACGGTTGAAATGACGAAGCAAGGGCTAAAGAATGGATTCATGCATGGATGGATTGTGGGGCTAGGGGGAATGACCATCGATTTGTTATTAATTATTGGTTTATATTTTGGTCTGGCCTCGGTCTTATCCTTACCTGTTGTACAGGTAATCATGTGGCTCGTTGGAGCCATATTTCTGTGCTACTGGGGTACGACAGCATTAAAAATGCGGATCATGATATTGCGCTAGAAGGAGAGAAAAAGACGAAATCATTATTTTCTTCCTATAACAAGTCAATTTTTGATTGTTGGCTTAGGTATTTTGTTTGGTATTCTTATTCATGATTTAGGTTTGATGACCCTCGTAGCGACAACACGAAAAGCCATGAACCGAACCGCCATCAAGTGGGTTACAATTTGTGCCGGTATGGTTTTGATTGGTTTTTCAGTTTATTTCTTGTATGAATTTATGATCAGTCTCCAAAAGATTTTATAGCATTACACAAGGATACGCTCAAGCTTGTCATGCCAGTCTGCATAAATCGAACAAGTCCTTCATAGACATGTACTAATTCATTTAAAACATGTGCTGAAGGGGTTGATGACATGCGCCGGATTTCATGGATGCTTGCCATGGTCATGTGTGTAACGTTGCTGCTGGCCGGGTGCGGCAAGAAGAGCGCAGATGATGTGGTTAAAGATTTGAGTGACGTGGTGAGCGACCTGAACAGCTACCACGGTACAGCTTTAATGACGCTGCATACCGGCGACACGCCGCAGGAATACAAGGTGGATATTTCCTATCGCAAGCCGTCCTATTACCGAATTGCCATGACAAACGAGAAAAAAGATGTTACGCAAATTGTGCTTCGTAATGATGAGGGTGTATTTGTACTGACCCCCAGCCTGAACAAAAGCTTCCGTTTCAAGAGCGACTGGCCAAACAATCAGGGTCAGGTATATTTATATGAGACGCTGGTTCGCAGCATTATCGGTGATGCCTCCCGTCAGTTGGCTACTGACGATAAATCGTATGTGTTTGATGTGGCCGCGAACTACAACAGCCATGCGCTGGTAAGGCAAAAGATTTGGCTATCCAAAAACAACTATGCCCCTACTCAGGTACAGGTATCTGATGCAAATGCCAAGGTGGTTGTCGATCTGAAATTCGATCAATTCGCTTTTGATACGAAGTTTGACAAGGATTCTTTTGATATGGAGCGGAACATGGCTTCAGGAAAAACGAGTGCGGGTACCGAAAGATCGTCATCTTCAGGTGCAGTGGATTCCAGCGCGCCGCTTGATTCTTCCGGTGCAATAGATGGAACGACTGGCGTGACGTCCAGTGAAGCCGGACAAGAGCAGGGAACCGCAGGGAACGAAGCCCAGCAACCATCAGGTGAAGCGAAGGTGGATGGAACTGCCACAGATGATACGTCCAAGCCACAAGCAGCAGCTAACGCAGAGGCGCAGCAACAAGCACCGGGCACAGCGGATGCTGCAACTGGAACGTCAGCGGGAACGGATGCCGCAGAAGCTGTGATGGGTGAATTTGGCTTGATTGAACCGTCCTACACGCCAGCCGGAGTACAGATCAAGGATACGCCGGAGCTGGAGGATAATGGTACACATGCAGTGATGCTGCGGTATAGCGGAACGTATAACTATACCATTGTAGAGGCGCGTCCAAAAGATCGGGCAGTCGCACTTTCCGCAGGCGAACTGGTTGATATTGGAGGAAGCTTTGCCGTGCTGACAGGAAGTGAACAGCAGACGATGACCTGGATGAATGATGGAATAGAGTTCAGAATCACCAGTGCTGACCTGCCTGTGAGCGAAATGATACAAATTGCCGCTTCTATACAGGATCAATCGGGTAAATAAAATTTTATAGACGGATGCAGACGGTCTAGAGTGTAAAATGTGCTCTGCTACCGCCCGTATCCGTCTTTTGTTCATTCGCAGTCTAAGATGTGCATCGCTTGTATATCCTGTTCTATTGTAGAGATGGTAGAGGAGGCTGGTAAAGTCCCCCTGCCATTGACAGCCACGTCTCTGAACATTACCATTAACCTTTGGAAGCAAGGATTTTGCTACACTCGAATGGTAAAAGGTTACGTTACAGGCTAACAATTGAAGAAGGTGACTGGATTTTGCAAGCACAATACAGATCGACCCGGGCCGAAATCAACCTGGATCACCTTGGCGCCAACTATGAAGCCTTTCGCAAGGTATTGCCTGCGGATAAGCTTATGCTGGTCTGTGTCAAGGCTAATGCCTACGGACACGGTGCCGTAGAAATTTCAAAGGAAATGGAACGCCTTGGTGCGGATTATTTGAGCGTCGCTTTTCTGGATGAGGCTCTGGAGCTTCGTCATGCGGGGGTTGGACTGCCGATCCTTGTACTCGGCTATACCTCACCTGAAGCTGTCCAAACGGCTTGGGAGCATGATATCTCATTGACTGTGTTTAGTGAGGAAGTGCTGGAGGGTATCCGCAGACTGGACCGCCAAGGAAGCGAACGCAAGTTGAAGGTGCACATCAAAATAGACAGCGGCATGGGAAGACTCGGTTTGCTGCCTGGAGAAGCGGCCGTGGCTTTTGTCCGGCAGGCTCACGAATTAGAGCAGGTGCTGCTGGAAGGCATGTACACCCATTTTGCCCGCGCGGATGAAGAAGATAAAAGCTATACACTGCTTCAATATGATCGGTTTCGGGGCGTGGCGGATGCGCTAAGGGAACAAGGTATTACTTTTCCCATTATACATACGGGCAACAGCGCAGCCACCATTGATACCCCTTCCCTTTCCCCCAATATGGTGCGGATTGGCATCAGTATATACGGTCTGTATCCGTCTGATGAGGTTAACCGGCAAGTCATTGAACTGTTGCCTGTGTTGTCATTGAAGACAGCAGTGGTTTATACCAAGACTCTTCCTCCCGGCTGGGGAGTTAGTTATGGCACCCGGTATGTGACCTCTAATGAAGAGCGGATCGGCACACTGCCAATTGGTTATGCGGATGGATACTCCCGTATGCTAAGTGGGAAGGTCGAAGTGTTGATACGCGGTCGTCGCGTCCCTGTACTCGGTACGATCTGCATGGACCAGTGTATGGTATCCTTACAATCTTTCGCAGAGGATGCGGAAGAAATCCAAACCGGCGAAGAGGTTGTTCTCATCGGCCAGCAGTCCGGCGAAATCATTGCGGCGGATGAGCTGGCATCCAAGCTTGGTACGATCCACTACGAGGTGATCTGCATGATCGCAGACAGGGTTCCGCGTGTTTACATGCGAGATCATGTTCCTGTCGTTCGGGTGAACTCGCTTCTTCCAACCCGCTGGAATTAATTTCATAACGCAAATTACCGGATAAAAGCAGGAGTTTTCGTAGAACGTCCCGAAATATGTACAAAGGAAAGAAAAGAGCGCTATAACTGTCAAAAGACGCATTAGGCTCCGCTGACACTTGTATTTCGGGGATCAAACGCCTGTACGAAAACGAACTGCGTAGTTTATAATGGAATGCAGCATAGATGATATACGAATATCATATACATTCTCTTATATTCCGTTTGAATAAATTACCGGGAATAACGTTATAATGGTACAATGGCGACAAGGTTTTGGGGGTGGAAGAGAAGTTGGCCAATTTGCAGAACACCAAAAGAATAATGATCAGTTTGCCAGATCATCTCTTGCAGGAAGTGGACGGGATCGTAGCTATGGAAAATTCCAACCGCAGTGAATTTATCAGGCAGGCAATGAAGCTTTATGTAGGTGAACGTAAAAAACGTTACATTCGTGAAGCTATGCAGCGTGGATACATGGAAATGGCTAAAATTAACCTGACCATGGCATCCGAAGCCTTTCACGCGGAGGAAGATGCAAACAGCACCTTGGGCCGTACAGTTAGCGGGGTGTAATCCATATTGATCGTAAAGCGCGGCGACGTTTTTTTTGCAGACCTTTCACCCGTAGTCGGTTCCGAGCAAGGTGGCGTCAGACCTGTGCTGATCATTCAAAATGATATCGGCAATCGGTTTAGCCCTACCGTGATCGTAGCAGCCATCACTGCACAGATTCAGAAGGCAAAGCTGCCTACACACGTGGAAATCGACGCGGCGACGCATGGCTTTGATCGTGATTCTGTTGTTCTTCTGGAGCAAATCCGGACAATCGACAAGCAAAGGCTTACCGACAAAATTACCCATTTGGATGAAGAAACCATGCGCAAAGTGAGCGATTCGCTACAGATCAGTCTCGGTTTGATTGATTTTTAGTATGATGGAACGACGAGTGAAACGGGAAAGGACAGCGCTCTAGCGCTGTCCTTTTGCATGTCCGAAGAAAAATACTGGTAGGGCTTGCTTTTACGTCACCTGCTGGCGCTTTGAATCATTTTTTGTGATAATAAAAGACATGATGTATGACAAGAGCTGTGAGGAAGAAGGGATAAGTTTGTCTAACGAGGAAATGAAGACGGAAATTGGGCAGGAGCCGAACGAAGCAGAACGCCAAGAACGGATTGTCAAACAAGTGGCGAGAGAGCTGTCGCTGGCACTCAAGCAAATCCGGACAACGATCAGTTTATTGGATGAAGGAAATACAATTCCTTTTATCGCGCGTTATCGTAAGGAAATGACAGGAGAGCTGGATGAAAATCAGCTGCGTGAAATTGAAGATCGTGTGCTGTATTTACGTAATCTGGAGGATCGTAAGGTAGAGGTCATCCGCATTATTGATGAACAGGGCAAGCTGACTGAAGAGCTGCAGGCAGCTATCACCTCTGCGGTTAAACTTCAGGAAGTGGAGGATCTGTACCGTCCATATCGGCAAAAACGTAAGACTCGTGCCAGTGTGGCAAAGGAACGGGGCTTGGAGCCGCTGTCCATCTGGATTTGGGGTCAGCCGAAGCAGGGGGATGCTTTGAAAGAAGCTGAATCCTATGTGAATGCTGAACTGGGAGTCGAAACCCCTGAGGCAGCCATCCAGGGAGCCATGGATATTTTGGCCGAAAATATAGCTGATGATGCGGCTATTCGCCAATGGGTGCGTCGATACACGCTGGATCATGGAATGTTGACCTCTGAAGCGAAGGACACCGAGCAAGAGTCTGTGTATGAGAATTACTACAGCTATCGTGAGCTAGCTAAGAAAATGCCACCGCACCGTATTCTGGCGATTAATCGCGGGGAGCGGGAAGGCATTCTTAAGGTTGGACTAGAGGTAGCGCCAGATTCTATCTACAAATATGTGGCAGGTCAAGTGATTAAAGGATCGTCTGTGGTGGAAGACCTGCTGCGCAGTGTCATTGAGGATGCGTATAAAAGACTTATCGCGCCATCCATCGAACGTGAAGTGCGCGCTGAAATGACAGAGAAGGGCGAGCAGCAGGCCATCTCTATCTTTGCAGGCAATTTGCGCAGCCTGTTGCTACAGGCTCCGATCAAGGGCCGTCGCGTGCTTGGAGTCGATCCGGCCTATCGGACAGGCTGCAAGCTGGCGGTTGTCGATGATACAGGCAAGCTGCTGGAAGTGGCTGTCACGTATCCAACACCGCCGAACAACAAGAAGCGTGAGGCTGCTGAAACGTTCAAGCAGCTCATTGCCAAATATGGCATCGAGTTGATTGTCATTGGTAACGGAACCGCCTCACGCGAGACAGAGCAATTCGTAGCCGAAGTCATCGCGGATATCGGTGATAACAGCCTCGCGTATCTGATCGTCAATGAGGCAGGTGCGAGCGTATACTCTGCCTCTAAGCTGGCACAGGAAGAATTTCCTGATTTGGACGTAGCTGAGCGCAGTGCGGCGTCCATCGCGCGTCGTGTGCAGGACCCGCTGGCTGAGCTGGTCAAGATTGAACCGAAGGCTATTGGTGTAGGTCAATACCAGCATGATGTGTCGCAGAAACATCTGGATGAGAGCTTGAAGGACGTTGTGGAATCGGCTGTTAACCATGTCGGTGTGGATGTGAACACGGCTTCCTCGGCCCTGTTGTCTTACGTAGCAGGGATCAACACGACCATTGCTAAAAACATCGTGAAGTACCGTGAGGAAAACGGTAAATTCAGCAACCGTCGTCAGCTGCAGAAGGTGCCGCGTCTTGGTGCAAAAACCTACGAGCAATCCGTTGGCTTTATCCGTATACCGGGTGGAGAAAATCCACTTGATCGCACACCGATTCACCCTGAATCGTATGCTGTCGTAGACCGTCTGTTGGCGGAGCTGGGTATCAGTGCCCATGATCTGGGTTCAAAAGTTGCAACAGAAGCGTTGAATGTGTCTAATATTGAGCAGTTGGCTGCGAAGCTGGAAGTTGGTGTGCCAACATTGCGGGATATTTTGGACAGCCTCCAGCGACCAGGTCGTGACCCGCGCGACGAGCTGCCATTGCCTGTATTCCGCAAGGATGTGTTGAAGATCGAGGATCTGGCACCGGGTATGGAACTACAGGGAACTGTTCGCAATGTCATTGATTTCGGTGCGTTTGTTGATATCGGTATTAAGAGTGATGGATTGGTTCATATTTCACAGCTACGCAGTGGTTTTGTTAAGCATCCGATGGATGTTGTATCTGTTGGTGATAACGTAACCGTGTGGGTGTTGAATGTTGATTTGAAAAAAGGCAGGGTAGGTCTGACTATGAAACCTCCCGCAGATGCGCAGTCACAGGCATAGTGCCTTAATAAAGCTGTATAACCTTTTGTGAGGGTATAAAAAAAGCCGGAATCTCCGAATCATATCGGAGACTCCGGTTTTCCATTTCTGGATGTTTCTGCTTCTACCCGTTGTTGGCATCAAATTCTATACCAGGTGCTTTATGATAAAAAAACCAACAATCGTTCAACAGTTTGATTTGGCGTCGGTCCTTCTTGTAAAAGGCCCGCATAAGCTGGTTGCTGAGCCATTGAGGCAAGCCGATCTCCTCCTCTGCGTTACATCTGTATGTTTAGCATATGGGGTGGATACCTAAAGTGTGCTTATGAACCAGGGTTAGACTTCGGCCGTCATTTTATAATATGCTTGTCAGTATGAAGCAAAGGAGGGAAACCATAAGGATGGAGTCCGAGTCTCTGAGCAATTCAATGAATCCTTCCATGAGTAATAAAGAACTTCAAGAATGGGTAGAGCGCATCTCGCTGGAGAGTTTTGGCGTGCCGTTTCAACATCAAGCCACCTTTAACTCGCGCCTGTCTACCACAGGCGGCCGGTATTTTATGAAAAGCCATCATATTGAAATTAATCCACATCAACTCGCGGCTTATGGGTGTTCTGAGGTGGAAAAAATTATAAAGCATGAGCTGTGCCATTATCATTTGCATCTGCGCGGAATGGGGTATCAGCATCGTGATGCTGATTTCAAAGCATGGCTGGCTCGCGTAGGAGGAAGTAGGCATTGTCAGACTCTACCGGGAAGGGTGGGAAGAAAGCCTCAGCCTTATCGTTACAAGCTAGTGTGCGTTTCCTGTCAACACGAGTATTTGCGCAAGCGTAAAATGAACCCGCAGCGATATCGCTGTGGAAAATGTGGAGGTAAACTTCGTTTGTTGGCACTTGACGAAACCCCCTGATTCATGGTAAATTAACCATACTGTATGATAATTTACAGTAATGTTCCCTGATAGCTCAGTTGGTAGAGCACTCGACTGTTAATCGAGTTGTCACAGGTTCGAGTCCTGTTCGG
Organism: Paenibacillus sp. TSM33; assembly: GCF_056099025.1. Classification (NCBI taxonomy): domain Bacteria; kingdom Bacillati; phylum Bacillota; class Bacilli; order Caryophanales; family Paenibacillaceae; genus Paenibacillus; species Paenibacillus sp. TSM33. Next base: position 558,607 of record NZ_JBLZXB010000010.1, read on the forward strand.
GGAGCCATGGAGAGATACCCAAGTGGCTATAAGGGGACCCTCTGCTAAGGGGTTAGACTGCGTAAGCGGTGCGAGGGTTCGAATCCCTCTCTCTCCGTTGGTTTTTAAATGGAATAAAGACGCTCGTATGCATAGTATGATGTTTACGAGCGTCTTTTTCGTTAAGATATGTTTTTTTAGAATTTGTTATATGTAAGACGGACGTGCTGCGTACAGCATGAAGCTGCGTTAGCCTGAGTTGTACGCAGCACGCGACTAATTCCTTCTATTTCACGGCGTCAGCCTCGACGGTGTTGAGTAGGTTCAACAGAGCATGAGCAACGCCATCTTCCACATTGGTCAGGGTCACCTCGGAGCAGACAGCCTTAATGTCGTCTTTTGCATTGCCCATGGCAATACCTCTTCCTGCCATCGTCAGCATGGAAATATCGTTATAGCTGTCTCCGATCGCTACGGCTTCCTGCATGGGGATGTTCAGACGATTCGCGAGATAAAGCAATGCATTACCTTTAGACGCATCCTTATGCTCGACTTCAAAGTTGCGATCTGAGGAGATGACCATGTTTAGACCTTGAAAATCTCGGTAACGTTCACGTCCCCGGTCCAATTTGGCTTGATCAAAGGAGAAACAGAGCACATTATATATCTCTACATCCAGTGGAATCTGCTCATACGAAGCGATGCGGGTATGCCCGGTCTGTTCATATTGTTTTTCAGCTGCGTGTAATAAAGTATCCAGCGAAATATCTGGGTTGGCGCTCAGCAAGCGGTCCATTTCAACAGCAAGTAGCTGATGCCCCTTTTGTGGAGAATAAATAGCACGGTCTGTCATGACCTCATAGTAGAAATCGTTACCCTCAAGCCAGCTCAGCACTTCAAATGTTTCGCTCCGGCCCATAGGAGTAGAGGTTAACTGGCGACGATGCACATCGTGTACAGTGGCGCCGTTTGCTCCAATGACGGGAGTAACCAGCTCTGCTTCCTCTAACTTTGCCCAGGCATCATAAGCGGCTCTGCCAGTGGCAATCGTAACTTGAACACCTTGCTCCTGTGCCTTGCGGATCGCCCTTGCGTTTGCTTTGCTTATTTTTCCTTCCTCATTCAGTAGCGTTCCATCCATATCAATTGCAAACAGTTTCATTTCTCTCCAGCTCCTGTCCTTTGATATCTCTGTTATACATATTGCGTCTAGTTAGAGCGATTGGCTTCATATTTATGAGGGGACAACCACTTCAATATCATGGTGTTGCAAAATTTCCAGCATCGCTGGTTCTGGCAAGCGGTCGGTGATCACGATATTAACCTCAGACAAATCAGCAAAACGATACGGAAAATTGATTCCGAATTTCGAATGGTCTGCAAGGATGATCACCTGATCTGCCTGTTTCATCATCTGATGCTTCAGCATACCGTCTTCTTCATGAATCAGGCTTAGTCCGTGAGATGATATGCCTCCAATCCCGATAAAAGCTTTGTCTACAAAATAGTGAGACAAAGTGGCAATTACGGACGATCCGTATACATATCGGTGTTCTTTTTGCAGGCGGCCTCCCAATAGATGAATGGAGACACCGTCTTTTCCAGATAGTACGTCAGCCTGATTGATTGAATTGGTGATAACCGAACATTCCTGCACATTCAGTCTTTCTGCACACGCCTGTACGGTGGTAGAGGAATCCAATATAATACGATCCCTATCTCGTACCATACTGGCAGCCAATTGTCCGATCACTTGTTTCTCCTCAGAAACAGTGAGCAGCCTTTCGTTATAATTTCCAATTGGATCGTGATGCAGTTTAGGGAGAAGGGCGCCGCCGCGGGTGCGAATAATTTTTTGATGCTCCTCAAGTTTTACCAAGTCTCGGCGGGCCGTATCCCGTGAAACATTAAAAATTTCGCAAATATCATCCACCGAAATCCGTTTGTGAAGCTGTAAGTAATCAACGATTTTTAACATTCGTTCTTCCTGATACATAGAAAGCTCCTCTAATATATAATCATTTCGGTATCTTGTAAGTGATTATAAGTAAACATAAGTGATATTGCAATCATTTACCGTGGTTTTTCAGGAATTATCTATTTGTAGATAAGGAAATTTAAGTGGACGTGCATTTTACAATTATATAAAATAGCTTTTTTGAAATTTTTAAAAAATAAGTATTGCCATTTACTATTCTATTTGATATACTCTTTCTTGTCGCCAAGTTGGTGTACATTCATAAGGCCCGTTGGTCAAGGGGTTAAGACACCTCCCTTTCACGGAGGTAACAGGGGTTCGAATCCCCTACGGGTCATTGTTGTCTTTACAGACTACATGTTGCATGCTTAAGGGGAATTCCTGAGGTCTGGTTTAATGGCGGACAGCTTGGATGAACAGCATGAGCCATTAGCTCAGTTGGTAGAGCACCTGACTTTTAATCAGGGTGTCGAAGGTTCGAGTCCTTCATGGCTCACCATTTATATTTTGTTATGCGGTCGTGGTGGAATGGCAGACACGCTATCTTGAGGGGGTAGTGAGCGTACGCTCGTGGAGGTTCGAGTCCTCTCGACCGCATCAATGGATTAAACGGAAAAGTCTCTCACGTTAGAGGCTTTTTTTATTTGTGCATGGATGCAATTAAACAATGATTATGATGAAATAATGATTCCATAGTATAATATAACGCCAGAATGTTATAGAATAATAAATATATAAACTTATGAAGTGACGGTGAAAAATATGGACACTCAACTGTTAGGAAATATATCAGAAAATATTTTGGGCTTGTTTCCGATTGTGAAGAAGAAATTTTTCACCTACGGTCCGCTTGATTTTCCGTTGCATTTGTCGCCTAATAATTTTCAGGTGCTCATGCTTCTGCGTGAAGTGCGTTCGTCTACAGTATCCGATTTGTCCAAACAACTTAATGTCTCACGCCCAAACATGACTCCTCTGCTGGATAAGCTGGTGGAGCATGGGTTGGCTGACCGCCAATCGTGTGACTCGGATCGTAGAGTGGTGAACGTAGCCATTACAGAAGAAGGCGACGCTTTTTGTGAACAGGTATTTCATACCTTCTCTAATAAAATTCAAGAGAGACTCGTGTATTTGCCGGAAGAGGAATTATTGCACTTGAGTGAAACGTTGAACGAATTGAAGCAGATTTTACTTAAAATCGAAAACTCTGCTACGTGATTGGCGTAAGCGAGCTGACTTAAAGACCGCCCTTTCTTCGGAAAACAGGCGGTTTTTGTTGCATATTGTGGTATAATGAAAACCAACATACATAATTCGGTAATTTTAGCACACGTGATCTTTGAAATGGGAACAGGGGACATGATATCGTTATTTGGAGAGCCTGCTAGGGAGGAAGGAACTTCTATGCAATCTATTTACCAACGCATTGAGGAGCTCATTAAGGAACGAGGTATGACCAAAAAGGCGTTTTGCCAGCAGTTGGGCATTAGTACAGGGAACTTTGGAGATTGGAAAAGAGGAAAAACGACACCAGGCACGAATAAACTCATAGAAATCGCTTCTTTTTTTGACGCTAGTCTGGATTGGATTATGCTGGGTCGAGACGTGCAGAGTAAGGTGCTAAAGGAGTCGCAGGACCCTTATTTTTTTGGAGCTTCAGGGCAACTGAATTGCCAAGGGGTATCGCTAAGTGAGGCGGAAAGAGATTTTATACTTGAGTATATTGAATTTACCCGCTTTCGTAAAGAGAAAAACCAGCCCAATTCAACTACTGATTAATGTTTGCTGTGGGGTTTGATAAGGACATTTTAATGTGTACAATTGAAAATTAATTAGAAAAAGCTACAGTGTCGGAGGGGAAACGTTGTGGGAGATCAAACTATTTATCAGCGGATTGAAGCTTTAATTAAGGATCGAGGAATGACCAAGAAGGCATTTTGTGAAAAGCTTAAAATTAGCTCAGGGAATCTCGGTGATTGGAGAAGGGGAAAAACAACGCCAGGTACCGCCCATTTGATTCAGATTTCGGACTTTTTTAATGTATCGCTCGACTGGTTGATGAAAGGAATTAAGCCGGGGGAAGGCGTACTTCAGGAGCAGAAGGCTGCTTATTTTTTTGGAGTGATGGGGCCATTGAATTGCCAGGCTGAAGATCTTGAGACAGAAGAACAGAACTTTATTTTAGAATACGTTGAATTTGCGAAGTACCGTAAGCAAAAAAGGGAGAAGGACAAAACAAAACTTGAATAATCTATGGCTAAACGCCTGGGTGAATAACCCGTAAAACGAACTGAGGGTTCGGTTTACGGGTTTATTTGGTTTCCTGATAATATGGCGACGCATTGGTTGCTGAAATGCTTGTTCGGTTAGTGTGGTGTCGCCTCCTTATAATCGTTATCGTCGATATTCAGAATTGCAGCAACTTGTTTTCTGTACCTTTGTGCTTTACGGGTGCCGTGAATCAGATTGGACAAGCGTGAAGGCGGAATATTATGTGTCTCGCAAAATGTTTTCTGATCCAGCCGAAGCTCGACAAGCCTTTGTTTGATGGCCCACCCGAAGGAGGTGACAGGCATTTTGTTGTTCAAGAGAAATCGCCCCTTACGGATTCTTACGGAATAATTGGTGTGATATAATAATCATCAGTAAACATGTTAGAATTAACCATCTAAAACTATGATACACTTTTATACGTGTTTATACAATCTTAAATACGGTATTTCGTTAAAATGATTACTTAATTAAGTGCAAAAAGTGAAAATAATCCGATTGTAGTCTGTTAGTGGTGTGAATTTGGATACATGAATAAAAAATACTCTGCCACTTGAGGAAAAGGCAGAGTATTTTTATTGTGACTGCTAGATTGATGAAGCGACGCATCAGAGAGAGGCAGGAAGGTGTTTAAATAGGACTGAGGAGAAAAGGGGGCTAGATGCATTCCATTGGCTACTATGGCTCATATAGGGTGGCTGAGTGATGTAGGAACTGGTCCGATGTCTGTGAAAAAGGTAACGCTGAAATGAGCTTGGTGTAGGTTCGTTAAACTTCTTCCAGATGGTGAGCAACTCGCTGGTCATATGATCGATAAGAGTATTTTTTTCCTCGTAAGGAGGATTGAGCAGTCTGAAGGCATCTTCGATACAGAAGGATACCGCTGTGGCAAAATAGCCGTGAACGGTTTGTTCTATATCGGTTCCGAGGAGGAAGTTAATCCAAGTGTGGACAGTAGCGAGTGTGCCAATTGCATTGTATTGATTGAGTGCGTCTTTCAATTGATCAAATGCAAGCCAAGGATAAAGAGCTTTGGTGAGCTTGAGCAGACGCTGGCCTGAAAGTCGTGACTCTTTTACATACTGCGAGGAAGGATGCTGGGTGTACAGCATTTTATCAATAAGGGCGATCCGCCAACTGTCATTCTGCTGGATGGCTGCATACAGACTTTTGATGGCCATGCCGTCAAGGGTTGTAATTTGAGGGTACCAATCGTCTCGCATGTAATGTTTAAGATCCTGCAGACTGTTCAAGTGTCCGTTACGAAAACGTTCCTCCAGTCCATAATAACGGGTAAAACCACCAATGGGCAGGGAAGGGTCCAACAATAATGCGTAGTTTAGCAACCGGTTACCTTTATGCAGAATGGTTCGCCTCCTTGAAGTAAATATTTGTGTAATGTTATTTAACTTGAATATTGATTTGTAATAAAAAATCGAACATTTATGTAATATATATTTACACTTAAAGCTCTATTGTGTCAAATTAAATAATTTTATTGCTTATATATGTTAAATAAAATTACATTAAAAATAATTATAATATTCTTGTTTACAAATTGTTGCTGAGAGAGTATAATAAATCTGTTGCCTCAATACATTATGACATGCGGTCGTGGTGGAATGGCAGACACGCTATCTTGAGGGGGTAGTGGGCGTACGCCCGTGGAGGTTCGAGTCCTCTCGACCGCATTATGTGCAATACCCAGTTAAAAAAGCATCCTGACACGTTTTACGTGAAGGGATGCTTTTTTTGTTAAATACTTTTCATTATATCATCCCGTCACAGAAACGGTCGTATGGGCAACGGACTGCTCGTTAACTGTAATGAAGAAAGATTGTCAGTATTTCTGCAAAAGCTTCTTAATATCTTCTACAAGCTTATCTGGAGTGGTTTGCGGCGCATAACGCTTAAATACGTTACCTTCTCGTGTAATTAAGAATTTAGTAAAATTCCATTTGATCGCTTTGGAGCCTAATACTCCTGGAGCAGTGTGGGTCAGGTAGCGAAATAGAGGATGTGCCTGATCACCGTTCACATCTGTCTTGGCGAACATGGGAAAGGTCACTCCGTAATTGATTTGGCAAAACTCGGAGATCTCCTCGCTGGAACCCGGCTCTTGTTTGGCAAACTGGTTGCTGGGAAATCCCAAAATTTCAAACCCTTGTTCATGATACTGGTCATATAGTTCTTGTAGCGCCTTGTACTGGGAGGTTAACCCACATTTGCTGGCAGTATTCACGATAAGAAGAACTTTCCCTTCGTATGTGGATAACGGAATTTGTGCCCCTTGTAGGGTCTGTGCATCATATTTATATACGCTCATGATATCCCTCCTCATTCAATATTCTACAATTAAATTGCGAACAACTCAACAAGGGGTTGCAAGTTCAGAAGAGTCTAAGTCTACAGGCATTGTGCTATTGTAAAATCGTATTTTGTTCAAAACGGTAAATCGCACTTCAAATGGAGCAAGTTGAGGTGTTTCTTCTCACAAAAAAGGGTTCATTCGATAATTATCTAGTACATATAGCGCATTTTCTTTCTTTTTTATAAATAAAGGGCAACCGTACCATACCCTAGGCCAATATTGACATGCCTTTCATTTTCAAAAAGGGGTGAAATAGAGAGTTTTAAAGAGATAGGAGAAGCATATGTTGTTTGTAAGCGTTATCCTTAATCTTCTATGCTCTAAAGGGTGATTTATAGCCTTGTCATTGAGCTTTACAGTCTTCCTTGCACGGGTGTATGATTCAAGACGTAATTTCAAATTAACAACAATGAAGCAACAACGAATTGTCTAAAGCGCTGAATTTTGCAGTTGCAAAAACGGGGGAACCAACGAGTATATACTGCTTTGCAAGCCGTGTGTCTCATGGGGTGAATTTTCCGGCCAAGTGCCGTAAATAGGGCGACTCTCACGTCCGAATCCGACAGCTAACCTCGTAAGCGTACAGGGAGAGGCAACAAACCGCCGTGTGCAGCCATGGTTTATTTTATCATGGAATGTATGAAGCCGGAGGAAGCCTTTTTCCTTCGGCTTCTTTTTGTTGTCTTTTTATACCGGGAGAGGAGCTACTGATGGAAGGTCGGTTAATTATTGTCACTGCACCGAATGAAGCGGGCAGAAGTTTTGTGAAATTGCTTATGTTCAAAAAATTGGCGTTTGCAGTTCTCACAAATAGCACCCAGGAGGAACGACAGCTCAAAAAAATGGGTGTGGAGCACATTGTGCGCATCAATACGATGCAAGCGGGAAAATGGAATTTTCCTAAGAAAGAAATTGGTAGTGTGTATTTGTTCGAAAACAGCTTGAATCTAACTTGCCGTTTCCTGCAAATATGTCGGCCACTAACATCAGAATCGATCTATGTTATTACGCACGGCTGTAATCCACAAGGAATTTATCGGGGATTGGGAGCGGACCATGTGATCTACACATTGAACGGAGAGGTGGGTTTCCTGCTGAACGGATAAGCACTTATAACATAGCTGGTTTTATGATTTTATGATGGAATCGGAAATAACGATCTGAGGAGCGATATGGAGGGTATGAACATGATGGATTTATACATGCTGCTCGTAATGGCTGTGAGTTATGGAGTGATACTGCTGTTTGTACGCTGGTGTGACGCGCAGACCTCAAAAGGAGGGCGAAGAGGATGATCGTTGTGCTAGGGCTCACGGCTATTGTGTTCGTGTATTTAATCTACGCACTCCTGAATCCTGAAAAGTTCTAGTCAACTATAGGATCGAGCAGGCAGGAACAGCAGATCAAGAATGCAGCATCAGAGGTGCAGATTTTCGCAAACGTGTGCACTCAATGGATGATCTGAATCAGGTCTGTTGTTCCAAATGCAGGAGCATTTTAAGGAGGAATAGAGGATGGAGCTACTGCAAATTGGAATTGTGATCGTCATATTGTTGCTCTTGATAAAGCCGATGGGTACCTATATGTATCACGTATTTTCGAATGAACCGAATCGGACAGATCGGATTTTTGGTGGAACGGAAAAGCTGATTTATAAAGCTGTAGGCTTGAAGAAACAGGACAGCATGCGTTGGACCACGTACGCTATGAGTTTCATTGCAACCAATGTGGTGCTTGCGGGGATCAGCTACCTGCTATTGCGCTTGCAGGCTATACTCCCGGGCAATCCGGTTGGGAACAGTAATATGGAAGCATCATTGGCCTTTAATACGGTAATCAGCTTTATGACCAATACGAATCTCCAACATTATAGCGGAGAAAGCGGGCTTACGTATCTGACACAGATGGCGTTTGTCACGATGATGATGTTTACTTCGGCTGCTTCAGGGTTTTCGGTTGCTGCGGCTTTTATGAGGGGATTGACGCGGCGCGGTGAAGGGTTGGGTAATTTTTTTCAAGATTTTATTAAAGCCAACATACGAATTTTCCTGCCGCTTGCCTTTGTACTTACGCTAGTGCTGGTTGGGTTAAAAGTACCGCAAACGCTACAGCCTACGGCGGATATTACGACTTTAAGCGGTACACAGCAGCAGATTGCTATGGGACCCATTGCCTCATTGGAATCCATCAAGCATTTGGGCACGAACGGGGGCGGTTTTGCGGGAGCTAATTCTGCGCATCCTTTTGAGAATCCAAGTCCTTGGACGAACGTACTGGAAATTTTGGCAATGTGGGTAATGCCAGCTTCTCTGCCGTATACTTTTGGGTTGTTTGCCCGTAATCGCAAGCAGGGCTGGATTATTTTTAGCTCGATGATGGTCTTGTTCCTTATTTTTCTAACCATAACGTATGTATCGGAGAAGACGGGTAATCCGTTAATCCAGGCACTGGGTATGGATGCATCTCAGGGAAGCATGGAAGGGAAAGAGGTTCGTTTCGGCATTGGACAATCGGCATTATTCACTGCGGTCACAACGGCGGCAACGACAGGTTCGGTTAATAATATGCATGATACACTGACCCCGTTAGGCGGTATGGCTGCTTTAGGAGAAATGATGTTAAACGTCATTTTTGGCGGCAAGGGTGTCGGACTGATGAATATGCTGATGTATGCGATTCTGGGGGTATTTATATGCGGACTGATGGTCGGAAGAACCCCGGAATTTATGGGTAGGAAAATTGAAGGCAAGGAAATGAAACTGATTGCGATTGCCATTTTGGTACATCCGTTTCTTATTCTTGCTCCAACTGCGCTTGCATTTATGAGTCATTGGGGATACGATGCGGTCTCTAACCCTGGATATCACGGGTTGACTCAGGTGCTCTATGAATATGCATCATCTGCGGCAAATAATGGTTCGGGATTTGAAGGTCTTTCGGATAACAATGTGTTTTGGAACGTCACAACAGGAGCGGTTATGTTCTTTGGACGATATGTATCCATGATTGCATTGCTGGCTGTGGCGGCTTCGTTGAATGCCAAAGCGCCGACCCCGGTGACGACAGGCACACTGCGCACGGACAATAAGCTGTTTGGAGCCATCCTAATCGGAGTGGTCTTGTTGATTGGTGCGTTAACCTTTTTGCCGGTGATCGTATTAGGTCCTGTAGCTGAATTTTTGACCATGTGATGAAGAATGAGCATAGAAGGAAAATGAGAATGGATGAACGGGGTGCTTGATCATGAAGGAACAACGCAAACGCATGCTGGATAGAAGCATCTTGAAGCAGGCGGTCAAGGATAGCTTTATCAAATTAAATCCGATGATCATGATGAAAAATCCTGTCATGTTCGTCGTAGAGATCGGTACATTGGTTGTGTTGCTCATGCTGCTGCTTCCCGGTTATTTTGGAGCCGGTAAGGAAATGGGCTTTAACTTGGCTGTATTTATTATTCTGGTGTTCACGCTGCTTTTTGCTAACTTTGCTGAAGCGCTTGCGGAGGGACGAGGGAAGGCACAAGCTGCTTCCTTGAAAAAATCCAAGCAGGATTCACAAGCTAATAAGCTCGTCGGGAATGAGATTCAGGTGGTCAGCTCGACTGCATTGCGTAAAGGTGACGTGGTAATCGTCTCTCAGGGCGAAATGATTCCAAGCGATGGTGAAGTCATTGAAGGTCTGGCCTCGGTGGATGAATCTGCGATTACGGGAGAGTCAGCTCCGGTCATTAAGGAATCGGGCGGAGATTTTTGCTCGGTAACCGGCGGGACGCGGGTAGTCAGTGACCGCATTAAGGTGCGGATTACGACTGAGCCGGGTGAAACGTTTATTGATAAAATGATTTCGCTCGTGGAAGGTGCACAGCGGCAAAAAACGCCAAATGAAATTGCGCTGAATACATTGCTGATTAGCTTGACGATTATTTTTCTCATTGTGGTGGTGACGCTGGCCCCGATAGCCCGTCATTTTAAGATTGATTTGCCTGTTCCCGTGCTGATTTCGTTGCTGGTCTGTCTGATTCCGACCACGATTGGCGGACTTTTGTCAGCTATTGGGATTGCTGGAATGGACCGGGTTACCCAGTTTAACGTGCTGGCCATGTCAGGCAAGGCGGTAGAAGCCTCCGGGGATATCAATACGATGATTCTGGATAAAACGGGTACCATCACCTTCGGAAACCGGATGGCGAGTGAATTCGTGGTTGTAGATGGTATAGAAAAGGCAGAGCTAGCGAAATGGGCGGCAATGAGTTCACTAAAGGATGAGACGCCTGAGGGACGCTCGGTGCTGGAATTGATGCGCAAGCAGGATTACACGCTGGATGAATCTTTGGCAGCAGGTGGAACCTTTATCGAGTTCAAGGCAGAAACCCGGATGAGTGGTCTGGATCTCGTCGATGGACGAAAAGTACGCAAAGGCGCCGTGGACTCTGTCCGGCAGTGGATTGTATCGCAAAAAGGCAGTGTTCCGGCCGATCTGGAGGAAAAAGCGAATCAGGTAGCCGCAGAAGGGGGTACACCGCTGGCAGTGGCGCTGGATGATCGGATATACGGCATTATTTATTTGAAGGATACGGTGAAGCCGGGCATGAAGGAGCGCTTTGATCAGCTCCGGGAAATGGGCATCCGCACGATTATGTGTACAGGTGATAATCCGCTGACAGCAGCTACCATTGCACGGGAAGCGGGAGTGGACGACTTTGTAGCTGAGAGCAAGCCGGAGGACAAAATCGCGGTTATCCGCCGTGAGCAGGAACAGGGCAAGCTGGTAGCCATGACCGGGGATGGTACCAATGATGCGCCTGCGCTGGCGCAGGCAGATGTCGGTCTTGCCATGAATAGCGGCACAGTCGCTGCCAAGGAAGCTGCTAATATGGTGGATCTGGATTCTGATCCGTCCAAAATTATTGAGGTGGTCGCCATCGGTAAGCAGCTGCTTATGACACGCGGGGCATTGACAACGTTCAGTATTGCGAACGATGTTGCTAAATATTTTGCTATTATTCCGGCGATGTTCATGCTAGCTATTCCGCAAATGGGTGCATTGAATGTTATGGGACTGGGCTCCCCGCTATCGGCTATTTTATCGGCGCTTATTTTTAATGCAGTCATTATTCCACTTCTGATTCCGCTGGCCATGAAGGGCGTGAAGTATAAGCCCATGAGCTCGGATCGCCTGTTGGGACGGAATTTACTGATTTATGGCCTAGGCGGTATGGTGGTACCGTTTGCCGGGATTAAGGCCATTGATTTACTGGTACATTTGTGGATATAGCGCAGAAAGGGTGAGCGACATGAGTGGTTTTTATCGGATGTTGTCTGGACGCAGATTTGCTGCGCATGAGAAAGCTGGATCTGGCGAACAAGGTCATAACAAGCGTACAGGAACGGAGGCAGTGTCGGAAAATCAACCGGAGAGACAAGAGATGCGAGGAAGCACGGTTATTGGAGTGGCCTTGCGAACTTCTGTGCTAATGATCCTATTGTGCGGATTGGCATACCCGCTAGTCAGCACAGGGGTGGCGCAAGTCCTGTTTCCGCAGCAAGCAAATGGCAGTATGCTTCGTGACACGGGGGGGCGGGTGATCGGCTCTGAGCTGATTGGACAGACCTTTGCCAATCCGGCGTTTTTTCAAGGTCGGGTATCAAGTATCGATTATAATGGGGCTGGTTCAGGCTCAAGTAACTACGCACCCTCGAACCCGGCATTGGTGCAGCGGATCAAGGATTCTATTGCGGATTGGCAGAAGCATAACCCGGATGTACCCGTCAGCCAGGTTCCGGTGGACCTGATAACGAACTCCGGCTCCGGTCTGGACCCGCACATCTCGCCACAGGCGGCACAGGCTCAAATTCCGCGTATTAGCGGCTTGACGGGGATGGGGCAGGACCAGCTGAAGGCGCTGGTGCAGGAGCAGACAGAAGGCCGCAGCGCCGGAGTGTTCGGCGAGCCGCGTGTGAACGTGCTCAAGCTGAACCTCGCGCTTGAAGCTCAAGTGCAGACGAAGGCTGGCGAGCGTTGAGAGTATAATATTATTGATTTGTCTGATGATTAAGTTAAAATTATACTCACATATGATCAAGGAGGCGGTCCGAATGGTAACGATGAATAAGCGGACAGACTATAGAAGGACAGCGCCTAATCGTCCATAAACTGCGTGTTTTCTTCTTGATGAGGGCAACAAATAATATGCAGGAATATAAAATTATTAAAATGAATGATTTTTCATATCATCAGATTTCTCGGATACGAATGTTGGAACAGCGATGTAAAGATTCTGACGGATCAAGTTTGAGAGTGGGCATAGAAAGCCTTAAAGAAAACGGCGGGGATAAAGCATTCCTTTGTCAAATGGGCAGCCAGCTCATTGGCTACTTCAGTTGGTATACATCAGATGAAATCGAAGCTAATATTAACGCTATGGTTCATCCGGATTATCGGCGTCAAGGTGTGTTCCGCTCCTTAATGAACAAAGCTGCAGTAGAGATGCAAATACAAGGCATCAAAACATGTCGTATCAGAATCCCGTCCAATTCAAAACCTGGAATAGATTGTGTGAGGCACTTGGAGGCGAACTTTAGTACATCTGAATTTACTATGCATTTAGTTCAGTTCCGCTCTGATATGCTACGTCACTCCGGCTTAGTTTTACGACGAGAAGAAGCTCAGGATTTTGATTTTATGGTTAAATGTTCATCACAAGCTTTTGGGGATTCGGAGTCTTGGACAGAGAACTATTTTAAACATACGAGAGAACCAGAACGTGTTACCCACCTCGCTGTAGATAGACTGACACCAGTTGGCATGGTTCGAGTCAATCATATCCATACGGATACAGCAGTTATTCATGATTTCTGTGTACATCCATTATACCAAGGCAGAGGGTATGGCCGGGAAATTCTTGCTCGCGTGGTTAACATCTTGCTCGCCAGGCAGTACACTCAGATTCGACTAGGAGTGGTTACTCAAAATAAACGTGCCTTGAATCTCTACCGATCAATAGGGTTTGAGATTTCTGCTGAGTCTCATTATTATGTGAGTGCAATACACCATTTTAACGATTAAACTAGCACTTATTTATAGAGGACCAGAAAAAAGGGTGAGTAAAAAAAGGTATCTCGCTGCCGCATGGGCAAGCGAGATACCTTTTTATGATTTTGCTACCAATCAACCTGTAATTGTCTGAATAATAAGTACCACATTCAAGGCGATAATGACCCCGGTCACGATCCAGGTCAGCACTTTTTGCCATGTTTTGTTTGCAAATTCACCCATAATTTTTTTGTCACTGGTAAAGAGCAGTAATGGAATGATGGCAAAAGGGAGCTGAATGGATAAAATAACCTGACTTAGCACAAGCAGCTCCTCCGCACCTTTTTCACCTGCAATCGCAGTGACGATGACTGCCGGAATAATCGCAATAAGGCGGGTCACCAAACGACGTAACCAAGGTGAGAGACGAAGGTTCAAGAAGCCCTCCATCACGATTTGTCCGGCTAAAGTACCTGTCACGGTCGAGTTTTGACCTGAGGCGAGTAATGCCACTCCAAACAGTATGCTCGCAAGTGTGGTTCCCAGTAATGGCGAAAGCAGATAATAGGCATCACTAATCTCTGCTACATCTGTTCTTCCTGCTGTATGGAACACGGCAGCTGCTACGATCAAGATGGCTGCATTAATGAATAGAGCGAACATGAGCGCTATACTGGAATCCCAAGTTGCAAATGTAATAGCTTCCCGTTTACCTGCTGATGTCTGCTCATATTTGCGAGTTTGTACAATAGAAGAATGCAGATACAGGTTATGTGGCATTACGGTAGCTCCCATAATACCGATGGCAATATACAGCATGTTTGGATTCGTCAATATTTGTGAGTCCGGTACAAAGCCACCCAATACGCCGCCCCATTCCGGTTGTGCCAAAATGAGATTAATGCCAAAACAGCCGGCAATCGTGGCCATTAATACAATGACGAGTGTTTCCAATGCACGGAAACCTTTATTTTGCAGCAGCAAAATGAGCATAACATCAAATGCGGTAATGATGACTCCGTATAGTAACGGAAGACCGAACAGCAACTTCAGTGCAATGGCTGAACCGATGACCTCGGCCAAATCCATGGCTGCAATGGCAATTTCGCATAAAAGCCATAGGCCGATCGCGACAGGGCGACTGTAAGCATCACGGCACATTTGAGCCAAATCTTTACCTGTAGCAATACCGAGCTTGCCAGATAAGGCTTGCAGCAGAATGGCCATCAGGTTGGAGATTAGAATGACACTAAGCAGTGTGTAGCCGAATTTTGATCCCCCAGCGATGTCTGTAGCCCAGTTGCCAGGGTCCATATAGCCGACAGCGACCATATAACCTGGTCCAGCAAAGGCAAGAAACTTCCGAAACCAGGTGCCATCCTTCGGGATGCTCAAAGAACGATTCACTTCCGATAGTGAAGCGATTTCCGCGAAGTTGCCCTTTGAATTTTTCATACGCTTCACCTTCTTTGTTCATATTGAAATATATTATTAATGACATAGCGATTGCGTTATCCCTATTGTACACCCACAATAGTTTTTGTCTAGTGCAACTTTTATGTGGATAAGCAAATTTATCGTATTTTTGAAGCAATTGGCCATCCTAATTAAAACTAAACAATGGAAAAAACCAAGCTATATTGCTCTCAAGGGGCAGCTTGGTCGTTTTGAATTTTCTAAGTGTAGGCGGCCTTTCAAGTAGGGGCTTATAACATATAGTGTAAACACAAAAGAAGTGGAACTAAACGGTAAATAAAAGGGTTATTATTCCCTTTAAAATGATTCATTTTGCGTGGCTCGTTTAAAGTACATACGAGAAGGAAATCATGTATTAACATGACGAGGATTCCTGCGGAATGCAAATAAGATGGATGAAGGAGAGATGAAATCATGGAAGCGTTATACACAGCCTCAGCAACGGTACATGGTGGAAGAGACGGTACAGTGGCTTCTTCAGACGGAGTATTGAAGCATAAGCTGAGCACACCGAAGGAACTGGGTGGCGCAGGTGGAGACGCTACGAATCCGGAGCAATTGTTTGCGGCAGGCTATGGTGCATGCTATGAAAGTGCGTTGGCGAATGTGGCCCGTAAAGCCAAGGTAAAGGTGGACAATGTAGAGGTCACCAGCTACGTATCGATCGGTAAGGACTCAAGCGACGGCGGCTTCCAGTTAGCGGTGCGTCTGGATGTAAAAATACCGGGGATTGAGCGTTCCCAGGCTGAAGATTTGGCACGCCAAGCACATGATTTTTGTCCGTACTCCAAAGCCACTCGCGGTAATATTGATGTTGAACTCAACGTCATTTGACCGCATTTTTTAAAGATTTCACACACGGCCGCCGTTGGATCGGCGGCTTTTGCACCTAAATCTTGATCCGCTGATATGTGCAACCATTTGACATCACCGCCAAAATTCATTAAGATGTCATAGGTGATTCTGGTCATCAGGTACGAAACAAATTTGAAAAATACGGGTGATATGATGTCTTACAGACCGAATATTGTTAATTTCACGCTGGCTGGTAGCAACGAAAAGGAAGGGCTTTATGAGTTTAAAATGAGTTTGGCCGATGGAACGGAGTGCCGCGTTTTTTCTCAACGTAATCCGGAGTGGACTTTGACGAATATTAGTCGACTGCTAACGACACCTTGCCCGGTATGCCATAAGGATTTTATCTGCAAGTGTATGGATCAGTTCCATGAAGAGTTTTTAGAGCAAATTAATGCTAAACAGCTGTTTGAGAAAGCATTGAGCTAGTTTTTCGAACAGGTAAGGATTATACAGTTCTAGACAAGCGTCGGATATTTTCGACGTTTTTTTGTTTATAATTGAATCGTTGCGTTTTCATGCCGTTGATTTCTCTGTGGAGGTGAAGAACGTTGATGAACCAGTCTAGTCATATCCATATCGAACATTCCATTGTATTGGTGGATGGGGTATGCCACTTTTGTCAGGGAGCAACCCGCTTCATTATCAAACGTGATCCTAAGGGAATATTCCATTTTGGTTCCCTGCAATCCGAGGCAGGACAAGAACTTTTACGTGCAGGTGGACTGTCTACAGATCAACTGGATACATTCGTGCTGATTGAAGACGGTACGTATTATACGAGGTCAACCGCAGCTTTACGGATTGCCAAACGCCTTCGTTTTCCATATCCGCTGGCTTATGTATTCATCTTGATTCCCCGCTTTGTGCGCAACGCAGTCTATAACTGGGTAGCTCGTAACCGATATCGTTGGTTTGGCAAGGATGAAGAGGATCAATGTCAGATCCCCCCACCAGAAATTAGGCAACGATTTTTTTAGTTGCTTCTTTTGTGTTTATTTTTGCGGCGATCATTACGAATCAGCAATATTACAGCTACTGCGATCAGTAGAAGACCCGTAACCGATACATACACGATATGGCGTACATTGGGTACGTTGACCGACAATTTTAGCTCGTTAGACTCTAATGGAGCAATGTCCCAATAGAGTGTTTTTCCGTCATCCGACACACGGTCCGCATTACTGGAAGCAGGTTGGATGGGTAGGGAAAGGCTGAAGTTAAGATCCAGTTGCCTCTCTAGCAATTTGCGTGCGAACACATTCATTTGTTCTAATTTATCACTCAGGCCACGAGCTTCTTCAGGAAGCATCCGAGGTAGATCGAGCTTAAGCGTAAGATCCATATTGGTTGTGAAAAAATGCTGGCTCACTGCGCGATTTATTTCTAATCCCTCAGGCAGATTTGAACCCTGATCGGGATTTTTTTGGTTTGTACTCCAATCCCCTTGATAATGCCCCTTTATTTGATAACCCTTTCTCCCCTGCTCTGATAGCTGCTGTACGTCTACATTGTTGCTTTGTATACGTTGAATTAATCGATCGAGCAGCCCGGGATTGTCCAACATCATCAGTGTCTGGTTGTTTACACTGAACGTTGCATCCATATCTACACTTTGATCCAGATGAACATCTACATGAATGTCACCCCGAGCACAGGAAGTTAGGGCAAGCAGACAACACACCAGCATAAAAATGAGCATTATTTTTCGTAACTGTATTTGTCGACGTTTGTTCCGATAAGGGCTGTATCCTGTTGGGTTCATGACTTGCACCTTCTTTGTATGGTTTCTTTGGTATAGCGACTGGATATCTTCTATATATTACACATTCAGAGAGCCAAAATCGAACGATATAAAAGAATAGTTAAGATTTATATCTCAAAAATGTTTCCCTAGGTAAAAAGTTTAGTGTATACTCTAAAATATAGTATAGATAAAAAATAATTGTCTAAAGTAAATAGTTTGTCCCCCAAACAAATATTAAAAGGAGGATTTTGAAACATGAACAAGCAGTTTAAGAAGGCTTTGCCGCAATGGGTAGCGACGGTTGGAGTGTTGTCTCTGGTTCTAGTCCTAGCGACGGCATGTACAGATGCCAAGAAGACAGAGCAGGGAGCTGCGAAAGAGGCTGGGCAAAAAATAAAGGCTACAACTACCATCGGTATGATCTCTGACATTGTCGGGAAGGTCGGCGGTGCTCATGTGGAGGTCACGGGAATTATGAAGTCAGGTGTTGACCCACATTTGTACAAGGCTTCTCAGGGAGATATGCGCAAACTGGATGAAGCCGACATCATTTTTTATAACGGGTTGCATCTGGAAGGAAAAATGCAGGACATTCTGGAGAAAATCAGCAAGCAAAAACCCGTTATTCCCGTGTCCAAAAACATTGCTCAAAATCTATTGCGTGCAGCTAGCCCAGAAATGGGGTCTGAGTATGATCCGCATATCTGGTTTGATGTACAAAACTGGGTGTCTGCGGTAGAAACCGTCAGAGATGAATTGTCGGAACTGGATGCTGCTCATGCGGAGGATTACAAGGCCAATGCCGAAGCTTATCTCGCTGAGCTACGAGAACTGGACGATTACACGAGAGAGCAGATTGCCAGTATACCGAAGGCTCAGCGCGTACTTGTCACAGCACATGATGCCTTTGGCTATTTCGGAGACGCTTACCAGATTCAAGTAAAAGGCCTTCAAGGCATGAGTACAGAATCAGAGGCGGGCTCACAAGATGTGACCAAGCTGAGAGATTATCTGGTAGAGCATAAAATTAAAGCCATATTTGTAGAATCAAGTGTGCCGAGAAAGGCCATCGATGCCGTTATCCAGGGTGCAGCTCAGCAAGGTCATACCATAAAGGTTGGCGGCGAGCTGTATTCGGATGCTATGGGTGAAGAGGGTACAGAAGATGGAACATATATTGGAATGGTCAATCATAACGTGAATACGATCGTTAGAGCTCTTAAATAAGGAGGCGTAGACACATGGGACATTCACCACTTGTTGTTCGTGATTTATCGGTAGCATATCAAAAAAAGCCCGTTTTGTTCGATGTCTCCTTTGAGGTGCCGGAAGGCAAGCTGATTGGTATTATCGGTCCCAACGGAGCTGGCAAATCTACACTGATCAAGGCCGTGCTGGGGCTAATTCCAAAGCTCAGGGGTGAGGTGCTGGTCTACGGCAAGCCCTATAAGCAACAGTTGCTCAAGGTTGGATATGTACCGCAGCGGGAGTCGGTGGATTGGGATTTTCCGACGAATGCTCTGGATGTGGTTATGATGGGACGGTACGGCAGACTGGGCTGGTTTAAGCGTCCGGGAGCAGCAGATCGTCAAGCTGCGATGGAGAGTTTGGACAAGGTTGGAATGAGCGAATTTGCAGACAGGCAGATTAGTCAATTGTCCGGCGGTCAGCAGCAACGTGTTTTTTTGGCGAGAGCACTTGCGCAGGACGCTCAGCTTTATTTTATGGATGAACCGTTTGTCGGTGTGGACGCGGCAACAGAAAAAGCTATCATTTCATTGCTTAACGATCTGAAACAGCAGGGGAAAACTGTGCTTGTCGTTCATCATGATTTATCTACGGTCACGGATTATTTTGACCAGGTTATGCTGTTGAATGGGCATCTGATGGCGTTTGGAGAGACCGCAGATATTTTTACCGAGAGAAATCTGCAACGTACGTATGGCGGGCGCCTGAGTATACTCAAAACAGGTTCTGAATCCGGCACGATACTCGGAGTGAGGTGAGCAGTGTGACAAGCTTGGTGGCGCTTTTGACAGACCCGAACATGCAGTGGATTCTGCTAGGCTGCATTTTACTCGGTTTAAGCAGCGGGGTGATTGGCAGTTTCATGTATTTGCGTAAGCAATCGCTTATGGGAGATGCTTTGGCCCATGCGGCTTTGCCGGGGGTATGTGTGGCTTTTATGATCACAGGCACAAAATCCATGTTTGGATTTATGATTGGGGCAGCCATTGCAGGGATTGTTGCTACCTTTGCCATCAGTGCGTTAACCCGGTATTCGCGAATTAAAAGCGATTCGGCAATTGCAGCGGTGCTGTCCGTGTTTTTTGGCTTCGGCATTATGTTGTTGACCGAAATTCAGCATAGTGGTGCAGGCAACCAAAGTGGGTTGGATAAATTTTTATTTGGCCAGGCTGCGGCAATGGTGTTGTCTGATGTCTATACGATGGCGCTAATTTCGGTGGTGCTCATCGGAATATGTATATTATTTTTCAAGGAATTTAAGCTGCTCAGCTTTGATCCCGGCTTTGCTCGTGGACTTGGTTTTCCTGCAGGGCTACTGGATAAGTTGTTGATGCTGTTGATTGTCATTGCGGTGGTGGCTGGCATTCAAGCTGTGGGCGTCATTATGATGGCTGCTCTGCTAATTACTCCAGCCGTGTCGGCAAGATACTGGACAGAGAAGCTGGGTGTTATGGTATGCCTGTCAGGTTTGTTTGGTGCTATAGCGGGTCTGGGTGGGACCGTTATTAGCTCTCTGGGACAAAACTTGCCTACAGGACCATTGTGCGTGTTATGTGCGACTGTGGTATTTGGTGTAAGTCTGATCTTTGCACCACAGCGCGGAATGATTTCCAAGGCTATCGTTCGGTTGAACGCCAGAAAAAGTCTGGAACAGAGAGTCGGAGCACAGCCAAGGGAGGAGCGGGCCCTATGAGTTCATTTTATGTGATTCTGACGGGAATGTTAGTGGCAGGGGGATGTAGTATCGTCGGATGCTTTCTCGTGCTTCGGAAAATGGCTATGATCGGTGATGCAATCAGTCATGCGGTACTGCCTGGTATTGTCATTGCCTTTCTAATCAGTGGATCGAGGGATTCGGTGTGGATGATGTTTGGTGCAGCCGTGCTGGGGCTTCTAACAGTGTATCTGATTCAGCTATTCCAACAAAGCGGTCTGCAAAGTGATGCTGCCATTGGCGTGGTGTTTACGACATTGTTTGCTATCGGTGTACTGCTGATCAGCGTGTTTGCTTCCAATGCCCATCTGGATATGGACCACGTTTTGTATGGGGAAATTGCCTATGTCCCGTGGAATACGATAGAGATTGCTGGCTTCGATATAGGTCCGAGGGCTGTGTGGATTACGGGCGCGATGTTTTTGATCAATCTGCTCGTGGTAGGGGGCTTTTTCAAGCAATTTAAAGTCACTTCCTTTGATCCTGCATTGGCAGCTTCATTAGGCATTCCGGTTGTTTTTTTTCATTATCTGCTAATGAGTCTCGTATCGCTAACAACAGTGGCGTCATTTGAGAGCGTGGGTGCAATTCTAGTGGTTGGCATGCTCGTTGTCCCGCCTCTTACCGCTTATTTGCTGACGGAGAAGCTGTCCCGTATGATTGCATACAGCGTGGGAGTTGGAGCTATTAGCTCGATCGTAGGCTTTTATACAGCAACTGTATTGGATGCTTCTATTGCGGCATGTATGCTGTGTGTGTCGGGTGTGTTGCTGCTCTTGGCTTTTCTATTTTCCCCGTCTCATGGTGTGGTATGGCGAAAGTTATTTCAACAGCGAGGAATCGTTGGCGAAAATAGCAAGTGAGTCTCGTAGGAAGTGATCCTATATGAATTACTCAAAATAGCGTGCAGACGGGCATAAAGTGCCTGAATGCACGCTTTTTTACGCTTATGCTAAATTGTGCTGCTTTTTTTGAAGCAAGCTTGTTGGGTCATCTTGAATTAACCGGGACACGGGAGTACATTCTTTATAACCACACAAAAGGGTTCGGAACGAGCTGTTACGCTGCGGGGAGGAACGAAATTGGAGAGCTTCAAACGTAAATCACCAGAGGAAATACTGGATTCCATTAACAAACTGCATCGAGGCAGACTCAAAATATACATTGGTGCGGTCAGTGGCTCGGGCAAAACGTATCACATGCTGCAGGAGGGACAATCGCTGCAGCATGAAGGGATTGATGTTGTAATTTGTGCGGTATCGACTCTGCAGCGGCGTGAGACCGTGGAACAGGTCGGCTCCCTAGAGCGAGTACCCAGTATTCATTGGATGAAGGATGGCGAGGAGCAAAAGGATCTGAATGTGGAAGCTTTGGTGGCACGAAATCCTGAGGTGGTGCTGGTGGATCATTTGGCACATCATAACCGAAAAGACGCCTCATTTCCAACAAGGTTGGAGGATATACGGTATTTGCTGGAGATGGGAATTAGCGTCATTACGACGGTCAATGTTTATGAACTCGAAGGGATCACGGAGTGGGTATATCAGCTGACAGGATTTGAAGCGGAGTATACGGTTCCGGTTGATACATTGGAGCTAGCGGATGAAATTCGTTTAATTGATGCCACCCCGGAGATGATTCTGGAACGGCTGGCGAAAGGTTACATGCATACGCCCAATCCTGAGATGTTTCACCGGGGAAATCTGGGTAAATTGCGTGAGCTCGCTCTGCGATTGGTGGCAGAGGATGTGAATGATTCGCTGGAACGGCACCGAGAGGAGCTAGGCTTGCACGGGGCGTCAGGAGCCGCAGAGCGTATTTTGGTGCCTGTCCAGTATCATTGGAATGGGTCCATTTATGTACGCAGGGGGGAACAGGTGGCAAAGCGGTTGGGTGGAGATATGCTGGTGGTCTCCTTTGTCAGCTCGAAACGCAAGCTGTCCAAGGAATCAGCAGCCTTCAAGCGTTCCATTGAGCAGTTGGCCGACAAGATCGGGGCGACATTTGAAGAAATCCCGCTCCTTTCCCGCAGAAGGCTGCCACGTCAACTTATACATTATGCGGTGACTCACAATGTTACCCGAATTGTTATGGGGCATTCTCGTCAGACTCCATGGCAGGAGCTGGTTAAAGGATCACTGGTGAACGGAATTTTAAAACGAATGAAAAATATGGACCTGCTGTTGATTGCAGACCGAGCTGAGCAGGAGGGTGAACGGATTTTGCCAACGATGAGACAGGAGGAAGGAGATACTGACCCGTATCATCGTTTGAGTGTTGAGGAAGTACAGGCTGAGGAAGCCAAAATCCTGCGCGGCAAGCTCAAAGTATACATTGGTGCTGCTCCGGGGGTCGGCAAAACATACACCATGCTGAGAGAGGGAAATGATCTGCTGGAAAGCGGGATTGATGTGGTTATTGGATTACTGGAAACGCACGGAAGAGCAGAAACACTAGCGCAGGTAGGCTCTCTGGAGATGATTCCCCGCCAGTCTATCGAGCGTCATGGTGCACATTTGGAAGAGATGGACACTGAAGCCATTCTCAGGCGTAATCCTGAAGTAGTGCTAATTGACGAGCTGGCACATACCAACGTTCCGGGAAGTCTGAAATCTAAACGTTATGAGGATGTACTGGCCATTTTGGAGCAAGGTATTTCTGTTATATCCACAATGAATGTGCAGCATTTGGAAAGCTTGAATGACGCAGTAGAACAAATTACTGGCATTCGGGTGAGAGAGACTGTCCCCGACCATATGATGCGTCTGGCTGATGAAGTACAGCTTGTTGATGTGGCTCCCAAATCGTTACAGCAACGGATGCGAGAGGGCAAAATTTACGATCCTGCGAAGGTGGAGCAGGCTCTTAGCCACTTTTTTAAGCTGGGTAATCTAATTGCGCTGCGTGAACTTGCTTTGCGGGAATTGGCAGACGATGTAGATGAGCGGCTAGAATCCTGGGATCGGCACGAGTCACTTCGGGGACCGTGGCGCAGGGAGGAAGTGATTTTTGTAGGCGTGACGCTAAGCGAAAATGCTGAAAGGCTGATTCGCCGCGGTTTTCGTATCGCCTTTCGCCTGAAAGCTGTGTGGATTGTGACTTATGTTCATGTCGGTGAGTGTATACCGGAGAGATTGCACCCTCGTCTGGAACAACTAAAGTTGCTGACCCACCGACTGGGGGGAACCTTTGAAATTCGGCTTGTTTCCAGTCGACGCGAGATTGCCGACATTTTGATTGCTCCAGTGGAAGGATATTCAGGCACGCAGCTCATCGTGGGGCAGTCTTCCCGAAGTAGCTGTTGGGGAAAGACTGCGGTCGTGCCGAGGATTCTCCGTCAAGCACGTCATATGGATGTTCTTATCGTGGCGGATTATGACCCGGATATTAAGCTGGAGACAGATTATTAAAATGCCCAATCCATTCATAAATAGTCATATGCTGGTTACCGGTTATGCACTGCTTCCATAGTATATTCTATCTCAAAGAAATGGAGGCGAGTTTGAATGTATAAACATCGTAAGCATGATTGTCATTTTCCAAAGCCAAAAAAACGTGTTTTTAAGAAAATCATTAAGGTGACTGTGATTAAGTTTAAACCAAAATTTAAACGTGATCACTGGAAACATGAAGACTTTGATAAGAAATGTCATTGCCGGAAACGTCGTCATCATCGCCATCATGACTGTCATCGTCGTCACCACAAATTCTACTAAGATTAAGATCGTAGGGGGCGGGGCTAGATTGCCCGCCTTCTCCTAGTACCAGGATTTGAGGAAAATACTTTCGCAAAAAATACTTGCTCTAACATAGGTGCTATGCTATTCTACCAGTAAATAGATTGCACGTGACGGAAGCACCGTTCACCAACCGTATGTACTTACGGATGGATGGACGGTGCTTTTTTGCGTTCTTGTACTGGGAAAGGGGATGAGCGTATTGGTTCCGGTAAAAGTGGTATTGGCAGTAGAAGGCCGGGATTATATTGAGCCTCTGCTGAATTATGTTCACGGAAGCGAGTACGCCAGAAGGCTCAGGATAACGGCTTTTTCGCAGCCGGAGGCATTTCATCAATACATGATGGAAACCAGCGGAATGAAAAAACCAGATGTAGTGGTAGGTGAAATGTCCTTTCTGAATCTATGGACAGCTCGGGAAGATGCAGATATTCCTTGTTTGGTATTACATGAGGGAGAACAAGTAAGCGAATATGGGCAGCCTGTATTAAAATTTCAGCCTTTATCTGAGCTGGTCGGTTTTATTTTGGAAACGGCGAGACAGAGCTCGAATGGTCGGAAAAGTGTAAACAGTCGGGAAGGTGGAATGATTATCGGCATGGTGGCAGCTTCAGGCGGATTAGGCAAGACAACGGCCGCGCTCAATATGTCCAAGCAGCTGGGGAATGAGGGATATTCCGTATTCTATTTGAATCTGGAAACGGTGGATTCAAGCTCGTTGTTCACTGGTTCAGACAGTTCTAGCGGAACACAAGGAGAAGGAGGACTATCCAGACTGCTGTATGATCTCAAGTCGGAGGGGAATGAGGGCGCTTCGTTATCTGTGGCTTCCTATTGTGTGCATCGTCCTGAAATTCAGTCTGATACGTTTCAACCTGTCTATAATCGCAAGGAATTGACGGATATGACTTGTGATGAAGCGAAAGAGCTCATTCGAACGATTGCTGAAAGCGGGCAGTATGATGTAGTGATCGTAGATAGCGATTCTGAAAATGGTGACCGGGCTCAAGCCATATTTGAAGCTAGTCATAAGCTGATCTGGTTGCTGGCTGACGATTTAATGAGTATGCACAAGTGCGGATTATGGCTGGATGTTTTAGAAACTATGCAGCCTGAAGGGCTTGAAGCCATGATATGCAAAACCAGCTTTGTGGTGAATCGCTACATGGGAACTATGATCAACTCGTTACCTCGTGATTTCATGGAGCTGAACGGAGCGTTACCCTATATACCTTCATGGAAACAGATGCAGCATCGAGAGTTGTTGCTTAGTTCACCGATTTATCAGCGGGAAATCCGTCATTTGTGCCGCGAGCTGCTGGATATGGAGAGCGCAGCACAGCCGACGGCTGCTTGGTCCTAAGGGGATGATGACATTGAATGAGGAACAATTTAAGGCATTGCGCGCAGATATTCGGAACGGGCTGGACGTAACGTCCTCGGTAAAGGATACAGATTTAGTACGGCATATCGAAAAGCGAATTTTACATGACGTAGAGCTGGCAAGCTTAACTTCCCGAGAGAAGCATGCACTTGTCCGCAAAATTTTCAACTCTTTCCGTGGGCTTGATGTGCTCCAACCATTGATTGACGATCCGACCGTTACGGAAATCATGATCAACAGTCATCGGGAAATCTTTGTAGAGCGGGCAGGTGAGGTGATTCAGGTGTCCGATCAATTCGAATCCCGCGAACGACTGGAGGATTTGATCCAGACAATTGTAGCCGGGGTGAACCGAATTGTGAATGAGGCTTCTCCCATTGTGGATGCCCGATTAAAGGACGGATCACGTGTAAATATTGTGCTGCCGCCAGTTGCTCTCAAGGGACCGACAATGACTATACGGAAGTTTCCCGAGCGTCCCATGACGATGGATGATTTGATACGAATAGGTGCGCTCAATACAGAAGCCGCGGCTATGCTCAAAGACTTGGTACGTAGCAAGTACAACATTTTTATAAGCGGCGGAACGGGTTCTGGTAAAACAACTTTTCTGAATGCATTATCCCAGTTCATCCCTTCATCTGAACGGATTATTACGATTGAAGATTCGGCAGAGCTGCAAATTGTGACTGTCCCCAACCTGGTTTCCATGGAAACACGGAACGCGAACACCGAGGGGAAGGGAGAAATCACGATTCGTGATCTGATCCGTTCCTCCCTGCGTATGCGGCCCAACCGCATCGTGGTGGGTGAGGTCAGAGGGAGTGAGGCATTGGATATGCTGCAAGCAATGAACACGGGACACGATGGGAGCTTATCAACTGGGCACTCGAATAATATCCGCGATATGGTCAGCCGGCTGGAAACGATGGTGCTCGGTGGGGCAGAGCTTCCGCTTGGAGTAGTACGGCAGCAGATTAGCTCGGCCATTGATATATTTGTTCATTTGTCACGGTTACGCGACAAATCCAGAAGGGTGTTGGAAATTAGCGAAGTGATTGGCTTTGAAAATGGTGAGGTGACGCTGAATCCCCTTTATCGTTTCCAGGAACGCGGAGAAAGTAACGGACAAATCGTAGGGGGACTGGAACGTTGTGGTGGGGGTCTGCAACATACATTGAAACTGCAAATGGCCGGGATCAAGCCGGAAAGCTGGCACAGGGAAGGAGTATCGGCATGATAACAGGAAAGGCGACTGCCAAGCAAGTGTCACGTGAGATCCCTTCTCTGCCGGATTATACGGTGTATACATTATCGAATGTACAAAAGAGTCTGTGCATTCTCTTTAGTGGAGTGCTGTTCGCGATGATCGGATATCTATTTTATCACCAATGGATATTATCGTTGCTGTGCGCTGCTGGAGCTGTGGTGACACCTCGTTATTTTAGAAAGTTTTTGCTGCAACGGCGTAGGTCTGCCTTAAGCATTCAATTCAAGCAGGCTTTATACGCGCTTTCGTCTTCTCTTTCAGCGGGAAGATCGGTGGAGAATGGGTTTCGTGAGGCTGTAGAGGATTTGAGGTTGCTTAGCCCGGATGGTGATCACGATCTGATTTTTGAATTTAACATCATTACAGCCTGCCTTGAGATCGGACAGCCTGTAGAGGCTGCTTTGCAGGATTTGGCTCGTCGGGCTCAGATGGAGGATATTACGAATTTTGCGGATGTATTTGCGGCTTGCAAACGAACTGGAGGGGATCTGGTGGAAGTCGTACGACGGGCTTCAAATGTCATTGGTGAGAAGCTGGAAATTCAGCAGGAGATCGGTGTAATGATTGCGCAGAAACGTTTTGAATCGAGGGTTATGTTTGCAGCACCTTTTTTGTTTGTTTTGTTTATGACAGTGACAGCGGGAGACTACATGATGCCCTTATACAGCGGTACAGGTATGATTTTATCAACCTTTTGCTTACTTGTGCTTGGTGGCTGTCTCGTGTGGATCAACCACATTATGAAGATTGAAGTGTAAGGAGTGATAGGTGTGTTGATGTTGGTTTGTATGGTCATGCTGGTTCTGCAAGTGGGAGGTTGGGTGGTGCTGAACCAAATGTATGCTGCTAAGTATGCACATTTTCGCCATATGAAGCTGGAAGGACTGCGGCTGCAAAAACTTTCGGTGCCTTTTGTACACATGCTTCATGTCTCACGTGCCACTCATAGGCTGCCTTTGCTGATGTTCAAGCTACAGCGTTCAATACAGAAGTTGTATGGTATGCGCCACAGCGGAGAAAAAACGATGCTTTTTCTGGCAGAAATGTTGGGTTACGGATATATGGTGGCTGCTGGTGGAGCATTAATATCGCTTATGATGGGCGGGGAAGCGACTGGGCTGGTGCTTGGGTTGGGGCTCGGTGTACTGGTGCCAGTTGCGCTGGTCAGGGATTTGCATGGGAAAGTACAGAAGCGGGATCAGCAAATCTTAATGGAATTGCCCGAACTATTGAGTAAAATGATGCTTTTAGTTGGTGCGGGAGAGACGGTGCAACGGGCTTTGCTTCATTGCGTGGAACGTAAAGGGGCAGATACGGTACATCCATTGTATCGGGAATTGCGGCAGGCAGTGGGGGAATGGGAAAGTGGCTATTCCTTTCAACAGGCATTTGAACATCTGAGCAAACGTTGTGGTATTCAGGAAGTGACGATATTTACAACGACAGTTTTATTGAATATGAGGCGTGGCGGGAGCGATTTTGTAATGGCTTTACGTGAGTTATCTCAGACGTTATGGAGCAAGCGGACTTCAATTAGCCGTACAAGAGGGGAACAGGCTTCTTCAAAGTTAGTCTTCCCGATGGCACTAATTTTGCTAACGGTCATTGTGCTGGTGGGCGCTCCGGCTTTAATGATGATGAATATGTAGGAGGAATAAAGTGATGATGACAATTGTAGCGGGTAGTATTCGTAAATTGTACAAGAATGAGGATGGTTTGGGGACGTTAGAAATGATCCTGATCATTGCGATTCTGATTGCGGTGGCGATTATTTTTAAAGATCAGATCAAGAAAATTGTAGAAGGGCTGTTGAAAAAGGCAGATAAAAAAAGTAACGATTTTATGGATTCATAATGCTGCGCAAATTGGTACAAAAAGAGGACGGGAGCTTCTCCTTGGAGGCTTCCCTCGTCTTCCCCATTCTGCTGCTGGTCATTTTTATAATGTTATTTTTTTGCCTGTATATATATCAAAAATCTATATTGGTGCAGGTTGCTTCTACTGCTTCGGAACGAGCCGCTTACAGTTGGGATAATAGCTTTAAGGACCCACGTACAGGAGCATTTGCGCATGGGCAACGTGACTCTCTCTATTGGCGCTTGAAGGATGATGTTATGTTAGGCGCCCTGTTTGGCTGGACCGGAGCCAACAATCAGGAAAGTGTACAGGTACCAGGCGGCAATGAAGGAGGCTCATTACCTGCTCAGAAGCTGTCCAATGCAGAAAATAGAATGCCTGCGGGCATGCATGGGCAGATGACATATAAGAACAGTATGATTTACCGTAAGGTGACCACAGAGCTAAATAAGATCGTGAAGGTACCTTTGTTGAATCAGTTTTTAGATCATACAGATTTACAAGGAAAAATGAGCTCAGGTGTGGTGGAACCTGTGGAATGGATTCGTACAGTGGAGTTGGTCCGTTATTATGGTGCGAAGTTTATGGGCAGAGGCTCAGGTGAAAAGGTAGATCAGGCAATTGTAGGGAAAGTATTGATGCAATATGGGCAAAACGGTCAGTAAGGAGTAGGTAAACGGGAATGTAAACTGGAAAGGAGGAAGCGGGTGTTTGGTAAGGGACGTAATACAAAGGATGGGGAATCGGGGGCAGTCACGGTCTTCCTCATTCTGATTTTGGCGGTCATGTTTGGTTTTATTGCTGTATTTATTGATTACGTGAGAATTGCTGCGCTGCATGTACAGACTGAACGGCTGACCCATGCGGCGGTTCGATCAGTGATGTCTGCTTATGACCCGACATTACAGCAGGAGTACGGCTTGTTTGCTTATGGTAAAGGTGGTGGAGAGCAAATTATGGTCAAAGTGCTGAATGACAGTACGCGGCGTACGGCGCGCGCGCAAACGCTACCGCTAATGAATATGAAGCTGGATTCCAGTTCACTGCAAATGGAAAGGGAGCTTGGTAAATATGCCATATTTAACGAGCAGATCCGTGAAGAGATGAAGTATAAAGCGCCTGTCGATTTTACGATGGAAGTGCTAGAAAAGCTAAAGCCGCTCTCTCAAAATATGAAGGAGGCTTCACACACGGTAGATTTGCTGAAACGGCTGCAAAAGCTGTATGACAGACGAGAGGCCAAACTGGATGACATGCTGGAGAAACAGCGTAAGGCAGGAGCTTATATGGAAGAGGTTCGCAAACGGATTATTAAACAGAGGGGGACATATATGCCCAATCAGTATATATGGGACCCACTTGAGGTTGTAGCCGATATTGCTGCTCAATATAAGCATTACGTGCATGTATATGAGGATAACAAGAAGAGTGTGGACGATGTTAAAATCATGCAGATGGAGAAATATGCAAGGAGGGCAAGGACAGCACTGGATCGCCTGCGACAGGTCATGGTTCAGACTGGAGAGGAGCATGATAAGCTGCTTTTGGAAGCCAAAGAACCGTTGAATGAAGCTCGCCAGATTAATGAAGAAATGCGTAAAGTTATTGTCCAATATAAGCAGAGGGCGGCCAATGCAGGCTATGACGTGGTTTCGGCAGCCCCCACTCCAAGCGGAGCAGGCACCGGCGCCGATCCGTCTGTAGGAAGTGCCCGGCAAAAAGCAGAGGATCTGTTGGTTCCGAACAATGAATTTGAGCAATGGGAAGCAGAAATCGAAAAGCAATGGATTGCAATAAATACTGCTAACAATATAATAACGAGCATGAGACGTACACTATCTTTCTATACAGATCCATTTTTGAATGCAGACATGCTCAAGCAAGAAGTTGCTTCAACGCTCAAGGAGATAGATAAATACTTAAATGCGTATGCTTGGGCGGGAACCGCGAATGTACTCGACGGGGAAGCCAGAATGATGGATACGCGACGCGGCCCGGACAAAGAACGCAAGAAAATGGAAAAAGAGGCGAAAAACAAGCTCAAGCAAGCCTATCGGATCATTGAGGTTCTTTCTAAAGGTAAACAAAGTGCTGAGCAATTCCGAGTGGTGGAGCAGTATTACAATGAAAGTATTTCGTTTAATCAGTCTTCATCCAGTCCATCTGTAACCGCTGATTTGTCCTATGATACCTATGATGCAGCGGGGGCTTCCATGGATAGTATGGATGGTTTATACGAGGCAGCGTCCAACTTACTAACTCAACTGGGAGACGAGTTTTACCAGAATGAATACGCGCTTTCTTACTTCCATCATATGGATTTCAGCCGATTTGGCAGTTTGGCCAGATCAGGTGGAAATGTAGGTAACGCCGCACAGATTTTGGGGGATCGGCTGGAGGTAAATAATCAGGAAGTTGAGTACATCTTGTATGGGTTTCATAATCCGACGAGTAATCTGGCATCTGCCTACGGAGAGATTTTTGCTATGAGGCTTGCCATTCGAACGATGGAGGGGCTAGTTAAAAATAGCTCAAAAGGTAACCCGTTGGTCGTTTTGGCGGCAGCTTTGTTATATGGAGTAGAGAAGGCGATTGAAGATATGATCATGCTGGCACAAAAAGGGGATGTGCCTTTGTCTGATTTTCTGAAATTTCGAATGACTTACAAGGATCATTTGCGATTGTTTCTGATGCTTCATAGCAATAATGAACGAAAAATGTCTCGTATGCTTGCTTTGATTCGCTTGAATACAGATGTCAATCCCGCTGAGCGACGGACGTATGCAAAGGGTGAGGTCAAGAATGGGATGAGGCTGTGGTTTCTACCTGGAGTAATGAAGATGCTCGGAACCGCCTCCAAAGAAGGCGAAAGTATTAAGGGAAGTGTGTACTATGTCACGAAAACAGCGCATTTTTCCTATTAATCAGTATCTACGGCAGGTTTATGGACTGAAGCAGCCTGAACAAGGAAGTATTGTTTTAGAAGCGTCACTGGTGTTGCCATTGTTTTTGTTTTTTATTATTTTTCTAATTTATATGGTCCAAATGACGCTGGTCTCCACAGCCTTGCAGACTACTGCTTCAGAAACGGTTAAGCAGGTTTCGACTAAAATCTACCCGGTGTCTCTAGCCGTGGAGGCAGCGTCCGCTAAAATAGATGCAGCCCGCAAACCGCTAGATGAACTTCCTAAGTTATCTGTGAGTGAATATGCAAGCCAATTCGCTGCCCAACTGCCACCTCCAATCGGCGACTGGGTAGAAAGCGCTGTTCAAGGCGGTCAAAAGCCGCTGGAGGAGCTACGGGGACGCTTGACGGAGGCTGCACTTGATCCTGTTCTGAAGACGATGCTAAAGCCTTTTATGGAGAAAAGTATTCTGGAGTATGACCGTATTCATATAACGAGCGTTCATGTACCCTCTCTTACAGAAACTAAGGACCCTTATTTTAGAGTAGAGCTATCGTATGAACTACCGATGAAGGTTCCCTTTTTGTATCGCAACATTGTGCTCCAAGCGGCGGCTGAAGAACGTCTTTGGATTGGTGATACAGGAGAGGGAGCAGGTACAGATGATGCAACAGGGGATAAGGATGCGCAGCATTCCATACAGTTGCTCGTCAAGCCTGAACCTGCTGTGAAGGGTGTATACAATTTGATCAAGGCCAAGGTTGAACCTGGGACGAATGCTACCCTTTCGGTACTTTATAAGTCAGGTGAAAGCACAGCTCAGCACTTGGGCTGGACCTCAGCCAATGCAGAAGGAATTGTTGAATGGAACTGGTTTGTGGGAACAAACACAACACCAGGTCAATGGAGCTTTGTAATTGAAACGGAGGATGGCCAACGTATTGAGGTTCCGTTTTCTGTACAGAAAACAAATGAGGGATAGGCTATAGACGTATAGAGATAACTACATTGAAAAATGATTTGGCAGGCCTGCTAGTTTTCATTGTTGTAAAGGGGGAAGATCACATTGACGTGGATGTATATTGTGTGTGGAGTTCTGCTGGCGATCGCGCTAGTTACGGATTTACGAAGCATGAAAATACCTAATAAGCTTACGTTGCCCGGCATAGCGGTAGGCTTGCTGTTCAATACTCTGTTCGGAGGTTGGCACGGTTTTTTATTTGCTACTGCTGGTCTTGGCACCGGTTTTGGATTCATGCTGATTTTGTACTGGATGGGAGCTATTGGTGCAGGAGATGTAAAGTTGTTCGGCTTAATTGGAGCCTGGACAGGTGCTGCTTTTGCGTGGCAATCGGCTCTATATTCGATTTTTTTTGCAGGCATTATTGGTATAGGAATTTTACTATGGAAGAGGGAAACCATCATGAGATTGCGGCGCGTGGCGTTTAATTTAGGAGGATTTTTCCTGTTTCGCAGTGGTAAAGCACTGACAAGCGGGAGAGAAGCACACCTCAGGTTTCCTTTTATGACGGCAGTCATTCCGGGAGCGGTCAGTGCTTATCTTTACTTCTTGTCATGACGTGTCCGATTGGGGGGATCATGCTACCTCAGGGAATAAGAATTTGTTAAGGAGGTCATGAATTGTTTGGTTTAAGCAGGGATTTTGCTCGTAATGGCGGAACGTTTATGATACTAAACAAGGATGGCGGGCTCAAGACTGATGATTTAAATTCTGTACAGACCCGAATGATGATTGGCAATCGGATTCCCGGTCTGCTGGAACTTAGAATAAAAGAAGTCGATTTTCAGATCGAGTTACATTACGATATTTCGGGGCGACGTATGCTTTCCCAAGTATGGAAAGGTGGGAATGTGTCGACTTCCGATTTCTATCGAATTCTCTTTGAAGTAGTAGATGCTCTTCATCGTAGCCCACAATATATGTTAAATATCTGCCAGTTTATTTTGCACGAGGATTACATTTTTATAAGCAGTTCAGGTACAAGGGAGACCGTCAGTTTGACCTATGTTCCTTTGTGCAGTGTACAGTATGCGGAACAAACAGGTAGTTATTTTAAGCAGATGGTTATTCGTTTGAGGACTCGTGTGGCTCACCCTCAGGGAGAATCTATACAGCGCATACTTGATCTATGCGAAAGAAATGAATTTGAGTTGGGTGCGTTGAAGGAACTATTGTTGCAAGGGATGGCGGCCAGTGAACAAAGCATCAGCGGTCAGGATGAAGGTAGATCATCTGTTCATTTCTCTCATACCATACAGGGGAACGATGCAGATCGTGGCGGAAGAACGTACGGGCAAGAACATCAGGAGACTCTGCAGGAAATTCAGGAGCTTAAGCGGGTCAATCGACTCAAGCAGTCCACAAAATCAGAGGAAAATGTCGAGGTAGGGGCCGACAACGAAATGGAAGATGAGGAGCCTAAATTGCAACAATATAAAACATACATTGCTCTCGGGTGTCTGCTCGCCTCGGCTATCGTTTGGCGTTATATTTATTTGGATCATCCTGAGACGGTGTCCTTGCTTATTTCGATTGTGCTGACTTCGGTACTTGTCGCTGTTGCTTATATAAGCTGGACGGGGAAACTAGAGCGCAATCGAGCTTCATCTCATTTTTATAGTGAAGCAGTACCTGTAATGGATTCGGAATGGTTAGGAACTACCCCTCCAGCACAACGAAAAAATGACCGTTATCAGGTAGATAAGCTGACTGGGTTTGTAGCGGGACGCCATCATCAAGACAAGCCATCATTCAATTCGAGTGATCAAGGGCAGGAGAGCTGGCGTTGGACTTTTCCAGACTTAGAATCTAAAAGCATGGGAAGTCGAATGCCGGAGAATAGAGGGGAAGTAAGTACAAATTATGACTTACAGGAGCCATCGAGGAAAAGTGCCACGCGGGGAAATGAATTGGACGACAGCGATACCAGCGAGGCTTATTATAAGTCCTTGTCCGGGGTAACGGAGCTACTCAATACTGTATCCAAGCAGGAAACTGTGCTACTTCGTCCAGATCAAGACATACAGAGTCCAACTGTTCAGCACTCGCCGATTGCTTACTTGGACCGTAAGTTATCTGGGAGTGGAGAAACCGAGCGCATACGGTTGCAGCCAGACCAATTCGTTGGTGGCAGCTTTATCATCGGAAGAGATCCGCAATTGGCCCAGTTTGTAGAGCATACGGATGGAGTTTCCCGTTCTCATATTGAGCTTTGCATAGTTACAGGACGACAAAGCCACATTGTAAAGGATTTATCCTCGACGAACGGAACTGTGCTGAATGGAGCGCCTATGGTGCCTTATAAGGAGTATATCATGAAGGATGGAGACACTTTTAACATCGCTGGAGTCTCTTATACTTATCGATTGGATTCTTTTAAATCCTCTAATGCATCTTGAGTAAACGTTAAATGGACATAGTTAAGACTAAGAGAGGCCTGTTATATTCTGGGCTTCTTTTTTATAAATAGAAGATTATTCATAGGCCTAAAATGAGGCAATTCAAAGATCTCAAAGTTTAATTGATAGATTATGTCTAAATCAAAAATGAACCCTAAGCTGGTAGAGATACAAAGATACTATCTATCCTCCATAGAGTTCATTTTTTATTCAACGCTGCTTGTGAGGAGAATGGAGTTCCTCTAGCGCTTCCTTCAGTGAGGAATACTTAAACTTAAATCCGTGCTCCAGCGCTTTACGCGGTATTACCTTTTGACCGTCTAATACAAGCGTGCTCATCTCACCCAATAGCTTTTGAACGAGAAAGCTGGGAACGGGAAACCAGTGCGGACGGTGATATACCTTAGCTACTGTTTTCCCAAATTGGTCGTTCGTCATAGGGTGTGGTGATGAAGCGTTCACTGCCCCGGAAATCTCTGGTGTATGAATGCAATACGAGATCAGACGAACGATATCGGCAATATGAATCCAACTCATCCATTGATGGCCGCTACCTATTTTTCCACCGAATCCGAAGACGTAAGGCATCTTCATGAGTGAGAATGCTCCTTTTTTTCTGTCCAGCACTAGGCTGATGCGTAACTTAATTAGACGGATATCGGCAGGGTAGGCATTGGCAGCTTCCTCCCATTGCTCAACCACCTGAGACAGAAAATCTTCCGAACGGCGCGGACTTTTTTCGTCAAATGTTTCGGTCAAGGAGGTACCATAGGCGGCAACAGCCGAAGCCTGAATGATAACTTCCGGTTTTTTTTGCAGAGCATTCAACGCTTGAGCCAACCGGGCAACGGACAGCAGTCGTGATTGAAGAATTCTTTGTTTGGACTTGTCCGTCCAGCGCTGATTCAGCGTCTCACCTGCTAAATTAACGACCGCATCTGTACCTTCCAGTAATTCAGGCTTTTGTTTTAATTCGTTCCAGCTCATATACTGCAAGCGAGGGCTCGCTTCGTGTCCAACCAGCGGCTTGCGGGTAATGACTTTTACGGTATATCCGTCATCTAGCAGACTTTTGACCAGTGCACTCCCCACCAATCCAGTTCCTCCGCATACGATGATGTTCATGGAGTTATTCTCCTTCCAATTCGAAAAAAATAGTTCTGTTATAAAATATAACCCTTTTTGACGCAAAAGCTTCATATTGAACGTATCTTGTGTACGCTAAAGAAGCTCCATTCATGCTTTAATCTACCTACATTTCAATAACATATATTCTGATGTGCACTATGTCTGTAGGTTCTCTAAGGGAGTCATTTAAAAAAGTTGCCATAAACGCTATGTTGTTTGATTTCAATAATCACGTTAAAATGATTAAATTAAAATAAGACAAGCATAACAGGATAGGGGGATGAATCAAAATCATGCTGAAAATTGGTTCTCATGTGTCCTTCTCGGACAAGGGTCTGCTCAGCGCTACAAAAGAAGCGTCTTCTTACGGGTCCAGCTCGTTTATGATATACACGGGGGCACCTCAAAATACGCGCCGTAAGCCGATGGAGTCTATGTATTTGGAGGAAGGCAAGCAGCTAATGGCGGAAAAGGGAATGGAAGATATCGTGGTGCATGCTCCATATATCATCAATCTCGGCTCTTACAAAGAAAATACTTATGAGCTTGCAGTCAGTTTTCTTCAGGAGGAAATTCGGCGCACACATGCAATTGGTGTGAAAAATATCGTGCTGCATCCGGGGGCTTTTACAGATAAAGATGCAGAGTACGGAATTGGGCGTATTGCTGATGGTTTGAACGAGGTACTGAACGGTGTGAAGGAGATAGATGTCAACATTGCACTTGAAACAATGGCAGGCAAAGGCACAGAAATGGGTCGTAGTTTTGAGGAAATTGCCTCCATTATAGATAAAGTAGAACGCAACGAGCGTCTGACGGTTTGTATGGATACCTGTCACATTCATGATGCGGGTTATGACATTGTCAATGATTTGGACGGTGTACTGGAGCAATTTGACCGTATTGTCGGCTTGGATCGCATCGCAGTTGTTCACATTAATGACAGCAAAAACCCGGTTGGCGCTCATAAAGACCGTCATACGCCAATTGGATCGGGCTGGATTGGTTATCAGACTATTCATAATGTGGTACATCATGAAGCTCTTCAAGGACGTCCGTTTATTTTGGAGACGCCGTGGATTGGAAAAGAAGCCAAAACTCAACGACCAATGTATGAGGTTGAGATTGCCTTGCTTCGCGGTAATGTAAAGGAACGCTTTGGAGATGAGTTCTTGGGTCAGGTGGAGCAGCTGCATTCGTTTTTCAGAAAACAGGATGTGGATGTCCGTAAATTTGTACTGGATACCTGGACTCTGCTGAAAAATGATGCCAAAGCAAGAAAAGCAGATCCACGTGAGCCGCTGGAGCGTCTGTATGACATGATAACGGAAGCAGCACTCTTTCCAGAGATGAGCGAAGACCACATTAATCAACGGTTGATTGCCTGGTTTGCCGGCAGTCATCTGCCAGTGACGGTATAAGATGAGGGGGACTAATAGCCACATGGAACTTCACGTAAAACATCAGCCAAACAGCACTGTATCTACACATGAAAACCGTGCGCGCATGCTTGTATCATGCCCAGATGGGCCAGGTATTGTAGCGACCGTGTCCCGCTTTTTGTACGAGCATGGGGCCAATATCGTTCAATCTGACCAATATACAATGGACCCGTCCGGCGGTATGTTTTTTATGCGGATTGAATTTGATCTGCCGAATTTGAGTGCAGCCCAGTCGCAATTGGAGCAGGACTTTGTCGCTGTTGCGGAGCAATTCCGTATGGAGTGGACGATTTCTGCGGTCAGCCGCAAGAAAAAACTGGCTATTTTCGTTTCCAAAGAAGATCACTGTCTAGTAGAACTGCTGTGGCAGTGGCAGGCAGGGGACCTGGATGCGGATATTTCACTGGTAGTTAGTAATCATCCAGATATGAAGGAGTATGTGGAATCCTTTGGCATTCCATATCACCATATCCCGGTGACAGCCGACACCAAGCCAGAGGCAGAACGCCGTCAGCTAGAAGTCATTGGCGAAGAGATTGACGTGATCATTTTGGCCCGGTATATGCAGATTATTTCACCTAAGTTTATTGAGCATTATCGCAACCGGATTATCAATATCCATCATTCCTTTCTACCTGCATTCGTGGGTGGCAAGCCGTATGCCCAAGCTTATAATCGCGGTGTGAAAATTATTGGTGCTACTGCGCACTATGTAACCGAGGAATTAGACGGTGGTCCAATCATTGAGCAGGACGTACAGCGGGTAAGCCACGGAGATGATGTAAATGAGCTAAAACGGATCGGTCGCACGATTGAACGGGTCGTGTTGGCAAGAGCCGTGAAGTGGCATACTGAGGATCGTATATTGGTTCATGAGAACAAAACGGTCGTTTTTAATTGAACTTAACAATTTCAAATTCATGAAAACTTGTGAGTATATATGTCAGATTAAACAAAGCCCAGTGCATATGGGCTTTGTTTTTTTGTGTGGGGGTAGGTATTTGCATTATATCTGGAACCTATAAAAATTTTTTTGCGATTTCTTTATTTTTTAAATGATGTTAATACATAACGGGTATATTGATATGAGGGCTGTACTACAATTCGACCATTTCGACAATCATCTTTATAAACGATCTGGCAAACTTTCACGGCAAATGGTACAATACTTAAGAATGTATAAGTCATATTGAAACATTCAAGCAGATTCACTCACTTCGATAGCCCTGTTTCTATATTAGTACGGAGGCATTGGAGAGTATGACGGAATGCAATTGACATACTTTATACAATATGAGGAGGCAAACCATGACTGACCAGAATCAAGCGATTCAAAAGGATGAAAACTCCACCATCGACAATTTGTCCATCACAACTATCCGTACGTTGGCAATTGACGCCATCGAGAAAGCAAATTCGGGACACCCTGGTATGCCGATGGGCTCCGCGCCAATGGGCTACCAACTATTTGCTAAAACAATGAACCATAACCCAGATCACCCAACATGGGTGAACCGTGACCGTTTTGTACTGTCTGCAGGACACGGTTCCATGTTGCTTTACAGCCTTCTGCACCTGAGCGGATATGATCTGCCTATGGAAGAGCTGAAGCAATTCCGTCAATGGGGCAGCCTTACACCAGGTCACCCTGAGTTTGGACACACTGCTGGTGTAGATGCTACAACTGGACCTCTGGGACAAGGTTTAGCAATGTCCGTAGGTATGGCTATGGCAGAAGCACAACTGGGTGCAACATATAATAAGGACGAATTTAAAGTTGTGGATCACTTCACATATGCTATTTGTGGCGATGGCGATCTAATGGAGGGTATTTCCCACGAAGCGGCTTCTCTGGCTGGTCGTCTACAACTGGGTAAGCTGATCGTATTGTTTGATTCCAACGATATTACACTGGATGGCAAGCTTAATCTGTCCTCTTCCGAGAGTGTTGCCAAACGCTTTGAAGCTTACAACTGGCAAGTGCTGCGCGTAGAAGATGGTAACGATCTTCCAGCGATTCAAAAAGCAATTGAAGAAGCACAAGCCGATTCGACACGTCCTACGTTGATTGAAGTAAAAACAGTCATCGGTTACGGAAGCCCGAACAAACAAGGTAAAGGCGGACATGGCGGTACTCATGGTTCCCCGCTGGGAGCAGAAGAAGCCAAGCTGACTAAAGAATTCTACAAATGGGTATACGAAGAGGATTTCCATGTACCACAAGAGGTTCGCGAGCACTTTGCTAAAGTAAAAGAGCGCGGTATCGCAGCTAACAAAGCATGGGATGAACAATTTGCGAAATACAAAGCGGCTCACCCTGATTTGGCAGCTCAGTTCGAAACTGCTGTAAACGGCGATCTTCCAGAAGGTTGGGATCGTGACCTTCCGAAATACTCTACAGAAGACAAAGCGGTTTCAACTCGTGTAGCTTCTGGTAATGCACTGAACGGATTGGCTCCAAACGTTCCTTTCCTGACCGGCGGATCTGCTGACCTGGAAAGCTCCACAATGACACACTTGAACAACCTGACGAACTTTACGCCAGAAGATTACGCTGGCCGTAATATTTACTTCGGTATCCGCGAGTTCGGTATGGCTGCTGCGATGAACGGTATGGCTCTGCACCAAGGTGTAAAAGTATTCGGGGGTACATTCTTCGTATTTACAGATTATCTGCGTCCGGCCGTTCGTCTGGCAGCTCTGATGGGATTGCCTGTAACCTACGTTCTGACTCACGACAGTATTGCTGTTGGTGAAGATGGTCCAACTCATGAGCCGATCGAACAATTGGCTTCTCTGCGCATTATCCCGAACCTGACGGTCATTCGTCCGGCTGACGGTAATGAAACTTCTGCTGCTTGGGCTTATGCACTGGAAAACAAGAAAAACCCGGTTGCACTGGTATTGACTCGTCAAAACCTGCCAATCCTGGCTGCTACTGCTGAGCATGCACGCGAAGGTATCAAACGTGGTGCTTATGTGGTTGCAGATGCAGCAGACGGCAAACCGGTTGCTCAAATTCTGGCTACAGGCTCCGAAGTTCAACTGGCTGTTAAAGCACAGGAAGCACTGGCAGAACAAGGTATTCAAGTACGCGTTATCAGCTTCCCAAGCTGGGATCTGTTCGAAAAACAAGACAAAGCATACAAAGATTCCGTTCTGCTGCCTGAAGTTAAAGCTCGTTTGGCTGTAGAAATGGCGTATCCACTGGGATGGGAAAAATATGTTGGCGACCAAGGCGACATTCTCGGTATCAGCACATTTGGCGCATCCGCACCTGGTGACCGTGTAATTAAGGAATACGGCTTTACAGTAGAGAATGTTGTTAGCCGTGTGAAAGCTTTGTTGAAATAAAACATTGGAGCATCAGCAATTAGGAAGAGTTTGTTCATAAAGCAATGATCGTGTATTGCTGGCAAACGATTTACCTGCTGTGTAATCCATGTATCACAAACAGTCGTAACCTGAGTAAGGCTTACGGCTGTTTGTTTCATACATTTGTATTTTGCGAAAAAATGTCTTTGGATTATCAGTGGATAGAGTACGCAGATACAGTCAGATACAGTGTGTGTGTATTTTCATACTGAAGCTGGAATCCAAATTATGTTATGATGCACCATATTCATTCACCATTGAGAGCAGATGAGGGGATAACGAATGACACAGTTTGATGGAGCAAGCGTAGTTAAAAAAGCAAATGTTTATTACGATGGTCAGGTTACAAGCCGTACAGTTATCCTAGGTGATGGTAGTAAGGTAACATTGGGGATTATGTTGCCGGGAACATACGAGTTCGGTACGGATTCCCGTGAGATCATGGAGATTTTGGCAGGGGACCTGAGAGTGTTGCTTCCAGGTACCGAGGAGTGGCTGGAGATACAAGGCACATCAACCTTTCATGTACCTGCGAAGTCTTCCTTCAAGCTGGAAGTACGAAGTGTAACGGATTACTGCTGTTCTTATCCGGAATAATGAGCTGAAAAGGGTAAGAGCACTCAAGCTACAAGCCAAGTGTTCTTACCCTAAAGCTGTGTCATAAATACAAACACACAGCAGCATAGTTATAAAGAAAAGTACAGCTTACTCAAGAGGCTGACCACCAATGGTGCGGCCAATCCATGCTTCGTATGTCTTTACGACAGCAGATAGATCCTCGTCGCCATAGCCTTGTGTTTGTCCGGCTTGAAACAAGCTTTTGGCAATGGACAACATAGGCGTAGGGATGGACAGGCTGTCTGTTAGTGAGGCAGCGAGCTTCAAATCCTTGAGCATCAGGGCAAGTGAGAATTGGTTGCTAAAATCATGCTCGATGATTTTGCGCCCTTTCAGGTCAGCGGCTTTGCTACCTGCCGATCCGAGCTGTACCAATTCTAGGAAGCTGTCTGCTGGAATGCCGGATTTAGCTGCGATGGCAAAGCCTTCAGCCAGAGCGAGGTTATTTATACCGACCATCGTATTGTGAGCGAGCTTGGCCACGGCCCCGCTACCATTTGGTCCCATATGGAGCACCTTTTTGCCCAAGGTATCAAAAACATCTGATTGTGCCGCAATAGCTTCTGCATGACCGCCAACCATGAACACGAGTGTTCCATCTACAGCGGCAGGCTTGCTGCCTGTTACGGGGGCATCAATGAAGGAACAGCCCAGCTTGTCCGCTTCAGCTGCCAGTTGTTTGACCAGCTCAGGTGAAATCGTGCTGTTGTCCATCACGGTCATGCCAGCCGTAAGACCAGCAAACACACCGTCCTGACCGTAATACACGTCACGTATTGATTGATCGTCGCTGACCATGGTAATGACCAGGTGCTGCCCTTCGGCCGCTTCACGAGGGGTTGAGGCTGCACGTGCGCCTTGCTCTACCAAGGGCTCGCAGCGCGAAGCGGTACGATTATAAACTGTGACTCCGAATCCCTGCTTTAGCAGATTGGATGCCATCGGGGCGCCCATCGTGCCCAGTCCGATAAATCCGATGTTTTTCATTGCTAATCACCTTTCTTGTTGGAAGTTGCCGTCCGATGCAGATGCGAGTTCGGCTTGAATTGAATATTGAAACAGATTGATCTCAGTTCATTGTAGCATGGGCATGCTACCCTATCTACAGCAGGGTCTGTCAAGGCACAGAACACACAGGTAACGCAAGCTTGTCAGGCTCAGCAAATTAAAGTATCCTATTCCTAAGTCCTTATGTTCGTATTCATGGTCTTAGTAATACCAAACAGGAGGTTCCAAACATGTCTAAAAAAGTTATTTTTGATTACACTAAAGCTCTCTCCTTTGTGGGTCAGCACGAAATTGATTATTTTG
This sequence comes from Paenibacillus sp. TSM33, assembly GCF_056099025.1. Lineage (NCBI taxonomy): Bacteria > Bacillati > Bacillota > Bacilli > Caryophanales > Paenibacillaceae > Paenibacillus > Paenibacillus sp. TSM33. The sequence goes on from NZ_JBLZXB010000010.1 coordinate 601,726, forward strand.
CAGAGCCCATCAAGTTGGCTCATGAGCAATTGCACAACCAAACAGGTGTAGGTTCCGATTTCTTGGGTTGGATTGACCTGCCTACCAATTATGATAAAGAAGAATTTGCGCGCATCCAAAAGGCTGCTGCTAAAATTCAAAGCGATTCCGAGGTATTGATTGTAATCGGTATTGGCGGTTCTTACCTTGGAGCACGCGCTGCGATTGAAATGCTGTCGCATTCTTTCTACAATGCGCTGCCTAAAGATCAACGCAAGGGTCCAGCTATCTATTTTGCAGGCAACAACATCAGCTCTACATATGTGAATCATCTGTTGGAACTGATTGAAGGAAAAGACTTCTCTGTGAATGTCATCTCCAAATCAGGTACAACAACCGAGCCAGCTATCGCTTTCCGCGTATTCCGTGCGGCTCTGGAGAAAAAATACGGTAAAGAAGAAGCGCGCAAACGTATTTACGCTACAACGGATAAAGAACGTGGTGCTCTGAAGAAGCTCGCTAACGAGGAAGGCTATGAATCCTTCATTATTCCTGATGATGTGGGTGGCCGTTACTCCGTGCTGACAGCGGTAGGCTTGTTGCCGATTGCTACAGCAGGCATCAACATCGAAGAAATGATGCAAGGTGCAGCAGACGCTTCCAAAGAATATAGCAACCCGAATGTAGCTGAGAACGAGGCTTACCAATATGCAGCCGTTCGTAACGCTTTGTACCGCAAAGGTAAAGCAATTGAAATTCTCGTAAACTATGAGCCGTCTTTGCATTTCGTATCCGAGTGGTGGAAACAGCTGTACGGAGAAAGCGAAGGCAAGGATTATAAAGGTATTTATCCAGCTTCTGTTGACTTCTCGACAGACCTTCACTCTATGGGACAATTCATTCAGGAAGGCAGCCGTAACATTTTCGAAACGGTAATCCAAGTAGAAAATGTACCTAGTCACATCACCATCGAAGCAGATGAGGATGATCTGGATGGACTGAATTTCCTGGCAGGCAAAACAGTGGATTTTGTAAACAAAAAAGCATTCCAAGGTACATTGCTGGCACATACAGACGGACAAGTACCAAACCTGATTGTAAATATTCCTGACTTGAGCCCTTACTCTTTTGGCTACCTTGCTTATTTCTTCGAAAAGGCTTGCGGCATCAGCGGCTATCTGTTGGGCGTAAATCCGTTCGATCAACCGGGCGTAGAAGCTTACAAAAAGAACATGTTTGCGCTGCTCGGCAAACCGGGCTTCGAAAAAGAAAAAGCTGAGCTTGAAGCAAGATTGTCTGAATAAGGGAACTGTAATCACCGATTCGAAACAGGGTTTCGGTCAGAAGCATTATAGTGTATAGCAACATTCAAGTACAGGAAAGCAGTTCGCCAGCTGCCAGAAGCGGGGAACTGCTTTCTTGTAAAATGAAGTAAGGAAGGTTAGACGTGTATGTTGGAACAATACCGCACCGTACGCGGTGCCGGCAACAAGGAAATTGTAATCCGAAAATCCCGTTTTATCGGCCATATTCAGCCTGTTCAAACTGAGGAAGAAGCAGTTGCTTTTATAGAGCGCATCAAAAAAGAGCATTGGAATGCCACTCATAATTGTTCGGCCTATATGATTGGGGAAAGAGACGAAATCCAAAAGCAATCGGATGACGGAGAACCGAGCGGGACGGCTGGTAAGCCTATTTTGGAGGTTATCCGCAATCAGAAACTGAAAAATGTCGCTATTGTGGTTACCCGTTACTTTGGCGGAATTTTGCTGGGAGCTGGCGGACTGATTCGCGCGTACTCAGATGGTGCTGTTGCGGCTATCGAGGCAGGGGATGCGATTACACGTGTGCTGCATCGTGAAGTTTTTGTGGAATTGGATTATACTTGGTTGGGCAAAGTGGAAAATGAATTACGCAATCGCAGCATCCGTACTGGAGAAACGATGTTTACGGATAAAGTTACCTTAACCTGTCTGCCGCTGGCTGGTGATGCGGAAACCTTCTGCAACTGGATAACCGACTTGACACAGGGACAATCGCTTGTGTCGGAGGGAGAGCAGCTTTACTTTATTGAAGGGGAATAAATAATATGGCTAGAAGAGCAGTAGAACAGGAGTTGTCAAGAGGGCGGATTCTGGAAGCGGCCAGGCACTTGTTTATCACCAAGGGCTACCGTGCGATTTCAATGCGCAGCATTGGCCAGCATCTGGGCTACAGTCATGGTTCGTTATACTATCATTTTAAAGAGAAGGCTGAACTGTTCTACGCCATTGTGATTGAAGATTTCAATACATTGCGTGGGATTCTACTGCAAGCAGCAACAGGCACGCCTGATGATGGCTTGAGTAGATTGGAGTACCTGATGCTGGAATATATCCGTTTTGGCTTGGAAAATCCATATCAGTACGAAATTATGTTCATGATGCACGATGAAGAACTATTTGCATACTGTCGTACAGAGCAAAACCGTTGTGTGGAATTATTTGCGTCTATGATTCGCCAGGAATTGAGTGGTCAGGGACATTCGGAGGAAGAATGCTCAAGAGTACCGAAAAGTCTGTTTTTATCCATGCATGGCTTTGTGTCATTTTATATTCAGGACGGTTTAACATTTGAAGAGATCAGGCCCGCTGCTTTAGCACATGTAAAGCTGCTGTGCAGACACCTATGAGCGTACCTGCATTCACACGCTTCAGCCATGAACATGTAGGGCGCTTTTTTGGGTGTATGCACTTCATGACGGTGACTTATCATTACGGTACTTTGCGAAAGCGACTAAGAATTTAACAGACGATGATGTATCCAGCGGGAGAACATCATCGTCTTTTTTTTGCATGCCTCCGTCAGCCCTTCATAATTTTCACATGGTATTGGCGTCTGCGTGGGCCGTCGAATTCACAAAAATAAAGACCCTGCCATCGTCCAAGCAGCAGCTTTCCATCATGAATGATAACTGTTTGTGAGGGGCCTGTTGTAATGGATTTTAGGTGGGACGCCGTATTTCCCTCCATATGACGATATTGGGGATGTTCCCAGGGATAAACCTCATCCAGCCTTAAAATAACATCATGTTTGACATCTGGGTCGGCATTTTCATTAATGGCGATGCCGGCTGTCGTGTGTGGGCAATAAATTAGGGCTGTTCCTTGCTGCACTCCGCTTTTTTCGATGAGTGCCGCAACCTCACGTGTAATATCACGCATTTCATCTCGCCGTGTAGTGGATAATTCAAAAGTATGCAACATAAATCCATCTCCTTTCTATGTATTACTTTACCCTTTTCATTCTTAGATAATATATAGAGTTGACGAAAATTACTTTCCTTTGATAAAGTATCACATAAGAAAAACAAAGTAAGTTTATTGGAATAATTGATTGAATGTTTTCAAATGAGGTGCGTGCTTTGCGGTAAGCAAGGCTGCTGCTGTTCCTAAACTGGTCCAGAAGCGGAAAGGAAGTGTACGGATATGCATGTGGAAGTAAGAGGATTAAACAAGCATTTCGGTAATTTTCATGCGGTAAAGGACGTATCTTTTGATATTCAGACGGGCCATCTTATTGGTTTGCTCGGTCCAAGCGGCGGGGGGAAAACCTCTATTCTTCGTATTTTGGCGGGGCTGGAGCAACCGGATGCAGGAGAGATCCACTTTCATGGAAAAAGAGTAAATGAGCTGGCACCACAGGAGCGTGGAATCGGATTTGTATTTCAAAACTATGCTTTGTTCAAGCATATGAGCGTGTACGACAATATTGCCTTTGGTTTGAAAGTGAAAAAAATCTCCAAAGCCCGCATCAAGGAAAGGGTCACTGAGTTGGTCGAACTCACGGGGCTCAAAGGCTTTGAGCATCGTTATCCGCATCAGTTGTCAGGTGGACAGCGACAACGGGTTGCTTTTGCGCGTGCTTTGGCACCGGAGCCTCAACTACTGCTGCTGGATGAGCCATTTGCCGCTATTGACGCCAAGATTCGTCAGGAGCTGCGCACCTGGTTGCGAGAGTTGATTGAGCGGGTAGGTATTACCTCCATTTTTGTCACTCATGATCAGGATGAGGCGATTGAAGTAGCGGATGAAATTATGGTGATTAATCAAGGTCAGCTGGAGCAGAAGGGAACACCTTGGGATATCTATAAAAAACCGGGGACCCCATTCGTGGCTTCTTTTATTGGGGAATCCACGGTGATTGAACAAGCGGGTAGTCTCAGAGGCTTCGAGGAGGCTGCCGGAGTGGGAACACGTGCCTTGATTCGTCCAGAGTACATTGATGTCGGACCGAGTGAGGAATTTGTGCTCCTGTCGGCGACCGAGGAAGGCATTGTGAAGCATTTACATTTTCGTGGGAGTGAATGGATGGTTGAAGTCCAGGTCGGGGATCAGCGTCTCATGACATACCGCTCGCTGGAGAAATCTACGCTGGAACCTGGTCAGCAGGTGCGAGTGTTGGTACACCGGGCCTATCTATATAATGAGGAGTCCAGCTGGATGGTGGAAAACCGCCTGAAGGAAGACCCCATGCCTATTATCATTTAAAATAAAACGATCACATATAAGGGGGGTGTCTGGCCTGTTTTACGGCTTTGGACATGCTCCTTTTGTCGTTGGTCGCTGGGATGATTTACGCAGGCTTGATATGTTCGTTATAATAAGAGTAAAAACACCCAGATAGATAGGAGTTAAATCATGAATCGGCTTATTTTTCTTGGCACGGGGGATGCAATGGGGGTTCCGCGTGTATATTGTGATTGTCTCGTGTGCACAGAGGCACGCACGACAGGAACGAATGTAAGGTTGAGATCGTCTGTGCTGATCGAAAGCGAGACAGAGGATTTTATGATTGATTGTGGCCCCGACTGGCGTAGACAGTTAGAATTGCGCAGTCTGCGTTTTATCTCTACAATCCTCGTGACACATGCACATTTTGATCATATTGGAGGATTGCCAGAATGGGCGGATGCCTGTCGCTGGACCGGGAACAGAGGGCGCTTGTACGCTCCACAGGAAGTGATCGACACGATCCTGCGTCAATTTTCCTGGCTCCCCGGGAACCTGGATCTTATTCCAGTAGATCAGGGAGTTCAGCTTGGCGGATGGAACATCCGGGGATGGCGCGTGAATCACGGAAAGAACGGATATGCTTACGCTTATCGGTTGGAAAAAGGCGGCTTCTCATGGGCCTACTGTTCAGATTCGATTGGACTGAATGAGGCGGAAATTTTGCCTTTACATAATCTGAATTTACTCGTATTGGGGACAAGTTTTTACCATGAGGAAGCGGAGTATGCCACTCGCTCGGTATATGACATGCTGGAGGCTCAGGAGCTTGTAGGAAGACTGAAGCCCGGAAGTACGGTGTTTACACATATGTCCCATGATGTGGATATCACATACAACTACGGGTTGCTGGAAGGGATCAGTTTGGCACACACAGGCATGAGTTTGCCGTTAGAATAACGATGGTTTTACCTTTACATCGTTCGACTGATGCGTAGAAGTGTGGAGATCCCTTCTTTAATTTGCAGCTCATTGGCGTAAGAATAGGACAGCCGTATATGCGTCTTACCCTCTGCGCCGAGGGGATCAAATACATTGCCCGGGACAAAGGAAACGGACTCTTGTATACTTTTGGCAAGCAGCTCATTAGGTTTTATCGTAGAAGGTAGCTGGAGCCACAGGTTGAGTCCCCCCGCTGGGCTGGTCCATGTCCAGCCGGAATCGCAGAGGCTGGCCTCCATCGTTTCCTTACGGATCTGGAGCGCGATACATAGCTTTTTAATATGTTGCTGCATACGTGGGGATTGAAAGTATTGTAAAAACAGCTTTTGATTCAGCAGCGGCGATCCATTGTCCACCAGTGCTTTTTCGCTCAGCAGGCTGTCCATAAGCTGACGCCGACAGGTCACGGCTGCGATTCGCAGACCGGGCGCGACATATTTGCTGTAGCTGCGAATATAGACGACGCTACCCGAGATATCATAGGCGAAAATCGGAGAAGGCGGCTTTTGCCCAAAGCTGATATCATAGGTGCTGTCATCCTCGACAATAAGGCAGCCGTAACGCTCGGCCAGTTCGGGCAGACGTTTGCGCTGCTCATCGGGAATCGTAAAGCCGGTCGGATTGTGAAAGGTCGGATTTATATAAAAGAGACGTGGTTTTTCCGTTTTCAGGCACCATTCAACCTGGTCCATATCATAACCTTCCGGTCGTATATCAGTCACAGTCAGACGAGCGCCTTGTCTACGAAATATTTCCATGGCGGGACCATAGGCCGGCCGTTCGATTAGTACACGGTCTCCTGTACGGATCAGAGATCGGGCAACCAAATCGATGGCTTGCTGTGCGCCGGAGGTAATCAGTACTTCGTCCGTGGATACTGCAAAATGCTTATCTGTGCTAAAATGCTGCGCCATGGCATCACGAAGCTCAGCGTCTCCTTGTACAGCAGAATAGGTAGCCGCGATTTTTGGATGCTTTTCAAACACCTGCATCATTAATTCTTTCCAATATCGGTTGGGTAGGAGAGAGGGATCAATCAGGGCCTTGGAAAATTGGAAATCCGCATTCACGGCATGGACTCGGGTGAGTCCATCCATCCCCCTCCAGACGGAAACAGACGGGTCGTCTGCCGCATAAGTGGATTCCGATTGGAAAAGCCGCTTTGTGGATGAACGTTCCGAATAGGCAGTATATGTTCTCAATCCTGCTGCATGGGAAGCGTGAGCGTAATATCCCGATTTATCCTTTACATAGATACGCCCTTGTTGTTTTAACTCCTGATATGCCCGGAATACGGTTAACCGATGCACACCCAATTCCTGAGCCAAACTTCGCACCGACGGCAATTTAGCGTCTGTTGGCCAGTCCCCGCGATCAATCCGTACATTTACGTAATGGATGACCTGCTCATACAGCTTTAAGCTCGGATCTGTCGAGATATGTTCTGTTGAAAACAATAATTCGCTGTTATCCTTGCCCATGCTGTCCACGCTCCTTTGTGTGTATTGTACTATACAGCACTTCCAAAACGTATACAACTGTTCTGTGGTTGCCCATCTGTTCTGTCTGTCTCCTTGTATGCTTGTGAGTAACAGAAGGGAGAGAGAAGTGTCATGATTGGTATCGCCTTTACAGTTATGTGTCTCATTTTTGGCACCACATTTTTGGCTATCAAAGTGGGAGTGGAAGCCGGACTTCCGCCGTTTCTGTCGGCAGGTGCACGTTTTATGGCAGCAGGGGCGATCTTGTTTATTGCGATGAGGCTTTCAGGAAAGGTTCGATGGTCGTTATTATGGCGTAAGGAAATGCTGCTGATTGGGACGGGAACGACCTTCGGCACATTCTCAACACTGTATTGGGCAGAGCAATATGTCAGCTCGGGAATCGGTGCTATTTTGTCAGCCACCGGACCGATGATGATTGTGCTCATGCAGTCTGCAATATTGCGGCAGAAAACGACAAGAATTACGCTCATGGGTTGCATGATCAGCTTTCTCGGGGTCGTACTGGTAGTATTGCCCGGCTTGGCGGTCCAAATCAGCGGTCTGTGGCTGGCAGGTTGCATGGCCATTTTGATAGGGGAGCTGTGCTATTCGGGAGGAGCTCTGTATTCCAAGCGAGTCATGGATGCGTTTCGTGATACGAACCCGATTGCCTTAAATGCAGCACAAATGTTCCATGGTGGTTGGATGCTGTTAGTACTGTCAGCTTTTACAGAGCCTTGGAATTCTGGCGGATGGAATCTGCTGCCTGCCATAGGCTCTCTATTTTATTTGATCCTGTTTGGTTCCATGATTGCGCAGACACTATTTTACTGGCTTATGGCGCGTACGAATCCATTGTTTCCGACCACATGGCTCTACATTTCACCACCGATTGCTGTAGGCCTGGGTGCTTTTTTGTATGGAGAACATGTAAGCTGGTGGATGCTGGCAGGAGTGCTGCTCATTGTGACCGGGTTGATGTGTATGAATAACGGAATTATCCGTCTGGTGAACAGACGTAAGGTACGTTCTGCTGCCTGATACTTTGAAGCAATCAGGTTAGATATGATCTGACACAAAGAGCCTCCAAACTGCCGTATGTTAATGAACCTGCGGCGTTTGGAGGCTTTGTTGTTGAAATACTTTATTTAAGTATTACGGAAACAGTCACTTTCTGCTTATTCAACATTGAGTACGAATTTGTCGATGGCGTGCTTAACACCGTCTTCGTTATTACTGCGAGTAATGTAATCAGCCAGCTTTTTCAAATCAGGAATCGCATTCTCCATCGCTATGCCAAGACCGGCACATTCCAGCATTTCATGGTCATTCCAAGAGTCGCCGATCGCAATGGTCTCCGACAGATCACAGCCAAAATGGTTTGCAAGGAAGGCAAGGGCGTGGCCTTTGGTGCCTTCATGATGCATAATTTCCAGGAAATGAGGCTTGGATTTTGTAATATGCACTTCACTGCCAAGCAATTCGCGAAGTTCGGGAATTAATTCGTCTAATACTTCTGGCTCGTCGATAATTAGCAATTTAGGAGCCGGTTGCTCTATAACTTTACTGAACACAGGCTCTACAAAATATTCCGTGTTGTTCAGCTCGGTGTAATCTTTAATTTTCTGATTATCTTCACGTGTATACAATTTGTCATCGATATACGTTTGTAAATGCAGATTGCGTTCCACGCAGAATTCATACAGACGACGTGCAGCCACGAGTGGAACATAACGCTCATACAGCACGTTTTCGTCGAGCAGGTTTTTAACCAAAGCTCCTTGGTACGTAATAATCGGTACATTCAACCCCGTCTGACGTGCAATTTTGTGAGCGGAGGCATAAGCTCGTCCAGTAGCGAGAGTAACCACCACACCTTTAGCTACAGCAGCTTCCAATGCCTGTTGTGTCGCTGGAGTAACTTCTTTCTGGTCATTAATGAGAGTATCATCAATATCAATGGCAATTAATTTATACATATCGGTATTCTCTCCTTTATCTCTATCATGGGGCAATATTAAAATTGTATCTTATAATATTCAAAATGACAATATCGCATTGAAAAAGGGACGACGCCCATAAGAGCCTGTCCCCTTATAACCACTGAAGTATTGGCTTGAAACCATGGAAAAAAGTAACGCTTAGTCTTCCAAAAATACAAGTCCAACAAAGTCGTCCAGCTCAATATTACCAAAGTAATGCTTCAAATCGAGAGAGGATAAGGCTTGACGGACCTCACCTTCATCATAACGCTTGCCGCGCAAGATATTTTCAATATCAGCAACGTCACCTACACCGAAGAAATCCCCGTAGATTTTAATATCACGGATGTACCCTTCCTTCAGATCCATGCGGATATCTATAATACCGACCGGGAATTTACGTGTGTGCTTGATATTGCTCTCGGGGGATAGACCGTAGTTCCAATCCCACGATTGATAGCGCTCTTTGGAGATTTCATGGATTTTAGCCCAATCCGCATCGGTGAGCTTATATTGAGGCACCTGATCCAATTCTGAGCCAAAGATGGACCGCAGCAGTTCCTCGCGAAATTGTTCTATGGTCATCTCACGGTCCATCAGTTCGCTGATGTTAGCCACGCGGCTACGGACGGATTTTGTGCTTTTGGATTTAAATTTTTCGGGATTGGCGTGCAGCGATGCAGCCACATTGTCCAGATTCAGGTTGAACATCAATGTACCATGGCTGAACATACGTCCACGTGTGGCAAATTGAGCGTTTCCTGAAATTTTACGTTCTCCGACTTGCAGATCGTTGCGTCCTGTCATTTCGGCTTCTACTCCCATTTGGCGGAGGGCGTCAATCACAGGTTGCGTAAATTTGAGGAAATTATGAAAGGACTCCCCGTTATCCTTGGTAATGAAGCTGAAATTTAAGTTACCGAGATCATGATATACAGCCCCGCCGCCGGACAGGCGACGAACGACTTGAATATTGTTGTCTCTCACAAACTCAGCGTTGATTTCTTCAACGGTGTTTTGATGCTTGCCTATAATAATAGAAGGCTGATTAATGTAAAACAGCAGATAGCTGTCGTCCAGCGGTAAATGCTTGAGCGCGTATTCCTCAATGGCAAGATTAATAGCTGGGTCGTGTATGCCCTGGTTGTCGATGAACAGCATGTCCATTCCTCCGTATATACAAACTGTGTATTTTATGTGTGCCTCCCCCTATTGTAACCCAAGTGAGCCATGCACAAAAGCTCATTTGCATTGACGGGACGCAAAAAGCAGCCTCATAATGGAGCTAAATGATTGAAAACGGGCGGAAAGGATATGAGGCAATGATAGAGGTTTACGGTCATGGCGGGGACAGGGAAACAGCTGCCGCGACATTTGGTGGAGCTGCGGCGGATTTTGTGGATTTTAGTGCGAATATTAATCCGCTTGGTCCGCCACCAGAGGTGCTTGAAGCACTGCAAAGCTCATTGGGCACGGTGATTCGCTATCCAGACCCTGGACACCGCCACTTTAAAAATATGCTCGCACGGCGGCTGCACGTTCCACCGGAGTCGTTGAGCATCGGTAACGGCGCGGCTGAAAGCATGGCGCTGCTGCTATTGGGCCTGGCTCCCAAGCGTGTGGGCACAGTGGAGCCGTGTTTTTCGGAATATGCCGAGCTGGCTGGCAAATTCGGAGCCGAGATTCATCGGGTATACGGGAAGGCTTCGCTTCAATGGAAGGCGGACGTGAAGGACATCCTTCAGCTCATGGAGCAGGTAGATGTATTGTTCCTTGGGCAGCCGAATAATCCGAACGGTGTGCAATATGGCGAGCAGGAGCTATATGAACTGGCAGAGGCGGCTGGCAGAACAGGTACCGTGCTGGTAGTAGATGAAGCATTTATTGATTTTATCCCACTGGAACGGCAAATCTCACTACTGCCTGTACTGGAGCGCTATCCTCATGTGATTTTAATCCGATCGATGACCAAATTTTATGCCATTCCTGGCTTGCGATTGGGCTATGCGATTGCTCATCCGGACTATATCCGGCAAATGACGTCCAAACAGGTAACCTGGAGTGTTAATGGATTGGCGTTGCTGGCTGGAGAGGCATGTCTAAGAAGTGGGCAAGCTTATGAGCGCCGCACACAGGAACTGATTGCTACGGAACGCAGCCGCTTGCTGACTGCTTTTGCGGAATGGGGCTGCGGTGTCGTCCCCGGCGAAGCCAATTACGTGCTGGCAAGGGCGCCGGGAACGTGGAGTGCATCGGCTATTCAGCAGGCGCTTGGACAACGTGGGATTCTTATACGTAGCTGTGCCATGTATCCTGGGCTGTCGGCGAGCCATTTTCGAATTGCAGTCAAGGACGCCGAAGCCAATAATATGCTGCTGTCCGCACTCAGTGAAGTGCTGGAGGAGGAGCAGGGGCGTGATAGTTAGCTTGATCATAATGGCAGCCTATTTGCTGGACAGGCTGATCGGCGATCCGAGATGGTTGCCGCATCCAGTCATCGGGATGGGACATGCCATTTCAGCATTGGAAAAAGCGATTCGTCGTAAGGTCCGCAGTGACCGGGGATTGAAACGTGCGGGTATACTGCTTCCACTCATTGTGGCAGGAGGCTCATTTGGGCTTGCTTGGGGGCTATTGCGTGTGCTTGCCTGGATTCACCCATGGTTGTCTGTCGTCGTAGAAATTGTTCTGGTTGCAACCACAATTGCTTCCAAAGGACTAAAGGACGCAGGACTGTCAGTATACCGAGCGTTGCAGGCGAATGACCTGACTGTGGCACGTCGGGAGCTAGGCATGATTGTCGGGAGGGATACGCAGCAGCTTGACGAGCCTGAAATTGTGCGTGGTACCGTCGAAACAGTCGCTGAAAATATCGTGGACGCCATTATTTCCCCGCTTTTTTATGCCCTGATCGGGGGAGCCCCCTTGGCACTGGCATATCGTGCCGTAAATACGCTCGACTCAATGGTTGGCTACAAAAATGAAAAGTACCTGCATTTAGGCTGGGCCTCGGCACGTCTGGACGATGTAGCTAACTACATTCCGGCTCGCCTCACAGCAGTTATGCTTGTGATAGCGGCGTGGTTGTATCGGCTGGATGCTGCAAGAAGCTGGCGAACAGTCAAGCGAGATGCCCATCTGCACCCAAGCCCAAACAGCGGCTTCCCCGAATCAGCAGTGGCAGGTGCCTTGGGGATTCGTCTTGGTGGCTATAATGTGTATCACGGCGTACGCTCCTTTCGGGCATATATGGGCGAAGGGATACGACCGCTGGAGTCGAAGGATATCCGGCATACAATCCGGCTGATGTTCGCCGTATCCACTATGTTTGTAGGGTTGTGTTTGTTGGGCGCTACGGGGTGTTTTGCCTTGGGATGGATGCGGTGAGGAGTGACATCATTTTGAAACAAAATACAGAAGGGAAAAGAGTGCGAGAATGTGCACTAAGTCCGAACCCACAACAGGATATTGAGCCGAATGATGCTAAAGAAGATCTGCAGTGGGACATGGAGCTCGTGCTAGTTCGTCATGGCACAACCTTATGGAATAAGGAACGTCGATATCTGGGACATGCCGATTTGGGTTTGCTGTCTGGAGCAGAGCAGGAATTAAAGCCTTTACGGAAAAAAGTGCAGGGCCAGTCCTTTGCTCGAATCTATTGCAGTGACTTGATGCGATGTCGCCAGACTTTGCGGATCATTTTGCCGGAGTCAGCATTGACGACTGAACGTTCCCTATCTGCTATGCCTCCTATCATGGAGCCACGTCTGCGAGAACTTCATTTTGGCGAGTGGGATGGAAAAACGTATGACATGCTTAAGGATGTGGCGTTGTATCGCGCTTGGATTGATGAGCCGCAACGAATTACTCCTCCTGGAGGAGAGCCTTGGATCGATTTCGTGAATCGTCTGCGCGAATTTCTAGACTCTCTGTATGCGTGGCGTACTGCTATGGACGTTCAGTCCATAGGGTTTAATGCCGCGCCGTCCTCTGTTTTGATTGTTACGCATGGTGGTGTAATTCGTCAGTTGGCTTGTATGCTTATGCCAGGCCATGATTTTTGGAGTCTAAATCCGAAGCCGGGAGATGCATTTAGGATTCGGTTAAGGTTGACTGGACCGCACAACTATATCGCAAGATTGCTTTCTCATTAGGTTAAACACGGCGAATAAAGCGGCTGTTTGGGTTGTAAGCTAACTCTTTTTAACCTATAATCATCAAGTAAAAGAACGGCTTGACTACCATTACATCAAATATCCAGCAGACGAGGTCGGCGCTGTGTGAGGAATCTACTGTTTTCCTTCACTGCGCTGTTAAAAGGGAAGTCGGTGTGAGTCCGACGCGGTCCCGCCACTGTAAATGGAAAATTGCCCATTAGCCCTGTTTTATGTGCCGTCAAGCACATGAAAGAATATCAGGACATGCATCTTCCATAAGTCAGGATACCTGCCCGTCCGCCTGTCACCATAATCCTTCGAGGAAAGGATGACGTGTTCTCAGTGACTGTCCATGCGGAAAGAAGCTGCCCGCCTGCGCACGATCTGTGCTAACGTGACCCCTGTGTCCTAATATGAGGATACGGGGTTTTTTGATAGGAAAAGAAGGCTGGAATGAGGAAATACGGATGATGTTCAAGTAACGCTCTTAACGATTTTTGTATGAAGGGGTGCAAATCATGGCAGTAAAGAAAATAAAGGTATGGACAACAGGTCTATTGGCGCTGATATTGGCAGTTGTGCTGAGTGCATGTGGCGCGGATGGAAAAAATGCAGAAAATAAAGAGGGCCAAGCTCCTCCACAGCAGCCGGGACAGACCGTAACCGCACAAGAGCCTCCGGGCAAAACGGTTTACCCGCTAACGGTTAAGGATGCAACAGGACAGGAATTTACATTCAAAAAAGCACCGGACAAGATTGTTTCCGTCTCCCCGGCAGAAACCGAGGCGCTGTTTGCTATCGGACTGGACAAGGAAATTGTCGGTGTCTCCGACTACTCTGATTACCCGGAGGCAGCTACGAAAAAGCCTAAAGTGGGCGGTATTATGAAACCGAACGAAGAGGCGGTCATTGCTGCGAACCCTGATGTCGTTTTTGCAGGGATTTCACTTAGTGAACAGGCTACGACTAAGCTGCGTGACATGGGGATTATGATTTTTAAAACGGAACCGAAAACCGTTGAAGATGTCATAGCTAACATCGAATTGTATGGGAAAATCACCGATCATCAGAAAGAAGCAAGAGCGGTGACCGACAAGATGAGAGCAGATGTAGCGGAAGTAAAAGAAGGAGTTAAAAATATCGGCAAAGGGCAGAAGCTGCGGGTATACGTCGAATTTTCACCAGGCTGGACAGTGGGTAAAGGCGAATTTATGGACGAGCTGATTACATTAGCAGGTGGTGAAAATGTAGGTGCCACGCAGAAGGGCTGGTATCAAATCAGTGAGGAAAATATTATAGCTACCAACCCTGACGTGATTTTGTACAGCAAAAGTGTGAAGGATGACAAAACAGGCCAAACCCTCGGCGATATCATTAAAGCTCGCAGCGGATGGGATCAAATATCGGCTGTTCGTAACAATCGTGTATTTGCCGTGGACGATAATTTGATCAGCCGTCCAGGTCCACGTGTAACGGAAGGACTCAAGGAAGTGGCTAAGGGCGTGTACCCTGAAATTTTCAAATGAACCGCAAACTGATCGGTTTTGGGGGGACAGGTCTTGTCTTGCTGCTGCTGACGTTGCTGCTCTGTCTTGGCATCGGCTCGGTCAGTCTTCCGGTCAGCCAGATCACAGGTATTTTGATCAACCACCTACCGTGGTTAGGTGATACGTTTACACCGGATTGGAATACATCCGCAGAGCAGATTATTTTGAAGGTCAGATTGCCAAGAGTGTTACTGGGAATGTTGGTCGGAGCAGCGCTGGCGCTGGCGGGAGCTGGATTTCAGGGTGTATTGCGTAATCCCTTGGCTGATCCCTATACCCTTGGGGTATCCTCGGGAGCTTCGGTAGGAGCGGCAGTACTGATTTATTGGGGGCTTCAATTTTCATTTGTGGGTATATGGACCCTTCCGCTAGTCGCATTTATAACCGGCATGCTGACGCTGTGGATGGTGTTGACGTTGGCGCGTGAAGGTGGGAAAATTCCGACCCAAAGCCTCATTTTATCAGGTGTGGTGATGCAATTTTTTTGGGGAGCCATTGTTTCTTTTCTGACAGCCATGTCGAAGGAAACAGTCAATGAAATATTGTACTGGACGTTGGGAAGTCTTAGTCTGCGAGGTTGGTCATATACGGGAATTCTTTTACCTTACGTGATCGTTGGGCTGGTGTTTCTATGGAACCGGGCACGGGTGCTGAATATTCTGGCTTTGGGTGAACGTCAAGCGGCTCATATGGGGGTTCATGTAGATGCGACGAAGCTATATGTCCTGATCATATCTACCTTGCTGACAGCCGCCGCTGTCTCGGTATGCGGAGTCATTGGCTTTGTCGGACTCGTTGTACCACATATCATTCGTCTGGTGACAGGTCCTGATTACCGGATGATCGTTCCGTTATCTGCACTGGGTGGAGCTATTTTTATGGCTTGGGCAGATACGGCAGCTCGTACGCTGTTAGCCCCGACGGAAATTCCTTTGGGCGTGATGACAGCCTTTGTGGGAGCACCGTTCTTCGCATATCTCCTGTACCGGAACAAGAAGCTGCGCAGGGGGGATCTGCTGTGACCGAACCAAGTGAATTACTAAAGGTGCGTGCTCGAGCATTAGAGGTAGCGGGCCTGAGCCGTGCTTATGGGGATTTCCATGTGCTAAAGAATGTTAGCTGGAACGTAGACGAAGGAGCTTGGTGGGGGATCATTGGTCCGAACGGGAGTGGAAAATCCACGTTGCTGCATCTGCTTTCTGGTGTAGACCAGCCGACCTCTGGAAGTGTTCATATCTATGGTAAAAAGATCGATAGCTACAGCAGAAAAGAGCTTTCGCGACTTGTAGCTGTACTCCAACAGGAGGGGATTCCTTCAGTAAGATACACGGTCAGGGAAGTTATAGAAATGGGACGGTTCCCTCATCAGGACTGGCTGGGCAGGGAAAAGGGAGTCGATGTAGAGGCGATCACGGATCGGGTTCTAGCACGATTGAGTCTAACTTCATTAGCTGACAGAACATTGGATCGCTTGAGTGGGGGACAGCGACAGCGTGTAGCTTTGGCGAAAGTGATGGCGCAGGAGCCACAAATATTGCTGCTGGATGAACCTACGACCTATTTGGATTTGCGCTATCAGCTTGAATTTATGGAATTGCTGGCAGAATGGCGTCAAGAAACGGGCGTGACAATCATTGCTGTCTTGCATGATCTGAATTTGGCGGCTCAATTTTCTGATAATTTGCTCATACTTAAGGATGGAATGGTTGAAGGATTGGGAGCTTCAACGGATTTGCTAACAGAGGATCGGATTCGGCGTGTATATGGTGTGGAGCCTGTGATGCTTCCGCATCCCGATAGCGGTGTGCCGCAGCTCTTGCTGCGCAGAAACACTGCGTCTATTGCAGATCAATAGGAGATTGTAAACATACTAAAAAGAGCAGGGAGTGGAAGGTATGAACGACAAGCTGCGTCAGCTGATCGATAGCATAGCCCAGCCGGATGGAGTGGCGGCTTCGGCAGCGTCAGCACATTTGGACCAATTAACAAAGCCACCTGGAAGTCTTGGAAAGCTGGAGAGTTTGGCCATCCAGTTAGCAGGAATTACTGGCGTGGACAAGCCTGAATTTGATCGTAAAACAGTGATGGTCATGGCTGCGGATCATGGGGTGTGCGAAGAGGGAGTTAGCGCCTTTCCAGCTGAGGTTACGCAGCAAATGCTCTATAACATGCTGTCAGGCGGCGCAGCAATTAATGTGCTGGCACGTCATGCGGGCGCTGATGTCCAGGTAGTAGATGTTGGCGTGAATGCGGATGTCTCTCACCCGGATTTGGTGAATCGTAAGGTGCGTATGGGCACTTCGAATATGGCTAAAGGGGCAGCGATGCTGCGTACGGAAGCGGAACAGGCGGTTTTGGCCGGAGCTGAAGCCGTGGCAGAAGCGGTTAAAGGTGGCACAAGACTATTCGTTACCGGAGAGCTGGGCATCGGGAATACGACAGCCAGCGCTGCGGTCGTATGTGCGCTCACTGGGCTTGAGCCGGAAGTTATCGTAGGCCGGGGGACGGGGGTAGATTCGGCGGGGCTTACCCGTAAAATAGCTGTTGTCTGCCGCGCATTGGATGTGAATCAGCCGGATGCCAATGACGCGCTGGACGTGCTGACCAAGGTTGGCGGTCTGGAGATTGCCGCCCTGGCAGGCGTCATCCTCGGCGCAGCCGCACATCGCTGTCCAGTGGTGCTGGACGGCTTTATTTCCGGCGCGGCTGCCCTTGCTGCACGCGCACTTGCGCCTGTGAGCGCGGCGTACATGCTTGCTTCGCACGCCTCAGACGAGCGCGGACACGCGGCAGTGCTTCGCCAGCTCAAGCTAGAGCCCATGCTCCATCTGGACATGCGGCTCGGTGAGGGTACGGGCGGTGCGCTGAGCTTGCACCTGATTGATGCGGCGTGCCGCATTATGCGCGAAATGGCGACCTTTGCCGATGCAGGCGTATCGGACGGTCAGGGAGCCGCGCAGCGATGAAGGCGCTCGTGACCGGCGGGGCACGCAGCGGAAAAAGCGGCTTTGCCGAGCGATTATGCATGGCGCGCGCACCGCGCGCCTGCTATATTGCAACGGCCCAAGCTTACGATGTAGAGATGAAGGAGCGCATCGCTCTTCATCGGCTCCAGCGCGATTCTGCTAGATATGACTGGCAGACGCTGGAGGAAGCGCAGGCGCTGCCGGAGCTGCTGCGACGGCTTGGCGGCGCTCAAGCGTCGCAGCCTGCGCCTATGGTGCTGGTCGACTGCCTGACCCTGTGGCTGTCGAACGTGCTGCTGGCCGCGGGTGAGGAGGGCGAAGCTGCGGCCAGAGCCGCCATGGACGAACTGGCGGCAGCTGTGGAGCAGTATCCGGGGTCGCTCGTCATTGTAACCAATGAGGTCGGTGACGGTATTGTACCAGAATATCCGCTTGGAAGGCTGTACCGGGATTTGAGCGGGATGATGAATCAGCGGATGGCCCGTCTTTGTGATGAAGTGTTTTTAGTGACGGCGGGCATTCCCGTAGAACTTAAACAGCTGGAATATAAGCTATGAGCCGTGAACGTCAGGCTGTTGCTGCGGCTTTTCAATTTTTGTCCCGTCTACCGGTCAAGGCGGAGCTGGATTTTTCCCCGGAATTGCTGAAGCGCAGTGCTAGCTATTATCCGCTGGTTGGAGTGGTCATTGGCATTATTGTCTGGGGCTTTGCGGCGCTTACGGCTATGGTGCTGCCACCGCTGCCGTGTGCGATTCTTACCCTTGCTGTCTGGGTCTGGTTGACGGGCGGACTGCATCTGGACGGGTGGATGGATGCGGCTGATGCCTTATTCAGCTACCGGTCCCGCGAACGGATGCTGGAGATTATGAAGGATAGCCGTGTAGGAGCGATGGGGGTTATTGCTTGTGTGCTGCTACTCATGCTCAAGGCTGCTTTACTGTATACCGTGCTGGTTGAACAAAATGTGTCCGGCTTGTTGTTGCTTCCGATGGTTTGGAGCCGCTGGTTTATGGTACATGCAATGAAGCGCTGGCCTAAAGCCCGTAACGATGATGGACTGGCTGCGCGTTTTGCTGATATGAGTGGTGGACGTGCCGGACTGGCCGTATTTTGGGCTATAGTCGTGACGCTAGGTGCTGCCGCAGGCCAATATATACTTGCAGGACCAGCTACAGCAATAGAGGGATCAGGAAACCTGTCGTTAGCAGGGTCACACTTACAGACGCTCCTTTCGTATGCTGAAAGCCTTCCAATCTGGATAGGCTTTGCGTTGCTTCCGCTCCTGGCTTACGGAGTTGGAACCTTTACAGCAAACCGTATTAATCGCCGTCTTGGGGGACTTACAGGAGATATATACGGAGCTTTGAACGAATTGCTGGAGACGGTTTTGTTGCTGTTTATTGTCGTTTTGTACGGGTTGTGATCCAATTTGAAATGAATTCGTTAAAGGGGAAGAGGCAATTGTCAACTTTCGAACCGTCCCGAACCAACCCGGCAGCTATATTAATGCTTCAAGGAACAGCGTCGGATGTGGGCAAAAGCGTGGTGACGACTGCGCTGTGCCGGATCTTTCTGCAGGACGGCTACCGTCCCGCACCGTTTAAGTCACAAAATATGGCGTTAAAC
Organism: Paenibacillus sp. TSM33; assembly: GCF_056099025.1. Taxonomy (NCBI): domain Bacteria; kingdom Bacillati; phylum Bacillota; class Bacilli; order Caryophanales; family Paenibacillaceae; genus Paenibacillus; species Paenibacillus sp. TSM33. The sequence continues at coordinate 620,959 of NZ_JBLZXB010000010.1, forward strand.
TCTTATGTTACCGAGGACGGCAAGGAAATTGGACGTGCACAGGGAGTACAGGCCGAAGCTTGTGGTATTGAGGCGACGACCGACATGAATCCGATTCTGATTAAGCCGGTCAAGGATATGCACTCACAAATTGTTGTACACGGTGTACCTTATGCCTATATGAGCGCCTCCGATTACCGAAAGGATTTTTTGCCACAAGCCAAGCACACCGTTATGGATGCGCTGAATCGGCTGCGCGATACCTATGATATTGTGCTTATGGAAGGGGCAGGCAGCCCGGCAGAAATTAATTTAAAGGACCGCGATATTGTAAATATGAACCTTGCAGGCTGGGCGGATGCTCCAGTATTGCTGATTTCAGATATTGACCGGGGTGGTGTCTTTGCCTCTCTGGTAGGGACTATTGAGTTGCTGGAACCCCATGAAGTACAGCGTATCCGCGGGTTTATCATTAACAAATTCAGAGGCGATTTGTCCCTGCTTCAACCAGGATTAGACTGGCTGGAAGAACGGACAGGCATTCCTGTACTCGGTGTTCTGCCCTATTTACCGGACATTCGCATTGAAGCAGAGGATTCGGTCGTACTGGACAAGAAGCCTAAGCGGTCAGCAAAGGATAAAGAATTAGATATTGCAGTAATACGGTATCCGCGTATTTCTAATTTTACAGACACGGATGCTCTGGCCGCAGAGCCAGATGTGAGCGTGCGTTATGTCACGGAGGCCGGACAATTGGGCGTACCAGACGCTATTATCTTACCGGGAACCAAAGACACCATCGGAGACCTGCTGGAATTGCGTGAAAGAGGGCTGGAGGAAGACATTCAAGCGGCCATGAAGACGGGACGCACGCAACTGGTTGGTATTTGTGGGGGCTACCAGATGCTGGGCACAGTGCTATTTGACCCCGATGCCGTCGAATCTGGGTTGCCGCAGCAGGCAGATGGATTAGGTTGGCTAGCTCTATCCACGACCTTCTTAAAGGAAAAGCAAACCGTTCGCGTTCAAGGGACCCTGTCTAATCATTGCCCACTTTTGCTATGCACTGCATCTGATTCAAGTTCTGCCTTCAAGCCAGTTATCGAAGGTTATGAAATACATATGGGTGTTACGGAGTATGTCACGGAACCACATGTATCTATAGACAGGACTCGAGACTCAACGAATATGAAAACATTATTCCAGATTCAGCGTGGGGAAGGGATCGCCTTTGAGGAAGGTTGGGGTACGATAGACGGTAAGGTATGGGGAACCTACTTGCATGGTGTGTTTGATAATGATCGTTTTCGCCGATCATGGTTGGATGGACTGAGACAAGCCAAGGGCTTGGCAGCTTTGGATAGCACTTTTACTGTACGTGAAGCCAAGGAACGAGAGTTTGACCGTGTCGCAGAGGTGGTACGCGCTCATTTAGACATGGAGCAAATTTATCGCATTTTGGGGTTGTAATCATAAACTTCTTCATGGAAGAACCTTTAAATCTAAATCGCTTTTAAAAAATAAAGAGGTATCTCTGCAGTCATTTTTGTGACTGAGAGATACCTTTTTAGGATATCAGCTTACTTAATTTTAAATTTCTGAACTGCCTTTTGCAGCTCAGTTGCTTGTTGGCTTAATTGACGAACAACCTCACTGTGACTCTCCATTTCATTCAGTTGCTCATCGGCATTTAAACCGATCTCCTGAATCATATGTTGTGCGTTGGCAGCGATGAGAGCTGTCTCTTCCACGGAAGCAGATACTTCCTCCGAGCTGGCGGATACTTGCTCCGTTGCTGCGGATACGGTTTGAATCGTAGCGTTGATCTTTTGCATGAGCTCACTTAGCTGGTTAAAAGCGAAACTCGCCTGCTGAACCATTTCCGTTCCCGAGTGAATCTCACGGCTAACCTGGGTTACAGAGTCTACAGATTGCTGCGATACTTCCTGAATGGTAACCAAATAGTCTGAAATTTCCTGTGTTGCTTCTTTGGATTGCTCTGCGAGCTTGCGAACTTCCCCGGCAACTACAGCGAAGCCACGTCCATGTTCGCCCGCGCGGGCAGCCTCAATGGAAGCATTCAGGGACAACATTTGAATCTGCTTTGTAATATCGAAAATTGCAGAAACGATGCTACCAATAGCTTCTGAGCGTTCATTCATACTATGTATGTATCGAAGCGACTCATCAGCAGCATGTCCTACCTGTGACATTTGAGCTACAGCTTTTTGAGCAAGCGTATTCCCGTTAACCGTTTCTTTCGTTGCTTCACTGATTTGGTCAGATACATCATTGGCAGAGGAAGCGATATGCTGCACACCTTGAGCAATCTCCTCCATAGCCTGTGCATTTTCAGCAGCAGCAGAAGCGATGCTGTTGCTGCCCTTGGCTACTTCTTCAGCGGCAGCTGTAGAGTCCTGGACTTTTACACTCATAGCCTCAGTTCGACGAAGTAGCTCGTCCGACCCTTTAACCACTGCACCTGATGTAGTAAGCACATGGCCGATCATTTCTTTCAAGTTAACAGACATAGATTGGAAGCTGCGGGCAAGTTGAGCAATTTCATTAACTCCTTGAACCTTTGTTTCTTGCGAAAGATCACCTTGGGCAATTTTTTCGCTATGACGAACCAATTCAGCAATGGGCTGTACAACTTTACGAATGACAAGGGTAGAAATAACTCCTCCCAGTATAAGTGTTACCAGTGTAATACCAATGCAAATCCATAGAATTTGTTGGGATTTTTCCTGTACGAATCCAACATCTTCGTTCACGCCCAGAATCAGATTACTGCCTGATATGGCAAAGAAGGCGGTTTTGTGTACTCCGTGCGAGTCGCTGTAAATACCACTGATATTCATCTCGCCTTGTTTGGCTTCTTTAATATCCTCAACAGGAACGAGAGTATCCTTGACCTTATATGCTGATTTTACGTTTCGTGCGACAACTTCGGCCTTACCATCATCCTTCAGCACCGCAATGTATGCCGATTCTAATTTGAGGGTGTCGACCTTGTCCTGAAGATAAGATTCCATCTGTATAGCAGAGCTGGAACCAGAACCGCTTCCTTGCTGAGCTTGAACGGCTAAGGAAATATTGAGATCCTGATACACATTTTTAGCTCCAGTTTCTAGCAATTGGTCTACTTGAGGCATGACACTGCTATTAATGATACTCATGGAAACTGCATAAAAACTGATGCTGAACAGAAGAGACGCAAAGAACTGAATCAGCAAAAACATAATTCGCAGCTTTGCGCCAAGGGAATGATTAAAACGCTTCATGAAAATTCTCCTCTCACATGATGGTGATAAAACAGACGAATTGCCCTGCTTGATGTAGGTCGCTTGTCCAATGAGAAACTAGACACGCCATGATCTACTTGTTTTCCTTTCTTTGCTTGAAGAAAAGACTGAAAATGTTCGGATTCTATGTATATTTCAGCTGTATTCAAGGGACAAGAATGAGAAAGGGAAGTAATCCATGATTTACTAAAAAGTAGGTTAGACCTATTTTACATAATTAACAGACGGTTGAATAGTCATATTTGCCCAAAAACAAACAAAAAATATATAACTATGGTCTTGGGTGTTTAGATGTAAGTTTGATGTAAATTATCAGGAGTAAGAAACTAAGAAGCTTTACTCGTGCTTTTATAACTATTGTAAAAAAGAAGGAATATAAGTAGTATAAGGAATGCCACTTTTTACAAGCTTCTTCTAAGCTTGCTTTAATAAGTTCGAATGTTGTCTTTAATATACATATAAAAGGGGAAAAGGCAGTTATGGATCGGGAATTGCTTTCTAAGGAAATAAATTTGGAGGTAGAAGGAGAAGATAACCAGGAGCCGACTATAAATAAAGATAAAGTGAATAGAGGAGGGAATCCGTTCAGCCGCCTGTTTGATTTTATCTCAGGTGTATTCACTCCGCTCTTGCCATTGCTAATTGCTGGAGGCATCATTCAGGTGATTGCGCCTGTTTTATTACTCTTAGATTTTTTTTCTGATACTCAAGTTTCCACTGTTTTAGGGTACGTTGGTGGTGTCGTATTTTATTTTTTGCCCATTATGATAGCGGTAAATGCGGCAAGAAAGCTTGGTAGCAATTTATTTATTGCGGCGGCAATTGGGGCCTGCTCATTTCATCCTGGTATTATGGAACTATTGCAATCCGGCCTAAAAATGAATTCAGACGATTTACCCGTGGTGTAGCCACAGTATGTTGCTTCTTTTATACTGATTCTTATTGTTGTCTGGCTTGCATCGAAGATTGAAAAGGGATTGAGTAGGTTCGACTGCTATTCAATTCAACTACTGGTCGTTCCGACATTGACGCTTATCTTGATTGTGCCTTTATTGCTGTTTGTTTTTGGTCCGCTGTGGACGACCCTGGCACATCATTTGTCGGATGGTTTTGCTTCACTGTTTGACGATGCGGACGTATTTGCAGGTCTGCTGTTTGGTGGGACGATACCTGTGCTCCATTTTGCGGGCATGCAATATATGATGTCGATGAACATAATAGAATCCATGGCTACGAATGGCTATGATTCTATTACCCCTGTTGTTGCGGCGGCAGTCATGGCTCAGGCAGGCGCGGCCTTCGGTGTATGTGTTAAATCCAAAAATGCCAAAGTCAAAATACTTGCTGCTTCCACAGGCCTGTTGGCTATGTTTGGAATCATTGAACCGGCATTATACGGCGTTAATGTGCGCTTCAAAAAACCGCTTATCGCGGGACTGGTTGGCGGGGCTATTGGTGGGGCGTGTATGTGTCTGTTTGAAGTGAAGTTGACTGCTTTTGCAGCCTTATCTGGCTTGCTTAGCTTACCCCTGTTTTCCGACACTACATTTGTTTACGCCATTTTGAGCATGCTGATTTCGTTTGTTGCCGCTGGTGTAATTACGTATTTTATGGGCTTTGTGGACGAAAAAGAGGAGCCATCAAAAATTGCATCCGCATCCCGTATCCGTGCTTCCTCGGATTTGAATGTGGAAAAGAGCTCTAACAATTAAGGTGCAACGCAGCGGCTAATTACCTCATGTAAGTGTTTACAAAAAAATCTTGTCAGCTCAGTGTTTATATGATACTATGATGACAGTTAATCAAAACTTCACAATCATGGATTGTTACTGAGCATATCGGGCAAAACCATAAACAGACACTATGTGTCAGTTTTGGTTTTGCCTTTTTTTACTACTCCAAGCGGCTTAAGGTGATGGAATGAAGATAGCAAAGGTGCTGAATAATAACGTCGTAACGGTCATTGATGAACAGCAGAAAGAATTAGTCATTATGGGAAGAGGAATTGCTTTTAAAAAAAACACAGGCGATGAGATTGAAGAGGGGAAAATCGAGAAAATTTTCAAGCTTGAAAGTACCGAGGTTTCCCGTAAATTGATGACCCTGATGTCTGATATCCCTATTGAGTATGTTGAAATTTCTGATGAAATCATCCAGTATGCCAAAACGATACTTGGTGTAGAGTTGCATGACAGCATCTATATTTCGCTGACAGATCATATCCATTTTGCCATAGAGCGTTACCGTTTGGGTATGGACATCAAGAATGCACTTTACTGGGAAATCAAACGAATGTACCGCAAGGAATTCGCGATTGGGACCAAAGCATTGCACATGATTCAGGACAAGCTAGGGGTTACACTTCCAGATGATGAAGGGGCGTTTATTGCCTTACATTTGGTTAATGCACAGCTGAACAGTGAAATGCGCGAAACGATAACCCTGACTAATATAGTCAAGGATATCATAAACATTGTAAGCCGCTTTTTTGTAATGGAGCTGGATGAAGAGTCGTTAAGCTATTACCGCTTTATTACACACCTCAAATTTTTTGCCCAACGGGTTATGAACGGAACTCCTGTACAAAATACAGATAATTCGCTTCATGATATGGTTAAGGTACAATATAAGGACGCTTATGCTTGTGCGGAAAAAATAAGAGATTATACGTCTAAGATCTATGGTCGAAGCTTATCCCAGGATGAGATGCTGTATCTCACGATTCACATCGAACGCATCATTAAGAATCAATGATTTTATGGATGATCAGGGATTTAGGATTGCTACTTCTAAACAAGAAGGCAAAACCTGAATGCTGAAAGAAGATTGGCTTTTATAAAGCTGTCTGCTTTCTGTATTCAGGTTTTTTTTATTCCCAATTTTCACACTATATACCTTAAATAGAAAAGAGGAATGCCTCATGGATCGAAATCAATTATCCAAAGAGATACTTACATTGGTCGGTGGAGAAGAAAATGTAGAGCAGGTCATTCACTGCATGACGCGCTTGCGCTTCAACCTTCATGATGATAAGAAAGCTCAAAAAGAGCAGTTGCAAAAAACGGATGGTGTCATGGGAGTCATGGAGAGTGGCGGCCAGTTTCAGGTGATTATCGGAAATGATGTAGCTAATGTATATAAATCATTGGTGAGTAACATGTCCAAGGCACCGCAAAGTGAAACAGGCGCAAGCACTGCATCCAAGAAAAAACAAAACCCGATCAGCCAACTGTTCGACTTTATTGCGGGTATGTTTACACCTATTTTGCCGGCGATCACCGGTGCAGGTATGATCAAAGGGATTATTGCCCTATTGGTAGCTATGCACTGGATGTCTGATAAGAGTCAAACCTATACGATTTTAGCCGCAATAGGTGACGGTGCGTTCTACTTCCTGCCGATTATTTTGGCTGTGAGTGCGGCTAGAAAACTCGGTAGCAATATGTTTATTGGTGCGGCGATTGGTGCTTCAATTTTACATCCAGACATTACAGCATTACTGGCTTCGAATGTAAAGGTTAGCTTTATTGGTCTTCCGGTGACAGCGGCCACGTATTCGTCGACCGTTATTCCAATTGTTATCGCGATCTGGCTGGCATCCTATGTTGAAAAATTCATTGATAAGTATACTCATGCATCATTGAAGTTGCTTGTTGTTCCAACACTGACTCTATTGATTATCGTACCTTTGACGTTGATTGCTGTAGGGCCACTCGGTTCCATTATTGGTAATGGCCTGTCAGGTGGTATCTCTTGGTTGTTTGAAAATACAGGTGCGCTTGCAGGTCTGCTGCTGGGCGGTACCTTCTCCCTGATCATTATGACAGGTATGCACTACGCATTGGTTCCAATTATGATCGGATCGATTGCAACGTTGGGCTATGATTACATGATTCCAATTATGGGAGCAGCTAACTTGGCTCAGGCTGGTGCAACACTCGGCGTATTCTTGAAATCCAAAAATGCCAAAGTCAAAACAGTGGCCTTCTCCACGAGCTTGACAGCTATTATGGGTGTAACCGAGCCTGCAATGTATGGTGTGAATATGCGGTTCAAAAAACCGTTTACGGCAGCGTTGATCGGCGGAGCTGTCGGTGGCGGCTTCATGAGTTTGTTTGGCACAAAAGCGTACGTCGTTGGGGGACTCGTTGGTTTGCCTGGTCTGGCTATGTTTATTGGACCGACTTTCTTGTACGCAATTCTTGGTCTTATTATTGCATTTGTGGTTGCTGCGATTGTTACCTATGTGATCGGTTTTACAGATGAAAAGGATGAAGAAGCGCCACAAGCAGCAGATGCTGCTGGCGACATCTCTACTGAGAAAGTAGCACAATTTGCGATGAGCTCACTGCCAAAAGGTGAGACAATCCCGGTATTCAGCCCAATTAAGGGTGAAGTTAAGCCGCTCAGTGAAGTCAATGATCCTGCATTTTCTCAAGAAATTATGGGTAGAGGCTGGGCTATTGAACCCTCTGAAGGTCGGGTTGTTTCCCCAGTTGACGGCACAGTGTTCTCCATTTCCAAAAGTGGGCATGCTGTAGGCTTGGTGAGTGATTCAGGGCTTGAAATGCTCATTCACGTAGGGATGGACACCGTTAAACTAAAAGGACTGCATTTCACGCCTCATCTTAAAGCAGGAGACCGCGTGAAGGTAGGTGATCTTATACTGGAGTTTGATCTGATAGAAATACGCAAGGCTGGTTACGAAACGATAACGCCTGTTATTGTTACGAATGTAGATCAGTTTAGCGAGTTGGAGCGCGCCGGGAATCAGCATAAAGTCGTTAAGGAACAGGAACTGTTATATACAGTGATCGTCTAACAGCTAAAGAAATCTACGTATAAATTGAAAACGAATGGTTGTGTTCAAGATAACAAACAGCAAGCCTTCATCTTACGAAGGCTTGCTGTTTGTCGTTTTCATAAAATCTAAGGCTAAAGCAGTTTTATTATTTTTATTTCAATAAAACCTACAAAAATAGTTGGCTTTGTGATATAGTAATCTTCGGATTGAAGGGTCACTTTAGAAAACATCTTACGTTTAAGTTTGGAGGAAAAGATATATGGATACCTTCTTTATTATTTTAAATGTTATCGTGCTGCTTGCACTGCTCGGCGTGTTGGTCTGGATGCAGAAAAAGCGCATCTCTTTTACAAAAAGAGTATTTACCGGGCTCGGCTTCGGACTGATCTACGGGGCTATTCTTCAGTACGCTTATGGGGCTGGCTCAGAGGTCATTACCAAATCGGTCGATTGGTTCAACCTTGCAGGTAATGGTTATGTCCGTTTGCTGCAAATGGTCGTGATTCCGCTTATCATGGTGTCGATTATTTCGGCTATTATGAATTTGAAGGGAAGACAGAACCTTGGCAAAATAAGCGTGTCCATTATTGCAGTGCTGCTGATCACAACGGCGATTGCAGCATCAGTAAGTATTGTAACCAGCCTGTCTTTTGATCTAAAAGCAATTGAGATTCAAAGTGGGGAAAAGGAGCAAGCGCAGGGCCTGAAGATGGAAGAACGCCTGGGAACAGTCCAGGATATGACTATTCCGCAGCAGGTGCTGGAATTTATTCCTTCGAATCCTTTTGAAGATATGACGGGGGCACGCCGTACATCGACGTTGGCGGTGGTTATTTTCTCAGCCTTTATCGGGGTGGCAGTACTCGGATTGGATCGTAAAAAACCGGAGCAGGCGCAAACTTTCCGCAAAGTGATCGATGCAGTGTACGCTGTAGTGATGCGGATTGTAACGCTGGTGCTAAGATTGACGCCTTACGGTATTTTAGCACTGATCACGAAAGTTGTAGCTACGACAAATCCGGATGAAATCTTGAAGTTGATCAAGTTTGTACTCGCTTCTTATGTGGCTTTATTGGTCATGTTCGTTATTCATCTTATTTTGCTGGCCTTGTTCGGCTATAATCCAGTGACATATGTGAAAAAGGTATTGCCTACACTGGTTTTTGCGTTTACGTCTCGTTCCAGTGCAGCGACCATTCCATTAAATGTTGAAACACAAACGAAAAAACTTGGTGTGTCCGACGGCATCGCCAATCTGTCCGCGACTCTGGGAGCAACCATTGGGCAAAACGGCTGTGCAGGTATTTATCCTGCCATGCTGGCGGTCATGATTGCTCCAACGGTGGGCATAGATCCTACAAGCTGGGATTTTATCCTCACGCTTATTCTGGTTGTTACGGTCAGTTCGTTCGGCGTGGCAGGTGTAGGTGGGGGTGCCACTTTCGCTTCCCTGATCGTGCTTTCTACCCTGAATCTTCCCGTGGCCTTGGCAGGATTGCTCATTTCGGTTGAACCGTTGATTGATATGGGGCGTACCGCGTTGAATGTTAATGATTCGATTACCGCAGGTCTTATCTCAGGTAAGGTACTGAAGGAGAACGATCAAGACGTGTTCAACAACCATGGCATGGATCTGGATGCAACGGCGCACTCCTAAGTAAAAGACAGACGGATGGTGTACATTGCAGTCTCATATCGCATCTATCTCATATGTAACACCTGCAGTGTGCACCTCCATACTCAAAGCCGACCCTAAGGTCGGCTCTTTATTTTGAGCTGGTGGCAGTGTAAATTATAGCTGTTCACAAATCCTAATCTATGATACATTAAAATAATGTTTTTCTGGCTTGTCCGGATGAACCGCGGTTCGCAACCATCCCGCGCTATCAAAACTAGGAGGATTTCATGTTTAATCTGTTATGGGGGGCAGGATTTGTCCTCGTCAATTTTATGTTCTTTTTGCTATGTTATCGGTTGTTTGGTAAAAAAGGGCTGTACGCCTGGATTGGCGTTGCTACTGTATTGGCCAACATTCAGGTAACCAAAACCATTGATCTGCTCGGCATTACCACGACATTGGGAAATACAATGTATGTTTCTATGTATATGGCCAGCGATTTACTAAATGAAAAATATGGGCCTAAAGAGGCACGAAAAGCTGTGTGGTTCGGCTTTTTCACTCTGATTATGACGACAATCACGATGCAGATGGTGCTGTTATTTGAGCCTACTGCAACCGATTTTGCCCAGACACCGATGCAACAGCTCTTCGGATTGTTGCCAAGACTTGCGCTTGCCAGCTTGACAGCCTATGCGGTCAGTCAATTGCTGGACGTGCGTCTATACGCCTGGATTCGCAAGTTTTTCCCGGAGCGTCATCAGCTCTGGATTCGCGGCAATGGCAGCACGATGATCAGCTCGTTTATAGACACCCTCATTTTCTGTAGCATTGCCTTTTACGGCTATGCGTGGGGGATATGGCTCGAACTGCTGTTCACCACCTACATCTTAAAATTTGTACTGACTGCGGCGGGTACACCGATTTTATACATCGCACGTAACTTCCGCTTGATAGAAGAGGAGGGGCAGACCCTCAAGCCATGATTGGCTTGGGGTTGCCCCTCTTTTTTATACTTTTGACATATCAATATAAAGAATAGCAATAGATTAGCCCAGCACGGTCAGTTCCTTCGGATAAGAGGTCAGCACTTCCACACCCTCAGAGGTGACCAGAACGTCATCTTCAATCCGCACACCCCCAAGACCTGGCACATAGATGCCGGGTTCGATCGTGAACACGAAGCCTTCATGAAGCAGATCGCTATTGCCTCCATGTACAGATGGGTATTCATGAACACTCATGCCAAGACCATGTCCAACCCGATGGTTAAAAGCAGGGCCATATCCAGCGGCTTCAACAACGGCTCGTGCTGCCTGATCTACGGATGCGCAGGAAACTCCCGGGCGAATGGCGGCAATTCCGGCTTCGTTTGAGCGAAGAACTGTATTATATATCGTTTCCAGCTCAGTCGACAGCTTGCCAATGGCAAAAGTGCGTGTAATATCCGAAGCATAACCATCGGAATATACACCCATATCAAACATGAGCAGATCGCCGTGTTGCAGCTTGCGGGTCCCTGGGACACCATGAGGCAAGGCTGTTTTGGGTCCAGACAACACTGTAGTGTCAAAGGATGGACCATCTGCACCGAGTTTTTTCATCTGGTATTCGATTTCGGCTACCAGCTCGACTTCGGTCACCCCTTCGCGAACATGGGTTAGGCCGTGACGAAGAGCATCTTCCACCAAACGAGCTGCGTGTTTCAGACGTTGTACTTCCTCAGGAGTTTTTCTCACGCGCATGTCTTGAAGCACCGGACCCAAGTCAACATATTGAGCAGCGCCAATGGCAGTATGTAGTTGTTCGTAACGGAGGACGGAGACGTGTTCCTTTTCCAGTGCGAATGCTTTCACTCCGGTACCTGTGCGTTGGCGTAACAGATCATACGGATTGTCTGTATCGGTGTGGGTGGATATACGCGTCACCGAGGAAGCAGCTTGGGCAGCTTCTGCGTCCAGGGCTGGTACAATTAGTTCTGGTTCTTGGTCACGAAGCAGCACGAGCCCTAGAAAACGCTCATGCGGATCACTGGCGAAGCCTGTCAGGTAGTAAATATGTTTGGGATCGGTCACAAGTAGGCCATCCCAAGCTTGTGACTTCAGTTCATCATACAATCTGGTAATTTTATCATTCATAGAGTCTCATTCCTTTCTGTCCATTTATTCATTATAGCTCTTATTACATCATAATTTATATGGCTTATTCTCTTGACTGACTTAATGCTTGCAGACGTGCCTGCACATTCTGATCATAGTAACCACCATGGTAGCAGAGTACCTTATCTACATCCAATACGGTCAGTTTATCGAGGCTCTTCAGAGCCAACGGCATATCCGGCGTAGCCGACTCAGCGGGACCGACCAGTTCACCCTCGACTACACGCAGTTCATCTGCTGCCAACAGTAGCTTGTGTGCAGGCACATACAAGCTGATATGTCCGGGCGTGTGACCAGGTGTATGAATAATCTGTATGCCTCCACAATAAGGCAGATGTTCACCGTCCTCAAGCATATGAGCAAAGCGCAAATCTGGCAGGCGGCGAATCATATCCTCTGCTTGTTGCTTGAGTGCAGGCTCCATCAGATTGATGCGTTCTGGCGTCAGCTTTATAAATGGTCGTTCTCCTGTCATATATGGAATGTCATCTTTATGGGCCAGCAGGGCAGTGTTCGGTAGCAAGTCCAGCAGTGCTTGAACATTTCCGATATGGTCAATATCCTGATGCGTTATAATAATTCTTTTCAGACGGCTTATATCCTCACCCACATCTGAAATAGCCTTGCGCAGAGGCTCCAATTGGCCGAGCATGCCCGAGTCTATCAATGTAAGTCCATCCTCGTCCTTGAGCAGTACAGGATGAATGATCGAATTTCCAAAAAAAGGTCCCATAGACACTTCCAAAATCAAAATTTGAGTTCCAATATTCATATTAAGCTGCTTCGGATTCCTTTGACTCCGAAGCATACCTCCCGTCTCATGTTGTTAAAATTGGTTAATGTAGCGCTGGCTTATGTTCAAGCTCTATTATAAGACCCTTTGGGGTTAATCCGCAAAACAACTCGATATGGCTGTTCAGACGCTTGTCCTGTACAATAAATAAATCATCACAATAGGGGGCAGATACGATAATGAATACGGACTCATCTTTTTCTATTGAATTTGCGCGCATGGAGGATCTTCCCGATATTGTGGATATTTATAATTCCACGATTGCAGGGCGAATGGTCACGGCAGACCTGGAGCCTGTGACAGTGGAGAGCCGCATTCCATGGTTTGAAGCTCATCAGGAAAACCACCGCCCTTTGTGGGTACTAAGACAAAAGGGGACCGTTGCCGGATGGGCCAGCCTTCAGTCCTTTTATGGCCGTCCAGCTTATAACGGTACAGCGGAAATTAGCATTTATGTCCATGAGGATTCTCGTGGAACCGGCACTGGAAGCCGTCTGGTACAGCATTTGCTAAATGAATGTCCTAGACTAGGAATTACAACGTTGTTGGGTTTTGTATTTGGTCATAATGAACCGAGTATTGCGCTGCTGCGGAAGTTTGGCTTTGAGCAGTGGGGATACTATCCACGTGTTGCCGTGCTGGACAGCATAGAGCGAGATCTGGCTATATTAGGTAAGCGAGTAGATTAATATTGAGCTACACAAAAAGGCTGTCCCCACCATCGTCTCATACACTGTCAGTGTAGTGATTTGGGGTCAGCCTTTTTTACTAGCTATTACTTCGCCTTGAACGCTGAGGTTTAAAACGAATGCTGTGAAAGATTTGATTAAGCACCTCAGACAGCACCAATCCGACTGCTATCGCCCCAGCGACCATCAGCGTGCTCATGGCCAGCTCCAGTGCCTGAGGATAATGTTGTTGTACGAACTGGCGCATGGCATTATAAGCCATTCCTCCTGGCACGAGGGGAATCATGCCTGCCACGCTGAAAATAATCACAGGCATTTTGTACAGTCTGGCAAAACCTTGACTGACAATGCCGATAAGGATCGTGGCTATAAGGCTGGCGCTCACAGGTCCCATGCTATCCGTGGTTGAATAATAGACAAGCCAGCCCAGCATACCGACAAAACCACACTGCAGCAGCGAGCGTCGGGGGGCGTGGAACAGTATACCGAAAGCAGCGGTGGCAATAAAGCTTGTGAATAATTGTGCAAGCATAAGCTTGAATCTCCTCCAAATTACATATAAGAAATGATAACCGCAACACCAGCTCCAATGGCGAAAGACGTCAGGCAAGCATCTGCACCTTTGGAAAGCCCTGAGACAAGGTGCCCGGACATTAAATCCCGAAGGGCATTTGTAATTAACAAGCCCGGCACCAGTGGCATGACCGAGCCAATGATAATTTTATCCATCATCTGACCCCAGCCGACGATTACTAACAGAGCTGCCAGCAAGCCGATTAGAAAAGATGCAGAAAATTCAGAGAAAAACTTAACCTTAACGAGTCTGTGAAAATATTGTAAGGCTGCAAATCCGATACCGCCGCACAACACAGCTCCGGGGAAATCTCGCCACATTCCACCAAACATGATCATAAAGCAACCGCTGGCCAACGCTGCAGCGATCAGCTGTACACGATTGGAATAGCGGAGGGGACCACGTTCAATTTCCGAAAGCTCTTTTACGGCTGCGCTGGGAGACAAGGTGCCTGCGCTGATTTTACGTGAAATGGAGTTCACCTCGGTCACCTTGTGCAAATCTGTAGTCCGCTCTACGATCCGGATTAGCTTGGCAGGTTCCGAATCATTAATGGCAAAAAAAATTCCAGTTGGCGTTACATAGCTATGGGACTGGGATATGCCATAGGCCGAAGCAATGCGGGACATCGTGTCTTCAACACGATAGGTTTCGGCTCCATTTTGCATCATCAGTTTGCCTGCCAGCAGACAAACCTCAATGATTTCAGGAGTAGGATAGGAATGATTATTCATGCTCGCTCTCTTTCATGCGTCCCGGGTCGTTCGACCCTGTTGTTTTCATTTATTGTAGCACAAAAAGCCGCCTTTTCAGAGGCGGTTAAATTGGGGAATCTATGGAGTTTATCGAGATTCTATCGTATCGGGAATAACGGTATAGTAGGACTCCTCTAGGTATGTTGCGGCCTCAGACAAGCCCATCAACTTAAGCTGTCCTGTTACAAAAGCACGAAGGGCTGAATGGGTGAACAAATGCCGTGTCTGAGCATCGCGAATAAAGGCCAGTCTGGCTTCACGCGAACCGCTACGGAATAACTCACGTACAGCTTCGCCTTGTTGTTCCCAAAGAAATGGCTCCGTTACGTTCAAGAAGTCGCTCTCCATAGTAGAGCTACGCTTCATAGAAGAAGATGCCTGAATACCCAAGCCATTCAGCGTAGGAGCAACTTCATTTTGCTTACGATCTGCTCGCAAACTGTCGATGTAGGCGGCCATATCTTGAATCGGCAGAATGCCAAAGCGCTCCCGAAAGCGTTCGCGTACAAATGCGGTACGTTCATCCACAGCCTGCAGAGGACGCTGAATAGCATGTCCAGAATAGTCTGCTCCACTGGCATAGTATCGTTTTAATGAACTGTTTTCTGTATAAACAACGCTTAGAAAATCCTGCAAATGGCGGGCAACCACCCATACCCCCGTCCAATCGACGGGAGAAACGCACACAATCGGAGCCTGTGAAAGGTCCTTTTCAAGACCAAAATCGGTTAAAAAGCCATAATGTATCCCGTCCACTCCAGCGTGGGCAAAAGGAAGAACATCAGGCGGTGTAGCCATATATCGCGGAGCGCGGCCCTGTTCCATAATCAATCCCAAATCAAAACTCAGAGAATGCCGGTTCGCTTCAAGCTCCTGCTCAAACTCTATAAGTGCCTCAATCAAAGGTGTGGCTGATCCGTAGGCTAGGTTAGAACCGGAATCCATTGTGTATACCTCCCTTATCAAGTACATCTGTAAAGCATTCATCCCTAAAAGGTACGTGATTTTACACGAAATGTAAACCTGTATGATGAATATTTTCAAAAATGTGACCTTTTACCCGTGTGTTGTCAAAATAAAACGCTTTCGTTCAAACCAGGACAAGATACCTATGTTAGCGCAGTAGAGAAGTAAAGTAAGTTTGCGAAAATGCAGTTTTTTCAGTGTATGTGATCACCTGTGATGTGTGAATGCGAGATACAGGTTGGGAAGGACAGGGTGCAACGGAATAGGTCAGCGGGTATAATATCAGGACAAGGTAAGAGGAGCGTCATCCAAAGATTTAACAGAAAGAAGTGGGCGTATGAACTTGCAAAAGAAGGCTGTTTTTTTTGATGTAGACGATACGATGTACGATCATTTGCACCCTACACGTGATGCATTGCGTACAGTATTAGGATTAAGTGAGCGTTTTCCATATGAGGAAGTCTACCACCGTATTCGCTATTACAGCGATTTACTATCGGCTAAAGGAGGACTATTAGAGGGGAAAGCAGGGCAGGATGAATTGGATGATATGAGGGAAGGTCGTTTTATTCTGGCCTTACAAGAATTCGGGGTAGATATTACCCGTGAGCAGGCAGTGCATGTCCAACAAGAATACTTGGATCGTCAGTACCGAATCGAGTCTTTTGAGGGGGCTACCTCGTTAATTGATGAGTTGAGCTCGGCTGGCTATGTGGTTGGTTTGATTACGAACGGTCTTGAAGAACACCAGATGAGCAAAATTAAAGCCATGACACTGGAAAATCATGTTGCGGCAGAGCATATTTTTGTGTCTGGGACCGTAGGTTATGCCAAGCCTGATCCGCGCATTTTCGAAATAGTGAATGAACGGACAGGAACTTTAGCAGAACATTGCTGCTACGTTGGGGATTCCTGGCGTAATGATGTGGCGGGAGCTATAGCTGCAAATTGGCAGGTCATTTGGTTCAATCACAGGAACGCTTTCCCGGAATCTGATGTGTCGGGGGCCTATAAAACCGCTTCAAGCTACGCAGAGCTAAGAAGGCTGCTCCTGCCGGACGCACGTTAAACACGGCACATATCGTGTAATCCAAAAGAATCTAGCCTATTTTGAAGCTATTTCAAAAGCTGGTCCGTAATACTATTTATCTGTTATAAATAATTCATCTAAAATGGGTAGAACAGAGAAGGAGGGATCGCGCATGGTAGAACCATGGAGGCAGGCAGACGACATCATAAGTCAAGTGACCGTATATAGTACGGAGGATAATGACCCAGTTACCATTAAAACAGCCACCCAAGGCGTACGCTGTATTGGCATTGGGACAGATGCGGCCGTATTTACACTCGATACGTTGCCAGGCTACGCGTTCAAGGTGTATTCAGACATGGCGATCGAAAAAAAAGATGCAGAGGCCGATGTATATGAGCGTTTGCGAGGGTCTGATTTTTTTCCTCATTATTACGGAAAAGGCGATAAGTATATTGTCATTAGTTACGAATCTGGTGTTACATTGCTGGATTGCCTGCTACAAGGAATTCCGGTGCCAGAGCAGGTCATTCTGGACGTGGAAAAGGCGAGGGAATTTGTTAGGTCCAGGGGACTGAATCCCCGTGATATTCATCTCAAGAATGTACTCATGCAAGACGGACGCGCCAAGGTATTAGACGTATCTGAATATGTAAAAGAAGGCGATGACAAGCGTTGGGAGCATTTGGTGTGGGCGTATCATACGTTCTATTCCGGTTTCTCCGAGGTTAAGGTTCCTTCATGGATTTTGGATACGATCAAAAAATGGTATTACAAGCTGGACAACTCCAGCATCAACCTGGAGGAGTTTGCCCAGCGTGCCAGTCAATTGTTTTCGAGATGGAAATCATAACCGCTATGAAGGGTATCAAAATACAGACCTAGCCTTCTATACAAAAGGATTGCACCCGCTTTACGGGAGCAATCCTTTTCTTTTATCTGAAATCTCTAGGTACTCTTCTGGCCGTACCGCTTGCAATCGCGGCTTGAATCACCTTTTTGCGCACCTGTTGTACGGCGCCTTCGTTAAATACACCCGGGATAATATATAGTTTGTTCAATTCATCGGGACGGATTGTGCTGGCAATGGCTTCTGCGGCCGCCAGCTTCATCTCTTCGTTAATTTCACGGGCGCGGCAATCCAGTGCTGCTCGGAATATGCCAGGGAAGCAAAGTACGTTGTTAATCTGGTTAGGATAGTCTGAACGTCCGGTGGCGATGACCCCTGCAATGTCCTCGACATCCTCTGGGTTAATTTCGGGAACCGGGTTAGCCATGGTGAACAGGACAGGAGCTTCCTTCATACGTTTTACGTCTTCTCGTTTCAATATTCCACCTGCCGACAGACCGATAAATACGTCCGCGTCCTTCAGAACCTCAGATAGCGTGCCGGACAGTCGCTCCGGGTTGGTATGCTGCGCATACCAGTTCCACATCGGATGCTCATAGGTTTCATCAGCGGTAAGCGCACCGTGACGGTCTACACCAATGATGTTGACTGCCCCCGCAGATAGCAAAATTTTGGTACAGGCGACCCCTGCAGCCCCGATACCGCAGACAACAATTTTAACGTCAGACAGGGCCTTGCCGACAACCTTGAGCGCATTAATCAGCCCTGCATACAAAACGACGGCTGTGCCATGCTGATCGTCATGAAAAACAGGGATGTCCAGCTCGTCACGTAACCGCTGTTCAATTTCAAAGCATCGTGGCGATGAAATGTCCTCCAGATTAATACCGCCAAAGGCTGGCGCCAGTTGCTTAATGGCCTTAATGATTTCTTCGGTGTCCTGCGTATCCAGGCAGATCGGGAAGGCATCTACGGACCCAAGCTGCTTGAACAGCATGGCTTTGCCTTCCATAACCGGCATGGCTGCATACGGGCCGATGTTGCCGAGTCCGAGAACAGCGCTTCCGTCAGAGACGACAGCGACAGTGTTGCGCTTGATTGTTAATCGGAAAGCCTTGTCCTGCTCCTCATGAATTGCCATGCATACGCGCGCCACATCAGGAGTGTATACCCGGGATAAGTCGTCGCGGTTTTGAATTGGGACCTTGGGCTGCATTTCAATCTTGCCCCCGAGATGTAAGAGGAAGGTGCGATCAGAGATGGACAGCACCTTTACACCTTGAGCTTTTTTAATCCGGGCGATCATTCGGTCGATTTCTGCTGGATCAGCAATGGTGACTGTAATATCTCTCACAGTGGCCTTCTCAGAGGTGCGGATAACGTCAATGGCAATGACATCTCCGCCATGTTCATTTACCAACGTAATCAATTGACCAAACTGGATGTGCTCGGTGGAAATTTCCAGTCGTAAAATAATATTTTTACCGCCAATACCGCCTTGCATACAAATTCCTCCTTTGTCTTTCATAACAAAATAGTGAGATCAATTGATTGCGCTTACAATGGGGAGCGAACCTAAAATCTGGCTGATAGTTTAAATTAGTGGTTTCTTCCCCTATCATAGTGAACATTCTTCCACTTGTACAGATCAAGCTGAGTAATATCTATGATTTTGTATCCAAAAAGGACGAAAGCCCGGCTGAATTTCAGCCCAAGCAATCGTCCTTTGTTCAATGAAATGATCCATTTTTGGTTTACGTCATATTTTTGCCGTAGTAAATTTCGTCCATTTCGATTTTGAGTCGTGTTGATATATTTTGTTGTTCTTTTTCACTCAGACTTTCCTTTGTGTAGCCGAACAGATAGTTGTCCAGATCAAATTGTTTTAGCTTGCATTTGGTATGAAAAATATTTTCCTGATACACGTTTACGTCGATCATGTCATACTGATTGCGCACTTCATCGGGAATATAGTTTTGAATCGAGGCAATGTCATGGTCGATAAAAAGCTTATGACCATTCGTATCACGTGTAAAGCCGCGTACCCGGTAATCAATCGTCATAATGTCAGTGTCAAAAGAATGAGTCAAATAGTGAAGTGCCTTGAGTGGGGAGATTTCCCCACAGGTAGAAACATCAATATCTGCACGAAACGTGCTGATCCCCTCGTCTGGGTGATATTCAGGGTAGGTGTGCACCGTAATATGACTTTTATCCAGCTGTATCACGACAGATTCAGGTAGGGGACCTGGTGATTCTGCATACGATTCATTCGGTACCTCCACAATCGGCCCTTCTGATATAAGCACGGTCACGCTCGCTCCTTGAGGGACATAATCCTGCTGAGCAACATTAAGTACATGGGCGCCGATAATATCGGATACATTTTTTAAAATAGCTGTCAGTCGATCCGAGTTATATTGTTCATCAATATATTCAATATAGGCCTCGCGTTCTTCTTTGGTTTTGGTGTAACAAATATCGTACATATTAAAGCTCAATGATTTGGTCAAATTGTTAAATCCGTGCAGGGTAATCCGCTGTTCCGGTGTTATGGTCATAAGCTATTTCCCCTTATAGTCGCAGTATTCATACGTAATATTCCCAATACGCCTTTTCATATACCGAATCATAAAATCAGCTTTGTAGCGGATAAAATAAAGACTTGAACAAGTATGTCTTACCCGTTTGGCATCATTAAAAACAGGCAGATTCACTTGAGATCCTCTCGATTTTACATGTATGGGAATTAAACGTTAATATACTTTATTTCTTACTCAGCAATTTTTAAGTAACAGAGCTTATAATGTGGACTATGTATACAGGAAAGGAACGAAATTGACAGTGGATTCGTAATGTAACAGAAGATTTAGGTTCGTAATTCCTGAATTTAATGTATCTTATCTTCATAATGCCCAAATCTTAACCGAATATGATTATAGACCCTCAAAAATAGTGACTTTGTACATTGCGTAAAACGAGAAAAGCAACTTCAGCTACTGACATGCGTATAATGAAATAAACGTAACAAGCTAAGAATTGAGATGTTAAATGAATTTTTGATAGCAAACTCATTTTATAAACCTATCTCATGTTACTGTAAGAAAACGGTGGAAGGAGTATCAAGATGCTGGCTTTGTCCGATCCGGTCTGGACCCTGCTCCAAGGCCCCTACGGCTCTTCTCAATACGTCCCAGAAATGTTAAAACAGCTCCAAGCCGGATATGATGGCGAAATAGCTGACACCTTGTATTGGGAGGAACTATATCACCAAAATACGTTGTATACTTGTACATTTGCGGCTGTACCTTACCTAGTAGACATTGCGCTAAAAAGTTCTGATATAGGAATTCGGGCAGATATATATACCATTTGCGGAATATTTGAAGCGAAGAATAATAATCCCTTACATACCAAAATTCCATTAGAATTTGCAAGGGATCAGGTGGAAGTGGATTCTAACCTAGCAGAATATATTTACGTGCAATATCAAAGTGCCATCGTTCGCCTTGCAGAATTGACGGAAGAAATGGTGCTCTATGCGAAAGATCACGAAGGAGACGTCGGCAAGCGATATGTTCTCGCAGCGGCGGCTGCCTTTGAGGGGTATCATTGCGTAGCCTATATGCTGCAAACCTTTGATACAGGTGACGAATATATGCTGGATTGTCCTCATTGCGGTACCCCGCTCTATATTTGGCCTGATGAACGGAGTGAGATTCTCGTTGTCTATGATAAAGACCCTGTAAATTCAAGCAATCTAATTTCCTATCCGATCCGCTCCCGTTCATTGGATCATAGAGATGCAAATATACAGTGGTTGCACGAATATGCTCAAAAAATAGATGAGAAATTGCTTCTTGCCCAGTTACCCTACTTAAACGGTTGGGTAGAATGTCCGGTGTGCCATACGCCTATCTATATATGGGATGAGTTAATGAAAATGGCTGATGGTGTTCGGAGGTATACCGCTTAACTCATAAAAAAAGGGGATTGTCTTAGGACACCCCCTAATTTCTTCTTGTATTTTGACACTCTTCCTCGCGTGTTTTACTTCAGTCTACTCCCAAAACGGATTCAAAAAGGATTTAGGAATGTCGGATTCAAAACGCAGCAATACTCCAGTGACGGGATGAATAAACGACAATACCTGTGCATGCAGACCAAGGCGGCCGATCGACTTGCTTTTGGAACCGTATTTTTTATCTCCAACAATCGGATGACCGATATCCTCCATATGCACGCGGATTTGATTTTTGCGTCCGGTCTCCAAACGTACTTCCAGCAAAGTAAAATGACGATTGGCCTGAAGTCGCTTGTAATGAGTGACTGCATGCTGTCCATCATTCGGATAAGGACTGGAGTACATTTTCAGCGTCTTGCTTTCTTTCAGCCATGAGGTGATTGTGCCCGCGTCTTTTTTAACCTGTCCTTCTACGAGAGCAATGTATGTTCGTTCATACACAACTTCCTTCCACGCTTGTTGCATTTCCTGCTGTATGGCTTCGCTTTTCGCAAACATCATCACTCCTGATGTATCCCGATCCAAACGATGCAGTACAAAAATACGGTTGTACGGATGCTCGCGTCGTACGTGGGCTGTAAGCTGGCGATAGGCTGTGACTTCCTGTTCCTGCGCAGAAGCGACAGAAAGTAGCCCGGCATCTTTATGGATCACGATAATAGCTTCGTCCTCATGCAAAATACGCAGCCCGGTTAGCGGCACCACAGGAGCTACCTTTTCCTTGGAGAGTGCGACAGTTTGTCCTTGCTCC
Organism: Paenibacillus sp. TSM33; assembly: GCF_056099025.1. NCBI lineage: Bacteria > Bacillati > Bacillota > Bacilli > Caryophanales > Paenibacillaceae > Paenibacillus > Paenibacillus sp. TSM33. The sequence continues at coordinate 643,256 of NZ_JBLZXB010000010.1, forward strand.
AGCGGGAAATTATGCACAGTACGAGGAATACCGTTGACGGAAACTTGTCCACGAGCCAATGCCGATTTAATGGAATTACGACCCATGCCAGTCACATGCTCAACTAAAAAGCTCAATAGCTCAGCAGGCTCCTGAACGATGTATGTTTTGGCAGGGGCTTTATCCGAAGTATGGGTTCTCCGTGGAGCTTCCGGTCTATAGGAGCCGGATTTTCCGGCGGGTTTGTGGTTGCGTCTGGAATGGCTTGTGTTTGAAGTTGGTTTTGTATGATTTTTCCTTTGAGGTTTCCGATTATTCATGGGTTCTTTCTCCTTCTTGGAGCCGTATCTCTTCATAGTTGTGGACCATTTGCGGCACCGTGTTCACTATATCATGAGAAAACTGCGAATGCCATAAGAGACTAAAACCCGATGGACACACTTCCAGCGGTTGAACATTACCCTTAACCCCGGTAAACTAAAGGTAACGAAAGAAAAGCCGATAGGCGTCGAGGACGCTAGAAATATGAGGAGTTTTGAAACTATGAGTGTACAAGCACCAACATTGGAACGGGCGCAGGACTTGCTGCAAAAATTTTATGGCTATCCCGATTTCCGGGAGGGACAAAAGAAAATTGTGGCTAGTATGCTGGAAGGCAACGATACACTAGGCATCATGCCGACAGGTGGCGGAAAATCGATATGCTACCAGATTCCCGCGTTGTTGCATGAGGGGCTGACCATTGTTGTGTCACCACTGATCTCGTTAATGAAAGACCAGGTGGATGCGCTGACCACGATGGGGATTGCAGCTGCCTACATTAATAGCACGTTGAGCGGTCGAGAAGTCAATGACCGCATACGCGCCGCACGGAACGGAGATTTGAAGTTGCTGTATGTCGCCCCTGAACGATTAGAACTGGACTGGTTCCGTGATGAGATGGCTCAGTTACCGATTTCCTGCGTTGCGGTAGATGAGGCTCACTGCGTATCCCAGTGGGGTCATGATTTTCGTACCAGCTATCTGGCTGTGGCTCCATTCGTGGACGGGCTGTATGAACGTCCAATCGTAGCTGCGTTTACAGCAACGGCTACACCGCAGGTTATGGATGACATCGTACGCCTGCTTCGTCTGCGCTCACCGGAAACGTTCGTTACAGGTCTTGGAAGGACGAACTTGGCGTTCAGTGTGCTGCGTGGGGAGGACAAACGCAGCTTTTTACTGAATTATGCCCGTGAACATGAGGGTGAATCGGGCATTATTTATGCAGCGACACGTAAGGACGTGGATGATTTATATCAACGCCTGCGCGACGCTGGCATGGCAGCCGGACGTTATCATGCAGGAATGACAGATCAGGAACGTGCAGATAGCCAGGAAGGGTTTCTGTACGACGATATCCGTGTCATTGTCGCAACCAATGCCTTCGGTATGGGCATAGATAAATCAAACGTACGCTATGTCATTCATTACAATATGCCTAAAAATATGGAGGCGTACGTACAAGAGGCAGGACGCGCAGGACGTGATGGCGACCCGAGTCAATGTATTTTGCTGTTCGGACCGCAAGATATAGTGACCCAGAAGTTCCTGATTGAGCAAAACCCTCAGGATGAAGACCGTAAGCGCAACGACTACCGTAAGCTCCAGCAGATGGTTGATTATTGCTACACGACTCGCTGCCTGCGTTCGGCACAGCTAGAGTACTTTGGAGAAGCGGAGGAGCATGAAGCCTGCGGCATATGCAGTTCGTGCACAGATGAGCGGGAACTGGTGGATATGACCATAGATGCGCAAAAGATTTTTTCGTGTATTCATCGAATGCGGGAACGGTATGGGGTTTCGATGGTGGCCTCGGTGTTGAAGGGCTCGCGCAACAAAAAAGTGCTGCAGTATGGTTTTGACAGCCTGCCAACCTACGGTGTGATGGGCAACCGCACAGAAAAAGAAATTGCTGAAATTATCAATGTTCTTGTGTCGGAAGGCTATCTGATGCTGTCCGAAGGACAATATCCGGTCGTACGCTTGCAACAGCTTGCTGCTGAAGTGCTGAGAGGTCAGCGGAAAGTCATGCAGCGTGTGGTACGGCATGCCACTGCTTTTGCTGGTGGAGCGGGGTCACGCGGACGAAAGGGACGCGACACCTATCCTGCCGCGGTCAACGAAACCGTGTTCGAGCAATTGCGCCTGATCCGCCGCGATCTGGCCGCTCAGGAGCATGTACCGTCTTATATCATCTTCAATGATGCCACGCTGCGAGAGATGAGCGTAGCGAATCCACAATCCGAGGCAGACATGCTGCGGATCAAGGGTGTTGGTGAAGTGAAGTTCCGCAAGTATGGCAAGCCGTTTCTTGATTTCTTTCAAAATCAGGGGAATACCGGAGGCATGGTAAGCGAGGATGACATTTTTGCAGACGATGTGTACGAGGATTTTGAATAGCTAAACTAAGGATATAAGAGTCCATGCAAACTTATAGAAGGTTGTGACCTATGAAAGTCATTTTATCAACGTTAAACGCTAAATATATTCATACCTCATTGGCCATCCGATGCCTCAAAGCCTACAGTGAAAAGGATTTTGATATCGAGCTGGCGGAGTATACAATTAAGGACCCGGTGATGAACATCGTATCCGATCTGTTTCAACGAGGGGCAGATGTCATCGGTTTTTCTTGTTATATTTGGAACATTGAAGAGACGATTAAAGTTATTGATGTGTTGAAAAAGATTATGCCCGAAGTCAAAATTGTCTTGGGTGGCCCGGAGGTATCTTACGATACAGAGCACTGGATGAAGCGCTTGGCGAATGTCGATTTTATCGTTGTTGGTGAGGGAGAGGAAACCTTCCATCAACTGCTGCAGGAGCTGGAAGGGGATCGCAAGTTTCATTTTGTATATGGACTGGCTTACCGTAAGGGAGAAGAGGTCATTATCATGCCGGGTCGCCCTAAAGCGGATTTGAACGAGCTGCCGTCGCCATATCGTTTTGCAGAAGATATCCCGGAACTCGGGAAACGGGTTGTCTATTTTGAAACGAGCCGGGGCTGTCCGTTCAGTTGCCAATTTTGTCTGTCCAGCATTGAGGTCGGGGTGCGTTATTACGATATTGAGCGCACCAAGTCGGATATTCTGTACCTGATAGACAACGGGGCCAAATTGATTAAATTTGTGGATCGAACCTTTAATATTAAACGCGATTATGCGCTGGAAATGTTCAAGTTTTTGATTGAAAATCACCGTGGCTGTGTCTTCCAGTTTGAGATTACGGCAGATATTATGCGTCCCGAGGTGTTGGATTATTTGGCGGAGAATGCGCCACCGGGTGTATTTCGCTTTGAGATTGGTGTCCAATCAACGAATGACCCCACCAATGAACTGGTTAAGCGCCGCCAGAACTTTACCAAGCTTTCCCGCACCGTTACAAAGGTCAAGCAAAGCGGGAAAATCGACCAGCATCTGGATCTGATCGCCGGATTGCCGTTGGAGGACTACAACACATTCCGTAAAACGTTTAATGACGTTTTTGCGCTTGGACCGGAAGAGCTTCAGCTTGGCTTCCTCAAAATGCTGCGTGGTACAGGTCTGCGCATTGATGCCGATAAGTATAACTATACGTATATGGATGTTGCGCCGTATGAAATGTTGAGCAATGACGTCCTTTCCTTTGCCGACATTGTACGGCTCAAACGCTTGGAAGATGTATTGGAAAAATACTGGAACTCTCATCGTATGGACCATACGGTGAACTACCTGATTGAGCGTGAATTCTCGTCCGCCTTTGATTTCTTTCAGGAATTCGGAGACTACTGGGAAGGACAGGGCTGGCAAAAAATCGGACATCAGCTCGAAGACTTGTTTACGCGTCTCCAATCTTTTTTGGAATCGCGGGGAACCAAGCGCATGGATATGGTGCTTGGGCTGATGAAGCTTGATTATTTCCTAAACCATAAATATAAGCCACGCAAAATCTGGTGGGAGCATACCTTGGAGAAGGATGATTGGTCTAGCTATATGAAAATGATCCTACAGCACCCGGATGAGCTGCTGTCCCCTGCAGCGCTAGATGTGAGCAAGGAGAGTGCTGGTGAGACGGATATGGCTAGTCAACAGCCGCAGCCATACCGCGAGATGATCCCAGCCTTTGCTTCCTTGAAACTGGGTGAAAAGGAACTGCAAAAGCACGCTGTGCTGGATGTGCTACCGTTCAGTCTGGATCATATCCTGAGTGGTGGTAGCCCATTAACAGCCGAAGGCCGCACACTGCTGCTTGTAGTCTATCAGCAAAATGGACAGCAAAAACCGCTCTACTACACCATGCCGATTGGCAAAAATATCGCCGCGATATAATATAAACACCACAAGACATCAACTCTTGGAATACCAGGAGTCGATGTCTTCTTTTTTTTATAAAATATAGATGCCCCCTTCAATTTTTTACATTCAGGAAACCTAGTGCTTTACGATTTTTTACAAAACCAATATATGATGAATTTATCATATATGAATATTAAATTTATTGGAGTGTGACCTTGTGAAAAAGCGTTCCATGAAAAAGAGTATCCTTGCGTTAAGTGCTGTGACTGTTTTGACTGTACCCTTATTATCTGCTGATATCCCTAAAGCTTTTGCAGCCGCGACTCCTACGAAGTCCACTGTCGCAGAGTCCAAGGCACAGAAGGCTACATCAGTTAAAGCGGATGCCCCTAAAAACGTCATTCTTTTTATCGGTGATGGTATGGGAGAAGCCAGTCGCAACGCGATTCGCTTAGCAACGGTTGGAAAATCGGGATTGCTTGAAATGGACAAGATGCCTGTAACAGGCCTGGTTAGCACGAGTTCAGGGGACAACCTGGTTACAGATTCTGCCGCCGCTGCGACTGCCATTGCAACAGGTGTGAAAACGTATAACGGCGCGATCGGAATGGATTTGAATAAAAAACCAGTGACAACCATTATGGAGCTGGCTAAAAAAGCAGGCATGTCTACAGGAGTAGTGACGACAAGCCAAGTGACAGACGCGACGGGCGCTGCCTTTGGTGCGCATGTCGAGAAGCGTTCTGCTCAAAGCGAGATTGCCAAGCAGTATATTGAGAAAAGCAAGCTGGATGTGATTCTGGGCGGGGGTGAGGATTTCTGGTACCCTGCAGGAACAGCAGGCAAGCATCCAGATGCACCGGCAGAAGATCCTGAGGAAGCTAGTAAGGGGACGCAAGGAAATTTGGTGGAGCAAGCGAAGAAGTTGGGCTATAGCTATGTGACAGATCAGGCCGGAATGAAAGCAGCCAAAGGATCTAAACTGCTAGGGCTGTTCGCCAATGAAGAAATGTTTCAAGCTCACAACAAACTAGGCAATTCTTACAACCCAACGGTTTCTTTGCCGGATATGACAGCCAAAGCGCTTGATGTTCTATCCAAAAACAAAAAAGGCTTTTTCCTGATGGTAGAGGAAGAAGGAACGGATGAGATGGCGCATGACAATGAAGGTGAATTAACCATTAAAGCTGGGCAGCAGCTGGATAAGGCTGTTAAAGTAGCTAAAGACTATGCCAAAGCGCATCCAGATACTTTGGTGTTAGTGACGGCAGACCATGAGACAGGCGGTTTGGCCATTGAAGGCGAAGATGCAGAGGATGAATCCGGTGAAGGTGTTTCCAAAGAAGACGGTCCTTTTACCGTAAAAGGCTCTGATGAGAAGTTTTATATCGACTGGACCACCGGAGGGCATACATCCGTTGATGTAGCGCTAACTGCAATGGGTCCGGGTTCCTCCCAATTTAGCGGGAATTACCCGAATACAGCCATTCATGACAAGCTGGTTAAGCTACTTCAATTAAAAAAATAGCCCAGGGTTGAAGCTGCCCGTAAGAGGTTTTCCATATTGGCAATATGGTTTTTCTTGTGATAAACTATAGCCAATAAGTATATACTAAAAAAGAGTGAGGATGCTCTAACATCCTCACTCTTTTACAACAGCCGCTTATAAGGACGGTGGCTGTAGGGTTGGATTAGTAGGAATAGACCGCTAACCTTTTCCAGAGGGCGGTCTATTTCTTTTTGTTGAAGGAAATAATCAAGATCACCAACGTTGCAAATTGAATCATCAACATCAGCGTATCTTTAACCTCCACAGGCATCACCTCCTTTGCAGGAGATTAGCCGACCGCCCATCTAAGCCATTCTGTTGTTAGTTTATAGTATATCATATGGATAGTATTGCTAAAAAGGGCGAAAATGAAAACACCTGTTTCTAGGCGTTTTTTTGTATTATGAACATGCCGAATATACTCAACCTTTAATCCTCCGTTGTTTTCTTCCCCCACACAAATTTCATTATAAAAAATATAATTGTCAGCATAATGAGAAGCAATGCCACCTGCAAGCCATAACGATGAATCAATTCTCCTGCTGCTTGTACATGATCGCCAAAGAGACGTCCGAGCAAAAAGAAGATCAGTGTCCAAATCAAGCCCGTTGAATAAGAAAAGAGGGCATAGCGCCTAAAACTCATTTTATTGATCCCCACAATATAAGGGACAATGTGGCGAACGATCGGCAACAAGTAGCTGATGCATATCGTGAAGTTTCCATACTTATGTACTAAATTTTCTGAAAATGTAATATACTTGTCCATTTTTTTCTTTCGGCGCAAACGATCCAAAATGGGTGTACCCAAGCTTCTCCCCAACACATAACCTAAGGATAGGCCTGATACAACCCCGAGATATACAATTAAAAAAGCAGGTAACGGATGAAGTATCCCCATGCTTGTTACTGCCCCGCCAGTCATCACTATAACCTCGTCTGGAATGGGCAGTCCCACAATTCCGAGCCATAGAGAGAAGAATAATGCTGCATAGCCATATTGTTCGATAATGGAAATTAAATATTCAACATCCATCCCCATACTCCTTTCTTAAGCTTTCTTTCGACATACATAGACGAATGCGGGTGGAACGTTCATAGGTACAAACTTGATTTCTTCAATATCAAACCATTCACCTAACTGCTGCTTCATCTGTTTAGAGTATTGAAAGGCGACAAACATTCCTCCATCCCTGAGTGATAGATGAATTTGTTCCACGATTTGATCTCGCATTGCTTGTGGAAAGTTGAAGAATGGCAGCCCGCTAATTATACAGTCAAGCTGTTCAATTTGGGCATTTTGCATAGCAAGCTGAAGCTCACGAGAGTCGGAATAGCACAAATAATTCGGGAATCTTCTTTTTAAACTTTGCTGCATAGTCGGGTCCTTCTCAAAAAGCAAAACCTTGGGTTGAATTTTTTTCGTAGACGGGATGTATTGGGTAATTGCGCCTGTTCCAGCCCCGAGCTCAGCCACGGCATGAACTTCACTCCATGGAATGGATTCTATCATATTTTTAGCTAAAAATCTGGAACTGGGTGTTATGCTACCCACATATGCAGGCGAGTACAAAAATTTGAACAGGAACATAAGTCTCTCGTGAACCAAATGACTAATACGGATCATACACCTTTCCCCTACCTTTAATTTTCAATATACGTTCATTTATTCTCTGCTAAGAGTAACAAATTATCCCTTTACTTGCTCCTGTCTGGAGTAGGGCTCAGTTCCCCGTCTTGCGGAGGGGACTTTCCTTGACTATAGTCTAGGAAAAAAGAAAAGGAGTAGGGTATGGGTCAGTCTGTATTATTCAGCTAAAATGAAGCAGCTTCAGCAGCAAATTAAATAAATTGAAGCCCAGATTGCACAGCAAGGTGCTCAATCCAGCAGCACGTCAACACCAAAATTGGAAAAGTCCGCTCCAAGCAATATGGAAATGACTCGTACCAGCAGCTCGAATGGCAGTGATATTACTGGGGTTGGAAAATCACAGGATATTTCTATTTAGTCATCCTCTCTCTTCTCCTGTAAGCCAGACGTTGGATAGAAAAGAAAGCAGGCTCTCTGTTACATAGGGAGCCTGCTTTTCCCGTTTTAATTTAGTTCAAAATGAATCATGTGACTAAACATAAAAAAGTATTACAATAAATAACAGTGGCAAGATGAAAGGTTCTTAACTTTAATATTTTATAGATTGTATCAGTAAGTGTTAGTATACATTCTAAATTGGAGGATTTAAGACATGACGTTGGAACCTCAATGGAGTCGAAGTACTAGGGATGAAGCGCGTTTAGTCAGAAATAAGTTGATTGAATTTAATGCGAAACACGTTCCTGCAGATATTCGAACCCATTACGAAGAAATTAATCTTACGCTCAAAAATGAAGTCGGTCAGGTAATCGGCGGTCTTCTAAGTGTACTTTGTTGGAACTGGGTGGAGGTTGATATTTTGTGGGTAGATCAGGGCCATAGAGGAAAGGGCTACGGTTCGCAATTACTTAGTGAAATTGAACAAATCGCTAGAGATAAAGGATGTACTTTGATACAACTGAATACCTTTTCTTTTCAAGCACCTGAATTTTATGAAAAGCAGGGGTATGAAGTAGTCGGTGTCATTGATGAGGCTCCTAGAGGCTTTAAACATTATTATTATAAGAAAAATATCTACTGAGGACTTCATAAATGCGCGTACAGATCAAGGAAGTAAATCAAGATGAAAAGATTATCATTCGTAATATTGGCGAGGAAAAGATATACGGCTACTGGACATATTTTCGGCATGAACTGACCTCGGGATATGCGTATGTTGTTCCGTATGAACAAAGCTTGGAAAAGTTAATTCCCGGCTGTGTCATTTCGGTCGAGACTTCTTCATCCAGTATAGAAGGGTTCAGAAGACTGAGGCCTACAGAAAAGACAGGCATTGTTCGACCTCAACCAAAGCTAGGTGACTATTGGATTCAAGGGATGATACAACAAGTGATGCAAGGCGAAGCAGGCGGGATAGACTGCCTGGAGATTGTTGTAGGAGAGGCTACGTTTGTTTTGGATTCTGACGAATTGAATGGTGATATCCACGTTAAAGCGGGTGACGGTGTCGCCTTTGAAATCATAGGTCTACAGTTGTTTGACGAGGGACTGTAATCGTTCTATGGTGAATACCATATTCAACCAAGATATGTCGGTGAGAAAGTTAAAAGCTAGATCATAGAGCATGTGAATAAAGAAAGGTATGACCGGATTGAGTACAGAAGTGACACACAAAATATATACCATGTGCATGATTCAAGATGGAAACAAGGTATTGCTTATGAACAGACCCAATCGAAAGGGGTTTCCGGGTTATATTGCTCCAGGAGGAAAAGTAGAGTTCCCAGAGAGCATTGTGAATGGAGCCATTCGCGAAGTAAAAGAGGAAACAGGCTTAACGGTTACGGAAATTGTATTTAAAGGAATCGACGAATATTGTGATCCAAGTCAAGGACTGAGATACATGGTCTTTAATTATCTGGCTACAGCAACGGAAGGTGAACTATTAAAAAATCCCCCTGAGGGAGAGCTGCTGTGGGTAGATATGAAGGAAGCACTAAATTTGCCGATGCAGGATTGGTTTAAGCGGAGATTCCCATTGTTTTTCGAGCCGGGAACCTTTGAGGTTAGTTCCGTGTGGCTGGCGGAGACGGATGAAACATTGGAAGCAACGATAAAGAACTATGGTGTGTAGAGATGACGAGGCCATTAGCAGATGCATGGCGTGCTTAATGAGGGGGCGAAGAGTGGGATGCAGAACGTCAGATTGGTCGAGCCGGATCGGCGCTGGAAGGATGCTTATCTTTCATTTTATGAGGAATGGAAAAAAAGCCAGGAGCAAATGGTGCCTTGGGTGATTTCTATAGAACCGTATGATTTTGAAGGTATGCTGACGTTTTTAAGTCAACAGAAAAACGGAATTGGCTTGTCTAAGGGCTGGGTTAAAAGTTCGACATACTGGCTGATGGATGCAGATGACCAGGTCGTCGGAGCAGTGAATATCCGTCATGATCTTAATGAGCATCTGTTAAATGCAGGCGGTCATATCGGTTATGGTATCCGTCCTTCTGCACGAGGGAACAGGTACGCTGTGACTATGCTGGGTCTGGCATTGGGCAAAGCAAAAGAATTGGGTATTTCCAAAGCCCTCGTTGTATGCGACTCCGATAATATCAGTTCCAAAAAAACGATTCTGCGAAACGGCGGAATACCGGACAAGGATTACATAGAGGAAGATGGCAACCGTGTAAACCGGTTTTGGATCGAGCTTTAAGTGAGGGAGGGGAACGCAAAAACTTATGAAAATATGGCCTGAATATGCGCAAAATATCATTGTCGGTGTCATTTTTCAGGGACAGTGGAATTGGTATGTGACGGAAAGAGAGTATTGGTTTTTGAATACCGAGATGGAGGAACGGTTTGGTATCGCTATTTTGGATGAGACCACAGCGGGAGCATTTTTGGAACACATCTGTGAATATAAGGTGGCTGCGGGAGAACTCACGACAATGCTCCAAATGCTAGATGATGCAATCCAGCATAAGGATGAAGTGTTGGAATTCTGTCCTGCTTTGTATGTTGATTTTGACCAGAAAGTTCTCTACTCCCTATTTCCAGAGCCAGCTTCTTTCGAACACTATGTCCCGGTGGGGTGGAAAGGGGAATATCAGAACTTTTTGGAAGTGGTCCCTCCTGCTGAACGATATTGGATGATCCACGGAAGTGACTTTTTCAAAAAATACACCTAAAAAGATAAAGGAGGAAATGAACATATGAATTCTTCCATGCATGAATTTAAGATCATTTCCAAGCACAGAATGTACGATCAATACTTGGTTAAGCTGCGGGCATGCATCAAGCTTTTGGATGAACCCATGTTATGGTTCGCTGATGAATCGGAACAGAACAGAACAGTATTGGAGGAATTGTCCATCATATAATGGTGCATGTGCGTAGAAATGCAGTCAAACTCATGGACCCGACGATTACATACAAGCAAGGGATGGAGGATAGTTTCAAGCCTTCAGTACAAAACAAAGAACAGCTTATGGATAAAGTTGAAGATGCTTTTTCTTTCTTCTTGCAGCATTGGACAACACAGGCGATATAAATATGTATGACGTTTACCATGTGGTGGAGCATACGGCTTATCATTTGGGACAGATCATAGATCGAGTTCAGAGACTGGCAGGTCACCGTTTCCAATTTGTACAGACTGGACTGAATGAAAAAGCATTGCATGCAATAGTGCAGCAATCCTTGCCTGATACACAAGATTAACCAAAGCAATAGCCAGATAACTGTATAAAATGTAGTTTCAAGGACACGAAATCCTCTGTAACAGATATGTTTTTATTTCTTAATTGATATTGATAATTATTATCACTTATAATAGAAGCAGACATAATACGCTATGATAGGGAGAGTTGCAGAGTGACAGAGTCCTTGGAATTATATGATGTAACGATCATCGGCGGCGGTCCTGCCGGTATGTATACCGCGTTTTATAGTGGCATGAGAGATATGAAAACCAAGCTGATCGAAGCCAAGCATGAGCTAGGCGGACGGATGCGCATATACCCGGAGAAGATGATATGGGATGTTGGCGGGGTAACCCCAATTTTATGTGAAAAGCTGATTGACCAGCTGGAGCAGCAGGCACGAACGTTCGAGCCTACGATTGTATTGGCGCAACAGATTACGGGGATGGAGCGGCAAGAAGATGGTACGTTCCTGCTGACTTCTGCCACAGGGGAACAGCACTGGACGCGTACGATTGTTCTGGCCGTAGGCTATGGTATTCTCAAAATGGCTAAACTGGAGATTGAAGGTGCTGACCGTTACGAGGTTACAAACCTGCATTATACCGTACAAGAGCTGGAGCCGTTCCGGGATAAGCATGTCCTGATTTCCGGTGGAGGCAACTCGGCGGTAGATTGGGCGAATGAACTGGAATCTATTGCGGCGAGTGTGACAGTTGTACATCGTCGGGATCATTTTGGCGGACATGAGAAAAATGTAGCCCGTATGAAATCATCTTCGGTCCGTGTTCTCACACCTTACGCGGTAAGTCAGTTACATAGCAACAACGGAGAGACGATTGAGCAGGTGACGATCAATCATGTAGATACGGGCGAAATAGAGATGCTGAATGTTGATGCAGTTATCGTAAATCATGGTCTGAAATCCGATTTCGGTCCCCTGCGAGATTGGGGACTGGATATGGGAGAGTGGCATGCCCGCGTGAGCGACAAGCTGGAAACGAATCTACCGGGGATTTTTGCTGCAGGCGATTTTGTCGAGTACGGAAGCAAGCTGTATCTGATTGCAGGTACGTTTACAGATGCTGCTCTTGCCCTCAACAGCGCCAAGTTGTACATTGATCCGACAGCTGATAAAGCCGCATATGTATCTTCTCACAACAGCCGATTCAAGGAAAAAAACCGCGAGCTTGGTGTCGTGGAATAAAATAAGGCAATCAGTTTATTAGGAAAGAGCTAAGATAGACAAGTGCCAAAGAACTTCCGTTGACTACGATTGATGTGGTGTTGGAGGTTCTTTTTTTGTTAGGTTACCGATTTCTGATGCTAGAGGTTGGATGCTATACACACTATAGAATAAAATGAAGATAGCCTGTCCTTTTCCGCCGTGTACATAGGAGTGGGATTAGAAAAGATAAGGAGCGTGAAAAAATGAGCTTACAAGAGGTGCTTGAACGCCAAGCGATTGATCTACCTGACGATACGCTGGAAGCTTTACTAATCCATAGCAAGAAGCAGGAAGGGCGGAAGGTTCAGCTACGATTGCTAAGTGAACAGGAGCTTGCCGAGAGTATCGAGTGGATGACGCAGATCGAGGTGTTCAAACATATCGTCCCACTATGGACCGATGATCATTCTAATTATGTAGGTCTATATGTAGAGGGGCCACTAGCATATAAATTATGTTACATCAATCACGAGGAAACAGATTTGTCACCGATGTACCGAAGTACAGCTTCGCTGATTGCAGAGTTAGAGCAAAATCCAGCGCTCGATTGGGAACAGCTGCGTAAGGATTACCCATCTGGCGAGCACATAAGCACCGAACAACTAGCGGAAGATATTCGCTGTATGAATGAATTACAGGCTATACTGGAAAAGGACTCATCTATGGACGATGATGTGAGGTGTCAGCTTCTCTACAGCTTAATGGCGATTACGCCTGTCAGTGAAGTGGATTCATTGCTTCCTTATGTGGATGATGAAGATATATATGTACAGGAGCGTGCATGTACTCTTTTGGGATATCATGGGTATCAACTCACGGCCGAATTGTTAAAAGAAGTGATGAAGCATGGTAGCCCGAATGGGAAGCTAGCAGCCCGTAAGGCGCTCTCGATGATTCGCGCTAAGCAATTGGACAAGCATATAAAAAAATAAACCAACCTACATAGCAAAAATGGACGGGATGGAAAGGTGAGTTATGAAGAGACGAACAGAGCAGCAGGAAGCGATGATGGTAGATATTATTCAAAAGGCAGAGCCGTATGTACAGCAGCAGTTGGAGCATGACCACAGTGGTCACGATTGGTGGCACATTGACCGCGTGAGGAAGCTGTCCATTGAAATTGCTGCAAAAGAAGGTGCAGATCCGTTCGTGTGCGAACTGGCAGCACTGTTGCATGATGTAGCGGATGAAAAATTAAATGAATCCAAACAAGCGGGGATGGATAAAGTTGAGCAGTGGCTGCATGTGCATGTAAACGATGCGGATGTGATCACACACGTGATGACCATTATTTCTACAATGTCCTACAATGGTGGACAAAATCCGCCTATGAAAACGCTGGAAGGTCAGGTTGTACAGGATGCAGATCGGTTGGATGCCTTGGGAGCGATTGGGATTGCAAGAACCTTTATGTATGCAGGCTCCAAAGGCAGTATCATGCATGAACCGGATCAAGACTATTCACAGTATGAATATCGTGCCGTAGGTAAAAGTGCTATTTACCATTTTTATGAAAAGCTGCTCAAGCTTAAGGATTTAATGAATACCGAATATGCCCGAGAGCTGGCGGAGGTCCGGCATCAGTGGATGGAGATGTATTTGGAGCAATTCTATAAAGAATGGAATGTAAATGATATCCAACAGAATAGGGGAGGCTGATGCTTCCTAATTGCAAAGATTCGAGGGGAAGAAAGCCCTCTTTTTAATAAATATTAGAAAAAATATTGCAATACGCCGATTTCTCTCCTACTATTGATAATAGTTATCAATGATAATGATAATTATTATCTGTAAAATCAAGTAGGTAGAGGGGAGTCTTTCAGATTATGAAGAAGTTTGCAGTATGGATGTGTACCTTATTATCGGCAAGTTTGCTGTTGACAGCATGTGGTGAAAAAGTTCAGGAGGTGGATAGCTCAGTTCAAAAGAATACCAATGCATCGACACAAACGTCTGTTTCTGACGGAGAAAGTGCCAAGACGATTACATATTTAGATAAGACTTATAAGATGGCCAAGACGGATCATATTATTGTAGCTAGCCTGGAAGCAATGGAAGATGCAGCGGTCCTGGGAGTAAAGCCAACTGGGGCGGTTACTACGGGCGGAAAATTTCCTGAGTACATGGAGAAAGCGATGGAAGGAGCCGCAGATGTTGGTGACCGAATGCAGCCTAGCGCTGAAACGATCCTGAAACTGAAGGCAGATGTGATTCTTGGGAGTTCTAAATTTCGACCTGCGGTGGCAGAACAGCTAGGGAAGGTCGCTACATTGATTCCTGTCTCCCATATTTCAACGAACTGGGAAGCGAATCTGCTAATGTTAGGGCAGCTTACAGGCAAAGAGGCGAAGGCAAAAGAGATCCTGAACAAGTACAAGCAAGATGCGGAGGCGGCCCAACAGAAGCTAAAGCCAATATGGGAAAATAAAAAGGTACTCATGGTACGGATTCGTACAGGGAATCTGTATGTATATCCTGCAGATGTATATTTTAATCCTTCGCTGTATGCTGATCTAGGAGCTAAGGTACCGGAAGAGTTAAATACAGTTAAAGCACAAGAGGCGGTTTCTCTGGAGAAATTGGCTGATATGAACCCGGATTATCTGTTCGTGCAATTCTCGGAAGGAGAGAACAAGGACCAGCCGCAGGCATTGGCAGATTTGGAGAAGAATCCGATTTGGAGCAGCATCAATGCCGTCAAGGATGGGAAAGCCTTCGTCAACATTGTAGATCCGAATGCTCAAGGTGGTACTTCATGGAGCAAACTTGCCTTTTTGGAAGCGGTTATGAACCGACTTTCGCAGTAAAGGTAGGAACATGGGAAAAAAGTTAATCTCTCCTTACCTTATCATCTTCGTTTCTCCCTTGTTTATCGTTTTAACGATACTGCTGTCCGTGATGTACGGAGCTAAGACGATAGAATGGGAGACGATAACGGCTACCTTTTTTCATTTTGATGCTGGGAACGTGGATCATCAGGTTATTTTACACTCTCGTCTGCCTAGAGCGGTCGGCTCTATATTGATTGGTGCTTTTCTCGCGATTTCAGGAGCCATTATGCAAGGTATGACGCGGAATTTCTTGGCTTCACCCTCAATTATGGGGGTGTCGGATGGGGCGGCGTTTGTGATCACCTTAATGATGATCCTTGCACCGAACTCCACTTCGATGGGCCTGATCGGCAGTTCTTTTGTGGGATCGGCTCTGGGGGTGACTATTGTGTTCGGTTTAGCCTGGATGATTCCCGGCGGTCTTGCTCCGGTTCGTATGGCCATTTTGGGAACGATCATCGGCACGTTTTTAAGCAGCTTGTCGGCCGTTCTCTCCATTTATTTTAATGTATCGCAAAATGTAAGCTTTTGGTTTAACGCTCGTCTGCATCAGATGGATCCCGAGATGATCCAATTGGCAATTCCCTTTGCGCTTGTGGCAATTGTGGGAGCGATGCTGCTGGCCAAGCCAATAACACTGCTGTCTTTGGGCGACGACGTGGCCACAGGTCTGGGACAGCGGGCATTACCGGTCAAGCTGGGGTCCATGCTCTGTGTAGCTTTGCTGACAGGTGTTTCTGTTGCGCTGGCAGGAAAAATTGCCTTTGTAGGCTTGTTGATTCCGCACATTACCCGATATTTAATCGGAGTAGATTACCGTTGGGTCATCCCATGTTCTGGTTTGATCGGTGGTGTTTTTTTGGGCATGTCTGATGTGTTGAGCCGTTTTCTTAATTATCCGTTCGAAACACCTATTGGTGTGGTTACCTCGGTCATTGGCATCCCTTTCTTTCTGTACTTAATACGTAGAAAAGGAGGGGGAGAGCATGCGTAAAATTAGTGCGAAACGGCTGTGGCTCGTACTTTCAGGCGGGGCTGCGCTCATTTTAGCAGCCTCCTATATTAGTCTGACTCATGGAGAATTAGACATGACCCTTCGGGAAGTAATTCAGACATTGTTCCGTATTCACCCTACTCCGCAGTTGGATTTGGTGATTTTTGATTTTCGGCTACCACGCATTGTGATTGCGGCCTTGGTCGGCTTAGGTCTGGGGATTGCTGGGGCGGCGGTACAGGGAGTTACACGGAATGGCTTGGCCGATCCCGGCATTTTAGGCATTAACGCAGGGGCGGGAGCAGCAATCGTCATATTTATGTTCTTTTACCAAGGACAAATGGAAATGACAGGCTGGATTGCGGCGTTGGCTATGCCCTTTTTTGGCTTGATTGGAGGTTTGTTGGCTGCGCTGTTGATCTATTTATTTGCTTGGAAAGCAGGACGTCTGGATTCGCAGCGACTGCTACTTGTAGGTATCGCGATTGGCTCGGGCTTCGGTTCCTTAAGCTTATATCTGTCGCTGAAAATGAAAGCCTCGGATTTCGAGATGGCGACAGTATGGATGTCGGGCAGTATTTGGAGTGCTGATTGGAAGCTGGCTGCTGCCGTAATTCCATGGCTTGTCATATTAATTCCTGTTATTTGGTTGAAATCGTATGTGCTGGATCTATTTCAATTACATGAACATACAGCTAAAAGTCTTGGCGTTGCGACCGAAAAGGAAAAGTCTATTCTCCTGCTGTCCAGCATTGGACTGGTGAGTGCCTGTGTGTCTGTTTCTGGAGGAATAGGCTTTGTAGGATTATTGTCTCCTCATATCGCCAGAAGGCTTGTTGGCCTTCATCACCGTTTTGTGATTCCCGTATGCGGTATGGTCGGTATGGTACTGGTGCTGTTGTCTGATTTTGTTGCCAAAACGGTGGTCGCGCCTGCGGAAATTCCCGTTGGACTGATTATTGCGGTGATCGGGGTCCCTTATTTTGTAGTCTTGCTTATGAAAAAAACGGTCTGATTTCATTCGAATTCGGGCTCTAAAGGAGGTTGTTCCCATTAAAGATCTATCTACGCAAGCTTATCATTCCAGCGATGCACATGGAGCTGTGTATGTTCCTCGCAGTCAGCATCGAGTAATGTACTCGCAGGTTGAAAACCGTGAGTATCATATTTATATTGCCATTCCTGCCGAGGAACCTCCTGTATCTGGTTATCCCGTTATTTATGTGCTGGATGCCAATTCTGTTTTTGGAACCATGGTGGAAGCGGTGCGCGTTCAGGGGAGACGACCTGACAAAACGGGGGTTGTTCCAGCTATCATTGTAGGAATAGGCTATCCAACAGAGGCTCCCTTTCATCCTTCACGATATTACGATCTTACACTGCCTGGGACGGCTGTGGAGCTTCCGGTAAAGCCAAATGAAGATGCCTCTAAAGAAAGCGGGGGCGCCGATCATTTCTTGTCATTTATTGAAGATGAACTTAAGCCAATGATCGAGCGTGATTTTCTTATCGACCGCAACCGACAGACGATCTTCGGGCATTCGCTTGGAGGACTGTTCGTATTACATACCCTGTTTACAAGACCAGACTCTTTTCAGGTGTATGTGGCGGGAAGTCCGTCTATACACTGGGGCGGACAAGTTATTATGGATGAAGAGAAACAGTTTGTAGCTTCTATAGCTCAGAAGCATTGGAATAAAAAGCTGTTGATTGCTGTAGGCGAGTTAGAGGCCGGACATTTTACTGGCATGCAGGAAAAGGCCAGGGACTTAGCTACGCGTTTAACGACTAGGGACGATCTAGGACTACACGTAGAGTACCGAGAATTTACAGATGAAGGTCATATATCAGTGCTGCCTGTTTTAGTTAGCAGAGCAGTTCGTTTTTGCTGCTGATTCCAGTTAAATATGCAGTTAGGTATAAATTTTTAAAAGTGTACTTATAAAAAAATGTAAGAAATCTGAGGCTGTTTCCTTTAACCGAGCGTATCGGAGAGGAAACAGCCTTTAGTTTTTTATAAATGTCATATTGATATTATGGATTGTTTGTGTTATTTTATTGTTAATAACAAATTGATAATAACAATATAGAAATAATAAAAAATAAATACTGTAAAGAAAGCGAGGAAGCGCTGATGTTTGGATTTAATTTTGTTAAATTTCAGCCCAGTGAGTATGTCATGAAGGTGAAGAACGGGAAGGTGGTTCGAGAGGGGGTTGGGTTATCTTTTTATTACTACGCGCCGACCACCTCGGTCGTTGTCGTGCCTGTCTCTTCCATTGATGTACCGTTTATGTTTGAAGATATGACAAATGATTTCCAAGCGGTGACCGTGCAGGGGCAACTGACTTATCGGATTGTGGATTACCGCAGAACGACGCAGATTTTAAACTACACGTATGATTTGAAGGAACGACGCTACATTTCGGACGATCCAAGCAAGCTAGCCCAACGGGTGATTAACATTGCCAAGGTGCTTACCAAAAAGTATTTGGAACGTGTCCCACTTAAAGAAGCGGTTCAGTCCAGTGAACGTCTGGCCCAAAACATGACGAAGGATATTGCTCAGCATACTGAAATGGAGAAACTGGGCATTGAGGTCATGGGGCTGTCCATTTTGGCGATTTTACCCAATAAGGAGACGATGAGAGCACTGGAAGCGCAGGCGAGAGAGGAAATTCTTCGCAGTGCGGATCACGCTTTGTATGAGCGTCGTAACGCATCCATTGAGCAGGAGCGGCGTGTGAAGGAAAATGAGCTGAATACGGAAATTGCGGTGGAGACGAAAAAAAGGCAAATCCGCGAAACCCAACTGGATGCCGAGCGTTCCGTAAAGCAAAAGCAAAGTGAGATGAAGGAGGAGCAGTTGCGGTTTGACACGGCCTTGGAAGAGAAAAAGCGCGAACTGATTGAGCTGACCGTAACGAATAAAAAGGCAGAAGCCGATGCCAAGGCCTATGAGCTGACAGCGGTGATGAAATCGTTGCAGGATGTCGAGCCCAACGTACTTCAAGCTATGGCCAACATGGATATGAGCCCGGATAAGCTGATTGCGATCGCCTTTCAAGAGCTCGCAGAAAATGCAGGGAAAATCGGCCAATTGAATATTACGCCTGATCTGCTGCAAGGTCTCATGTCAGATACGGGAACAAGTGGATCAGCAGGATCGAGAGGGTCTGGAGGAAGAGCACGATGAGTAGCCGAATGACTGAGCAGAAGATTATTTTGGTGAAGCGTAAAACGCGACTGGAGGAACTGATTGTCCGTTACAATACGGTGCAGCAGGCTCGCTTCTTTATGGAACGGCTGGGTGCGGATTTCAGTGATTATGTGCTGGAGGATGAAAATTACCGCAGGGCGGTGGCAACGGCGACGTCCGAGTTATCGGCCTTGGGGCGTGTCCAGATTGTGGAGCGGGAGCATGTGCCGAACTTTATTTTTGGTCAGCAGGATACGGTGGTGGTACTGGGTCAGGATGGGTTGGTAGCTAACACGTTAAAGTATTTGACCGAGCAGCCGCTAATCGGCGTAAATCCAGATCCATTGCGCTGGGACGGGGTATTGCTGCCGTTTACTGTATCTGATCTGCGCTGGGTGGTGCCGGATGTGTTCGTGAACAGACGGCCGATTAAAGAGGTTACGCTGGCTAAGGCCCAACTGAATGATGGCCAATCCATATATGCCGTGAACGATTTGTTCATCGGGCGCAAAACTCATGTTTCTGCGAGATATGAGCTGAGATTGGAGGATCAGGTAGAGCAGCAATCGTCCAGCGGTATTATTGTTTCCACCGGGTTGGGGGCGACAGGCTGGCTGACCAGTGTGCTGGCTGGAGCTGCCGGGATTGTCGGCAGTGCTACACGGCATCCGGTCTCACTGACTCCAGATCACCTGATGTCAGATGCAGCTTTCAGTCAGGAGGGTGCAGTAGAAGGAATGGGGCATGATCATCGTGCAACCTGGAGCTCGCCCTCACTTTATTTTACGGTGAGAGAACCATTCCCCAGCCGGACGACTGCTGCGGAGCTGGTATTTGGACAGGTGGCAGTTGAAAGACCGCTGCGCATTGCTTCGCAGATGCCGGAGAATGGAGTTATTTTTAGTGATGGAGTAGAAAGCGACTTTCTGGAGTTTAATGCTGGCATTGAGGCGACCATTGGACCGGCGGAGAAAAAAGGGCATCTGGTGGTGTAGAGGTTTGTACAGGACGGCAATGGGTAATTATGAGTAAGGTACAACCATCAGATGAAATTAAAAAAGGAGGAATCAACATGAGCGACCACACTCAAGACGAAGCGAAAATCCGCAACAAGAAGAACGAGGACGGAGATTCCTTGATGGAGAAAACGAAGCTGGACAATGGCGTGGATATCGAGCCTGAGGCTGATGAATGGATTGCGAAGCCCTCACCAGTATCATACGATGATACGAAATCCTCTTCGCAGAAATAAGACTCTTGCGTCTCAATAGAGCAGTGATGCAAAGACAGATGATCCTTAACCGGGTCATCTGTCTTTTTTACATAATTAATTGAATCTGGAATATACCTTCCATACTAGCTCACGACGGCTGCTTACCTCTGTTTTCAAGAAAATGGCTTTCAGATGATCCTGCACCGTGTAGGCCGTAATATGAAGTGCACTTGCCAGTTCCTTGGTAGAAAAGCCTTGGACAATGAGCCGGACAAGCTGTCTCTCTCGTTCAGTCCATGAGTAGATCTCAGCCATAAGCGGCAGCATGTCCGTTGCTTTAGCAGGCTCAAACCATACGGCCAGTTGCTTCTCGCCCATATGCTCGCGTCCGCCTTGCAGGAGAGTGGCTCTGATCGTGACCCAAGGGGTTTCAGCATCTGCGGAAGGGACACATAGTCTGGCTGGTGCAGTAGAAGTGGATAGCGCTCGCAAGCTTACCGCCCGAACAGAGACCGGCAGCTCGCCATCATGGATTCCCTCCTGCTGCCGAAGCAGCTTTAGCCACTGTTCTGCTACTATATTGGACGAGAGGGGTTCTAGTTGAGTGGAAAGCGTCAGAACACCTGGCTCAAGTTCATGTTCCATAGCTATAGCGGGGGCTGGAGATACACCGACACTGGTTTGACGCAGATGGTAGGCTATGGATGGCGCTAACGCTTCAAGTAGTTGTTGTTCTTCCGTGCTGAATACAGGCTTTCCATAGTGGCGGAACAACGTAAGAAATCCCCAACAGCTTCCTTTGTACATAAATGGAATACGCAGCTCATCGCCGAATCCAGCGGGTTGCAAAACATTTCTAAAACGTGTGCTGCGATCCGGCTGGCCTTGTGTAGACCCATGAAGCGTCGCGATGGACTGTCCTTCTCGCACCAATTGATCGTATTTCATGATATCATCGTGCAGATATTCGTATTCTAGCAGTTTGCTATGAATGTCCTCTACACCCGACTCCGTAAGTGCACCCGTGGAAAGCAGCGTCCGCGGATCTACTGAGGTACAGCATGCCGCATCAAAAGAAACCTGAGTACGCAAGCGGTCGATTAGCGTGTGCTTGTATGTAGGAGATGAGGGTGACTTATTTCCCATTTCCTTGATTGGTTGTTGATCATTCTTAAGCTGTGCAAATTGCGTATAATGTGCGTTCATTCGTTTACTCCTATCGTGAAAGCTGGAGATTCTTAAAGTGCCTCTTCCTAAATCCCATATTTATGGGATGGTGGATATTCGTATTGTCTTTATAATTGAGAATGATTCTTAATTAAATATACAATAAATGAATGGTCGTTGAAGATCAAGGCTAAATGTTTGGAGGAGAGCACATATGAAACAACCCCATATTGGAAATACCGACTCAAATCAACCTATGAGCTGGAATCATCCGAATGTACATAAATATGCGGATACGATTTCTTTAAAAATACCTGGATATACCCATCTGTATGAGATGACAGATTGTTTGATAACCGCACAGCTTGAAGCGCAGGCTCATACCAGGAATATCGATCCGAACGTGCTGATTGTCGGAGCTGGGGGCGGTCAGGAATTGATTACGCTCGGAGGGCGGCATGAGGCATGGTCCTTTACGGCAGTTGATCCCTCTGAGCACATGCTGGATTTGGCACGTCAACGTGTGACACAAGCGGGCATCGGTTCACAAATATCATTTGTTACAGGCACGTTGGAAGAGTTGTCTGGAGAATCGCCTGAAGAACAGCACGAAAAGTACTGTGAAGAATTATCCGATGAACCAGTCTATGACGCTGCTACCTGCCTGCTGGTGCTTCATTTTCTTCAGAGCTTGGAAAGTAAACAGTCATTGCTGCGCCATATATCCGCACGACTCAAGCCGGGTGCACCTTTTTGTCTAGCTTCTATTAATGGGAATCCGCAGGATACTTCTTTTTTCATCCAAATGCAGGCATGGAAAGGTCATATGCTGAGTCAGAACATTTCACTGGAGGACTGGGAACGATTCGCTGCTTCCATCGGCCGCGAGTCAAACCCGGTGTCCAATGCAGCAATTCAGGAACTGTTGATAGATGCAGGCTTTACCCACATCACCCGGTATTATGGTGCTTTTTTAGTGAATGCATGGTTTGCGGTTAAAGAGGGAGAGACGGCTTATGACAAAGGATAACATCATCATTATTGGCGGGTATGGCCATGTTGGAAAAATTGTATGTACAGAGTTAAGTGAAATGTTACCCGGCAAGGTATTTGCCGCGGGCCGCAGTCTGGAACGTGCCACTGCATTCAGCCAACAATCGAATGGCAAGATACGACCCTTGCAGCTTAATATTCATGAACCGATGGACCCGTCGATATTAAAGCAAGCCAAAATGGTTATTATGTGTCTGGATCAGGACAATACAGCCTTGGTACGCACCTGTCTTCAGCATGGGGTGCATTACATGGATATTACTGCGAATGCGGCCTTTTTGAGTCAGGTGGAGCAGTGTCATCAGGAGGCCCGAGCTTATCAGGCCACTGCGCTGTTAAGTGTAGGATTAGCTCCGGGGCTGACCAATCTATTGGCTCTGCAAGCGACACAGCTCATGGATCAGACGGATGAATTGAACATATCATTGATGCTGGGTTTGGGTGATCGACACGGTCAGGCTGCGATTGAGTGGACTGTAGATCAGATTCATACCGACTTGGAGGTGATAGAACAGGGACGCCCAGTGACTCGAAGAAGCTTTACCGACGGCATAGTGGCAGACTTTGGTGCAGGAGTGGGTCGTCATCGGGCGTATCGGTTTCCTTTTTCGGATCAGCAGACACTTCCACGTACACTCGATGTTCCTACGGTCAGCACACGCCTGTGTTTCGATTCGCGCTTGACCACTCGGCTTCTGGCAGGGCTGCGGACAATAGGAATATCAGGTCTGCTCCGAAAGCCAACGGTTCGTGAGGCAGTAGTTCGCAGCTTTGGCAAGGTGCACTTTGGAGGAAATGCTGTAGCGGTTAAGGTAGACGCCCAAGGAACTCTCAATAGCAAGGAGACGAGGGTTGAATGCAGGCTAAGGGGACATCATCAGTCTGATTTAACTGCTAAAGCTGCCGTCTTTGCAGCGCTTGCTCTGTATCGTTCAGAACTTCCATACGGTGTTTTTCACATGGAGCAGGTTTTTTCGTGGGATCGCATGCGGGCTTGGCTGGGACAGCAGGTGGACGTAGATATTCAGGTGAACGGACAGCAAGTATAAAAGTCATATATTCTGAAAAAAAAGACTCTCATATCATCCAAGCTTATTCAGCAATGCCTTGCGGATAGGTCTTGGATTTCTTTTCCTATTGGATTACACTAGAAAGAAGTACATATTTTTGGGAAAGAGCATAGGCGATGATATGAAATGTGGAGCCCCTATGAACATAGCAGACAGCGATGGAGGTGTTCAAGCCAAGATGGATATCGCTTTTATTATCGATTTATTACGTAAAGACGATGTAACCTTAACCCCAGGCTTATCCACCCAGGAGATTACTGAAGTCGAAGACAGGTATGATATTCACTTTCCGCCCGACTTAAGAGAGCTGCTGATGAACGTTCTTCCAGTCGGTAAAAGCTTCATCCCATGGAGAGATACGTCACCACAGCGAATGGGTGTCATTCGGCAAAGGCTGAATTGGCCGCTCGAAGGTATGATTTTTGATGTGGAGCAGAATATATTCTGGCCTTCCGAATGGGGAGAAAGACCAATAGATGTGGAAGAAGCCGTTGATACATGTAAACGTGAGTTTGTCCGTGTGCCCAAGCTGATCCCGATCTATGGACACCGTTATATCCCGGAGAAGCCCTGTGAAGAAGGAAATCCGGTATTTTCAGTGTATCAAACGGATATTATCGTGTATGGAGAAAGTTTGCAGGAGTATTTTAAGCTGGAATTTGGGGAGAAGACTTACGAACGGATTAATTTTGAGGCGGTAAAAACAGTTCGCTTTTGGAGTGATTTATGTAGTTGAATTTCGAATCGTTAGGAAGTTAATGATCATCATTTTCTTGTCCATTTTTTTCTTGCTTATTATGATTGGAGTTATTCAATTTGTTTCGAGCTGATCGGTATAAATTTACGGACAGAAAGGAGCTTGTTATGTCTATAGAAGCCATTATTTTTGATCTGGATAATACACTGATTCACCGCAAACAGGCATTCGCGGCATATACGGAGCGCTTTATAGAACGATTTATTGTGGCAGAAGAACCGGCCAGCCGTGCGGCGGTCGTTGAACGAATACGTCTGGCGGATCAGGACGGCTATCGGGATAAAAGGGATCTGTATACGGAGCTGCATGCAGACCTGAAGCTGAAAAATCCCGATACGACAGTACAGGAGATGCTGGGCTTTTGGTATGGTGAATTTCATAAATTTACGGTACTGATGGACGGAGCCAAGGAAGTGCTGTCTGAACTGCGGTCTCGGGGCTTGAAGCTTGGTATTATTACCAACGGCTCACACCGTTCACAGCAGGCGAAGATTGACCGGGTGATGCTGAGAGATTACGTGGATTCCATTATCGTATCAGGCGGAGTCAACGTCGAGAAGCCTAATCCTCGAATTTTCGAGTTGGCACTGAAAGAGCTGGACATTGCCGAACCTGGTCATGCTTGTTATGTAGGCGATCATCCGACAAATGATATTCGGGGTGCGCAAAGCGCAGGATTGCATACCATTTGGCTGGAAGGCTTTATGACGTGGAATGAAGTAGGTATTGTACCGGATCATCAGGTTGGGAGCCTACGTGAAATCACAGGCTGGCTGGATCGTCTCAGTTATCCATCGAATATGGAGGAGGGAGCATCTTGAGTACCGAGCAGCAACCGAATCCTATTCTGTTATCGTTCCCGGAACAATTCCAGACGGAGCGATTAACCATACGCGCTCCGCAGTGGGGCGATGGAGCAGCGGTCAATGAGGCGATACGAGAGAGTGTACATGAGCTGCGGCCCTGGCTTCCTTTTGCCAGAAATCTCCCTACGGTAGAGGAATCTGAAATCCGTTCACGCCAAGCCAGACTTAAATTTCTGGATCGATCTGACATGATGCTGTACATATTTGATACGGCTTCGGGACAATTTGTAGCCAGCAGCGGTCTGCATCGTATTGATTGGGATGCACGAAGATTTGAAATTGGATATTGGCTCAGAACATCATGGACCGGAAAAGGTATTATAACCGAGGCTGTGCACGGTATTACGGATTTTGCCATACAGCATTTGCATGCCAATCGGGTGGAAATTCGTTGTGATTCCAGAAACACGCGCAGTGCCAAGGTAGCAGAACGTGCAGGTTTTACACTGGAGGGAATTTTAAGAAACGTCGAGTATGATGAAGAGGGAAGCATGGCACACCAAATGGTTTTTGCCAAGGTGCGTGGTGTTGAATTTTAGCAAGCGATTGTATGATATTGCGGGGGGGTTATTATGATTCATGATATGACGAAAAATACAGACAAGTTGGTGTGCATACAATATGACATCAGCTTAAGGTTCAGCAATCTTGCAAGCGCTATCCCAAGAGAAGGATTGACAAAGTTTACAGCAGCATTGCGGAGATTTTCCAGTGTCAGGAAAAGTAGTTTAGTATGAGAAAACTGCGTAAGAGCAGCAATTGGGAAATTAATCGGGAAATAAAGGGAAAGTTCCACTGGAAGACCCGCGCTGCGTATCTGGTTGCCGTGCTGGTCATGATCTTGTTGGGCTTGGGAAGCAGAGCTTTCTCCACCAGGTTACCTGCATTCGTTGCCAATCAATTTGGGGATGCCTTGTGGGCGTGCATGATTTATTTTGGACTGAGAATGTTGTGGGTGAATCGTCGGTTGTCTGTAGCCCTTTGGGGCAGTTTGCTGTTTTGCTTCGCTATTGAATTCAGTCAGATGTACCAAGCTCCCTGGATTAACCACATTCGGGGGACGACCCTGGGCGGCCTAGTGCTGGGCAAAGGGTTTCTGACCGTGGATCTGATCAGGTACACGGTTGGTATTGTGATATCCTGGGCACTGGACCAAGGCTGCCAAAGGCTGGCGGGGATCAATAGACGTATAGATGATGGCAAACCACTCAAATAATCTAAGAAGCGAGGGTTGCGCTTGAAACAAAAGAGAAGGCGTCACAGGTTGTTCGGTAAGATGATTGAGTTATGCGCAGGGTTCAGCTTGTTGTTTGCAACCATACTTATTCCAGGGCAGGCATTAGCCGAAAAGCAGCTTGCGGCGCCTCTTCGTTTTGATTTTGGCCCTGGGGATGTAGCTGACGGCTACATTCAGGTCACTGCCAAGGATGCTTACACGCCTGAGCGTGGCTATGGGTTTACCGATCTTTCCAAGGTAAATGAAGAAAATCGTGGTGGAAGTGATGCTATACGCTCAGATTTTGTTCGTGTTCAAGGCTCAACATTTGTCGTCAATTTACCACCTGCGGATTACACGCTTTCTCTAATTGCCGGAGATACTGCCGGAAACACAGACATTACGGTTAAAGCCGAATCCATTGTTAAAGTAGAGCCTACCGCCAAAACAGCAGGACAATTTGTCGAGGCTGGGTTTGAGCTAGCACTCATCGACGGTCAGCTCGAATTGTATTTTTCGGGAAATGAAGCGAAGATTAACGCCTTGGTTATCACTCCCAAGGAAGCTCGAACGGCTGGAGAGTATCCTTCCGTATACCTTGCGGGAGAT
This sequence comes from Paenibacillus sp. TSM33, assembly GCF_056099025.1. Taxonomy (NCBI): domain Bacteria; kingdom Bacillati; phylum Bacillota; class Bacilli; order Caryophanales; family Paenibacillaceae; genus Paenibacillus; species Paenibacillus sp. TSM33. Next base: position 670,594 of record NZ_JBLZXB010000010.1, read on the forward strand.
TCTACGGTTCAAACCTATAAAGCCTCGATGAAGCCTCAGGCGGGCTGGGGGCAAATGATTGCTCCGTTTTTTACAGATGAAACTATTTTTGTGAATCGTTCTATTGGTGGACGTAGCACGAAGACCTTTTTGGTTCAAGGGCGGTTAGATGATATTTTACGGAATATCCGTCCAGGAGATTATCTGTTCATACAGTTTGGGCATAATGATGCCGCGATCAATAATCAGGAGCGCTATGTTTCACCTGCCGATTATAAAGTTTACTTGAAAACGTACATCCAAGGAGCAACTCAACGTGGTGCGGTACCTGTGCTAATTACTCCTGTAGGTCGCCGCGATTATGATGCAGCAAGTGCTTCGTTTCGGATGAGTTTCCCGGAATATGTGCAGGCGATGAAGGAAACAGCATCAGAGACGGGCGTTGCACTGATCGATCTTAGTCAATTGAGTGTAGCCTACTATGATACACTAGGCCTGGAAGGAACACTTCCACTATTTTTACATTTGGAGCCAGGTGTGTATCCTGCATTTCCTGATGGCGTGAAGGATGATACACATTTTCAGGAGTATGGTGCAGAGCAAATAGCCCGCTTGGTAGCCCAAGGGGTTCGTGATTTGAATATTCCTTTATCCTCTAATGTAAAGACGGAGAATCTGCAATAGCACCGAGTTTCCATAACCATGATATACTCAGAAAATAAGCTGGCCCTACCCAAACCCAGCAGCATGATTTAGGCTTGGGTGGGGCTTTAATGTTCTGGACTTTAAGGAGGAAGTAGTATGACAGTCGCTCAACTTCATAATCTTATTAACGGTCAACTCCTGCATAATCAGCATCGGAGTTTATTTTATATGCGCGAGGGTTCTGTTCTGTTAGGACCTTCAACGGAAATGACGTACTGGCTGACGCAGCGAAGCTCGGAACTGATCCTCATGCTTAAAAGCTTGAAGCGCCAGCATACGTATCATGTTTTTGTGAAGGATGTAGCGGCCCAAATACTGTCCCAGTTTGTAAATACCAATCAGTATCTACATTTTCACGCAGATCATGCGAGGGAGCTTACGGAGCTGTATGATCGATTCTTCACCCGGATTGAAAAGCTGTTCCAAAAGAAGTCTATAGCAGGGGCAACTCTGGAATTACTGTTCCAGCAGCATTATGGGCATTTGAGATATTTTTTAACTCGTACCAATGGAAGTGAAATGTTTGCTAAGTATGCAGAGAGTGAGTATACTTTTTGGATACCTTGTGAGGAATATACACCGGAGTTGCAAGCAAATCTGCTAGGATTGGACATTGCTCGTTTGCAAGAGCCTGTTCTAGATGTTGGCTGCGGATCAGAGGCACGGTTGGTTACTTATTTACGTGCCTACGGAATTGAGGCATACGGAACAGATCGGCTGGCTGAAACAGACGGTTGTATCATCCGAGGAGATTGGTTAGCGACTACTTATGCAGAAAGTAGATGGGGAACGATCGTTTCACATATGGCATTCTCCAATCATTTTATGCATCATCATCTGAAGGCAGATGGTAATATCCATGAGTACGCTCGTAAATATATGGAATTGCTTAAAGCCATTCGGCCAGGAGGGAGCTTTATCTACAGCCCGTGCCTCCCGTTTATGGAAGAGCTTTTGGATGCCCAAATGGGTTATCAAGTAGAGTATTTCCAGTCATATGAAGGTTTTAGAGCTACGAAGATAACGCGTATACATTCATAAGTGCTAGTATCAGCCATTTGTCAGATTCACTCTTGGAATGGTAGTATAAGGATAGATATTACTCTATTTGGGATTCTGTTAATGATCAGGATTCTCATGTCGTTGATTTGATAGCTCAGTTGCCCTGAATAATAAATTATTGTATAACTAACGGAATTTTTCAGGGAAGATTAAACCATATTTTCCTAAAAGCCGATATATGGAAATGAGGCGAGAACACACTGTTATTATGCCCGCCGCAAAATGGATGTAATAATTGGGTTAGGAGAGTAGAAGAAGTGTCCGATCTGTATACAAAAAAAGAAGTAGAAGATTATGTAACGAACGTGGTTTTCGAACGACCTTTAGGTGTAAGCATTTCAGCTATTTTACTGATTTTTAATGGAGCACTCCTGTTGGTGACACAGCTATTGACGCTCAATGCACTAAATGAAGCTTCTACGTTATTAGGCATGTGCAGGGGCATGTTTCAAGGATTTATCGCGTTGCTCGGTTTGGCAGGAACGGTTGCTGGTATTGGTATGTTGTTCGGTAAGAAGTGGGCTTGGTGGCTGGCATTATTTTATTTTACATATGAGACCATGCGTTATGCGTGTGCAATTCTGTTTATTCCCGATGTCTCCCCAATGTTAGGCGGTGCGCAGCTAAGTCCTGCTCTATACTACGTTAAATATGGAATGCGTATTATTTGGAATTTATTGTTTACGTTGTTTATGTGCCGTAGTACCGTGACTGGCTTTTTTCAAACAAGTGAAATCAACAAGTGGAGAGCATGCATCGCATTATTCTTCATCAATGGAATGATGGTGGGGATTGGCTGGTGGTTGACAAGATAGGTTTTGTGATATAAAGGAGGAGATGAATGATGACAACGGAAACGTTTCCGGTTTTGGAAACCGGTCGGCTTCGTTTAAGACAACTTACATTAGGAGACGCGAGGGATGTATTCACCTATTTTTCCAGAGATGAGGTCACAAAATATTATGATTTGGAAAGTTTTACGGAGGTAGAGCAAGCTGAGAAATTTATTCGTTCCATGCTAACCAGATACGAGAAGCAAGCGGGTTTTCGTTGGGGAATTACGTTAAAAGAAGCTCCTGAGCAGGTGGTGGGTACAATTGGATTTCATAACTGGCAGAAGGAGCACTCTCGTATTGAAATTGGCTATGAGCTGGCGCCGGAATATTGGCAACAAGGGCTGATGACAGAAGCGTTGAGAGCGGTAGTGGATTATGGCTTTCAATTGCCGCAGGTTCACCGTATAGAAGCCTTCATTGATCCAGATAACGAAGGCTCCAGACGGCTGCTGCTCAAAAGTGGCTTTACTAAAGAGGGTCACCTGAGAGATTACTTCTATGAAAAAGGTCAGTTTGTTGACGCTGTTGTTTTTGGCTATCTTCGGACGGAGTTTCCCGTAAGTTTATAAATATCCTTTGTCTCCGTAAGGCTGGAGTCGATCAAGCCAGGTCTGCTCCAGCTTTGCCAGTGCATCTTTGACATCAAAGAATTCCGAATCTTTTTTCTTCAAAACGTCCAGCACTTCAAATTCAAACGAATCTTCGCCATATTCATTCCATTCCTGTTGTAGTGGTTTGTTCTTAAATCCACCCATTTGCAGCTCAAAACGCCGTCCATTCAGCGACTTTAAATTCGGCGTGGAAGCGACAAAAATTTTCCCATTGCGTGTATTGCGAATACAATAGATTCCTGCCTCTGTCTTCATCTCCATGTATTGCTGAACTAGTTCTTTTCTTCGATCCATTGTCCAATCCTCCTATTTTATAAGCGCCTAGCTTCAAGATTCCTTCAACCAATATTCACTGCCATCCGGTTTGCGATCCAATAGACCGTATTCAATCATATATCTTCGCACCGTGACATAATCGTCATATACTTCCTGTAAAATCGCATTGATATCTTTCTCATGATATATTTGTCCTTTTACAAAACGGTCTGCAATTTCACGCAGCACAATCAGCTTGTGCTTTTCTTGCATTTTAAAGGTCTTTAGGCGCCCGTCTGTACCCTTCGGAAAATACTTCGTGAGTACCTTTTGTCTCTCGTCTTCCGTAATGTTGTAGCGTTCATCTACCATCCGTGCTCGTACGGGTACTTCTACCATGGCGGGAGCGTGATGGTCTTTCTCCTTTAACAGTTCCATTAATGTGAGAAATACTTTGGCCTGTCGTTCTTTTTCCTTGAGACCAAAGCGATGATTGCGTATGGTAGATGCGCTGCCGATTCCGGTTTCCTTTTGAATGTCCGCATCACCCATGCCTTGATAAAATAACTGAAGTAACCGATTCTGGTGATCCGTCAGTCCGGTCAGCTTTTTGTCCAGACCGATCAAATAGTTAAACACCGAACCGTACGTCCGCTCAATATGAAGACGCATATACCGTTCCGCGTCATAAAATACCCCTTGATCCTGATATATGATGCCTTGTTCATATCGTTGTCCGTCCAAGAGGCAAATTACCTGCTCCCCTTGGCGAATATATCCACGCTTCAGTTCTTCGATACCAGCATTCCAGAATAGTTCGGAATGGTCCATTTTAGCAAACACCTCAATTAAATGATGATTATTTTATAGACAATATAACATTTTGTTTACTTAAAATCAATGAGTGTATATGTGTTTACGATCCCAAACAATGTTCGCTATATACAAAAGAGACATAGAATTGTTATCATATCTAAATTATTGAATTGGATGAAGACGGGATAGTTGCTAATATCGTAATAAGGTGGATTGGTAAACTATGAACAAAGTACGATTAGAAGAAGTCATAGAAAGTGGAGATTTAAAGGAAGCTTTGAAGATAATAGAGGATGTGGGTGAAACATTGGATCATTCATTAGCTCCAATATTATTGAGATATTTAGCAACGACGGATAGTGTATTGCTGAGGAATGCAATCGCTGTTACGTTAGCTGATCTAGGAGACAGTGAAGCAGTGTTACCACTTATCGATTTGTTAAGAAGTCCCGAAACGAAAGGGAATAGAGGCACGCCTTTATATGCTCTAGAATTTTTTGATGTATCTAATCATGTTGTGATGCTGGTAGATTTACTGGATGATAACTTTGAAGTGAGTAGACAATCTTATCAATTGATAAGTAACGTGCAAGATAAAATTACTAAAGCTCAAAAGGATATATGCAGACAAATGATAAGAGGAAAGCTGGAAGATCATAAAAATAAATATAAGCGAGACTTTTTGCTGAATCTTTAGAACTTTTTACATGATTTTATATTTGAGAGGTCTGGTTGAAGTAGTGAAGATAATTAAAAAGCCAGGGGATTTCAATCCTTAGCGGCTTCAAAATAATTGAGAAGCTAAAAATGGTAACTTAAATGCTCATTCCTTGAAAAAATAGTGAGGAGATATGGTATGAAACATAGATTTGCTGTCATGGATGATGAAAGCGGGCTCACAGTTGGTTATTGTGGAGATGTGGTTGGGCTAACGGGTGATATTATGGTCGAAACGTATGAAAAGGTCATTTTTGAACAATTTGTCTTAAATGAGGAATTCATAAGAAACATAGCAAAGACCAAACAATCTGTATCCAACTTGTACATTGTAATTTTAAATGATGAAGAAAAAGGGATTGGAAGCTATCATTATCACCTACCTGAGTCCTACATCATCCATAAACTAAATTATAATAAAGAAAATTTCAATCTGGAGTTAACAGGCATACTTGAAACGAAGCCGTCCTCTGTAGAATTAAGATTATGGGAGTTTTTAAAGGGAACTCAGCCCCATGAAAATAATATATGGCATACCTTCTCTAAAGAAGAGCGATCCGGATGGCTAAACGTGACCAGAATACATTCTGCATCTAATTATTTTGCCAGACGGGATAAACGAGGAGAAGTTTACACCTTAGACGGCGAATACATATCTGATTTTACAACATTTTTTATAGCACTTGGTGAAGCGATTAATGGGCCGGGAGGGTACTTTGGATTTAGCTTGGGCAGTATATCGGACTGTCTCTGTGGAGGTTTTGGGGCAGTAGGTCCGTTCACAATCCATTGGAAAAACGCACATTTTTTCTTGGAGAAATTTCAGGAAAAATGGGATCAAGAAGAGAGATGTTATGGATTATCATCACAACAATATTTTAAGGATCTTCTAACGATCTTAGTATCAGGTGGCGTCACCGTGAATTTTTCTTCGAATTAAGATAGCAAAGCAAGAAGGGATTTTGAAATGGAATATAAATTAATGCACCCCCCTTTTTGCACATAGATATTTGGGAATGGTATCTAGGGAATGTACAGATTCAAAGTGAAAGTGCTTTGGAGTTAGAAGAGGATCATTCAGGAACCAAAGTCTTATTTTAGCGTAAATCGTCCTGTTATCACTGGTTTGACTAAGGAAATAGATATAATGCTTTATTGGAGATTTATCATACGTGGGAGAAATATATTTAAAATCGCCTTATAGAAAGGGATTACGGTGTGAAATCTAATTGAGTGGGAAGATCGGTAAAAAAGTATTTTAAATATTATACAAAGAACAGAGAGCCGTTAACATGTTAACGGCTCTCTTTGTCGTCTTCTGGCAAGTATTCGATCAGTTCACCAGGGAGTACGCCAAGGGTTCTACAAAGTGTATTCAAGGTTGGAAAGTCAATTCGGGCGTTTGCGTTGGAGGCCAAAGCTTTAACCGTATTTCTATTAATTCCCGTAATAGAAACAATATCTTTCTGTTCGAGTCCACGATCCTTCATAATTTTATCAAGAGAAAATCTAATCACAACAATTCCTCCAAGAAGTAATCAAGTAAACTAGTTGACATGTGTAAAACAGAGGTGTATATTTGTATCAAGTAATCTAGTTAACAAGATTATAAGTAAACTAATTTGATGCCTTCATAGTATCAAAATGCTTTAAAATTAGCAACAGTCACTATATTGATAATCCTAACAAATAAATGCGTGAGGAGGCTTAAAAAACGTATAGAAGTTTCCATTTGAAATGCATTTAACAACGTTATGAAATTATTTTGAATGTTTTTTAAAAGGATAGATTGTAATACAGGTTAATATTTCATCGAACTAAGCTGTGATAAATGAAAGATTGGAGCGAGGATGTATGACAGAATCGGTAATAGAATTGGAACGGGTATCCATGGTTCAGGGGCCGTATGATTACCCTCATATGTATGAAATATGCGAAGGAGTTCTTTATGACCGTCAATATTTCTTTTACCTCGAAAATGGCATACTGTGTTTGCGCCATGTAAAGAAGGTGGAGGAATCATATCATACACATCTTTACCTGGATGGAGAGAGCGGAGGCTTGCAACTGGCAGAGGGTGTACAAGGGGAAGTTATGCAAGTTGTCACGGAGATCATTGAGCGCTTGCGTAACAAGGATGGACTGACATTTTTATTCGATGAACTGCTGTGGCTACATGGTAGGGGCCCTATTGAATTAAACCTTTTCAAAAAAAGATGAAGTGACTTTAGGCAGCAGGCAACTTGCTACAAAAAAATCCTTCTATATTTTACATTATTGAATTTTCCGAATAAAAAACAGCTTATGATTTTAGCGAATGTATCAGTTGTTGGCTAATGAATACGAGCGGATTCCGAGTTAATATGGTCAATTCCACCAAAACAGTACCAACAGATGGAGTAAAACCAAAATCACTTCCCAATGATACGTTTTGCTGCTGCTCAGATGTAGGTGGCTGAGGTTCTTCCAAGCCATATTGCTCTACTAGTCTCTCTTTCGTTTTTTGATCTATGACAAAGTCATTCTGTGCAAAGGTATAGCACATAGGAATGCTTAATTGTACTAAAAAAAGTAATAGTGCTGCGGAAATGATTATTTTTTTGCTCTGCATGGTTAGCTCCTGTGATCTCAGATTTTGACCTATACTTCTTTCGTCACTCAGACTAAATTATGCCTTTACAGGCTTTTATGACCAGATTATAATGGTAAATAACAGCAACGATTTACATACACTGATTCATCGGGGTATAGCGCAGCCAGGTAGCGCGCGCCCTTGGGGTGGGCGAGGTCGTGGGTTCGAATCCCGCTACTCCGATTATAATCCAAATGTCCTGCGGGTGCGGATAGTGCGCCTGCCGGGCATTTTTTTGTATATTACATAACCTATTGATCTTTTGTCTCTACTTGGTTTTGAAGCTAGTGTTATAACAAAAGTGTGTACTTGTGAAGTATTGAGGGGAGATAGGATGAAGCCACTTCTGCACGGGATTCGTAGGCAAAAGTGGCATATCAACAATCCCCCCATACTATCATTTATGACTTTTTAATTTACTTATAGAGATTCCTGAAAGGCCTTAGAAGAAGTGCTGTAATCAGCATAACGGGGAAGCACAATAGTGTAGTATATGCCTACCATAACGGTACAGACCCCAACTAATAAAAACAAGAGCTCAATTGAAATAAATGAAGGAAAGCTTACAGCAATGAAACCTAATGTAAGTGACTGGGACAGCATCATTAACGGATTAATCAAACCTTGCACACGTCCCATCATTTGAGGATCTACAATACGAGGCAGCCATCCTCCTATACCGATGTTAATGAACGGAAGTATCAGTGCAATGACAAAATTGATAATCAGAAAAGCATAGAGGTGGTTAACAAATCCAAGTATGCACATACCTATTCCGGCAACCAGAACTCCGGCTGCAATCATTTGGTGTAGCTTTAGCTTGGCGGAGATGAGCGAAGCGATTAGGGTACCAAGCAACACACCAGCCCCGAAAATAATACCTGTCCAAACCATATACTGTTCATAGTTGCCTGGAGCTAGCTTATATTTAAGAATAAACATTGGTAAAACGCTAAAACCACCATTTAAAATACCGAACATAAAAAAGCCTGAAACCAACCAAAGCAATAGTCTGTTGCGTAATATGTAAAGAAACCCTTGTTTAAAATCAATCATGACAAGTTTGAATTTTAATTGTTTAAATTGATGTGCCCCGTTCGGAAGGCGTACTTCCTTGGGAATTTTGCAGGAACGAATAAGCAGTGCAGACACAATAAAAGAAACAGCATCAATGAGGATGGCTCCAGTAATTCCAAGGTGCCAGTAGACGACGGCCCCTAAAGTTCCTCCAAATAACATGAAGAGACTTCCCATCATTTGATTGAGGCCTGCGGCAATGGTGTAATCGTCTTCGGTTAATATTCCCTGTATAATGGCACTTTCGGCTGGAAAGAAAAATTTGGAGATAGCACTACGGATGAAGAGGAGGGCAAATACCAAAGGAATCGAATCGATCCAAATAAAAATAAGCAAGCATAAGGATAAAAAAGCGCTGATCCAGTCACAATTAACAGCAATTTTTTGTCTGTCCATCCGATCTGCCAGCACTCCAACCACGAGAAATACTACCAGCATCGGGAGCGAATACATTAACTCGGCAAGCGTTGCATAGTAAGGCTGATTTGTAAACCGTTTCAACAAATAAAACATGAATGCAGTAACCCCGATAATTCCCCCCATTTGTGAGGCGAAGGTTGCCAGAAAAAACCTGACATAATTCTTGTTTCTGAGTATTTGTTTTAGTCCAGTCACAGTTCCATCCCTTTCGCTTTCAAAGCGGTTTTTAGATGCCTAAGTAAAATAATAGTGAAAAGTAGGAAAATTGTACAGAAAAGTGACTTTAATGTCACTATAAGTTTGAATTTGCATCGTATCGGCAACTTAAATAACCAGCCATCGGTGATATCCGACGGCTGGTTATTTAAGTTGCCATGTGTTTGATTACTGACTCACAGAAGGGTGTCAATCTCCCATTTCAATAGAGTTAGATCCTCGCCATTTGTAATGATCACCTTTTTATACCAGCCGCAGATTTTAGTTTGTGATTAGGAATCATTTTATATCACATCCTATTTTTTAAATGATCAAGGCTACAGAATTACAGAACAACCCGATTCATCTCATTTACGCATGGATATGTTGAGAAAAAGGAAATGCTCATAGCTAGAAAACTTTATACAATGGAAGAGAAATAAGCACTGTGAAATTCGACTTTTGATGATGGATTTCATATAATGTGAACATAGTGTGAATTACTCAAATTAAAGATTTAACAAAACATCAAAATGAAAATGATTTCCGTCCAGCTATGAATTTCAAAATTTGACGGAGGGAACGAGATGACAATGGAAGAGAGCAGCAGACAGGTACCTTGGCAGACGTATTATGGACCTAATCTAGGTTATGTGCAGGACCAGTATGAAAAGTATGTAGCGGACCCCGGAACAGTTGATCCGGCTTACCGCGAGCTGTTTGATCAATGGGGCGAGCCGCCACAATCCGAATATTCGGCTGCTTCCATGATAGACAACAAGTTGCAAGGCCCCCCTACAAGTGCTCTGGGGCACCTTGATTCAAACATATTACAGAAAGCGGTTACAGCGGGTAAAATGGTGTGGAATATCCGTGAATACGGACATTTGGCCGCCCAAATTGACCCACTGGGACTGGATGCAGAGCAGGATACACGTTTGCTTGATCCAGCATCTTACGGTTTAACTGAACAAGACCTGAAGGCTTTTCCAGCCTCTTTAATATGGGATAACGCTCCTGCGGGAACACTGAACGGATGGGAAGCCATTCAACGGCTACGTGTAGCATACACAGGACCGATAGCCTATGAATTTAGTCACATTCATAACGAGGAGGAACGTAGCTGGTTGAATAGCTATGCTGAATCCGGTTGGTCCTCCAAGCCACTCACAACACAGGAACGCAAGTCGTTGCTGGGTAGATTGGTAGAAGTAGAACAGTTCGAAGAGTTCTTGCATAAAACATTCGTCGGGCAGAAGCGTTTTTCCATCGAGGGTAATGATGTGCTTGTCCCTGTACTCGACGAGATTATTCGTCTAACCACAAATGCAGGAGCAAGTCATGTCCTGATGGGGATGGCGCATCGCGGCCGTCTGAATGTATTGGCACATGTGCTGGGCAAGCCTTACAGCAAAATTTTCTCTGAATTTCATCATTCACCGAATAAGGATCTGATTCCGTCGGAAGGTTCCACTGGAATTAATTACGGCTGGACTGGGGATGTAAAATACCATCTGGGCGCAGACCGTTTTGTAAAAGATGGAGAAGCCGTGCAAGCCCGTCTGACATTGGCGAACAACCCAAGCCACCTGGAATATGTCAATCCGGTTGTCCAAGGTTTTTCGCGCGCGGCGCAGGAAGACCGCAGTGAAGCGGGCTATCCGAAGCTGGATGTCAGCAAAGCAGCTACCATTATTATGCACGGTGATGCGGCGTTTCCGGGTGAAGGTATTGTAGCCGAATCACTCAATTTCACCAATTTGCGCGGCTTCCGTAATGGCGGTACAGTGCATATTATTGTGAACAATCGTCTGGGCTTTACGACAGAGAGTGTTGATTCACGCTCGACCCGTTATGCCAGCGATCTGGCTAAGGGCTACGAAATTCCGATTGTACACGTGAACGCGGATAATCCCGAGGCTTGTATTGCAGCGGCTCGTATGGCTGGCGAATACCGCAATCGTTTCAAGAAGGATTTTCTGATTGATCTGATTGGTTACCGTCGTTATGGTCACAATGAATCCGATGATCCTGAAACAACACAACCACTAGTGTATCGTAAGGTGAAGAATCATCCGACGGTTAGCAAATTGTATGCTCAAAAGCTGATGAAGCAGGGCATAGTTGATGAAGCATTTAGTACTGCTCTGATTGAGAAGGTCCAAAACCGACTGAAGGAAGCACATGAGCATGTGAAGAATCAACCAGAAGAGGAACCTGAATTTACAGCTGTGAAGGGGAAAAAAAATCAGAGCTCTCCGGTCCGTACTGCGGTTGAACTGAAAAAGCTGCGCCAAATCAATGAAAACTTGCTCAAATGGCCACAGGCTTTTCATGTATATCCGAAGCTGGAACGAATTTTACAACGTAGAAAAACAGCTCTGAACGAGGGTGAAAAGGTAGATTGGAGCTTGGCGGAGACGCTGGCCTTGGCCACCATTCTAGCAGACGGCAAGCCTATTCGTATGACAGGTCAGGATGCGGAGCGTGCTACTTTTGCTCATCGTAACCTTGTGCTGCATGAGCCCGAAACCGGGCGTACACATTGCCCGCTGCATACATTGCCAGAAGCACGTGCTTCGTTCAGTATTCATAACAGTCCATTGTCTGAGGCGTCAGTCCTCGGCTTCGAGTATGGCTATAACGTGTTTTCTCCTGAGACGTTGGTCATTTGGGAAGCGCAATTCGGCGATTTTGCCAACTGTGCGCAGGTTATTTTTGACCAATTCATTTCCGCTGGCCGTGCCAAATGGAGACAGAAATCCAGTCTGGTGATGCTGTTACCGCATGGTAGCGAAGGACAAGGGCCAGAGCATACGAGTGCACGTCTGGAGCGTTTCCTCCAGTTGTCTGCACAAAATAACTGGACTGTCGCCAATTTGAGCAGCGCTTCACAGTATTTCCATCTGTTGCGCCGTCAGGCTGCATTAAGCGAAAGTGAGGAAGCTCGTCCGCTGGTGATGATGTCGCCGAAAAGTCTGATTCGCAACAATCGTGTCGCTTCGCCTGCTTCTGAATTCAGTGAGGGAACATTCCGTCCTGTGTTGGAGCAACCTGGTCTGGGATCACGTCCAGATCGGGTAGAGCGCATTGTACTGTGCAGTGGCAAGATTGCCATTGATCTAGAGGAAGCGCTGGAGAAGGATAAGAACGGGAACGAGGCAGAAGAGTGGTTGCACATTATTCGTGTGGAGCAGCTATATCCTTTCCCGGCAGAGGAAATTCGGAATATTTTCAGTCGTTTCCCACATGTGAAGGAGTTCGTATGGGCTCAGGAAGAACCTAAAAATATGGGGGCCTGGAGTTACATGGAGCCTCGTCTGCGGGAGGTTGTGCCACAGGGAGCGGAAATTCGCTACGCAGGCAGACCAGATCGTTCCAGCCCGGCGAGTGGTTATCAGCAAGTACACAGCCTAGAACAACAGCGAATTATTCAATCGGCGTTGAAGCAGGATTCCAAAAACAATATTACACTGGGGAGGTAGCGGCTGTGAGCGACATTATAGTGCCAGCAATGGGAGAATCCATCACGGAGGGAACAATCTCCAAATGGCTTGTGAAGGAAGGAGATTCCGTAGGACAGGGAGATGTTCTACTGGAGCTGGAAACGGATAAGGTCAATCTGGAAATTAGTGCGGAAGAAGCAGGTGTGGTCCAGAAAATCCTTCGTCAGGAGGGGGATACTGTGGTTATCGGTGAGGCTGTTGGCTTGATTGGAAGCGGCAGTGGTGCGGAAGCAACTGGTGCCGGAGAAGCCGCAGCGACTCAAGCGCCTGAAGCGCCGTCCGTAGCAACTCCACCAACTTCCGTAGAAAGCGGTGGTAAAGCAGTAGAAAAGTCTGCACCGGCAATTCCCTCCAATAGCGACGGAAATGGTCAGACGGCATCACCATCCGCCCGGAAGCTGGCGCGTGAGCGTGGGATTAATCTGGAGCAGGTACAGGGAAAGGACCCGCTTGGACGTGTGTTCCAAGAGGACGTAAAAACGCATAATGGTGCTGAAGTATCACGTACAGCATCTGTACCTGCGCCTCCCGTTGCCAGCAAGCCTGTGTCCCCGTCTCCATCTCAAACAGAGTACAGCAAGCCTGTGGAGCGGCAGCGGATGTCCCGTCGGAGAGCGACGATTGCCAAGCGTCTTGTTGAAGCACAGCAAACAGCCGCCATGCTTACTACTTTTAATGAAGTGGATATGACCGCCATTCTTGATGTGCGCAAACGCCGTAAAGATAAGTTTAAGGAGAAACACGATGTAGGGTTGGGTTTTATGTCCTTCTTTACGAAGGCAGTGGTTGGCGCGCTCAAGCGCTTCCCTACTGTGAATGCAGAAATCAATGGCGATGATATCGTACTGAAAAAATACTATGATATTGGGATTGCTGTATCTGCTAAGGAAGGTTTGGTCGTTCCCGTTGTCCGGGATGCGGATCGTCTTGGTTTTGCTGAAATCGAGAAGAGTATTGCCGATTTGGCTAGCAAAGCCCGTTCCAATTCACTTTCCCTGGCAGACCTGCAAGGAGGAACCTTTACCATAACCAATGGGGGTATTTTCGGTTCGCTGCTGTCTACACCAATTCTGAATACACCGCAAGTGGGTATTTTGGGCATGCATAAAATCCAGCTTCGACCGATTGCCATCGACGAGGAACGTATGGAAAATCGTCCAATGATGTACATCGCGTTGTCCTACGACCACCGTATAATTGATGGTAGCGAGGCGGTCCGTTTCCTGGTAACGGTCAAAGAATTGCTGGAAGATCCCGAATCATTGTTGCTGGAAGGATAAAAATAAATCAGGCGAGTGCATCTCCTCTGAACGTGCATGACAAAAGCGGACTCTTGCGGGTCTGCTTTTTTTCCTGCATAGTACTAACATAAGGCTATAGACATTGCCGACATTCAGATACAAAAGAAGGGCGGGAACTGTTTTGGACAAAGACTTGCGCTACCCGATTGGACCGTTCGTGGTTCCAGAACCCATTACAGAAGAACAGCTGATCACATGGATCGACGACATTGCTGAATTGCCTGGACAACTGCGTCAGGCGGTTGAAGGACTGAATGAGCAGCAGCTAAATACGCCTTATCGCGAAGGAGGATGGACGATTCGGCAGGTGGTCCATCATTTGGCAGACAGCCACATGAACAGCTATATCCGTTTTAAGCTGGCGCTGACGGAGGATACACCGACAATCAAACCTTATGATGAGGGGCGTTGGGCCGAAATACCAGATGCCAGGGAGCTTCCACTGGAACCTTCGCTGCAATTGCTGGAAGGACTACATGAGCGGTGGGTGACCATGTTGCGTTCGTTGGGGGAAGATCAGCTACACCGTACGTTTATTCATCCTGAATCGGGCCAGACGATCCGTCTGGAACGAAACATTGGTATCTATGCCTGGCATGGCAAACATCACACAGCTCATATTACTTCCCTGAAAGAACGAAATGCATGGTAATTAACTCAAAAATGATGCCCTGATGAAATATGAAGGAATACAAAAGAAACCTTTAAAGCCACTTTAATCGTGCTTTAAAGGTTTCTTTTGCTAATTCCTCACTAGGATGATGACTTGGGTGAAGCTGATAAAGTGGATGCTTCGGAGGCTCCTGACAAAACGGAAACTGAGGTTTCCCCTGTGTTAATATGACGGTCGAGCCAGTCCAAGATGTCGCTCATTACCTCATCTCGATTTGTTTCATGCAGCATCTCATGGCGACCATCAGGATAAAGACGATACTCCACGTCTTGAAGCTCCAAGCTTCGATACATATCCACTAGCGACAACACACCTTTTCCGAACAAGCCCACCGGATCACGATCCCCGGCAAAAATATAAACGGGCAGTTTTGGATTAATTTTTTGCAGCGAAGAAGGCCAGTGGATTTCTTGCAAAAGCCTAAAAAAATCAAGGAAAAAGCCTGTCGTGCAAATAGCTCCGCAAAATGGGTCGTGCACGAACTGATCTACTTCCTCAGGATCACGGGACAGCCAGTCGAACGCTGTGCGTACCGGACGAAAGGCACGGTTAAAGCCGCCAAAGACCATAGCGTTGAGCAGCATGCTGCGATGATCCATTCCTTGCAGTTTGGCTTGCAGCAGGGCAACCTGCTCTCCGAGTTTCAGCAGACTACGTCGTCCGTTGGTTCCCGACAAAATAAACCCGTGATACGTCTGCTGATCATCATACATAATTTTCTGGGTTAAAAAGGACCCCATGCTGTGACCCAGTAAAAAACGAGACTGATCAGGGAATTCCTTGGCCGCAATTTCGCCTAGCTCCAGCATGCCTTTGGCCATTCGATTGAATGCATTGGCTCCCGGCACACCGAGCTTATCAGGATCACCAGCTGTGCGTCCGTGGCCGATATGATCGTTGGCATACACAACGTAGCCAGAAGCGGTAAGTTTTTCGGCCAGCCGAAGGTAGCGGTAGGACGTCTCACACATGCCATGCGAAATTTGAACGATCCCCTTGACGGGAATATTCTGCTCGGGTAGCCATCGGTAAGCAAAAAGCTCTGTTCCGTCATCTTCAGCGATGGTGAAGGTGTATTCCCGCATGATTAGACATCACATCCTTTAGGCTTTAAGGAAGATAAGATCTAAGTACGGTCATTCCGTCATTCAGCGTGTAACCGCCCAGATTGGCAGGGAGCAGGAAACAATCTCCAGCTTTACAGGAAAGAGACTCCGTATTACTGTCCCATGTTATGGTTCCACTGCCTTTGCAAATTACAAGGATAGTGAAGCTATCTTCTGTTGTAGAAAGTGTCCAACTTCCATCTACGATACCCTTTTCTACAACAAAATACTCACAGGATGCCAGTTGGAGCCATTCTCCAGGCTGCAAGCCGTCTGTTTTCATCGTTGTTGCGCCTGCACCTTCGTAAGAGGTTACATTCAGGGAGTCCTCGATGTGCAACTCACGAGGTTTGCCGTCCAGACCGGGACGATTGTAGTCATATAAGCGATAGGTTGTATCTGAATTTTGCTGAATTTCAGCAACCACAACACCCGCACACAGTGCATGCACGGTTCCAGCGGGGATGAAGAATGTATCGCCTGCTTCAACTGGCACCTGACGCAAACTGCCCATGATATCTCCGCTTTCAAGAGCTGTACGCAGACTTTCTCGGGTTACACCTTCGGTCAGACCATAAATAATTTTGGCATCCGGCTTGGCATCAAGCACGTACCACATTTCAGTTTTTCCTAATTCTCCAGCTGGAAGCCCAGCGTAATCATCCGTCGGATGAACCTGAACGGATAAGTCATCATTACAATCCAGTAGCTTGATCAAAAGTGGGAAACGTCCGCCTTTTTTCGATACGCCCTTTGCCCCAAGCCAATCCTGTCCGTAGGTTTCCCGGATTTCATCTAGTCCTTTTCCAGCCAGCTCGCCATTGATGACCGTTGTTGTTCCGTTTGGATGATCGGCAATCATCCATCCTTCACCAATATGTCCTTCTGGTGGGGTCAGACCAAATTGTTCTAAGGCTCGTCCTCCCCAAACTCTCTCTTTGAACTCAGGTTGAAATTGCAGCGGGTATGGCTTTAGCATGATTTCTCTCCTCCATAATGAGTAATGAGTACGATCTAACAGAATGAGGCAATCAAAACGTGCCGCTGGGCAATAGACCAGGATGAATAGACCCATATGGCGCTAAAAATATATGTAAGGCGGCTAAGAAAGTCGCTCATTACCTAAACACACGAGTTTAATAACCCGACATTATTTTTTTTCAACCGCCACTACGTAAGGTGAAGCGTCTCGTTGTAATTGACGGTAAATAATGCTTTGACCGCTGGAGACTGGAAGGGCGGAAGCCCATTGCAGGACGGCTTCTGCTTCTTCCCTGCCTCCGGCGTGCCCTGGATATAATACGGCAGTCAGAATCCCACGCGGCCGCAGCAATTGCAAGGCAGCTTCAAGTGCGACGAGCGTGCTGTCTGTATGCGTGATGACCGTAGGATTGGCGCCTTCGGACGGCAAGTAGCCAAGGTTAAACATGACCGCAGCCACTTTGCCATGCAGTAGGTCCGGAACGGCCTCCCGCATTTGCTCATGGCCCTGCAGCAGTAGTGATACTTCTGCTAATGAAGGGGAAGAGTCTTCTTCCAGCCGACGACGGGCGTAATCCAAAGCTTCCTGCTGGATATCGAAGCCGTAGATATGGCCGCGTTTGCCAGCAGCTTTAGCCAGAAACAACGTATCTGCGCCTGTGCCGACAGTGGCGTCTATAGCAGTATCGCCTGGCTGCACCCGCGCGGCTACTAATTGATGAGCATAGCTCAGAACAGACAGGAATCCCATTTAAGATTTCCTCCAGTATTTTCCCTGCCACGTTTCACGTGATTTCAGTTCATTATCAATTCCGTTAAGCACTTCCCATTTTTTAAGCGACCACATGGGCCCCATCAGTAAATCGCGTGGTGCATCTCCGGTCAACCGATGAACGATCATTTCAGGGGGGAGAAACTCCAGCGTATCTACAATGAGCTTAATGTACTCGTCCTTTTCCAGAAAGCGTAGCAATCCTGCTTCGTATTGCTTAACCATTGGCGTTTTACGCATGAGATGCAGCAGATGGATTTTGATGCCCTGCACATCCATAGCTGCTACTGCGCGTCCTGTATCGAGCATCATTTCATGTGTCTCCTGCGGTAGACCATAAATGATGTGGGCGCACACACGGATATTCCGCTTACGTAGCTTTTCTACAGCATCCAGATAGCACTGAGTATCATGAGCACGATTAATCAGCTCAGAGGTCGATTCATGGACAGTTTGTAGGCCCATTTCGACCCACAGGTACGTGCGTTCGTTCAGCTCGGCTAGATAATCGACTACATCATCAGGCAGGCAATCGGGACGTGTAGCGATGGACAGACCGACAACACCGGGCTGCTCCAAAATAACCTCAAAATATTCTCGTAGTTCCTCAACCGGGGCATACGTATTGGTGTAAGCTTGAAAATAACCAATATATTTAGCGTTGGGCCATTTTATATGCTGGCGATCCCGAATCGTATTAAACTGGGTGACCAAATCATCGCGGCGACGTCCGGCAAAATCACCGGATCCGCGTGCACTACAAAAGGTACACCCCCCTTTGGCAATGGAACCATCGCGATTTGGACAAGTAAAACCCGCATCCAGCATGACTTTAAACACTTTATTTTGAAATTGCTCGCGCATTTCGTAATTCCATGTATGGAACCGTTTATCTCCCCACAGGAGAGGAGCAGGCAACAAATCTGTTTTCATGGGAGGACTCCTTTTTTTACGATCACCCTATTGTAACAAAATTCAATCTTAAATGGGAATCACTTGAGCGAGAAAGTCATTAAAAAGTGCGGATTTTAGGGCTTTTCGGATTGAAAAAGGTTACACAATATGTTATATTGTAAGCGGTACCAGACATATGATAAAAGGACTGTTTTTAATCCTGAAGATAAAAAGTTATCAATTGCTAATGATTATTCTTCAGGGAGGCAGCTATGCTGTTTCTATCGCCTGTTTTAGGGGAAGTGCATGTCGGTTCCATCACAAATAACCCGTGAGGTGATCTTTTATGAATACGCAGGATAAGACGCGTATGGATAAAGTTACTGTTGAGTTAACCTTTGATGAGGCGTTAGCATTGACTGGTGTCCGTTTTGGGCAGGATCGTCAGATTGGAACGGCTGCACGTCAAAAAATCAGAGCCGCTTGCCAAAAGACAATTGATTTTTCACCTGTTGATAGGGTAGACTATGAACAATTAAATTAGTTGGACCCCAATCCAAATATATTGAAAAAGGAATTTCATTTCCGTATCTTCAAGCGGGGGTGGAATTCCTTTTTCCTTGATAACAGAGTATATGGAGGAGTAACATGCGTTTACGCGGAAGAAAAGGAATACGTGAAAGTCTGGAAGAACAGCAGGATCTGGTCATCTTGGAACCAGCACAGTATAAGGGGAAGTGGCAGCAGCTTTTTGGTAATGATCGTCCTATTCATGTGGAATTTGGTATGGGTAAAGGGCAATTTATAAGCCAAATGAGCTACCGAAATCCAGAGGTTAATTATATTGGCTTTGATATGTATGATGAGCTGGTTCGCCGTGCTACAGAAAAGTCCCGTCTGGCCTGGAGTGATTCAGAAGTTGTTACACCGCCTAATATCAAATTGGCACTGGCAAACATTGAACAGATCGAGAGTGTTTTTGAACCAGGAGAAGTAGAACGCATTTATCTGAATTTTAGCGATCCCTGGCCTAAAGCCAAGCATGCTCGCCGTCGTTTGACGCATCCGCGTTTTTTGGACAAGTATCGTCAACTTTTGAACAGCAAAGGACAAATTCATTTTAAGACGGACTCGGAGACATTGTTTGAGTTTTCTCTAAATTCATTCGCTGACAGCGGTCTGCAAATGACGAATATTTCGTTAAACCTTCATCGTGATGGAATCAATGAGGAGCATGTCATGACAGAATATGAACAAAAGTTCATGGGTAAAGGTATGAATATTCATCGTGTCGAGGTGCTGATTGGCAAAGACGCTTTGGAAGAGTACGAAAAAATACGCCTTGAAAAATACGGAAAATAAAAGCAGACAAAATAAATAAACTAAACAAGACAGGGTGCTTCCTTTTAGGAAAGCACCCTGTTCGGTTCCAGTATATCCAAAATACTCTGTGCGCTCTGAAGAGGATAATATCGCGCTACATTATGAATGTGCTCCTGTCGCTTGCGAACGATTTCTGGAAAATCGTATAGCAGCCGGTTCATCCATTTAACGACAACATCCAGCGAAGTAATCGGTTCTCCGAAGCCTTGAGCCGTAAAGTACTGACAATTTTCCTCCTCCTGTCCAGGGAGAGGTTTGTGAAACAGCATCGGAATCCCTTTGGCCAACCCCTCGGAACATGTCATTCCGCCGGGTTTGGTAATGAGCAGATTCGATACCTCCATTAATTTGTCGATTTCCCGTGTGAATCCGAAAATATGAATATTTGGATGATTAAACCGGGGATCTAGCTCCATTTTACGACGGATTTTATCATTATGCCCCAAACAAAAAATAAATTGAATATTTTCTCTCCAATCGGTAAGCGAACGATGTATGACTTCGTCGTTCATCAGGCCCCAGCCGCCGCCCATAACAAGTACTGTCGGAATGGGTTTAAGTCCAAATTGTTCTCTAATTTCATCGTGCCCTGGATGTTCCCAAAAATTAGGATGAACCGGAATGCCGGTCACCTGGATTTTTGATACGGGTACTCCGCGCGCGCGCAGCTTACGCATGACTTCAGGCGTAGATACAAAGTACCGGTCAACCTCAGGACTAATCCATGTTCCATGTGCATCGTAGTCTGTTATGACGGTACACAGCGGGACATGTAAGCCTAAGCGCTTCAAACGTGAAATAACCGCGCTTGGGATGGGGTGAGTACATACCACCAAATCGGGACGAAGCTGCCGGAGAATATTTCGGGTCTGTGTGTAAAACAGACGGTGCAAAGCGAGCGTTGTAAGACGGTTTAATGATTTTTTGTATTGATGACGGTAAACCAATCCGACTAGGCGAGGCTGCGATACAACAGTTTTCTTGTATGCTGTAATAATAAGCGGGGCCATTCTCGGATTCAGAAAGCTCCCCAGCTCCAGTACTCTTGTCTGCACATCCGGAGAAAGCTTCCGCAAGCTGCTTGAGAGCGCGTAGGCAGCTTGAGTATGTCCGGCACCGAAACCTTCCGATAATAATAACACTCGTTTTTTAGCCACTCTCATTTCACCTGTTCCTGCTGGGATGTTCTCAATCATACCATATCGGCTTTAAGGCCAGAATGCAACCGTTCCTATTGCTGCAGACGTTCCGATGACTGCTCCTGCAAGTACATCCGTGGGATAGTGAAGCCCCAGATAAATTCGAGAAAAACCTACAATTATCGCTATAGGCAACAGCAACAGTGCTAGCATGGGTGACTGCAGCATAAAAGGGACGGTAGCTGAAAAAATAGCGGTCGTATGCCCTGATGGAAAAGAATGATCCGACAAGGGATTGCGGAATGTATTCGTACCTGGTAGTGCCAAGTACGGGCGTATCCGCGGGTACAGCTTTTTAACGATAGCTACGGGGATGTGACTGACCGCAAGAGCGATAGCTCCTTTCATGCCGGAGTCTTTCCATGGATACGGAGCGAGCCACCAAATCAGAAGCGTAGAAGCTATTGTAAAGGTAGCCCCGCCTAAATGTGTGAGATAATATAGCCAAAAGTTCAAAAAACGGTTGTGTAAGCGCCCGTTGATCCATTTGAACAATCGCTGCTCCAGATTAACAAGTTTTACGACTAGACGTTGCATTTGGTTTCCTCCGGTTGCCGGTTCAGGTCTGTCGGCAAATATTTTGAATCAATTTGACAGAATCAGATCTTAAGTAATTATTCTCTTGCTCTCATCATATTTTTAAACGCTGTTCATTTCAAGAATCACCACTTATCTGGTTCAATTCTACACAAAAATGTTAATGGAATATAAGCTGTATTGTATAACTTTCTTTGCGTTCATCCGTCTAATAAGATAGAGTGATTAGAAGTGGTTGCTAATTGCCCACAAAAAGGAGGGACCAAAGAAATAAAAAGTTAGCAAATGGATGAAAATAAGACCTAAGCGTCATGAATGAGAGGTCCAGCGCCGCATTCTCGGTTCAAACGGGAATTTGTCGTGTTTTTTTGCTGCTGAGACCCGTTTAGGGGCTTTGACAAAAGATTGAAAACCAACGAAAATCGTAATGGCATTCCTGTGTCAGCCAAAAGGGGGCTGCGCAGAGCCAAAGAAGAAAGCAAGGGTCGGGTCAAAACTACAGAAAAGGCGCACAAAGCGCCGCAACTTGCGCTACACAGATAGAAAACAGACAAACGCAAGATTTTTAAAGGGGTATAAAAAGGGGGTAACAAGAGATCATGTTAGACGCTATTTTCGTGACGCTCCAGATTATACTGGCGGTGATCGCAGTCTATCAGTTTGCATTCTCCTTGTTCGGATTGGTTCGTAAGAAAAGGAAAGAGCAGGCGGCTCCAGAAAAATCATTTGCCATTCTAGTGGCTGCTCACAATGAAGAACAAGTTGTCGGAGCATTGATGGAAAATCTAAAGCAGCTTGACTATCCAAAGGAGCTGTACGACGTATTCGTAATCTGTGATAACTGCACAGATAAGACAGCGGACATTGTTCGTGCTCACGGCATGAATGCATGTGAACGTACGAATCCAAATTTACGCGGTAAAGGCTATGCTATTGAGTGGATGCTCAAGGAGCTATGGGCTATGCCGCGTCAATATGATGCCATTGTCATGT
Source organism: Paenibacillus sp. TSM33 (assembly GCF_056099025.1). Taxonomy (NCBI): domain Bacteria; kingdom Bacillati; phylum Bacillota; class Bacilli; order Caryophanales; family Paenibacillaceae; genus Paenibacillus; species Paenibacillus sp. TSM33. The sequence continues at coordinate 693,244 of NZ_JBLZXB010000010.1, forward strand.
TTGATGCCGACAATTTGGCGCATACCAATTTCTTGAGCGAAATGAACAACGACTTGTGCTCAGGAGCCCGTGTTATCCAGGGATACATTGATACTAAGAATCCTGAGGACTCTTGGATCACAGCAGCATACGGGGTATCTTATTGGTACATCAACCGTTTGTGGCAGTTGTCACGTCACAACCTGAATATGGCTAATTTCCTTGGTGGTACAGGCATGTGCTTTGAAACAAATCTGCTCAAGGAAATGGGCTGGGGTGCAACAAGTCTGGTAGAGGATTTGGAATTCACCATGCGTTGTACACAACGCAACGTATATCCAAGATTTAATTACGATGCCAAGGTGTATGATGAGAAGCCGTTGACATTCAAAGCTTCTTCCAGACAGCGTCTGCGCTGGATGCAAGGTCACTTCACGGTTGCTCGTCGTTATTTCTTCCCGTTGTTGTGGCAGAGTATCAAAGATAGAAGCCTGATTAAATTCGATATGGCTCTTTATGGTCTGAACGTGTATATCGTACTGTTTACCTTCTTGATGACAGTAGCGATGTGGATAGATATTGTATTATTTGGTGGACCCAATATTGAAAATATCTACGTACAATTCCCTGCGTGGACCGGTTTTGTGGCTATAAGTCTGAATATTATCACCTTTTTGATCGCGATGATCTTGGAAAAGGTCACGTTCAAAAAAGTATATCTGTACTTGCTGCTGTTCCCAGTCTATCTGGTTTCGTGGTATCCGATTACGTTCTATGCGTTCTTTACACAGAACAACAAGCAATGGAGCCACACCCAGCATACACGTGTTGTTCGTCTGGAAGAGGTACAGAGCAAGCAAGGTTAATGCTCGTTGAAGTAAAACTATGTAACCTACAGAGGACGTGTACACCTAATTTTTATAAAAGTATTGACGCCTCTGTAGTAGCATGATATGATATTCAAGTATGTTAATTGAAAAGTATGGATTAACAAGCAGAAGGTCCGACTTCTCACCTGTCCGGTATTGCCGGCTGGTCATGATCCAATGATTTGTGAATTGAACTTTCATGATGAATTGAGTATCAGACAGGGATGTCGGCTGCATAGTCGTCATCCCTTTTTTGTGCTTAAACACAATACAACAATAACAGGTTCTGGAGGTGGAGGGTTATTAGTAAGGAACATATGATCAATGATGAGATTCGAGTGAGAGAAGTACGTCTAGTTGGTGCAAACGGGGAACAAATCGGGATTAAACCGACTCGTGAAGCTTTGCAAATGGCGATTGACGCAAACTTGGATCTCGTGAACGTGGCGCCTCAAGCGAAGCCGCCCGTGTGTCGGATTATGGATTACGGTAAATTCCGCTATGAGCAACAGAAGAAAGAAAAGGAAGCCCGTAAAAACCAGAAGATCGTTGACATCAAAGAGGTATGGTTCCGTTCCAACATCGAGGAACATGACTACCAAACCAAGTTTCGCAATGTGGTGAAGTTCCTGAATGAAGGGGACAAGGTGAAATGCTCTGTTCGTTTCCGTGGTCGCGAAATTACCCATGCTAATGTGGGGCAAAAAATTCTCGAACGTGTGAAAACGGAAGTTGCTGATCTTTGTACCGTGGAGCGCCAACCCAAGCTCGAAGGACGCAGCATGATTATGATATTGGCTCCAAAGAGTCAATGACAAATTAAGGAGGAAGTTCAATGCCAAAAATGAAAACACATAGCAGCCTTAAAGGCCGCTTCAAAATTACCGGTACTGGTAAAGTAATGCGTTACAAAGCTTACAAAAACCACTTGCTTTCCCACAAATCCAAACGTGCAAAACGCGTTCTGGGTACTAACCCTGAGATGGCACCTGGGGACGTTAGACGTCTGAAACAAGGTCTTGCTAACCTGAAATAGCATTAAGCACGGCAATAAATAAAGTATAAACATTATTTGGGAGGTCTTTTGATATGGCAAGAGTAAAGGGCGGATTCGTCGTTCGTCGTCGTCATAAAAAAGTATTGAAGCTTGCTAAAGGTTATTTTGGTTCCAAACACCGCATTTTTAAAACAGCTAACGAGCAGGTAATGAAATCGCTTGTTTACGCATACCGTGACCGTCGTCAGACGAAACGTAACTTCCGCAGACTGTGGATCGTGCGTATCAACGCAGCAGCTCGTTTGAACGGTTTGTCTTACAGCAAATTGATGCACGGTCTGAAATTGGCTGGTGTAGACATTAACCGTAAAATCTTGGCTGATCTTGCAGTTAATGATATTAATGCATTCAACTCTTTGGCAACTGTTGCTAAAGGCAAAATCAACGCTTAATTAAGGCGTGAAAACCGCGAAAGTGGTAACAAAGGTGTCCCGAGCAGTACGCTGTGTAGGGACGCCTTTTTTTGTGCATACTTAACACTAAAAAGAACTTCATTTTCTTCAAAATACGAATAAATATGACGTGTGATGGTAGAATGTATGGATTTATTGATTTTGTAACGCTTACATTTTTAGGATTATAAAAAAAATTGACCCAAGGTTATTAATTGTCTAGATTTTAGCCGATCATAATTGTATAATCTCTAAAGTAAGTCTTCTGTACGATCTGTCTCGTCAGTAAATGACATGAAAATGCAAGTACATTTTCTAAAGAAAAGAGACAGTCCAGGGATCTAACACTAAGGGGGAACAGTATCAGCATGAAGAAAATGTTTAGTATGTCTTTGGTTATGCTGCTGGCGATCTCGGTCATTCTCGCAGGCTGCGGTAACAAAAATCAAGGTGCGTCCAACGCAAATGGTGGAGAAGCAGGCGGTTCTGCCAAAGCATCGAATGTCCAACTTGGCATGGTTACAGATGTGGGCGGAGTAAACGACAAATCGTTTAACCAATCTGCTTGGGAGGCACTTCAAGCTATTGAGAAAGAATCAGGGGCTAAAGTTAAATACCTGCAAAGTAAATCCGACCAAGATTATATTCCTAACCTGAACCAATTCGTTAAGGGTGATTTTAACCTGACTTGGGGGATCGGTTTTAATTTGGCGAATGCAATTGGACAAGTAGCAAAAGACAATCCAAACAAAAATTTGGCCATCATTGACAGTGTTGTGGATGCGCCTAACGTAAAATCGGTTGTATTTGCTGAAAATGAAGGTTCCTTCCTGGTGGGGGTTGTAGCTGGTAAGCTTACCAAAACTAACAAAATTGGTTTTGTGGGTGGACAAGACAGCCCGTTGATCAAACGTTTTGAAAAAGGGTTCGAGGCAGGGGTTAAGGCTGTAAATCCAAATGCAAAACTGATTGTGAATTATACAGGTGCGTTTGATAAGCCGGATCTCGGTAAGGCTGCTGCTGCAACGATCTACAACGACGGCGCTGATATTATTTTCCATGCAGCTGGTGGATCAGGAACTGGCGTATTTAACGAAGCACTCGCACGTAAGCAGCAAGGTCAGCAAGTATGGGTTATCGGCGTAGATAAAGACCAATCACTTGAGTTTGGTGATGAAGTAACACTAACTTCGATGGTAAAACGCGTAGATGAAGCAGTAAAACGCGTATCCCAGGAAGTAATTGACGGTAAGTTTAAAGGCGGTGTCGAAACACTGGCTTTGAAGGATAACGGAATTGGTTTGGCAGATACATCTACGAAAAACGTTCCTAAAGACGTGCTTGATCTTGTAGAACAATACAAGCAAAAAATCATTAAAGGTGAAATTACAGTTCCTTCGAAATAAGTTAGATGAAGAACATAAAGGTGGCGACAAGGCTGGTTTATACGACTAGCCTTGTTCTTACGTCTGGAGTTATAAGATTATAACGGTCAATATCAGCTCATTGGAGCACATACTATAAAGTGTATAAGGGTGATCTCATGGATGCAGCGACCCCCGTCGTTGAGTTAAAGCAAATTACAAAACGATTCCCCGGCATCGTTGCCAACGACTCCATCAGCATCAAGCTGCATAAGGGAGAAATTCATGCCCTTTTGGGTGAGAATGGCGCGGGTAAATCTACGCTTATGAATATTCTTTTCGGACTGTATCAGCCGGATGAAGGGACCATTGAAATGGGAGGGAACCCCGTAGAGATTGATAGTCCAAATAAGGCGATTGATCTGGGGATCGGCATGGTACATCAGCATTTTAAGCTCGTACAGCCGTTTACCGTAACCGAAAATATTGTCCTTGGGTCGGAGCCACGTAAAGGTCTGAAAATCAATTATAAAAAGGCTGCCGCAGAAGTACAGCGGTTGTCTGAACAATACGGACTTCAGGTAAATCCGAATGCCAAAATTGAGGATATCTCTGTTGGTATGCAGCAGCGTGTGGAAATTATCAAAACACTCTATCGTGGTGCAGATATTCTAATTTTCGATGAGCCAACAGCGGTGCTGACACCACAGGAAATCTCTGAGTTGCTGGACATTATGAAGCGCTTAGTAGCTGAAGGAAAATCAATTATTCTTATCACTCATAAACTCAAAGAAATAATGCAAATTGCAGATACGGTTACGATCATTCGTCGAGGTAAAGTTATTGATACGGTCAAAACCTCTGAAACAACACCAAATGAGCTGGCGGAGAAAATGGTGGGCCGTCGTGTGTCCTTTAAAGTGGATAAGAAGCTTGCTCAACCAGGACAAACTGTACTGGAGATGAACAAAGTAATCTCTAAAAACAAGGATGGCATTCATGTACTGAATGAATTGAACCTGCAGGTCAAGGCCGGCGAGATTTTAGGGATTGCCGGAGTAGATGGCAATGGACAGAGTGAGCTGATTGAAGCTTTGACAGGATTGCGCAAAGTGGATAGCGGAAGTATCCGTTTGCTCGGAACAGAACTGGCAAATCAGCCACCACGCAAGATTTCAGAGGCAGGCGTATCACATATACCGGAGGACCGCCATAAGCATGGATTGGTGCTCGATTTTTCCATGAGTGAAAATATGGTGCTGGAGACGTATTATCAGGCGCCTTACACTAAAAACGGCTTCTTGAACAAAGACGCAATAGAAAAACAGGCAAAAAGTCTTATCGAGAAGTTCGATGTTAGAACACCAGATATTCATACCAAGGCAAGATCACTATCTGGTGGGAATCAGCAAAAGGCTATCATAGCGCGTGAAATTGATAAAAATCCAGACCTTCTCATTGCGGCGCAGCCTACGCGTGGGCTGGATGTCGGAGCTATTGAATTTGTGCAGAAACAATTGATTGCCCAGCGGGATCAAGGTAAAGCGGTACTGCTTATTTCTTTTGAGCTGGACGAGATTATGAATGTATCCGATCGAATAGCTGTTATCTATGAGGGCAAGATTGTCGGGGAAGTGCTGCCTGAAGAAACGAATGACCAGGAACTGGGACTGATGATGGCAGGAAGTGCAGTGAAGAAAGGAGTAGAGAATGGTTAACCTATTGAAAATATTCACAAAAGACTCCTTTGTTCTGGCTCTGGTCTCTATTATTTTAGGCCTCCTTCTGGGTGCTATCGTGATGTTGATTGGCGGGTATGATCCTATTGTGGCTTATTCCGCTTTGTTTAGTCGCGTGTACGGAGATTCCTACAACTTTGGCGAAGCGATCCGTGAGATGACTCCTTTGATTTTAACGGGCTTGGCATTTGCTTTTGCGGCCCGTGCCGGATTGTTTAACATCGGTGGTGAAGGTCAGTTTTTGGTCGGCATGACAGCTGCTTCGATAGTAGGTATCAAACTCCATGGGCTGCCTGCTATCATTCATGCACCGCTGGCTGTGATCGCAGGAGCCGTTTTCGGAGGCTTATGGGCAGCGATTGCTGGCTATTTGAAGGCCAAGCGAGGCGTGAACGAAGTTATTACCTGTATTATGATGAACTGGATCGGTCTGTATTTGGCTAATTTGGTGATTAATCAGTTCGCACTTATGGAAGGCGAAAATCGCTCTGTGGATATCCAACCTTCCGCTTCCATTTCCATCGAATGGCTGTCCCAGATGATGGGGAATGCTCGGGTTCATTGGGGCACCGTTATTGCTGTGCTGGCAGCAGTGTTTTTCTATATTTTCATGTGGAAAACAAAGCAGGGCTATGAGCTTCGGGCTGTCGGATTTAATCAGGATGCATCCCGTTATGCAGGCATGAACGTAAATCGTAATATCATAAAAGCGATGTTTATTAGTGGTGTTTTTGCCGGATTAGCTGGTGCTTTTGAAGTGCTGGGGGTTTTCCATTATCAATCTGTCATGGCAGGATCACCAGGAACCGGTTTTGACGGTATCGCTGTGTCTTTGATCGGGATGAATAATCCGTTCGGTGTACTACTCGGTTCTGTGTTGTTCGGAACACTTACGTATGGTTCTGCGGGGATGAGCTTTAGCGCGGATGTACCGCCAGAAATTATCCGGGTAGTTATTGGCTCGATTATTTTCTTCATTGCGGCCCAAGGTATTGTGCGTTGGGTTGTAAAGCCGCTCTACTCCAAGCGGAAGAAAGAGAAGGTGTTGTAAAATGAGTTGGTTAACACTTGGTGAATTAATCCATACAACGCTCGTTTTTGCGACGGCGATTATTTTTGCGTCTCTTGGCGGAGTTTTTTCGGAAAAATCCGGTGTAACGAATCTGGGATTGGAAGGACTTATGGTATTTGGGGCGTTTGCAGCAGGTGTTGGCGGATTTTATGCCGAGCAAGCGGGGCTAGGAGGCACCTCTGCGGCCTGGGTAGGTGTGCTGTCAGCTGCAGTGTTCGGTATTTTGGTTTCACTGATTCATGCTGTAGCCTCTATTACGTTTAAAGCTGATCAGGTAATCAGCGGGATTGTCATTAACTTCTTGGCAGCAGGTAGCACATTGTATATGGTTAAGCTGTTATTTGAGGGTGACGGTGACACAGGTCGAATTCAAGGCTTTAACGAGATATCCATCCCTTATCTTGTGGATATTCCGATTGCAGGAAAAGCATTCTTTCAAGCCTATCCAACGACATATCTAGCTATTCTATTAGTTATAATTGGCTACTTTACTTTGTATAAAACACCGTTTGGCTTACGTTTGCGTTCAGTAGGGGAGCATCCAGGTGCTGCTGATACTGTGGGGATCAAAGTCAATCGCCTTCGTTATATCGGTGTTATGATTAGTGGTGCGTTGGCTGGGATTGGTGGGGCTACAATCACTTTGACTACAACCAATATGTTCTCACATAATACGGTTTCGGGGCAGGGCTATATTGCTATTGCAGCTATGATTTTCGGTAAATGGAATCCGCTCGGTGCTTTTGGCGCAGCAGTGTTTTTCGGTTTTTCACAAGCAATTCGCAACTATGTGCAGCTGTTCGCATGGTCGCAAAGTATTCCCCAGGAAATTATTTTTATGTTGCCGTATCTTCTGACGATTATTGTGCTGGTAGCGGCAGTTGGACGTTCACGCGCTCCGGCCGCTTTGGGTCAACTGTATGATCCAAGCAAGCGTTAATAATCCATAGACAGCTGAATGTTTTAAATATACACATTAATGTATATGAAAATCTGGTATCTGCATGTGCAGGTACCAGATTTTTTTACATTGTGCAGGCATTTAAACATACGCTTCTGGCATGAATGGAATAGACTGTGCTATGCAGATTGGACGGACGCTCGGCCCCTGTCAGCTCCAGTCTATTTTGTGGTGGTGGTGAGCTATCAAGGAGCCGTTCAATCTGTCCATCCGTTGAGAAAGAGGAGGAAATACGATGAAACAGGCAGTAACCAGAAAGCAGGTGGAGAAGCTTGTTGGCAAAGTCATCTTCGCTACACGTAAGGATGGCTCCCGGGTCAGCGGCAAGCTGATTCGCATTTCGGGTAACCGACTGATTCTCCAACCAAACCGTAAGAAAAAAGTAAATACGAAGGCGATTATTCCTCTGGTGCTTTTTGATTTGCTTGCCATTGGCACAGCTCCATACGTTGGTGCCTACGGTGGCTATGGTCCAGGTTATGGAGGACCAGGATATGGTCCACAGTATGGACCAAATACAGACGGGGGCTACCCCGGGGTAGGCTATCCGTTTTACCCCAACTTTTTTTAGTTTTACAAAATCATAAACCCGAAAGCCATACTTTTCACAATGACTTTTCGAGTTCGTGACATCGGCTTAGAGCCACGTATCGTAGCATGTGGTATTGATGACGTAGATAAAAATGGATCCCTCGCACATTGTCTTCGTCCACCATCACTTTAGCGCGCTTGCAACGTCGCAATCGACCATATTGCTCAGCATACTCCAGCAACTTTTTTCCGTATCTTTTACCTTGATGAGCCGAAGAGATTGCGATCAAATCAATGTATAATAGTTCTCCATGCAGCATAACATGAATGAAGCCAACAACCTGTGCATTATCCGGTCTGCAAGCTACAAAAGTGATGCCCCGGTTTAAGCGCCGGGGTAATTCTTTGCGTATTTGATCCATTTCCTGAGCACTTAAATGCGATAGAGGGACAAGCTCTTGCTCGATTAGACGAAAGATCATATTGTCATCTTGGGCGCAACGTTTGCGAATCATAAACGGGCCTCCTTTTTTACCCTTTTAACAAGACATGTCATGGCTTTGGAGGAGTACAAATTCTCACTGTGCGGTTTTTTTTATAATATGCGGGTACCTCTTACAAGCGTGCGACTTAGAGGGGCTTAAACAGAGAAACATAAATTTTTATGAAATCTGGGTATTGACTATCCCAGATGGGGGACATATAATGTGTCTAAACATTTGAAAGAATGACATGAACACAACGGCAATGAAGAGGACGAAGTGATTAGGGCTCTTTTGTTCAGAGAGTGAGGCATTAGCTGCAAGCTTCACCAAAATCCCTTTTTAACGAGCTCACCTTGGAGCTGTTTTCCTGAAAAGTATCTGGGCTCCATGAAATTAACGGGGCGCTGGATCGCCTATTAGGGAAAATCGTACGGTCTACGTTACAGACGCCAGATATGGAGATCCTTTGAGATTTCTGTACCTGCCAAGGTTCGATATTGCGAAATATCGGGCAAACACGGGTGGTACCACGGAAGCTACAGCCTTTCGTCCCTCAGTAACAGCAAGTCTGTTCTAGGGATGAAAGGTTTTTTTGTTTTTACAAATGTCAGCTGTATGTAAATTTTGTAAAGGAGGATGACCAATGAGTGCACAAATTCCTGAAGTTAGGTCAACCGATGAATTACGTGAAAAGTGGATGAAGCCTGAAGTGATTACAGGTTCGGAAATTTTACTCCGTAGCCTTTTGCTAGAGGGAGTGGAATGTGTCTTCGGATATCCTGGTGGTGCAGTGCTTTATATCTATGATGCCATGTACGGCTTCAAGGATTTCAAGCATGTCCTCACTCGTCATGAGCAGGGAGCTATTCATGCGGCAGATGGTTATGCACGGGCAAGCGGTAAAGTTGGTGTCTGTATCGCGACTTCCGGACCTGGAGCGACAAACCTGGTAACTGGCATAGCGACAGCTTTTATGGATTCGGTGCCGTTGGTGGTCATCACAGGTAACGTTGTATCTTCCCTGATCGGTACAGATGCTTTCCAGGAAGCTGATATCACGGGAATTACAATGCCGATTACGAAGCACAGCTATCTGGTGAGAGATGTAGAGGATCTGCCGCGAATCATCCATGAGGCATTTCATATTGCCAACACAGGTAGAAAAGGACCCGTGCTGATTGATATTCCGAAGGATGTCTCCGCAGCCCAGACGTTGTTTGTTCCACAGACGGAACCTGTGACCATGCGGGGTTATAACCCGAAAGTATTGCCCAACAAAATTCAACTAGACAAGCTGACTCAAGCTATTGCCGAAGCAGAACGTCCATTCATTCTGGCAGGTGGAGGAGTTGTATACTCCGGTGGACATGAAGCACTTTACGAGTTTGTTCGTAAAACGGAAATTCCGATTGCGACAACATTGCTTGGATTGGGAGGATTCCCAAGTGGACATGAACTCTGGACAGGGATGCCGGGAATGCACGGAACATACACCTCCAACCAGGCGATTCAACAGTCAGATTTGCTAATCTGTATCGGTGCCCGTTTTGATGATCGGGTGACAGGCAAGTTGGATGGATTTGCTCCTCAGGCAAAAATCGTACACATTGATATCGATCCTGCTGAAATCGGAAAAAATGTTGCTGCGGATATTCCAATTGTAGGCGACGTGAAGGCAGTATTGGAATTGCTGAATCAGGATGTGAAACGCGCGGATCTGGCGGATGCATGGAGAGCGCAAATTCAGCAATGGAAGGCCGACAAACCTTTTTCTTATAAGGATTCTGAAACAGTGCTTAAACCACAATGGGTTATCGAATTGTTGGATAAAACGACCAAGGGCGGAGCAATCGTTACGACGGACGTAGGACAGCATCAAATGTGGGCAGCACAGTATTACAAATTCAATCAGCCACGCTCATGGGTCACCTCTGGTGGACTGGGTACGATGGGATTTGGTTTCCCTTCTGCCATCGGCGCTCAGATGGCCAATCCCGACAGATTGGTAATATCGATTAACGGAGACGGCGGCATGCAGATGTGTTCGCAGGAATTAGCCATCTGTGCAATCAATAACATTCCGGTCAAAATCGTAATCATTAACAACCAGGTACTTGGAATGGTTCGGCAATGGCAGGAATTGATCTATAACAATCGGTATAGTCACATTGATCTGGCTGGCAGCCCGGATTTTGTGAAATTGGCCGAAGCATACGGTGTTAAAGGACTGCGTGCTACGAATAAGGAAGAAGCACGTCGGGCTTGGCAGGAGGCGCTTGATACACCCGGACCGGTCGTTGTCGAGTTTGTAGTCAGCAAGGAAGAGAATGTATATCCGATGGTGACGCAAGGTTCGACCATTGATCAAATGCTGATGGGGGACGAATAAAATGACGACAAAAAATACCATTGCTGTACTGGTAAATGATCATCCCGGCGTTTTGCAGCGTGTGTCCGGACTGTTTGGTCGCCGTGGCTTTAACATTGAGAGCATAACTGTGGGTCAATCGGAGGAAGTTGGATTATCCCGTATGGTCATTGTGACTGTAGGAGATGAGAACAACTTGGAGCAGATTGAAAAGCAGCTTTACAAGTTGGTGGATGTGATCAAGGTCATCGATCTCAGTTCCAAGCCGATGGTTGCTCGGGAATTGGCAATGATTAAGGTAAAGGCTGAACCGCCTCAGCGACCAGAAATTATGGGCGTGGTAGAAACGTTCAGAGCAGCTGTAATTGATGTTGGAACGACGAGCTTGATCGTTCAGGTCATTGGCGATACCGAAAAAATTGATGCGATGATCGAGTTATTGAAGCCTTATGGTATTCGCGAGTTGACCCGAACCGGGGTTACAGCTATGATACGTGGCAATGCATAGTATAAAGCTTTAACGATTTACCGCTTATTACGCATTACATCATTAAAGAACCGCCCGCATAAGAGCGGGTGCTCGAAGAGATTTATATATACCAATCATGAGGCGTAGTCTCTTGGAGTACCCGCTCATTATGAAGGGTCCAATTAAAAGGAGGAAATTAACCATGGCAGTTACAACGTACTACGAAAAAGATGCAGAACTCAGCGTATTGAAAGGAAAAACAGTGGCCGTAATTGGTTACGGTAGCCAAGGACATGCTCAAGCACAAAACTTGCGTGACAGTGGTGTAAATGTTGTTATTGGTTTGCGTGAAGGCAAATCAGCTGATGTCGCAAGAAACGATGGTTTTGAAGTTCTGAACGTAGCTGATGCAACAAGCCGTGCAGATGTGGTTCAAATTTTGTTGCCTGATGAAACTCAAGCTTCTGTCTACAAAAATGAAATCGAACCTAACCTGAAAAAAGGCGCAGCACTTTTGTTCTCCCATGGTTTCAATGTTCATTTTGGACAAATCGTAGCTCCTAAAGATAGCGATGTATTGCTAGTTGCTCCAAAATCCCCAGGACATATGGTACGTCGTACCTATGTAGAAGGATTTGGTGTACCGGGGTTGATTGCAATTGAGCAGGACGCAACAGGTCAAGCCAAAGAGATCGGTCTTGCTTACGCAAAAGGCATTGGCTGTACACGTGCGGGCGTAATTGAAACCTCCTTCCGTGAAGAAACGGAGACGGACCTGTTCGGTGAGCAGGCAGTATTGTGTGGCGGTGTGAGCGCACTCGTAAAAGCGGGCTTTGAAACATTGACTGAAGCGGGATATGCTCCTGAGATGGCATACTTCGAATGCTTGCATGAGCTTAAGCTGATCGTTGACCTGATGTATGAAGGTGGATTGGCAACAATGCGTGATTCCATCAGTAATACAGCGGAATATGGCGATTATGTAACTGGACCACGTGTGGTAACAGAAGATACGAAGAAAGCCATGAAGGATGTATTGACTGACATTCAACAAGGTAAATTTGCTCGTGACTTCATCCTTGAAAATCAATCTGGACGTGCATTCCTGACGGCTACTCGTCGTAATGAAGCTAACCATCCGATTGAAGTAGTGGGCGGACAATTGCGTGAAATGATGCATTGGATCAAAAAGTAACAACCTTTTGTACTATAAGCTCGACAACATGAATTATTATAAATATTAAATTACAATGCGGCCCTGCTTATTGCGTGAGCCGCATTGTAATTTAAGGGTCCAAATCCTGAGGAGGTGCGTTAGGTTGCGCAAAATATATATATTTGACACAACGTTGAGAGACGGAGAACAGTCACCTGGCGTGAACTTGAATACTCGTGAGAAAGTGGAGATCGCTCATCAGTTGGAAAAGCTGGGGATCGATCGTATGGAGGCTGGGTTCCCGGCGGCTTCTCCGGGTGATTTGGCGGCTGTGAATGCAGTAGCAAAAGCTGTAAAAAATTCAACCGTTATTGGCCTTTCGCGTGCAAGGGAACAGGATATTGATGCGGTTCGTGAGGCACTTAAGGGAGCACAGGACCCGTGTATCCATATCTTTTTGGCAACCTCGCCAATTCACCGTCAGCATAAGTTGCGGATGGAGAAGGCACAGGTATTGGAAACTGCTCGTGCAGCCATTCGCTACGGTTTGAAGTATTTGCCAAAAGTGGAGTTTTCATTGGAGGATGCAGGGCGTACGGAGCTTGATTTTGTAGTTGAAATGGTCACCATGGCTGTACAGGAAGGGGCTTCTGTCGTCAATATTCCAGATACGGTAGGTTACCTAACACCCTACGAATATGGAAATATATTCAAACATATTAAGCAAAATGTGGTCGATGTGGAGAAGATTCAATTGAGTGCACATTGCCACAATGACTTGGGAATGGCGACTGCTAATACGCTTGCTGCCATCCTGAACGGCGCAGATCAGATCGAGGGAACCATTAACGGTATCGGAGAACGTGCTGGAAACACGGCCATTGAGGAAATCGCCATGACACTAGAGACGAGGCAGGAATTTTTCCAAGCCAAAACATCTCTGCAACTGTCTGAAATTGCACGCACGAGCCGTTTGGTTAGCCGTTTAACGGGGATGGTCGTGCCGGGCAACAAGGCGATCGTGGGTGCCAATGCTTTTGCGCACGAATCAGGTATTCACCAAGACGGCATGCTGAAGGAAAAGACGACCTATGAAATTATGACACCGGAAAGTATTGGTCTGAAAGAAAGCAAGCTGGTACTGGGCAAGCATTCAGGACGTCATGCTTTCCGTGAGCGTTTGATCGAGTTGGGCTACGAATTGAACGAAGAAGATTTGAATCGCGCTTTTGGTCAGTTTAAGGATTTGGCTGATAAGAAGAAGGAAGTATCGGACGATGATATCTTGGCATTGCTGGAAGAAAAATTGGCGGATGCACCTGAAGTCTTCAAGTTGGAAACCATTTTCGTAACTTATGGGAACAAGGCTACGCCTTCCGCACAAGTGCGCCTGGTTAACGATGAAGGTCAGGTAATCGAGACAGAAGCTGAAGGAAATGGTTCAGTTGATGCGATCTATAATGCGATTGATCAAGCCAGCAGCGAGAGTGTTGTACTTTCTGATTACTCCATCAAATCTGTTACCCATGGCAAGGACGCTCTAGGTGAAGTACATGTGGTGCTGACTCAAAACGGAATATCTGTACAGGGACGCGGGGTAAGCACCGATATTTTGGAAGCAAGTGCACGAGCATATGTGGATGCACTGAATGGTTTGATCGACAAGCGTAAAAATTACAGCAATCGCGTAGACTATAAATCCTAATTTTATACAGGCCTAAAAAATGAAGGATCGGATGTTTCCGGTCCTATTTTCTTATTCTCTGATGAAAAAATCAGCTTATAGGCTAAGCCTATTAAATTGATAGATTCTATATCTTGGTCAAAGCCGTACTATTTATGTTACAAAGAATGTATGAGAAATACGGCTCTATGGCTGTATAACAAGAGGAGTGTACGTGATGGCAGACGTTAAAAAGATTGCAGTAATAGCGGGAGACGGAATCGGACCTGAAGTGGTGGCAGAGGCAGAGAAAATTTTGAAACGTACGGAAGAAGTGTTTGGCCTCTCATTTGAAACAGAGCATGCACTGTTCGGCGGGATTGCCATTGATAAGAAGGGGACTCCATTGCCGCAAGAAACACTGGCCGTATGTCAATCTGCAGATGCCGTGCTGCTGGGAGCGGTAGGAGGACCACAATGGGACAACAATCCTAAGGAGCTTCGTCCTGAAACCGGCTTGCTCGGTATTCGCAAAGAGCTTGGTCTGTTTTCAAATCTTCGTCCTGCTGTCGTTTTCGATTGTCTCAAGGACGCGTCTACATTGAAACCAGAGGTATTGGAAGGAACGGACTTGATCGTGGTGCGTGAACTGACGGGCGGTATTTATTTCGGTGAAAAGTACAGACGAGAGAGTGCTCAGGGTGAAGAAGCGGTCGATACTTGCGCATATAATGTAACAGAAGTAGAGCGTATTGTTCGCCAATCTTTCGAAATTGCACAGAAACGTCGCAAAAAACTCGCATCGGTGGATAAGGCTAATGTACTGGAAACTTCTCGTTTATGGCGGGAAGTCGTAAACCGGGTCGCTGTAGATTATCCAGATGTCGAGCTTGAGCATGTATTGGTCGATAACTGTGCCATGCAATTGCTGCGTCGCCCATCCAGTTTTGACGTTATCGTAACGGAAAATATGTTTGGTGACATTCTTAGTGATGAAGCAGCTATGCTGACTGGGTCCATCGGTATGCTCTCCTCTGCATCACTGGGAGAAGGCAGCTTCGGTCTGTACGAGCCGGTGCACGGCTCGGCGCCTGATATTGCAGGTCAAGGACTGGCGAATCCTATTGCAACGATTTTGTCCGTTGCTTTGATGTTCCGCCTCACCTTCGGGTACGAGAAAGCAGCTGACGCTATTGAGAAGGCGGTAGCTGAGGTACTGGATGCAGGACACCGTACGGCAGATATCGCAGTGGATAAATCACAAGCGATTTCGACAGCTCAAATGGGTGACTTGATCGCAGCAGCTATTCGCTAAATTCTCCGGAAACGCACCCGTTCTGAAAAAAAGCTTCCTATTATATAGTGAGGTTATACAGTATAATTATATAGCAAATGTTTGACACAGTAGCTCCTGAGCAATCAGGAGCTACTTGCATATCAGAAAACCCTCAAAATGTGAATAAAGCGTGAATTTTTAAGCTAGTTTAAAATAATTATAAAAAAGTAATGGTTATAATATTGACTTTGATTTCAGCGAATGATAACATTTATCAAGTAGGTTGTTTATTACAAAACAGATGATTGAGAAAAACACAAATGGATGTTTTTCTTACATATTTTAAAGGAGGATTTCACATTATGGCAGAAAGATTGGTAGGAAGACCCGCACCTGATTTTGCATTGGAAACAGTATCTGGAGACGGTCAAGAATTTGGCTCGGTGAAACTTTCCGATTACCGTGGCAAGTGGCTCGTATTTTTCTTCTATCCTCTGGATTTCACTTTTGTATGCCCCACAGAAATTACAGCATTGAGTGATGCTGCTGACCAATTCAAAGAGCTGGATACTGAAATTTTGGGTATCAGTGTAGACTCTGTGCATAGCCACAAAGCATGGATCAACACAGCTAAAGAAAACAACGGTCTGGGCAAACTGAACTTCCCATTGGCTTCTGACATCACGAAAAAAACAGCAAGCGACTATGGCGTTCTGATCGAAGAAGAAGGCGTTGCATTGCGCGGCTTGTTCATCATTGATCCAGAAGGCGAATTGAAATATCAAGTGGTTAACCACAACGATGTAGGCCGCAGCGTAGAAGAAACATTGCGTGTACTGCAAGCTTTGCAATCCGGTGGCTTGTGCCCAATGAACTGGAAACCAGGCGATAAAAATCTGTAATATTAGCTTTACAAGTTGAACTTAAACAAGCAAGCCCCCAACAAGCGGTTACTTTACCGTTGTTGGGGGCTTGCTTGCCTGCGCGATCAAGCGGAAGATATGGGAATAGCCTGTCTGAATCATATAATACAGAGTGAAGTAACAAATAATTATGGAAATGTTGCTGTGTTCTGGAGGAATTTTGCCTGATGAAAGCGAATAAGGTATTGTAGAAGATAAACAAGGCAGAACAGGTTTTGTTCAGAGGAGGCTGAGCCCGGATGAGTTATTGCTGTGGAGCAAGCATGGTAGGAACCAAGGGAACGCTGAAGCATTACCGCACCCAAGTCCATAATGTTCCTTTGCTGTTTTGCCCGGTATGTCGTCGCATTGAAGTTCATTATAAAGTCGAAAATGAGTATGAAATTTTGGCTGAGTATGCACATGGAGATGGGGCATCCGAGATTGATTTTCAGGATTATGTCATGGAAGACGATGACACGATATTCGAAAATTGTGTAAATCGTGAGAGTGAAGATGCATTTGAAATTGTGAAGCGCCAAATTGACATGTCGCTGGATTTATTGACGGTAGCCAAACAAATGAACGATGAGAAATGGCAGGGAGAGCTTAAGAGAAGACTGGCTGTTATGAGTCAAAGACGATCCCGGCTTCAACATAATAAGAGCGGCAGTTGACATCCTACACACCAAAGAAGCTCTCAAATCTGGAGAGCTTCTTTGGTGTGTAGGGCGCTTATTTTAACTTATTCTTTTATTTGGGTAAGTTGCGCAGATATTATGACGAAAGAAAATAGGATAAAAATGTGGATTCGACACTTTTTCCGATTGACTGTGATCCTTAATGTTGTCTATCATAAAATAAGACTCGAATCGCAAAAAATGGTCGGAGTTGATTGAAACTGTTTTCTACACCATTTGAAGGGTAATCGATAGATACCTTTCTCTTCTTCAAGAATATTACACGTCCGATACGGCCAGTTTATCATTCCGATACAAGGGGGAAGCCTGGCATGATCAGTGAATTCCAAGAAGCCTTGCTTGATACCGTGGGAGCTTGCCCTTCCACACAGATCGCCAATAATAAGTATGAAAATGTACTGGAGAACCTGGATAGTGGTATCATGCTGTTTGACAGTGACGGGGTACTGACCTTTATTAACGTGCAAATGGCGAGATTACTGGAGTTACCACGTAGTTCGCTTGCGGGTCGCAACCTGATGCAAATTTTGCATCATCCTGAGTTAAGTCGGTTTAAGAAGAAGAAAATCATGCGGATTTACAAAGAAACTATCTTTCATAGAAAGCGCTATCACGAGTTGATTGATGAGTATGGTCGGCATTGGTTGATAACAGTGACCTACGGTGATCAGATGGATGGCGATTTTTTGTTTAGTGTAAAGGATGTGTCGGATTATAAGCAGATTGAGCAGACGGCGTATCAAAACGATAAGCTGGCAATGTTGGGACGTATTTCAGCCTCTATCGCCCATGAAATCCGTAACCCACTTACTGCAATCCGGGGTTTTATTCAATTGCTTCGGCCGCACTTGGTGGAGTTGGGCAGGGATGAGTATGCTCGCATTATTTTAACCGAAATTGATCGTGCAAACGACATTATTTACGAGTTTTTAAATTCGTCCAAGCCTTCGGCTCCGCAAAAAACGGCTGTATCTGTGATGGGACTGTTGAAAGAAGTAGTGATGCTGACAGAAAGCGAGGCGTTGATGAAGGGCTGCCAGATCGCACTGGATGAAAATGATGAGCTCATGAAGGTTTCCATTGACGTGAAGCAGATTAAGCAGGTTATCCTCAATATGATTAAAAATGCGATGGATGCCATTGAAAGCATCAGCGGGGAACGAGAGGGATTCATTGTTATCCATACAGTGCTTGAGGGCTCTTATGTCCACATCTGCATTGAAGACAACGGGTTAGGCATGGATCACAATACATTATCGCGTTTATTTGATCCTTTTTTTACAACAAAAGAAAGTGGAACCGGCCTGGGATTGGCTGTGAGCTATCGTATAATCAAAAATCACGGAGGATTCATTCATGTAGACAGTAAGCATGGAAGCGGTACACAATTTAAAATCACACTTCCTGTAGTCTAATATGGTGAGATTTTCGCAGAGGGATCCTGTACATACTATTTCTGTTGTGGTGTGCAGCGTTGGGGTATAGGTATCACCTAATTGAAAAATGTCGTCTGAAGCGCATGATCTGAAAAGATGATGCGCTTTTTTGGTACTGTAAGCTCGTGTATTTGCGCAAATGCGAAAATAAATTCATGGATATAGAACAAAAAAATGATTCACCTTTCACAGATTAAATGCTATTATATACCAGAATACAACATTTTTTTTGATACTATAGACTTAAACAACGGCTTCCAAAGCTGTCGAACGTCTTAGATGATCGGAATTTCCGATATGCAGGGGGCTGAAGAGGCTGAATGAATATACGGCTGGAAGTAAAAAAATCGATAGGCATTGGTATTGCCGCCATAGTTTTGTTTGTCTTAGTTCAGTTATTTCACGTAACTTTGAATAAAATATACTCCTACAATGTATTTTTCTTGTTATATCCGATTATAGGGTTTGCTTGTGCGGCGGTTTGTTTTTCTATTTTTTATCAATCTTGGTCCGTTTTGCTGGAACAGTTAACTTGGCAGAGACTTCTTATTGCCCCAACGTTTCTGGTGGCTGGTCTGCTTTATCTGGTTCATATCGTTTCGTTTAGTTTCGTAAGCCTGACGGACCTTGCTTTGTCTCCGGGCATTTCGTTGTGGCTACTGTTTGTAAATCGTGCCTTTACCTCTGTCATGCTTCTATTCGTTTGTTCTCTCCCATTTAGAAAGACAAAGTCTGAATACAAGACAGTGGCTTTATGGGCAGGGATAGGCTGTACGTTGCTGATTCTAGGAGTTATTAAGGCATATGATGCAGGCTTACCGGATCTACGTATACGGTACGAATTAGGCAACCTGGGTTGGACATTGAATCTGGTTGTCATGTTACTGCTGATGCTTACATTTATTTTTGGAGTACGAAAATATCGGAAAGTCCGCCCCGCAGAGTTAGGCATGTTGCTTATGGTTCGTGGGATCGGGCTGTGCGTAGTGAGTCAGTTGTTCTATTTATTTTCTGAGCAAATGAGTGATATCAATCATCTTATAGGACTTTTGACTAACGTGATTGCGTTTTATAATCTGTTGAGCGGTCTGGTCAGGCTTATGGTTCTGGTACCTTATCGGGAAAAACAGGCGGCAGAATCTGAGTTTAATCATATTGCTTATAACGATGATATAACAGGCCTACCCAATCGGCGGCGTCTTTCCCAACGCTTGGATAAAATATTGCGCAATTCATTGAAATCTGATGAGACAGTAGCGCTTTTAGTGCTAAATATTGATCGCTTCAAAGCGATTAATGATTCGCTTGGGCATACGGCAGGCAATTATTTGCTGTATGCGGTAGGCGAACGTTTGGGGCATTTTTGCCGTGAAGGTGAAGCAGTCTTTAGCATGGGTGGAGATGAATTTGCCTTTCTTCTAATGGGCTACGAGGATTCAGATGCCATGCGAAATCGCATAGATGATATGGTGAAGCTGTTCGATCAGCCTTTTGATATTAATGGGGAGTCTTATCATGTGATGGTGAGCGTTGGCATAGCTTTGTACCCGTCGGATGCGAATCAGAGTGAACAACTTATTCAGCAGGCGGATACTGCTGTTCATAGTGCCAAGGAGCAAGGAGTGAATTTTCAGCGGTATGCTAGTGCGATGCAGATGCGAGCGCATGAAAGGCTCCAGTTGGAGAATGATTTGCGGCGAGCGCTTGAAAATGAAGAGTTTTCATTGGTGTATCAGCCACGTGTCCACCTGCAAAGTGGCGAGCTAACGAGTTTGGAGGCGCTGGTGCGTTGGAATCATCCTCATCGCGGGATGGTAATGCCGGGTGATTTTATTCCCGTAGCTGAAGAAAGTGGCCTAATCGTGCCCTTGGGGGAATGGGTGTTGCGTGAGGCATGTCTCCAAAATAAGCAGTGGCAGGAACTGGGGTATCCATCGATCCCGATTTCGGTTAATTTATCCATGCGCCAATTTCAGCAAAAAAAACTGGTGGATGTCATTCGGGGAATATTGGCCTATACGAAACTGGACCCACGCTATTTAGAACTGGAGATTACCGAAAGTATGACTTTTGATAAGGACCGAGCCTTTGAACAGTTGAAAAAAATAAAGGCTATCGGTGTTGCAATCAGTATTGATGATTTTGGAACAGGCTATAGCTCATTGCATTATTTGAAGAATCTTCCGATTGATCGTCTGAAAATTGACCGTTCCTTTGTAAATGAGGTGCTGGTTGACAGCAAAAATGCGGCCATTGTATCTACCATTGCCTCTATGGCCCACCATTTGAAGCTGAAGGTTACGGCTGAAGGGGTGGAGAATGAGGAGCAGCTTCAATTTTTGCAGGCGCAGGATTGTCATGAAGGGCAGGGGTATTACTTTAGCCGCCCCATTCCGGCAGAAGTTTTTGAGAAATTGTTTTTACGTAAACCTGTGAATTGGCTGGCTCAGGATGGCGTGTAGTATGCTTGCATTTTGCAGAAAGGTAAGTTATACTAAATACCATCCTGATTCAGTTAGTTGACAAAGGTTTGTGCATGTCATACATAAGAATCAAGATGTTATATAATGCGGGTGTAGTTCAATGGTAGAACTTCAGCCTTCCAAGCTGATAGCGTGGGTTCGATTCCCATCACCCGCTTACGATTTTAAAAATTTTGAAACCCTTGTGATTCAAGGGTTTTTATTTTGTTTTCAATAAAATATATTTTAGCCGGGATACCAATGAGGAATCCCGGCTTTTTTGTGTTCCTACGAACTATTTTCACGCTGTTAAATAATACAATATTAAATATTTCTCTTATATGCTATAAATAAACAGATAAATAGAACTATTTACCATTTTACGAAAAAAGTATAGTCTCATAATTGGAATTTAATATAAAAGAAGGATGGTGTAGCTGCGATGAGAAAAATCTCTTTTCTTATAGCTTTAGCCTTTGTGCTTTTTACCTTCTCAGCAAGTGCTACGTTCGCTGCAACTGATTTCCCAAATACGTCAACGAATGGCATGTTTGGTTTTGCTGGACAGGCTAAAAGCGAAACTGGAGCTTTAAAGCCTGCTACAACAGGGGGCAAAAATGGTCAGGTCATCTACATTAATAATCTAAACGAATTGAAAAATCAGCTAGGGGATTCAACTCCCAAAATTCTGGTCATCGAAAAGAATATTTCTGCTTCTTCTAAAACTGTGGTCAATATCGGTTCTAACAAATCGCTAATCGGCTCTTATGCGCAAAATAAGCTAGTCAATATTCATTTAAAAACAACAGCTAACTCGGGAAATGTGATCTTTCAAAATTTAACTTTTGAGCACAGTGCCAGCATTAATGGTAACGATGATATCCAGCTATATCTTACGGCGGGCACAAATTATTGGATTGATCATGTTACTTTTGCAGGTCATAATTATAATGCAAATGGCTCGGATCTGGACAAGCTTTTGTACATAGGGCAATCGGCTGATTATGTAACCATTAGCAACTCCAAATTTGCTAATCATAAATATGGCCTTATTCTGGGTTATCCTGATGACAGCAATAAAAATTATGATGGCATGCCCCATATTACGATTGCCAATAATTATTTTGAAAACTTACTTGTACGTGGTCCAGGTCTGATGAGATATGGATATTTTCATGTGAAAAATAATTATATTAATAATTTTCAGTTGGCTTACACAATAGCAACCAATGCACGAATTTATTCCGAAAATAATTATTTTGGAAAAGGTAGCGAAAAGGGTGGTATTCTGGATGATAAAGCCAATGGGGAATTCAAAGATGTAGGTAGTTTTCCAGCTATCACCAAACAAAAATCGCCTGTGACCCGATGGAATCCGAGCAAGAACTACAGCTATCAAGTTCAAACTCCTGAATATACTAAAGAATTCGTAACTAAGTATGCAGGTTCGTCCAATACAACGTTGGTGTTTGGAAAATAAAACGGGTATTGCAAAAATACTGTGATCTGCTATACTGGCTGCAAGTAAGTATCCCATAAAAAGGAAGGTAACCATACGTCCGATGAAGTAAGCACACTGATTTTCCTACTCAACTGCACGTTACTGGCAGGCGGCTGCAAGCTGCAACGGGAGAAGTGTGTCTGAAATGAAAGTAGGGACGTATGCGTATATTTCCGAAACGGGATTTGTTTTTTTCGTTCGCGGTGTTATTTTTCATATGCATAAGTTCTGAAACAATTCATAACAGTCATTCTATATTCCCGTATGCAAGCCGCAGCCTTCTGCGGCTTTTTTATTGCTTCTGGTGTGAAAGCCGGACTGGGAAAGGATGATCGTGGTATGAAAACCATTTTGCGAGTTCGCAATGTAGTCAAAGAATGGAACGGGACAGCTTTATTTGAGAATGTGTCGCTGGATGTGATGGAAGGAGAACGGCTCGCGCTGTTTGGAAGAAATGGAGCAGGTAAAACAACACTATTGCGAATATTACTGGGAGATGAAGCGCCAACCTCTGGTCAAGTAGAGCATGATTTGCCGCTGGAAGAACGCGGCTGGCTGAAGCAACAGGATACGGTGGATGGGTCTCTAACCGCACTGGAGGCCGCACAGCAGGCCAGCCCTAGGCATTGGCGTCTCAAGCAAGCGTTGGGACAGCTGGAAGCTGATCTAGCCGATGATGGAAAGGATATGGAGCAGCAACTGGAGCGTTACGGCGAGCTGATGGATGAATACGAACGCCTGCAAGGCTTTGCTTGGGAGTCTGAGGTGGAAAAGGCGCTCACCCGAATGGGAATGCCTGCACAGACGTGGTCCATTGCTTATGGTGATCTGAGTGGCGGACAGAAGACGAGAGTACGACTGGCTGGCCTGATGGTCAGGCAGCCCAAGCTGCTGGTACTGGATGAGCCAACAAACCATTTGGATGCTGAAAGCTTGCTCTGGCTGGAGCAGTGGCTGTCCTCGTATCTTGGAACACTGCTGTTTGTATCGCATGACAGAGCCTTTTTGGATCAGGTGGCTACGAGTATAGTTGAGCTTACATCCACAGGTATTGAGCGCTATAAAGGCGGTTATAAGGAATATAAAGAGCAAAAGGAGCGGGAACTGCGAGAGCAGGAGACGAGCTATCGGAAGCAGGAACTGGCGAGACAGGCGCTGGAGGAAACGATTCGAAATTACTGGGAATGGTTTCAGCAGGCGCATCGTGGCGCATCCAAGGTTGAGATGGCCATTACGCAGAGTTTTTACAAGGCCAAGGCTAAAAAAAATATTTCCCGTTATCATGCGAAGGAGAAGGAACTGGAGCGACTGGAGGCTAACAGGGTAGAGCAACCGCGTGAAGCTCCGTCTTTGCACATGAAATTAAGTGACAGCGGGTTTCAGGCTAAATATTTGCTGCGTACTGAGCAGGTTGACTTTAGCTACGAAGACCATGTCATCGTGAAAAATCTAAATCTGAACGTTGCACGTGGGGATCGATTGGCTGTTCGGGGGCCCAATGGAATTGGCAAAACCACGCTGCTTCGGTTATTAACAGGTCAGCTCGAACCGAAGACGGGAAAAATAACAGCCAACCCACAGTTGAACATCGGGTATTTTTCACAGGAGTTGGAGCAGCTTCCGGAGGATCAGACGTTGCTCGACAGTCTACTTGCACTCCCAACAATGACCCAAACAGAAGCGAGAACGGTGCTGGGCTGTTTTCTATTTGCCAAAGAGGACGTATTCAAAAGGATCGGAACGCTCAGTATGGGAGAAAAATGCAGGGTAGCTTTTCTGCGTCTGTACTTTAGTGGAGCCAATCTGCTGGTGCTGGATGAACCGACGAATTACTTTGACATTGAAACCCGTGAAATTGTAGAGGATTCTTTACGCCGATATAATGGGGCGTTGGTACTCGTCTCGCATGACCGGGAGCTGGTGCGTTGTACGGCAACTCGGTTACTCGATATGAAGCCGGGCGGCGGATATGAAATCTATGAAGGGACGGCCGACGAAAAACAAGAAGATGAACGGAGCCGTATCCGAGAGCCTAAGGATCAGGAGGAGCGGGAGGAACGTCTTCGATTACAGTTGCGTCTTACCGAACTGATGGGAATGACGGGGACGAATGAAGAAAATGAGGAGCTCTTGAGCGACATCAGGCGCATTCGTGCCAAGCTAGATCAGTTGAATGATCCCGATATCTGAAGGAATGAAATATAGGCGCTGCTTGCCAAAGTGCAGTAGTTTGCATATAATAATGAGCAATAGTTCGTATTTTGAAAATGTCTTGATGGAGAAGAGTAGACAGTGTCCGATTGAACAGGGAGGAAGCGCCGTAGGATTGAGAGCGTTTCTGCAAATATTGGGCTGTTGAAGTTCGCTCCGGAGCAGTTCCTTGAACCTCAAGCGTCATGTAAATGTCGGTTGTGCAAGTAGGGGATACCGGTTCACGACCGTTACAACGTGCAGAGCGAGACGATGATGCATAGCATGAATGATCACCCGTACTGATTGCCACAAGGCAACGCATCGGGTAGCTGAACTTCATTGTCTAACGAGGGTGGTACCACGGTCTTTTCGTCCCTTTTCGGGAGAAAAGACCTTTTTTTGTTGTCTGAAAAGCTGGATATGAAGAAAGGGGACTGAACAGGCGATGAGCGAAACCATCCAAATGAAGGAACATTTGCTGGCCTTGAAGGAAGAAGCACTGGAAGTATTGGAGAAGGTGGCAACACCCAAGGAGCTGGCTGATCTACGAGTTAAATATTCGGGTAAAAAGGGTGCACTGACCGAAATTTTGCGCGGTATGGGCAAGCTGAGCGCGGAAGAGCGTCCAGTTGTTGGACAGGTAGCCAATGAGGTGCGCGAGGCGATTGAAGAGGTCGTTAACCGTAAGCAGGACGAGTTCACGAAAGCAGAAACGAATGAGCGCTTGCAAGCAGAAAAAATCGACGTTACGTTGCCTGGACGCGCAATGCCGCAAGGCGGGCTTCACCCACTTAACAAAGTGATCGAGCAAATCGAGGATATTTTTACAGGTATGGGATATCGAGTGGCTGAGGGTCCGCAGGCAGAGACCGATTATTATAACTTCGAAGCATTGAATCTGCCTAAAAATCACCCGGCACGCGATATGCAGGATTCATTTTACCTGACCGAGGATCTGTTGATGCGTACTCATACGTCACCGGTTCAGATTCGCGCGATGGAGGCGATGAAGGGTGAAACGCCTATTAAGGTAATTTGTCCAGGTACGGTATTTCGACGTGATGATGACGATGCAACACATTCCTTCCAATTCCACCAAATTGAAGGTCTGGTAGTTGGGAAAGACATTCGTATGAGTGACTTAAAAGGAACCTTGCTGCAATTTGCACGCGAAATGTTCGGGGAATCGACCGAAATCCGGTTGCGCCCAAGCTTCTTCCCTTTCACCGAGCCAAGTGCTGAAGTAGACGTGACTTTTGTAAAGAAAAACGGTGAACGCGTGTGGATTGAAATTTTGGGCTGTGGTATGGTGCATCCGAAAGTGCTGGAAATGGGTGGCTTTGATCCCGAGGTGTACAGTGGCTTTGCATTCGGTATGGGTGTAGAACGGATAGCCATTTTGAAATACGGTATTGACGATATTCGTCATTTTTATAACAGCGATCTGTCGTTCTTGAAGCAGTTTGCGCGTCAATAAACAACTATATCAAGGGAAGTGAACCCATATGAAAGTATCATTCGAATGGCTGTCCGAGTATGTATCACTGGATCAAGTGAGTGCGGAGGAGCTGGCAGAAAAAATCACCCGTTCGGGCATTGAAATTGATGGAGTCGAACATCGTAACCAGGGAATTACTGGCGTCGTTGTAGGCTATGTCAAAAGCAAGGAAAAGCACCCGGATGCGGATAAGCTGAATGTGTGTATTGTCGATGCGGGTCAGGGAGAAGACTTGCAAATTGTGTGTGGTGCCAAGAACGTGGATGCAGGTCAAAAGGTACCCGTTGCAGTTGTAGGTTCCAAGCTTCCAGGAGATTTCCATATTAAAAAGGCCAAGCTGCGTGGTGTTGTGTCCATGGGCATGATCTGCTCGGCCAAAGAATTGGGCATGAATGATAAGCTGTTGCCAAAAGAGTTGCAGGAAGGCATTTTGGTACTGCCAGAGGATGCTGAAATTGGTACGCCAATTACGAAGCTGCTTGCCCTGGATGATCAGGTGCTGGATTTTGATTTGACACCCAACCGCTCGGATTGCCTGAGCATGCATGGAGCTGCATATGAAGTAAGTGCCATTCTAGGACGTGACATTTCGCTCGCTGACCCTGCTAAGGATCTGGTGGAAATTAGCGATGCTGCGGGAGATCATTTGTCCGTTAAGGTAGGTACTCCTGAACTGTGCACACACTATGCAGCGCGTTATATCACAGGTGTTAAAGTGGGCCCTTCCCCGTTATGGATTCAAAACCGTCTAATGGCGGCAGGTGTTCGTCCGATCAATAATATCGTAGATATTACGAACTACGTTATGCTGGAATATGGTCAGCCGTTGCATGCTTTTGATGCGGATAAGCTGGAAAATGGAAATATTGAAGTTCGACTTGCTCGTACAGGCGAAACTTTGATTACACTTGACGATCAGGAGCGTAAGCTAGAACCACATATGCTGCTGATCACAGACGGTGTAAAGCCAATTGCATTGGCTGGCGTGATGGGCGGAGCCAATTCCGAGGTTACGGATGCGACAGTCAGCATTGCGTTGGAATCTGCGAAGTTTGACGGCGGTACCGTTCGCAAAACATCCCGCCAACTGGGACTGCGCTCGGAAGCAAGTCTGCGTTTTGAAAAAGAGATTGATCCAGGAGCTGTTATACCTGCTGTAAATCGTGCAGCTGCGCTGATTCAGCGTTATGCAGGGGGCACTGTACACCAGGGCATCGTAGAGTCTGCTTCTGCAAAAGCTAAAAACCACATAATCAAGCTGTCGCTAGATAAAATAAACCGATATTTGGGAACCGAACTGTCCCTGCTTGAGGTGAAGACGATTTTGGGTAGACTTCATTTTGGATGTGGCGATGCAGAACAAGGGGTGCTGGAAGTTGAAGTACCTACACGCCGTGGAGATATTACCATTGATGTGGACTTAATCGAAGAAGTGGCACGTCTGTATGGCTATGACAATATCCCAACCACGCCGATTGAGGGACCGACAACTCCAGGAGCTTTGACGGCATCGCAATCTCTGCGTCGCTCCTTGCGCAGATTACTGGCTCATGGTGGCTGGCAGGAAACGATCAGTTACTCTTTTGTGCATCCGCAAAGCACAGCTTTATTTAATGCTCTGACAGAAGGCAGCCATCCGGTACGTTTGGCCATGCCTATGAGCGAAGACCGTAGCGTTTTGCGTACGAGTATCATTCCGCAAATGCTGGATACAGCGGTGTACAACATGAATCGCAAGCAAGATAATCTGGCGATTTTTGAGATGGGAACTGTATTTTATACAGAAGAGCAAACATTAACCCGCCAGCCGCAGGAAATTCAAGTGCTGAGTCTGCTGCTGACTGGAGTGCGCCGTGAAAAACAATGGAACATCGGAGCCGAAAAGGTTGATTTCTTTGATATTAAAGGTGCGCTTGAAACGGTGTTTGATTATTTCGGACTAAGTGCCAGCATTCGTTATGTGGCTGACCAACCACAAAGCTACCATCCAGGACGTTCCGCTTCGGTATGGCTGGATGTGAATGGTAGCTCCCAGCGAATTGGTACGATTGGGCAGATTCATCCTGAACTGCAACAGTCCTATGGGCTGAACGATACGTATGTAGCTGAAATCGCGTTACAACAGCTCATTGAGCACGCAAACTCCCATATTCAGTTTAGAGAGCTGGCTCGCTTCCCGTCCGTGGAACGTGACATTGCCCTCGTGGTGAATAAAGACGTCGAGGCAGGTGAACTGCTTCGTGTTATTCACGCTGCAGGCGGAGAACTGTTGCAGGATGCACGGGTGTTTGATGTATTCACAGGCAGCAAGCTTGGTGAAGACAAGAAGAGCGTGGCTATTTCCCTGACCTATCGTCATTGGGAGCATACGTTGACGGATGAAGAGATTAATGCGGCGCATTCTCCTGTCGTTACGTCTCTGGAACAAACTTTTGGAGCGGAATTGAGAAAGTAGCAGGAAATGCGGGAAGCCGTATCGAATCTTAGTGACAGAGGTTCGATACGGCTTTTTGGCCTATCATCATAGAAGCTCTCTACTCTGATATTCACCCGCTGCGGGGAAGCCGGACTAATAAGGTTGAACGCTTCACGGAAGGCGGGTTACCCTAGTACCGGACACATCTTAGAATCAACATACAGTAGTATTGAAGGAGGGCATAATTGTGACTACACCAGATCGTACTCGCGTCACTGTAGAGATCTACGGTACTTCTTATAAACTTGTCGGCAGTAATAGTGATTATATGAAGCAGGTTGCCAATTACGTAGATGAACGTATGCACAGCATTTCTCAAGCTCATTCGCGTCTGGATATGCCCCGAATTGCCGTGCTGGCTGCGGTTCATATGGCTGAAGAAGCTGTACAAATCCAGGAGATTCAGAGCCACATGAACCGCTTGGCAGCTGAACGGGCGGAGCTCCGGGGAGATCTGGCCCAACTCCAGACGGCTCTAGGGGAACAGCAGCAGAAAAATACAGATATGCATCAAGCGCTTGTTCAACTAAGGGAAGAAAAAGAAACAACGCAGAAGAAGCTGATGGAGACCGAATCTGCATCAGCCAAGGAAATTGCCGAACTAAGGGGAAAGCTTGAACAGCAGGAGAAAAAAGCGGCTGAACTTGAAAATGCACAAAAACAAGCTAAGCGTGAATTGGAAGAATCTCGCCAAGAAGCTTCTCGTAAGCTGAAAGAGCAGCAAGAGGCTGCAAATGCGCGTGTCCGGCAGATAGAAGAGCAATTGAAGAAGGAAATAGCCGAAACGGCTAAACAAACTGAAGCTAAGCTTTCCGCTGCAGAAAAGGCTCATCAGGAGCAAAAGCGTATAGAGCTGGACAAGTTGCGATCTACTTTGCAGCAAGAGCATAGCCAGAAGATAAGCGAATGGGAGACCAAGTGTTCCGGGCTGAATGAGCAGCTGGAGCAGGAACGTAAACAGGCTGAATTGGCTCTAAATGAGGAAAAACTCCAGCATGAGGAAGCACAGAAACGTGCCGAGGAAGCTGCACTGGAGCAGGAGATTCGGATGGAGGAGCTTCAGGAGCAATTAGAACAAGTACAAGCAGGAAATGCAGAGCTTTCTTCTCGTCTGGAGAAGGCTCAAGAGCAGGCTACAGCATTGGAGCAACAACAGTCCGAGCTGGAGGATAAGCTGCAAGCACAGCAACAGGCGGCAATAGAGCGGGAGCAGGCAGATACGCTTGCGCGTGAAGAACTGCAAAGCAGGTATGATCAATTGGTGGATGAAGCCAAGGCTACGCAGCAGCAGGCGGCTAAACTGGAGGAAGAGCAGCGGCGGATGCAGAAGCTGCTGGAGCAAGCTCATGTATCTTCTCGCAAGCTGCAAAGCGAGCTGGCTACGCTGGCTGAAAGTGAGAAGTCATGGAAGAAGCTTGCAGAAGAACGTCAGTTGGCAGCCGACGAGTTGGAGCTTTCCCTGCTGGAAGCGCGTGAACAGAAGGAAGCGATAGAGGAACAACTGCAGCAGACTGTGGCTGAGGTTGAAGCTGCTAATGATAAATATGCTTCACAGCAGCAACGTCTGGTTCAACTTGAAGCGAAAATTAAGGAGCTATCACCTGAGCTGATTCGTGTTCAGGACGAGCTTGAGAAAGCCCAAGCCCGAGAGCAAGAGGGCGCGAAGGCGTATCAATCGCTTCAGGAGCAATATGGAAGCATGAAGAGCCGAGCTGGACAATTGGAGCAACATATTAAGCAACTCCAGCAGGAAAATCATGACCGGCAAAATGAACTGGAACATGCTGAGAAGGCATCTCTAGAATGGCAGCTTAAATACGATCAGTTGAAAGCTGAAGCTGAACGTCTGGAAGCTGAAGATGCTGCCCGTAAGGAAGAATTTGCTTCTTGGGAACGGGAAATAGCAGTAACGATTGAACAAAAAGAACAACTTCAGGAGGAGATTCGTTCCGCGGTTGAAGCTGCCAACACCGCGAAGGCTGAACAGCAGTCCGTGGAGCAGGAACGAATGGCCTTGCAGTCTGAGTTAGACGAAGTGGGTCAAAAATATGAAATGGCAGCTCATCAGCTTCGTTTATTACAAGTACAACAGGATATAGACCGAGAAAATGCAGAGAAGATTTCGACTGAATTACGTCAACTCAAGGAAGAATATACCAAGCTTCAAACCGAGTATAATGAATGGATTGAACTTATCGAACAGGATCAGTAGATACGGATTATAATTGTAAGGCAATCCCCGGCTGCTCATGGCCGGGGATTGTTTGTTTATGGTATCGCTTAAGAAGTGTTAATGACAAAAGCTGTCCTTGGGCAGGATGAATCTGCTTCGGGACAGCTATGTTGGAAGGAGCTGCCGGAATTATTTTGCTTCCTTGCGCCCAGCTTCAAACGGTGTCGATACCGGAATGAACAAATCGATAATCCCGATAACCAATGCAGCGAGCAATGCGCCCATAATCGAAACACTAACATGGGCCACGACATATTGAGCGACCCAGATAACCAGAGCGCTCACTAGAAAACCAACGATACCGCGTCCAAATGGGGAAACGCGTCGACCAAATATCGCCTCGACGATATAGCCAATCAAGGCAATGACAATGGCAAGGATCAGCGCACTCCAAAAGCCGCCTACACTAAATCCGGGAACGATCCAGCTTACGACCATCAGAACCAGAGCGGCAACGATGAAACGTACAATGTGCCCAAGAATGCTCACGGAATAACCTCCTTTGTTTTTTGAATTAACAGGGTTAGACAAAGGTTAGTGTATGGCATGAAGAGCTTTCTTATGTGTAAAGCAGAGTTGGCAAATAGCGTAAGTTTGCTGCTTTCGGTATAATATAGATATAAGTGAAAGGAGCAGTGAAGTTGGACTCTAAAATTTTCAAAACCCTTGAATATCAAAAAATTCTAAATAAACTAAGTCACTATGCCCAAACGGCAACGGGACAACAGACAGCCCTTCGATTACAGCCCAGCGATGATTTGGAGCATATCA
This sequence comes from Paenibacillus sp. TSM33, assembly GCF_056099025.1. Classification (NCBI taxonomy): domain Bacteria; kingdom Bacillati; phylum Bacillota; class Bacilli; order Caryophanales; family Paenibacillaceae; genus Paenibacillus; species Paenibacillus sp. TSM33. The sequence goes on from NZ_JBLZXB010000010.1 coordinate 724,798, forward strand.
AGAAATTGCTGAAAGGTACGGATGAGGCCTATGCTGCTGATCGGCTGAAAGGAGTGCCTTCATTTAACGGAGTGGTGAATATCACACCTACGGTGAAGCGTGCCCGTATTGGAGGAACGTTAAGTCCGCAGGAGTTACATGGTATTCGGACAACAGTTCAAGCTGCACGCCGTATACAGGTGTATGTAACAAGTTTGCATGAGGAAAATCCTGTTGAAACATTGCTGTATTGGAGTGAGCAGCTTTCGGAACAAAGAAGTTTGGAAAACTCCATTAAAGGCTGTATTGACGAAAATGCAGAGGTGCTGGATTCTGCCAGTACAGAGCTATCACAAATTCGCCGGGAACTGCGCTCTGGTGAAGTGCGTATTCGTGAAAAGCTGGATTCCATGATTCGTTCCTCAACTGTGTCCAAAATGCTTCAGGATCAGTTGATTACAATTCGTGGAGATCGGTTTGTCATTCCGGTCAAAGCCGAATACCGTTCTTATTTTGGCGGAATTGTGCACGATCAATCCGGGTCTGGCGCAACATTGTTTATCGAGCCTGAATCCATCGTGGCCATGAACAACAAGCTGAGGGAGACCAGGCTGAGAGAAGAGCGTGAAATTGAAGTCATTTTACAAAAGCTGACCGCACTTGTCGCAGAGCAAGCGGATATGTTGCTGTATGATGTGGATATTTTGGGCAATCTTGATTTTATTTTTGCGAAAGCTCGTCTCGCTCGTGAAATGAAGGCAACGCTGCCCTTAATGAATGATCGTGGGTACTTGAAGCTGAAAAAGGGTAGACATCCTCTCATTCCGTTGGAACAGGTTGTTCCTATAGATGTGGAGCTGGGTAATTCGTATACCTCCATTATCGTTACTGGACCGAATACAGGGGGGAAAACCGTTACCCTGAAAACCATAGGTCTGCTAAGTTTGATGGCGATGTCTGGACTGTTTGTGCCTGTTGAGGATGAAAGCCAGCTATGCGTATTTGATGCAATCTATGCTGATATTGGTGACGAGCAGAGCATTGAGCAGAACTTGAGTACATTTTCCAGTCACATGACGAATATTATTAGCATCTTGAAAAATATGACACCCAAAAGTCTTGTATTGCTTGACGAGGTGGGGGCGGGAACAGATCCGGCAGAAGGTTCGGCCCTGGCTGTATCTATTCTGGAGCATATACATGCTCTGGGTTGCCGTATGGTGGCGACGACTCACTATAGTGAATTGAAGGCGTATGCCTATGAGCGCAAAGGAATTATTAATGCAAGCATGGAGTTTGATGTCGCTACATTAAGCCCGACTTACCGCCTTCTGGTTGGTGTACCTGGGCGAAGTAACGCTTTTGCCATTGCTGAGCGATTGGGATTACCGGGACGTATACTGGACTATGCCCGTGGTGAGGTAACGGAAGAAGACCAGCGCGTCGAGCACATGATTGCGTCATTGGAGCAGAACCGTTTGACCGCTGAGCAAGAACGGGAAAAAGCAGAGCAGTTGCGCAAGGAAATGGAAGTATTGCGTACTCGTCATCAGGCTGAGCTGGATAAGCTGGAGTCACAACGGGACCGTATGTTGGAAAAGGCTGAAGACGAAGCAAGAGTTCTCGTGGATAAGGCTCGTAGTGAAGCAGAGAAAATCATTACTGATTTGCGTAGATTGGCTCAGGAAGAAGGAGCCTCGGTTAAGGAGCATAAGCTGATTGCAGCTCGTAGAGAACTGGATGAGGCAGAACCCAAACAACGTAAGAAAAGCGCAGTCAAACGTCCGGCGACTCCGCGTACTCGTTCCATCATGGCTGGCGATGAAGTATCAGTTCACAGTCTGAATAAAAAAGGTCACGTGGTTGAACTGTCTGGCAGCAAGGAAGCTATCGTTCAACTGGGCATCATGAAAATGAAGGTTAGTCTGGATGATCTAGAGCTGCTGCAACCTGCCCCAACGACTACTCCAAGGGTTCAAAAGCCAGTGACTGGCGTTAAGCGCACACGAGATCATAACGTGCGAAGCGAACTTGACCTTCGGGGGGCAAACGTAGAGGAAGCGCTGATGGAAGTGGACCGCTTCATGGATGAAGCGTTTTTGGCCAATCTGGGTCAGGTATACATTATTCACGGCAAAGGTACGGGGGTCCTGAGAACCGGTATTCAGGAATACCTTCGCAAGCATAAGCATGTGAAAAGCTACCGTATCGGTAACTACAATGAAGGCGGCACGGGTGTAACGGTTGCTGAATTAGAATAGATCTGGGTTGCTGATCGGAAATGCTTGGTAGAACGGGAGGGACGAGGTGAAGATGGCGATTGATGAATTGCTATCACATCCGTTGGGGATGATGCTGGGTTATTTCTCCGTGGCGGTGCTGGAGTTAATTGTATTTTTGTCCTGCTTTGAGCTGGTAACCCGTTATAAATGCTGGGAAGAGATCAAGCGAGGCAATGTTTCGGTAGCCATGGCAACGGGTGGGAAAATGTTCGGTATTTGCAACGTGCTCCGCTTTGCGATGGAGGCGAAATCCAGCGTGTATGATACGATGATCTGGTCATTCGTTGGTTTTTTACTGCTACTTGCCGCGTACTTTCTTTTTGAATTTCTGACACCGGTATTTTCTATCGATCAAGAGATTAAAGAGGATAACCGTGCGGTTGGCTTGTTCTCCATGATTATTTCAATATCGTTATCGTATGTGATTGGTGCGAGTGTAACTTGACACATCCTGTATACTAGAGCTTGGTATACGCATTGGAACGGAAGGATGATAAAGCTTGGAAATGACTATTTGCCCATGGTGTAACATGGAAATTATCTGGGATGAAGAATTAGGACCTGAAGAAGAGTGTCCTTATTGCCATAATGTTCTGAAAGGATACTCAGACATCACCGATGATGAAGAGGAGTCTGAGCCTGTTTCTCCATCTGTTCACAGACATACGGATGGGCATGAAGATGTGACACACGATCATGCGGCTTCTGCAACTCCGCCGCTCCATGCTCATGAAAAAGAAGACCTAAAGGGTTATCGTACATTGAGTATTCAGCTCGGTGATGATGACGAGCAGGATATATTATACGAGGCAGAGGATGAAATCGTATCTGAAAAGCCAGCTGATGCACCGTTGTTGCAGGATAATGAGCTCCATAAGCTGCCTGTGCTGCATACTTTACAAAAATTCGAAGAAAGCGGTGCGGATCTTATGGCGTATGAACAAGGTGCTGAACAATTACTCGACAGACAAGATGAGGTTCTTGAATGTTCCCAGTGTGGAGAATATATGCTGCATGCGGGTTCGCAAACCGTAACCAGAGAAGGCTTCGAACCATCGATGTCTCCAGTTCTCGGCAAGCCTGTTCTGGATCTGCCGTTCGTCTTAAATGTTTATGTGTGTCCTAGCTGCTTCCATGTTCAGCAGACTTTGTCAGAGAATGACCGACTGCGAATGCTGGAGAAGCTCAGCGGTATTTCCAATAATTAAATAGCGATTCCCCGGATAGGTCCAAGCTCAATACGGGCATGTTAAATCAAAGAAATCTTTGAACAAGCTGGCTCGTAATAAGCTGATTGGTGATTTTTCCGTTAGGGGGAACTGCATTGAAATCAAACCTGAACGGACAATCCATTCTGCTATTAAGCTTGAATGGATTGTTTGTGTTTGCAGCAGCATTGTCCGGCACATTTCTTAATGTGTATTTGTGGAAAAGCAGGCAGGATTACGCGATGATCGGCTGGTTTAATGTCAGTCAACAAATTGCGCTGGGAATTATGGTCTGGGTAGCTGGAAAGTGGGTCAAGGAACATAACAAAATGAATGCTCTGCGCGTGGGAACTGCATTGTCCGGTTTATTTTATCTCATCGTGTTGTATACGGGACCGCAGGCTGTAAACTACATATGGCCGCTTGGAATGTTGTTGGGTGCAGCCTTAGGTTTATTTTGGCTAGCGTTTAATGTCATTTTTTTCGAAGTCACGGATCAGGCAAGCCGCGATCATTTTAACGGATGGGTGGGTCTGCTGGGCTCGTTTTCAGGTATAGTGGGTCCGTGGCTCTCTGGTTGGATTATTGCACGCATGGAGGATGACGCGGGTTATCGCGTGATATTCAGTATTTCCTTGGCCTTTTATGTTGTAGGAGTGGTGCTGAGCTTCTTTCTTCGCAAGCGTAAACCGACAGGAAAGTACAATTGGAAGGAGCCTAAGCAGCGATTGTCACAAAAGGGGAGTATGTGGCGTCCGTTGTCGTTATCGCTTATAACACAAGGCATCCGTGAAGGAGTGTTTGCTTTCCTGATTACGCTGCTCGTATATGTAGTTACTCAACAGGAATGGAAGCTAGCACAGTTTTCACTTATTACATCGGGGGTTTCATTTTTCAGCTTTTGGGCTGTTGGAAAATGGCTCAAGCCACACCATCGCTCGGCTGGTATGCTGTTGGGTGCTGTGCTGTTGGTGATCGCTCTTTTACCGTTATTGTGGCGTATGGAGTATAGCACACTGCTGATTATGGGGATTGGCACCGCCCTATTCATGCCCTTGTATTTAATTCCTATGATCTCTGCGAGCTTTGATCTAATGGGTACGAGTGAAGGAGATGCTAATCAGAGAGTGGAACTGGTTGTACTGCGCGAACTATGCTTAATGATAGGTCGGTTGACAGGAACACTCATTTTCTTGGGTGTCCTAAGTATCAGCAAGGCTCCTACGGCGATGATCTGGCTGTTGATTGGACTGGCATTGATGCCAGTGATTGGGTGGATTTTTATGCGAAGTGTGCTGAAAATGGAACAAAAAACAAAGCAAAGCAAGTCCCATTCCCATGCACGACGCTTGCACAAGCAAACCGAATAATTGAAAATTCAATACCAATAAACCTCCAAATCCGTTTATATAGGAAAAGGAGGTTCTTTTGTATCCAATTAAATTATCGGTTCCGTTGTTTCGGGCGAGGGTTTGGTAGGACGAGTCAGAGAATAAAGCTCCATTTCAGGTCGGTGTATGCCCGTCAGTTCATCAGCCAATAGCTGTGCTGCCATCATACTCGTGACTGCTCCATTCCCTCCGTAACCCTCCAGAAAGTAGCAATTTGGAAAACGCGGATGTGGACCAATATACGGCAAGCCGTCATGAGAGGAACCAAATACAGCTGCCCAAGCATAGTCGATCTGAAGTGGGACACCGGGGAAAAATTCCTTTAGCGATTGTAGCAGCTTTTGCTGTTGATGTAGGAGCCTGATTTCGCGCTGGCTGACGTCCAATATAGGTTCATCCAAACCACCAATAATGATCCGTCCCTCTGGAGTGGAGCGCATATATAGATAAGGACGAGCAGTTTCCCAGATCAGACACTGCTCATGCCATAAGGGAACATCTTCGATTGGATTGGTGACGATAGCATAAGAGTTCTCTAGAACGGCCCCGCGATCGGCTTTAATCTCTTGTGTTTCATAACCTGTTGCAAAAACAACTTTTTTTGCTCGGATCATTCCACCGCTTGTATGACAAACGACCTCATTATCGTTGAAATCAAAATGCTTGGCTTCCGTATGCTCATATAAGCGAACACCAAGACGGTTGGCAGATTGCAGTAGCCCCTGGGCAAAACAAAATGGATTCACTTCAGCATCTTCATGTGTGTACAACGCTGCTGGTTTTCGAAAAGGAAATCGCGCAGCAACTTGTTGCTCATCCCAGAACTCCACTGGAAATCCAAACCGGGTTAGCTGTTCGTACTCTTTCTGAAGCATCAGTACATCCTCCCACGTACTTGCATAGTACAGGCTGCTGCGCCGAATAAAAGTAGGGTCTGTATCCAGTGTGGTGGACAGCATTTCTAACTGATCCAGAGCATCTTTGCACATGCGGTAAAACAGTACACCGTTCGTTTCACCAAACGTGTGGATGCAAGAGGTTAAGGTCTTGTCATTACTATATTGTAGCAGTCCTGTATTGGCCGAAGAGCTTCCGTGTACCAGCTTGCGTTTGTCAATAACCACGGTGTCTACCTGTCGTTCTCCCAATAACCTGGAGCAAATGGATCCGCTCATCCCTCCCCCGATAATCAATACATCACAATTTAAATCCTCTGCCAAAGGCGGAAAATCAAGCGTCTGCTCCAAGGTATTAGGCCAATATGTTTTCCCGCTTATCAATTCCATATAAAATAGCACTCCTCATAGGTAATATGTAGTATCTCTTATGCGTACATAGTATTTCGCCAAATGGACAAGATAACCAGCGTGCAACAAAACATTTAAGGAGGCACTGAGATTATGCAATCTACGAACATGCAACCTTTAACAGGCAAAGAGCTGGAGTACATCGCGGACTCTATTTCCAATGAACAACTACTGCTCAAACAATGTGCGGCCACAGCAGCGTCTATTCAGCAACCAGCCATTCAACAAGCCTGTATGCAACTGGCAAGAACTCATGAGCACCACTTGAATGTACTTTTTAATGCTCTTCAACAGCATCAGCAGCTTGCTCCTATGCAACCGCAACAGTAATTTGGATCACCAATAAAGGAGGTAGACAGGATGTATTCACAAAACAATATGTCATTTATGCCCGAAGAAGATTTGCTCTATACCATTCTAGCCGATATGAAACGTACAGTGCGCGAGTACACAACGGCGACGACAGAATCCAATTGTCCTTCTGTTCGTCAGATGTTCACCGACCTTACAAATGATACATTGCGTATGCAAGGTGATTTGTACCATCTGATGAGTCAGAACAATATGTACTCTACCCCGTCTAAAGCATTGCGCTACGATTTGGACAAACAGATTCAAGAAGCTCGCAAGACCCAACAGGAATGCCATCAGTTCATTCAGCAAAAGTCGGCATCCGCAGGAGTATATGGACAATCGATGCACCAGCAAGGCCAGTCTGCTCACCAAAATAACCCTTATTATATGTAAACGGGATTTTCCGTTTTTGAAGCAAATTCCCATAACAGCCGTCCATCTGCCGGGTTTACCGGAGTGGACGGTTTTTCTTTGCAGGTTTAAAGTGCGTATTGTATGATGTATAGTAATCTCTTTCGATGGAGGCCTTATATAGAATGACAGAACTGAATGAATTGAAATTAAAAGTACTGGAATTGTTAAAAGAAGATGCAAGAAGAACACCGACCCTTTTGGCTACTATGCTAGGGGTTGACGAGCAGGATGTACGCACCTCAATTAAAGAGCTCGAAGACCAACATGTGATCGTCAAATACGCTGCTGTAGTCAATTGGGACAAAGTCGACGACGAAAAGGTTACCGCTTTGATCGAAGTACAGATTACACCTGAGCGTGGAAGAGGATTTGAAGGGATTGCAGAACGGATTTATTTGTATCCGCAAGTAAAATCTGTTTATCTTATGTCCGGAGCATATGACTTGCTGGTAGAGGTAGAGGGCCGAAATCTCCGTGAGGTTGCTAATTTTGTGTCGGAGAAACTGTCGCCTATTGACTCGGTTTTGTCTACCAAGACTAATTTTACGCTAAAAAAATACAAGCAGGACGGAATTATCTTTGAGGACCATCAGGAAGATAATCGTCTGATGATTTCGCCGTAAAGGAAGATCATGATGAATCTCAAAACAGAAGCATTTACAGACAGTAACAAGGCCATGAGTTCTTATTTATCCCCATTGGTACGCGAGATCCCATCATCGGGTATCCGTAAGTTTTTTGACCTGGTGGGTGGAAACAAGGACATTATTACCCTGGGGGTAGGCGAACCGGATTTTACAACCCCTTGGCATATGCGGGAAGCCTGTGTCTATTCATTGGAGCGAGGCTTCACCAGCTATACGTCTAATGCGGGAACGCCAGAACTGCGTGAAGCGATTAGTGAGTATTTGAATGAGCAATTTGACGTCCGCTATGATCCTAAAAATGAGATTATCGTAACTGTTGGAGGTAGCGAGGCGATTGATCTTGCGTTGCGCGCCTTAATTGTACCTGGCGATGAAATTCTCGTGCCTGAGCCGTGCTACATTTCCTATTCTCCAATCACTTCGATTGGAGGCGGGATTCCGGTCGGCATTGAAACGTTTGCCAAGGATGAGTTTAAGCTGACGGCTGAGGCGCTGGAGGCAAAAATTACACCTAAATCCAAGGTGCTAATTTTATGCTATCCGAGCAACCCGACCGGGGCTACGATGACTTATGAAGATTGGCTTCCGATTGCGGAAATCGTGGAAAAGCATGATTTGATCGTCATCTCTGATGAAATCTATGCCGAATTAAATTATGGGGATAAGCATGTCAGCTTTGCTTCGGTACCGGGTATGATGGATCGTACGATTCTCGTCAGTGGTTTTTCCAAAGCCTTCGCCATGACCGGCTGGCGTATTGGATATACTTGCGGGCATCCTGATTTGATTGCTGCTATGCTCAAAATCCATCAGTACACCGTCATGTGTGCGCCTTCTATGGGGCAAGTTGCAGCACTGGAAGGCTTGCGAAATGGTATGGGTGAGAAAGATCGAATGGTAGAAGCCTATAATCAGCGTCGCCGTCTGATGGTTGAGGGATTCAGAGAGATTGGTCTGGAATGCCATGAGCCAAGAGGGGCTTTTTACGTTTTCCCGAGTATTCAAAGCACAGGACTCAGCTCGGATGAATTTGCACAGCGCCTATTGGCAGAGGCCAAAGTTGCGGCTGTACCGGGCAATGTGTTTGGTTTGGGAGGCGAAGGGTATCTTCGTTGCTCATACGCGACTTCTGTTACCCAGCTGACGGAAGCTTTGGATCGAATTGGTCATTTTGTAGAAAAAGTGAAAAAAGAAGGTTAAAATTATTTTTTTATGGGTAATTCATAGAAAATAGTCTTTTATTTCTAAATTTCTATGCTATAATTTGAAATCGGAAGCAGGAAGTTCAATTTTTCAATTACAGGAGGAGTGCTCATGTCATATGTTGGATATAAGTCGCCGAGTTCAATAGGATACGACATTTCCCTGGAAGATGAAATTTTGTTCCTGCGCAATGAGATGATGCGGACGTTTCAGGAAGAGCAGTCCTTCACCTCTGATCTTGTCATCGAGATTAGCTGCAAGCTTGATTTGAAAATCAATGAATACATGAAGCTGTATGGTACGGAATGCAGGGTGTAACTGTGTGAAGTCACCATAGCTATGAAGAAGGCCGCAGGGCCTTCTTTTTTTGCGTTCACAACTTATGATATATTAATGGCATGGAAGAGGGGGCGTACATATGAGAGCAGGGCTAAAAAGGCTATCGCCATGGATCATCGGAATCATAGCACTTGTACTATTGGCTGGATGTGGGGGACGGGACAAAGACAGCTTCTCCATATTTATTATGGATAAAGGGGATGCTTCAGTCATTCGTGACGAGCTGGCACAAAAGCTTAAGGAGAAGCTGGGCGAACAGGCTCCGACGATCGAGATTTCAGTCAGCCCATTGTATAACCAGCAGAAGCTGGTCGTAGAATATGCGGCCGGAGAGCATGATTTGTTTCTTTTACCGGAAGAGGACATGAAGTTGTACGGACAGAATGGCTCGAATCTACCCTTAGATGATGCCTTTGACAAAAAGACGTATACCCGGGGTGTGTTCGAGGGCGGCGTATTTAAGAAAAAAGAGCAAGGGGAAGAAGGAACGGATGTAATCAAGGAAACTCATTTGTTCGGAATTCCGGTGGAGCAGATGAAGATGTTTAAGGGCCTAAAATATAACTCAAACACATTATTTGCTACCGTACCGCCACGCACAAGCAATAAGGAAGAAGCCATTAAGGTGCTGAAAGCACTCACGGAATGATAAAGGGGATGGAATGATATGGGTATTTATACCAGAACAGGTGATGAAGGACAAACCTCTGTGATCGGCGGTCGGGTGTCCAAAGATGACGATCGTGTGGAGGCGTACGGTACCATTGACGAGCTGAACAGCTTTGTAGGACAAGCGATCAGCTTTGCCGAAGGGGAAAAGTTTGCGGATATTCGGACTCAATTGGAAGAAATTCAGCAGGAGCTGTTCGATTGTGGCTCGGATTTGGCGTTTGTTAAAATCAGTGAAAGTAAATATAAGGTCAAAGACGAGCTGGCAGAGCGACTGGAAGGCTGGATTGATGCATGCCAGGAGGAAAATCCGAAGGTGGAGCGCTTTATTATCCCGGGAGGCAGCACATTATCTTCGACGCTTCATGTTTGCCGCACAGTTTGCCGTCGTGCGGAACGTCGTGCTGTTACACTAGGTAAGCACACAGATATCAATCCTGCGGTACGTCGGTATTTGAACCGCTTGTCCGATTATTTCTTTGTTGTGGCTCGCACAGCAAATGTACGTCAGGGTGTACCTGATGTCGAATATGTGCGCAGCAAAAAAGTGTTCCGCAAATAAGGAGGCAATCGGGAATTTGTGATGAGCTTGTACTATGAACCTATTGTATATATGATCCCTCCTGAGGAGGAGGGCATGCTGCTGAAGACCATTCTACAAAAACGTATGAACATCTCTCGCAAGCTCATATCCAAACTCAAGCTGACCGAACAGGGGATCATGCTGAACGGGATACGTGTGTATATCAGCGTAAAGGTGAAGTCCGGGGATCGAGTAGAAATCCGCATGGAGCGCGAGCGTTCCGATGATATTTTACCCGAACCTATTCCTTTTGAGATTTTGTTTGAGGATGAACATCTGTTAGTAGTGAACAAGGCGGCGGGTATGATTGTCCATCCGACTCACGGTCATTACACCGGGACGCTGGCGAACGGGGTTGTGCATTATTGGCAGACCAAGGGAGAGCTGTTTCGGTTTCGTCCTGTTCATCGTCTTGATCAGGAGACGACGGGCGTACTGGTTGTAGCTAAAAATCCGTATGTCCACCAGCATATTTCCGAACAGATGATTGCGGGAACGGTGGACAAGCGCTATACGGCTTTGGTACATGGACGCCCTGAGCAGCAGGAAGGCAGGGTGGACGGACCGATTGACCGCAACCCGGATAATCCACATTTGCGCATGGTGACCCCGGATGGTTATCCTGCTCTTACGCTATATAAGCTAGAGGAAGTATGGAACGGAGGAAGCCGCATCGGTCTAAAGTTGGAATCCGGACGTACGCACCAAATTCGGGTGCACATGACATATATCGGATGTCCGTTGATTGGAGACAAAATGTACCGGATGACACCCGATGACGCTGTGCAACGTGAGCGATATGTTCAGCTTGATGCGAGAATGCCACGACAAGCCCTACATGCTTCGGAGTTGTCCTTGGTACATCCTGTGGCAGGGGAGCGAATGACATTTTGCGCTCCTCTGCCGGATGATATGATCAGAATGCAAGAGCTGTTAAAGGCTCAATATCCTGAATAAAATAATCGACAAAGTTTGAAACCAAATGGAGGTTAATCTAGCAATGAGTCAACTGAAAGTTTACCAGTATTCAAAATGCAGCACCTGTCGTAATGCAGTGAAATGGCTGCAAAACAAGGGGCATGAGACGGAACTGATTCCTATTTTTGAACAACCGCCTGGCCCGGAGGAATTGGAAGACTTGATTAAAAAAAGCGGGCTGGAGTTAAAAAAGTTTTTCAATACGAGCGGTGAAGTATACAAAGAGTTAAAGCTGAAAGATAGGCTTGGAGAAATGAGCCGTGAAGAGCAAATTTCGCTTTTGTCCTCGAATGGAAGATTAATTAAACGCCCGATTGTAACCGATGGGAATAAAGTAACGGTAGGATTCAAAGAGGAAACATTTGAGGGGACATGGGGAGCTTAGTAAAGCCCAATTTTCCACCACGATATGTTATACTGTGGGGGTTAAATATTATGATGAATGGGAGTAATACAATCTGTGACACAACGCAATGAACAATCCGTAATGCTGGTTGATGGCATGGCCCTGCTTTTTCGTGCTTATTATGCAACCGCTGCAAACGGTTATATCCGTCGTACAAAAGCTGGAGTACCAACGAACGCCATATATGGTTTTATTCGATATTTTTGGGATGCAGTCCAAACCTTTAATCCTACACATGTCATTTGCTGCTGGGATATGGGAGGAACGACGTTCCGTGGGGAACATTTTGCTGCGTATAAGGGCAACCGAGCCGACGCGCCAGATGATTTGATTCCTCAATTTACTTTGATCCGTGAAGTGACGGACAGTCTCGGCATACCCAACATTGGGGCGGAAGGCTTTGAAGCGGATGATTGTATCGGTACGCTCGCACGCCATTATTCGCAAAATGAGGACATGGATGTGATGATTCTATCAGGCGATCATGATTTGCTTCAATTGGTAGATGAGCGGACACGGGTCATTATTATGAAAAAAGGGCATGGAAATTATATGATATATACCCCGGAGACGCTGCTGTCTGAAAAGGGGCTTAAGCCGCGCCAAGTGGTCGATCTCAAGGGCTTGATGGGTGATGCAAGTGACAATTACCCGGGAGTACGCGGAATCGGTGAAAAAACGGCCCTCAAGCTGGTGCAGGAATATGACTCCATTGAAGGCATTCTGGAAAATCTGGATCAATTGACACCATCGGTCCGTAAAAAGATTGAGAGTGATTTGGATATGCTGCATCTTTCACGCAAGCTTGCTAAAATTCACTGTGATGTGCCTGTTGCGTGTGCTTTAGACAGCTGTCTGCTGACGCTGGATCATGTGCAAATTGTCGATAAATTTGAGCAGCTTGAAATGAAAAGCTTGTGCACTTTGATGGGTGTCGCAACCGGATTATAATGAAGCTGTTAGGCTTGTGCTGTGCATTTCAGGTGGACTAAGTTATACAGGGATGCTGGCGCTTGGTGCGTTAGTGTCCTTATTTGTATGAACTGACTGAGCTTAGATATATAACCATGTGAAGGATTTTATACAATTGTCATAAGGGGATTGACCTTAGGCTCGTTTCAGGTGAATATAATGGAGAGAGATCATGGAGAGGGGATTACAGCAGCTATGACAGTATTGGGAGCAATTGAGGCAGGCGGTACCAAATTCGTATGTGGAATCGGAAATGAACGAGGGGAGGTATTGGAAAGAGCAAGCTTTCCAACAACGACCCCAGCAGAAACCATGGAGAATGTCATTGCATTTTTTGAAGGCAAGGGGATTGAAGCGCTGGGCGTAGGCTCATTCGGACCGATTGATCCTATCGAAGGCAGTGATACATATGGTTATATAACTACAACGCCAAAGCCGCATTGGGGAAATTATAATCTGATTGGCAAGCTGAAGGAGCATTTTGATGTACCTATGGGATTTGACACGGATGTGAATGGAGCAGCACTGGGGGAATCCATTTGGGGTGCGGCTAAAGGATTGGACAACTGTCTTTATATTACAATAGGTACAGGCATTGGAGCGGGTGCTTTGGTTGGCGGAAAGCTGGTACATGGATTATCCCACCCGGAAATGGGACATATTTTGGTACGTCGTCATCCAGAAGATAACTACGAGGGCACATGTCCATATCATGGAGATTGTCTGGAAGGGCTGGCAGCGGGGCCGGCGCTTGAAAAAAGATGGAAGGTTAAAGGACATGAGCTTTCTGTGGATCACCCGGCCTGGGAAATGGAGGCGCATTATCTGGCACAGGCTCTAATGAGCTATGTATTAATCCTGTCACCGCAAAAAATTATTATGGGCGGCGGAGTAATGAAGCAGGATCAATTGTTCCCGCTCATTCGTACCAAGCTTCAACAACTCTTGAACGGTTACGTACAGCATCCAAGTCTGACTTCAGAAATTGAGCAATATATCGTATCTCCGGGATTGGGTGACAATGCTGGATTGTGCGGAGCTCTGGCTTTGGCCAAGGAAAAGCTGAATTCTTAGAATTTATGGTTGACGGTACTCCAAGGTCCGGTTATCATATAGGCAACAGCATAGTACGGATCAAAAGGGAAGCACCTTTCTTGCGAATACGCGGGATAGGTGCTTTTTTTGCGTTTTTGTATTGTGCGGAACAGTAATTCAACCATCTGAGGGAGGAAGAATCATGGAGATTGTATTTCTAAATCGTTTGTCTAAACGGAATGAGCAGGGCTGTGAGGAATTTGCACAGGTATGGATCGGGCAACATGAAGGGGGATGGAGTGCAGGCTGGAGCACGCACCATGTCCCGGATGAAAGTATAGACGACCTTTGGTATGAGGGCAGTTTGTGGCAGGAATTACTGCATGTATACCGTCATGAGCTGGCGCTCAAGATGGCTGAAGGCTACAGACCTCTAATTCATGGCGTTTTTCATGAACAAGAAGGATCATCAGGACGTGGACAAACGTTACAAAAGCTGTATTGCTATAGTGATTTGTTTCCGCGTGATGAGGTGTATGAACAATTGACGATGTGGAGACGGCAAAAAGCAGCAACTGAGCGAAAAGCACCTTATTTAATCGCTACGAATCGACTACTTCGACTCATCAGCGTCTATCTTCCTCATACCGAAGAAGAATTGTTAGAACTGCCTGGAATGGGCCAGGGTAAGGTGTCGCAATATGGGACGGAGCTATTATCTATTACGAAGCAAAATGATCGGACCACGCCCTTTCCGTTGAACTGGGTAACAGAGACACTGGAAGAAGAAGCTTTTTTGTCATGGCTGTACAAGCAAAAAGAAAACCAGTACAAACAGGAACTAAATAAATTTAGCCTGACTAGAGCGATTATCGAAGGCATTTCGGACGGTCTTTCACTGGAGCATATCGGCATGAAGACAGGCTTGCACCGCAGAGAAGTGATTGAAGCTGTGGAGCATTTGGATAGAGATGGAATGGATATGGAGAAGCTGATTCGCAAGGAATTGGCACATGTATCTGAGGAGGAGCAGGCCGCCATTTGGTCTGCTTTTGCAGAGTTGGGAGATACGTTGCTCAAGCCCATTATGTTAAAAGTATATGGAGAAGAAAAAGCGACGGAAGCCGGATTGGATCAAATTTATGAGCGACTGCGACTGATTCGTATACGGTTCCGCCATCAGCAGGTGCCTGACCGACATGTTGGATAATATAGAGACAATTGGAAGTGTCCTAAAGTACAAATAAGGCCCAACATAGCAAAAAGCAGCAACGAGTTCCTCATAGGACTCGGCTGCTGCTTTTGATGACCAAGCTTGAAAACCGAAATAATTCAAACCCAATCCTTTTTGCGAAAAATACAGAACATACTGACACCTAATGCCACCATAATCCCAATGACGACAAAATAACCATAACGTGTATGAAGCTCAGGCATATTATCAAAGTTCATCCCATATATTCCGGTAATGACCGTCAACGGCATAAATACGGTTGTAATGGCGGTAAACACACGCATAATTTCATTAGCACGGTTGGCGATACTTGACTGATAAGCTTCTCTAAGGTTCCCCATCAAGTCGCGATAAGTTTCGAAAGTCTCCGAAATTTTCACAGCATTTTCATAAATGTCGCTAAAATATTTTTGTAGTTGATCGTCGATAAGACGCAAATCCCGTTTGTTCAGGGTATTGATGACTTCCTTTTGCGGGCCGAGCACTTTTTTTAGCCATAGAATCTCACTGCGCAAGCCGATGATTTCGTTCAAGTGCGACTTTTTCGTATGCATTAGAATGTCTTCTTCCAGCTTTTCAATGCGAACTTCAATCCGGTCACCAACCAGAAAATAGTTGTCAACGATCAAATCGACCAACAGATACATAAAACGGTCAGGCTGGCTGACTTCCTGCTCCCATAGCATAGGCTTGAGAGTACGAAGCTCATTGATTTTCTGCTTGGTCACCGTAATGATAAAATGACGGCCGAGAAAAATGTTCAAAGCGCGCAAAAATATTTCTTCATCATCGAAACGAATACTATTTACAACGATAAAATAATGGCTTTCATAAATTTCAATCTTTGGACGCTGTTCTTCTTCACTCAAACAGTCTTCTACTGCAAGATCATGCATAGAGAATAAGGGCTGTAGCACTGTCAGATCCTCGACATCGGCATCAATCCAATAAAAGCCTTCTGCCGGTGCAGTGAGCGCCATTTCAATTTCTTCGACAGGGGTAAAAACCCCGTTGTTGACCAAACGGATTTTCATATATGTCACTCCTTATGCTCCGTCGTAACGGAAGTACGTTTACCTTAAGCATAAGGAATGGACTCAGTTAGCCAGTTAGCCGGTGCGGGTAAGCGTGCATACTATCAAAAGCAGAAGGCTTTTGGAGCATGCAGAGCCTGGCGTCCCGTCTTTCGGCAAGCTGAAGTCATTCCTATGCTGTTGTTCAGGGATCGCCGCCTATTCGGGCTCGGGTCGCCTTCCATTCCGGATTCACCTCACAAATGTTCTTTTTTAGGTTGCCACAGCATCACAGAAAACACTCTAATCTACACTGTTGCACCATATTTTTGCCTATTAGCACTTGTATAGTATAACGCTCGGCCTACGGCCTTTCAAGCGCAAAATCATGGGCTAAATCAACAGCAGTCATATGAGCTTCTGCAACAGGGGGGATATGATTTAACCTATGGAAAAGGTAGACAAAATGTGAATGCAGGGCACAAATTTACAAGCCTATCTTGACGAAGCCCAGCCGATGCATTAAAGTGAACAACAAGAACTTTGTGAACCCAAAATGAATATAGCGAAATCTTATCAAGAGCAGGTGGAGGGACTAGCCCGATGATACCCGGCAACCGGCGATTTTAATCGCACGGTGCTAATTCTTGCAGGACTCGCGCTTTGTACAAAAAAAGCGTAGCCCTGACAGATGAGAGAGGCGCATATGGATACAAATATGACCTTTCTCTAACTGAGAAAGGTCTTTTTATTATATGCCCGGCATCTCTACCAGACGATTTTCGCACAACTTACCGATCAAGGAGTGAGTTTACATGCCGATTAAGATTCCAGATACGCTGCCTGCTAAGGAAGTACTGGAGGGCGAAAATATTTTCGTAATGGACGAAAGCCTGGCTTATCATCAAGATATTCGTCCGTTGCGCATCGCCATTTTGAATTTGATGCCTACGAAGGAAACAACGGAAACCCAACTGTTGCGTCTGGTCGGCAATACGCCGTTACAAGTGGATGTTACGTTGGTACACATGAAATCTCATGTATCTAAAAATACATCGCAAGAATATTTGAACATGTTCTATAAAACATTTGATGAGATCAAGAACAGTCGTTTTGACGGCATGATTATTACAGGAGCCCCCGTTGAACAGCTTGAGTTTGAGGATGTGACCTACTGGGAGGAGATCCGGCAAATCTTTGAGTGGACGAAAACAAATGTTACTTCGACCATGCATATCTGTTGGGCCTCACAGGCTGGCTTATACCATCATTTCAATGTTCCGAAATACGGGCTCGACAACAAATGCTTTGGGGTATTCCCACACACCGTTATTAAACCTAAAGTGAAACTGCTACGCGGCTTTGATGAACTGTTTTATGCCCCCCACTCTCGGCATACAGAGGTTCGGCGGCAAGATATTGACCATATTGCCGAATTAGAAGTTTTATCCGAATCCGAAGAAGCTGGAGTGTACCTGGTAGCCACGCTTGATGGTAAACAAATTTTTGTAACAGGGCATTCTGAATATGATCCACTTTCGCTGAAATGGGAATACGACCGCGATGTGGCCAAAGGACTAGATATTGACGTTCCCAAAAATTATTTTCCTAACGATGATCCTGAACGCATACCGCCCTCTATCTGGCGGGCTCATGCCAATTTATTATTTTCAAATTGGCTTAACTATTATGTATACCAAGAAACACCTTATGATATCGGACCTCAGATTTAAAAAGGGGCTTGTAGTTTACCCTCATACAGTACCACCTTGCAGTAGCGCAGCAGTATAGTCTTGGACATCCATTTTTGCAGCATATGTTATAGCACCTACTATGGAAGTGAACAGGAGGATTCATATGAGTGAGAAACAGTGGAAAATCGAAAGCAGATTGGCACAAATCGGTTCAGTAGAGGAGCCAGTAACCGGAGCAGTTAATTACCCGATTTACCAATCTACGGCGTTCCGCCATCCCCGTCTGGGTCAAAGCACAGGGTTTGATTACATTCGGACGATTAATCCCACGCGAAAGGTACTGGAAGAGGCTGCTGCTGCACTTGAATCTGGAGATGCAGGCTTTGCTTGCAGCTCAGGTATGGCAGCGCTGCAAACTGTATTTGCTTTGTTTGGACAGGGAGACCACCTCATTGTATCGCTGGATCTTTATGGCGGGACCTATCGTTTGCTAGAGCGTATTTTATCCAAATTTGGTGTGACCGCAAGCTATGTGGATACAAACGATCTCGAAGCACTCCAACAGTCATGTCGACCGAATACCAAAGCTGTATTCATAGAAACGCCTACAAATCCGTTAATGATGATAACTGATATTCAGGCGGTGGCTGCATGGGCATCACAACATGAGTTGCTTACTATTGTAGATAATACGCTGCTAACACCATATTTCCAGCGGCCATTGGAACTGGGTGCGGATATTGTGGTACATAGCGCAACCAAATATTTGGGCGGGCACAACGATGTGCTGGCAGGGTTGATTGTAACCAAAGGAAAAGAACTGTCAGCTGAAATTTCCTTCTTGCACAATTCCATAGGGGCTGTGCTTTCCCCGAGCGACTGCTATCAGTTGATGAAGGGGATGAAGACGTTAGCGCTGCGTATGGATCGACATGAGCATAATGCAACGGTGTTGTCTAATTATTTACTGACACACCCTGCAGTGGCGGAAGTATTTTACCCGGCGCTTGAGGGGCATCCGGGTCGTGAGATACAAAATAAACAATCCAGCGGGAACACGGGTATTTTCTCTTTTAAAGTAAAGGATGCTCGCTATGTTGAGCCTTTGCTTCGTCATATTAAGCTTATTGCGTTTGCCGAAAGTCTGGGCGGTGTAGAATCGCTAATGACTTATCCTGCTGTGCAGACACATGCGGACATACCGGCAGAAATTCGGGATGCAGTCGGGGTAGATGACAGGTTGCTTCGTTTCTCCGTAGGTATCGAGCATACAGATGACCTGATTGAAGATTTGCGTTCGGCACTGGAAGCGGCACGTCAAGAAGTAGAAGGAGGGGAGCAGCAATGATAGAGGATGCGAGGAAGATCGGAGAGGATCTGGACAAAGGGCGGAAATTCGCAACCAAGCTGCTGCATTTTGGCTCTGAAATTGACAGTGTTACAGGGGCATCGAGTGTCCCGATCTATCAAGCTTCGACCTTTCACCATCATGATATTTTTAATCCTCCACAGCATGATTATAGCCGTTCAGGTAATCCGACACGACAAGCTTTGGAAGATTATATCGCCTTATTAGAAGGCGGAGCTTGCGGTTTTGCCTTTGCATCAGGTATGGCTGCTATCTCCACTACATTTATGCTCTTATCCGCTGGTGATCATGTCATTGTTTCAGAGGACGTATATGGAGGAACATATCGACTGCTGACCTCCATCTTGAAACGGATGAATATCGAAACGACCTTTGTTGACATGACGGATCTCAACCTTGTGAAAGAGGCGTTGCAGGAAAATACAAGGGCTGTGTATATGGAAACCCCGTCTAATCCGACACTCAAAATTACCAATGTAGCTGGAATAACCTCTTGGGCAAGGGAAAATGGGCTTCTGACGTTATTGGATAATACTTTTATGACACCTTATTATCAACGTCCGATTGAGCAGGGAGTCGATATTGTATTGCACAGTGCGACCAAGTTTCTGGGTGGACACAGTGACGTATTGGCAGGGCTTGCGGTAGCTCGTACCGAATCGTTGGGGAGACAAATCAAGCAGCTTCAGAATGGATTAGGTACTGTGCTGGCACCGCAAGAGTCTTGGCTGCTCATGCGTGGTATGAAGACACTGGAGGCGCGTATGGCTCACAGCGAAAAAAGTGCAGCTAAGCTTGCAAATTGGCTAAACGAGCGCAATGACATTGAAGCGGTATACTATCCCGGCTTGGAAAATCATCCAGGGCGTGCGGTTCATGAGAGTCAATCGAGCGGTTATGGTGCAGTAATATCGTTTGATGTGGGTTCTGGTGAGCGTGCAAAAGAGGTCCTCAGTCGCGTACGTATTCCCATTGTTGCGGTGAGTCTGGGAGCTGTGGAAAGTATCTTGTCGTACCCAGCAATGATGTCACATGCGGCTATGCCGAAAAGTGTACGATTGGAGCGGGGGATTACAGATGGACTACTCCGTTTCTCCGTAGGTCTGGAGGACATTGATGACCTAATCAGTGATCTGGATGAGGCGCTGCGCTAGAGCGTTACACATCCGTAGCAGCTAATGTTATACGATGGAAGCAAGTAGGTACAGACCTAAGCAGCAGGTTTCCGTATTTCAGGAGGCTTGCTGTTTTTATATGAACGACATGAAAGACAGTGTGAAAAAAGGCACTTTTCAGTCTAAGTATGGTTCCTTACCAAAAGATATGTTAGTATTATCATTAGGTTTTACTATGCTAAATAGCACAGACAACATACAAGGCTAGTCATGAACATACATTACGGCAGGGTTCGAACGCAGGTTTGTGAAAGCATTCTCGTTCATAAGTCCTGTCTTTCATTTCGTCGCCCTGTGACAGCGAAGGAGGATACACCATGAGTGTAATCGACCATATTTTAGATAAAGCCCTACGCGGCGAACGCTTGAATTTAGAGGATACCGTTGCTTTGTTCGAATCAGACGAGGTCGAAAAAATAGGTCATGCGGCGAATAAAGTCATGAATCGCATGCATCCCGATCCCATAAAAACTTTTGTCATCGGACGGAATATTAACTATACGAACGTGTGTGACGTATACTGCCGCTTTTGCGCTTTTTACCGCAGACCGGGTTCCGATGAAGGGTATGTTTTGCCGGATGAGGTGATTTTTCAAAAAATTAAGGAAACGCAGGATGTAGGTGGCACCGAAATCCTAATGCAAGGCGGTGTAAACCCAAATCTGCCGTTCAGCTATTATACTGATTTGCTGAAAGCTATTAAAGAACGTTTTCCCGATATCACCATGCACTCCTTCTCACCAGCTGAAATTCACAAAATGAAGGAAAAATCCGGTCTATCCATGGAGGAAACGATCCGGGCCATTCATGAAGCTGGATTGGATTCACTACCGGGCGGAGGCGGAGAGATTTTGGATGACCGCACACGCCGCAAAATCAGCCGTCTCAAAGGCTCCTGGCGTGATTGGATGGATGTTATGCAAACAGCTCACAAGGTTGGGATGAACACGACGGCTACGATGGTGATCGGCTTTGGCGAATTGATGGAGGAGCGTGCGCTGCATCTGCTGCGTGTCCGTGATGCTCAGGATGAATGTATTGAAAACAAATATAACTCTGAAGGATTTTTGGCCTTTATTCCTTGGACCTTCCAACCAGACAACACTAATTTGAAGAAGGAACGCCAGACGCCAGAGGAGTATTTGAAGACAGTAGCGATCAGCCGTCTTGTTTTGGATAACATCAAGCATATCCAATCTTCATGGGTAACGATGGGACCGGAAATCGGTAAAAAATCACTGTACTACGGTTGTGATGATTTTGGCAGCACCATGATTGAGGAAAACGTTGTTTCCGCTGCAGGCGCAACGTATAAGGTTAACATTGAATCCATTTTACAGTTGATCCGTGAAACGGGTCACATTCCCGCACAGCGCAATACCCGTTATGATATTATTCGTACTTTTGACAGTGCCAGCAGTATTGAGCATGACTTTATTATGCAAAATTAATATCAGCTAATATATCATACATTACAAAACGCTTATCTTTCACTATCCTATGTACAAGGATAGTGAAGATAAGCGTTTTTGTGCGGAAGAGTGAATACTACAATATCTTTAATCTTTTTTCTATTATGGTTAATATATTTGGGCTTTGCTACGTTTCCCATCGCTTCATATACATGATCTCAGCCTGTGGGTCTGCCATTTGGATGGCCGCCTTAAAGCGCTGCAAATCCAAAAGATGAACACTATAAATGATAACCATTTGTTCTTTTTTATCTGATTCGCTTTTAATCTTGCCCTTTATCTGGGCGGCAGAACCTTCGATTGGTGTGCTGTGTAAACGCAACCTGCGATATATGGCCTCTTCGACAGTTTGCTGTTTTTTGCTGACAACACAGACCATGCGTCTCAGACCAGTAAACATCAGCCGGGTCGTTTCATAAGCAGCGAGACAGGATAAGGCAGAATAGAGAGCTGGCTCCCATCCTAGCACAAAACCAGCCGTAATGAGCAGCAGGCCATTACACAACATTACAATCTGTATTAACGGAATTTTCCGATGAATTAGCAGCAAAGTGGATGGACGGCCATCGTCAGACTTGCTGAGTCCTAGTGAATCAAGTAGCCCCCCGTGACGAGCGGTCAGCGCTGCCCCAAGCCCAATACAGATTCCGCCTCCCAAAGCACATACGACCGGATGGCCACTCACTGCCGGAAAAGGCGAGAGAATGATGGCTGAGCCTGAAAAGGCAAACAAGCCTGGGAGTGCGCGAAGCAGCATGGGCTTGTGAGTAGACAAAGAAAACAGCAGCATTAGTGGCAAGTTCAAAACGAATAGCAGTAACCCAAAATGCTCCTGTGTATAAAGCGACATGAGTCTGGAGATTCCTGTTACGCCTCCAGCGATCATATCATGCGGATGTAAAAACAATTCCAGACCGACGGATGCCGTAATTCCGCCAATCACCGTATAAAAGACAGGGAACCTGCTCGCTTCTCCTGAAGCGGGCTTTACAAGCCGCCTCATAGAGTTTCGGCATGGTTTACAGCGTGCGGCATGGCCTTCCCTCCTATGGATTTCGTATCCAGCTTTTACAGTTACGCCGATTTGCTTTCTTCCTTTCGTAAACGAGGGTCCTTAAATTTGAATATCTTGTTTAGCATATTAAAGATAGGCTTTGACTGCTTTGTCAGAAGCGGTCCAAGAATGGCCAGTATGAGTACATAGATGGCTGCAAAAGGTTGAACAATATCAAGCAAACCGCCTTCTTTACCCAAGTTGGCCATGATAATCGAAAATTCGCCTCGCGCCACAATAGTCAAACCGATATTTGCGGATGCTTTGGGAGATAAGGACGCCGTACGCCCGGCCAGCATTCCCGCCCAAACGTTACCAAATAGTGTGAGAAGGACGGCTGCTAATGCAAGCCATATGGCGTTTCCTCCTAAGGACAGCGGATCAATGGACAGTCCGAAGCTGAAGAAGAACAGGGCACCGAAGAAATCGCGGAAAGGAACAATTAAATGCTCAATCCGTTTGGCGTGTTCCGTTTCGGCCAGTACCAGACCGACTAGCAGGGCTCCAATAGCTTCCGCTACATGAATCGTTTCCGAAAAACCAGCCACCAGAAACAGTGAGCCAAAAACAACAAGTCCGAATACCTCATTGGAGCGGATACGAAGAATCCGATTTAGCAGAGGGACAGCCTTTCGACCGATGATAATAACTGCAAGCATAAAGCCAAGCGCGATGAGTGCCGATAGCAGTACGCCCCCGAGCGAGGAAGAGTCGCTAAGAACCAATCCGGAGAGGATGGAGATATAGACAGCGAGGAAAACATCCTCAAACATAATAATACCTAAAATCATTTCTGTTTCAGCATTAGCGGTACGCTTGAGATCGACCAACACCTTGGCTGCAATCGCACTGGATGATATTGTCGTAATTCCGGCAATAACCAGTGTCTCTGCTACAGGAAAGCCGCTCAGGAAGCCCAGAGCCAGCCCCAGTGTAAAGTTGATGCCTATATAAATGGTACCGCCCACAGCAATGGAACGACCTGATTTAATTAACCGACCTATTGAGAACTCCAGCCCTAAGTAGAAGAGAAGAAACAGCACTCCGATTCTCCCCATGAAATCTATAAACGGGGCGCTTTCGATAAACCGAAAATCAAAATGCCATAGCTCCATCGCATGCGGTCCAACCGCCATTCCGATCAGAATATAAAAAGGGATGACCGAGAAGCGCAGTTTGGAGGATATCAGCCCCACTGCAGCGATTAGAGCAATAGCCAATCCAACCTCAAATACCAGATGATCCATCCAATCACCCGCTTCCGTTCATAAGGATTTGTTTAAAGCGTTTCTGCTGATCGCGTTCTCCAACAACAACTACAGTGGCATCATCGCTAATAATCACTTCAGGGCCAGGATTTACATATTTTTTTCCCTTTTTCTCCACAATGGCAATAACCGTGGCACCCGAATTTTGCCTTATATCCAGCTCCCCGATGGATTTGCCAACACTTGCATAGTGGGATTCCACTCTGTACCATTCGATAATAAAATCGTCAAATGTCATTTCTACACTTTCGAGCTGCTTGGGCTTATAAGTCATACCACCGATGATGGAGGCTACCAATCGTGCTTCCTGATCATTTAGGGTCGTCATAGAAATGCTTTGTTCCAGATCCTCGTAATCAAAGTGATATAGCTCACGTCTGCCATCATCATGAATAATAATGACAATTCGGTCGCCGCTCTCCGCATCGATTCGATACTTAATTCCGATTCCTGGCAAAATAGACTCTCGAATATCCATTTATAAAGCCTCCTGTATAATGCGTTTATTTAAGTGAATGATATGGGAAATAAATCACATACTTTGGGAGTGACATGAAAAATTGAGTGAATTAAATTTTAAATAAAAAACGGAAAATTAAATTTTACGATTAGATGAATAGGAAA
Organism: Paenibacillus sp. TSM33; assembly: GCF_056099025.1. NCBI lineage: Bacteria > Bacillati > Bacillota > Bacilli > Caryophanales > Paenibacillaceae > Paenibacillus > Paenibacillus sp. TSM33. The sequence goes on from NZ_JBLZXB010000010.1 coordinate 749,468, forward strand.
AGTTAGCAAAGAGACATGCAAATATGGTGATATGCATGCTAAAAGGAGGTTAAGCCACATAACTAGAGGTAAATTTGATGGGGAACAAGAACAATTGTTTCTTTAGCTTACAGATGATAGGAATAAAAGGCAGACGTAGCTTAGGAATGCTCATTAGCAGCACAAGCGCTATCAAAATGACAAAGGGAAGTGATTTAGCCGCAGCAATCACCAGATGCAGTAATGGGGAGGATTTGCGCACCGCTGGTTTGGAATGATGTTCCAGACCGTGGGAATCCGTTTCTAACGAAGTAACATCAGCATGAAGCATAAGTGAAGATCCCGAAGTAAACTGAAGGGATTGAGTGGTATCTTCCGCATGAAACGTCACAGGAAGGGACAAAATCTGAACGAGGCTCAATATGACGATCATGAATGTACGCAGCATGTTCAGCATCGTTGACATCTTATCTCTCCCTCTTGTGAAAAATTCATATCACTATAACCTTAACATACCCCGCCCTAAATATTCAAACGCCTTTCGGTTTTTACCTAATCACGGTAATTGTTTATAACACGCTGAACGTCTCTTTGAAACCTGATCAGCCTCTTTTGCATATGTCTTTTTGTTTCCAGTCGTTCACTTCGTATAACCCTTCAGAGGCCGCCATATACTGAAAGCAGTGATCGAAAGGAGTGAGCCAATGGAACTGTTTACAGTGTGGACCAATACAGACGGAGATCAAGAAACCGACCGTTTTTACGAAGTGGTCAAAAGTAGAACCAAGGGACTACATATGTCACGGCGCGGATTTCGATTCACTTTCAGACAGCTGGACAACAAAGTGGCATGGACCTGCAAGGGCACTGAAAGCAATTCGGCGTTTGAAAGCTTTCTTCCCTGTGTATACAGCATCATGTCTTCGGCCATAGCGGATTATATTATCGAAGTCAGGGAGTGGGGGATACTCAATCATATTCTCGACAAAGCCTGCTCGTTGCTGGAGAAAGAGGACGTTGGACAAATTCGTAGCATGATTCGCTCACTGTTAAATGATGATGGTCCCCGAGGACGTTTAAAGCGCCATGGTAAGCTGACCACTCTCCTGGAAAAGGACTTTAAGGAGCTTCGTGTAATCAATTTGGAAGGGCTTATTCAATTCAGACTGCATGCGTATAAAAAAGAGCTTGAAGAAATCGTTGACTATGCCATGGAAGAATTCTGGGCAGATCGGCAATATGAAGAATTTATGGGGCTACTTAAATATTTTGTGTTTTTTCAGGAGAGCAAAGTTCCACTCGTGCATGTACTTCACCAAGGCGGGCATGATTTTACCATTCTCGATAGTGCCATGGTGCCGATACCGACTCCTGATGCAGATGATATTATTGTGGAAATGCCCGGTATTGAACTGGAGATGGAAGTTGAGGATCGAATCGTCAGTACCCTTATTTCGATATCTCCTGCTTCCATTATATTGCACACAGACGATGAGCACACCCCTATTGTGCAAACGCTCCTGCATATTTTTGAAGACAAAGTGAAGCTAAGCAGACTTTATCCGGGGCAGGATGTTCAAAAATAATTAATAGTTCGTATAAACTCATGGATTTCTGGAAAGCCTTTGCCTCAAGGGGAGGTTTTTTATGAGATCCATGTTGGTATGGAAACGGGTTTTGGGAGCCATGTTAATCGCAATCTGTCTGGTATTGCCCGGCAATGAGGTTTACGGTCACAAAGAACCGGTCCAGCATAAGAAATGGCAATCCGCACCTGTTATAGCTCCACGCGAAGAGCAGGTTATTACGACCATGACGGTCACGGCAACAGGATATACAGCAGGCTATGAATCCACTGGCAAACGGCCGAATCATCCCGGTTACGGTATTACGTATTCCGGTGTAAAAGTGCGTCGTGACAAAAATACACTGTCCACGATTGCGGCTGATCCGAAAATGTTTCCTTTGGGCAGCATATTGTACATTCCAGGTTACGGCTACGGTATTGTAGCAGATACAGGTTCAGCGATTAAGGGCAATAAAATTGACTTGTATTTTAAAACAATCCGGCAGGTGTATTCTGAATGGGGCAAGAAAGATGTGGATGTTCAAATCATAAAAAAAGGAAACGGAAAATGTACGGAAAAAATGATAAAATCGCTGCAAAAGGCGATAGAAACACATAAGACCATTCCGCCCGAGACACTGGATGCTTCCATATAATCCTTGAATATTGTTTTTCCTGACTTCACATACTATGTTTCGGGATGAGCTTATCCCGCAAACCATACTGGGAGGTTGAGGAATATGCCAAATCAAGGCGGTAGTTCTTTTATGAACAAAGGCTTCAAGGTAAACACAGGAAATCAGTTCAAAGCGGAATTTGCACAAGACGATACGGTGGGCGTTGTTTCTCAAAAGGTGAAGCAGTCTGAACAAAATAAAATTCAAGACAACTTCCAAACACCAAATGAGAAGTATGACGAAGAATTTGCAACAGATCAAGGCGGTACAAGTGCAGTAGCACAAAAAGTTCAAAACTCCAGTCGCAGCAAAATTCAAAGCAATGCACAAACACCGAACGAAAAGTTCGACGAGAACTTTAACACAAAATAAAAAGCATACTCAACACGAAATGCTCCGGATTGAATTCCGGGGCATTTCGCGTTGAGTAAAAGTGGCTAGCTACAATAGGTCTAAGGTTTTATCTCCTTTTTAATTTTTTTTAAGGTGGAATTAAGGTTTAAAGTGCAAAATAAAGTCAGCTAAACAACACCACCTTGAAGCATAGGGTTTGGGAGGAGATATACAATGGACGAATTTAAAAATAATAATTCCGGGCGCCGGAACGACAATGATCAGGTTGATAACGATAAAACAACTCGGCCAAACGATTCAAATGGTTCCTCATATTACTATTCCTATGGCCCTTTCTCCTCAGTGCAGTCGGACGGACAACGCAGGGAAGGGCAGTCGGTGGAAGACGTTGAGATTACGCCACCGCAAGCAGTGAGACCGCTTCCTTCCTCTTATCAACGTGCTATGCCTGAGCAACAGGAGGGTTCGGGTCGGAATAGCGGCAACTGGCAATTTAAACCGAATAAGCCCAAATCGCAGGTAAAAACGATTTTGTTATCTTTTTTAGCCGGAATGCTGGTCATTACGGTATTGATGTATACAGCTGACCGAACCAATATGTTCACACCGGAGACAGCGTTGACTTCGGCGGCAGCTGAAAGCGGAGAAACGACGAATTCGGGAACCACTAACTCGTCTCCAAGCGCAGTTCCGGCTGTGATGCCTTCAGGTACGGCTGATGTTCAATCTGTTGTGGCCAAGGCTGGCCCGGCAGTCGTCAAAATTGAAACACTTGCCAAGCAATCTAGTGCTGGCAGCGGCAGACAAAGCAGTCCTTATTACAATGACCCGCTATATCAATACTTTTTCGGTAACCAGTATGGTGATAGTGGCAGCAGCGGTAATAGTAATGAAAATGAAGGCAACAGCAGTGGACAGCTGACTCCGCTGGGTATTGGTTCCGGTTTTATTTTTGATAAATCGGGTTACGTCCTGACTAACAACCATGTTGTGGAAGGCGCAAGTGTGGTACAGGTTACAGTAGAGGGAACCAACAAGCCTTACGAAGCCAAAGTCTTGGGCAAAAATGCAGATTTAGATTTGGCAGTTCTTAAAATTGAAGGAAAAAATAACTTCCCGACCGTAACCTTGGGAGACTCCGATAACGCTAAAGTCGGCGAGTGGATGGTTGCAATCGGTAACCCAGAAGGCTTTGAACATTCGGTAACTGCCGGTGTGCTAAGCGCGAAAGAGCGTACTATCACCATTAATAGTGAGTCAACTGGAAAACCGACGCAATACAAGCATCTCATTCAGACGGATGCATCCATTAATCCTGGTAACTCTGGCGGACCGTTGTTAAATCTGCAAGGGCAGGTTATCGGTATGAACGTAGCTGTTAGTGCAGATGCACAGGGGATCGGGTTTGCGATTCCGTCCAATACGATTTTGGAAGTCGTTGATAAGCTGAAAAATAACCAACCTATTCCGAAAGAACCTGTACCTTTCATTGGTGCAAGTCTGTTAAACTTGAGCCCTGAAGTAGCTAAGGAATTAGGTACATCTCTGACTGAAGGCTCGGTAGTTCGGGATATTATATACAAATCACCAGCTTATCAGGCTGATCTGCGTCCTTACGATGTAATTATCGGAGCCAATGGCACGCCTTATAGCACATCACAGGAGTTAATTCAATTCATCCAAAAACAAAAAGTGGGTACAGCACTTACGCTTAACATCGAACGAGCCGGGCAGAAAAAAGATATTCAGCTAAAAATAGGAAATAAAAATGAATTTAGCTCGACTCTTCAGCAGTAAGAGAATAACTCTAGAATTGAACACGAACGTAAGAAACGGAAGGTAGACGACCCTTCCGTTTCTTGCTGTATGCGGTGGCAAGATGCTACACGCGTCTACTCCTGCTACAATAGAGGGAAAAGAAGAAGAGATAAAGGAGTTTGATCGTGTATGCGCTCTACTATTCTGATCATTGATGATGATGAAAAAATTGTATCCATGCTGCGCAGAGGGCTGGCATTTGAAGGTTATGAAGTGCTGACAGCCGCCAATGGAGCAGAGGGATTAAATAAAATGCTGACAGCTGAACCTGATTTGGTCGTGCTGGATGTAATGATGCCACAGGTCGATGGTTTTGAGGTTTGCCGTCGTATGCGGGAGGGAGGGAGCACGGTACCCGTCCTAATGCTTACAGCCAAGGATGAGGTGCAGAACCGGGTAAAGGGTCTGGATCTGGGGGCTGATGATTATCTCGTGAAGCCGTTTGCTCTGGAGGAGCTGCTGGCCCGAGTGCGAGCACTTTTGCGGCGTAAAACTGAACAGCAGGACAATAATGGGAATCGGCTTACCTTCGAGGATTTACAACTGGATAATGAATCTCGTGAAGTGGTTCGTGGTGGCAAACGCTTGGAACTGACGGCCAAAGAGTTTGAACTGCTGCATTTGTTCATGCAAAACCCGAAACGCGTTCTGTCGCGTGATCTGATTATGGACAAAATTTGGGGCTATGACTATAGCGGGGAATCGAATGTGCTGGAAGTATATATTGCCATGTTGCGACAGAAAACGGAGCAGGATGGTGGCAAACGGCTTATTCGTACCATTCGGGGAGCTGGCTATATTTTAAGAGGTGATGTGTAATATGTCTATTCGGTGGCGGCTGACAGCTTGGTATTCGAGCATCTTGGCTATAGTGCTTGTCATTTTTGGTCTGGCTATTTACGGACTAGTATATTACTACACATATAATGAAGTGAAAAGTCAGCTTATGACTCAGGCGCCACAGATTAACAAGCAATTACGCCTTATTATAAAAGGGGGATTGTTTGAGGTCCCTAACCTGGATCTGGGATTGGAGCAGGGGCGTGGAATAGACGACTCACAGCTCTATGTTCAAATTTACAATTATACGTCCGGTGTAACCAAAACGACCCAAAATATGAAAGACCTCAGTATCACCTTCCCTGTTCCGTCTACAGCGACAGGAGCAGTTCAAAATGAGGGGATTCGGCGTGTGAACGTAAATGGGGATTCCTTTATGATTATTCAACAGCCGATCAAATCCGAGGAGTTGGGCTTGGTGGTCGGGCTGCTACAGGTAGGACAATTCACGGGCTCTCAGGACCGACTTATGAACAGGTTACAAAATGTGCTTGTATACGGTTCGTTGTTTGCATTACTCGCTGCTGCGACCTCAGGTCTCTTCCTGGCTCGTAAATCTATGAAGCCGCTGGTCAAGGTCATTGAGGGGGCCAATCAGATTCAATCGAGTAATGATTTGAGTGTTCGGATTGAATATGACGGTCCGCCAGATGAAATCGGACAATTGATCGGGACTGTTAACAACATGCTGGGGCGTACAGAAGTGTTCTACAAGGAACTTGAAGATGCATATGGTGCGCAGCGCCGCTTTGTGGCCGATGCTTCCCATGAACTGCGCACACCCTTGACGACGATTCGTGGCAACGTTGATTTTCTGCTCAAAATGTGGACCACCGAACCGGGAGAGCGACCGAATATGGATGAAGCCATGATTCGCGAGCTTTCCATGGAGGCGCTGAATGACATGGCGGATGAAGGCAAACGAATGAGTCGCTTGGTGAGCGATATGTTGTCACTCGCAAGAGCAGACACAGGGAAAACGTTCGATAAGATGCCTGTTGCGCTGGAGCCGCTCGTAAACGAGGTTGCTCGTCGTGCTCAGTTTTTGGAGCGAACGGCCGAATGGAATGTGGGCGACTTTTCGTTGTTGAATGGTATTTATATGAACGGAAGCAAAGATTATTTGCAGCAAATGCTATTCATTTTCATTGATAATGCATTTAAATATACACCTGAAGGCACTGTCCGATTTGATGCGATTGTATATCAGGGACAGGTGGGGCTACGGATCAGTGATACGGGCATTGGGATGGACAAAAGTGAGGTTCCCTTTATTTTTGACCGGTTTTACCGGGCAGATGAATCACGTGGCGTGACGGAGGGGATTGGCTTGGGATTATCTATTGCCAAGTGGATTATTGATGAACATCAGGGGTCTGTGGAAGTGGTTACGCGCCAAGGAGAAGGAACGACCTTTGTCATTTGGCTTCCAGTCAGCTTTTCCGCGCCTTTGGAATAGGCTATAATAGGAGGGGAACTACATCATAGAATTGGCCGGTAGAGGCATAAAAGCCCACAGCTGTCCATATATTGGAGCTGTATACTGTGTCGAAGAAAGTGGGGGCTATTTTTGGAGGTACTCAGAATTTCGCCCCGGGGTTACTGCTACGGCGTAGTCGATGCCATGGTATTGGCTCGTCAGGCAGCCAGAAATTTGGACTTACCCCGGCCTATTTATATACTAGGCATGATTGTTCATAATAGTCATGTCACCAATTCCTTTGAAGACGAAGGGATCATTACATTGGACGGACCGAACCGCATGGAGATTTTAAGCCAGGTAGAGAGGGGTACTGTCATCTTCACTGCTCATGGCGTATCACCAGAGGTTCGCAAGCTGGCACGAGACAAGGGATTGACTACGGTTGACGCAACCTGCCCTGACGTGACGAAGACACATGATCTGATTCGGGAGAAGTCTGCCGAAGGCTATCAGATCATTTATATTGGCAAAAAGAATCATCCAGAGCCAGAGGGAGCTATCGGTATTGCTCCTGACCATGTTCATCTGATTGAAAAGGAAGAAGAGATTGAAAGTCTTTCACTGTCAGCAGACAAAATCCTGATTACGAATCAGACGACCATGAGTCAATGGGACATCAAGCACATAATGAAAAAGCTTCTAGAAAAGTACCCAGGTGCCGAGATACACAATGAAATCTGTTTGGCGACGCAGGTACGTCAGGAAGCGGTAGCTGAGCAGGCAGGACAGGCGGATCTGGTAATCGTGGTCGGTGACCCGCGAAGCAACAATTCCAACCGATTGGCTCAGGTGTCAGAGGAAATAGCTGGTACCACGGCTTATCGTATATCTGATATAACTGAGCTGAAGAGGGAGTGGCTTGAGGGCGTAGCCAAAGTAGCCGTAACATCAGGGGCTTCAACACCTACGCTGATTACCAAAGAAGTCATTACGTATTTGGAACAGTATGATGCGGATAACCCGGAAACATGGGAGATTCGGCGAACCATTGATATGAAAAAGCTGCTGCCTCCGGTACGAGAAAAGTCAAAAACGACGAAATAATATATGATTGATTACAGCCGTTATTCGGATACAAGCATCCGGATAACGGCTTTTTTACATTGCTTAAGTGCCGATGTTATTCAATTGAACCATGTTTCCTAACTCGAAAAATAGAATAATTCGGGACAATTAAGCCTTGACGAGTCGAACTAAAACAGGTATAGTTGCTTTAATGAATAAAAGCTTAAAAGCGAACAAGCGTCTAAGTGTCATAATGTTATCCTATGTGGTTAGTAAAATACGGTTTATAGAGAGGGAGAAAACAATGATCGTTATCGCTGGTGTTCAAACACCTGAAGAACATATCCAAGCTATTGTCGAAGTTATTGAAAAAGAAGGATTGCAGGCTCATGTATCCCGAGGATCGGATCGTACGATTATCGGACTGATTGGTAGCGTAGAGCCGAAGCTGGCAGAACATCTACGCCAAATGAAGGGTGTAGAAAATGTGGTTAAAATATCGAAGTCCTACAAACTGGCCAGCCGTGATTTTCACCCGGAAAATACGGTGATCTCCATCAAAGGTGTAAATATCGGCGGCGGCGAGCTTGTCGTTATGGGGGGACCATGTGCTGTTGAGTCTGCTGCGCAGATCGATGAAATTGCCGGATTGGTCAAAGCTGCAGGCGCGCAAGTCCTTCGTGGAGGTGCTTTTAAGCCGCGTACAGGGCCATACAGCTTCCAAGGAACGGGTGTAGAAGGTTTAATCATGATGGCTGAGGCGGGGCAGAAGCACGATCTCTTGACCATCACAGAGGTCATGACACCTGAATACGTAGACATCTGTGCGGAATACGCCGATATTCTGCAAGTAGGTACACGTAATATGCAAAACTTTGATTTGCTACGCAAGCTGGGTACTTGCGGCAAGCCAGTATTGCTCAAGCGCGGTTTCAGCTCAACTTATGATGAGTTTTTGAATGCTGCCGAGTACATTTTGGCAGGCGGCAATCCGAATGTTATGTTGTGTGAGCGCGGTATTCGTACATTTGAAACCTACACTAGAAATACGCTCGACTTGTCCGCGATCCCTGTTTTGCAACAATTGAGCCATTTGCCGGTCATTTCCGATCCTAGCCATGGCACAGGTAGACGTGAACTGGTTGTTCCTATGACGAAGGCTTCGGTAGCTGCCGGAGCGGATGGTTTAATTATTGAAATGCATACAGACCCTGACAACTCGATGACGGGCGATGGTGTACAGTCCCTATTCCCGGATCAATTTGCAGATTTGCTAAAAGATTTGGAATTGTTAGCTCCTGCAATTGGAAAAACATTCCACACACCTAGTGCCGTATCTTAAAACTAATTATTAACATTAATGCATAAAAGTTTTGCCGCAATGCAGTAAATAAGAGTAAAATCACCTAAAAGCCCGATGTTTCGGGCTTTTTGTATTGTTCAAATGTTATCAAGGGCGTAAGCATATCTAACATTAGTTTAAAAAATACCTTACATAGCTATTGACCCGTGTCATGTTTGAGATTTATAATGACGACAGAAAAAAACATTCGATCATGAACATTTCAGGGTTGTATAAGACTTAATGTTCGGAAAAATTGGGAGGAAGAAGACATGTCCGTTGAAAACGTATTGAAAACAATTCAGGAAAATAATATTGAGTGGGTAGATTTTCGTTTTGTAGATTTGTCTGGTCGTGCTCACCATATTTCATTGCCAGCTTCCGAAGTAGATGAAGAAACATTTGTTAACGGTGTTGCTTTCGACGGTTCTTCCATTCCCGGCTATCGTGGCATTGAGGAATCCGACATGGTTATGCTGCCCGATCCAGAAGCGGTTTTTATCGACCCTTTCACTCAGCATCCTACACTGAATATCCTGTGTGACATTGCTACGCCAGACGGCGAAAAATATGACCGTGATCCTCGTGGTATTGCCAAAAAAGCTGAAGAATTTCTGCAATCTGCAGGGGTGGGCACAGCGGCATTCTTTGCACCTGAATCTGAATTTTTCATCTTTGATGATGTTCGCTACGAAAGCGGCATGAACAGTTCCTCCTTCTTCGTAGATTCCGAGGAAGCAGCTTGGAACACGAACCGTAAGGAAGAAGGCGGCAACCTGGCCTTTAAAGTGGGCGTGAAGGGCGGCTATGTACCTGTAGCACCAGTAGACACCCAACAAGACATTCGGAGTGAAATGTGCCGTTTGCTTGAAGAAGCCGGTCTGAGAATTGAGCGCCATCACCATGAGGTGGCCACGGCAGGCCAAGCGGAAATCAACTTCCGTTTTGATACACTCAAGAAAACAGCAGACAACCTGCTCGTTTATAAATACATTGTACACAACACAGCTCGTCAATATGGTAAAGTGGCAACATTCATGCCGAAACCGATTTTTGGGGACAACGGAAGCGGTATGCACGTTCACCAATCTATTTTCGATGGTGACACTCCTTTGTTCTACGAAAAAGGTGGCTATGCTAATCTGAGCGAAATGGCTCTTCATTACATTGGCGGTATTCTGTACCATGCACCTGCATTGATCGCTTTGACCAACCCAAGCACCAACTCGTTCAAACGTCTTGTTCCTGGCTACGAAGCGCCGGTTAACCTCGTATTCTCCAAAGGTAACCGTTCTGCGGCTGTACGTATTCCAGTAGCGGCTGTAACGCCTAAGGGCTGTCGAATCGAGTTCCGTACACCAGACTCCACAGCTAACCCATATCTTGCTTTCTCAGCAATGCTGATGGCGGGTTTGGATGGCATCAAGCGCAAACTGAACCCAGTCGAATTGGGCTATGGTCCACTCGACACTAACATCTATGAGCTGTCTGACGCTGAAAAAGGCAAAATCCGCAGTGTACCTGGTTCACTGGATGAAGCTCTGGACGCTCTGGAAGCCGATTACGAATTCCTGACTGAAGGCGGCGTATTTACGAAGGACTTTATTGATAACTATGTAGAGTTCAAACGTTCTGAAGCGAAATCGGTGAACATCCGTGTTCATCCACATGAATACAGCTTGTATTTTGATTGCTAATACTACATGGTCAGCATAGCTGATTTGAATAACACTCATTAGCCTGCGGGGAATAGTTGTTGTTCAAGATAGGTCTCCGGTCTTATGCCGGAGACCTTTTACCATTATGATAAATACTACAAAATAAAGATGTTAAATATATTAACATTCACAGCTTTGTCACATCATAAAGGAATTAAGAAACATTTTTATACAAGTCTTGAACGCATTTATGAATACTGCTATCATAGCGATAATATCCACACCAGAGTAGAGAAGGGATGGGAATTTGTTGAGTAAGAGAGCCTACAATTTTAATGCAGGACCGGCGGCATTGCCGCTCAAAGTACTGGAACGTGTACAAGCTGAATTCGTTGATTTCCAGGGGACAGGGATGTCCATCATGGAAATGTCTCACCGTGGAGCCGTGTATGAATCTGTCCATAATGAAGCGCAGGAACGTCTGTTATCTCTGCTAGGCAATCCACAAGGCTACAAGGTGTTGTTCCTGCAAGGGGGCGCAAGCACGCAGTTTGCCATGCTGCCTTTAAATTTCTTAGGTGAAGGACAGATCGGAAGCTATGTAATGACAGGCAGCTGGTCGGACAAGGCATATAAAGAAGCTAAGCTATTGGGCAAGGCTCACATTGCCGCCTCCTCCGCTGATGAGAAATACATGCGTCTTCCGAATGTGGATTCCTTGGATTTACCTGAGAATACTGCATATGTGCATATGACGTCCAATGAGACGATTGAAGGTACACAATTTAAGCAATTCCCGGATACGGGTTCCGTACCGCTGATTGTGGACATGTCCAGTGATATTTTTTGCAAGCCTTTTGATGTTACTCAATTTGGATTGATTTATGCTGGTGCGCAAAAAAATCTGGGACCTTCTGGTGTAACGGTTGTGGTTGCCCGTGAAGAGCTGCTTGCTTCCTCACCAGGCAATATTCCTACGATGCTGCGTTACAGTACTTATGAAAAGAATAACTCTCTCTACAATACTCCCCCATCCTTTGCCATATACATGGTGAATGAAGTGCTCAAATGGATCCAGGAGGAAGGCGGTTTAGAAGGCATTGAGCGTGTGAATCAGCAGAAAGCTGCTCTGCTATACGACCGTATTGACAGAAGCGAAGGCTTCTATCGTGGTTGTGTGGATAGCGCTGATCGTTCTATTATGAACGTAACCTTCCGCCTTGCGAATGAGGATCTGGAAAAACAATTTATAAAAGAATCCGAACAAGCGGGCTTCATCGGATTGAAGGGGCATCGCAGTGTAGGAGGGCTTCGCGCCTCGATCTACAATGCGGTTCCACTGGAGAACTGTCAAGCATTAGCCGAGTTTATGGATGGATTTAAGCAACGTAACAGTTGATTATACAGACATATATTTCGATACACGATATTGATATCAAAAAAGTAAAAATAAAGCCTTCCCTGAATGTGTATAGGGGAAGGCTTTTAGTGGTGTAGGGAAATTGATATTTTTTTGTCGTTTGATGTCTATATCCCTCTGATTTTGTTAAAATGAAGAAAGTGTATGCTTTCAGCATACACATTTTGGTTAGACTTTAGGTTATTTGTCTAACGAATTTAATGATGAAAGGAACGAAAAACTGATGCCATTACATATTGTGCTTGTCGAGCCGGAAATTCCAGCTAACACAGGGAATATTGCCAGAACGTGTGCAGCAACCGGAACTCATCTGCATCTGGTTAAGCCACTGGGCTTCCGTACCGATGATGCTACGTTAAAACGGGCTGGGCTTGATTATTGGTATGCTGTTCACATTGAGTATCACGAGTCTTTTGCTGAAGTACAAGAGAAATATCAAGAAGGTCGCTTCTTTTATGCGACAACAAAGGCAAAACAGCAGTATAGTGATATTGAATTTCAGGATGGAGACTTTTTGGTATTTGGTAAAGAAACGAAAGGTTTGCCTGCTGAACTGTTAGCTGCTAATCCTGATACATGTATCAAGATGCCTATGTCAGATAAAGTAAGATCTCTAAACTTGTCGAATTCCGCTGCGATTATCGTATATGAAGCACTGAGACAATTGGATTTTCCAGGTTTATCGTAACGAACATCAATCGATCAAGTATAAATGCGAATAAAGAACCAGGACCTTAGTTGCTGATAAAAGTTGCATTATTAATGCTCGAAAGTACATGACAGTAGAGCTTAAACAAAGGATATGTGGTCATAAATTTGCGGGAAATCTCTGTGAAGGCTAATGATAATTGGCTTTCCGGTCGATAAAAATATTATAGACATTCTGTACCATACTTTGATATGGTTCATGATTTTATGAAAAAATGTAATAAAATTTCCTGCGATCAGCAGGATTCGACAAAAAGACAGCGAATACTACATAAAGAATAGTGTCTTTGTACCTAGTTTTTCGCCTGGAAAGAAAATTGTAAGCCAATACTCAATAGGAGAGGTGTACGATCACGATGAAACCTGCCGGTGTGGTACGTAAAGTTGATCAGTTGGGGAGAATAGTTCTGCCTAAGTCATTACGTAAAAGATATCAAATGAATGAGGGAGATCCTGTCGAAATTTTGGTTCAGGGCGACCATATTATTTTGGAGCGTTATCGTCCAAAATGTGTATTCTGTGGCTCAATAGAACAAGTGAACGATTTCAAAGAACGTTATATTTGTGCTCAATGCCTGACAGAAATGACACAGTACTCCTCCTAAAATGAGGCAAAAGCATCACGACATTCGTTCGTGATGCTTTTTTTCGGATAGAGCTATGCCTGAACAGCATATATTTAATTGGATAGTAAACTACACTACACCTAACTATTTATAGAACAAAAAATGAGTAGGGACTGGACGCAGATTACCATCTGACGGTTTGTTTACGATTCGGCCGTTTAGTATAAGGGACGATGAACCGCCACCGTCCAAATTATAAGCATCCTGAACACCCAGATTGTACATCTTCCCTTGGAGTTCTTCGAGCGTTGCACCTGAACCCCCGCTTTCATTGTAGCCGTCTACGACAATAATGAGCAACTGATCATCTTTATAGTTGCCAATGACTGTACGTGGAGCCCGCTTGGGAGAGACTTTCCATTTGTCAGGAATAGGCACTTTTTGTCCCTTTTGCAACAGAACGGGAACAAAGGTAGCTCCAAAGGCAGGTTTTAAGCTGTCAAGAGCACTTTGATTGTAAAATTTGCCCCCAATAAGCTTGCCATCGTTACTCAATCCGACGAATGACAAGTCCTTGAAACTCGACTGAAAGCCAGTAAGATAGCGGCCGTTTAAGACAGTAGTGCTTAAAGGATAGCGTTTGCCATCTCCATCGGCAAAGCCGCCTGCGTTGATCCCTGCAATAGCTCCGTGTCTCAAGACTGCACGCATGGTCGTTTCTGAGCCACCCAATTTGTCATTTCCCAAAGACATTTTCATTGCCGTAGGATCTTTAAGTTTGACTTTCATAGCGTATCCTTGATAAATCCCCGGGTTTACTTTAAACAATTCTATAGTAATCCGGTTGCTATCTACCTGGTAGTAGGGAACACCCAGTTTGGCAGTGATGCGCCGATTATAGATAACCGCGGGTCGCTTGGACTGCGCAGAGGCAGTCACGACAAGCTGATTCATCGTTTGGGTCGTTTGTTTGTAGAGCTCAGACGTCCGGCGAATCGTAGATAAGGTATACGTTGCTGTTTGCTTGGCTTCATCAAGCTGCTTGCCTACTGATTGCGTTTGTAGAGTAATTTCGACTTTTTGCAGACTCGGAGATGTAGATTCAGGAAAGCTCAAAGGGGGATGCACTAACAAAATACACCCTAACAAACCGATAAAAGGAGCAAGGGCCAACATAAAGAACCGGTTTACTAGCTTTGCATCTACATTCATTTTAGCAAGTCCATTTTTTTCTGAAGTGTATTGAGCTGCTGCTTGACTTCATTTAATTGAGTATACAGTTTATTGCTATTATCGGTCTTATTATTGGCATTATCCTTTGTAAAGGTCAGTAGTTCGTTGAAGGACTGAACCTTGCCCTGCAATCCGCTAACTTCCTTGGAAAGTGCAGTCAGTTGCTTTTCATAGTCGGATTTGAGTACTTGAATCTGTTGGTCTGTATGGGTTTGCATTTCGTTTAGCATTTGCTGCTTCAAGTGATTGCTATACAGATAGGTTGCGAGAGCACCTAGTATAATAAGAAGAAACCAAAATAGCAGAAAAGTCTTTACGGGCAACCCCTTTCTTGAATTGCTCCGCCGGGCTTCGGCAGGAGGACGTTCAGGTGAAGCTTGCATGTGATTTTCAACTCCCGTGTAAATTCAAATTTCCAGTCTTTATTTGCAGTACCAATTCTATCATGGGCCTATTTATTTCGCAAAAGCGAAATAGTCATATAGAAATATTGGAAAAAGAGATTGCATCGGAAGGAAGTCCTAGGATACAATTTCCTTAAATCGTTTTCGCTTCCTATACGTTCACATTTACGCAATTTCTACATAAGCAATCTCTAGTTTTGTGATTACTTTCGCTAAATATGTATTTTTTTGTAAATCAGGAGGTTTAGATATGAGAAAAGTATGGCAGGTGGTCATCATAGATATCCATCCTACAAGTATGCTGGGAACAAAGCTTATTTTGGAAGACCAGCAGGATTTGCTTGTTAGAGGGATGTCTTCCTCCGGCACAGAAGGCCTGGAGCTGGTTTGCTCCATTCGCCCGGAAATTATTTTAATGGACTATAGGTTGCCTGAGGGAACGGCGGAACCGTTTTTGACACAAATGCGGGTCTTGTCTCCGGACAGCCATATTGTTATTATGACGGATGAGGACAATATTACGTTGTTCCAGCAGTTAATCTCGCTTGGTGCAAATGGAATGCTATCCAAGCAGGCATCACCGAGCCAGTTAATTCACCTGATCAACGGTTTGCGCGAAGGATTCGCTTCATTACCAATGGATTGGATTCGTTGTGGAAACTGGCCATTTATGCCGTTAATGGCTTCTGAGCCTTTTGACGAATTGACGCAAACCGAAGTTTTTATTATGGAACGTATTGTACAAGGAATTACATATGACAAAATTGCTATCGAGATTGAAGTTAGCCGGCGCTCCATTGATAATTATTTACGTAAAATTTATGCGAAATTAGGTGTGTCCAGCCGGGCGCAGGCGATTGAACGTTATGCCTTATATGCGCGTCAGATGAAGCAGTTATATGCTTGACGCGTCAGCCCGGAGATCATGACTATTTTTCAGGAGAAGGAGGATGTTCATGCAATATTCCTTTGCTTCACGAACGGCTGCGATGTTGGCTTCTCCAGTGCGTCAAATCCGGGAAAATGCGAGAAGACATTCCTTTATATCTTTGGCTGAAGAATTGCCTGCACAAGAGCTGTTTCCGGTGAAACTGTTGGAAGAAGCGGCTCATGATGTGTTTGGCTCCGGCCCTGACGCCCTCCAGTATGGTGAACCGGAGGGCTATTTTCCGTTGCGGGCATGGCTTGCGGGAGAGTGGGAACAGCGTAAAGGAGTAAGAGTACCGCCAGGTCAAATCCTCCTCACCACAGGCAGCCAGCAGGCCATTGACTTGATCGTAAGGCTGATGGTGGATGAGCGCGATCCGGTATTGGTCGAGAACCCGACATCCCCTGGATGTTTACAGGTGTTGTCTATGCAAGGGGCGCAGGTCGTTCCTGTAGAATCAGATGGGGAGGGCGTTATTCCCGATAAGCTTGAAGCTTTAATGATCCATTATCGCCCCAAGCTTTTTTTTGCTACGCCTACATTTACGAATCCGACAGGCTCCTTATGGAGCGCGGCTAGACGGCAGGAAATTTTGGACCTGTGTAGACGTCATGAGGTGTTGGTCGTTGAGGACGATTCTTACGGTGAATTGCATTTTAAGCAAAAAAACGAAACCCATGATAAGAGTCCGCATGCCCAGAGCCGAAAGTTTGCAGAGGCTTACCCCTCACTATTCGCGCTGGATCATGCAGGTCAGGGCGGTCAAGTGCTATATATCGGTTCATTTAATAAAACAGTTGCCCCTGCACTGCGAACTGGCTGGGCGGCTGGTCCTGCGCCGCTGATTGAAGGGATGTACGCCTTGAAGCAGCTGGCTGATGTGCAATCCAGTACGATGAACCAACGGTTGCTGTTCCAATTGCTGACCAATTCGCGTTTTCAATGGCACGAGCACTTGGCAATGTTGAACAAGGAATATTCAACTCGGCTCCAATTACTCTTAGAGCTGCTCAAGCGTCCGTTTTGGAAAGACGTGACGTATCATATTCCATCTGGTGGGATGTATGTGTGGGTGAAATTGCCCGCTGGGCTGGACAGCGCCTTGCTGCTCAAAGCGGCGCTACCCAAGGGCGTAGCCTTTATGCCAGGTGCGTTGTGTGCAGTTGGCGATGAAGGTGCGTCCCATATTCGCCTTAACTTTAGCCACCCGGGCCGGGAACAACTGCTTATGGGCATGAATTTAATCGGTGAGACGATCGGTGAATTTACTGCGCGAAGCTAGTCAAAACAACTATCCAAGGGTCAGTCATCCCCTGCCTCCGCTACAATGGTGAAATAACCGATGGGTGCTTCCGCGATCTGCTGCTGTTCACTATCCTCGTTAAACTCTGCCGTCATTCCAGCCGCCGTTTCAATCCCTTGCTGCTGGAGTACTTCCGCATACTCGCTCAAGGCGGCTTCACCGAACGGAGTCAGCCGATAACGGCCGCGGGCTACACGTTCAAACCAGTCGTAGTAGTTGCGCTGGAGTACGGCAGCAGCGTCGCTGACGGCTGCTGTACGGGCGAGCTGCGCTGGGGCGGCTTCCCCCAAGCCCTGCAAAGCAGCGGCTACGCGCAGCGCTTTTTCCCGGTAGGCGGTGACCAGCTTGCGCCGGGTGCTTCCGCCGATATTGTGGTCACCGCTGCGTGCGTGAAATTCCCGCAGCAGCTTTTCCTTGCGTGAGCCACGGCGAATGGTAGTCGCTTTGTGACCACTATCGCTAGATGCCACGGGCTTACACAGCACCTCAACGAGCGGAGGTTTTGTTTTAAAATGCGTGATGGTGAGCAAGCCAAGCCCCAACTGGCGGCACAGTCCGACCAGCTCACTCCAGCGTTGATTCACCGCCCCTTTTTTGGCACGATTCCGTTCTACAGCCACATATACATTGCTGCTTAACTTCAAGCGCTGCATGCCTTGCAGTACCAGCGCCAGGTTAAACGTCTTTTTTATCTCCACAATTAGAGGTGCTTGCTGCCCTGGCTTGATTCCCACCAAATCGCAGTTGCGCACTTCTCCTTTGACTTCATATCCCAAGTTCTCAAAAAAGGCTTTGACCGGGGCGTACAGCTCCGTCTCATGCCGAACCGCCATGGATTCTCCCGCTCCTTTATCCCATTATTCCGAGCTTATATTGTACCATAATGCGTCAGGTCCGCGTCGTTGTTGTCTATTTTAGCATAGTGAATCCCTTTGTTTTTGGAAAAAGCCTAGAGACCTGTCACAAAAAATAGGTCAATTCTGAAATCAATCTGCATAGGTATGTATTACACTTTTTTTAAGAGGATCGCATTATATCCTGAAAGGCGTGACGAGTGTAGCCATAATCATCAAGAGTGGAGGATAGACATTACGCAGTCATGGGAGGAACCGAGCATGAATATTTTTGACCGCCTTGCGGAGTACCGAGCGGAGAACAACCGTTTGGCCTGGAACGGCACTTTTAGAGAGTATATCGAGATACTCAAGAAAGACCCGACACCGGCGATGACCGCTCATGCACGGGTTTACAAAATGATTGAATCTTTTGGTGTAGAAGAGGTTGGGGGACATAAGCGATATAAGTTTTTTGAGCAGGAGATTTTTGGGCTGGATCGTGCACTGGAGAAGTTGGTGGAGGAGTACTTTCATTCCTCAGCCAGGCGGCTCGATGTCCGCAAGCGTATCCTGCTTTTGATGGGACCTGTCAGCGGAGGAAAATCGACACTGGTCACTTTGCTAAAGCGTGGTCTGGAGAAGTTCTCAAGAACGGATCAGGGAGCCGTGTATGCCATAGAGGGCTGCCCTATGCACGAAGACCCCCTTCATCTTATTCCTCATGAGTTGCGCCCCGAATTCGAAAAGGAACTGGGTGTGCGAATTGAAGGTAATCTGTGCCCATCCTGCCAAATGAGATTACGTACGGAATTCGATGGTGATATCGAAAAGGTGCGTGTGGAACGGGTATTTATATCGGAAGAAAACCGGATCGGCATAGGTACGTTCAGCCCTTCTGATCCGAAGTCGCAGGATATTGCCGACTTGACAGGCAGTATTGATTTTTCCACCATTACAGAGTATGGTTCCGAATCTGATCCACGCGCCTATCGATTTGACGGAGAACTGAATAAAGCGAATCGCGGACTGATGGAATTTCAGGAAATGCTGAAGTGCGATGAGAAGTTTCTGTGGAATTTACTGTCTCTGACCCAGGAGGGGAATTTCAAGGCCGGTCGGTTTGCGCTCATCAGTGCAGATGAATTAATCGTAGCTCACACCAATGAGTCGGAGTATAAAAGCTTTATTGCGAATAAAAAGAACGAGGCGTTGCAATCGCGGATGATTGTAATGCCAATTCCCTATAATCTCAAAGTGTCCGAGGAAGAAAAGATTTATGCCAAGCTCATTGAGCAAAGTGACATGCGGCATATTCACATCGCTCCTCATGCGCTGCGAACGGCAGCCATTTTCTCTGTGCTCACCCGGTTGAAAGAAACCAAGAAGCAGGGTATGGATTTGGTTAAAAAGATGCGCATGTATGACGGCGAGGAGGTCGAAGGCTATAAGGAGGCCGATCTGAAAGAGATGCAAAATGAGTTTCTGGAAGAAGGCATGTCCGGCGTAGATCCAAGGTACGTCATTAATCGTATTTCCAGTGCGCTGATTAAGCAAAATGTGGAATCCATCAATGCTCTGGATATTTTACGAGCCATTAAGGATGGTCTGGACCAACACGCTTCGATCACAAAGGAAGAGCGGGAGCGTTATCTGAATTTCATTTCCGTAGCTCGTAAGGAATATGATGAATTAGCGAAAAAAGAAGTACAAAAGGCCTTTGTGTACTCTTTCGAAGAATCTGCCAAGACGCTGTTCGACAACTATTTGGATAACATTGAAGCTTTTTGCAATTGGGCGAAAATCCGTGACCCGCTCACAGATGAGGAACTCGACCCGGATGAGCGGCTTATGCGTTCCATTGAGGAGCAAATCGGGGTGTCGGAAAATGCGAAAAAGGCATTCCGTGAAGAAATATTAATCCGTATTTCCGCCTATTCCCGCAAGGGGCGAAAGTTTGAGTATCATCATCATGATCGGCTGCGAGAAGCCATTGAAAAGAAGCTGTTCGCCGATTTGAAGGATATTGTGAAGATCACAACCTCGACCAAAACGCCTGATGCTAATCAGCTCAAACGGATGAATGAGGTGATTAAGCGACTGATTGAGGAGCATGGCTACACTGGAGCCAGCGCCAACGATTTATTGAGGTATGTAGGCAGCCTTCTGAATCGGTAAGGTGAAATAAACAATTGTGTAAAGAAGCTATGGATTGAAATGGATGGTGAAGAGAATCCGACAGGCACAGAGCATTTCAGGTGCTGACGGGTTCTTTTTTTGTATGAATAGAGAGTTGGATTTATATGTTTTTCTGAAATTAATATGTAAACAATCACAATCAATCTTCTGCTTTTTTAACATTTTCTAAAAAGTTGCCGATAAATATGGTAATGTAAAATCTATGTAAACTATTATTTGGAGGAATTTATGATTCATGTCGCTGAGAGTAGATTAAAACAGATACAGTATATTGGCATTACTGATGGCGATTTGGCTTTATTGCATCATTATCAGGGGCTATTCCAATCTATTGTAAATGAAGTAGTGGATCGTTTTTATGAGCATGTAGAAAAGGTTCCTCATCTCATGTCGATTATCTCTAAATGGTCGAATATTGAGCGACTAAAGCAAACCCAACGTGAATACTGGCTCTCTCTCGCAAATGGGAAAATAGATGATCAGTTTATCGAGCACCGTCTTTTTGTGGGGCAGGTACATTCCCGGATCGGATTATCTTCCGATTATTATTTGGGTACGTACATTGCTTATCTGGATATTGCAGTAGACATTTTAAAGCGTTCGGGGATAGAGGATTGGTATTCTATTGTGCACGCCCTTTCCAAAATGTTCAATCTGGATTCCCAACTTGTGCTGGAAGCTTATCAGGAAAAGGAAAAGGAACAAGTTAGCGAGCTCGCCGATGAACAAACGCAGATGCTGACTGTGGTGTCCCGAATTGCACAAAATTTGACGGGAATGATTGCCGAACTTAGGGAAAATACGGATAATATCGCGGAGAGTGCCTGCACCACTGCTTCTTCGCAGGAACAT
Organism: Paenibacillus sp. TSM33; assembly: GCF_056099025.1. NCBI lineage: Bacteria > Bacillati > Bacillota > Bacilli > Caryophanales > Paenibacillaceae > Paenibacillus > Paenibacillus sp. TSM33. The sequence continues at coordinate 770,637 of NZ_JBLZXB010000010.1, forward strand.
ACGGAGGAACTGGTACTGCAATTAAGTGATGAAATTAAGCATATTGAACAGATGAGCAGTACCATTCGAGAATTATCCGATCAGACTCATCTGCTGGGACTGAATGCGGCAATTGAGGCAGCCCATGCGCAAGAAGCAGGGCGTGGATTTCAAGTGGTGGCGCAGGAAGTGCGAAAGCTGGCATCTAATTCAAAGCAAGCACAGGAGCAAATTCAGCGCAAGGTGCTGGATATTGCCCGTATGCTTGACAGTGTGCAATCCGAAACCGCTGCCACAACAGCCAGTGCCCGGCAACAGGCCTCCAGCTCGGAGGAATTGGCTTCATTCACAAAGCTAATTGAAAACATGGTGAAGGAATTGGAAATGCTGCAGCACTCCTCGGAAATGCTGGAGGTGTGAGATGTGGCTTGAGCAGTATATCCTCGGGAACTGGAAGTTTATGGGCGTAGCTGGCTGGATACTGGCAAAGCGACGCTCTTCCTGTTGGCAGTCCAGTCAACACAACAGAGGAAGTGCATATTCCTATGAAAGAATGACTGAATTTTTGAAACAAGGAATTAGAGGAAGCTTTTTTTCCATTCCATATGAGCCGCAAATACTCTTTTCCATAACTCGTCCCGTTCCTGGTGGCTGTAGTTAACGAGCGGCTCACCAAATACATCTGCCAATACTTCCAGCCACTGCGACTTCTTATCCAGCTCTATTTTTTCCAAACCGTTTAGCCCGCGTTTTTTCCAAATACATCCTCTGAGTTCATTCGCTTCTAATGCTTGTCTTTGCCGAATTAGAAACAGGTTAAACCATGGAGATTCCACGGAGCGGCTATAGAAATGATGTTTCGGCTTAAATTCTTCCAAATCCTGAACAACCGTAGGGGCAAAATCAACGCCAACAAATGAAGCAAGCGGGTCATGTTCTAAACGCCAACCTTTAGTAACAACTTCAGATTCCATAACTTTATAACGAAGTGGGGGTTGTTCATAAGTCCCCATAAGGAGTGGAAGAGGCTCATATGGCATATCGCCCAGTCCGACATCTACAATCCATACTTCATCTTCTTGCTGCTCATTTAGCAAGTTCACTGTTAGTCCAAGATGAAATGAATTAATGCGTGGCTCAGCTCCTAAGGGTTGTACCCCAGCCTGATGCAGAGAAACTTTGTACCCTAGTGAATGTAGTAGCGCACTAAAGGCACCATTCAGATGAAAACAATAACCACTTCTCCCATGTAGAATGAGTTGAACGGACTCTTGAAAACCAATGGCAGCCGGCTTTCTTGCAAAAATGTCCAACGTTTGCCATGAAAGCTGTTTTACATGTGCCTTATGCAGCTCCACTAAATAGGATAGGGTAGGAGGCTGAACTTCGGGAATTCCGATTCTGTTCAAATAAGATTTTATTTCTTCTTTTGTCATGGTGTACATGTACAGTCACCTCTATTGTTAGTTTGCCAAATTCCTTCTCGAAACAAATGAGCATTGATTCTTAGCATCATTGTAAAAGGGGGGAGTGCTGTGTACAATGCTATAAATTTTTGATTGTACCGGTACAATCAGAAGATCGATTCGTTTAGTAACATGCCGATTTCCCATGGATGGCTGCCAGAACATAAAAAAACAGACCTTATTACCGGGTCTGTTTTTGCTGAGTTGCAAGCCAACAGATTATAGTAGTGATCTAAGTTCACGCCGGTATTTGTTTAAATGCACAAATGACGGAATGACACGTTTGGCAGAGCGAAATCCACCTATTCTAAGGTTGCGAACGACATGATAGGGAGAAATCAATAAGGCGTGAAGCAGATGCAAATCCTGGGTGCTCAAGGGTCGATATCGTTGATAAAAGTCTATCGCGCGCAGCATTTTTGTCGCGTTCCAAAGACAATTCCGATGAAGAAGATGGGAGAGATCTTTCATCCTTACGTGTAGGGAACAATTTTCAAAGTCAATCAAATGGATTTTGAGCTGCCTGTCTTTGACCAAATTGGGATAGTTATAGTCACCATGTATTAATGCAGCTACTTTTTGCTCCTGCTGGATTGCTGCTCGAACTTTGGGCTGCTGTAGACGATATAACACTTCTTCACAAAGAGCTAGGAGATGTGCTGTGCCTTTGTGAGGACTGAGGCGTTTTTTATATTCAGCTATTTCATCGCTCAAGCCTTCATAACGGATTCTGGTAGGCGGCGCTTCCGTGACAGGAAAGCCTACGGCACTGGTGTGGAATTTGGCTAAAGTAGAAATTCCTTTTTTGAAGTCTATTCTTTTTGTAAATTCCGGTCTGGGTCCATGAACCCAATTCGTTAGTGTATACGAAACACCTTCATAGGTCATGTAGGCTGTTTGCTGTATGGTTGGATAGACCTTTTGGCTACGTGTAAACCCGCGCTCATCCAGATAGGACAAGACACGTGTAATAAAACGAATCTCTTCTTCGGGGAATTTGTAGGGCTTTAAGCAATAAGTTGTATTAGCGGTTTCAATCTTGTGAATGTCCTTCATTTGGCGACTACGCTGAATTTTGATTCCGTACATTTGCTCAACGCTCGATAAAATCGACATTTTGCTCCTCACTTTCTTTTATACACGGGCCCATTCCTGCAAAATATGGATGATTTGTAATCGAAGAGGCCACGACTGATCCCAGTTGTCTAGGATTTCGCGGTCTCTTGAACGATTCGGATGTCGGGAAGCATGCCAAGCTTCTCGTGGCAGTTTATATAAAGCTGTAACAATCTTCCGCTCAGTTCGGCTGAGTGGTTTGCGTTTTTGATATCCCCTCAGCAAGGATTGCACAAATTCAGGATTGAATTGAGTCGTATTCATAAGAGCCTTTGCCAAATCAGCATAGACTGAGCCAATTTTGGCCCGATCCCAATCAATGATTTTGAGATGACCGTCATCTGAAATAATGACATTCGGGGTGGTGATATCACTGTGTATCAAGGAGGGGTGCCGACGTTCTGTCCGAAGCAGTCTTATAATGGATGCGTCCTGCAAATCCTTCCATGCACGCCTGGATAAACGTTTGCAGTTCTTTCCATGAGTGTTGTACCAGTTGCGGTAATCTCTATTCTGACGGCTGATTTTTGTCATTTTTTTTTGGAAAAGACGGTCTTGGTTTTTCCATATCCTCAATTGTTGAATGGTCGGAGGGGACTTTCCCTTCTCCATCCGATGCAAGCCGGTGGATGTAGCGTGGAGTGTGGCAAGGGCCACTCCCAGTTTTTCGAAATCTTCAGCGGTTTCCAGGCCCCGTCCTTTGATCCACTGACTTACATAAAATGGCGTTCCTTGATGTAATGTCCATAGCTTGCCGGAATGAGTGGGGAGCCAGGTGGGCATGTAGGTATACTTTCTCTTTTTCAAAAGCCTTATATAGCTCGCAGCTCGTTCCATCTGTTGAATCGTATTTGAACGAGCCATCTTTGAACGACTAAAGGGTTTTAATGCATAAGTTCCCTTTTTCGTTTTTACTTGGATTACTGCATTCTTTCGGTACAGTGATGAGACTAAGCTTGATTTTAAGGGGATCAGGCCGAAACGACGGGTGATTTCGCGAATCTGTGCTTTTGTATAGGATTTCGCCATAAGAACCTCACTTGACTTTTAATTGAGAAAAAGGTAATCCTCTGTTAGTTATCAGTCTATTCATGAGGAAATAATAGGTGCAGTTTTATGGAGCTCTTCTCTTACTTTTCCTGTTCACATTCGTCAAAAAAACGGAGCAGCGAAAGTTCGTTGCTCCGTTTTCATTTGCTCTGTATTACGCAAGCCTGATTATGAATGATTGATCAGTTATCGTTGTCATCTTCTTCGTCTGTATCCACGATCGCTCCAGACGATGCATGGATTTCAAGCTCGACAGTTCCTTCGTTGGTGAGTACCTTGACCTCATAGATGAACTGTCCCTCTTCCTTATCTAATTTAGAAGACAGAAGGGTACTCCCAGGCACGTGCTTAAGTGCAATTTGTCCAGCCTGTTTTTCAGTTAGGGTGACGTGGTTGGGCTTGTAAAAAGAAGACTCGTCATTCGAGTCATGATCAAGCTCAGAATGGGAACGGATGGTTTTTCCGGTATAAGCATCAATATTTATATCCCAATCTTTATCCCCTTGCTGGAGATCCACTTCATAGTAGACTTTTCCGTTCTTGTGTTCCAGATCGACATCCTCAACTTGCGCGTTGTTTCCCACAGCCTTCTTGGCAATGTTGGCAGCAGCAGTCGCTCCAATTAGCCCCGTAGGTTTAGCTGCCCATACGGCATTGGCCGAGACGCCCGTAACTGTAACTCCAAGCAGAACCGTGGCTGCCATTATTCCTAATGTATAGTTTTTTTTCATTACTAATTCCTCCTTGAACTGTATGCTTGAATACAGCTTAACCCTTGAACATGAGAGGAACATAATAGAATCATGAGAAAACAATGAGAAAGCATGGCAAGATCATCAGGGTCTCATGACTCGTCGTGATCCTGTTTTTCTTTTTCCCAAGTGATAGAGTCGATCGAGCCTGATACTGCATTGATCTGCACCACTGCCTCACGCCCATCTTGTACCTCAACCTCAACAAGATAATAGAGGCCCTTGTCATTGCGTTGCAGTTCAATATCATCGGATGTTCCATTCACTGCTTTTGCAGCAAGCTTGGCTGCTTCATTCTCTGTAATGACAAGAGAAACCGGGTCAGGTTTATGGACTGGATTTGATTTGTCACTGGGCTGTGTGGAACCGGGGGTGTGATCTTGGGGTTCCTGCTTTGCATCTGTATATATCTGTGTTCGCTTTATGGATTGGATGACACCATCATAGGCATTGACTTTTATTTCGTACTTCCCTTTGGCGCGTTCCAGCTTGATCACATAAAAATTATCCAAACGTTGAGATTCGAGCACCTCGCCGGGATACTGTTGCAATACAGATTGGACCACAGCTTTTTCTTCCAAGGGCGAAGCTGCTAACGATCGTGCCCAGGGCCACTGTAAAAGGCAAATGGTGATCAATATAGCCGCCAACGTACCGCCAATCATCCAGGCATAGATTGCTTTCATCACTTTTCCCTCCTTGGCTTATTATTCTGGAACAGTAGGGAGGATAACCGTTGCAGTTGTTCCGTTTCCCTCTATGCTTTCTAGCCCAATTTGTGCTTGAATAGCCTGAGCAATTGCTGTAGCTAATGATAAGCCTAGCCCGGCCCCACCTTCCTCGCGGCTTCTGGCTTCGTCCACGCGATAAAAGCGGTCGAAAACTTTAGATAACTTTTCTTCAGGGATTCCAATTCCTTGATCTGTGATTCTTATGCAAGGTTGAGCCGTACCGTCCACAATATCAATCATCAGGTGTATCGGTTCGTCACTATATTTGCGTGCATTATCCAAAAATATAAATAGAAGTTGTTTTAGTTTATTCTCGTCCGTATAGGCGATGCAGTCTGTTTGTACATCCAGTTGAATTTGTCGGGCGAAAGCATTTTCAAATGTAGCTTTCAGTTCTGTCCCTACTTTGGTCAAGCGTACAGGTTCTAACGTGACATTCCATTGTTCTTCGTTTCTGGCTAATAGAAGAAGCTGCTCTGCCATATCCTTCATTCGGATCGCCTCCGAATGGATCGCTTCAACGGATTCGGCAAAAATGCTGGGGTTCTGCAACCCCCTCCGTTTAAGCAAGCTGGCATAACTTTCAATAATGGTAAGAGGGGTTTTCAATTCATGGGACGCATTCGAAACGAATTGTTCTTGGCGAACGAAATTCCGCTCTAGTAATTCAATCATGTCATTAAACGTTTCTCCCATTTCGACCAACTCGTCGCGTGATGACGAATTGAGCGGAAGCCGTTTGAATTTCCCGCTACGTTGGATCTCTTTCATCGTGCTAATCATGGATGTAATTGGATGTGTAATCAATCTGCCCAGCAGTCTTCCCGATATCACGACAGGAATAAGCGCAATTCCCGTGACTGCAATTAGTACGATTCTGAGTACCTGTAGCGTTTGCATCGTTGGTTGCAGACTTTCAGTCACCTGAAGATTGACCACCTCTCCATTCGACCAAATTATGGGGACCGATACGAGAATATAACGGTTGCTTTCATGGGTAATGATGCGAACCTGCCGTGTTTCTTTGAAAACGCCCTTCATCAAGCTGAGAGACTGCTCTGATGAAGAGGTGATAGGGGCAAGAAAATCGCCTTCCGGCCTCATCAGCCGAAGCATGCCATCCAGCGGCACATAGGCTCGGAGAAGATCCTCAGCGGCTACGGATACTGGAGCGCGTTGAATGCCATGAATCATGTTTTCTGCCGCGGCTTCTACCTGGTTTTTTCGACTGTCTATCGAAAGTTGGCTGAATAGAAAATAGACTGAGAAATTAATGGCCACAAGTAAAACCCCGAATAATAACGAGGTGTACGCATGGATTTTGTTCTGCAGCTTCATAATGATTCCTTCAGAACATAACCAATTCCGCGTACAGTATGAATCAGCTCAGGGAGCTGACGCGTGGGGTCGATTTTATTCCGCACGTAGCGAATATACACATCGACCACATTGGTATCACCAATATAATCAATGCCCCATACATTCTCCAGTAATTGTTCACGACTAAGTACCTGCCGCTGATGTCGGAGTAAATGAACGAGCAAGTCAAACTCTCGCGGCGTAAGCTCAATGTTGTGCTCTCCACGAAGAACTTCACGAGTACCTTCATGAAGACGTAAATCCCCAGCACTAAGCCATTGATCTGCCACTTGTGAAGCCATATCTTTCGTGGCACCTACCCTGAGCGCAGCCCTTACACGTGCAAGCAGCTCTTCAATCACAAAAGGTTTGGTAACATAGTCATTGGCTCCCAAATCGAGTCCCTCGACTTTATCCGCAATGGAACTTTTAGCCGTTAGTAAAATGACAGGAACGTTCGCATCATGTTTACGAATCCTTCGAAGGAGTTCGATGCCATTAAGACCGGGAATCATAATATCCAGCAAAACCAGATCCCAGCTACCTTTGCAATAGGTCTCCAGCCCGTCAATTCCGTTTTTTTCTTTACTTACTTGATAGCCTTCAAATTCAAGTTCGATCTCTAGAAGTCGGGCAATCTTCTCTTCGTCTTCTACGATCAAAATGGATTGGTTCATAATCATGCCCTCCTGTAGGCGAATAGCCGATACGGAAGTATTTTAGCATATACGGACAGGTAAGACACTTCAAAGCACAGAACTGGGAGAGAAAGAGCTTAGCATAATGCGTTATAATTATGGAACATCCCTTCGGTCAGATGTGGCCCCTATCATAGAAAGGGCATTGGAAGGACGGGCCGAGCTGGTGCAGGCTGGTGCGCTGGATGAACTCTCGTTGAACTACATACACAGTATCTATCTCCATCACCGGGAGAACATGTATTAACCTCGCGCTTAGCGACCGGGGAGTGAGTGGGTCACATGGCAGTGATTTACTCAAAACATTATTTTATTATTTGGAAAACAGGGGCAGTCTGAATAGATACAGCAAATTATTTTTTTATACATCGTAATTCGGTAAAATACAGACTGGAACGGATACGCGACATGACGGATTTTGATCTTAATGATTCCCGCGAGCAGTTTATATGCCATACATGTCTGATTCATTATTATTTGCGGAAGCATAAATAGTCGAACGTTTTTTTGAGGCAGGGAGGGAAGGACATGGATAAAAGAATACTGATAGCGGACGATGAGGCGAGTATTCGGAATGCACTGGCCTATGCGTTAGAGCGGGAAGGTTTTTTGGTGGAAACTGCCGTGGATGGAGCGGATGCATTGGAAAAAGTGCGTTTGTTCCACCCGGATGTGCTCATACTGGATGTGATGATGCCCAAACTGGGCGGATATGAGGTGTGCCGCCGGTTGGAAAGCCGGAAGGGTATCGGTATTTTACTGCTAACCGCCAAAAACGATATCGTCGATAAGGTGCTCGGACTGGAGCTGGGAGCGGACGATTTTATGAGCAAGCCGTTTGACCTAAGAGAACTGCTCGCACGTATTAAGGCATTGGTACGGAGACTGGAACGAGAAGGAGCGCCTGCGCCGGAAGGAACGGAAATAATACTGGACCCGTTGCGAGTGCGTCCGTCCAGTCGAACGGCTGAACTCGGAGCAAAAGCATTGGATCTGACCCCTAAGGAGTTTGATGTGCTGGCGCTGCTGGTGTCCCATGCTGGAAGGGTATATACGCGGGATGAGTTGCTGGAACAAGTATGGGGCATAGATTATGCAGGGGGAACGCGGACGGTGGATATTCATATTCAGCGCTTACGCAAGAAACTGGAGCCGCACCAGTCGATGCTACAGACCGTGTATGGAATCGGCTATAAGGCGGAGAAAATGACGTGAACGAGCATCATTCACTCCATCCACAAGGAAGCTTACAGTCTACTGACCCGCAGAAGCGCCAACGTAAGCGTACAGGCTTGAGCCTGCGCTGGAAATTTCCGCTGGTACTGGCGGCTTTGCTGCTGTTTACTGTCGGTGTGCTGAGCTGGCTCGTACTTACTGGTATTCGTGCTAATCAGACAGACCAAATGGAACGCGGCTTAAAGCGTCAGGCGGAAATCGTGGAGATGCGCGTAAAACAGTCTTACCTGTTGGGAGTTCACCAATCGCCCGAAGACTTCATGAAGAAGCAAGCGCCGCAGCTTGCTGTGGAACTCGGTGTATCCAGTAATATGCGTGTTATTTTATATGATGGCCAGGGACATGAGGTCGGAAATTCTCTACCACTGGCTTATAGAACAGATGTCAGCCAGGCGCTTTCTTATGCGCTCCAAGGGAAAATTGCGTATATTACGGAAGGTAGCTCAGTTACTTATTTGGCTCCGCTTCAAGGTCCGGACGGCTTGCTGGGAGTGGTACAGCTTCATAGCTCAACAGAAGCACAGCAGCAGTTTTATCAGACCATTGCCCGCTTGTTTTTATGGACAGGAGGTGTGGTGCTGATCTTGAGCTTTATTCTGGGATTAGGCTATGTCAGCCGCCAGACGAGGGACATCGGACGACTGACTCGCGCTTCTGAGCAGATCTCGGCAGGGCACTATCCAAAAGTTCGATTGCTGCGACGGCAGGACGAGCTGGGAAGGCTGGATGAAGGGATGCTCCAGATGAGTCATGTGATCCGGGCTAGTATTGCCGCGCTCGAAAATGAAAAGCTTCGGCTGGAAGAAGCAGTTCAGCGTTTGAGAGAGCTAGAGCAGCAGCAAAAGACTTTTATTGGCAATATCAGCCATGAATTGAAGACTCCGTTGACCTCTATTCAGGCTTATGCCGATTTGCTGGATATGTATGGGGATGATCCCGAATTGGTGCGTGAAGCGAGAGAAAGTATCGCGAAGGAAACAAAACGGTTGTATGAGCTTGTCGAGGATTCACTGAGACTAGCTGTGCTGGACAAATATGATTTTGAATTACATACGGAGGAAGTGGAGCTGCATTCGCTGCTCGAAGATGCAGGTAGCCGAATCCGGGGGAAAGCTGCGGCGCGTGGACTGCATTTTTCGATGGATACCATTCCAGCCAAGGTGTGTGGAGATCCTAAGCATCTAATGCATATTGTACTGAATTTGCTGGATAATGCAGTAAAATACAATCAGGCCGAAGGCTGGATCACGTTATCGAATCGAGTGGAAAAGAACACCGTGATAGTGTATATACGCAATTCCGGTCCATGGATTCCTAGGGAAGAATGGGACATGATTTTTGAGCCGTTTGTTACCTTAAGCCGTGATCGTTCTCGCCAGGACAGTGGTACGGGACTTGGCCTGCCTTTGGCACGCAGACTGGCGGAGCGCATGGGTGGAGAGTTGCAGCTTACAGCTTCGGGGGATACTGGATTGGAAAATAACAATGGTCATTCAGGTGCAAGTGGCAATGAATTTTCGCTCAGGCTCCCCCTGTTGGTTCATAATGGTTCTCAGTAGTTAGACTTCTCGATAGCTATGGAGCCGAAAATATTGTCTTATTTACAATTTGGAAACAATTCGATGTATTCACGAGATGTTCCGGCATTAAGCTGGGGGTAACGTTAACAAGGAGGTCGTTGTACATGATGAAGAAAAACCTAGACAGCTACGGGCAAAAGAACGACCTTCCTCGGCTCGAACATCCCTATGCACGCTTTTTCAGACACAAAGTTGCAGGGCTGCTCATGACTGGCTTGATCGTTGGAGGATTGCTCAGTGGCTGCGGCATAAAAGGCGCAGGAGAGCCCCATCCATCATCTGATATGAAAATGGGGCAAAAGCTCACTGTGATTGAAATGGATGCGGCTCAGCAACAAGTATCGGACGAGCTGGTGGTACAGTCCATCGACAGGTTGGGAGATGTCTACGCGAGGTCATGGCTGAATGATGAAGAATTAATTGTGGAGCGTCAGAATCAGTTGTGGATTCATAATGTAAAGACCAACAAGGAGCGAGTTTTAACACCAGGTCGTAACGCTTTACAGTTACTTGCAGTGGTTTCACCGGATCAGCGTCATGTCTTTTTCACGGAAGGCAGCACCAGCAGCAAGTATGATATTCAGGGCTATATTTTAGAGCTAAGCAGCGGCAAGGTTACAGCGGTTGGCCAGCTGGACATGACTAACGAAGTGAGCTGGGGCGATAAGGATCATCTCATTACAGGTACACCAGACGGTAAGATACATCTGATTGGTTTGGACGGCAAAGCTGAAGAATTGAGTTTTCAAGATCCGAATCGCTCAGAATTAATTGCTCATGTGGAAAAAGTGGGTAACGACATATTTTATACAGGCAATGATAAACAAGGGTATCCGGTACTGAATCGGTTCTCTCTCAATCATCCTCAAGCTGTGACCATTGCAGAGGGGGCCATGTCTTTTGCTGTGTCGCTTGATGGTAAATCTATTGCCATTGAAAAGCGGAAATGGAATACATCCGAACCAGCCCGTATGATCATTTTAGATGAACAAGGCAAAGAGAAAGGGATCGTGGGTCAAGGTACTTTAATGAGTCGTGGAAGCTGGTCCAGCGACGGGACCAAGCTTGCCTTTTCCATTTATGATGAGGATCAGCAAGGAATGAGAGGGCTGTATGTGTTTGATCAATCCACGGGTAAAACCACTCCCGTTACGACCGATATCCAATCCTATGACAGCCCAACAGTGTGGAGCCCTTCCGCCCGGTTTTTATCCATGTACCAAAACATTTCAGAAGGTGGAAAACAACTGAATCAGAGCTACATCGTCGAATTTAAGAGGAAGTAGTTTCTGAATTCAGTCGTACACGAGGCTCATCGTTGACAAGGAAATCATACCAGCGGTTGCGAAACCGAACCTGAGGTCCATCAGCGGGGACGTGTGCCTCCATTCGCAGCGCTTCTGGAATTGGACGCGGATGCTGACTTTCTACCACGGCCCGATCCTCTTCCAGCACCTTGCCACTGTATCTGGAAAAAAAGTGGCTTAAGCCTGGTACAAATCTGGAAAAATTACGTCCAGCCAGTCCGTAGATGACCGTTAATTCTTGCTCAATCGGAGTGAAGGTGACGAAATTAATAAACTTGCTGCGTCCTTCCTTGGCGGGAGTCATAATCCATTGCTGTGGAAAGGTATATTGTAATAGTCCATTCCCGTTTTTCACTCGAATATGATTGTCATCCGCTTCAAACTCGATATGAATGTCGGTGGAGGAATTTTTACCGATCGTTTTGTTATGGACAATTGGCAAATGAGCGACATCCAGCACGCTTTCCACAACTCTCGTCAGATGTGCCTTCCACACGGAATCGTAGGGAGACAAAATAAGAGAGGGGTCCTCCAGCTCGGGGAAAATCTCCAGAGGAGGTGGGGAGGTAGATGTGCCCAACCCTGAGTTTATCTCAGACTTTGAGCCAACAGCCTGGGGATATACCCACAGCAGGCCAGCTTTTTCAATCGCGGGATAGGCATAGGTATGAGCAAACTCAGGAATAGCTCGTCCCGGATGTGCCGGAATATCCACACACTGTCCACTCTCATCGAAAGACCATGCATGATAAGGGCATGTGATTTGCCCGTTTTGACAATAGCCGAGCGACAAATCAGCTCCACGGTGCGGGCAATAAGCATGGATGGCATGTACCTGACGATGATCATCACGGTACAGGACAATATCTTTGCCAAGCAGACGCTTCTTAAGCGGTTTATTTTTTAGTTCCTTGGACCAGCCAACGGCGTACCATGCGATCGGGAATACCTGCTGGTCACTTTCACGTACTTCACGAAAGCTGGGATGGGTGTGCATCTATATCAACGCTCCTCGTTCTGTTTCTAATGTATGACCCGCGGGTCATTTATTATATAATTATAATACACTCCTGATCCAAAACGAAACAGGCGTCCTGAAATTGGCAAGAAACGAAGGCTGCTTAAGGTTGTATGAAATACTAAAAAAAGGCGCATTTCCCTCTTCGGAATGCACCTTTTTTTTAATTACGCTGGCTATTCGATTGTGTATCACTATACAAATTTGCGATGATGTTTCTTACCGTCATATGAAAATAAGGCGAGCTTACCCTCAATCGTCGTTTCCAAATGAACGGTACGCCCCCACAGCTGGTACACATACGGAAGTGTGCGCTCCATATATTTTAAATCCAGCTCAATGCCTTCGTACTGATGCTTGAGCTTCAACTCACCTGTATGCTGATAATCCCCGTCTTCAACAACGATATAAGGGGAGCCGCCATTTACACGTGAAAACACAAGCTGATCCCGTATGTTTTCCCAGGATTTATCGGTAATTTTCCAATCCGGCCCCCGTTTCTCAAACACGTACAAATCTAAATCCTCTGTTAGCTGCTTGGTCATGTAATTGCGTATAAAAGAGGTGTCCGAATCAAATTCTCGCACCTCGAACATTTTAGCTCGGCCCTCGCCCGGTTTGCGTCCTTGACGCTCTTGCTCCTCACGGGTCGGGTTATCCCATCGCTTTTCAATATCTTCAAATATTTTCAGTCCCAAATAATATGGATTCAAGCTTTGCTTGGAAGGCTGCACAACGGAAGCATTTAGCATGGCAAATTCAACAGTTTCATCCCCGGTCAAATCCAGTTCTCTGACAATCCGTTGATGCCAATAAGAGGCCCAGCCTTCATTCATGATTTTGGTCTCCATTTGGGGCCAGAAATACAGCATTTCGTCCCGCAGCATCGTCATGATGTCCCGCTGCCAGTCCTCCAGTACCTCAGAGAATTCCTGAATAAACCAGACGATATCTTTTTCAGGCTCCGGTGGGAACTGGCGTACCTTGATCCCCTCGGTCTCGGCCGAATCATGCTGCTTTACTGTGTCCAGTGACCACAGATCATCGTAAGGTCCGATGGGACGCTGGTGTTTTTTAGGTTCTTTTTGCTCCTTGATTTTGAGTTCCATATAGCGTTGTTTATCCAGATGTCTTGGTTTGATGAGCTGTGGGTCTACATGCTCCTGTATCGCCAGTACAGAGTCAATGAAGGATTCCACGGCCTTGGAGCCGTACTCCATTTCATAGCTGCTGATCCGTTCCGCGGTGGCAGACATGCTCTCGACCATATTGCGGTTGGAGGCCGAGAAGCGGGCGTTGTGTTTGAAAAAATCGCAGTGTGCCAGTACATGGGCGACAATCAGTTTATTTTGCACCAAAGAATTTCCATCCAGCAGGAAAGCGTAGCAGGGATTGGAGTTAATGACCAGCTCATAGATTTTACTCAATCCAAAATCGTACTGCATTTTCATCTTGTGAAATGTTTTTCCGAAACTCCAGTGGCTGAAGCGCGTGGGCATACCATACGCACCGAATGTGTATACAATATCCGCCGGACAAATTTCATACCGCATCGGATAGTAGTCGAGACCGAATCCATTTGCAATCTCCATAATTTCTGATATCGCGTATTCCAGCTCTTTCTGGTCGGTACTCATCCCACCGTTCCCCCTTCCCGTTTGCGAAAAAAGGTGCGTAGGGCTTGGTATACCTCACCTTTTTCCTTGATGACATAGTACATAAACTGATCTGCCTTAATATTCTTATAGGCTGACATCAGCGTACTGCTGCGATTATATTGGTTCACCTCTCCATAGCCGAACATATTGCTGCGCTTCATAAGCTCCTCAATTAGTTTCACACACCGTTCATTGTCTGAGCTTAGGTTATCGCCATCGGAGAAATGGAAGGGATAAATATTATAAGTGGAAGGAGGATAGCGCTTGTCGATAATCTCCAATGCTTTCAAATAAGCAGAAGAGCAGATTGTTCCGCCACTTTCACCGCGAGTAAAAAATTCTTCCTCCGTAACCTCCTTGGCTTCGGTATGATGCGCAAGAAAGACAATTTCCACCTTTTCATATTGGCGGCGCAAAAAGCGAGTCATCCAGAAAAAGAAGCTGCGGGCGCAATATTTTTCAAAAGATCCCATGCTGCCTGAGGTGTCCATCATAGCTATAATTACCGCATTGGATTGGGGAATGGTTTTCTCTTCCCATGTTTTGTAACGAAGATCGTCCGGACTAATATGATGAATGCCCGGATTCCCCTCACGAGCATTGCGGCGCAGATTTTCGAGTATCGTTCGCTTCTTGTCAATGTTCGCTTGCATGCCTTTTTTGCGTATATCATTGAATACGATAGATTCAACCTCAATTTGATCCTTATCTTTTTGCTGCAAATGCGGTAATTCCATTTCCTCGAACAGCATATCTTCGAGTTCTTCTATGCTGACTTCAGTTTCCATAATATCGTGTCCTGGCTGGTCGCCTGCTTTCTCGCCTTTACCTGGCTTCTGGGAAGCAGGATCACGTCCGATGACATCCCCCACCTGACTGTCGCCATCCCCTTGACCTACATGCTTTTGCTTTTGGTAGTTATAAATGAAGCGATATTCATCCAGACTGCGAATGGGCACTTTGATAATCTGTTGACCGTCCGACATTATAATATTTTCTTCCGTTATCAGATCGGGTAGATTTTGCTTAATGACATCTTTGACCTTCTGCTGATGGCGTTGCTGATCCTGGTACCCTTTGCGATGCAGCGACCAATCTTCACGGGATACGACGAATGAATATGGCTGGCGTGGTTCCGTCATTGTTAGGCACCCCCCAAGTGGATACACGGCACAGTTTGGCCTTGTTGGTTATTAAGTATATTCACGGGGATGTACGATATGTGATGGAACTCGATTTAAATTCTGCCCGTTTGCTTTTATAATGAAAGTAAAAAATGTAAAAAAAGAATGGAGAACCTTGGTTATGGAAGAAATTGCAGTGCTTATCGTAGACGATGAACAGGGACTGCGAGATATGCTGACAACGGTATTAAAAAAAGAAGGATTTCTTCAGGTTAAGCATGCAGCCACGGGTCAAGAAGCGCTGCAAATCGTGATGGAATCTCGAATTGATGTGATCGTGCTTGATGTTATGCTTCCTGATCACGATGGGTTTGAGGTGTGTCGTCAGATGCGTCTATATACGGAAGCTCCTATTCTTTTTTTGACAGCAAGAGATACAGATTTGGACAAATTAATGGGCTTTGGTATTGGAGGGGACGATTATATCACCAAACCATTTAACCCGTTGGAAGTCGTAGCGCGTATGAAAGCTCGAATGAAATATCGAAAAGTGACAACAGCGGACATGAAGCCTGCCTTACGAACCTTAGATTTTGGATATTTTTGTCTGGAATTGGAATCAGGTGTGTTGTATGTGCAAGACCAAGAGGTCGATTGTCCTGCGCGTGAATGGCTGCTGCTGGTATTTTTGTGCAAGCATCCTAACCGTATATTCAGTGTGCGTCAGCTATACGAAGCACTATGGAGCGAGACCTTCCTTGGTGATGAAAAGACAGTAGTCATTCATATCTCTCGTTTGCGAAAAAAAATAGAACCTGATCCCAAGCATCCGCAATTTTTAGTTAATGTAAGAGGGCTAGGTTATAAAATGATATCAGTCAAGAGGGGGGAGCAAGAATGAACTCTCTGATCAAGATGTCCTTTCGTTTTATAAAAGTAACATTATGTTTTGCTCTAGCCTATGTTCTTTGTTTTCTTATCTGTACTGTTATATATATTTTTATAAAAAGTACATTTGGTACATCTCATAATATGAATATTGATCTCTTCTGGATCGGACTTGGAATCATGCAGAGCCTTGTGTTTATAGTTGTCTATGGATGGTATATAGGCAAACCCTTGGTGTATGTAATTAAATGGATTGGAAATATAGCAACAGGGGAATTCCAGGCACCGCTAAGTGAGCTAGAACTGCCAGAGCGCAAAAAAAATCAGAGAAATAATTATAAGCCTCCGTATCAATTGTATAAAGAAGTTTTTGAACAAATGAACATCTTATCTGCTCAATTGCGCAGTAATGAGGAAGAGAGAATAGAAATAGAAAAGCGAAAACAGCAGTGGGTAGCAGGCGTAAGCCATGATCTCAAAACACCATTATCCTATATTGAAGGATATGCAGCCATGCTGACTACTCAAGAGTATGATTGGTCCGATGAAGAAAAAAGAAGCTTTAGTATGGCTATCAGTGAGAAAGTGACGGAAATGAAGCAGTTAATTCAGGATTTGAATGCTTCTATGCAGCTCAAGGAGGGTGCCTTGCCGATCCAACTGAAGAAGGAGGACATTGTGGAGTTTCTCCGCAATACAGTCATAGATATCGCTAACCATCCTTCGGCCGAGCAGTACGAATTTTCTTTTATGTCATTGGAGGCAGTATGTACCATGCCCTTCGATAGTAAATTATTAGGTAGAGCGCTGAAAAATTTTTTGATGAACGCAATCATTCATAATCCTTCAGGTACACATATTTCAATGGATGTAAATAAAGAGAGCGATAAGCTTCATATTTCGATCGAAGATGATGGAAAAGGAATGAATCCAACTGAATGTATACAGGTGTCTCATTCCAAAGAGCATGGCATACCTATTGCCAAAAGCTTTATTGAAGCTCATAACGGAACGCTTCATATTCTTCCGGGAAGTAAAAAGGGTACCAGGGTGGAAATTACTTTGCCGCTAAATATGTAACTCTTTAACATCTGTGCCTTCACATTTTGGAGTCCGCTCGTTTTTTTGCCTGTTGTTTAGGAACTGTTTACCTGATGTTAACTTTCCTTCTGTAAACTGTATGTAACTAAAACTTCAGCATTAAAAGTCGAGAGGAGATCAGGAAATGTCTGAATATATAATACATACACAGCAGCTAACCAGGCGTTTTGGAAAACGAGAATTTGTCAAACAAATAAATCTCCAGGTACCTGAGAAGCAAATTTACGGATTTTTGGGACCAAACGGGGCGGGAAAAACGACCACGATTCGTATGCTACTCGGGCTGATTAAATCCACATCCGGGGAGATTGAGATTTTTGGGAAAAAGCTCAAGGATCATCGCATGGAAATATTAAAGGATGTAGGTTCTCTGGTTGAATCACCTGCCTATTATGCCCATTTGTCTGCATATCGAAATTTGGAAATCGTTACAACAATGCGTGGGCTGCCGACCCGAAAAATTCATAAAGTGCTGGATTTGGTGAGATTAAGCAAAGATGCGTATCGACCGGTAAAAGGATACTCCTTGGGGATGAGGCAAAGGCTAGGAATTGCCATGGCGTTGATTGCTGATCCCAAATTGTTGATTCTTGATGAACCGACGAATGGTTTGGACCCGTCTGGTATCCAGGAAATTCGGGAGTTAATTATGAGCCTGCCTGATGCTTACGGAATGACGGTATTGGTTTCGAGCCATCTACTAAGTGAAATCGAACAGATCGCAACCTATGTAGGGATTATTAATCAAGGAGAAATGATTTTCCAGGGAACGATGAAAGAACTTACAGACAAAAGCAAGCCTCAATTATTCATTGAAACCCAAAATCCTGTTCAGGCTGCTGGAGCCCTGATGCAGCATGGATGGATTGCCGGAGCTGAATCCATGGAGCAAAAAGAGGTCATAACTCCTATTGTGGATCGGCAACAATCATCGGAGATGATCAAAGTGTTGGTAGAGCACAATCACCCCGTCTATCGGGTAAGGGAGAAGAAAAAAACATTGGAGGAAATATTCCTGGAGCTGACGGGTAAGGAGCGAAGTTTATGATACTCCAAGTTATCAAGGCGGAAGGATATAAGCTGAAAAAAATATGCTGGTGGCTTCCTCTAATACAGGGCTGTGTCCTTACAGGGATGACTGTCATGGAATGGTATCTCTACTTTCGTCAGGGGCCAGGAGGGGTCTATGCTGGTTTTGCGGTTATGTTTATGTTCATCTCGTTTGTGATGCTGCTTAGCGGTACACTTCTAGCAAGTATTATGGCGGGTACAGAGCATGATACCCAAACATGGAAGCAGCTTATGGCCATGCCGGTTCCCAGAAGCTACATCTACTTATCCAAAATGTTTTGGATTGTGATTCTGCAGTTTGGTACTGCCTTGATTACGATAGCAGGGATGAGTCTCATCTGGGTGCTGTATACAAACGAGTCCATTCCTTGGCGAGTTATGCTGCTGCAGCCGATTAACGCCAGCTTGGCTACTCTGCCTGTACTTGCAATTCAACTTTGGTTGTCTACGCTTTTTACTAATCAGGCATTCCCGTTAGCATTTGGCATATTTGGTTCTATTGCCAGCTTGTTTTTGGCACGAACCAGTATTCTTTGGATTAAATTATTACCTTGGTCGTATCCGGCTCTATCAAGTCCTCTAATTAAGGGATACGTAATGTGGGTGATCATTGCTTTATGTGCAGGGGTCATCTTCACAGGACTCGGTACTCTACAGTTTAGAAAGCATGAATTCAAATAGGAGGAGGAGAAGTATGGGATCCATTTTACGCGTGGAAGCGATGAAGCTTCAATGGGTCATGGTATGGATTCTCATTATATTAGATGCGGTTATCAATTCTTTAATGGGAGTCCTGGAACTGAACGATTTGAAGCAGTTTTATGAGCCTAGCTGGTTAATGCTATACACCTATGCGGCGCAATTTCACTCGATGTTTTTTTATCCGCTTTATTGTGGAATTATCGCTTCTCTTTTGTGCGCATACGAACATCGAGACGGGGGATGGAAGATTTTATTGAGCAGTCCATATCCCCGTCAGCGAATCTATTATGCAAAATATATATTGCTCATTCTCATCCTGTTTCTTGATCAGCTTACATTCATAGTAGGATATTTTGTAGGTGGGTATATAGCAGGTGCTCCAGGAAGAATCCCTTGGTTGCTCGTCCTTTCTACCGGATGGAGAGGGTGGTTCGGGATTCTACCATTGGCAGCCCTCCAGCTTATGCTCTCGGTGAAAATTCGCAATTTTGGAGCTTCACTAGGAATGGCTATTTGCTGTGTGGTGCCTAATATTGTTATGACAGGCTTTCACTCTTCCATAGGCGCATGGTTTCCTTTTACGATTCCTTATTATATCATGTTGCCGCAAACAGCGAGCTATGCTCCTAGAGTTGAGCCTTATAGTCTTGGTTTGATTGTACTTTTTACGTTTTTAGCCTATCTATTTGCTGGAAGAAAGATGTTTGTGAATAGAGATTGGCTGTAGCTAGTATTACAACCACAAAAGTCGAACTACAGCCATACTCACAATACCGACAACCACAGTAGCCAGCAAATTTTTGCTCCACAAAGCGGTCAACAGCGTAGGAAGGACCGCTATAAGTACTTGTCCATTAAGAGTGACCGTGGTTTCGGTTCGTACGAGCAGATTTTCCATGACCAGTGCCGTGAAGATGCAAATGGGGATGTAGGACAGCCACTGTAACACAGGTTTGGGCAACGTCAGTTTTTGCAGCACGACGAAGGGGATGATTCTCGGAATTGCCGTGACAATCATGCCGCCGATAATGATATACAGGACAATGGGACTAATATTCATTTGTCGGTTAACACTCCAATCGTTGCGGTGATCATGGTCGCTACAATGACTGCGATATGTGATGGCACCCACCAGGACAAAAGGTACATTAGAACGGCCATACATAGCACAAGCAGCAGGCGATGCTTGAGTTTGGAGGTCTGGACACTTTGGAGCTGGGAAATGAGTAGGGCCAGAAACATTGCAGGTAAGGCAAAGTCTAGACCAAAAGCTTCCGGCTGGGAAATCCAATTCCCTAGCACTCCACCAGCCACACAGGAGGCAATCCAAGCGAGATAAGCTGTAATATTAAGTCCGTTCATCCAGCGGTCACTGACCTGCCCGCCTTTAGCCAATTTATCCGACGCTACCCCAAAGGATTCATCCGTCAAAAGGATACCGATGCCTATGTTTTTCCACAGTGAGTATTTAGAAAAGTAAGGAGCCAATGACGCACTTAAAAGCAGATGGCGAGCATTCACAATAAATGTCGTTAAAATAATGACAGACGGAGGACTGGCTGCCGCCAGCATCGAGCACATAATAAACTGGGAGGCGCCTGCGTATACAAGCGCTGACATCAGACCAATTTCCATGGTGCTAACCCCTGATGAAGCGCCCACAATGCCAGCTGCGAATCCAATACATACATAACCAAGCAGTGTAGGAATACAATCTTTAACCCCTTGTAAAACGCTCAGTGAATCGGGCTTCGTTCCGCTCAATTCCGAAGCTATGGACATGTTAACCTTACCCCCAGTGTATAAATTTTATAATAGTATATAACGGAAATTGCGAAGTATCAATATATTATACAATTGTATGTTATATTGAATAATCCCTATAGCGAACAAGTAGTTCGTAAAAAAAGGGCGCCCCAGTCAGTTCATGACTTATGGGACAACCCTAAGGTGGTGGCTTATATAAGCTCTTGCCGTTTTTTCAGATATCCGTAGAGAATCATTCCCGAGACCGCGCAGATGGCTGCACATAGACCAATAACTCCATATCCCGCCTGAAGCCCGCGCAGTATGCCAAGCTCAGTGGTTGCGCCGTAGACTATCTTGACCCCTTCGATTACCCAGCCGATCACATAGTTGCCAATGACACTACCTATGCCCATCAGTGTGACGACGAACGTAATAGCTGTATCACTGTCTTTCGGATATCTCCGTGCTATGAACGCCATCACGGTCGGATAGATCATTGCAATGCCGGCACCCGATGCGGCAAAGAGAAACGCCAGTCTCTCCCCACCCGCGATTGCTGCAAACGTGCATATCGCTGAGAAGGCGGAGAATAGAATCGTCGAAAGTACAAACCCCATCCGGTCTGTGAGCGGACCAAGCAACAGGCGCCCCAACGAGAAGGTAAGAAAAAACGCTGAGAGCATGCTGGACGCCTTCACCGTGCTCCATGAATACGCTTTCTCTAAAAAGTTGACTAGCCAGCCCCCAACTGCGAGCTCAGAGACTACTCCAAACGACAGGATCATTACCATCATCCAGAGTGCCGGATCGCGGGTTAGGGTCTTGAGTGAGGTCCGTTCCTCATGCTGCAGATCGTCTCCCGGGAAGGTGCTGAGCAGCGCGGCCACAATCGGCAGCAGGCAGAGCGACAGCATAGCCAGATACATTCCCCGCCAGTCTAGCGTATGTCCAAATACCGTCAGTGACATGACTCCCGTCGCCAGCAAAGGGGCGACTGTTGAGCTAAGCCCATAGAAAAAGTGAGACAAATTCATCATCGTGCCGGTATTTTTCACAAAAATCCTCGCCCCCAAAATTGCGAGTGCAATCTCCAGCATGCCGTTCCCGATATACATCAAGAAGTAGGACGAAGCGAAGAACGGATACGTGTGCGACAGGTAGATGAACACTCCCGAGATGATCATGGAAGCAAAAGAAATGATGCTGACCGCCTTGATTCCCCACTTACGGACAAGGACGGCGGTGAACGAGCAGGCAATCAAATAACCAAGTGCGTTTAGAGACAACAATGTTCCGAGCTGCTGTTCATCCAGATTGAAGTCGAATTGAATGCGTGGAATGGCAGGACCTTTTATATTTTCCGAGATACCAAATACAATAAAGCCAATAAAAATTGTCGCCAGCTGCATCATGTACATGTGGCGGGACTTGCGGGTTTGCGGATTCAAATTTAGTCCCTCCTAGATAGTCAACGTTGATTTTCTCGCCTGTTGGGTGTTCAAGGATGGAAAAGTCACAGCATAGCAGCCTCCTTCAGGATATTACAGTAGTTTTGAAAAACGTTTTAGTAAGTGAAGTTTAAGGACATTTATAGTTAATGTCAACAGTAAATTATAGCTACAGCGGACACATTTGTGTATTCTTCATATATAGACTTTTGGATACGAGGAGGTATAATTCGGTGGATTCAATGCAATATATTATTGGTTCTAATTTGGCTCAAATTAGGAAAACTAGAGGACTTAGTTTGGATAAGGTGGCTGAACTGACAGGGGTTAGCAAAGGGATGCTGGCTCAAATTGAGAAGGGAAAATCCAATCCTACAGTAACCACGCTTTGGAAGATTGCGAACGGCTTGCACGTATCCTTCTCCACCTTTCTTAAAGAAGACCCGCCGCAAATCACGAAGATTCGGAGAGCAGATTTGCATCCGGTTATTGATGAGGAGGGTAACTATTTTGTTTATCCTGTATTCCCGTATCACTCGGAAAAGAAGTTCGAAGTGTTCACCGTAAGTCTGAAGCCAGGCTTTACACATCAGGCAGAAAAGCATCTCGGAGAGGAAACAATTCTCATGATTCGTGGAGAAATGTACTTTGAAATGCAGGGGCAACAGCTCCAACTGAGTGCAGGGGATGCGGTACAATTTCAAGGATCTGATATCCATACCTATCGTAATGATTCGGATGAGGATGCCGATTTTTATGTATTGATTTATTATGCGGATTAGTGGGATGATTAATGTAGTCTACAACAGACTTCCACACAGGATTCTGCAAAATCCTGAGATATAAAAAGAGAGCAACGAGGAAAAGAGAGGAAAGAACCCATGGAAAGCAAGTACATCCGAGAAACCTACTGCTTTAAGACGTCCCGAGTATTTCCCAACGATATCAACAATCATAACACGCTTTTTGGAGGCCGATTGATGTCGTATATCGACGATATCGCATCTATTGCTGCCGCCAAGCTGTGCCGTACGAACACAGTTACAGCCTCGACGGATTCGGTAGATTTTTTGCTGCCTATCCACCCGAGCGATTCTGTCACGCTGGAAGCGTTCGTAACTTGGACAGGCCGCAGCTCGATGGAGGTGTTCGTAAAGGTGATTCGCGAGGGATTGATGACTGGCGATCGCAAAATTGCAGCTACCGCCTTCCTGACCTTTGTGGCATTGGACGAGAACAATCGTAAAGTGACCGTCCCACAGGTGATTCCGGAAACAGAGGAGCAAATACAATTACACCAGACGGCTCCATCGCGCGCAGCCATACGGCGTCAGCGGAGGGAAGAAAGCAAGCAGCTGGCTAGTTTTCTGACGACAGATTTTCCGTGGGAAGTGTAGTGTACTAGACATCACCCATTTTACCGTTTTAGCATAAAAAGGAGCCGTTTTCCGTTAGCGATCACTACGACTGTTCGGATGACGGCTCCTTTTGATAAGGATCTGAGCTATTCCACTTTGACTACACGGAAATGCTGGTTCGTCCCGCCATTATCGCCCCATTGAATGGCTTTGGCTCCATCGGCAGTGGCACCTTCGGAAATGTCGATTAGCTTGCCCGTTGCCCGATTTTTCAGCTTGTAATAGCCTCCGGTTACGGATACGAGCTGCCAATGCTGGCTGGACCAGCCTCCATCATTCCACTGTTCAATAACTGCGCCGTCCGATGTAGCACCGCTTTCAACACCAATCAGCTTCCCGCTGTTCCGATTCACAATTTTATAATATCCGCCGCCTGCATCCTTAAGCTGCCATTGCTGGCTTGGCGCTCCGGAATTCGCACGCTGCTCTAAATCTGCTCCGTCTGTCGTCGCATTGCCAATGATGCCTAGCGACTTGTTGCTCTTGCGGCTTACCAGCTGATAATAACTATCCGGGTCGATGACCATCGGCGTAGTTACGCCCTCCACCACACCACTGGCGGTATCAATGTTAATACTGTCGAACCAATCCATGGCTAATGAGGTTGCAGTTGGAAAACGCAGTGGCAGCCACACATATTGCGAATCCTGCACAGGACCGCTCCACGCCCCAGCCCAACGGTCGCCTAAGTACAGATACGAGGTCGTCTGCGTACCTTCAACAGGAATGACGTAGGCCGACTGTGAGCCATAGGTCGTACTATCCCCGAAGTTCATCGTATTGCTCCAGGTTCCTTCAATGCTGGACGCGGTAGCATACTTGGCCTGATTCGGATTCCAGCCGGTTGCCCCGGATGTAATCAGGAAGTAGACGTCTCCTTTTTTGAACATCGCCGGAGCTTCACGATATTGTCCTGGCCAAAGTGTAGTCACCAGCGATTCAACTTGAAGGAAATCCGGTGTCAGACGATAAATGTTCAGATCCGCGTTTACCCGGGTAGCCGAAATCAGATATGCAGTACCGTTATCGTTGTATACGGTCATATCGCGCGAATCATAATCCAGCGGACGGAAGCTGCCCTGATACGTATAATCACCGTCTACAGTATCGGATGAAGCAACTGCTACTCGGGCTTCGTTGTAATTAATCCCGTTTTCCTTGTGCATCCATAATACGTATTTGCGTGTTTTTTCGTTATAAATCACTTTCGGACGTTCAATATTCGACACATTCAGCTCTGCCGCCGAACTGCTGGTCAGCACGTTTTTACGAAACTCCCAATTTTTTAAATCAGAGGAACGATAGGCGGAGACCGCCTTGAACGTTCCATTCGGATTACGATTTTCACCAAACCAATAATAATAACCGTCCACTTTAATCATCCCGCCCCCATGGGCATGGACCACGTTTCCATCTGTATCTTTAAACTGAACGCCATTTACTACATTCGCTGAAGCAGCTGAAGCGATCTTAGGTGAAAACATCTGAAAAATGCTTAACGAAAGCAAAATAGTGAGCATAATACACAGCAAGCGGGCAAAATCATATCTCATTGTTTCGTCCTCCTCTGCATGGTTATTTTAAAGCGCTTTCATTAATAGCTATGAAGTAGTTTTGATAGAGCTGCTTATCCCAATTGTATCCATATTGAATTGAAAGTGCTAGAGTAGTATATTGACCATGTATATGGCAAGCGTCATCCCAATTTAACAGACTTTAATCAACTGGTGAGTGTTACAAACTGGCTAATATCCATTAGGTATACAGGAGGCGACCATGGAAATATACGCAATTGATACAAGTAAGCCGGAGGCTGAGCGACATTATGAATTACTGGTAAATCAGGTTTCACTGGAAAAACAGCACAAGTTGGATCGTTTTTTACATCGAGAAGACGCTTTGAGGGGATTATACGCCGATGTGCTACTAAGGTGGTTGGTTTGTCGGCAATTAAGAATACCAAATGCCAGCCTACGGTTTACATACAATGCTTTTGGCAAGCCCTCCTTGTTGAATGCGCCGGCATTCCATTTTAATGTTTCTCATTCGGGAAAATGGGTAGTATGCGCCATTGATGATCACCCGCTTGGTATTGACATTGAACAGCTCCGTCCTATTGATTTTGAGGTAGGCAGGGTATGCTTTTCAGACACAGAGTACGATGCATTAATGCAGCAGGATGCAGAGAGTCGTTTAGCCTATTTCTACGATCTTTGGACGCTTAAGGAAAGTTTTGTGAAGGCTGAAGGGCAGGGGCTAACGCTGCCATTAAAGTCATTTTCATTCGAGTTGGAAGCACGACCGTCTATAGGCTTCACGACAGAAGGTTTTACTACAGAGTATTGTCATTTTAAGCAGTATGAACTGGACCCAGATTATAAAATGGCTGTCTGTGCAGCTCATGATCATTTTGCACAAGAGGTACAGCAGATAGATATAAATAAACTACGCTTGGAAGTAGCAACTTTGGCGTAATATGCTGCAGATCAAGCGTATAGGTGGAAAAAAGGAGATGAGTGGCGTTGACATTCGTTTTGTTCAAACACGGCAGGTTATATGGGGACTGGGCTTCCAAAGGAGACTCCATCGTTGTACAGCATGGCCGCATACAGGCTATTGGATATGCCCGGGAGCTTGAATTACAGTTGTCCGGTAAGGAGTACGAGACGGTGGATTGGGAGGGTGCCAATGTACTGCCGGGCTTAACTGATGCCCATATGCATTTGTCTATGCATGGTATGAAGCTGGCTATGCTGGATTTTACATCAGCTACTTCTAAGGACGAGATGCTGGCTATGCTGCGCAAGCGGGTCGCTGTAACACCGCCGGGAGAATGGATTTTAGGACTTAATTGGAACGAAAACGCATTTATTCCTGTTGAAATTCCAAATATAGCTGAGCTGGATGCCATTACAGATCAGCACCCGGTATATCTGACTCGTACGTGCTTTCATACGTTTTTGGCCAATTCAGAGGCATTTCGGCGTGCAGGTATTCACGAGAACACCCCTAATCCGGCTTCAGGAGCCTATGGACGAGACGCAGAGGGGCGGTTAAATGGATTGATTTATGAGGAAGCATCCTTTGCCTTTACAAGCGTGCAGCCAGAGCCGGATTATTCAGCGAAGAAGGATACGATGCGGCGGGCTTGTCTGGATGCGCTACGGCTGGGTCTGACTGCTGCGCACACGGAGGATTTGCGTTTTTTGGGCAGCATAGAGACGATGCAGCGAATTTACAAGGAGCTGAGAGAAGAAGGTCTTGCTTTTCGCACACACCAGCTCATCTATCATCCATTTATGGAAGAAGTGAAAGTACAGGAGCTGCGTGCAGGTACCGGAAATGAGTGGTTCAAAATCGGTGCGATTAAAATGTTTGCTGATGGCGCTATTGGTGGGAGAACGGCTTTATTATCCGAACCTTATAGTGATGCTCCACATACGTGTGGAATGGCGATTCAATCACAGCCAGAGCTGAATCAGATGGTGGCAGCAGCCAGAGCCGCAGGCTTTCCAGTGGCTGTACATGCCATCGGAGATGGGGCGGCGCATATGATTTTGACAGCAATGGAGGCCCATGGACTAACGAAGGAAAGCGGGGTGCCGGATCGTCTGATTCATGGGCAGGTGCTAAGGGCTGATTTGGTCAAAAGAATGGCGAAGCTGCCGCTGATTGCAGACATCCAACCACGTTTTGTCGCAAGTGATTTTCCCTGGGTGCTGGAACGGGTTGGTAAAGAACGGACCGAATATTTGTATGCCTGGAAAAAGCTGCTGCAAGCAGGCATTCCGTGTGCTGGAGGCAGTGATGCGCCGATCGAGCCCCTAAATCCATTTCTGGGTATACATGCGGCAGTGACTCGCGCCAAGCCGGAAGAAATGCATGAGGGCTATCTTCCCGCTGAGAAGCTGGATGTTCACGAAGCCATTCATCTGTTTACTATGGGAAGCGCCGTAGCGGCTGGGGAAGCTGATGAAAGAGGGACAATCGCTGAAGGCAAAGCCGCTGACTTTACCGTTATTGACCGCGATGTATCGGAAAGTCACCAGGCTTTGCTTGATGTTAAGGTACGAATGACCGTTGTGAACGGGCAAGTTGCATATCGGTCGTAGGCTGGTAATACGTATGTATTGAAAAAGCCTTCAACTTCACTTTTTACGTGAGGTTGAAGGCTTTTGAATTTTTACAAGCCAAGCTGTATGAAGCGGTCCGCATTTTTCACACTGGCCCACAGGTCAGAGCTTGCGCCGCCTGGATACCAGTATGCGAAGCCAGCAAATCCTTCATCCTGACCCAAGCGGTACTTACGAGTGAAGGATCGCCCTTCTTCCAGCCATAGCTTATGAAGCTGAGTATCTTTGTAAGACACGGTATACTGCTGAATATCCTCGTTCCAGATCGGTTTGGAGGAGATACGGGATACCAGCAGATTTTGCTGATTTAGTGAAATATCAGAGGAAGCGATTGACTGCCCGCTAGCGTTGAGAGTCCAATTCCGTGTAAACAACGGCAACGCCAAAATTGCTTTTTTCGGATCGGTGGTTTGTACAAAGCGTCGTACGCTTTCACGCAGCCATGGTAGTGAGGACACGGAGCCGGGGATCGAGCTTCCCCCCCAATGCTCGTCATATCCCATCAGGATTAGATAGTCTGCAGCAGCGCCAAGTCTTTGATAATCAAAAGCGGCAGTCCAGTCCGTTCCGTAATCAGGAGATACACAGAGCGCCAGTACTGCATTTTGACTTTTCAACTTCACTTTTAATTGTTGGACGAACAATGTAAGATAGGCACGGTCCTGACCATCTACATTTTCAAAATCAATGACAAGCCCGTCTAAACCATGTACAGATACAGCATTGGCGAGCTGAGTTATGGTTTTAGCTCGTAGAACCTCACTGGACAGAATTTGGTGCGTCAACGCCAGATTGGAACGGTTGCCCACCATAGCCCAGATTTTTTTTTGATGCTGTTTGGACCAGATAAGCAGCGAAGAGTTAGTGTAATCGCTGATACTGCCCGTTTCGTTCAAGAAAAACCAGCGTGGTGACAGGGTGTTGATGTTGGATTGAAGCACCGTATTTTCAAATTGCTGAACGGTTTGGTCATATTGCCAGCCTAATCGAATGGAAGAAGCGGTGGAAGCAGCTTGGCGAGCATGCTGTGTTGAATACGCCAGCAGACGCTCTAATAATGCCGCTGTTTCTTCACGAGTGAGAGAAGATGCCGGGTGGAAATAGTTGTTTTCACCTTTCATAAAGCCGTAACGATTCACGGTGGTTACCCCTTCAAGAGCCCAATCTGCAATTTCGTCACGATCGGTGAAAGAGGATGTGGTGCCAACTGATCCACCCGAAGAGCGGATGAGACGTGCAATCATTAAGGCTGCTTCTTGCCGGGTTATAGGACTGTTGGGTTGGAATGTGCCGGACGTTCCTCCCTGGACGATATCGAGCTGCGAAGCCGCTTCAATCCAGCCGTAGTACCACGCTTGTTTGGGAACATCACGGTAGGAGGAAACAGCTGCTTGTACAGGCTTCAGAGCGAGGGCACGGTCCAATGCGGTAACCCACTCAGCTCTGGTAACGGCCTTTTTCGGAGAAAAGTAACCAGATTGGGTACCGTTCAAAATTCCTTTAGCGTGCAGGGAAATAATAGACTGATAGGCGTAGCTGTGTGAAATATCTCGAAAAGCTACGCCGGATGCTGCTGCCGGGGCAGCTAAGTATGAAGTGAATGCTGTGAATATTGTAATGGCTGTAGTTGCTGATAGAGTAAACCTGGTTAGCCAACGCGATCGTTTGGAACTCATCCCCAATAACCTTCTTTTTTATGATAGATTGTAAGTGTATATATTGTTACTCGACGAATAATACTATCAAAAAGAGGAAAGTTATTCATTGCTAAATTGCTGGAAAAATACCAAAAAACCCGCTACCAATAGGTAACAGGTTTGATATTGGATAAACTATGCTTTTTTGGCATACATAATACCGATCGTTTGTGGACCACAGTGACTGGATATAACACAGCCTGCTGTTGTTAGTAGTACCTCTTGTGCGTTCGTTTCCTCTTCCAGACGTGCTTGCAGCATCAGCGCATCTTCCTCAGCCAAAGCGTGCACGACAATGATCATATCGTTATCCATCAAATCCCGCTGGTTCAGGGCATTTTGCAGCATTTGTTCTAGTGCTTTTTCACGTTTGCCGCGGACCTTGTAGGCAGGCGTCATTTTTCCATCAATCACTTTGATTACCGGACGAATTTTGAGCAGACTGCCGATCAGGTTTTGCATGCCTGAGCATCTTCCGCCTTTATATAGATATTCGAGTGTATCAATCACAAATTCCGTGTCGATTAGCGGTCTGGTTGCCGTCAACATGTCTACAATCTGCTCTATCGTACTACCGTTTGCTGCCGCGCGAGCAGCTTTCATTACAAGCAGGCCAAAGCCGCACGAGAGATTCAGAGAATCAAAAACCGTAATGCGACCTTCTGGAAATTCGGAGGCAGCGAGCAGCGCATTCTGGTACGTCGATGATAGCTCGGAGGAAAGACTGATATATAAAATGTCATCTCCTTGTTCTATGTAGGGCGTAAAGGCTTGAATAAAATCTGCCGGAGAAGGTGCGGCGGTACGAGGTAAGCGTCCCTCGCGGCTGACACGCTGAAATAATTGTTCCGGGTGGATGTTCACCCCATCTTGTAATGCTTCATCACCAAATACTGTATACAATGGCACAATGCTAATCTCGTACTGTTGACGCCAGTGGGCAGGAACATCACTGGTACTGTCTGCAAAAATTTTAATTTTGTTCATACATTAAATCCTCTCTGTGAGATGCAGAAAAATCATAAAGATTGCACGGAGGAAGGATAAATATCCGCTGTGCTATTCGGAATCGAAAGACCGATGGCAAGTAGGGCAATAAAGCCTACAATAATGAGGGCATTAATGATTAATCCAGTAATAGCAAAGGTTTTCTTACGGTTTTTTAACGCAATGCCGATGATTCCGACCACAAGTCCGCTACAATTGAGCAGCAGGCTGCCTAAAAAGATGAAGGGAATCAGCATCGTTCCGGTTTGCTGCAAAGCGACTTCCGGGTTCATTGTTTGGTATTGGCTGAAATGAGCCATTAGATTAATGACCATAATAGCCAGAATAATATATCCGATCAGACTGACGAGCGACATAATAAAAGAGGCAATTCCGGGACCGGAATGCTTGAGCTTAACCGGAGGCTGGAACACAGGAGCTTCTGAAAAAACAGGGTGCTCCTCAGACGCAGCAGGCTTGTGCAAATTAGGATCTTGGTAACTCATTTTTTCAACTCCTTGAACATAGTCCGAACAGGTACTAATTTTCCACAAAATAAACAAAAAAGCAAGCCACTTTACACATTACCCTCCAATAGACAGGGTTTAATCATCAAATTTGGTATGCGGTTTGTTCCCACACACTGGCTGGTAAACTTCATGCTGTTTCGATAAAATAAGAAGAGCATTCGGGTAAAAGGATCAGTGAAAAGGAGTATAGAAACATGCAGCGAAGATGGATAATGGTAGGATCTATAATGATGATGTTGGCGGTAGCCATCGGAGCGTTCGGGGCGCATATTGTAAAAGCACAGATCGACGCGGATGCATTGGCCATATATGAAACCGGTGTGAAATATCATATGATTCACGCTGTGGGTTTGCTGATCATTGCGTTGGCTGCCGGACAATGGGGCCCTTCGCCCCGCTTAAGATGGGCCGCACGGCTGTTGTTCACGGGTATCATTTTGTTTTCTGGCAGTCTGTATGTGCTAAGTTTAACTGGAATCCGTGTACTGGGCGCAATCACCCCCTTAGGAGGCGTGTGTTTTATTGCTGGATGGATATTGTTGGCATGGGCTGTTACCGGTGTAAAGAAAGAGGCTTAGAAAGCTTATCGATCCATACTAAAAAAGAGTATCGGCAGGAAAACGCAAAGTTTTTCCACCGATTCTCTTTTTTCATGCCTAGTTGTTTTGGTGAGATATTACATTTACGATGTAATTTCATCAATTTCATTCATTTTAAAGGAGTACACTTGCTTCTCATCGACATGATACACACTCAGCAGGTTATTATCATGATCCAGGTTGAGTATGCGGCATGGAATGCTGCGCTGTCCGCCATAGCGGTTTACGACTAACCGTACAAGCGTATTATCATGTATATAGCGTTTGATCCATTCGTACGTACTAAGGTCTTGTTGTGTTGCAGGCTTTGGCTGTACGTGGGATTGTTTGATCTCTTGAATAACGGGTGTCTTGTTCGTAATTGCGGCTGATTTCTTTTTGGAGAATTTTTCCGCAAGCGTAGCGGCTGCATCAGACGGGGTATTAACAGCCGACTGTTTTTTTAGATACAATGCAGCTTCAATTAAATTGCCAAGTTCGATACCAGATTGAATCCGACTATCCGCAATTTGTTCGTTTTGGCTCAAGAGATTAAGCAGGAACTGAAGGGCCTCTACGTTCGAACGACCTTTAACTAATACATCAACATTAAATAAATAACTGGTTTCGTCTTGATTTGATTCCTTTTTCATACATCCTCCAGCCCAAGCCCTGGGTAATTAGTCTTTTGTAGTATCTATCAATATATCATTAAAATGTAATCTGTCATAGTGCCTAAGGCCCTGTTGTTGAACGCTAGCAAAAATAAGTTCTATATAAAGCTCTATGAGTAAAATTTTTCCTTAATACACAGTAAATATATATTTTAGCATGTGTGTACATGAATGAGGACTGTATATGAGAAGAATTAATAGAGCAAAAGTATGCATATATCGAGAATAAGTGAGGCGGGGAATGAAATCAAGTAATTTAAATTTTAAATATTTTACAAAAAAGTATAGCGTGGCATATCTTCATAGAGGATCTTTTTCCGCCGAGAAGAAAAATTAAAATCCCCCTTAACGAAAGAGGGATTTGGCATATCGAAAACATGGTATATTATAGTAAGCAATTAAAAGCAGATTTTATTCGATTAAAATGGGATTCGTTGTGATTGAATATGATAGTCATGATCGACTGCCCAACTTACAAGACCACTCCAGAAATTTTCACAGACTGAAATGATCTTTGTTGGTTCTGTTAAATCTCCGGACATAACCAACTTAACCAGATGATCAAAACCTTCTGGACGACTCGGCAATTCCAGTGCTTCTGGTAGAACCATTGAGCCCGTTGAGAAAAGCTTCTGATTGTGTAACCCAACTAACATAGCCCCATATTGGGCAAACTGCATGATCAAGTACGGCAAGTAGCTATGAGGGCCATTTATACTGATATTTCTGAGCTTTCCAATAAACTCGTACATTTCACCTACAAGCACTTCGTTGATGGCATGTCTGAAATCTTCCTTTGTTGGGGATTCGGCAGCTTCCTTTAATGTGGAAAAAAAGTCTTTAGGGTCATACAGACGAAGTGGGGAAAAGAAGGGTCCATGTGTCAACGGCCACGTACCCTCAACAGTAGAGGCGGTTTTCAGAAGAATGTCTGAACGACAGACGTTCACCTCGGCTTTCCAAGGACCCGCCGACCATTCATGGCTAAAATCTACGGGAGCGTTGGATTCACTTAGTACACAAAACATTTCAATATCTGAGAAAGGGCCGTCCGTACCTTTGGCCACAGAGCCATAGACCCCTATAGCTAGAATTTTGTCTTTGTATACTTCATGTAACCTAGCAGCTATTTCATGGCACGTCTGAAGCCTCTCATTTCGGGAAATGTGGACAGGTCCATTCATGTTCATTTGTGATTCTCCCTCCGCTTTTAGCAAGCATGGTATAGAGCGCTGTGGGGAAATAGCGACAAGTGAAAACATCTATTTTATCAGTAGTGTGGTGACTTATGAAGCCCTTTGTTAAGAGAACTAAAAACATCACGGTCAATAATTTTCTTTTTCATTGTGTGATTAATGAAATGCCCAGTAGAGATTTTGTCAGTCTTAGAATATACTCTTCCAAAACTTCATTTTTTGAAGTGAGCTTTTCATGGAAGGGGAACTGGTCCATCAACCTTCATAAACCCAATACTTGTGTCCGTATCATTAAATATGCTATAGCACTCGGATGGGATTACAGCCAAGAAAAGAAACAGATGAAAATGGATCAGGCTGATTTTCTTATAGCCGAACTAGGCTTAGAGGACTAAGGTGAAGTGTTTGATTGTACGAATGATAAAAGGAAAATAACAAACAAGAGTTTATAAAAGAGGGTCGAATAGGCCCTCTTTTATATACGAACTAAGAGACTTGTCCAATCTACCGATTCGCTTTCAGCGAGGATTTAATTTCACTTGTGAGCCCTTGCCGCCTGTTTGGATTCCAGTTTCCTTTACACCGACTTCCTTCAGATCGCCCAGTAGACGCTCCAGCACCGCTTTAGCGACAGGTGCTTCTTTTGCGCCTGAGGCCTTAACGACCAACTGTACCGGTTTGCCGGAACGCAGATGTTTGTCTGCCTGCCGCAGCTTCGTGTCATAATCATGCTCCTCAATATGAGCAGTGAAGCGAAGCTCCTTGACCTTTTCTTTACCGTTGTTCCCTGCGGCTCGGCCGTTATTTGTTTTGCTTGCTGCGGCTTTTTTTTGCACAAGCGCTTTTCCTTTGCCCTTTGCAACCAAGCTGCACGGTGGCGGACTACTCATCAGTGAGGTGCAGACCAGGTCCACTCCCTTGGATCGGGCCATAGCCAAGGCTTCTGACTTGGAAACAACGCCGAGCTTCTCCCCTGAGAGTCCAGTGAGCACCACCTCGTCAGCTTTAATTTGCTCGTTAATTAATACTGCCACTTCAATGTAGCCTCCCTTAAAACATTGATAAAGTTATCATATACGGAACCTGTATGCGATTCAATTGAACTTCGACATATCCTTATTGACAAAAATCACTAACCCCTATACTCTTTTACTGATAATGATTATCATTTTCCAATGCATATACATACAGGGGTGATTGAGAGAAATGAAAAAGATGTGGAATGGCCTATTGTTATTTGTAGTTTTTGCGATTGTAATGGCAGGCTGCGGTTCGGCTGGGAATAGCTCGAAGACGGAAGGGGCTGCAGGGGCTGAGCAGACATCTACAGCAGCTGGTCCGGTTACGGTTAAGGACGACCATGGCGAAGTCAAGCTGGACAAGCCAGCGGAACGTGTCGTCGTGCTCGAATGGACGTTTACCGAAGATCTGATTGCACTTGGCGTACAGCCGGTCGGGAATGCGGACAATGCCAATTACAAGCTGTGGGTGACACCAGAGGCGAAGCTGGCTGATACCGTAACGGATATCGGTACACGGGGCGAACCCAATCTCGAAGCGATTGCGGCGCTCAAGCCGGATCTTATTATCACTAACGCTGATAACAATGCAGCGATCTATGCGCAGCTTAAGGGAATTGCACCGACGATAGAGTTCGATCCTTACAAGGGGAACGGCTATGATTACGACCGTATGGTCGAGATTTTCAAGCAAATCGCGGTGGCTACCGGTAAAACAGAACAGGCTGATAAAGTCTTAAGCGAACTTGACCAGCACTATGTAGAGGCAAAGGAAACATTGGAAAAAGCGGGCAAAGCAAACTTTCACTATGCGCTGACACAGGCCTTTACAGCTCAAAACGCTGCCAGTCTGCGTATGTTCAAGGATAATTCGGTTGTAGCGGGAACGCTCGCGAAAATCGGCCTGGTGAACGACTGGAAGTCGGATCAGACCGAGAAATACGGATTTATTACCGTAGGCATCGAAGCTCTTCCAGCTGTACAGGATAGTAATTTTAT
Source organism: Paenibacillus sp. TSM33 (assembly GCF_056099025.1). Taxonomy (NCBI): domain Bacteria; kingdom Bacillati; phylum Bacillota; class Bacilli; order Caryophanales; family Paenibacillaceae; genus Paenibacillus; species Paenibacillus sp. TSM33. The sequence continues at coordinate 805,901 of NZ_JBLZXB010000010.1, forward strand.
CTACATTACGCAAAAGACGGACGATATATTTGGCACCGCCATGAAGAACAACACGGTATGGAACGGACTGAACTTTGTTAAAGAAAAACGCACCTACCCGCTGGACGGTACAACATGGACTTTTGGCGGACCGATTTCTTCCAAAGTACTGGTTGATCAAGTAGTCGGAGCTCTGACGAAATGACCCGAACGGACACAACGGGTTTATCGAAGACTTGGCGTGTAGGAAGCATCTTTGGGGGCGGCTTGGTCGTCCTCATCGTGCTTTTTTTTGTAAGCTTGTGTTATGGGGAGGCTTCGATCCCGCTCCATACAGTCATCGAGGCGTTGACCCAGCGTCAGAATACGCTTGAGCATAACATGGTTTGGGATCTTCGGATGCCGCGTACGGTCATTGGAATTCTGGCTGGCGGTGCGCTGGCCATCGCGGGTGCTTTGCTTCAGGCCATCACCAAAAATCCACTGGCAGCTTCTGATACCCTAGGGATAAACGCTGGTGCCTACTTTGTGGTCGTACTGGGCGCGGTGATGTTTCCCGGATTGCTGCACCAGGCGCCATTTCTATTTGCCGCTGCTGGCGGTCTGCTGGCAGCGGTGCTGGCTTACTTTATGGGCGGGGGGAGAGCTGGAACTCCGATTCGGTTGGCGCTTGCCGGCTTGATCGTATCCATGGTTCTTGGTTCGTTTACCGGAGCGCTGCATATCTTTTATTCATTTGAAACACAGGGGCTGTTTCTCTGGGGTTCGGGCTCACTGGTGCAAAATGATTGGAGTGGGACGACTTACGCTTGGCCTTGGGTCGTAGGACTCTCGGTTATTGCTGTTATGCTGTCTAGGCAGTTTGATGTGCTGGATCTGGATGAGTCCACATCCACATCCCTTGGACAAAAGGTTAGCTTAACCCGGGCGGTGGGAATTGTACTGGCGGTTCTGCTGTCGACCATTACAGTCAGCGTCATTGGTCCCATCGGATTTGTAGGTTTGGTGGCTCCGCATTTGGTGCGCCTAAGCGGGTTGAAAATGCATCGTTGGGTGCTGCCCGGTTCCTTCCTCTGGGGGGCACTGCTGTTGATCGGTGCAGACGTGCTGGCGAAAATGATTCACAAATCAAGCATGGATCTGCCAACCGGAGCGGTCATGGCCTTGATTGGGGCACCTTGGTTGATTTGGATGATTTTGCGGAAAATGAAGCTGCCATCCGGTATCGGCGGACAGTCTTCCATGAACATAGGTGTGCGCTCTCGGAAATTACCGTTTGGCAGACTGGCTACAATATTTGCGTGCTGTGCCGTGCTGCTAACGGTATTCAGCCTGATGTTTGGAGGATTGCGCATTCCAGTGGGGGATTTGCTATCCGGCCTGTTTGGCGGGGAGAGTGCGAATTCGGCTTTGCTTCAATTTAGAATACCACGTACGCTGGTGGCGGCCGGGGCTGGTATCGCGCTTGCGGTCAGCGGCGTCTTGATCCAACTAGCGGTTCGTAATCCTTTGGCGGATGCCTCGATCATTGGAGTTTCTTCAGGGGCTGGTTTCGGTGCGCTTGCAGTGATTATCGTGTGGCCTGGGCTGCCTATTTATATGCTGTCCATCGCGGCGATTGCTGGAGCGACAGTGTCGGCAGCGGTGATCTTCTTTTTATCGTGGAACAAGCACTTAAATCCGTCAGTGGTCATCCTGCTTGGGATTGCTGTATCTGCGATCGGATCAGCTGGTATTCAGGTGTTGATCATCCAAGGTTCGCTCTGGGGTAGCACAGGCTATATCTGGCTGACTGGTAGCACGTACGCTCGAAACTGGGGGCAGGTGGCAACCATTCTGGCCTTTCTACTCGTGTTGTTGCCAGTAGCATGGTGGCTGGCTCGCCGTTTCGATCTTTTGGTATTTGACGATAGCAGCGCTATGGGACTGGGGCTTCCGGTGCGCCGCACCCGGCTGTGGGCGATGGTAGTAGGTGTGCTGCTGGCAGGTGGAGCAGTAGCCTGTGTGGGTACAATTGGCTTCATCGGGCTCATTGCTCCGCATATCGTGCGTACGTTGATCGGGCACCATGTACGCCGTTCCATTGTTCTGTCTAGCATCTTGGGAGCGGTCATGCTGGTGCTGGCGGATACGATTGGACGGACTGTGCTTGCGCCGACCGAAATTCCTTCTGGATTGCTGATTGCACTAATCGGTGCACCGTATTTTCTGTACTTGATGTACCGCTCGAATAAGAGTAAATCTGTGTAGTTGAGATGACACGAACAGGCTGTTTCCAAGCGGATTCTCCGTGAGGAAGCAGCCTTTATTATTTTTTTCTATGTAATCATCTGAATTAAATATTTACAAATCTAATAAAGTAGATATAATGTGAAGTATGGAACCGTCATTGATTTATAAAGCTTTGTCGAACGAGACTCGTCGTCTGATTATGCAGTGGTTAAAAAAACCAGAAGATTATTTTGATGAACAGGCTTATTTAAAGCAAGGACTTAATTTTCAAATTGGGGTATGTGTGGGCGATATTCAGGCCAAATCAGGACTGGCACAGTCTGTAATCTCAAGTTATTTATTAACGATGCAAAAATCCGGTTTGTTAGAGTCTGAGCGAGTAGGGAAGTGGACGTACTATCGTCGAAATGAAAAAACAATACAGGAATTTGCCGAGTACATCCAAAAAGAACTATAAACAGAAAGGAGTTTTTTTTCACATAACATATCTACAAATCTATATATATGATTAATTGGAGGCTTATATTTAAATATGAAAAAGGTTAACCCGTTACTTATTATCATTCTAGCTTTAGGCGTGTTCGGCATTATTACAACGGAAATGGGGATTATAGGCGTTCTTCCCCAAGTCACTCAAAAATTCAATATATCAGCTTCCCAGGCTGGTTGGCTCGTCAGTATATTTTCTTTCGTTGTTGCTATCTCAGGGCCGTTTTTGACCTTACTCGTTTCTGGCATGAATCGTAAAGTTATTCTATTAATAGCAGTATTCAGTTTTGTTATTTCAAATCTTGTCTATGCCTATACTACTCATTTTGAGGTCATGCTCATTTTTCGTGTTCTTCCTGCAATATTTCATCCTGTCTTTTTTTCAGTTGCCCTCGTGACCGCATCTAATCTTGTTCCCCCTGAAAAGAGCAGTAAAGCCGTCACCAAGGTTTTCGCCGGAATCACGGTAGGATTTGCTTTTGGCGTACCCTTGACTTCTTATCTTGCTGAGAAAATAGCGTTAGAAGCTGCTTTCTTGTTTGGAGCTGTCGTAAGCATGATTGCATTTGTAGGAATCCTCATATGGCTTCCTTCTCTACCTGTTCAGGAAAAAATGTCTTATGGCAAACAGCTAAGTGTATTACGCAAGCCTCAATTATGGTTCAATATTGTGTCAGTTATTTTTATCTTTGCAGCTATGTTTTCAGTGTATAGCTATTTTGCTGAATATCTTGGAGAAATAACCCGTATGAACGGGTCATGGATCAGCATAATGCTGATGGTCTTTGGAATCGTTATGATTTTTGGGAACTTTTTATTTGGGGGATTACTACATAAAAATCTGACAAAGACTGTCATCACGTTCCCGTTGCTATATATGGTCATTTACGTACTCACCTATGCTCTGGGTACTTCTTTCCTACCGATGATTGTGGTTGTGCTCATTTGGGGGGCCGTGCATTCTGGGGGGCTTATTAATAGTCAAACATGGTTAACCACTGAAGCAAAAGGAGCTCCAGAGTTTGGTAACAGCCTGTTTGTCTCATTTTCTAATCTAGGTATTACGATAGGGGCTGCCACGGGCGGGTGGTTTATCTCTCACTTGGGAATACACCAGCTCATCTGGAGCGGACTGATGTTTGCGCTGCTAGCATTTTTATCGATTATTATAAAAATAAAATTGTTCAATTCAAATGCAGCGGAAGCCAACGTGCGTTAAAATATTGAGAGACATTAGAAGAGTACTCTACATTATGACCATAAAATGATACATGGGGTGATGTTGATTGCATTTCGTATGGACTTCGATCTTAATGACATTCGTAATCATTAGCGGGATCTTGGCGTTGCTCATCTGGGGAGTGCTATCCTTAATTAAGCGTTTTCGCTAATCGTAATAAAGGAGTAGACATCTCTATGTGTTGAAATTACATTATCTATGGGGAGGAATCTGATGGATATTCGAATGTATCACGATCTGGAGGCTCAATTGGAAGAAGCGATTTGGGCTCTTGGAGAGGAAGCAGCTCTTACACTCCCTATAGATAGCGGTATGGCTGAGGAAAAGGCACAGAAGGCTTGGGATCTAATCCCTGAGCCAAAGCATACATGGGGCATTACAGGTGTAACCTTGCATCACTATGTTCAAATACTCAACTATAACAGCCATATGGAGCGATCAGTAGAGCTTTTAAATGAGGAAATTTTAAATTTGGAAGGTTCAGGGTACCGAATTATACATGCAGAGCCTTACATTCTAATGGCGGAAACGCTTCTTCTTCAGTGCAAGCCCCTATTAGCTCATGAATATCTCAAGAAAGCATACTCGATTGGGAGTGCACGGGCATTTCGGGATCAGCCCAAGCTTTATTTCGAAATGGCGAAAAGTAAAGCTCTGGATGAACAGGAGATATTACTTCGGTTTAAAGCATTGGATGTGAATGCCAAACTTTTGAGCGAATTAAAAGATAGCCAATAAACAATGTTATGGGCTTATCTTTTACATTTGAGGAGGACGATTGCTTTGAAATTAAAAGAAGTGCTCTTAGGTACACACAGCTTCGAAGCGATGAAAGCTTTTTACGGCTCTCTTCTGGATTTGCAGGTTGTAGAGGAGGGTCCATCGCGGTTGTCGTTCCAAGTAGGTGAATCGGTGCTTGCTTTTCAGGAATCCTCCCATATGGAAAATGAGTTTTACCATATTGCCTTTACGATTCCAACAAATAAATTTATAGAAGCCAAACAGTGGGCTATCAACCGAGGAATTTCGTTGATTTCAAGGCACCAAGAAGATGAGTTTTTTTTCGAAAACTGGAATGCAACCGCGTTTTACTTCTATGATCCGGATCAAAATCTCGTTGAATTCATTGCCCACCATACACTCGATAATGCAGTCGCTGAAGTTTTCGGATCTCACTCGATACTTCGTATAAGCGAGATTGGTCTTCCGGTCGATGATGTCCCAGAGGGTTCTAGAATAATTACCGAAACGTTCCAACTTAATTCATGGGGAGGGGCTGGACAGAAATTTGTACCGCTAGGGGATGTGGAAGGTTCCTTTATTGTTACAGACAAGCAACGTCCCTGGTTTCCTGATGATAGGCTTCCGACCGTGTTCAGCATCCGTGTCTTGTTTGAAGGTACATGCTCTGCCCGTCTTTCGCTTCATAATGGGTCGTATGAATTGAGATCAACCTGAGTTAAGGCTTCATCTCATCGCCACCACCCTGGATTTCTAGACTAGATCAATAAGAGGAAAATCCGGGGATTACCATACATATAGGAGAGAATAGATGAATATTAGATTGCTAAATTCAAATGAAAATTATCCCTTAGAGCTCTTGTTACTAGCTGATCCTTCGCGCCAACTTGTTGAGGAATATTTGAAAAGAGGTCAGTGTTATGTAGCAGAAATTGACCATCAAATTGTGGGAGTCTATGTTCTTTTACCTACAAGACCTGAAACAGTTGAGTTAGTGAATATAGCAGTCTCAGAAGAAATGCATGGTAAAGGAATAGGCAGACTATTAGTGACACATGCCATTGAAACAGCTAGGGCACAAGGCTATAAAACGTTAGAAATTGGTACAGGAAACTCTAGCATTGGACAGTTAGCTCTCTACCAAAAATGTGGTTTCAGAATTGTAGGTGTAGATCTAGATTTCTTTGTCAGACATAACTATGTAGAAGAAATTTATGAGAATGGCATACAGTGTAGAGATATGATTCGTATGTCTCAGGATTTGTAGAGCTTATTTTCTTTGCAAACCCTTCAAAGGTATCTTAAGTAAGGTTCTGAAAGGTATATGATATTGTGCCAAAAGATGGTACAATGAATTGCGGAAAGGCTATACAATCATTGGATTGCAATAGTCCTTTTTTAATGAGTTGATATCCTACTAAGTTCCTGACAAGGGGTGGTTACTTTGTACAACACAACAACCACGATACTCACAGAGATAACAAAACATATGAAAGATCATGATTTAATCCTAAGTGATTTAGCTAGAGAAGCAGAAATGAATCCGGGCACCATGAGCAGTATTATTAATGGGAACCGCACACTTTCAGTGGATCAGTTAGATCGAATTACACAAGCGATGGGCTACCCCGTTGGTTACTACTATGAACGCTATGTGTCTGAGTATTTAGCGGAGGCTAATCCGAATTGGCGTCGGATGAGTCCTTTCATACATAATTGTGCGAGACTCAATAAATTGGACTGCATTCATGATGTGGTTAATTTATTGATGGATAAACTAGGCTATTCAGAATCTTTATTTGAGCTTGCCGAAGAACTTTTTAGAGAAGGGCTTTACGAAGCGGCAACTATTCTATATGAGAATGTGGCTCTAAGTGAGAAAAAGCAATATTCAGAACGTCTGGCTATGTGTCAGTACCGTTTGTTCCATACAAGGCAAGGAGATAATCAAGAGAAAAACTATGAAGCAGCCGTTCAATTTGAAATATACGTTGATCGACTAGATGAGATAGAACAGTTAGATGCCTTAAAAGATCTGGCGAATACATACCGTTCATTACGAAAATGGGACAAAGTAGAATTATTCGCTAAAGCTTTGGGAGACAAGGCAAAAATTCAATATAACATGGAGCAACAACGGCATCCATCCAAAAAAGAAAATTCAAAGAAACCAAGTTTTCCTCTGTTTGCGTATTGGGCTTTTTCTCATTTACTTCGTGCAGAAGTTTGTGAGGCACATAAAAATTATGAGAAGGCACTTCAGCATACGTACAAATATGGTGACTTAAGTTGGGTGAAAGAAACTGATGAAACTACTTTGAAGTGGAAAATGAGATATAAAGAATGGTCTAAAGCTAATACTTATGTAAATAAACTTCATGCTGGTGAAATTGCTGTTTTGGCTGATTATGTAACATTTTTTTCTTCAAGGAAAGAAGAGTTGCTTTCCGGATTAGATAACATACTTGAAGCTGCTAATCGATATCATCTAAATGTTGATCATATTCTAAATCAATTTCAAACGGAAATTTTAGCTTTGCTGGATAAACCTGAGTGTGTAGGTACGTACAATCAACAATTAGTTATAGAACGTTATGTTCATTTTGCAAATGAATTAGCGGTTTACTACTTTAACAAAAATAATTTTGCAGATGGATTTACTTTTTTGTTAAATTGTTTGGAAAAATCTACATTAATCAAAAATAAGTCGTATATAATTAAGTGTGTAAAGATGTATGAGTCCTATCAGGAGTGTGCAGCATCTGAGACGAAGATAGCATACAGAAATTTAATTAATGAGGTGGATAATAATGAAACGTGAAGTAATTCTATCTTTTTTAGTTACTAGTTTTATACTAGTAGTAGTAGTTCTCCCTCTTCAGTATCAAGACAGGGGGTCTATTTATGAGCCCACTGGACAACACGGAGGAATGTGAGAATAAAAAGGTCTCCAGTATAGGACACAGTATAACCTAAAAATATACTATTATTAAGTGGTTAGATGGAATGATCCGTCTAGCCTTTTTATTGCGCGTTTTGCTGTATATAAGCAATATGAGGAAATCTTCTTTTGAGAAATATATGTAAAAAGTGCAAAAATGTAATGTGTGCTGTTGTAAACAACGAAGGGTATATGACTTTGTTCCAAAAGACAATGATGGGCTAAAGTAATTTTTACTAACTGTTTCTCTTTACATGGTTTAATTATGTATCATATGCCGAGTCTACGTTGAAAGGGTGGCTTATCTATGGAGATTACACCTACGATTAGAGCAGAAGTTCAAACCTATCTGATAAGGAAAAGCTTAACCATGACCGAGTTTGGTCACATGATTGATTTGAATGTAGGAACAGTTAGTGGCATTGTGACGGGCAACCGATCAATTTCAGTTCACCAGCTAGATCGCATCACTATGGGAATGAATTTACCACCAGATTATTTTTATGAACGTTATATTGATGAATGTATTGAAGAAGAACCGCTCAACTGGCGAAGAATCAGCCCTTTTTTGTACCGATGCGTGGAGTTAGGACGACTTGATTGCTTGCGAAGAGTTGTAGGTATGTTGCTAGATAATCCTGTTTATCTTCCTTCACTTTTTGAAGTGGCCGAGGATTCTTATAAAAAAGGTTATACTGAAGCAGCGGCGTTCCTTTATGAAAATGTAGCAGAAGGGGAAAAGTATCAGTATTCAGAACGCTTGGCAGTTTGCCAGTATCGATTGTTTACGATTCGTATTAGAGACGATCAAGAGAAAAACTATGATGCAGCCGTTCAATTTGAGCCTTACATTGAACGGTTAGATGAGGTAGATCAGTTAGAGGCATTAAAAGACTTGGCGAATACATATCGTTCGGTACGAAAATGGGATAAAGTAGAACTATTCGCTAAAGCTATGGGAGACAAGGCAAAAATTCAATACAAACTGCAACAACAGCGGCATCATGTACACAAAGATAATTCGAAGAAACCTAATTTTCCTTTGTTTGCGTATTGGGCATTCTCGCATTTACTTCGTTCACAAGCATGTGGTGAGAGGAAAGACTATGAAAAGGGACTTCAACATATTAAAAAATACGCTGATTTAAGTTGGGTTACTGATACAGATGAAGAAGCTTTGAAATGGAGAAAAATGTACGAAGACTGGGCAGTAGTAAACACGTATGTTAATAAGCTTCTTTCTGGTGATAAGAGCGTTCTTTCTGATTATGTAGCTTATATTTCTTCAAGAAAAGATGAGATTCTTCCCGCACTTGATATTATGATTGAGGCAGCTAACCGATACCATTTTGATGTAGATAATATTTTAAAGCAATTCGAAGAAGAAATCATCTCCTTTCTGGAGCAGAAAAAAGTTGAGGGATTGTATACTCAACGATTCACAACGGAGCGATACACTCATTTCGCAAGGGAATTGGCGATCTATCTTTTGCGCAAGGGGAGGTTTTCAGAAGGCTTCACATTTTTGTTTAGCTGTTTGGAAAAGTCTGCTGAAGCTAATAATAAAATACAAGCAATTAGATGTATGAGTTTGTTTACACATTTTAAAGAACATGCATCTGCTCACACGAAGGAAGTCTATGGAAATCTGATTAAAGCGGTTAACGAAGAGGAAGAGTAAGCTGATCCCACCATTCCAATTGTTAAGTTCAAAACTACGCCTGACACTGATTCCTGAGTTGCAGGGTATGGTTGTTCGAGATTTGAAAGCTAATAGTGCTGCTCATTGATTCAAATAACTTATAACAAGGGAGTATGATACTTAAGACATAATAGAATCTGTTTATTTCAGTTCAAACGTCACATGGATTAAAAGGAAATAACAGGATAGCAGATGGATTTCCCTAAATCACCCCTTCTGATAAGATTATTTCCATCAAAATTAAAGTGGGCGTGGTAGAATGGGGAGAATATTAGTTCCACCTGACAAGCTAATGGAAATAGCTGATCAGTTCTTACAAGGACAGCATGAAATGGAGCGTATGCTGAACTTTTTGAGTGGACGAATTGATTTTGTTCAACAAGGCTGGTCAGGAGCTACCCGAGAAAGATTTTTTCAAGAATTTCAGGTTTCTCGACAATCCATGAATGTGACGATTGAACGACTATCGACAGTAGCACAAGAACTTATTTTTATTTCAAAAAACTTTACACAGGTGGACGGGGAAAAAGTCGTATTGGATGTGCCGTGGCTCGGAGCCTCTGTTAAAACGGCTTCCACAGGTGAAGGTTGGTTACATAAAATTTTTGAACAAATCGGACGAGCTGAGATCACCAAGGCTGAAGCCCAGATGGAAGCTAGCAAGCTTCAAGGAGAAATCCTCTGGGATACTGCACAGGGAGCAAAAAGTGCTATTCAGGAAGATTTAACCTTAGGGATGTTACCTGATAAAGAACGGGATTATGATCATCCCATGGCAGCTAAAGTAGGTGAAATTCTCGGTCATGTAGCTACAACATTGCAGGGAGCTGGTGAGGTAGTAGCTGGAATAGGTGGAGAAGGATTATCAGTTGCAGTTTCATCTACAGGTGTAGGGAGTATAATCGGAGTACCCGGATTAATTGGATCGGCAGCTTTGACGGCGCATGGAGCTACAACGGCGGTTAAAAGTGCAAGTGGAGTAGGAGAAAAAACAGCCGAATTGTGGCAGATGGCGAAAGGAGAAGGCGGAGGCTCATCAAAATCTACCCCTTCTTCGGGAGCTAAGGCAGAAAAGGCTCCACATGTGATCGAGGGAACCCACAATAATAATATGGGTAGCATAATTAAGGAAGGAAATAAGACAAAATATACAAACCCTGCTGGCAATGAATTGACATGGGTTGATCAACATCCCAAAAATATTAACCGGGATATTGAGAACTTTATGAATAGCTCAGATGTAGGAAAGGCAACTGAAGCAAAAGTAGCTGGCTTTTTAAAAGAAGAACGGGAAGTCACAGGTTTTGGACAAAAAATATTAAAGAAAGATGGTCAACTTGCAGGTGATTTAGATGTAGTTACAAAAAATGAATTAATTGAGGTTAAGGCTTCAATTAAAGCAGTTAAAGAAGGACAACTTGAGAAAATGACAATTACAACTGATAAGCTTTATTTTAATCCAGAACAGAAGAAAGTTATACTTTATATTGATAAGCCTTTGGGCAATCTATCTCAAAGCAATATAGAAAAATTAGATAATATCAAGAAACTAGGAGTAACTGTTGTAAATTCCTTGGAGGAATTAAGAAAGGTGGTTAAGTGATGGGGAGTTCGGCTTTTATTTTAATAGAACGAGAAAAATATACACCTGAGAAATTACTAGGAGATGCAATCGTAGCTGCCTTTCATGCAGATGCTGGATTATATTTTGACAATGATAAAAAATATAAGAACGAGCAGTTTTTTTCAACAACTCTAAATATTTCTTATAACCCACTAGGTACTGAAAATAACCAGCAGTTTATATTCTATATTGACGGAATTGAAAATCACGAAATTAATTATGAGCATGATGAGGATGTTAGTGGATTAGATTCAAGCTTGTCCTTGTACCAAGTAGGATATATTGAAGATGTTTATGGTGTTGAAGAGCTTATTTTTCGATTTATATATGAATATCTCAAACTTAATCCTACTGACTATTTTTGGATTCCTGATTATGATTGGGTTTACAGTTGGGAGGATATGCAGAAGTTTAGATCTCTGCCTTATGATCCAAACTGGTGCTATAAAAATCCTAAATCAATATAATTTACAACGATTAATGAATATCTATAAGCTTGCTCCTTTAACAATAAAATGGGAGCAAGCTTTTTTCATAGTAATTTATCTGATAAAGAAGATAATTTGCATGCACCTAAGAATTAAGAGGCGGGTTTAAACAGGAGAGTCTTCAGTCAGGCTACTAACTTAGCGATATGGGTAAAGTATACGGAAGGTGCGTGAATGTTATGAAGTATGATACATTCTTAAAATTATGGGAAGAACAAAATAGTCTAATGAGACTATTGTTCTGTGAAAATAAAGTGTTAGACTGAAAAACAAAGCATTAGACCGTGAAAAATAAAGTTGTAGACTGGCAGCCGGCGTTAGCCGACGGGCAGGATAACGCAACCATTAGATGGACTTATGGTTCTCATATGATACAATTTATCCCAGAAGTATCTTCGCGGGTTAATGAAAAGCAGCGGTGACGAACTAATAGGAGACCAACACAAAAAAGTGGTGGTTTTATGGATATGCAATAGTTTACTATAGGATCTTATTCCTCGGTTCGTCTGAACCGATTGTAACGGAGATTCATGAAGTACCTGGAGAGATGGAAATAAAAGTGTTACCTGACAATGGACAGAGCGGGATTGGAAGAGCGGAAGTGAAGTGGCAAAGCCCGTAAGCGTAGGTCACAGCTCATAATACGAACGGAGAACTATAGCTTAACCAAGAAATTACTGGAAAATGCGGAGGATAATTTGGATCGCAATTCGCTGGAATCGAGCGAAGATTCACTTCGCAGACAACTGGTGGCACTACGCGCCGAATGGAACTTGGTACTAAAAGGAGGGGTAGGACACATGCGAGAAGAACAGGAAATATTCGTGGGCAAAGGGTATAATAGGTCGTACGCAATTGCTACGGGTCTACCGATTTTAAATATTAGGGGTAGTTATCGCGTGAAAGTAACGGCCAACTACCGTTTCCGTGGGTGACAACGGGCATCAAGATTGATAAAGAACAGATGTTGGAAACCGTTATGAAGCAGAAGACACTCGAGTATTTGTTCAAGATGCAGTTCAGTAAGGAGGAAATGACCGACCGCAATTTGGTTGTAGGCTGTTATGAATACAAGAATCCGAATGACAAGGAACAAATAACGCTATATGCGCTGGTTTCGTTGAAGGAATTTCTCGCGAGATACGGCGATGAACGGGCATCAGAGATTCTGATGCGAGTTGGCTGCGCATACGAGAAGATTATGGAAGAATGCGATGAAGCCATTGAAGAACACTATGCAGTGTTGCGCCGGGCACTTCATTTGAAGAATCTGAGGGATAAATATGACGTCGTTTACGAGTGGGTTGAAGAGGAAGGGCAAAAGACGTACATAAACAGATACACCAAATCGAGTTATACGAAGATTAAAGCTGAATCATTCGTAGAGTTGACCAAACTCTATGATGAACAACGGAAGAAGGATGCAAAGAAGACGTTCTCGACTCTGGAGCCGTTAGAAGCATTCATGCAAGCATAAGAAAACCGCCCCTTTACGGGGCGGTTATTCAACATTTCATCGAACGAAGATTCGAGGAATATCCAGCGATAGAGAGGATTCTCGACAGTCGTCGGAAAGTGCTGTCCCGTACACCAGATATGGTCGAATGGGGACTGATGGAAGACGTTGATCCAGCCAATTATTTCGGCAAAACCATAAAGGTGGAACGATTTAAGGCGATTGGAAGCCTAACGATTCAGGGAGAATTTATCGACCTCGGTGTTTCTTACTGACGGCAAGCCGATCGGTAGCACCGAAACGGTTGTAGATATCAACGGGGGTGGCATGTTCTCGCTCCCTAGTGGCAAGCCGCTGCAGAGTATAAGTGGCAAGTCCTTCGAGGCGTGGCAGCGCGACTAGCTGGATCGGTACGGCGGATGACAAGAACCTCATCTTGTATCAAATAAAAATTATCAAAACAGCCAGTCTTATCGCATGAAATAATTTTACACCACTTGTTACGCTAACAGAGAACGTTAGTTCAATAAACCAGCGGCAGTCTAGGACTTTATTTTCAGGTCCTTGACTGCCGCTGGTTTTATATTTGGGTCAGTCTAAAACTTATTATTCCAAGTCTGACGATTTAGCAATTCAGAATCAGCTTAGGAGCAACAAATCCAGTCTAAATCTTTATTTTCATCGGATAACTATTAGAGAGAGGAGGGATTTAAGAATCGGAAATTTTTATCATGGATTTGATAAGAGGTATTTTCAGTTATTTTCATTGTGGGCTGGGACTTGCAAAAATATTGGAGGCTTATAACAGATACAGTCTAAGAGGTTTTTTAATTGGAGCTACATCTTTCCTTATCGGAGGTTTGGGGCTTTACTTACAAGGCGCTATGTATCATTGGATAAGTTATTATAGGTAGACAAATATTTTATTAAAGGAGTATACAATGCTAACATCAAAACAAGAAGAGAGCCTTAGTAAATTTATAAGTAAGATTCTGAGGCATACACCAGAACAGTTTGGTCTTGAGCTAGACCATGAGGGTTATTGTGACATTCAAGACCTGATGCAAGGAATAAGATCAGAGAACAGATGGTCTGATGTCAGTGAGTCGGATATCGAGCAAGTAGTAAGCCATTGTCCAAAGCAGAGATATGAGATGGTTAATGGGTACATAAGAGCTAATTACGGGCACAGTGCAGGCAGATTGAATTATAAGGAAGCTACTCCACCAACGATTCTCTATCACGGTACAAACACAAAGGTAATCCATAACATTTTCACCGAAGGAATTAAGCCAATGGGCAGAAAGTATGTACATCTGTCTGAATCCCTTGAGTTTGCAATTTTAGCAGGCAAAAGACGTGGGGAACTGGTGATTCTCGAAGTAGACACAGCAAAGGCATTGGCTAATCAAGTGAAGTTTTATAAAGCCAACCATGGTGTTTGGCTTGCTGACCTTGTACCCCCACAGTATTTAAAGAAGCTTGAATAAAACGTAAACCCAAAACATTAACGATGATCACAAAGACTAGACAAAATCATTCCATATAGTCTCTGTGATATCACCTATTTTGCTGTACATACATAATCCTCCTAAAATTTTGAATGTATCCACGGGTGTCCACACTTACCCGCAAATGTCGCATAAAATATCCCGGATGAACAAAGAGGAGGTGTATGTAACCATGATACACATGGAACTCATTCAAGTGGGTGAGCATACATTTATCGGAGTCGAGGTCTAACTGCCTAAAACAACCCTGTTGACGATCTCCAACTCCCGTGGTTACATCATGTGTGGTGCGTCTAAGATGTACCGAATTTGGGGCAGTGAAATTTTCCGCTGTTTAAGCCGTAAAGTAAAGCGGGACAAGCTTTCATAGCAATTTTCAATTTACTGATCTGTACTGATTCATTCTATTAAAATCTTATAAATGACTGAATTTTGTGACCGCATTTGTGACCTTTTGAAGGGGGACAAGCATGTGACTGTGCATTTTACTCCTGTGAGGTCTGCTCAAATGGTTGTTTGAGTTGAGCCATAAAAAATCTATTAAAAAGAAGATATTTGTATATGGACAAAATGATCGTACGGTATAGCATTCTTTGGAACAGTGGTTTTGGAAAGTTTATTCTAGAGAAAAACTGCAACTGTGAATTGTGAAATGACCTTAAAAGATTACGAGTACCGACAGGAGAGCAAAGTAAATGAGATAAGCTCAAAGGAGAACGTTAAGCCAACGCAGATTAAAGTTACTGGGATTTTGAGACTTCCATATTCATAAAGTGAATAACAGCTTTAGAATGAACATGAGAGCGTATAACAGGTATATATGTTCAATGTACAACGTATTGATACCAGTTCATCAGCTACACATTAACAATAATTGAAATTGAAAGGCAATAAGATATCCTTCTTAAAGAGAATGATAGGGTAAACTTGTTGTCACTGAACACTCGTCAAGTAAACAAAATACAATACTTCTTCACAAAAGGGGGGGGGTTATCAAATTTTATATTTACAATAAATAACAATTTATTAAATGACAATAAAGAAAGAACCTGTTTCTTCCAAAGAGAATATTGTATATTTTTTATTGCAAGATACAAACGTTGGAGGAGGAGTAAACGGTTTAATTTATACACAATGTTTTCGAGAAGTTTAGCTAATCTATTGTAAAATCATTAGATTAATTGGTAATTTTGATTCTCAATTTATTTCCTAAAGGAGATGTTAAATGTGAGAAAATTTCAGAAAATATCAATCTCTGCTTTTGCTTCCTTGATGATGATCTTAACACCTATACAAGCCGTTTTTGCTGACGAAGCCGTTACTAATAATACCCCTTCAGCACAGGAAATTCAGGACGTTGGAACTTTTGATTTTCAAGGAACAGAATGGGGAGATATCGGAAGTTCAACTCAGGATATATATATGACTGGGGCTATCAAGATTGTGGTTAATGCTTCTTCTACCAAAAGTTTTCCAGTTTATGCTGTCGACCCAAATGGTGGTGAAAAATTTTTAGGACAAATAAAGGGTAAAGAATATATAAAAACACAACTATATGGTTACTATAAAATTTACGTAGGTGGAAATATAAACGATGGATCATTCTACGTTTATTATTAAAAATCATTGGTTTTGCTTCACTATGAGAATATCGATAATAGTAATTTAAAGAGACTAGTCGGAAGGGAATTCCCTTCTGACTAGTCCTATTTTAATTGCTTAAACAGACCCTCAAAATATGTTTCTTACGATTCGATTTCAAATTTGGCAGAAGCACATACCACAGCAGCCGTTCGTATTCAACCACATACAAGCCCAACGGAGTCGTTAATGTGTTCGCTGGCATTGCCCTCCTAAATAATAGACGAGCCTTTAAAGTTAACATATTTTTGAATAAAACATCAATTTTACCATCCGGTTGTCCACATATTGACGCTGACTGGATTTTTCTGTATCCAAATGCGTCATTGGGAAGCTTTCACGGGGTCATAGCTGATAGTATTGTTTACATAACGAAATGGGTGTCATCAAGTGTCACCCAAAGGATAATTTTGCTGATGGTAACCTTAACTTTCCAACCTCCAACTGTGACGCTTCGTTTCGGGTAATCCCAAAGCAAGTTTACATACAATCTTCACATTCAACTTTGCGTTCTGAAAATAGCGTGACACTGAGTAACGCTATAATTGGACTCGTGTCCATTGTGGACGTGCGTTGCCAATCCAGACATGGTGAATTTCATATCGTAATTCTAACCCTCTGAATCGAAAGGTATGAAAGCTAAACTCAATTATCGTGAAACGCGATATTCGAAATCCTATGCATGTGGAACGAAATTTCGTTTCCCCTTGTTACATAGTGAAGCTTGTTGGCGTATTGAGTGAATTGGCTGAATATTGTTTATCCAGAGGCCAGTACGAAAAGGGAGTTCGGTTCTTATTAGATGGTATGAGGAAATCAATTATAATTAATGATGAACGCTCAATCCTTCGTTACAGGATAATTGTCGAACGTTATCAGAAATTTGTCCTAACTGAAGCCAAGACGGAGTATCATAATTTAGAAAGCTATGCACGACGACTTTCTTATTAGTATTAGTCATAAGTACACAATCAACGAGTAGTCAAGTTACAACTATACCATCGGCAGCTCAAAGTGGTTGGTTTCAAGTTTAGAGCTGGCACATTGGTAGTTAGTACATTTGTATAAATAGTTCGGAGCGTTTGTTCATATGCATTAAACCATGAAAATTAAGTGAAGGTTAGACGGGCTGTCCGTCTAACCTTTTTATTTTGTAAATGTGACAATGAATTGTTCGCATTTTTTAAAAATTATTATAAAAAATCCTTTTTTTATGAAAAAAAATTATTGTAAATCAATATACAACATTGTACATTATATCCTGTGTCTATCAAACATTGGGAGGTTTTTAGATGAAAAAGCATTTAGCAATTGCGGGGTTGGCCTTAATTATAGGTATGGCTCCTCTCACCTCAGTAAAAGCAGAAGGTAGTGCTGTACCATTGGATAAAGAGATCATCAAACAACAAATTGACAAGGATCGTATTGATCAAGTGAATTACCATCTTAATGAACTTGCACACCTGAACAAGACAGATCAGAATGACTACTTAAGCGAGTTTGGTATTAAAGTGAATAAAAAAAGCATTTCTGCATCTGAGTCTACATACAATAATGAATCATTAAAAGATGAGTTTGAAAACATTTTGGATAATGCCTATATTTATACAATGGATGACAATGGATTTGTGTATGACAAAAATGGGGAAGTTGTTAATGAAATTGATTTAAATAAAAAGGAAGAGGGTGTAGAAAACAATATTGCTCTACAAAGAGCAACTATCGATCCCAATATTTTAGGCTCTAATAGTGGAGCTTTTGCTAGACAAGTAACGGCTACTGGATATAAAGGTATTAGAACAACGTTTACTTTACCTTCCTATCCTGCAATTAATGCACCTAATGGAAGTGTAGCTGGATATTTATATAATGGTATAGATGTGCTTTCTTCTTCTTATTTGAGTGGGTTTAAGCTTGAAGCTGGGTTACAGTATAGTCAAGCACAAAACAGCTATACTGCGGTTATTCATCCGCAGGGTACGCTACAGAATCCTATTCCAGATGGTTCCACTAGTGTTCCTCCTAGATACAAAGCAGGTACTAATGTTATAAGCAATGTTTTTTATGATACTACTACTTCGCGTTTTAAGTACTTTGTGAACGGAACTAATGTTAATGGTACAAATCAGTACCTTCTATTTACTTATTCAAAACCACTGAGTAGCTCTGAGGTTTCTAATTTAGTTGTTAAAAGAGTTACAGCTTTAGCTAAAGAGAATTATTCTGGTGGTGACATTGGTAAAGTAACGGTTAATTATTCTGGTACTGAGGTTACGAGAATAGATGGATCAACAACTGATTTGACACAAGGCATTTTAAGTAGTCACACGTATAATGGAAAAACGTTTGGTACGTGTGATACGCCTAGTGGAGCAATAAGTAAATCTGGTAGTGTACCTTACCAAACAGTAACAGTTAATACTGTAGGTTTCTAAGTATATTGTAGTGTTAGGTCAGTGCCTGTATATGTTTTGAAATAGGTATTGACCTAACTAAAGTTATCAGCTACTTAATGAAAAGGTTTGGAGGGATATTTATGAGAAAAATAACATTCTTTTTATTGTCTTTTTCTTTGTTTTTTGTTTTTGGAGCAAGCATACAAGCAGCAGGTGTTAGTGATTCAATAGCTAAAAAAGCAGACCATGCGTACAACTCAAACCTTAAAAACACTGCTTTAACAATCTCATATAAGCAAAAAGGGAAACAATTTAATTATAAGTCCCGATATATACCTATAAAAGATTTGTTTGGTGGTTATGTCGATTCAGTTTCATGGGATGCTAAGAAGAAGGTAGCGCTTGTAGCAAATCAAGGTAAAGTGTTTGTATTGAATGTCTCGGGGAAAGAAATAACTCCTTTAAGTAACCAAATAGTTGCACCGACAGAATGGACACGTATTTCAAAGGGGAGCGTTGAAATAAAAGCATCAGTTATCGCTTATGTTTTTGATAGATACGGTAACACTTATAAAGATAAAGAAAGAGAAGCTTGGAGAGAAAAACTTGATTTTTTAGATATAAAAGAAACGGATGGTTTACCTGGTATAAGAGATGGCTATCTTCATGTTTCTCTAACATACAATGACAAATGATATTTAATTAGGTGTAGTCAACTTAATGACTACACCTTTTTTGATGTTTGTGGAATATTTTACCACAGTTATACACATCTTTAATTGTACATACAGTCTGGTTACAATTTTATCAAATAGGTTGCATCTGAAAGACAACTGTAGAAAATTTCGAACTCTGGTATTCAAAAGCTAAGGGCTGACATGTAGGAAGTTAGCACGTTTGTATAAATAGTATGGAATGCTTGTTCGTCTCTAATCTTGAAAAGATGTGGTTATGAATGTTAGAAAAATGGTACTTCTAATCATTGCGGCTAGTTTTTTGTTTATCGTTATTATACCTGTCCAGTCGATAGCCATCAGGTTAATCCATACTATGATCCAATTGGTGGAGCATGAACGTAAATAAAATTTGAATGAAAAAGTTTTGAAATAATGCAATCCTAAAATGGGTTTAATTGCGAACCCAACAGGTTACCGCAGAGGATTTTAATCATTCCTAAAACGAGTCAATGGGAAGCAAAGCAGATCATTAAATCATAAAAAATTTAAGTGAAGGTTAGACGAGATTGTCCTTCTAGCCTTTTTTTGTATGTATGGTTGTAACGTATTGATGTTTTCCTCGAAAATAGTCTCAAAAATAAAGCCCTCCTTTTACAAGGAAGGCTCTTGCCTTTAGAAAGCTGTGATACAGCATCCCCAAACAGTAGCAAAAAAAACATAAAATCAAACAATCGCTAAGACGGAAAAGCCAGCTATCTTCCAAGCCTTCTTCTTATTCATGTTACCTCCTTGATTATTGAATTATTGGGAAGGCACATGCAGATTATTGACCGTCCACAGGTTTAAAAGGGAAAAGACAATAATGATTTCTTTAAAATCCTAATTATGATAAAAATAGTTTTCTTTTTCATTAGTTTAAATTGAATACCCAACCATCAAGTTGAGCCTTGCTATTACCATAGGTAATAGGCAATTTATCAGTAAGAATAACTAGTTTTTTTCAACTTCAATAAAAACACACCCTTTTCAATATTTTTTAACCACCATCTAATCGCACCTTAAAAAAGAAAATATTTGTATTTTTTATAAATAAAGTTTGTTGCCATAATAAGAGGAAAAGTCAAATAATTTTACATTTTGGCAAAAACTCAAGAGGATATTGCAAACGATTTGAACATAACAACTGAGCAGCTACATAACCATAAAAAATTCCTGAGTTGCAGGATATGGTTGAGGGGCGAAGTTTAGGGCTAATAGTGCCACGTTAATAAATGTATCTTATAACAAGGGATTATAATACTTTAGACATAATAAATTTGTTTATTTCAGCCCATTGGTCACATAATATAAAAAGGGAATATCAGGATAATTGGTGGATGTCCCTAAACATCTCCTTCTGATAATATTATTTCCATCAAAATTAAAGTGGGCGTGGTAGAATGGGGAGAATATTAGTTCCACCTGACAAATTGATGGAAGTTGCTGATCAGTTCTTACACGGAAAGCATGAAATGGAGCGTATGCTGAATTTTTTGAGTGGACGAATTGATTTTGTTCAACAAGGCTGGTCAGGAGCTACCCGAGAAAGATTTTTTCAAGAATTTCAGGTTTCTCGACAATCCATGAATGTGACGATTGAACGACTATCGACAGTAGCACAAGAACTTATTTTTATTTCAAAAAACTTTACACAGGTGGACGGGGAAAAAGTCGTATTGGATGTGCCGTGGCTCGGAGACTCTGTTAAAACGGCTTCCACAGGTGAAGGTTGGTTACATAAAATTTTTGAACAAATCGGACGAGCTGAGATCACCAAGGCTGAAGTCCAGATGGAAGCTAGCAAGCTTCAAGGAGAAATCCTCTGGGATACTGCACAGGGAGCAAAAAGTGCTATTCAGGAAGATTTAACCTTAGGGATGTTACCTGATAAAGAACGGGATTATGATCATCCCATGGCAGCTAAAGTAGGTGAAATTCTCGGTCATGTAGCTACAACATTGCAGGGAGCTGGTGAGGTAGTAGCTGGATTAGGTGGAGAAGGATTATCAGTTGCAGTTTCATCTACAGGTGTAGGGAGTATAATCGGAGTACCAGGATTAATTGGATCGGCAGCTTTGGCAGCGCATGGAGCTACAACGGCGGTTAAAAGTGCAAGTGGAGTAGGAGAAAAAACAGCGGAATTGTGGCAGATGGCGAGAGGAGAAGGTACTCCTTCTTATGGGAAGAAATCTGTTCCATCAGGTCCTTACCGTGAAGTAGACGGTTACCCTGTAAAAGTAAAACACGGTGATCAAGAGAAGCATATTGTTGGGACACCCAACTACAAACAAGACTTAGCAAATGGTAAAAACAAAAGTATTCTCTATGGTGACAACAAAACTGCACAAGAATTACTTGATAGTTATTCTGGGAAAGGTGATATGTTTAAAGCCGGATGGGAAAGGATTGATTTCGGAAAACCTATTGGGAAATACTATAATAGAGATACTGGTATGTTCGAGGAAACCACAAAAGGAATTATTCATTACGGTAAAGATGGCGCACATATTGTACCAGCAGCGCCTTAAACCAAGGAGGAATATATGGGATATGATTCTTTAATTAAAGCTATTATTTCAGTACCAAAAGAAGAATTAACTATTCATTGGGAAAATGGGTTAAAGATTATTGGTACTAGAGACACCATCTATGAAACAAACAATGGCTTAGATGAAGATGATAATGAGTTCCTTGAATATGATGCTGCGGTTGTTGAAGTTAAAAAGATAGTATCTAAGCCGATTAACGATGAAAGAAGTATATATAAATGGTTACAAAAAGGAAAAAGCTCCTTTATTGAAATTTCTCTCCATGACGACCCCCCTAGCATGATTACATCTTTAGATGGGTCTATTATTTGGAAAAATGAATAGCTTAGATCATCCTTAATTGAGTTTTTTCACTAAATTGAGGATGATCTTTCGTTTTTATTTGTTTTCATGATGCTTATAATTATAAGTTCCATGATCTACTCCTTAAATGGGGGCCAGGTTATACTGAATAATTTTACCCTGCTCCTTTTTAATTGGAAGAATAGAAATAACTCAGTTTTCTTTTATTGTTTTTTTATTATATTTACTCTTGCCTTCATTTCCCTTATGATAATTATACTATTACCAGACAAGGGGATACATATGAAGAAAGCTATTCTACTATTATTAATGTTTGTTGTTTTAATTCCATCACAAGTATTGGCAGCAACATCTACAAAAGCAATGTCAACAAGTGAAATCGAAAAATTATACTTTGAGAATTACAAAGATCGTGTAAAGGAAATTAAAGTTGCACAAAAAAAGCTCAATGCTGTCCTGGGGGCAGAAGTTCGTGAGTTAACTCAGAGATTAAACCAAGCAACTGCGCGATATAAAAACGAAGTGAAAAATAAGTCTAGTAAAGTGGTAATAGCTCAAGCCAAGGCTGATTGCGATAAATTAAAGAAGCAGCTCAGCGTGGCAAAGGTGGAACTAAGTAAAAGTATTAAAAATTACAAGCGAGAAAGTGACCAAGTTTTAAAGGATATTGCAAAACAAAAAGCAGACCTTATAAAATTCATTAAGAATCACACGGCAGGAAAAGATAAACTTACGGAGTCTGAATTTAGCAAGCAAGTTAATGGATATATTATGTCGATTGACAATTCATTTACTGGAGCTTTAAAAACATTAAGGGAAGCTGAATAATAGGAAGTGAGGCAGCAGGTATTACCTGTTGCCTTTTTATTTAGACTCATTTTTGTTTCTAATCTACTATATTTCTTTGAATTTTAATGGTAAATTGTACCTATTCGTTGTATTATAAGCAAGTGTGGAAAAGAGTTGAATAGCTAAGGAGGAGCAGAGTTGTACATATTTATAGTTGTTGGTGTCATTGCTGTATTACTTGCTTTGGTTCTGTTACGTTTTCTTAAAAGGCCCAAAGTCCAAGAGCGATATAAAGTAACGCAGGATATTGATCCTTACAAAATCGGCATAAGCGAGATTGATCGTATGGAAGATGGCAAGGATTTTGAAATTTATTTGTGCAAGCTGTTCAATTGCTTGGGTTATAGTGATGTGTATAAGACACAAGACAGTAGAGATTTTGGAGCAGATTTGGTATTTACAGATCGTGAGGGATACCGTAATGTCCTTCAGGCCAAACGGTATGCAGTCACCAATCCTGTTGGGTTGGGTGCGGTTCAAGAAGTGTATAGCTGTATGCGATTTTACAGAGCTAAGAAATCTATTGTGATTACTTCAAGTAAATACACAACCTCGTGTGAACAGTTAGCCAGTTATAATGGAGTGAAGCTGCTGGATCGCAATGATTTAATTCGAATGATTGAGCTATTCAAAGAACAACAGCACAGCAAAGTAAAAGATATCATCGAAGGAGAGCCTTATTTGAGTCTAGATTCATGGGATGATTATAGGGATAACAGTAAAGTGATTAAAAAGGATCGTAAGACTGAAAAATACCAGAAACAAACTGTGTTGTGACGAAGGAAAACGGGACCGGAACGGATAGGAATACCCCCTTACCGGTCCGGTTTTTGCTTTATCAGCAGTAAGTCCCCGTCAGCTTCTTTCCAAAATTCACCCAAAACGATATAGGGCTTCTCTTTTTTATCTATCTTTTGTAATGATTCCAATTCTAAACATGTACCTTCAATTGAAATATTCTCAACTACTTCAAAATGCTTTTTTACATCGCTTGGCAGTTGAAAATCTAATGACGCTTCTACCTGTTCAATTTTATGTAAAGATGCGCCGCCATCCAAAACATCCGAATTACTGTAAACGTTTCTAAGCGAAGTCGCAAACTTTGGATATGTCTGGAATACTTGTGGTATCTTTTTGTTAAGATGGTCAAGTAGAATTTTATCCTGCTCTTTTTGAATCTTGCAAAAGCTTTGAATTCAGCTCCATAGTGTTGTTGGTATAGATCGGAATTTTCGAATGGAATGTTTCTCGCCTAAAGATATTCGACGGCTCTCTTTTGGCTGGCAAGGATAGGCACCCATCGAAAGTCGTGCTTGATGGGTTTGAGTTTAAGAAAAACACCACGGGATAAGTGCTTTTCCAATTGAACTTTATTTTCTTCCCACCATGCTTGCCGCTCTTCTGGAGACAGCTCGCATTGAGCTAATTGAACGAATGTCTTTTCAAATTTTTCTACCAATTCACAACCCTCCAAAAAACATCAAGCTATTGTCTTTATTCTTATGGTAGTCTGTTTTCTGGAAAAAGGGAACTAAAGGGTGCTATTCAAGAAGATTTAACCTTTAGGGATGCTGCCTAATTAAGACGGAAGACTAATTTGGACTCACAATATAGAGCATTAGTGAATGAGGCGCTGGAAGGGTTTGCGGATTGATATGATCTCTTAGCTTTCTGGCTGATTATTCGGATAAGGAAATCAATGATTAGTCCAGTCAGAAAAAAACAAAATGGATAGTTACAGATTAAAGAATGAAGATGAAGATTAAAAAACGACGAATTTATGCCTTTAGACATAGGTAGAAAGGTTAATCCTTCATATAACAATTAGGAATTAAGTTCATTTTCCACAAATCGGAATAGTGTTACTATGTCATAACGAACTCATGACTAGAGGTAAATTATGACAACCATTAAAGTGACACCTGAGCAACTTATGACGGTCTCCAAGCAGTTTGAGTTAGCACGGCAAACGACAACTCAAATGAATAGCAATTTAGTACAACAAATTTTATCTATGGGACAATTGTGGGAGGGACTGACTAAAGAACACTTTTACTATTCCTTCCAGAAATCTCAGAAGAATATGAATGACTTTGTTACCCTGGTGGATTCTATTGCTAGGGAGTTACGTCACCATGCAGATAAATTCAGATTAGCGGACCTGATGGAAGCAGGTAATATTGATGCAAGTTGTTTACCGCCTCCACCGAATTCATGTGCTGTTCCTGCTCCAGATACGCGGAATGCGTTTCAGAAATCGGTAGATAGCTTAACTGAACTAGGTCAGGATTTTGTAGATGCTAATTCAGTACGCTATGAGAAAAAGTTTGATTCGGTTTGGAGCTTTTTAGATTATATGTCGTATGGTATTCCAAAAGGAATGTATCAAGGGTATATGGAACGGGCAGCTAAACAAAACGATTCATGGAATGACATGCTCAATTTCGGTACATTTGGAATAACGGGTATGATTCAGGGAGCATTTAATCCTACCAATGCGTGGTCGAAGGAACACTGGGCTAATATGATCGGTACAGCAGGATTGTTTGGAGGAGTTAGTTCGGTAATCAAACCCAAACTTGGATTGAAATCATCCATTAAGTATGAGATTCCAAAGAACAATACAAATTCAAAATTGGGTAATTCAATAGAAACTGAACCTAAAACAGAAGTACAAACAGGTGGAAGAAACGATCTTTCAATTGATGAATATTATCGTAGAGAATCTAAAGCAGATGAGATGTATGATCAAATCAGAGCTTCTGATAATGATGTAAAAGCAATAGCTGAAAACTCTGGAATGAAGGAAAGTAGAGTTCAAAGAATCAAAGAACACGTTTTCATAAATGAACATATAAAATCAAGTGGTTATGGCAGATTTCATTCTGATTACGAAATAGCTCAAGCATGGGACAGATTACAAAAAGGATTACAAACAGAAAAAGATATGGATTTGCTTAACCATGAATTGTTTGAATCCAGATTTGAGGGTATATTTAAAACAGACTATGAGACTGCTCATAAAGCTGCGGTAAGGTCGGGTCGTCCATGGGAAATAGAGTAAAGGAGATTTTATAATGGGAGCATTTGTTTTACTTTTTAAAGAACATGAAGATGAGAATGTAGTTATTTATAGATATGGCCCTAATGAACACATTATGGGGAAAATTCAATTGAACAAAGAGACTAAGTTATTCTCTGAAATTGAACCTTTACCAGATCCGAGCCATTCAAATAAATTTTATTTTGATAGGGCTGCACAGAGGATGGCACGTTGCTTCGTTAAAGAAGGGGGGATATTTCCTG
Organism: Paenibacillus sp. TSM33; assembly: GCF_056099025.1. Lineage (NCBI taxonomy): Bacteria > Bacillati > Bacillota > Bacilli > Caryophanales > Paenibacillaceae > Paenibacillus > Paenibacillus sp. TSM33. The sequence goes on from NZ_JBLZXB010000010.1 coordinate 832,064, forward strand.
ATAAGATGACATTTGAATCATAAAGTAATTCAATAATATGAACCGAGCTTGCTCCTTTGATAATTAAATGAGAGTAGGCTTTTTTTCATAGCAATCCATCTGGTAAAGAAGAAATTTCTCATCTGCCCTAGAATAAGACACGATGTTAAAAAGGAGAATCTTCAATTACTCGGTTAGTTAAACGAAGTAACTTTCAATTCGTGATCCCTCAATTCGGTGAAATGCTCAATACTTTCAATCATGGTGGACTAATTAAAGGATGGAAAGCTATATCTAAAATTCCAGATCAATATATAAACAAATATTTTAATTAGAAGGAGTATATCATGTTAACGCCAAAACAAGAAGAGAGCCTCAGTAAATTTATGAGTAAGATTCTTAGGCATACACCAGAACAGTTTGGTCTTGAGCTAGACCATGAGGGGTATTGTGACATTCAAGACCTAATTCAAGGAATACGATCAGAGAACAGATGGTCTGAGGTCAGTGAGTCGGATATCAAGCAAGTAGTAAGCCATTGTCCAAAGCAGAGATATGAGATGGTTAATGGGTACATAAGAGCTAATTATGGACACAGTGCAGGCAGATTAAATTATGAGGAAGCCACTCCACCAACGATTCTCTATCATGGTACAAACACAAAGGTGATCCATAACATTTTCACCGAAGGAATTAAGCCGATGGGGAGAAAGTATGTACATCTGTCTGAATCTCTTGAGTTTGCAATTTTAGCAGGCAAAAGACGTGGGGAACTGGTGATCCTCGAAGTAGACACAATAAAGGCATTAGCTAATCAAGTGAAGTTTTATAAGGCCAACCATGGGGTTTGGCTTGCTGATCTGGTGCCGCCACAGTATTTAAAGAAGCCTGAATAAAGCATAACCCTAGAACATTAACGATGATCACTAAGACTAGATGGAACGATTCGTCTGGTCTTTTTGATATCGCCTATTTTGCTGTACATACATAATCCTCCCAAAATTTTGTATGTATCCACGGGTGTCCACACTTACCCGCAAATGCCGCATAAAATATCCCGGATGAACAAAGAGGAGGTGCATGTAATAACCATGATACACATGGAACCCATTCAAGTGGGTGAGCATACATTTATCGGAGTCGAGGTCAAACTGCCTAAAACAACCCTGTTGACGATCTCCAACTCCCGTGGTTACATCATGTGTGGTGCGCTGGATGTCGGATTGCTCAATGAACGGCTGGCGGATCGGAAAATTCTGGCCGCACGTGCTGTAGGGGTAAAAACACTAAAGGAACTGTTGGAAGCACCAATGGAGTCAGTGACGACGGAAGCTGAGCAACTTGGAATTAAGCCGGGGATGCCAGGCTATGAAGCATTATTGAAACTGGTGTAAGAAGCCTAGTGATAATTGTTGAATAGAAGCAAAAAAGAAAAAATAAAAAACCGGGCGCTACGGCTCGGTTTTTTGTGTGAAATTTTTCATTCTATCGAGTGAAGTATTTGAACTATTTGAATTATATACAAAGTGTATAATATAACCTGCAAGAACAATTAATCGGCAAACAAAGCGGTGAGGTTGTCGCTAAAGGGTGCTTGGACAATCCCTTTTTCGGTAATGATGGCGGTAATGTACTCATGAGGTGTAACGTCAAAAGCCGGGTTGTAGACTTTGATGCCTTGTGGGGCAGTTCTTTTCCCAAAGCTCTCGGTAACTTCCTCCGCAGAACGCTCCTCAATCGGAATATCTGCGCCTGTAGCGGTCTGTAAATCAATGGTAGATAGTGGTGAAGCAACGTAAAAAGGTATGCCATGCGCCTTCGCCAACACTGCCAGGCTATAGGTGCCGATTTTGTTGGCCACATCCCCATTAGCGGCGACTCTGTCTGTGCCGACAATGACAGCCTGCACCCATCCTTTAGACATCACCATGCCTGCCATATTGTCACAGAGCAGGGTGACATCTATGCCTGCCTGCTGAAGCTCAAAGGCGGTCAGGCGCGCACCCTGTAATACGGGGCGAGTTTCGTCAGCAAATACTTTCAAATGGATGCCGTTCTCCTGAGCCAAATACATAGGCGCGAGCGCTGTTCCGTATTTGGCTGTTGCCAACCCGCCCGCATTGCAATGAGTGAGCACGCCCATCCCGTCCTCGAACAAAGGTAAAGCATGGATGCCGATTTGGCGACAAACCTCTTCATCCTCTGCTTGAATGGCTACAGCTTCACGCTCCAGCCCTGCATTCCAGTCTTCGATCTGGCCTACCTCAGCCTCTGTGACGAGTTCCCCGGCTCGCTTCTTCATACGGTCCAGAGCCCAGAACAGATTCACGGCAGTCGGCCGTGAGGTAGCCAAATGTCCGCACACCGCGTGCACATGCCCCAGCCACTCAGCAGCGTCGTTGCCGCGATAGGAGGCAGCACCCAGTACAACACCATACGCTGCGGCCATCCCGATGGCGGGGGCGCCCCGTACCTTCATGGCATGGATGCCCTCCCACACTTCCTCGGTCGTGAATAAATCCAGCATGACTATCTTTTCCGGCAGTAGACGCTGATCCAGCATGGACAAGTGGTCACCTTTCCACACCAGCGAAGATAGAGCTTGTCCAGACACAGCTACTTCTCGTGAGGATGCGGGGATCGATTCTTTATTTTCACTCATATTCTTGATGCTCCTTTAGTCTGGGTCGCTGTTACTGTCCGAACAATATCTCCTAGTTCCCGGATCGAATGAAGCTCGCGATTGCGGAGAACCAAGGTTTTTCCGATCGATAAGGCGAGACGTTCCGCAGCTTCCTTGATATCAGGATCGGCAATGGTATCGATATCCGCCACATGCGACAGACTGATGATCCGGCGGATTACTTTGCACCCTGCAAAGCCAATCGTATCTTGCAGCACTTTCTGAAGGTATAAGTCCTGATATCCGGGTGTACGTGCCAAATGATCGGTGACGTGCTCGTTCCACAGTGTACGAAACCTGCTCTCAAACTGCTCCCATACTTGAATGGCAGTCTCCAGGAGCCAGTCACGTCGTTTCTCTAGAGCCTTCTCGCCAGAAGTCCATCCGGGCTGTGCTGCGTAGTTCAACAGCAGATTGGCGATGACCGCTCCGATATCAAACCCCATGGGGCCGTAGAAGGCGAATTCAGGATCAATGATTTTGGTCGATTCAGCCGTTACAAAAATGCTGCCTGTATGGAGGTCGCCGTGTAGCAGTGCTTCTGTTCGTGTCATAAACTTTTCTCGCAGCAAAGCCACTTCTAGATGAAGCACCTGATCTGTACGAAGTGCCTCTGCTTCGTCTTCAATGTATACTCCATAGTTGTTATTATCTGAAAACCGGTAGGGTTCATCCAAAATCAGATCCTCAGTTATTTTGCAAAGTTCAGGGTTAATAAAGCGTTTAACCAGCTCTTTTTTAGACTGCTGATTCATGCCCAAATCTGAGGTGAAAAAGAGCGTGCGCGCCAGAAATTCCCCAATATGTTTAGCAAAAAGAGGGTATGTGTTGCCTTCGATTAGTCCCTTGCGCATGATTGTGTGTGAGCTAAGATCCTCCATTACGGTTAACGCAAGCTCATCGTCATAGCCTAGTACCGCAGGAACCAATTCGGGGCAAAGCTGATGCTCTTGCTGAAGTGCTTCGCGTTCAATACGGGCGCGATCCAGCGATAACGGCCAGGATTCACCCACAATTTTTACATAGGGAAGCGCCTGCTTGGCAATGATACTCTTGTTAGATTTGGAATCTGTAATATGAAAAACCAGATTTAAGTTGCCATCACCGATTTCTCGGCATTCCAGATGAGCTTCCTGACTAAAAAATCCGGGAATGTTCTTCACGAATTCGATTGCTTCTTCGGTCGTTAAGGGATGATATTTGGACAATGAGGTCACCTCCGTAAATTGCGCACATGTAAATGGTAGGAAAAACACCACAATATTAAACCAAGTATTTTGATAGGATAGAGAAAGTATAACGAAAATCACTGAAGTTTTGTACATTTTTTTTATGATGGATTGGAAGAGGTAAACTCTTCTTTTTGTTTCGTCTCTGTATAGAAAGGGTAAATATGAAACAGACGTCCGGCAGGTGATATTCAAATGTCCGCTGGCGTCTTACCGTCAGCAGGGACGGTGATGGATACGTAAACGCTTCTGAAAGTCAATTTGATGAAAAAGGAAGGGATTTATGATGGCTAAAACAACAAGTAACTCGAAAAATACGCAAACCAAATCGGTGGAGGAACTTTTAAACCGTCAAGTCGCTAACCTCAATGTGTTATATGTAAAAATTCATAACTATCACTGGTACGTGAAAGGCTCCAGTTTTTATACACTCCATGTTAAATTCGAAGAATTATACAATGAAGTGACATTGAAAATGGATGAAATTGCCGAGCGCTTGCTCGCCTTGAAAGGTTCTCCTTCCGCAACATTGAAGGAATACCTGGAGCTGTCCTCAATTCAAGAGGCTACTGGTAATGAAGATGCTCCGAAAATGGTGCAAACCCTGATTGAGGACTTTGCAACGGTATGTGAGGAGTTTCAGGAAGGTATCGAATTGGCGGAAAGCAACTCCGACCAACCTACTGCAGATTTGCTGATCGGCTTTAAAGCAGATTTGGAGAAACACATGTGGATGCTTCGCTCTTATTTGGGCTAACCCATTAGGCTTACGCACTAAAATAACCCCTTTACATGTAAAACGCTACTGACGTCAAGCTGTCAGTAGCGTTTTTATGGCTAAAAAAGAGATTATGTATCCCATGGTTTTTGTACTACACTATAACTATATAATCATTCGAAGGATGTATTTTGCCATTTGTGTGCTTGGTAGGATGAACATTTTATGAAGAAAGGTGGATAACGTGCGTCTGTTGGTTGCACCCTTAAAGATATTTATTATAAAATAACTTGAGAATCATTGAGAATCAGTTTAGAATGATTATAAATAAATTTTTAAATATTACATTTGCTTGGCTTGAAATCAGGGGGCTCCCCTGTTTAAATATACTTTCTGATTTCGACACCACACTACATTTTTTGGAGGGTATTGCGAATATGGCTACAAACTTTAAGATTGAAGGTCTCAAAGCGACCATTGAAGGTAAAGAAATTTTGAAGGGTATTAACCTCGAAATGAAGGGTGGAGAAATCCACGCTATCATGGGTCCTAACGGAACGGGTAAAAGTACACTTGCATCTGCTTTGATGGGTCATCCTAAATATGAAGTCACAGATGGCAAAGTAACTTTGGATGGAGAAGACGTGCTGGATATGGAAGTGGATGAGCGTGCACGTGCAGGATTGTTCCTGGCGATGCAGTATCCAAGTGAAATTGCAGGAGTAACAAACTCTGACTTTTTGCGTAGTGCAATCAACGCGCGCCGTGAAGAAGGACAAGAGATTTCCCTGATTAAGTTTATCCGCCAAATGGAAGGCAAAATGAAAGAGCTTGAAATGAATCCTGAGTTTGCTCACCGTTACTTGAATGAAGGTTTTTCCGGCGGTGAGAAAAAACGGAATGAAATTCTGCAAATGATGATGCTTGATCCGAAAATTGTCGTTCTGGACGAAATTGACTCCGGTCTGGATATCGATGCTTTGAGAATCGTAGCTAACGGTGTAAATGCTATGCGTTCTGAAGACCGTGGCTTCCTTGTGATTACTCACTACCAACGTCTGTTGAACTACATCAAACCAGATTATGTACACGTGATGATGCAAGGGCGTATCGTTAAATCCGGTGGTCCTGAGCTTGCTGAGCGTCTGGAAGCAGACGGTTACGACTGGATCAAGGAAGAGCTGGGTATCGTTGATGAAACTGTAGGACAAGAGGCGTAAGCCGGAAGCGAGGAGGAAAACTGATGACAACACAAACAATCCTTCCGGTAGATTCCGAGCAACTGCGTGTTCTGTCCGAACGTAATGGCGAGCCATCTTGGCTAGCCGAAGACAGACAAAAAGCACTTGAGCTTGCAGGCCAACTGGAGCTTCCGGTATTTGAAAAAACAAAAATCGAACGTTGGAATTTAAACGATTACGGTCAACATAAACTGAGCGAGGTCATTGCATCTGTAGGTCAGGTTCCTGCAGCCATTGCTGATCTGGTCAAAGAACAACAGGAGGGCGGTCTGATTATCCAGCGCAACTCCGGCGTGGTATACGTGAAGCTGAGCGAGGAACTGGCGGCGCAAGGCGTCATTTTCACGGATTTGCAAACGGCGGTTAAAGAGCATGCTGATTTGGTTAAAGCTCATCTGAACACTGTTATTAAGGCTGAAGAAAATTCGTTATCCGCATTGCATGCAGCACTCTGGAACGGTGGAGTATTTGCTTATGTGCCTAAAAATGTAGAACTGAACGTACCGCTTCAAGCTGTGTTCCTCACGGATGATGCGACTGCAACATTTGCGCCGCATGTGCTGCTCATCGCTGAAAACCATAGTTCCGTGACATACGTAGACAACTATGTATCTGCGGATTTGGCGGCACCTGTTCTTCATAACGGTGCGGTAGAGGTTGTTGCGAATGCAGGTGCTAAAGTACGTTACGCGACAGTGCATCAGTTTGGAGAGCAAGTAACGGATATTTCCATTCGTCGTGCCACGCTCGGAAATGACGCTGCTATCGAATGGATTGTAGGCGAAATGAACAACGGCAATACAGCGAGCAATACCATGTCTGTGCTCAAAGGCAATGGCTCTAACTCGGATGCCAAGGTTATTGCTGTAGGTTCTGGTTCACAAAAGCTGAACTATACAACACAAGCACAGCATTTTGGTAAAAATTCCGCTAGTCAGATGATTACACGCGCAGTTATGCGTGAAGAAGCATCTTCCATCATTAACGGAATTACGAAAATTGAAAAAGGCGCTACTAAAGCAGACGGTCAGCAAACGGAGCGTGTACTGATGCTCAGCCCGAAAGCACGTGGTGACGCTAACCCGATCCTGCTGATTGATGAAGATGATGTAACGGCTGGACACGCAGCCTCGGTTGGTCAGGTGAACCGTGAGCAAGTGTATTACTTGATGTCCCGCGGAATTAGCCGTGCAGAAGCTGAACGATTGATTATTTATGGCTTCCTGGCACCAGTCGTATCTGAAATTCCGCTCGAAGGACTTCAACATCAGCTGCAAAGCCTTGTTGAAAGGAAGTTAGGCCAATGAACACTGCATTGATCCGTGAACAGTTCCCGATTTTACATCAGGAGATTAACGGTCATCCGCTGGTTTACTTGGATAATGCGGCCACTTCGCAAAAGCCGCTAGCGGTCATCGAGGCGATCAAGCACTACTACGAATTTGATAATTCGAATGTACACCGTGGTGTGCATACCTTGGGGAGCCGTGCTACGGATGCTTATGAAGGTGCGAGGGAGAAGGTAGCCCGTTTTCTGAATGCCAAGCGCAGTCAGGAAATCATTTTTACACGCGGGACAACAACCGCGCTGAATCTGGTGGCTTCTTCTTACGGTAGAGCTAACTGTAAGGAGGGTGATGAAATTGTCATCACACCCATGGAACATCATAGTAATTTGATTCCATGGCAACAGGTAGCCAAAGCCACAGGTGCGACTTTAAAATATATTCCGCTTCAAGAGGACGGTAGCGTTGATCTTGCAGACGTGGAGAAAACCGTCACAGAACACACAAAAATTGTTGCGATTGCGCATGTCTCCAATGTGCTTGGCGTTGTGAATCCGGTCAAAGAGATTGCTGCTATTGCACATCGCAGAGGTGCAGTTATCGTTGTCGACGGTGCACAAAGTACGCCACACATGAAAGTAGACGTGCAAGACATAGATGCTGATTTTTATGCTTTCTCTGGTCACAAAATGTGTGCTCCTACAGGAATTGGTGCACTCTACGGCAAGAAGGCGTTGCTGGAAAACATGGAGCCCGTTGAGTTTGGCGGTGAGATGATCGACGATGTGGGATTGTATGAATCCACATGGAAGGAACTACCTTGGAAATTCGAAGGTGGCACCCCGATTATTGCCGGAGCAGTTGGCTTGGGAGCTGCCATTGATTTTCTGGAAAGCATCGGACTAGACGCCATTGCACAGCATGAGAGCCGTCTATCGAATTATGCACTCAAACGTCTCCGTGAAGTGGAGGGGTTGACGATCTACGGGCCTGCTGAACGTCATGTCGGGCTTGTAACATTCAACTTGGATGATGTGCATCCGCATGATGTAGCTACTGTACTGGATAGCAAAGGGGTGGCCATACGTGCGGGCCATCATTGCTGCCAGCCATTGATGCGCTGGTTGAAAGCCAGTGCAACTGCACGTGCCAGCTTTTACCTCTATAACACGGAAGAGGATGTCGACGCTCTGGTCAGCGCCTTAATCCAAACGAAGGAGTATTTTGGCGATGCAACTTGATGACTTGTACCGACGCGTGATTATGGATCATTATAAAAATCCGCGCAATCGCGGACGTTTTGAGGACGATGCTGTTACGGTGGATTTGAATAATCCTACGTGTGGTGACCGGATATCCCTTCAACTCAAAACGAAAGACGGCGTAGTCGAGGATGCCCGTTTTACAGGCGAAGGCTGCTCGATTAGTATGTCCTCGGCTTCGATGATGACAGAAGCGGTCAAAGGAAAAACGATTGATCAGGCCTTGGATATGGCGAGTCGCTTCTCCTCCCTGATGAAGGGCGAAGCGGTCGAATTTGATGATTATGAAGAATTGGAAGCTTTGTCAGGGGTCAATAAGTTCCCGGCTCGCATTAAATGTGCGACATTGGCTTGGAACGCGCTGCGCAAAGGGATTGACGAAGATAAATAATTTAAATAGAACAGAGGAGGTTTGAGAAACATGGCCAAGAAAGCACCGGAAATGGAAGAGTATAAGTATGGCTTTCGTGACGAGCACAAGTCCATTTTCCAAACAGGTAAGGGTCTCACTCCGGAAATTGTAAAGGAAATCTCCAAAATTAAGGGTGAACCGGATTGGATGTTGGAGTTCCGTCTGAAAGCATTGAAGCAATTTGAAAAAATGCCAATGCCAAAATGGGGCGGAGACATGGATGAACTGGATTTCGATGATATCCAGTACTATGTAAGACCTTCCGAGAAACAAGGGAAGACGTGGGAAGAGGTTCCTACAGAAATTAAGGAAACCTTTGATAAACTGGGGATTCCTGAAGCGGAGCAAAAGTTTTTGGCTGGTGTATCTGCGCAGTATGAATCCGAGGTTGTCTACCACAGCATGCAAAAGGACCTGGAAGAGCAAGGTGTCATTTTCATGGATACCGATACGGCGTTGCGTGAGCATCCTGAGATTCTGAAAGAGTATTTTGCCACAGTCGTACCTCCTGCAGACAATAAGTTTGCGGCACTGAACAGTGCAGTATGGTCAGGCGGTAGCTTTATCTACGTACCTAAAGGTGTAAAATGTGAAGTTCCATTGCAGGCTTACTTCCGTATCAACTCGGAAAACATGGGTCAATTTGAGCGTACGCTCATTATTGCTGACGAAGACAGCTTTGTGCATTATGTAGAAGGCTGTACGGCTCCAATCTACAGTACGAACTCGCTGCATAGTGCTGTGGTTGAAATTATTTGTAAGAAAAACGCACGCGTTCGTTATACAACGATCCAGAACTGGGCACCTAACATTTACAACTTGGTAACCAAACGTGCGGTTGCTGAAGAAAATGCAACGATGGAATGGGTTGATGGAAACATCGGTTCCAAACTGACAATGAAGTATCCTGCCGTTGTATTGAAAGGTCGTGGAGCGAAAGGGATGGTCTTGTCCATCGCTGTTGCAGGCAAAGGCCAGCATCAGGATGCAGGTGCGAAAATGATCCACTTGGCACCAGATACTACATCCACGATTGTATCCAAATCGATCAGTAAGCATGGTGGTAAAGTAACGTATCGCGGATTAGCTTCCTTTGGTCGTCAGGCTCAAGGTGCAAAATCGAATATTAAGTGTGATACGTTGATTTTGGATAATCAGTCAACTTCAGATACTATTCCTTATAATGAGATCATGAATGACGATATTACACTTGAGCACGAAGCAACGGTGTCCAAAGTATCGGAAGATCAACTCTTCTATCTGATGAGCCGTGGTCTGACCGAAGCTGAGGCAACACAAATGATCGTTATGGGCTTCATTGAGCCGTTCACCAAAGAACTACCGATGGAATATGCAGTAGAAATGAACCGCTTGATCAAGTTCGAAATGGAAGGTTCTATCGGTTAAAACGTGGTAACCCTTGGTGAGACAAGGTACTTGAGCTAATTAAAGCTGTTAAATAGGAGTCGTGCCGATTTTGTGCCGACTCGGATTCACTTTTAATGTAGAAGGCGAACTTTTTAAGTTCGTCTTCTTCTTTTTTCTGTGATGCCTAAGTCCATAGGCCTTATTTCTACTACATAAAAAAATTTATGCTTAGGGCCGCAGATAGTTGCCTAGCACTTATGTATGTCTGCTTAATAGGATGTTGTGAGCGACATAAATATAAGGAGGCATATCAACAGATGCAGAAGAATAAACCTGTAGTAAAGAAGAAAGCAATCTTTTCAAAACAGACACAGAGGCATGTACATGAATTTGAAGGTAGTACCAAACTGGCTGAAGAAGGCGCAGACCGACATAACCACCGCTTCGCAGGTGTCACTGGGCAAGCGATTCGAGCTGGAAGAAGTCATGTCCATGAAATTGATCTTACAAAAACTGATTTCGTGAACCACTTTCATAATTTGAGAAGGATTAGAACAGGACCAGCTATTCCAGTCGGAAATGGAAAACATGTACATTTCGTTACGGGCCAAACCACATTAAATGATGGTCATGTACACCAGTTTAATTTCGCAACATTGATTGAGGAACCTCTTATTTAATGAACGGTGGTTTGACAGAAGTAGAGGCAACAAATGATCGTGATGAGCTTTATCGAGCCTTTTATCAAATAACTGCCGATGGAATATGCGGTGGAGATGAACCGTTTGATCAAGTCCGAGATGGAAGGTAGTATTAGCAAAAAGCCCTGCTAACCTTAATTGGTCGGCAGGGCTTTTTGCTCTTACATTGATTCTGTATTTCCTGATTAATGCCTGAATTTGATTGAATACCTTATGATACATCGCTTATTCTAATTTTAAGTATATAATTTTTTTATTTTTATTCTCAGTGTCACCAATGAGCAATCTAATGTTGTAAAGACTCATCGGGTTACTTATTTATTTATCTGAAGTTTTATGGTCTAAGTCATGATGCAACTCGGTTGCTGGTATTTTGGCATTATAGACCTGTCCTTTGGCAACGGGGTTAGAGATGTATACATAGCTCCCGGTTCCATCCGGCGCACTTCCTGTTGCCCACAGACCTTCACTAGATTCCTCTCCTTCTGACAAGTTCCAAAACTCATATGCTTCAGGCTGGGATTCTTGCTCTGCTTCAGGAGGAAAGGAAGCCGGTACCACAACACCATTTTTTTCTTCTAATTCTTGGATTGCTGACATCCATTGATACTGATGATAACGGTCACGTGCTAGCATTTTCCGTAATGTAGCCCTAACGCTTTCATCTTGTGTCATATGATATAGTCTTGCTACTTGCAATCGACCTTGACTCTCTGCATGCAAGTTGGACCGCATATCTGCCAAAAGATTACCACTAGCAACAATGTAAGAACCATTCCATGGAACTCCATTGGAATTAGTAGGCAATCCGCCAAGACCGCTGACCAGTAGGTGTTGCGGGTTAATTCCCCCCATAATGGCAGCTGTAACAGGGTCTTTGGCAGCTTGCTCCTGATCTTCTGGTTTAGCCCCATCAAGTAATTGACCAATTAAAGCACACAGCATCTCCACATGCCCTATTTCTTCTGTTCCAATATCCATTAACATATCTTTATATTTTTCATCACCGCGACAGTTAAACCCTTGAAACAAATATTGCATCATCACGGTCATTTCTCCAAATTGGCCTCCCAAAACTTCTTGTACCTGTCGGGCAAATAGAGGGTCAGGTCGCTCTACTTTCACTTCGAACTGCAACTCTTTTTGATGTCTAAACATAATTAGTCCTCCTATAGGTTAAAGCAGTTTAGTGAATCCAAGCTATATTAACCCATTCAAGGCGCAATAAAACGAGGATCTGCCTAACAACAATAACCCTAATACTAGACTAGAAGTCTTTTTATTGAATTTCTTATTTCTTTGGTTTGTATAAAAAAGATAAAAAAAGGGTAGTATATGTTTCACTTCAAAATAAAAACTCTAAGGGGGTTTTGGTATTGTATTTTTATAAAGAAGATTTAATTAACTTAATAGTACCCGATAAACCCGACCCAGCTGCTGCAAAAGTGATTCAAGAGGTATTGGGTGGTCGATTTGGAGAAATGCGTACTATGATGCAGTTTTTCTTTCAAAGTAATAATTTTCGTGGTAATGCTGTACAGTTTAGAGATTTGATACGAGGAGTTTTTCTTGAGGAGCTTAGTCATGTTGAACTGGTCCAACATACCATAAATCAACTTCTGACTGGCTCAGGCGAAGACCAAGCCGGCGATGCTGGAGTTGATCATGCTCCTTTGGATGAAGCGATAAAACATGCCAATCCTCATCATTTTATTATGGGAGCTCAAAGTTCCTTACCCGTTGATGCAAGTGGTAATCCTTGGTTAGGTAGTTATGTCTATTCCCACGGTAATCTGATTAGTGATTTGCTTGATAATCTCGTACTCGAATCTACAGGGGTTCTGCAAAAATCCCGAATTTACGAAATGAGCTCGAACAAAACATTCCGGGAAACATTGGCTTTTTTGATTGTACGGGATAATGCTCATCAAAATGCGTTTGCCAAAGCATTAGAGACACTTGGAGTAGATTGGGGGAAGTTGTTCCCAGTTCCAAACTACGATATTAACAAGTATCCAGAATGTCGAAAGTATGTTGAAATGGGCTTTCACAATGCACAGTTTAATTTTCGATTGGATTCTACTCGTATCGGAGAAATATTCAATGGACAAACTCCAAGCAGAAACGGTGGGGATTTGAGTGTCATTGACCCTCCAGAAGGCTTCCCTCTTCCGTATATGCCTGAATTGCCTAATGAACATAGCCCAGGCCTACAAGATCTTAACTCCTAGGATTAAATATAAAAATACAGATAGTAATTAGGCTTATATCCGTAATACAAAAAGAGGCTGTCCTTTGTAGGAAAAACCTACGGATTAAGGACAGTCTCTTTTCATTCGTGTAGCCTGTGCTTCGGTAAATCATTCCGTACAAACAAAGTAACGCCGGGTGGCAGTGGCAGATCAGGATTCCAGATAAATCTCATCAATGGATACATGGCGTTCCCTGGACAAATCTATATATTCATCATCGTTAATTCTTACTAAGGGCCTGAAGTAATCGACAGGATTGTTCAGAATAATGGTTCCTGTCTGGCCTGTAGTCAATAGAACTTGCTTATTAATAAAATTCGGAAGCATATGTCTGATGAACACTTGAGTAGTTTCTGGATTCAGATGTCCAAAACTCATACTGTGCAGCTCGCGTAATACGGTGAGTAACTCCTGCTTCGTCTGATACACACGGTTGGAAATCATCGCGCTGTACACGTCGGCAACAGCCGTTATGCTGGCAAAAGGATGAATCTCTTCTTTGAATAGTCCATGGGGGTATCCACTTCCGTCTTCACGTTCATGATGCTGCAAGGCGACAATTGCTGAAATCTCATCGCTGGTTGAATTGCGAATAATATCATAGCCATACTGAGAATGCTTTTTCATCTCATGAAATTCTTCTGGTGTCAGTTTATCCGGTTTGTTCAAAATTTCATCCGGTATCATTGACTTGCCTATATCGTGTAAATATCCAGCTTTACCAGCGGCATATGCCTCTTCTTCTGTATATCCTAGCCAAGTGGCAATGTAATATGACAGTATGCCTACTTGGAGGGAATGATTATAGGTATAGTGGTCTCCCCGTTCCATAATTAACAGCAGAGATACGACATCTTTTTGGCGAGCCAGTTCTGAAACGAGAGGGCCGAACAGCTCATCAACTCGATATTCGTCAAATTTTCCAGTTGAGGAAGCTTCGAGGAACATGCTTTCAAAGCCACTGATCGTCTGCTCTATGAGGGGAACGGCGCGTTTAAGGGACTCGGGGGAAGCTGGAACATCGGGGGCAAAGCCAACCGGAATGCTCGTAGAACCAGCATCAATGTCGATATAATCGACACCGTGCATAATGAGCTTGGAAATATCGTCATGCTGAAGCTCGGTGCCCTGTATCATGACAGGCACACCATGCCCATTGTATGTATCGGATTTGAGTCGATCGCCCGGCTTGGCATCGGTAACGTGAACTCTCATGCGCTAACCTCCTTATTGTCGTAAATTTGTCGAAAATACGAAACAAACTTAATATATCAAGAATTATATGGGATGACAACGACTAATTTACTATTATTCCAAGCTGTAAAATAGGTCCGAAGGACCCGTCTCCTTTAAGTTACATATAGAAGGCAATGTCAATGATTTTCACTATCTATGTCCACCTCATATGTACCATATTGCTAAATAACATGGTATGCTTAAACATTAGAAGCTCCAAAGTCGATATATAAAATATAGAGGAGGGCGGTTATGGAGATGACGACTCGGCAAACGTTGACCATTTTGCATACGAATGATATCCATAGTCATTTTGGCAGTATGCCTTCGATAGCCGCGATGATCAATGAACGAAGAGCTGCATCAGGGGATGCGCTTCTTGTGCTGGACATAGGAGACCACATGGACCGGATGGCCCCCGAAACGGAAGGAACGCTCGGTGGGGCAAATGTGGATGTGATTAATCTGACAGGATACGATGCAATTACGATCGGTAACAACGAGGGACTGACTTTTACCTCGGATATGATTGAACAGGCATATGCAGGCATTCATTGTCCAGTCGTATGTGGCAATCTGACAGAGCGTGCCACGGGAAGGATTGCTTCGTGGATGAAGGAATCCGTTATTTTGAACAAAGCAGGAATCAAGATCGGTTTACTCGGTGTGACGGCTCCTTTTACAGAGTTTTATCAATTGCTGGGTTGGGATGTGCTCGATCCGTTTGAGATGCTGGGGAAGCAGATCGCGGCACTCAGAAAGCAGGTGGATGTGGTGGTCGTGATGTCTCACCTGGGTTTACCCTCTGATGAGAGATTAGCATCCCTGTTTCCTGAAATTGACGTTATTCTTGGTGGTCACACCCACCATGTGCTGGAGGAACCGCTTCAGATCGGGAACACCGTTCTATGCGGGGCCGGGAAGTTCGGAACGTTGCTCGGTGAAGTGACACTAACCCGTAACCATAGTCTTGAACCGTTTCGAATTACCTCAGGCGGCGTAGTTCCTGTGGATCAGACGCTGTTGGACGAAAAGGTAGCATCGGCCATTGTGTTGCATCGCAGACAAGCAGAACGCGCCATGGAGAGCACGGTGGCAGTAACGGATCGGGAACTGGAAATCGCCTATAATGAGGAGTCCCCTTTCGGGAATTTGCTGGCACAATCGGTGTCCCATTTTACAGGAACCGAAATTGCCCTCGTCAATGCAGGTCAACTGCTCGGTCCCTTGCCTCAAGGAGATATTAGCAAAGGAATACTACATTCCTTATGTCCATCACCGATTAATCCCTGTGTTATGAAGTTGCGGGGAAAAGACATTCGCTTGGCACTGGAGCAATCCCTGCTGCCTGAATTTACAGACAAGCCCCTGACGGGCTTTGGCTTCAGAGGCAAAGTGCTTGGCACGATGTGTGTGGAAGGATTGACCATTCAGTATGATCCAGACCGTGCTCCTTATGAAAAAGTGACGGACATTCGTGTAGCGGGTCGACCCTTGGAAGAAGATGAGGAATACACAGTGGGCACGTTGGATATGTTCACTTTCAAAGCAGGCTATAAAGTGCTTGCCAACGGAACAGATCTCCAATTTATGCTTCCAGAATTTTTACGGGATTTGATTGAAATGGAGTTGAAGCGTCCGGGCGCGATGGAAGAATGTTTTGCAGCTAGGTGGCTTCAGGTATCAAAACAATCGGGAGAGGATTAAGCTGCGACTGGTACCTGTTACATTATTGAGAGCCGGCATGAAGCTGGGCAAAAAAATATACAATGAAAATGGAATGGTGCTGCTCTCGGAAGGTGTTGAGCTTACTTCGCGATTGATTGAACGTCTAGGCCAAGTCGGAATTGGATATGTATACATTGAGGATGCAGTGACAGAAGATATCGTCATACCTGAGATGATCCATGAACAGACAAGGGCGGCGGCGCTACAGGAAATCAAAAAGCAGTTTCAGGGTTTGTCATCCTACTCCGTAGATCATAAGCACAAATATTTTGGCAAGTCCTTTTATAAGGTCATGGAATCCATTCTGGACGATATTGGAGGCCGCCAGGATGCCGTCATTATGTTGATGGATATCGGGGCCGCGGATCAGGATTTATATCATCATTCTTTGAACGTATGCCTATACTCACTAGTCCTGGGAATATCCAATGGCTACGATAATAACCAGCTCATGGAGCTAGGGATAGGTTCATTACTGCACGATATCGGTAAAATGAAGATTTCACCTCAAGTCCTCTATAAGCCGGGTAAATTGACGGACGAGGAATATGAGCACATGAAAACACACACAGTGATCGGCTACAAGCTACTTAAAGACGAACCGGGGATTCCCTTGTTGTCAGCTCATTGTGCATTACAGCATCATGAGCGTATTGACGGCAGTGGCTACCCACACGGTTGGAAAAAGGACCAAATCCACGAATATGCGAAATGGATCGGTCTGGCGGACTCGTATGACGCGATGACGGCAAGTCGGATATACAAGCAGGCTTTGTTGCCTTATGAAGCGATGGAGGTACTATACGCCGGGGCAGGAACGCTGTATGAGCAGCGGATGCTGGAAGCCTTTCGTGACTGTGTAGCTATTTACCCTCTGGGGCTGTCTGTGATGCTCAACACAGGGGAAGAGGGAGTTGTAGTGCGTATACATCCCAAAATCCCGCAAAGGCCTGTCATTCGTATTGTAAGAGACCGGGATGGGCAGGAACTCAAGGCGCCTTATGATGTGGATTTGTCCGTATCCCTTTCGGTTATGATTACAAACACATTAGGCGCTGCTACCGGCCCTTTCGGAGGAGTACACGTAGATTAGCGGAGGATGTGGAAGAAAGCATGCAGGTACTTTACACATCATGATATGATAATTATACGTCTTTTGAGGTTAATAACAGAAATAAGGTGAAAACATAATGACAGTTCTACAAAATAACACGCTACCCCAAATATCGCCAACGTATGATCCGTGGGACCCGATTGTCTCACTGCGTACACGTGGTCGTCATTTGCTTACAAGTGTGGAAATGACCGTAACACATTTATGTAATATGCGCTGTGAGCATTGTGCTGTCGGTGACATGCTGGTTATGAAGGAGGCCCCTTTCCTTCCTTTAGATCTGATGCTGAAGCGGCTGGATGAAGTTGAGCATCTGGAGACAATAAGTATTACAGGCGGAGAACCTGCTTTGCTTGATAAAACAGTGGACGATGTGATCGTTCCACTGTTGAAGTATGCTAAAGAGCGCGGTATTCGTTCGCAAATCAACTCCAACCTGACGTTGGATATTCGAAGATATGAAAAGATGCTTCCGTATCTGGATGTCATGCATATATCGTTTAATTATTTAAATGCAGACGATTTTTATGAAGTGGGATTCGCAAATACCGGACGTCCGACTCCACGCGCGGGTGCTGTGCGCCTGTATGAAAACATGATAGAGAATGCACGCAGATTGAGCGAAATGGGGATGTTCATTTCAGCTGAGTCCATGATTAATTATCGAACACACACGAAGCTAGAAGGCATTCATCAGTTGATCAACGAAATGGGATGCCGCCGACATGAGGTTCATCCGATGTACGCGTCGAATTTTGCCTCTGCCTTGCCTGTACTGTCCCTTGACGATATGCGGAACTCGATTGATAAGTTGCTGGATGTACGGAATCAGGATATGTGGATGTTATTTGGTACACTACCATTCTTTGCTTGTTCAGAGCGGGAGGAAGACCGTAAATTGCTTCGCCGCTTGCGACAAGAACCGAATATTACGGTGCGTAATGATCCAGACGGAAGAAACCGTGTAAATGTGAATATGTTCACGGGTAGCGTATATGTGACTGATTTTGCAGACATTCCAGCTTTCGGAAACATTCAAGAAAACAGTCTGGATAATATTTTCGGTGAATGGCTGAATGAGCATCCGCTGAATCAAACCGTGAACTGTCATTGTGATGCGGCTGCGTGTTGCGGACCGAATCTACTCGTAGCGGATATGTATTACAAGGGTGTTGACTTTAAATCAAGAAAAGCATTGCAATTATAAGCATTTTTACTTGATTCCAATTACAGTTTTCAATCATAAATACTGAATTGAATAGCTTGCAAGTCGAATGGTGCAAAATGCTAACTAAAGAAATGGGGAGTTCGTATTGGATGGTCATACCGAGTTTCATTGGGGATTGCTAGGGGTGAATCTCTTCTTGGTACTGCTGCTTGTCTTTCTAAACGGTGTTTTTGTGGCCGCAGAGTTTTCGCTGGTCAAAATGCGCCAATCCCGATTGACGCAGCTCCAAAGTGAGGGTCATCGCCTGGCAGGCTATGCGCTGAAGGTAAACCAAAAGTTGGATGCTTATCTGTCTGCCACCCAATTGGGCATTACGCTGGCTTCATTGGGACTAGGTTGGATTGGTGAACCAGCAATATCCGGCTACCTGATAGAGCCACTCATGCACAAACTCGGTGTAACTGACGGTACACTGATTACAACGGTATCCGTTGTCGTCGGATTTTGCGTCATTACTTTTTTGCATATTGTATTGGGCGAGCTGGCTCCCAAGTCTTTGGCAATTCAAAAGACCGAAGGTGTGGCATTATTTTTATCGGCGCCCTTGCTGCTTTTTTATAAGGTCTTTCTGCCTGTAATCTGGGTGTTGAATGTTGCCGCAAACATGCTGTTACGGGCATTCGGTATTCAGCCGGCGAGTGAAGCCGAAGCGGCGCATTCGGAGGAAGAGATCCGTATATTGATGAATCAGAGCGCCAAAAGCGGTGTAATCGATAAAGATGAAATCAAGCTGATGGATAATATCTTTGATTTTTCTGATCTGCTTGCCCGTGAGATTATGTTGCCGCGTACAGATATGGATTGCTTGTACACGAATTTGTCGTTTAAGGAAAATCTGAAGATTATCAGTGAGACCAAGCATTCCCGTTACCCGGTAGCGGTCGAGGATAAAGATCAGATTATCGGTTTTGTCCATATTACAGATCTTCTGCTTGCTGAGCAGGGCGAGCAACTGGATCTGGCCTCGGTGGTGCGTCCTATTCTGAATGTGCCTGAGTCCATGGAAGTAAGTCATGTGCTGCGCCTTATGCAGAAAAAGCATTCCCAAATGACTCTTGTAGTGGATGAATACGGCGGAACCGCCGGTCTGCTGACAGCGGAGGAAATTCTAGAGGAAATTGTCGGGGATCTCTATGATGAGTTTGAGGATGAACGTCCAAGCGTGGAAATGAAGGAAAACTTCATCTCTGTGGACGGTCGTATGCTCATTGAGGATGTGAATGATTTGACTGGAGTGAACATTGAAGACGACGAGGTGGACTCCATCGGAGGCTGGCTGTTTAAGGAATTGGAAGGCAGTCCGGTGAAAGGGAAGAAAATAGAGTTTTATAATCTGACCTTTGAAGTGGAGGAAGCAACAAGGCTTCGCATCATGAGAGTGAAAATTCACCGTAAAACTGAGCCTGTCATTGAAGATGAGCTTTCTAACGATGAGGAATCCTAATCCACAGAGATAGCCATGATTAGTTCAGATATGCAAGTTATATAGAGTGCTGAAGAAAGAGCCTTTAAATCCACGTTACCGTGGTTTTAAAGGCTCTTTCTGAGTTAGTTACTGCTGCATTCAATCGAAATATAGATAACGGGGAGGATGCCCTAAACAACTTGACCAGCAGTTTCTATAGTTTATGTTTTGAACAAAAATTTGTATCTTATTTTTTGGTTCGAGACTTGGGCGATGCGGCATATGTTGAATAGTAAAGCAGATGGATCAATCAAAGGAGGTCCCGGCCTGTGAAATTTCCACAGCAAGGTCAGTATGCCCCGTTTGTCGGCCCGTTCGATCCGTGTCCACCCGTTCTATGCAAAACTTATGTGCTTCCGCCAAACTTGTTTATACAATTTCAGCCCCCTGGTCTGCCGCAGTTCAGTCCAGACGAGGCGCTGACGAAAGGAACGCTATGGCCATTGCTTTACAGTCCTTATGAGCCTAGGAGAAATCAGGGGGGAGGCGAATAGAATGGAGAATCCAAATCAGGGTCAGTCCCCAAACCAATTTCAACAGCCAAATCAGCCTGAGAGTGGACATCAACAGCCAAATCAGCCTGAGAGTGGACATCAACAGCCGAATCAGTCTCAAAGCCCTTATTCAAATTCATTTCAATACCAGAATCAATCTCAGAACCCGTATCAATACCAGAACCAGTACCCAAACCAAGTTCAGGGTTATAGTCAAGCTATCCCCCCGGCTCAGGGCTATACATCTCAAACCAAGCCAGTTGATGCCCAGTTTTATGCGCTACTGGAGAAGCTCCAAGCGGTGGATTTTGTACTAGTGGAGCTGAATTTGTATCTGGATACACACCCGGATGATTTGCAGGCCATCGAACAGTTCAACAAGCTGACACAGGAAAGAACGGCGATTGCTAACGAGTATCAACTCCTATATGGACCCTTACAGAATTTTGGTCGTGCCTATTCCAAGTATCCTTGGGAGTGGAGCCAATCACCTTGGCCGTGGCAGGTATAGGTAGGGAATCGTACAACCTTTTGTATAAAGGAGGAACATAAATGTGGGTATATGAGAAAAAACTGCAATATCCCGTACGTGTCAGCAAATGCGACCCTCACATGGCTAAGTTGCTTATGGAGCAGTACGGGGGAGCGGATGGCGAGCTGGCAGCGGCTTTGCGCTATCTGAATCAGCGGTATACGATTCCTGATAAAGTCATCGGTGTATTAAATGACATCGGGACAGAGGAATTTGCCCACTTAGAGATGATTGCAACGATGATTTACAAGCTGACGAAGGATGCGAGTGTGGAGCAATTAGAAGCGGCTGGTCTGGGCGAACATTATGCGGCACATGATCGTGCATTATTTTATGAAAATGCGGCGGGCGTTCCTTTTACCGCGGCCTATATTCAAGCCAAAGGCGATCCCATTGCCGATTTATATGAGGACATTGCAGCAGAGGAAAAGGCGAGAGCTACATACCAGTGGCTGATTGATTTGACAGACGATGTGGATTTGCAGGATAGTTTGAAGTTTCTGCGTGAACGTGAGGTAATTCATTCGCTGCGCTTCCGGGAGTCAGTAGAAATTTTGAAGGGAGAAAGAGACCGGAAAAAGGTGTTCTGAGGGGGTCTCGTATGACGAATAGGAAAGACCATCTGCAAGCATCAAGTGCAGGTGGTCTTTCCTATTTATAAAACCAGTAACTTGTAAACAAAGAAAATTATAACTAAAGTCGATTTCTTGTAAAAGGAATCGACTTTTTCAATGACGCCCAACAGAATATTATTTCTGCTCTAGCTGTGCAAAATACTGTTCATTATATAAAACACTTGGATGAGTAGGATGATGCAACTGAGCTATGCGGTGATGCGATTTTGCCTGTTCGATGTCGCCGATTCGGTCGTAACACAGGCATAATTGCAAGTGTGGAAACCAGGTATAGTACGATGAATTGGTTAAAGCCATTACATCTTGCGAGGGCTCGATCAGCGTCGCTTGACGAAACCAATAAATGGCTTGGGCATACTGCTCATCTTCAATGAATAAATTGCCGAAAGAACAGCAAAACTGGGCGCGTGGTACATCGAGGGTAAGTGTACGGAGTAAAGCCATTCGTTGCTCCTTTTTTTGTCCTTGGCGACCGTAGCAATCCGCAAGCTTAAAGCAAGCAGCAATCCGATCTTCTATCCATCCTTGATTTAGCCCTAGATAATGATCGTACTGCTGAATGGCTTCTAAAGTAAGCCCGTTATCATATAATTCATTGGCGAAGTAGTAGTGATCTCGTTCAGAAAATACGGTGCCCCGCTCCTTATGCTTGAGATATATGTGCAAATTACGATCGGTATAAGCTCGTGTCTTCTTATGAGTCACCGCCATATTACTGTGAAAGGTGCTGCCTGTTACATTCAGGAATTCGTGAACAAATCCGGTCCATCTGAATCTGCGATCACGCCGTACAATTCGGTTTCTTTTGAGCTTATACAATGGCTGTCCTTGTTCATCTACGGATAGCACATAATCCATTGTAATGCTGTCATAAGAGAGGGTGGCTTGTTTTTTCCAGTTGAGAAAGGATAGTCGATCTTTTTCTTCCAGTATGTCATCGGCATCCAGCCAAAATTGATATTCTTGCGTGGCTTGATCAAACGCATAATTTCGGGCAGCGGAGAAATCATCGCACCATTCAAAATGGTATATCCGAGCGTTGAATGCTGCAGCGACCTCTTGGGTTCTGTCCGTAGAGCCAGTATCAACGACAATGATTTCATCCACCAGGTCATGGACTGATTTCAGACAGGTATGAAGGGCTTCTTCTTCGTTTTTGACAATCATACATAAGCTGACAGTCACCATGCTCTTTGTCCCTCCCAAAAAACTTGGTATAATTTCTATTTTATTAGGATAGCTTGCTCATTATGTAGTAATTCGGCTTGAACATGTAAAGGGGATATGATGATCATAAATTCAGTTCTGCTCTAATAAATTAGAAAATCAAAGCTGGATGTTTGGGGGAAGGGTATGGATTGAAGATGTGGGTGATGTTCCGGGTTAGGATGTGCGACAGGATGGGTTTTATCGTTGAATCGGGAGATTGTATTTTGTATTGATGTCGTTTTCATTGATATTTCTAGGGGTAAGCCCATTCATACCACGCTCACTCCCATATCGCTTGGTCGCAATTATGGTATGCGTTAGGACATGGAGGGGGAACGGTTATGAGGCTTTCGCCTGATGGAGGCGTTGACACATGCGTATACTAATCGGCAGCCCGGTGCACCAGAAGCCGGAAATTTTGTCTTTGTTTCTTCAAGCTTTGGAGCGTCTGGAGGCACCTGACGTGCTACCGGATTATTTGTTTGTCGATGATAATGACAATCCGACTTCAAGCCAGTGGCTAGTTGACTTTTCCAATCGACTTCCAGGTCGGGTTTTGCCCTTGTTAACAGGCTCGCAGCAAGTGGAGAACCGAAGTGATGAGCACACTCATTATTGGCCGCCTGCTCTCGTCTGGAAAGTGGCTGGCTTTAAAAATCGTCTTATTGAATATGCACTTCAGCACAATTATGACGCGTTGTTTCTAGTCGATTCAGACCTGGTTCTCCATTCTCGTACCTTGTGCAGGCTGGTAGAGACGGAGAAGGATATTGTATCAGAGATTTTCTGGACACGCTGGCAACCGGAAGGACCGCTATTGCCTCAAGTGTGGGTCAGTGATGAATATAACTTGTTCCATCGTGAAGATGGCGAAGTGTTGTCGGCAGAGGAGCGAGCGCAACGTGAGTTGCATTTTATACACCAGTTGCATGTTCCAGGTTTGTATGAGGTGGGTGGTCTAGGCGCGTGTACCTTAATCCGCAGACGGGCGCTGGAAGCAGGGATTCATTTTGGTAAAATCAAAAACGTTTCTTATTGGGGAGAAGATCGACATTTTTGTATTCGAGCGGCTGCATTTGGATTTCCACTTTTTGTAGACACACACTATCCGGCAATGCATCTATATCGGGAAGCCGATCGAATGAAGGCAGAACAGCTATTATTCACCCTAAAGTACTTTACATCGAACCGCCCAGAGCATGTAACACATGCGGAACACTCCGATATTTCTCCAAGCTCTCCAGCCTTCAATCGTCCAGCATCGTCAAGAACCCCTAAATTCAATGAACCTCCAGTTATACCCGATGATCTCCGCGAAACTGCTGTCTTTGCCAAGTACACGGCAGATTCGTTTGTTGTACCCCCGGCGTTCACTGGTCCACGACAAAGTGAGCTTTATACACCGCCTGTCTCTAATCCTAAATTGACGCTGACCATGACGGTATGCAATGAGGCAGATCGCAAGCTTACAGACGTGCTGCTGAGTCACCGGGAATACATTGATGAAGCAGTCATTATTGATGATGGTAGTCATGACGATAGCGGAGCGTTGTGCCGGGAAATCTTACAAGGAATCCCTCTGCGTCTGATCCGCAATGAAACACCCTCTTTTATCAATGAAGTCGAACTTCGAAAGCAGCAGTGGAGAGAGACATTGGCTTCTTCTCCCGAATGGATATTAAGCATGGATGCTGACGAAATGTTCGAATCCCGCTTTGCCCAAGGGGTACATTCTTTGTTAGCGGGAACGAAAGCGGATACGATTTGTTTCAGGTTGTTTGATATGTGGTCTTCGACGCATTACCGTGATGATGACTATTGGCAGGCTCATCGGTATTACCGTCCTTTTTTAATTCGATATAAAGAGGGGTTCCCTTATAAATGGAAGGAGCAGTCCTTGCACTGTGGGAGATTACCCGAAAATGTACTTGACCTTCCCACAGAGATCAGCAACTACCGTATTCAACATTGGGGTTGGTATACACCTGCTATTCGCATGGCTAAATTTGAGCGGTACCAGCTGCTTGACCCAAGTGCTCGTTATGGATGGAAAGAGCAATATGAATCCATTTTGGACCCGAACCCACGACTCACGCTCTGGGTGGATCAGGACAACAAAAATACAGAAAAAGAACCTACATCAGAATATGAACCTGACCATCAGGTGAACGCCTTGGATGTCGCCAAGGTGGCCAGTGTACAGGTCATGAACAAACCCGAACTACAAATAAAAAGTGAAGCCAAGGACACCTTTTATGCTACGGAGAAGGGGAAAGGAGCAGAGCAGAGTGTAAAATGCAAACTGTGTGGCTCATCTGACACGGTAGTATTTCATGATTATCAACGCTTTACCTTGATGGGATGCGGCTCCTGTGGATTGGTTTTTCGTAAGGATGTAGATCATATTCAGTCTGAGGAAATGATAGCAGAGATTTATAATGCCGATTGGGTTGCTATGCGGGATAGTGCGGCGACGTCCACCTATGGGGATCATGCTCTTTTTGGACTTATGTTGCTCGATATGTTCAGTCCCAGAAAAGGAAAATTGCTTGAGATTGGCTCAGGCACCGGAGAATTTATCCATGCTGCCCTTCAAGCTGGCTGGAATGCAGTGGGCATTGAGCCGTCCAGTGACTCGCGTGCCTATGCCAAATGCAAATATGAGGTGGAATTATTACCGGGTTATTGGAACGGTGAAACAGAATTAGATGCTCAAATACAACAAACTGTGGAAATTCACCGAGATCATGAAGATCAGGAAGAGATTGAGGCCGAAAGTCCAGAGGAAGAACTGGATTTATCCTTGGAGCACCAATACGAAGCCATCGCATGCTGGCATGTGCTGGAGCATATCGCGGACCCGATCACATTTTTGACGGATTTGCGTGATCAGCTTCAACCTGATGGAACGTTATATATTACGGTGCCCAATAAAAACTCGTTTACCAACGAGGCCTATGGCGTTCACTCGCCTTTATTTACGGAGGAAGATCATTTGTACCATTATTCGGATCATACACTGACGCTTTTGCTGGAAAAGTCCGGCTTGCGCCCGGTGGCTTTGTTCACCCGCCAGCTTCCTGCTGGTTTGGATGCCTTGCTGCAAGCACATCCTTTGTACGGTAAGCTTGCCTTTACAGAGCAAATGGGATTGTTGGCTAAGCTTCAAGGTGAGAAACGGGGTCATGAATTATGCTGTGTAGCAAGAGTAATCTAAACATCTCCAAAGGAGGCTACATTCATGAATATGGCTGACCCGTATTTGTCTCGCTTTTTTGTATATTCTGATCCCAACTCGTCCAACATGATTTACAGACTCCCTCAAAGCTGGTGGAGTCGTCCCTATGAGTATGAGTGGTGTCTCCAATTTATGTCCGGGCAAGATATAGTATTGGACGCGGCATGTGGAATCCCTCATCCATTCAAATTTGAGCTGGCCCGTCGTTGCGCTCAGGTCTATGCCTGCGATCTGGATATACGAATCGTTTCTGTAGATGCTATCTTGGCCGAGGTGCGGCGGGATATTGGGGAGGAGGCCGCTGAGCGCATTCAGGAGATTTTACCCGTTCGGCTCCACCCCGCCCATGCCAATCTGACTTCCCTGCCCTACGAAGATTCCAGTTTTGACAAAATTGTATGTATTTCAGTGTTGGAGCATTTAACGCCCGATGAATCTTTGACAGCCTTACGTGAATTTCATCGAACTTTACGGGATGACGGAATGCTTCTATTGACGTTTGATTATCCTACAGTGGACCTTTCAGCGATGGAACAGTGGATAGAAGAGGCGGGGTTTTCGTATTGGAGTGGGGTGGATCTCAAGCTTCCACGGGGGGCTTTACACACGGATATGTGGGGCGGTTTACATTGTTTTAGGACGGTTCTAAAAAAATATAAGAGTTAACGGTATGCGCAATGAGGTTTACACAGACCTCTCTTATTGCTTATCATGAGAGGGGTTGGAGTGTAAACTTACATAGGAAAGGAATGACTGATAACTACATGAACAATGCACCTGTGTTGAAGAAACCTGAGGCTATGGTATTTGATATGGACGGTACCCTTTTTCAGACAGAGACGCTGTTGCTTCCTGCGTACCACAAGCTGTTTGATACGCTGCGCGCCGAAGGGCTTTATGAAGGAGAGACACCTCCCGAGGAGCTTATTTTGAATAGTTTGGGTATGCTGCTGGATGAAATCTGGAGAAGAGTGATGCCAGAAGCTAGTGAAGCAGCTCACAGAAGAGCGGACGAGTTGTTGCTTCAGCTGGAGCTGGAGGGGTTGAAAAATGGAAGTCATGCTCTGTATCCACATGTAAAAGAAACACTCCAGGCACTTCATGAGCAAGGTGTCCGATTATTTGTAGCCAGTAACGGGCTGGAGGATTACGTAAAGGGGATTGCTGCAGCGTATGAAATGGTTCCTATTTTTGAAGGACTGTACAGCGCTGGAGAATACAGTACGCTTTCCAAAGTAAATTTGCTAAAAATTCTGTTGAACAAGCACGATATTTCGAATGTATGGATGGTAGGAGATCGTTCCTCAGATGTGGAAGCCGGCAAAAAGAACGGACAGACGGTGATCGGCTGTGCTTATGCTGGATTTGGTGTGAATGATGAGTTGGAAGGGTCTGATGCGATTATTACGGACTTTACGCAGTTGCTTACGCTTTATAAAAACGCCGAGTAACTGTGAAAACACAGATAAGGGTTATAAATAGATGTGGTGTACCATATAAATCATACATGCAGACGATGTTGGGCAGATAACAAAACAAAGGAAGGCAGCCACTTAGGCGGAGCCTTCCTTTGCTTTACTCTCTGTCTTATCTTCTGTTTGTTCTTCTGCTTTTTGTTCCGTCTGCGGCTTCGGATTAATCTGAGTGTGGTAGACCCACAGGGCGTATTCCATAGGCTTGGTGATGGCACGACGATAGGTTTCTTTTTCACCAATTCGTGAAAATACCTCGCGAGCCGGCTTCGGGTTGACCTCAAGCACGTAGATATGACCGTCCTTATTGATTGCCAAATCGAGCGCAAGCTCACATAATGCCCCATAGCTTTCTTCCAGATACGCAGCAATGTCCAGTCCGAGCTTTTCCCCTTGCTTGATGATTTTCTCTCTGTGGCCTTCATCACGAATCCATTGCGTCAGCAATTGCTTCATCGGTACTGCCTTGCCTCCGCCATGCAGGTTGGAAGTGACACTCCGATGTGCCCCGATGCGCCCGGCACATCCCGTTAGCTCCCATACTCCCTGGCTATTTTTCTGTACCAGCATACGATAATCATGGACCCTGCCATTTGGCAACTGCACAGGAATTCCTTCCTGAACAATGTAGTTATCCATGTTCCAGCTGCTCAGACGCGGCTCCAGACGATCCAGACGTACCCGTTGCTGGGGAATAATATGGCGCTTACGATTGCGTCCCTCAATCAGATACAGGCCGCTCTGCTTGTTAACAGGCTCAATGCGTAAAATGCCGCGGCCTCCCGTGCCGTTAATTGGCTTGAGGTATACTAGTGAATTCTGTTTGAGCATCCGCTTTACACTATGAAATCCATCAAACGGCTCTGTAGCAGGCAGATGGGGGCGAAAGGCAGCCTTTCTCGCAAGCTGCTGATGAATGGCCCATTTATTGCTCAGCGGTCGGTTTAAATAAACAAGGTCTGTATACTGCAATCGGAATTTCTTTAATTGACGATACCGCTCACTGCGTTGCACTCGGCAGCGGTCGAAAATCATATCGGGAAATTCTCGCCATTTTCGAGTCCATTTACCGCTGTGTGGATCATAGATTTGGGCAAGGAGCAGTCTGCGATCCTTATGGACATCCGCAGGAGTGAATACATACATATCCAGTCCCAGCCTTTTTCCTTCTGCGATCATGCGTTCATATATGTCACGTTCCTCCAGTTGCTTCTTACTGTTCAAATACAAAGTCATGATGCCTAGGACAGGTTTTGGCACAGCATTCCACCTTCCTCTGCCGTCTGCTCATCTTCGGATAACTCCCCATAAAATATTAGCGTGGGCTTCCCCGTCGGTCCAGTCGTCATTTCATGAGCAATAAGTCCAGCGCCAAAACAGGTTTTGAGACTGGCCATATTGTCGGTGGCTACGCTGCACGTCAGACGGCGCAGCTGTTGGAGCTGGGCGGACAGCAGTCTAGCGCCCAGTCTGCGGCCCCGGTAAAGCGGACGAACAATCACGATGCAAGCATCCTTCCCATAATTCAGAGCGAGGGAAAATCCCGCAATCCGCAGCCCCTTCTCCGTGCGCACATATGCGCACAGGAGGGAGGAGCCAGGGTTGTTCAATTGCTCCGGCGTTAAAACAGCCAACTGCCGCAGAGCATTGCGAGTAATGCGCATACCGCCCGAACTGCGAGCCAGAAACAGCAACTGTCGTCGTCTCAGTACCCAACTCCGGGCAGGCAAATGTTGAACATCGCTAATTTGCGGCATGATTCCACTTCCTTGAGATTATTTCATTCGTTCAGCCAAAAAGGAGCTGTACTGAAATATACGTCTAAGTGATTTTTGACGGATGTCCGGCTCGTCGAATTTCATCGGCTTGGCATTGGCTTCAAAAAACCAGAGGGTTCCGAGGGTGTCTACGCCCAAATCCATGGACATTTCACCGTGAGAAAGACCGGATGCGCGTTCAATTTGACGTGCAATCTGAATGGCCGTACTTTTAACTTTATTCAGCAAATCCGTGCTGTCCTCAGGTCCAAAGAGGGAGGATAGGAGCTTGAATGGGTCCTCCACACTTCCCCCACGCGGGACATGTGTTGTAATACTTCCCTTACCTGCTAGTCTGGCACCGACTCCGGTAATGCTCCATGCGCCACGGGCATTTTTTTGCACCAGAATGCGCAAATCGAAGGGTTTTTTCTGATAGGTTGCCAGATCGATACCCTGCTGAATGATATAAGGGGAGTTGCCTGCTTCCCGGCGAATACGTCCCCATAACCGAGACAAGGATACAGATCGGTAGGTTATGCTTTTTTTATCATGTTGAATGGTCAACCTGTATGCCATCAGATGCTCTGGGTTGAATCTGAGAATCATAATTCCCTTGCCGGCTTTACCGTTTTCCGGTTTGAGATACAGATATGGATATGCAGATAGCATTTTTCCTAAGGATGACAAATTACTTAACCGTTTGGTAATTGGAACAAGTTGACGAGTGGATTCCGAGG
Source organism: Paenibacillus sp. TSM33 (assembly GCF_056099025.1). Taxonomy (NCBI): domain Bacteria; kingdom Bacillati; phylum Bacillota; class Bacilli; order Caryophanales; family Paenibacillaceae; genus Paenibacillus; species Paenibacillus sp. TSM33. Next base: position 862,043 of record NZ_JBLZXB010000010.1, read on the forward strand.
TACGAAGCCATTTGAACAGTTCCCATTTGTTAAAAAAACCCGGATTGTACAACTCGACGCCTGATGCGTGTGAAATTTCATCCAGCTTTGTGCGCACAGATGTTTTAAGTTCATAATTACGGTTAGGGATACGATTATAAATGACCTGTGGAGATGGGAAATTTTGCTCCTCCCATATCTGTGAGTTTTTGTTGTAGATGTAGCCCTTCACTGTTTCGTCATCCAGCTTCAAGTCTCTGACAGTAACAATGTACACCTGGTACCCCATGCGCGTTCCTGTTTCCAGAATATCCCTGAAGTTTCGCTGGTTGCCCTTGAAAAATTGTTCATCGTCGTGCACTGTCAATACAGCAACAACTGGTTTTTGCTCCGCCCGGGTATTCATAGTTCCTCTTTTCTGCGGAATTTACTGAGGTAAAGACAGTGGTCCAAAATATGCTCCACGGATGCTTTACCCTCCGCACGCAACGATGGATGCTGAAAGATGGATCGGCCTGGCTTAGAATTGGCTTCAAACATCCATACCTTTTCATCCTGATCAATGCCCAGGTCGAATCCGATTTCACCCAGTAGATGCTGATGGTGATATTCAATGGCTTCTGCTAGCGTAACTGCTACATTCTTGGCGCGTTGAAGCACTTCACCCGCCCGGTCTCCGAATACCCGACCGAGCGCTTGCTCGGGTGTCATCAGGGAACCGCCATTTTTGATATGAGTCGTGACACTGCCACGTCCGGCTTTTTTGGCTCCAATGCCAACGACGACCCATTGGTTATTGCCGTCTTTGTGCATATGAAAACGGAAATCAATCGGGCAATTATCAATCTCGATCAGCTGAATGCCCTGCTGAATGACGTAGCCCTTTAGCGTCTGGCCCTTATTGGAGTGAAGCATCCTTAGCATGGAGTTAAAAGAGGCAAACCGCAGCAATACATTGCTATTTTTCTTCCGGTACCTTACATAGTATCCTTGCTTGGGGACATAGGACAGACGATAGATTCCTTTGCCGAGACTGCCGCTACTTGGCTTGTAATAAGCAAATTGATGCCGCTCCAGCATACCTCGGATGCGTTCAGAGCTGGGATTCATATAGGATTCAGGGACATAGCGGTTAACCTCTGGATTATTTTCCAGCAGATGATAGATATCGGATTTATTAAAAAAGCTCCAGTTAAAGAAAGGAATTCGTTTGCGGGAAAAGCGTTCGCGTAGTTGATTGATCGCTGGGGAAAAATCAGAGCGGCGGCTCGGCAAACGATTATAAATTACGTCCGGCAAAGGTACGAGTTTACGTGTAAACTCCCCGCTTGATGACAGAAAATAGCCGTTAATCGTATCATTTTGCCAGTTGATATCCCGTGGGGTGAAGGCAAAAATATAAGATTTTTTACTACCTTCCTTCAACAGTTGCTTAATAAAGCCTGTGCGTGATCCGAAAGGGCGTGTGGTGGAGCTAGTAGCATCAGACAATACTCCAATCAACGGTCCAAGCTGAACATCTCCGTCCAGATTCCGCAAATAGATAGACCCGCTTTTGGGAACACGGATTGCGTTGCGCAAGCCGGAGGTCAAGTATAGATGACGTCCCGCCTTCTGAATGGGTTTGACTGTCGCGGGAATCTGATCTTTGCCAAGTCGCAGACGAATGGACTTGGCTCCAGATAACTTAAGGCTTTTCAACAAGGCAGTGGATATATACGCCACCTTGTCGGGCTGCTGTGAGAAATGCACATTGCAATGCGTTAAACTCATCTGTTTATCCTCCTATACCGTATGTTCAAGGGAGGCGCCCGCGCCCTTTGGCCCTGTCGCTTTGGAATGGGTCATTAAATATCGAGCATATTCGAGCGGGCGGTTGACCGACCGAAAAGCACACTCTGGCTGACGAGTCTGAAAAAAGGAAGCCCGACCAGGGCGGGAATTAACCTCCAACAGCCAGATATTCCTGCTCCGGTCAATACCATAATCAATTCCCAACTCGCCAAGGCGGCCATAGCGTTCCTCTAGCGCCCCGGCAATGGTCAAGGACAGTTCCATCATCTGCCCGATGATGAGACGTGTGCTGTCCACGCCAAATTGTTCACGAAGGTAAGACTCTGCCGGATGGGCTTCGCCCCCACCGTGCAGATTGGAAGTCAGAGTTCCTTTTCTGCCTTCTCTCACGGCAAAGCCCGTCAGGCGCCAACAGCCGTTGCCGTCCTTTTGCATGAGCGCGCGAACATCAAAGGGATGATTGCTTTGGCTTGTTAATTTCAAATAAGGCTGCACGATATAGGCGCGTTTGTGTGCAATACCGTCGATCCATGACAATCCTGCATCCAATTCAGAAAACAAGCGGCGGAACGGGCGGTTTTGAGAGTTCCTGCCTTGTACGTACAGTCCCTGACCTCCTTCTGCCAGCCGGAGATACAGCGTGCCCTTGCCATGTGTTCCGGACTGTGGTTTCATAAACAACTCCGAATGGCATTGCAACCACTCCACAAGCTGGGTCGTATCCCGGTATGGGGCTGTAGGCGGTACAAAGGGCCGCACTTTATCTACCGTATGCAGAGCGCGATACACCTGCCATTTGCCAGGCAGGTTACGTGACCAGTAAATGAGCTTGCGCGATTTTTGCTCCGCTATGTTTTCCAGTGCGCGCTTCACATTCTGGCTCTCATAGACATGGAGACAGCGGTTATAAATAATATCCGGTAAGGGATAGTGGCCGAATGTCCATACTCCAGCACGATAGACATAACCCCGTATGGAATGATCTTCAGGTGAAACTCCTTGGGCGGTAAACGCCATTACACTAATACCAGAGCGCCTGCCCAACAAACTTAGCCTGCGGCAGAAATCGGCTTCGGTAATAGGGGGAGTAGCGTCCTGCTTTCGGCTAACAAGCACGCCCAGCATGCCTGGCATAACAAGAGACACCGACAACAGCTCCTTTGGCAGCCGGACTCTGGAAGAGATAGATTCATTTGAATCCGGCTGAATAACAGCAGTATTCAATCATTTTTTTTACGGACGGACGGGTTTTCTGATCGTTCAACGGCGTATTGTCATTTTTTGATGGTTTGGAATTGACCTCCAGCAACCAGATACGCCCCGTGCTGTCAATCGCCAAATCAATACCAAATTCCGCGAAATGGGCGGGAATTGCCTTTTCTACTCCGCTTGCGATATCCAGTGCTGCTGTTTTGAGAGAGGTAAGACCATTCGATTTAACAGTCGCGGGCAGCGTGGTTTTGGCCAGTGCTTCCTTGACTGTACTGAGCGTACCGCCTCTTGCCAGATTGGATACAAAGTGGCTGCCTCCGGCGATCCGAGCGACAATGGATGTTACGGTCCAGGTTCCAGACGCATTTTTTTGTACAAGCGCGCGAAAATCGACCGGACGTTTACCGTGATCAATCAAGGTAAGACCCTGTTGCAGCTGAAAGCGTGTTGATTTCATTTTTCCCGCTAAGCTTTTGTACAGTTTATCGACGTTGGCGTACGTTTGCTTTCGGGGTGTGCCTGCTGTCGTGGATAGTATTGAAAAGGTACCATCGGTTTGCTTGTTAATGCGCATAATGCCTTTACCCAGGCTTCCGCGCACGGGTTTGAGAAAAACAGAGGGATACTGGTTGCACATTTTTTTGAAAACGGCAAAGGTTTGCAGCAAATGGGACTCGGGTAAATACTTGCGTAGGGAAGAATTCGATTTGAGTGCATCAAACACTTCATTTTTATCCAAAAACTTTTCATTAAAAAAGGCCGTGCCGTACTGCGATTTTACTTCTTTCATGAAATGCTGTACGCTAGTTCTGTTCTCGAGTTTACGGGAGGTAAGCCGGTTATTGACGACATCGCCGGCAGGCATGACCGTCTTTTTCCAGCCTCCGTCATACACCCATCCCTGAACTCGCCCGGGCTGACTTCCGATATGCTCCGGGGTGAAGAAATACACATATGCTCCTTGTCTGCGGCATTCCCCGACTAGTTCACGGCAGAACAGGGTGATCGACCCGAAAGGCTTGTCGGGCTGTTCGGGATAGTCCCGACTAACCAGCACGCTAATAAGTGGGCCCACTCGAAGTGTCCGGCGGCCTCGGCTGTAGGTTACTCGCAGATTACAACTGTCATGACTGGCATGAAGCCCCATTTTTCGGGCCAGCACGCTTCCCACGCGTAGGCCGCTGTATCGGGGTACCGATATGACGGTAACCTCTTGGCGGAACGAACCGAAGGCGAGCTGAACGGGGTGGCCTGCGGATATTTTCCATTTGCGAAGCAGGGACTCGCCGACCATGAGTACGTCATCCTGCAAGATGCCCGATCCGATGATTTGAATCGTTGTTTTTTTGATGGACATCGTGGATCTCCTTCCGGGCAGCAACTTGATGTCTTGAAAGTAACGGGAAACGTGAATGGGCTGTAATAGCACTGATTCATCATATGAGGACATATATACCTTGGTGATTGACGGACAATGTGAAATGTTGACACAAAACTTGTAATGGAGGAATGAATAATCATGAATATCTATGACAAAGCCCATGATTTAGCGAAAGCATTGAAGGAAAGCAAAGAGGTAGAGGAAATTACGTCAGCGATGAAGCTGATTGAAACGGATCCAGAAGCCAAGAAAATGCTTGACGATTTCCGTGAACGCCAAATGGAAGTACAACAGCGGATGATGAGCGGCGATATGCCAGCACAGGAAGAGATGGAAAAGATGGAAAAAATGTTTGAGGTGCTCAGCTTGAACCTCAATATCCGTCGTCTGTTCGACGCTGAACGTCGTCTGAGCGTGATTATTGAGGACGTAAATAAGATTATTGCAGACAGTCTTCAACATTTGTACGGTTCGTCTCTGTAAGTTTGTCTCATATTCCTTCCTGTCCTCTCATAGACTAGATACATAGAGTCACAGGGAGAGGAAGGGATACGATTGGGTTCATTTAAAAAATGGAAACACGGTTTGTACACACTGATTGCATTGGCTATGGTATTGGTCGCATTACCACGCATCTCGCTGGTAGGTGGTTTGAATTGGGTCAACGGCTTTGGGATGGTATGGGTACTTTTTGCGTTGCTTGTCATCGGAGCGAATCTGCATTTTTTGCTGGGTGTAGATGAGGAAAAGCGCAAAACGCTGGAGCGTGTGCGACGAGCCAAAATGCAGCAGTGGCAGATGAAATGGGATAATAAAGCTGACAAAGGTAATATGCTGTAAGTGTTTCTCTTAGTACGAAGCGGTCTCTTGTAACAAGGGACCGCTTTTTTGTTATTTCCAAAGCAAGGATATCCTAATAACAAGGGTCTAAAACAAAGGGGTTTTGTGGTATAATAGATACAGAATGATACAGATTGAACGTTGGGGGTGTAACAGAGTTGGACGGGCTAGATGAAACAGTTACGAAGCATGAGCAGCTATTGCGCCATATCGAGCAGTTGAAAATAGGCTCCAAAATTTCTGTACGCAGGTTAGCTAAAGAAATGAGCGTTAGCGAAGGTACGGCTTATCGGGCCGTGAAAGAAGCAGAGAATTTGGGAATTGTCATTACCAAGGAACGGATCGGGACAGTACGAGTGGAGAAGCGTCCACGCGGCTTGTCTGAGCAGCTGACCTTTGCGGATGTCGTGAATATTGTAGAGGGACATGTGCTGGGCGGAAGCGAGGGTCTTGAGAAGCCGTTGCACAAGTATGTGATCGGGGCGATGCGCGAGGAAGCCATGGCTCGTTATATTGACGCAGGTAGTTTGCTGATCGTAGGTAACCGAGAGGATGCACATTCGCTTGCATTAGAGCAAGGGGCAGGTGTGCTGATTACAGGGGGATTCGGTACGAGTCGGGAGGTTAAGCAGCTTGCAGACCAGATCAGTCTGCCGATTATTTCCTCGCGCCATGATACATTTACGGTGGCATCTATGATTAATAGAGCGATATTTGACCGACTGATCAAAAAGAAAATTATGTTGATTGAAGACATTGCGGCCAGCAAACCGAAAACGCTGACCTTGAAAACCAACAGCACACTGACCGAATTTGAAGAGCTATCGGCGAACACGGGATTTCATCATTTTGCCATAGTGGATGAATGGAATCGTTTAATTGGTATCGTCAGCCGTAAAGATGTGGAAGGACTTCAACCTGAGCATACGATGGATAAATGTATGATCCGTAACCCAATTACGGTTACTTACCAGACCTCGCTGGCTTCTGCTGCTCAAATGATGGCATGGGAAGGTGTAGATTACTTGCCGGTCGTGGACCGCAACCGTAAGCTGCTCGGGTCCGTTACACGGCGTGAGGTGCTGGAAGCACTGCGTAACGCCCAAAAGCAGCCACAACTTGGCGAGACCTTCGACCAGCTGATCTGGAACGGTTTTGCTGAGGAGCGTAATGAGGATGGATCATTATTTTTTCGCGGTTTTATCATTCCACAGATGGCTACCAATTTAGGGACGATCTCAGAAGGCGTACTGGTCAACGTGATGACACAAGCGGGCTACCGGGCAGCTAGAGATATGAGCGGCAAGGATTATGTGCTGGATAATTTGACGACTTATTTTATTCGACCGGTACAGATTGAGGATGCTGTCGTTCTTCGTCCTTTACTGCTTGAGATGAGTCGCCGCACCTGCAAGCTTGAAATTGCGATTTCTCGGGAAAATCATTTGGTGTGCAAAGCAGTGATGACGCTTCAATCCATTGAACATGGTTAATCCACCTCTGGATTGAAGCAGAAGATGGAGTTAAATAGATCGACTTAGTGGCTTTGAGGCAGTCGTTCTTTGGCCTCCAGCCAGATTTGAAGCACACCTTCCATTACAAGCATCGTTTTGACCTGGATTGTATACTCCTTGTCACGAACGGTGTATTTTTTTTGGTGCAGCAACATACGTACCAGCTTGCTGTCAGAATCAATCTCAAACATATCTCTGCCGCGCAACACCTCCAGATCACGACTGACGCGGCGAAGAAGCTCTTTCAGATTAATAGAGTCAATTTTCTCAGCCGAAGATTCCTCCGCGATCAGCTTGATTTCTTTGATGACGGTTTGGCGCTTGCTGTATTTACGTAATGTTTTGTTGTCCTCTTCAGCTTGCTGGAGCTGGAATTGAAGATCCTGGTTGTTCATCCACAGCTGATTGAAGCTCGCATGCCAGATGGCATTGTAGATCATTCCTCCCGTAATCATACCGAGTACAAAAACGGAGGATAATTGCATAAAAGGACGCAGGCGCTCAAAGGGAGGGACTCTCATAGTTGTTTCACCTCACGGCCGTCCGTTGCCGCATACCCACTTGACCAGCTCTGCACCCATATGAGCGCCTAAAAAGGCGAAAATCAAATACAATATCTGCTTAATGGCAGGTGACAAATTACCATCCAACATATTGCTCTCAATGACCCGGATCGGGTCCATCGTTCCTCCCACAGCGGCGGCAAGCGCCCATATTTTAATCCTTCCTGCAACCTCCAGCATCGTCTGGGTAGGCGGCTGAAGCGATACTACAGCTCCCATTCCGCCGAGCATGGCTCCTCCGAGCACGATGCCGAAAGCAATGAAGAAGTCGAGAATCGCTTTGGATATAAAAGTGCTCATGCTCTTTTCCTCCTTGGGTATACGAATCAGGACCGCGCTTGTCCGCACAGGTCTGTACTTTTATTCTATGGGCGCTACTAACGTGGATATGATAAAATAGTTTGAAGAAAATCAAGCGGTGAAGGGAAGAGAAGCGCATGAGTTCATTTGTGCATTTGCATGTTCACAGCGAGTATAGCCTGCTGGACGGCGCGGCTCGTACCGCGGAATTGGTCAAACAGGCATCAGCTTATGGAATGAAGGCGCTGGCTCTTACAGATCATGGGGTCATGTACGGTGCCATTCCTTTTTATAGAGCATGTGTAGAGAACGGCATTAAGCCGATTATTGGATGTGAGGCTTATATAACGGCAGGATCGCGCAAGGAGCGTGGCAGCCGGAAGGATCAGCCCATATATCATTTAATTTTGCTCGCCAAAAATAAAACAGGCTATCAAAATCTGATGAAGCTGTGTTCCATTGGCCATTTGGAGGGTTTTCACTATAAGCCGCGCATCGATATGGATGCTTTGGCTGCCCATCATGAAGGCATCATATGCTTGAGCGCTTGCTTGGGCGGAGAAGTGCCGCAGCAATTGCTGCATGGCCGGGAAGCCGAAGCACGACGTGCGGCGGAACGATACCGTAGCATTTTTGGTGATGATTTTTATCTGGAACTTCAGGATCATGGTCTGTCGGAGCAAAAACGCGTAAATCCTCAATTGATCGCACTGGCGAAGGAGCTAGATATTCAGCTAGTGGCGACGAATGACGTGCATTACTTAACCGAGCCGGATGCTGATGTCCAGGACGTTCTGATCTGTATCGGGACAGGGAAGACAGTTGACGATGAGGAGCGCCTGCGTATACCAACACGTCAGTTGTATCTGAAAAGTCAGGAGGAAATGGTTCATTTATTTCCACATGTAGCAGAAGCCATCGCCAACACAGTGCGTATTGCTGAGAAGTGCGAGCTGGAGCTGGAATTCGGCCAATCTATTTTGCCTGAATATCGCCCGCTGCCGGAAGAGATGACGTCTTCGTCCTATTTGCGCAGTTTGTGTGTGCAAGGGCTGGAGCGTCGCTACGGAAGCGATCCTGTATGGGAGCAGCCGGAGGAGCGAGAAAGACTGGACCAGCGGCTGAACTACGAATTGAATACGATCGACAGTATGGGCTTCAGCGATTATTTCCTGATTGTATGGGATTTTATCGCTTTCGCTCATAAGCATAAGATTGCAACCGGTCCTGGGCGAGGTTCCTCGGCAGGAAGTTTGGTGGCCTATGTGCTTAATATCACGGATGTCGATCCGATAAAATACAACTTGCTCTTTGAACGGTTCCTGAACCCTGAACGGATCAGCATGCCGGATATAGATATTGATTTTAGCGATGAACGCCGCGACGAGGTTATCGACTATGTAGTACAGAAGTACGGAAATGAGCATGTAGCGCAAATTATTACCTTCGGGACGTTAGCGGCCAGAGCCGCAGTCCGTGACGTCGGCCGTGTATTGAACGTGCCGTATGGCGAGGTAGACAAAGCGGCCAAGTTGATCCCGGCGCAGCTCGGCATTAATATCCGGCATGCGCTGGAGATTACCCCCGAGCTGAAGGCGCTGTATGAAACGAAGCCCAAGACACGTGAACTGCTGGATATGGCGATCAAAGTAGAAGGAATGCCTCGTCATGCTTCGACACATGCGGCGGGTGTTGTCATCTCGCGGACTCCATTGACCGATGCGGTTCCGCTGCAAGAGGGGAGCGAAGGGGTTCCTTTAACGCAGTACTCGATGGAAAATCTGGAGCGCATTGGTTTGCTGAAAATGGATTTCCTCGGACTGCGTACGCTCTCCATTATTGAACGGTGCATGCGCTGGATTGCGGAACAGCATGGAGAAACACCTGACTTTAGCCGTGTTCCCGACGATGACCCGCATACCTATGACTTGCTGGGCAAAGGAGATACAGGAGGCGTGTTCCAACTGGAGTCGGCCGGTGTACGCCGGGTACTCAAGGATTTGAAACCGAGTGTTTTTGAGGATATCATTTCTGTCCTGGCTTTGTATCGTCCGGGCCCGATGGGTTTTATTCCTAACTTTATACAGGCTAAGCACGGACAGATTGAGGTTTCTTATCCGCATCCTGATCTTGAACCGATCTTAAAGGATACGTACGGTATTATTGTGTATCAGGAACAAATCATGCAGATTGCTTCGCGCATGGCTGGCTTTTCTTTAGGAGAGGCCGATCTGCTGCGCCGCGCGGTGTCCAAGAAAAAGCGCGAGGTACTGGATCTGGAGCGGGGCCATTTTGTCGAAGGCAGTATTAAACAGGGGTACACGGAGGAGGAAGCTGGCAGGGTTTACGATATGATCGTCCGTTTTGCTGACTACGGTTTTCCGCGTGCCCATGCAGCTGCTTATGGTGTGCTAGCATTCCAGACGGCTTATCTTAAGGCCCATTATCCAGTACAATTCATGGCTTCCATGCTGACGGCCGTCATGGGAAGTCATCGAAAAGTGGCTGAATATGTCGTCGAATGCCGCCGTATGGATATCGCAGTGTTGCCGCCTGATGTGAATGAGAGTGGGGTGCTGTTTACCCCATTACAGCAGGGTGATATCCGCTTTGGACTGGCTGCCATTAAAAATGTCGGCACACAAGCAATGGAAAGCATTCTTGCTGTTCGTAAGGAACGCCCTTTCGACAGCTTGCTCGATTTTTGTCGACGCGTTGATTTGAGGGTGTGTAATAAGAGAGTGATTGAATCGCTCATTCAGGCAGGGGCCTTCGATTCATTGACAGGCCATCGAGCACAGTTGCTTGCCATGCTTGATGAAACGGTGGATGCGGCTGCCAAATGGCGCAAGGAACGTGACGATTTGCAAATTGATATGTTTGGGTTTGTGGAAATGCCTAATTGGGATATTGAATATCCCAATGTACCCCCATTTAGTACCAGCCAGCAATTAGAGCTGGAACGCGAACTGCTGGGACTGTATTTGTCCGGGCATCCGCTAGATGATTTTGAGTCGCTACTGGAAAGCAGCCAAGCGGATCGTCTGATGGAACTGAGCGACGTGCCAGATGAGACGGTTATTGTGACCGCAGGCATGGTGGTGTCACTCAAGACGATTACGACCAAACAGGGAAAGGCCATGGCCTTCATTGAGCTGGAGGATCAGATTGAGCGCTGTGAGGTTGTGCTGTTTCCTGAGGTATGGAAGCGAAGCCAGCAGTGGATTGAAAAGGGTGCCTTGCTTGCACTCCGTGCCAAGATGCAGCAACAGGACGAGCACTTCAAGCTCCTTGCGGATGAGGCAGCCCCGCTGGCGGAAGACGCGCTGGCAAGGCTTCTTCAGCGCCGGCGTACCGGCGCACGTTCGTCCGCAGCAGCTGGAACATCCATGCCAGCTACTGGCAGTCTGGGCGGGAGAGCACCGCGTATGTCGCCCTCGCCTTCGGCAGTTGCTCCATCGGCGTCGCCGCAGCAAAAGGCGGCTCGTCCCGTGGCGGCCCCCTCACAACGCGGAGGCGAAGCGGCTCACGGTGAGCAGGTGCCTTCCCCGCGCGCTTCGGAACCGTCCGCCCGTCAGCGGGTGTTTGTCAAAATCACCCGCCAGGCCGAGGAGGACGCCAGCTTGCTGGTCAGCCTCAAGGCGTTGCTACAGGAGCACCCCGGTGCTGTGCCTACCGTACTTTTTTACGAGAGCAACCAGCGTCTGCTGGCGTTGAGTGATGCTTACAGCATTAAGCCTTCTCCTCAGCTTTTTGATCGAATGGAATCGATGCTGGGTGAAGGCACCGTGAAAGTCAAATGACAGACACACAGCAACCCGCCCTTATTGTAACGGTTTAATGAACATTTTCCTTCCCTTTCGCATACACTTGGAAAACTGGCGGAACAGGAGGTTCAACACGTATCCTGCACCATAAGGTCCCGCACGGTGGAAGAATAGAACTGCATGGTGAAAGCGGGAGGGAAATTATGTCCTATGAATATGCAGAAACCTTATTAAATCGTAGAGGCATTCGGATCGAGTCCATTGCGGACATTGTTTTTCAGCTTCAGCTAAAATATTATCCTCATTTGACTATGGAAGAATGTGTAGAAAGTGTCAAAGCGGTTTTGCAAAAGCGAGAGGTACAATATACACTGCTGACAGGCATTGCGCTCGATGAGCTGGCCGAAAAAAAACTTCTTCCCCAGCCACTTCAAGCCATTATGGAGGCGGACGAACCGCTGTATGGAGTGGACGAGACAATGGCTCTAGGCATTACGAGCGTGTACGGCATGATCGGCTTGACCAGTTTTGGCTATCTGGATAAAGAAAAGATTGGAATTATCGAAAAGCTGAACCAAAAAGGCAGTGGTATTCATGTGTTTTTAGATGACCTTGTCGCCGGATTGGCTGCTGCCGCTTCTTCGCGTATTGCCCATCGGAGCCTTCATGCCAAGCATTATCCAGCATCATTGGATGTTTAATTGGCCTGAATAAACAGAATTAATGATTATCTAGGCCCTCCGACGGAACTTGAATGATCAGGAGGGCTTTTGTTGCGGGAAAAAAGTAAGGTATGTTATCATGAGTCTATTATATGGGCTCAAAACTTGAGGCTTAGGGGGTAGAAACAAGGCATGTGGACGGTGATATATATTGCACCGACGGCCAGACTGGCTGACATGATTAAGCTCAAACTGTCTGAAGAAGGTTTTATGGTGCAGACCCGGGCCATCAGTGCATCCAAGCAACAGTTTGAGATACTTGTGCCTTCGGGTGAAGTCGAAGAAATACAGGAAGTGCTTAATTCGATTTTGCGCCCTTGAGTCCGGAACGGCGGAAGTGATACAGCAGCATGAATGGAACAAAGGATGCACGATCGGCGGTAATGTTGTATTAACAGGCGTTGACGTGTGTATGAACATAATGCTTAGAGGTGCCGCATCGACGGCAGAGGACCTTGTATCGGTTACGGCTGACAAATAAACGGCTGGAGAGGTGTAGTTGTGTTTAAAGATTTATTCCAAAAGAAGCGTAAATACGCGACCATCCCTTCGGAACGGGCGCTGAGCGGCGATCAAGCGGACATGCCGGATCGTCCCAAACGGGAAATTCCCGAAGGTCTTATGACCAAATGTGGCAAGTGTGGAAGTATTCAATACAGCAAAGAGTTAGAGAAAAATTTGAAAGTGTGTCCGGTGTGTGGATACCATATGCGTTTGAATGCGATAGATCGTATTCGCATGGTGCTCGACGAAGACACGTTTACGGAATATGATGCCGATATGATTTCGGTTGATCCGCTGGACTTTCCGGGCTATGCAAGTAAGTTGGAGCAACAGACCCTGAAATCTGGCCTGCGCGAGGCTGTCGTTACGGGCGACGGCCTTATTCATGGGCTTCCTGTTGTCGTAGCGGTGATGAGCTTTGACTTTTTTACTGGTAGTATGGGCTCGGTCGTAGGAGAGAAAATTACGCGCGCCATTGAGCAGGCGATTGATAAGCGCTTGCCGCTTATTATCTTCTCCACATCCGGTGGGGCACGTATGCAGGAAAGTATTATGAGTCTGATGCAGATGGCCAAAACAAGCGCTGCTCTCGCTCGCCTGGACGAGCAGGGATTGCTTTATATTTCTGTGATCACTGATCCGACTACAGGTGGAGTCTCCGCCAGCTTTGCTATGCTTGGAGACATTATTATTGCAGAGCCAGGTGCTGTATTCGGTTTTGCAGGTCGTATTGTAATTGAGCAAACGATCAGACAAAAGCTACCGGATGATTTCCAAACTTCCGAATTTAATTTGCAGCACGGACAATTAGATATGGTTGTACATCGCAAGGAACTGCGTGATACCCTTGGGCAACTGCTTGATCTGCACAGTGTGAAAGGGGAGGAATAAATGGCTGGCGAATTGCCTTATGAAAAGCCCCTGGTCGAAATGCGACAGAAGATCGAAGAACTCAAGCAATTCGGACAGGATAAGCAAATTGATTTTACTGATGAAATCAACCGCCTGGAAGAACGTTATCTCCAGATGGAAGAAGAAATATATTCTAACATTACAGCATCGCAAAAAATGCATCTGGCTCGCCATCATCAAAGGCCAACGTCCCTTGATTTGATCGAGCAGGTGTTTACGGACTTTATTGAATTGCATGGCGACCGCTTGTTCGGAGACGATCTGGCGGTTGTGGGCGGGATTGCCAAGCTAAATGGTATTCCGGTGACCGTCATTGGCCAGCAACGTGGTAAGGATACGAAAGATAACATTGCACGCTTTTTTGGTAGTGCCCATCCGGAAGGATTCCGTAAAGGCTTGCGGCTGATGCAGCAGGCTGACAAATTTAAGCGTCCTATTATTACATTTATTGATACGAAGGGCGCTTATCCGGGTAATACAGCAGAGGAGAGAGGTCAATCGGAAGCGATTGCCCGCAATTTGCGGGAGATGGCAAAGCTTTCGGTGCCTGTTATTTGTGTGGTCATCGGCGAGGGTGGAAGCGGCGGTGCGCTTGCATTTGCAGTGGGTAACCGTGTGCTGATGCTGGAACATGCGATTTATTCGGCCATTTCTCCAAACGGCGCAGCCTCGATTCTATGGAAAGATGCTTCTAAGGCGGATCAGGCAGCTGAAGCGATGAAGATTACCGCTAATGACCTCCTGCGCATGGAGATTATCGAGGATATTGTGCCAGAGCCGAAAGGGGGCGCACATCGTAACTATGAAGTGACCGCTGCCGCGATCAAGGAGTTATTAGAACGTCATTTGGCAGACCTTGCGAATATGAGCTGCGATGAATTGAGGGAAGACAGGTATCAAAAATTCCGGAAAATAGGCCAATATACTTTCTTAAAACCTTCGGAATCTGAACCTATGTTGTAATACGCTGGAAACGGGTAACAATAAATATGACGAACTTCCTATACAAATAGGAAAAAGTGTAGTAGATTTAATTGTTGGAAAAAGATATAAAGAGTAGCACCTTTGAAAACGGAGGAAAAACCCAAATGCGCAAAACTAAGATTGTATGTACCATCGGTCCTTCCAGTGAGTCATTGGAAAATGTGAAGAAACTGATTATGGCTGGTATGAACGTAGCCCGCCTGAATTTCTCTCACGGTGATTTCGAGGAGCATGGCAACCGGATTAAAAACATCCGTCAAGCTTGTAAGGAGCTTAACAAAAATGTTGCTATTTTGCTCGATACGAAGGGGCCGGAAATCCGGACAGGAAAGCTCGAAGTTGAACCTATTGAGCTTGTTCAGGACGAGTTCATTACGCTGACAACGGAAGAAATTCTCGGTACGCAAGATCGTATCTCCATTACGTACAAGGATCTTCCCTCGGACGTGGAGCCCGGCTCCACCATTCTGATCGACGATGGTCTGATCGGACTCACCGTTATTGAAGTATCAGGCACTGAAATCAAATGCCGCATTGTCAATGGCGGAACGATCAAAAGCAAGAAGGGCGTTAACGTTCCAGGCGTTGCTATTTCATTGCCTGGTATTACGGAGAAAGATGCGAATGATATTATTTTCGGTATTGAGCAGGACATTGATTTCATCGCGGCTTCTTTTGTTCGTAAAGCAAGTGATGTACAGGAAATCCGTGAATTGCTGGCGAAGCACAACGCAAGCCACATTCAAATTATCTCCAAAATAGAAAATCAGCAAGGTGTTGATAACCTGGATGAAATTTTGGAAGCTTCGGATGGTCTGATGGTTGCCCGTGGTGACCTCGGTGTGGAAATTCCTGCTGAAGAAGTGCCTCTGGCGCAAAAATTGATGATTAACAAATGTAATGTAGCTGGCAAGCCTGTTATTACAGCAACACAAATGCTGGATTCCATGCAACGTAACCCGCGTCCGACTCGTGCGGAAGCAAGTGACGTAGCCAATGCTATTTTTGACGGAACAGATGCAATTATGCTATCCGGCGAAACAGCTGCTGGGAAATATCCAGTAGAATCTGTATTGACCATGTCACGTATTGCCGAAAAAGCTGAGTCTTCTCTGAACTACCGTGATTTGTTCAAAAAACAAAGAACGGCTCAAGAAATTAGTATTACCGAAGCAATCAGCCAATCCGTTTCTATTTCTGCACTTGACCTGCATGCCAAAGCAATCCTGACGTCCACACAAAGCGGAACAACGGCGCGTATGATCTCTAAATACCGTCCAGAAGCTCCGATTATCGCTGTGACAACACAGGAAAGAACAGTTCGCCGTTTGGCTCTGATCTGGGGCGTACATGCAGTACAAGGCAGACCAATCGTTGACACAACAGATAGTCTGTTTGACAATGCGCTGGAAGGTGGCCGCAAATCTGGCCTCGTTAAAGAGGGCGATTTGGTTGTGATTACAGCGGGCGTACCTCTTGGTGATTCCGGTTCCACGAACCTGATCAAAATTAGCTGCGTACCAGCACAAGCGTAATTGTAGTCTCCGCGAGTAATACTGGGACGACATTTACTCATTTCAATAAGTAGAAGAGCATTCAGGTCTTATGGATCTGAATGCTCTTTTTTTGTTAGCTAGTTCTTATTCCTTCTCGTCTTATAAAATCAAGGAATGCTTGTTGCATCATGTTCCTGTGTGTATCTTGTTGATACACAATGTTTATTAGATAATGACTCCTTTTACTGTCAGCTTCGGGATAAGGAAGCCATTCCACCGTGGGGACAGTATGATCCTCGCTACGAACTCCGCAGGCAGGGAAGAAGGCAAGCGCTTCTCCACCACTTACCACTTGCTTTACTGCCTCCCAAGAGTTGATTTCCAGATGGGATTTAACTAGCGAGGAATAGGAATCTACAACGGATGCTCCGTTATATTTTACCCATATGTGCTTATCCAGCGTATCGGGCCCATTGATGTCCAGTGACTTGGGTGTCTCAGCCGATGCAGAGCGTATAATCCCCACCTGATCTGAAGCCACTGGTTCAGCCACCGTATTTTCCAGAACAGATTCTCTACCGTCGAGAAAAGCAAAATCAATATCTCCCTCTTTCAGTAGCTGCTTGATTACATCCGGAGATTGAATCTCTAACTGAATACGACATTCTGGATATTGCTGTGCAAATTCAGCCATGATAGTTGGGAGAAGATACATGCCTGAAATCGACTCTGCGCCCAGATGTAAGAGGCCCTGAGATTCTTCTGTCAGTTCATCTACAGCTTGTCTGGCCTCTTGCTCAAGTGAGAGAATCTGCTTTGCGTAAGGCAACATTTTTTTACCAGCCTCGGTTAGCATAATTCTGCCTTGTTGGAGAGAGAACAGAGTCGCACCTATTTCCTTTTCCAGACTTTTCATATGAAAGCTGACGGTGGGCTGTTTGATTTGTAAAGTTTCGGCCACCTCCGTCGCTTTATGATATTTATCGACTAGCACTAAGATGCGCAATTTTAAAATATTCATAGAATCGAACAGCTCTCCTTATTAGATATTTATGCGTGAATTTAAACTATAGATTAATTATATACCGGAAAATAATTTATCTATCAATATTTTATATTTGTTTTACAAAACCTAGTCGTTCGTCTAACATTCCAGGCCTACAATGTAAAAGTGTTGATGGTCATAAATAAAAAACCGTCACTTAACTAAGGGGAGGACAATAAAAAATGTTGAAAAAATGGCCGTTCATTCTGATGACTCTCACCATGGTATTTGCACTTGCAGCTTGCGGATCAGGTAACAATGCTGCACCACAAGGAGACGCTGCTGCAGGAACAGACAATAAAGCAGCTGCTGAACTGACAGGTAACATTCTGGCTGTTGGCTCCACTGCACTTCAACCATTGGTAGAGCAAGCGGGACAAAAATTTATGGCTGTCGATAAATATAAAGGCATTGCGGTTCAAGTGCAGGGTGGCGGTAGCGGTACTGGCTTGACTCAAGTTTCCGGTGGACAAGCGGATATCGGTAACTCTGACGTATTTGCAAAAGAAAAGCTGGAGAGCGGCGCAGAAGAGCTGGTCGATCACCAAGTAGCTGTTGTAGCTATGTCAGCGGTAGCGAATCCTAAAGTAGGCGTAACAGACCTGAAAAAAGATCAACTGGTACAAATCTTCACAGGTAAAATTACGAACTGGAAAGAAGTTGGTGGTGCAGATCAAAAAATCGTGATCGTGAACCGTCCAAGTAGCTCCGGTACTCGTGCAACCTTTGAAAAATACGCGCTGGGACAAAAAACAGAAGATCTGCCAGGCTCCATTCAGGAAGATTCCTCTGGTACTGTGAAAAAGCTGATTGCTGAAACACCTGGTGCGATTGGTTACTTGGCTCTGTCCTACATCGACAACACAGTTACTGCTTTGAAGTACGACGGTGTGGAAGCTAACGTTGAAAATGTAGAACAAGGTAAATATCCAGTGTGGGCATATGAGCATATGTACACTAAGGGTGAGCCAAAAGAACATGTAAAAGCATTCCTGGACTATATTCTGTCTGATGAAATCCAAAAAACAGACGTTGTAGACCTGGGATACATTCCGGTATCAGGTATGCAAGTGAAACGTGATGCTGACGGTAATATCACGAAATAAGGAGAGCGATCTCCTGTTCGGATGAACGCAGCTAACGCGAGTATATTCACGAAGAAGAGGCGGACTAGCGTCCGGCCTCTATTCTTCGCTTAAAGGAGTTACAGTATGGAACCAATTGAAGGGAAGGCATACATGGAACAGAATAAACGATCCCGAGTTATGAAAGAAAGACATTACTGGGAAGAATGGACCGGCCGCATCTATACGTCGGTTTGTGTCGTTTTTTTAGTTGCAGTCATTGTCTCCATCGTATATTTTGTTGCCTCCAAAGGTGTAGCTACATTTGCGGTGAATGGAGTCAGTCTGCGAGAATTTTTCTTTGGAACCAAATGGAGCCCGGATGGTGAACCCAAGTCCTTCGGCGCGCTTCCGTTCATTACAGGTTCTTTTGCCGTAACCATATTAGCGGCCTTAATTGCCAGTCCGCTTAGCTTGTGCGCAGCTTTGTTTATGACGGAAATCGTGCCGAAATCGGGCAAACGTATCCTTCAGCCTGCCATTGAATTATTATCCGGCATTCCGTCGGTTGTCTATGGCTTTGTCGGCTTGACCGTAATTGTCCCACTGTTGCGAAACGTGTTTGGGGGACAAGGGATTGGCATTCTGGCAGGTTGCCTTGTGTTGTCGGTTATGATTTTGCCGACGATTACGAGTATTATGGCGGATGCGTTGTCTTCCCTGCCGGGGGGGCTGCGTGAATCCTCTTATGCGTTGGGTGCTACCCGCTGGCAGACGATTGCCCGTGTTATTATTCCGACGTTGCTGCCTGCTCTTTTAACAGGAATTATTCTCGGCATGGCTCGTGCCTTCGGAGAAGCGTTGGCTGTACAGATGGTCATCGGAAATGCTCCGCACATACCGCATTCCTTGCTGGAATCCGCTTCGACCTTGACCAGCGTCATTACACTTAGCATGGGCAACACAGCGATGGGCTCCGTTCATAACAATGCACTCTGGAGTATGGCGCTTGTTCTTCTGCTCATGACATTTATTTTCGTGCTGCTGGTAAGGCTGCTTGAAAGGAGAAACCGGGTTTGATGAAAGCTAAAACGACCGACAAGATCGCTACATTTGTAATCTGTTTCTTCGCCTTGTTCATTGTTGCACTCTTGGTGGGATTATTGGGCTTCATTTTGGCCCGCGGAGTCAGCCATATTTCTTTTGATTTTCTAACTAGTGCTCCGCAAACGTTACGTGCAGGTGGAGGCATTGGTCCGCAACTGTTTAATTCTGTATTTTTGCTAATCTTAACTTTGATTATCACCATTCCAATTGGCTGGGGCGCCGGCATTTACATGGCGCAATATGCAAAGCCGGGGAAAATTACAGACTTCATACGACTTGTCGTCGAAGTATTGTCCTCATTCCCGTCGATCGTCATTGGATTGTTTGGACTATTACTCATCGTCAATACATTTAATTTTGGCTTTTCCCTCTTGTCTGGGGCTCTGGCTTTGGCTGTATTCAATCTGCCGCTGATGGTTCGTACAACTGAGCAGGCTTTCCGCGCTGTACCGAAGGAGCAAAAGGAAGCTGGACTTGCGCTCGGATTGTCCAAGTGGAAAATCATTACCTCCATTTTGTTGCCAGCAGCGCTGCCAAGCTTGATTACGGGTACCATCTTGGCCGCAGGCCGTATTTTTGGGGAAGCCGCCGCATTGCTGTTTACAGCAGGGATGAGTACACCGCCGCTTGATTTTACCGATTGGAATCCATTGCATGCCAGATCGCCTATTAATCCGATGCGACCTGCCGAAACATTGGCTGTTCATATTTGGAAGGTCAACAGTGAAGGCATTGCTCCTGACTCCAAAGATATCGCCGCAGGCGCTTCTGCGGTATTGGTGCTGCTCGTTCTGGTCTTCAACTTGAGTGCAAGATGGTTCGGAAGAGTCGTTTACCGTCGGTTGACAGCTGCCAAACGAATGGATTAGAAAGGGGATGGAGAACAATGGAACATGTGATTACACGAACGGCAAAAACCGCCGTACCAACAACATCCGTTCAGTCTACACGTTCAGAACAACTTGCGGGGCAAGCGCCGCATCCATTCAGTACTGAGGATTTGAGCATTTATTATGGCAGCTTTGAGGCTGTGAAAAAAGTAAACTTAGCCTTTCCTGAGCAGACCGTGACCGCCCTGATTGGGCCTTCCGGTTGTGGTAAATCAACTTTTTTACGCTCCCTTAACCGGATGAATGATGAGATAGCGTCTTCTTCTACAACAGGTCACATTTGGATGGACGGACAGGATTTGACGGCACCAGAGACGGACGTAATCAAGCTGCGTCAGCAAATTGGCATGGTGTGGCAACGGCCTAACCCTTTTTACAAATCGATTTATAATAACATTGCGTTCGGTCCTAAATACCGGGGAGTGCGCAAAAAGAAGCAGCTCGATGAAATCGTCGAAAGCAGCCTGCGTAAGGCGGCTTTATGGGATGAGGTCAAGGATCGTCTTCACGATTCGGCTCTCGCTCTGTCTGGCGGGCAACAGCAGCGGCTTTGTATTGCGCGTGCACTTTCTGTCCAACCGAAAATTCTGTTGCTTGACGAGCCAGCTTCCGCGCTGGACCCTGTGTCTACAGGCAAGGTGGAAGAGCTTATTACCGAATTGAAAAAAGAACTGCGCATCGTTATTGTGACGCACAATATGCAGCAGGCTGCACGGATTTCTGATTATACTGCCTATTTTTATGTCGGAAGTTTGGTGGAACATGGGAAAACAAACGATATCTTCACCAATCCTGAAAACGAGCTGACTCAAGAGTATATTATGGGTCGCTTTGGGTAAGCCGTGCAGTTTGACGTCTTGTTCTATATATGAAACATAAAAACCTCTTGCTAATCTAGTATTAGTAGGAGGTTTTTTATGTTAGTTTAGTAAACTATTGCATTTGTATATAATAAAATATATTGATTATTTGGTTATATTTTCATATAATACATGTGTTTAATAGTTCTTGAAATACCACAATCCAATTAAAGGAGAGGTTTGCAATGAGGTTTAACGTTAAAAAATCTGTCAAATGGATTGCTTTTTCTGGAATGGCTATTACCCTAACAACTGGACTTATGAGTCCAGCGTGGGCGGCAACAGAGCAGGATGTGACTGATGCAGGAGCGAGTGTCACTCAAGCCGTATACAATGATGCAAACGTTTACAAAACTGCTGTTGTTCCACTGGCTAGTGTGAATGTGAGTAGTTTGCTGGACAAGTATCGCGATTTTAGTAAATTTTCTACGGGGAATACATCCAAGGACACTACGCTTGCCTTGAATATTGTATCGTGGCAATTGCCGCATGGTGGATTCTTCAAAGCGATGGAGAAGAATTATAAATCCAAATGGGATGGCAAGGCTGCACGCTCTACATGGAAGAGCAAGGATGGTGTTGAACTCGGCACGTTTGATAACGAGGCCACGACAACCGAGATTCGCTTTTTAGCGGATGTGTACAAAAAAACCAAAAATAAAGACATTAAGAACAGTGTACAAAAAGCAATTGACTTTGTACTAACCTCTCAATATTCCTCCGGTGCCTGGCCGCAGGTATACCCTAAACGTGGTAATTATTCTGATGCCGCAACCTACAACGATGATGCTATGGTTAGAGTGATGGTACTGGCAGATGACATTGTAAACAAAAGGCAGCCGTTTGATAGCGATATTCTTGACAATACATATCGCTCCAGACTTCAGCAGGCTCTGAATAAAGGCGTACAGTACACACTTAAAGCTCAAATTGTAAACAATGGCACACCAACGATCTGGGGAGCACAGCATGATCCGGTTACTTATGAATCTGTACCCGCGCGAGCATTCGAGCTTGCTTCCAAAACAACTACGGAATCGGTAGGCATTACGGCATTCTTGATGTCTCAACCGCAGACGGCTGAGGTGAAAAAAGCTGCTCAGAGTGCCTTGAAATGGTTTGACACGAATCGGATCGACGGTATGAAATACAACCGTCAAGGTCCAGAGTTTTTCCAAAAGGATGCTTCAAGCGTGATGTGGTATCGTTTCTACAATGTGGAGGACAATAAGTATTTCTTCTCGGACCGAGATGGCAAAAAGTATACGGACATCATGAAAATTAGTGAAGAAAGACGACTTGGTTACGCCTGGGCGGGAAGTCAGGCGAAGAGCTTACTGAAACTGGCTTCGGAAAGTGGATATTATAAACTGTCCAAGCCGTTGCCACAATAATAAAGCCATCATTGTAAATGCTTTGAGAGGGAGAGCCATATGGTTCGGCCCTCTTTTTGTTCCCAGACGGTAAATATGGTTTAATGGAGAGAGGGCAAAATAGAGATAAAGATGCACAAAGATAGGAGAGCTTGTATGACTCAAGAGGAGAAACAAACGCAATTACGATGGTACGGCGCATCTCTACGTGTCCGTTATCAGGAAAGCGACCAGATGGGGGTCGTGTATCATGCGAATTATTTAAACTGGTTTGAGATCGGGCGTACGGAAATGATCCGGCAGGCAGGCTTTAACTACCGGAGCATGGAAGATCGAGGAGTTTTGCTGCCAGTTATTGAAATCAATGCGAAATATACGAGCCCTGCTCGATATGATGATTTAGTTACTATTTATACCGCTATTACGGACTTCTCCAGACTACGTTTGAACTATACTTATGAGGTTCGACGGGTAACGGATGAGGAGCACCAAAACAATGTGGGAAAGGTATGGACAGAGGCTGACACGCTGCCGGGAGAACTGCTGGTCACAGGAACGACACGACATGTGTGGCTGAATACCGATTGGAAGCCCGTTCGGCTCGATCAGGCACTGCCTGAGTTGTACACTGCGTTAAGGTCTGCTTTTACAGGCGGGGAGGGACAGAAGTCATGATGATGCGTAAACGTCTGTGGCTGTTGCTGCTGCTCATTCCTTTGGCGGAGCTGTACGGGTTTATATGGGTAAGTCACTGGATTGGAGCGGGGAAAACTATTCTGCTCATTATTCTGACGACCTTGATTGGCGCTGCCATGATGCAATTTGAAGGTCGAAAGGTGATTGCCGATGCCAAAAATGAAATGAACCGGGGGCAAATGCCCGGCCGTAAAATGCTGGATGGATTATGTGTGTTTTTCGGCGGGAGCTTGCTGCTTATCCCTGGATTTATAACAGATATTATTGGTTTCACGTTGGTGTTTCCTTTAACACGAGTATTGTACCGACGTTTTTTATTAAAGTGGCTGGAGAAAAAAATGAAAAACGGCAGTATTACGTTTCGGCGGTTTTGACTGAGCTGCCGCTATCCCTCTCCATGACCTAACGGACTCTTCCGGCAAGAATGTAGTTGCGCAAGTCCTGAATGACATTTGCGCGATGCAGTGCATCAAGAACGATGAGTGATACAGGTCCAATAATGAGTCCTAAAACGCCAAACAGCTTGAGCCCGATGAACATACCGATGAGGGTGGGAAGCGGGTTCAATCCCACGCTGCTGGCCAGCACCTTAGGCTCCACGATCTGCCGTCCAATCAACAGGATGGCATATAGGATCGACAATCCAACCCCTAGTGCCAAATTACCTGACATATACGCATACAGCGTCCACGGAATCATCACAATGCCAACCCCTAAATAAGGTAACAAGTCCACCAGCCCGATCATCAAACCGATGGTAAAGGCCGATTCCACACGCAAAATGAACAGCCCAATAATAACCGTTAATGCCGTAATGGAAATAATAATAAACTGTGCACGCAAATAGCCGCACAATGCTTTACGCAGATCGTTCCAAATATCTGACAATGGTTTGCGGATCGTATCAGGAACCGTATTCGAAAGTATTCGACTATGTCGATCCCAATCCTTACTAATAAAAAAGGCCGCTAATACAATAACCATTAGCACAGCTCCCATATTAGGCAGAGAGGTTAGCAAATTTAAAACCCCATTAAAAAATTGACCGACTAGCGTAGTAACAGCCGAACTGACAGTTTGAGTCGTCTTATCGATATTGCTGTTAATGGTGTGCTGGTAATCGGGATTATCCCGAATAAAATGGTTGATTTCAACAATTATATTTTGGATCAAATCGCTTTGAGTCCAATCAATAAACAGGCTTTTAAAACGCTCAATATGCCCGTCAAAAGTCATGGCCAGCTTAATCAATTCTCGAACGATGCGGGTGATTGCAGCAGACAGGATGATTGCGATTCCGCCTAAATATACAAATAATGAGACCGTGACAGCCGTCCAACGTGGCATACGAGCCTTGTTACGCAAAAAAACGACCAGTGGGTTCATAGCATAAGCCACAAGCCAGGCGAATAGGAAAGGATAAACGAGAGGGAACAGCATATATATGCCCAGCAACAGAGCTACAATCACCATCATGACCCATAGAGCACGAAATATGCGATTCAGGATTAACCGACTCAAGCTCTCACGACTCCTTTCTTTTTGATGGCACTCCTTAAAGGAAGTGCTCTACTATACTTATGCGGGAGGAGGGTAAGACAAGACCTATGTAAAAAAGTGCAAATGAAATCATATATTTTGTAAGGGGTTTCAAAAATTTCTTTATAGAAGCGATAAAACATTTGAATGTGTTGGAATAGCCCTCAATGTTCACATAAACGACAAAATCCAGTATAGTAAAAGAAAGTTTAAATATTGACATATGGCGTTAACATTACTCAGCTAACTAAAAGACATATCTTACTTTTGAAAATGTTTACATTGCAAGTCCGTTCACAATGTTTTTACAAAGGAGAGATGTAACGATGACAGCGACTAAAGGTCTGGAAGGGATCGTAGCGACCACTTCCTCCATAAGCTCTATCGTAGATGGCGTTCTCACGTACCGGGGTTATAACATTGATGATTTGGCTGTTAACGCCGATTTTGAAGAGGTAGCTTATTTGTTGTGGTTTGGAAAATTACCTGACCAGGAGCAATTGCAAGAGCTTCGCAGCCAGTTAAGCGAATATGCTGCTATTCCGGATGAAATTATTACTCAATTAAAGTTATACCCGAAAGAATTGAGCACAATGGCTGCCTTGAGGTCAGCTGTATCGTCTCTTGCTTTGTATGACCCAAAGGCGGATGATATGTCAAGAGAGTCCAATGTGACCAAAACCGTCAAGCTTCAGGCGCAATTGCCCACAATTGTGGCAGCCATAGCGCGTATACGCGAAGGCTTGGAACCAATTGCGCCTAAAAAAGGTGTTTCCATTGCTGAAAACTTTTTGTATCAGCTGACTGGCAAGGACCCGGAGGAGACGGCTATTAAGGCGTTCAATCAGGCTCTCGTGCTGCATGCCGATCATGAATTGAATGCTTCGACCTTTGCTGCGCGTGTAACGGTAGCCACTTTATCCGATATTTATTCCGGGATCACGTCTGCCATCGGGGCCTTAAAAGGACCGTTGCATGGTGGAGCCAATGAGGCTGTTGCTAAAACGTTGGAGGAGATTGGCGGTCTGGATCAGGTGGACTCCTATATTCAGGCCAAACTGGATAACCGCGAAAAAATTATGGGCTTCGGACATCGTGTCTATAAAAACGGTGATCCGCGTGCCAAGCATTTGCACAAAATGTCCCGCGAACTGGGAGAAATGAACGGCGACACTACGTTGTTTGATATGTCAGTTCGAATTGAAAGTATTGTAACAGGGCAAAAAGGCTTGAAACCGAATGTGGATTTTTATTCTGCTTCCGTATATACCCAGCTGGGTATTAAGAGGGATTTGTTTACTCCTATCTTTGCTATGAGCCGTGTATCGGGGTGGACTGCACATATTTTAGAGCAGTATGAAAATAACCGTTTGATTCGTCCTCGTGCCGAATACACAGGCCCAATGGATCAAAAATATGTGTCACCAGAGTTGCGCTAACCTTTGGAGGAAGATTGAGGTTGTATACCCTGAATTTAAAAAATAAGGTACAATAGAAGGGTCGGCGAGAGATGTACGTTTTTGTCTATGATAAAGATCATGTCTTTCGTCCTGTACCCATTCATATCTGAGGAGGAAAAGGAACTTATGGCGAAATTTGAAAAGTTTGAGCTCCCAACTGAAGGCGAAAAAATTACGATTGATAACGGTCAACTGCAGGTTCCAAACCATCCGGTCATTCCGTTTATCGAAGGTGACGGCACAGGTCGCGACATCTGGAAAGCTTCCAAGCGCGTACTGGACGCAGCTGTAGAAAAAGCATATAACGGCACGAAAAAGATTGCCTGGTATGAAGTATTCGCTGGTGAGAAAGCTTTCAATACATACGGCGAGTGGCTCCCTAACGATACGTTGGAAGCCATCCGTGAGTATATTGTAGCCATTAAAGGTCCACTTACGACACCTATTGGCGGTGGTATCCGTTCATTGAATGTGGCATTGCGCCAAGAACTGGATTTATACGTTTGCCTGCGTCCTGTCCGTTACTTTAACGGTGTCCCGTCTCCAGTAAAACGTCCTGAGTTGGTGGACATGGTCATTTTCCGTGAGAACACAGAAGATATCTACGCAGGGATCGAATATGCCGAAGGGTCCGAAGACGTGAAAAAGGTGATTCAGTTCCTTCAGCAAGAGCTGGGCGTGAATAAAATCCGTTTCCCTGAAACTTCAGGAATTGGGATCAAGCCAGTGTCTTCCGAGGGGTCAAAGCGTCTGGTACGGGCAGCTATTCAGTATGCTGTTGACCACGGACGCAAGAGTGTAACGCTCGTACACAAAGGTAACATTATGAAATTTACCGAAGGTGCCTTCAAGAACTGGGGCTATGAAGTAGCCGAGCAAGAATTTGCAGATAAAGTATTTACTTGGGCCCAGTATGATGTCATCAAGGAAAAAGAAGGTGAGGATGCGGCAAATGCAGCTCAAAAAGCAGCTGAAGATGCAGGCAAAATCATTATCAAGGATGTGATTGCTGATATTGCACTTCAGCAGGTGCTGACTCGTCCTTCTGAATTTGATGTCATTGCTACGCTGAACCTGAACGGGGACTATCTGTCCGATGCTCTTGCTGCTCAAGTTGGTGGAATTGGTATCGCGCCAGGTGCAAACATTAACTATGTAACCGGGCATGCTATCTTTGAAGCTACACATGGTACAGCTCCCAAATATGCTGACAAAGACGTAGTGAACCCGGGTTCCGTAATTCTGTCCGGCGTCATGCTGCTTGAACACTTGGGTTGGAAAGAAGCAGCTGACCTGATTTACAAAGGACTGGAGACGTCCATTAATAAGAAAATTGTAACTTATGACTTTGCCCGTCTGATGGATGGTGCTACACAGGTGAAATGCTCCGAGTTCGCGGATACCATTATTAGTAACCTGTAAGGAAGGGGAATACTACTTGACCATTCAACGCAAAAAAATATCCATTGTTGGCGCCGGTTTTACCGGTGCCACTACCGCATTGCTGCTGGCTCAAAAGGAGTTAGGTGATATCGTACTCATCGATATTCCGCAACTAGAGAATCCGACTAAAGGCAAAGCGCTTGATATTTTGGAAGCTGGTCCAGTGCAGGGATTTGACACCCAGATCATGGGCACTTCTAATTACGAGGATGCAGCCGACTCGGATATCGTCATTATTACAGCCGGGATCGCGCGCAAGCCGGGTATGAGCCGTGATGATTTGGTCAATACGAACGCAGGAATTGTAAAATCCGTATGTGAGAATGTGAAGAAGTATGCGCCCGATTCTATCGTCATTATTCTGAGTAATCCGGTCGATGCTATGACCTATACTGCATACCAAACGCTTGATTTCCCGAAAAATCGGGTTATTGGTCAATCAGGTGTGCTGGATACAGCCCGGTATTGTACCTTTATTGCACAGGAACTGAACGTTTCGGTTGAAGACGTGCGCGGCTTCGTTATGGGTGGTCACGGTGATGATATGGTGCCGCTCGTACGCTATTCCAGCGTGGGAGGTATACCTATCGAAAACCTGATTTCTCAGGAACGTATCAAGGCGATCGTACAACGTACACGAGTGGGCGGCGGAGAAATCGTTAACCTATTGGGTAATGGCAGCGCATATTATGCTCCGGCAGCTTCGCTTGCGCAAATGACAGAAG
The DNA here is from genome assembly GCF_056099025.1 of Paenibacillus sp. TSM33. NCBI lineage: Bacteria > Bacillati > Bacillota > Bacilli > Caryophanales > Paenibacillaceae > Paenibacillus > Paenibacillus sp. TSM33. The sequence continues at coordinate 890,213 of NZ_JBLZXB010000010.1, forward strand.
CGATTGTAAAAGATAAAAAACGGATTATTCCAGTCATTGCTTACCTGGAAGGAGAGTATGGCTATCAGGACTTGTTCCTCGGTGTGCCTACACTTCTTGGCGGTAATGGCATCGAAAAAGTGTTCGAGTTGGAATTGACAGCCGAAGAAAAAGCAGCGCTCGATGAATCCGCTGAAGCGGTTCGCAATGTGACTAAAATAGTCAACCTATAGATACAATTTTCTACTAAAACGGTATACTTTTACTTGAAGAGGTGTCCAAAGCCATAGTTATGGCTGCCGGCACCTCTTTTATTTTTAATAGTCTATTTGTTTTCTCCTTTTCCTGTAATGTTGAAAATTTCATTTTGGATTTATACCCTCCCCTAATCTAAAACTTTCCCTGTCGTATTCCTTTGCTTTGACCCACTTCCCCGGTATAATAGAGTTCATATGCATTAATAGTTACATAGAAAAGCATGTCCCAAAACATTGCAAAGATGCTAGTCATTCGTTGGAATATGATCGATCTATGGAAAAAACAGTTTGTAAGAAAACAAAGAACTGGAGGTTGTGAAGAATGTTTTTTATTCACATTATTGGATCACTGGCAATGGGCTTTTATTTATTGCTTCCCTTCGTCGTGGGTAAAATCGACAAATTGGCTCCAAGCGCGCAGGAGGGGACGATATCGGCTGTGCAGCTATTGAACCGTCTGGCTCAATTTGCACTAATCCTTGTGCTTATTAGCGGCATCTATATGATTTTTGATTGGAAGTCTTATTCGGTAGCATGGATCGTAGTCGTGTTGCTGTTGTTTCTTGCTATTTCTGGTATCGCAGGTGCTATGGGTAAGCCATTACGATTGTCACTGGAAGCGGTTCGCAACCAACAGCCGTTTACGCAATACGCTGGTAAAGTGCGAATGTTCAGTACGCTGTTGGCCGTCTTCATGATTTTAATTACGTTTTTAATGGTATACAGCCATATTATTTAATGCATTTGATGAGCGGCTAGATTTGAATAATGACAAAGGCTAAAACTGAAAAAAACGGTCTGTGCAGATAAGCATAGGCCGTTTTTTGTGTGTGCTCACATAGCTGGATTTTTCTTTTTTCGTTTAACGGATAAGTTTGTGTGGTAAATCAGGAGTAGAGTGGATGCAAATGTTGCATCCTAAAAAATATCTGATATTGAAGGGAGAATGTATAATGGCTAAAAGCAATCAACCCCAGCAAACCTTGCCCCCACAGCATCAAGATCAACAACCGGGGATTGAATCCAAAATGACACCTGCACCTCAATTTGAGAAACCAACTTACAAAGCGGCTGGCAAGCTCACAGGCAAAGTTGCACTGATTACTGGTGGAGACAGTGGAATTGGGCGGGCTGTAGCGGTCACGTATGCCAAAGAAGGTGCGGATGTAGCTATCGTCTACTTGAATGAGCATAAGGACGCGGAAGAAACCAAACGTCAAGTCGAACAGGAAGGACGCAAATGCGTGTTGATTCCTGGCGATATCGGAGATGACCAATTTGCCAATAAAGCGGTGCAACAGACGGTGAACGAACTGGGCAAGCTTGATATCGTCGTGAACAATGCGGCCGAGCAGCATCCACAGCAAAAGCTGGAGGATATCACCAAAGAGCAGCTGGAGCGCACTTTCCGTACGAATATCTTCGGTATGTTCTTCCTGACACAAGCGGCATTGCCGCATTTGAAGAAAGGGAGCGCGATCGTCAACACAACGTCGATTACCGCGTACGCTGGGAATAAAACACTCATTGATTATTCATCCACCAAAGGGGCAATCACATCATTCACTCGTTCTCTTTCGCTCAATTTGGCGGAACAAGGGATTCGGGTGAACGCTGTAGCCCCAGGGCCGATCTGGACACCGTTAATCCCTTCTACCTTTGATGCCAAGACGGTCAGCGAATTTGGAGGAGCACAGCCTATGAAGCGCCCGGGTCAGCCGGAAGAATTGGCGCCAGCTTATGTGTACCTTGCTTCAGACGATTCGTCTTATGTAAGCGGGCAGGTTATTCATATCAATGGCGGTGAAGTTGTAAACGGATAAGAGGATAAGGAAAAGGTTGGGGCAGTCTTATGCTCCGGCCTTTTTTCTTTTCACAGTGGAACATAATGAAGGTAGCCTGTAGAATGAGGTTAACTTACATAAAAGGATGGGCAAATTTCTATGAAATCGTTTCGTTTCAGGCTTACCCTGATCATGCTGGTTTTGATTGGCGTATCTGTCCTTGCTGCTGGAATCACGATGGGACAAATTTTCAAAAATTCGAATATGAAGGTGCTAGAGGAGAACATGGGTCGCGAGATTGACCTGCTTCGCGCAACCTTCCCATTTGTTAATGCTGATGCCCTATCCAGCACGGATTATATCTCCTATTATTCTCAGAAGGCGAAGGAAATTGCCCATCTGACCGATTCGCGAGTGACCTTCATTCGTAAGGACGGAACGGTGGTGGGTGATTCGTTAAGTGATCCGCGCAAGATGGAAAACCATGCATCCCGAGAAGAAATACAGCAAGCCACGTCAGAGGGAATCGGTCGGACAATACGCTACAGTGAAACTTTGCAACGAAACATGCTATACGTCGCTGAGCCTGTTGTATCGGACAAGGGCTTTGACGGATATATCCGTTTGTCCATGAGTCTGAAAGCGGTGGAGGAGGGAGTGCAGCGCGGCTGGACGGCCATCGGGATTGGTCTTGTGTTGCTGTTTATTGCTGCTGGACTGATGAGCTATCGTATTGCTCGTAGCCTCACCTCGCCCATTGAACATATTACAGGAGTAGCCAACCGCATTTCAGGACTGGATTATGACGCAAGGGTCGGTGTACAGCGCCGGGATGAGGTAGGACAACTGGGTGAAGCCATTAATCGCATGGCCGACAGTCTCCAAAACCAAATGAAAACGATACGTGACAATGAGGATCTCCTCCAGAGTGTTATGAGTAATATGACAGGCGGGATTCTAATGATTGATGCTCGTGAGTGTATTGCGCTTGTCAACCGTGAGTCTGAGCGAATGCTCGGTGTCGTGGGTAAGCGGGTGACAGACAAGCCGTATCATGAACTGAAAAAGCACTACGAGCTCACAAAGCTAATTGAGGGCAGTATACAAAGCCGAGAAAGACTGCATGGTGAGGTGCACTTGTACAATCCCGAGGAACGACTCGTTTTGCTGGATGGTGTCCCTATGTATGAGGATGAAGGAGGATACCGGGGGATGCTGTTCCTTTTGCAGGATATTACAGCTATTCGACGGTTGGAAAATATGCGAAGCGAATTTGTGGCAAACGTTTCTCATGAGCTAAAAACACCGATTGCCGCAGTCAAGGGTTTTGCCGAGACATTGCTTGGTGGTGGGGTTAAGGATGAGGAAACGGCCCGTTCCTTTTTGCAAATTATATATGACGAAAGTGAACGACTGAATCGACTGATCGGCGATATTCTGGAGCTTTCCAAAATCGAGTCCAAACGGTCCCCTCTGGATTGCTCTCCGATTCATATCTCATCATTCATAGAATCATTACTGGAAAAACTGAACAATGTAGCTGCCAAAAAAAGAATTACGCTGCACATGGATATCCCGGATGAACTGTTTATGGAGGCAGATGAAGATAAGCTTCAGCAGATTTTCCTGAACCTTTTGTCTAATGGCATTAACTATACCCTTGATGGCGGCAAGGTAAAGATCAAGGTTATAACGCTGCAGCGGGACCATGATACGGAAAAGGTCGTATTTACAGTCAGTGATACGGGTATTGGAATACCGAAGAAGGATTTGCCACGTATCTTTGAGCGCTTTTACCGGGTGGACAAAGGACGCTCACGCAACTCGGGTGGAACGGGGTTGGGATTATCCATCGTCAAGCACTTGGTCGATCTGCATCATGGTACACTCTCGGTCGAAAGCGAGCTTGGTTTGGGTACGACGTTTACCGTTGAATTACCGTTATTGCAACAGGAAGAATGAACTATAACATTTTTTACATTGTGTTAACAATGCCGTGATAAAATAAACGGGTGTCGCATGAGCATGGAAAAGATTTCAGGATTTTGACTAATGCGCCTTTAACAGGTAAACAGGAGATGAAGTTATTAATGGGACAACGTTTGCTGGTTATTGAGGATGAACCAACGCTTGCCAGATTGCTATCCTACAATTTGATACAAGAAGGTTTCGAAGTGGACACGGAGGATCATGGCAGTGCTGGGTTTGAAAGAGCCTCCAGAGAATCCTACGATTTGATCCTGCTGGATTTGATGCTGCCGGGGATGAATGGACTGGACATTCTGAGCAGACTTCGCCATCAGGGGCTGACGACACCTATCATTATTCTAACCGCTAAAAACGGGGAGGCTGAGGTGGTCCAAGGACTGAAGTCGGGTGCTGATGACTACATCACAAAGCCTTTTGGCGTTTCTGAGCTGTTGGCCCGTGTAACGGCTGTGCTGCGAAGAACATCCGGAGGGGATGAGGGAGTGTTGTCTGAACAGAAGGATGGCTCCAAAATTCAACTGGGCGAGCTGGAAATCTACCCTGAAAAATATGAAGTCATTCTTGGAGGTCAATCCATCAGCTTAAGACCCAAGGAATTTGAGGTGCTTCTCTATTTGTCCCGCAAGCCAGGCGTGGTTCTGACTCGGGATGATCTAATGAATGCCGTGTGGGGCTTTGACTACATCGGTGGTCAACGGACGGTGGATGTACACGTCAGCTCCTTACGTAAAAAGCTGGAGCTTGATCCCGACTCGGTTCATATTGATTCGATCCGCGGAGTGGGGTATAAACTGGTTGTAAATAAAAAAAGAAGCGCTTCTCATTTGTTATAAATGAGGAGCGTTTTTCTCTTTCCAGGCCGTAGCAGCAACTTTTATGTTCATTTTGTGATTTTACATTTCGTTGACAAAACTAGCCATTAAAATCAACAAATGACCGATATGATGTTCCCGTCACTCCAAGTAGTTAAAAAAAGGGGACTTCAGAACGATGATAACGGAACCAAAGACCCAGCCGAGTTCCACTGCCGTGATTGAACGTGAAACGTTTAAGCCGATTACTACCTATGTGCCATGCCGGGAGGTTCCGATCATTGGCACGGATATGTCTTGCAAAGAACTGTTAGCACTCATGAAAACACAGGAAGATATCCCCTGTGTCATTGTCGTGGATAAAAATGATCTTCCTTTGGGCATTATCATGAGAGATGCGTACAATCGTCATTTTACGGGCAGGTTTGCTGCGGCATTGTTCTATGACAAACCGGCTTCCCTATTTGCCGATCCCAATACATTAATTGTGGATCTGAAAAGCCCAGCAGCAGAAATTGTAGAACTGGCGATGATGCGTGAAGATCAGCGTTTTTACGATTGTTTATTGATAAAGGAAGGGACTAGATTACTCGGTGTACTCACAATTCGTGATATCCTGTCTGTCGTTCAGCGAATGCAAAGAGAAGCAGACGAAAATCGCGGCGATGTGATTCGACATAGCTATGACGGAGTCCAGCGTATTCGGATGACTGTTTTGGATGCAGCGAAAGAGGCCGATGACAGTGTGCAGCTAACTCGCTCAATGAGTGAATTATCCCGCCGTGGTAAAGTGGAACTGGAGGATGTTCTGCTTTCTTATCATGCAGTGACGGAACAAATGAAACGCCAGCATGAGCAGATGACGGCCTTAACCCAATCGCTCAATGATATTGCGGGCATGGCCTCATCCATTCGTGCGCTGGCAGATCACAGCGGACTGCTGGCGATCAATGCGTCCATTGAAGCGGCCCATGCTGGCGAACACGGGCGTGGCTTTCAGATTGTGTCTCAAGAGGTTCGGAATATGTCACTCCAGACCAAAGCTTTTTCTGCACAGATTCCCGGCTTACTCTCTCATATCGAGCAAATGCTACGTGACACTGCTGAACTGACAGATACGAGTATGCAGCAGATTCATACAGGCTCTAAATTTATATCTGCTGGAACCCAAACGTTTGCCAAATTATTGCAGGCAGTCGATGAAATTGAGGCTAAAAATAGTGAAATGTCCCGCTCCGCAGAAGAAGCGGCCTCGAATGCAGCCGGAATTGCACAGGAGCTTGAGCTCATGCTGAGTTCTTGATCATTTTACATACCGTTAACAAATCCACCACACTGAATTTACACACAGCTTATATAATCTTCATATTGTGCAAATCAGGTGCAATGCTTGAGGACCATAACTGCAACACGAAGGAGATCATAAATCCATGAATGATTCCGTAATCCGGATTGATAAGCTGAATTTGTATTATGAAAAATTCCACGCGCTGAAACATATAAACCTGGATATTCCTGAAAAGACGGTAACAGCCTTCATCGGCCCATCCGGCTGCGGCAAATCAACCCTACTGCGTACGCTGAATCGGATGAATGATATGATACCGGGAACGCGTATTGAAGGCACCGTGAGCATCGCAGGTCAGGATATATACGGCGATACTATGGAAGTAGAAATGCTGCGTAAACAGGTGGGAATGGTTTTTCAACAGCCTAACCCGTTTCCTAAATCTATTTATGATAACGTGGCCTACGGCCCGCGTCTGCATGGAATTCGGCAAAAGGACAAGTTAGATGAATTGGTGGAGCAAAGCCTGCGGCAGGCGGCACTTTGGGAAGAGGTTAAAAATTTCCTGAAGCGTTCTGCTCTGAGCTTGTCCGGCGGACAACAACAACGGCTTTGCATTGCCCGGGCGCTTGCTGTACAGCCAGATATTTTACTTATGGACGAGGCGACATCTGCGCTGGACCCGATCTCGACGATGAAAATTGAAGAACTGGTTCAAGAATTAAGAGACATGTATACCATCGTCATGGTGACGCATAACATGCATCAGGCAGCGCGTGTGTCCGGCCGAACTGCGTTCTTTTTGAATGGTGTTGTAGTGGAAGCAGCGGATACAGAGACGATGTTTTCCACGCCACAAGATTCACGTACGGAAGATTATATTTCCGGGCGTTTTGGCTAAGCCAAACTGATGATTATGCGAGAAGGGGTGACTTCGAAATGATACGTAGAAAAGGTTTTGATGAAGGATTAGAAGAACTGAGAGCCGTCCTGCGCGAAATGGGTGCACACGTTTCGAAGGCGCTCGATCAGGCTATTGAATGTTTGCAGACCAAAAATACAGAAATGGCCCAGCAGGTAGTCAAAAATGATGCATCCCTCAATACAATGGAAGAAAATATTTTGGATATGGGCTCCAAGCTCATTATTACCCAGCAGCCGGTAGCGAAGGATTTACGCCGGATCATTGTTGCATTTAAAATTTCCAGTGATTTAGAACGAATGGGTGATTTGGCACTTGATATTGCCAAGGTCACACTTCGCTTGGAAGGGCAGCAGGCGATGAAGCCGTTAGTGGATATTCCACACATGGCTTCCATTGTTAAAGAAATGATCGATGATGCGATCAAATCCTATTTGGATGAAAATACAGATCTGGCCTACAAAATGGCTAAAGAGGATGATCGGGTGGATTCCTTGTACAGCCACATGATCAGCGATCTATACGCTTTTATGGTAGAAAAGCCAGCAGAGGCTTCACAAGCGATGCTGCAACTGCTTGTAGGACGATACATTGAACGAATTGGTGATCATGCTACGAATATCGGTGAAAGCACTGTATATCTCGTGACAGGAGAGCGACCAGATTTGAACCAGTAAGACTTTTAGTATATAGCGGTTGTTTCTAATCCAGATTTGTCTTGAGCAAAAGGCAAATTTGGCTAGGAAACAGCCGTTTTTTTCTGAAAAAGAGTCTTGTATGTTAAGATAGTAAGAGGAATGCGTAATACGTAAGAACGTTACGAATGCATTGATGAACTTGCGAGGTGCGAAATGGATAAACTCATGCTTATAGATGGTAACAGTATCATATACCGGGCGTTTTTTGCTATGCCGCCGTTGACGAATTCAAGCGGACAGCAGACGAACGCGGTGTACGGATTTACGACAATGTTATTGCGGCTTTTGGAAGAGCACAAACCAACCCATATTTTGGTTGCGTTTGATGCTGGCAAAATTACGTTTCGCCATAAAGGGTATGAGGATTACAAAGGTGGACGGGAGAAAACGCCGCCGGAGCTGTCCCAGCAATTTCCGCTGCTGAAAGAGTTATTGACCGCCTTCGGCATTGCCCAATTTGAACTGGATGGCTATGAGGCAGACGATATTATAGGCACCCTGTCCAAAACAGCGGACGAAGCGGGTTTTAATGTGCTGGTTGTGACCGGCGACAAGGATATGCTTCAATTGGCTTCAGACCATGTCACGGTCGGCTTGACCCGCAAAGGGGTTACCGAGGTGGAAACGTATGGACCTGAGCAGATTCAGGAACGTTACGGCTTGAAGCCGCTGCAAATCATAGATCTTAAGGGCCTGATGGGCGATACGTCGGATAACATTCCTGGCATTCCGGGTGTGGGTGAGAAAACAGCGCTCAAGCTGCTGCATCAATATGGATCAGTTGAAGAGGTGCTGGCGCACACGGATGAGCTGAAGGGTAAAATGAAAGAACGCGTGGAGACTCATGCTGACGATGCGCGAATGAGCAAGGATTTGGCGACCATTTATCGGGATGTAACGTTGGACAAGCAGCTGGAAGATGTGGTTTTCAGCGGGCTACAGGCAGAGACGGCTGGACCAGCTTTGGCGAAGCTGGAGTTCAAGTCCCTGCTGGAGCGTTTATCCTTTTCGGGCGAGGTCGGCAGTGCTGGAGTCGGCGTAGAGGAAGCCGTAGCAGACGTGACTGTGCTGGATGAACAGCGGATCAGCGAATTGGTAGAAGTGCTGAATAACGTAGATGTGCTGCATGTTGAGACGCGTGGTGATAATCCGCATCATGCTGAGATTGTAGGCTTGATATTTGCCGCAACAGGGCGTCAGTTTTTTATGACACTGGAAGTTCTACAAAGTGATGCAGCTACCCCTATTCGCGAATGGCTTGCCGACCCTGAACGCAAAAAACGCGGTCATGATCTGCATCGTACGGACTTGGCTTTACACTGGCATGGAATTGAGTTTGCTGGAGCTGAGTTTGATGTACAGCTGGCCGGATACTTGCTAGATCCGACAGACGCGAATCAGACATTGAGTGGACTGGCAGCCAAGTATGGCTTGTCATCGATTCGTCCAGACGACGAAGTGTTTGGTAAAGGAGCTAAATATAAAGTTCCTGACGTGGATGTACTATCCGATCATGTGGCGCGCAAGGCAGCGGTGATCGAAGCATTGGTGCCCGTTCAGCAGGCGGAACTGGAAAAAACGGAAATGCACAAGCTGTTCCATGAACTTGAGATGCCGTTATCCCGCATTCTGGCGGATATGGAGAAGCAGGGTATTTTGGTGAATGTAGAGGAACTGCGCGCTTTGGGGAAAGAATTTGAAGCCCAGATTGCAACGTTGGTGGGTGAGATCTACAGCATTGCAGGGGTAGAGTTCAATCTGAATTCGCCCAAGCAGTTGGGTGAGATTTTGTTTGATAAACTGGGTCTGCCCGTTATTAAAAAGACAAAAACAGGGTACTCGACTGATGCAGAGGTGCTTGAAAAGCTTGCGCCATATCATGATATTGTGCAAAACATATTGCAATATCGCACCATTGCCAAACTTCAATCGACGTATGTCGAAGGATTGCTTAAAGAAATTTCGGAGAAGACAGGCAAAGTGCATACGTATTTCCGGCAGACGGTTGCAGCAACCGGACGTTTGAGCAGTCAATTTCCGAATTTGCAAAACATTCCGATCCGTCTCGAAGAAGGACGCAAAATCCGCAAAGTATTTGTCCCATCGGAGCCGGGCTGGTCGATTTTGGCGGCAGACTATTCACAAATCGAGCTGCGGGTGCTGGCTGATATTTCGGATGATGAGCGTTTGAAAGAGGCTTTTGTTCACGATATGGACATCCATACCAAGACCGCATCCGATGTGTTCGGTGTCCCTGCAGAAGCTGTAGACTCCGATATGCGCCGTTCTGCAAAGGCGGTCAACTTTGGGATTGTTTACGGGATTAGTGACTATGGTCTGTCGCAAAATTTGAATATTACGCGGAAGGAAGCGGCTCGCTTTATCGACCAGTATTTTGACGTGTTCCAGGGGGTTCGCCGTTACATGGATGATATTGTGAAGGATGCGAAGAGGGATGGATACGTAAAAACGTTGTTGGAACGCAGACGATATTTGCCAGAGATTAACGCCAGCAATTTCAATCAGCGTTCGTTCGCCGAGCGTACAGCAATGAATACGCCGATTCAAGGTACCGCAGCCGATATTATCAAGCTGGCGATGGTGCAGATGGACGCAGCGCTGCGTGAACGTAATCTTCGCAGCCGTATGCTGCTACAAGTACATGATGAGCTTGTATTCGAGGTTCCGCCTGAGGAAATGGAAACGATGAAAGAGCTTGTCCCGGCTACTATGGAAGCTGCATTAAAGCTGGCTGTGCCGCTTAAAGCGGAAGTAAGCTATGGCAGCAACTGGTATGAGGCCAAATAAGATATTTCAATGAGTAGATAGTCCCAATTTGACGTTGCTTCCGTTATAATATAGGGTGAGGTGAAGACATCATGCCGGAATTACCGGAAGTAGAAACCATTAAACGAACACTAAACGAGCTTATCGTCGATAAACATATAGATCATGTAACCGTAAATTTGCCGCGTATTATCCAACGTCCCGATGATATCCACGCGTTTGCGATGGAATTGGCCGGCCACCGGATTACTGGGGTGGAAAGACGTGGTAAGTTTCTGCGGATTTTGCTGGACGGGCTGGTGCTTGTCTCCCATCTTCGAATGGAAGGACGCTATGGATTGTATTCACAAAATGATCCTGTGGAAAAGCATACCCATGTCATCTTTCATTTTAAAGATGGTACAGAGCTACGTTACCAGGATGTGCGTCAGTTTGGCACGATGCACTTATTTCCGGCAGGACAGGATTTGCTGGAAAAGCCGCTGAACAAACTCGGTTTGGAACCGATGGACGAGGCTTTTACACCTGAAATGCTGCGTGCCGCTGTTGGAACTCGTTCGACTTCGATCAAGGCAGCGCTGTTAAACCAGTCATATGTGGTAGGCATTGGGAATATTTATGTAGATGAATCGTTATTTAAGGCAGGGATTCATCCGGCACAGCCAGCCAAAAGCCTAACGGATAGCCAATTTCGCGTACTGCATGAAGCTATTGTCTCCACGCTGGGCGCGTCGATTCAGGTTGGTGGCTCGTCTATCAAATCATTCGTTAACGGACAGGGCAAAACGGGTGATTTCCAGCATCAGTTGCAAATTTATGGACGTAATGCGAAGCCTTGTATTAACTGTGGTACATTGATCGAAAAATCCGTCGTAGCCGGACGTGGCACACATCATTGCCCGATCTGCCAGCCTTTGCGCTAAACAGGCATAGTCACCTCAAGCCCATCCCTCTCATATATTGTTCCAAGTACCAATACTGCGAAGGGAGTCGGTTGCTGTAAGGCCCAGCCTTCGCAATGGGAGGGAATTGGAGTGGCTAATCATTGGGGAGCCCTGCTGTTACTGGCATTTGCGCTAAGTTTGGACAGTTTCGGAGTCGGTGTTACATATGGTCTGCGCAAAATGAAAATTCCACTGTTGTCGATTGCTATCATCTCCATATGTTCAGGTTTGGTGATCGGCATATCCATGCAGCTCGGCGCATTACTATCCCGTGTCCTGTCTCCTGTATATACGACGGTTTTCGGCGCTGTCATTCTGATCTGTATTGGCTGCTATTCTTTGATTCAGGCTCTGCAACGCAAGGAAGATTTGACGGAGGAAGCAGCGAAAGTCCCTGGGGATCTGCACCTTGCGGAACAGGTTGAACTAGGGAATATATCAGCTCTTGCAGAGAAAAAAAGTGCTGAGAATGCCAATACAGAGTCTCTAACCTGCTCAGGAAGAGGTCTATCGACAGAAACTTCTTTGGAGCTACAGCAGGAGGAACGAACGTTATTTTCGCTGGAGTTCCGCAAATGGGGGCTTGTGATTCGAATTCTTCGAAGCCCGTCTGCTGCGGATATGGACCGTTCCGGCAGTATATCTGCTACCGAAGCAGTTTGGCTAGGTATTGCATTATCAGTAGATGCGTTCGGAGCGGGATTAGGTGCAGCCATGCTTGGTTTTCAGCCCCTGTCTACTGCGCTGGCTATTACGTTATTCAGTGGTGTATTTTTGATTGCTGGTATGAAGGCAGGGTTCTTCCTGTCAGCATTTCGATTTATGAAGGCGCTCGGTGTATTGCCGGCATTATTACTGATTATGATGGGTATATTGAAGCTGTTATGAGGTGAAGAGCATGAATATCGGATTAACCGGAGGAATCGCTACCGGAAAAAGCACCGTGTCGGCTCTTTTGGTCGCCAAGGGTGCGCTGCTGATCGACGCAGATGCCATTGCCCGGGAAGTCATGCTTCCGGGGCATCCGGTGCTGGCGGCGGTCATACAGCATTTTGGACAAGCTATAGTGAACAGTGACGGAACCCTGCACCGCAAAAGACTGGGAGAGATTGTATTCGGAGACCCTGTACAGCGACAGGCACTTAACGATATTACGCATCCTGCTATTCGTGAGGAAATGCGTCTACGCATGGAAGCTTATGAACGGGAGCAGCCGGACAAGCTTGTTTTGGCAGATATCCCCTTAATGTATGAGTCTGGGCTGGAGAGCCTGTACGAGGAAATTATGGTTGTATATGTACCACGTGATGTTCAGCTCCGACGTCTGATGCTCAGAGACAGTCTGACAGAAGAGCAAGCCGAGCTTCGCTTGTCCGCACAAATGGATATCGAGCAGAAAAAAAGTTTGGCTGATATTGTTATTGATAATAGCGGAACACAGTCCGAGACGAAGCGGCAAATTGATCAGTTTTGGCAGCGAAAGGGACTTGCATGAACATTTTACGTAAGAAAAGAGTCCTGCTCATTTTGTTTGTCGGATTTGTCCTGATTCTGTTCCTCAACTCGAATTGGATGTCCTGGTTTTACCCGATTCAATATAAGGATGAGATTCGGCAGTATTCACAGACCTATGAAGTGGACCCATTTTTGGTGGCGTCTATTATCCGTGTGGAAACAAATTTTAAAACCAGCAAGCAGTCACATAAGGGTGCACTGGGGCTTATGCAGATTATGCCGAACACCGCCAATTGGATTATGGAGAGTGCCCAGATTCAGAAGGTCCCGCTGGACAGTGTCAAGCACGAGCCCGGCACCAATATTGAGCTGGGGACCTGGTATCTGCATAACCTGTCTATGAAGTTTCAGGATAATCCTGTGGTCATCGTAGCGGCTTATAATGCTGGTCCAGGTAAAGTTCAGGAGTGGCTGGATCAGGGGGTGTGGGATGGCAAAGAAGAGTCCATTAAGCAGATCCCTTTTGGTGAGACACGGCATTACGTACAGCGAGTCATCTACTACTACAGGCAATATACAAAAATTTATGATGTATTTTAAGTGACAGGTTAATGACAACATGAGCCTTTTCGCTTTAAAATGAAAAAAAGCGCAGGACAGGCTGTTTTTAGCAGCCTATCCCTACACTTTTTCGTATTACTTCTTGATTATTACCGAGATTATTGGTATTGACCTGCCAATTGTTGTTCGGCGATCGTTACGAGGCGTTTTGTGATGTAGCCCCCGATCGAACCGTTCTCATAGGAAGTCATGTTACCTTGGTATCCATCTTGAGGAATGCTGATACCCAGCTCTTGAGCGATTTCATATTTCATTTGCTCCAGAGCACCGGAGGATCTGCTGACTACCAGGTTGTTGGAGTTGCCATTGTTTCCTTGTGCCATTGTTGTTCACCTCCTCGCGACGTGGTAAACATATTATGATCCGTTTCGACAAAATTATTACTTAAAAGCTTCGGGAATTTATTGGAAAAAGGAAGTGATGAGATTATGAAGTGCCCGTATTGCGCTTACAACGGCACGAAAGTGTTGGATTCGCGACCAGCGAATGATAATAAGTCCATCCGCCGCCGCCGCGAATGCGAACAGTGTGCCAGGCGTTTTACCACCTTTGAAATGGTGGAAGAGACCCCGCTGATGGTCATCAAAAAAGATGGCAGCCGTGAAGAGTTTAGCCGTGATAAAATGCTGCGCGGTCTCATTCGTGCCTGTGAGAAGCGTCCAGTATCAGTTGAGCAGCTCGATCTGATTGTATCTCAGGTGGAGAATGCCATTCGCAACACAGCAGCCACAGAGGTGGATAGCCAGCAGATTGGTGAGCTGGTCATGGAACAGCTCTATCCTGTGGATGAAGTCGCCTACGTGCGCTTTGCGTCCGTCTATCGGCAGTTCAAAGACATTAATATGTTTATGAAGGAACTGAAAACACTGTTATCCAAAGATACAGACAGCGACTAATCGCTGACTGTATCTTTTTTAGGGCGATGGTAGGAAGAGAATTATAATTTTTTTATAAAAGTATTGACACAGGGTCGAATATTTTATATGATATAGAAGTCGCTTGAAACGTTAATTCACTTACATGTGACGGGGCCTTAGCTCAGCTGGGAGAGCGCATCGCTGGCAGCGATGAGGTCAGGGGTTCGATCCCCCTAGGCTCCACCATAATATTATATGGACTCTTAGCTCAGTTGGTAGAGCAGTTGACTCTTAATCAATTGGTCCAGGGTTCGAGTCCCTGAGAGTCCATCCTTTAGAAAAAACGGCAGAGATGCCGTTTTTTTGTTGTTTATATATCTATTCCCGGTTTAACCGAGGATAGGTATGGGTTCAAGCGGGTTTAGAATTTCGAATGCGAATGAAGTCGGGGATTTTGAAAAAGGGTTTGGTTGATTCTTTCACTATTCTCTGGTACGACGAGCTTAATAAAATAGGAATACTGGAGCCCGTAGGCACGATACCTAAGTATAGAATCTTTAGATGGGGTTTTATAAACATATTCAAAAGAAATATGGCAAAAAAAGAACATCGCTGTTTAATACTGACTAACAAAATCAGCAAGGATTTTCAGGTACTCACCATTCACCAATTTTCTTGGAGCGAATACAGCTGTTAAAAAAGTTAGAGATTTTGAACGCGCGATTTGTTCATCCATCATGGAATGGTCAACTTCTGGCAAATGAATGATAGACAGCAACTCTGGAGATATCTTTTGGCGATATACTCGCTCGGTGTCTTTTACATCTACGTTTGTATCTTTTCCAGCCAGAACCAAGAGTACAGGAGATTTAAAGTGGCTTAATTCTTCCGTAGAATCAGAACGAAAATTTTTTCCTATAAAACTCCATCTTTCTTTGGAAATGATATCGTCAGGATCGGCTATGCTTAGGTACTCTTCATAGGTAGCATGATTTTTCAATAATTGCAGAACCTTTTGGTCGTAGTTCAGTCTCTTTTTAATTTGCTGCGGGCTAGCTCCTGCTTGTTTCAACTCTTTCCTGGTGTTAAATTGCCCTTGTGTAATCCAATTCACAGCCGGTGATACAAGGATGCTGAATGCAATATCATGTTCCTCTTTAACAATCTTCGGAATGACCCAGCCTGCTTGACTGGCTCCCCATAAGCCGATTTTGTGCTTATCAATCATTGGTAAGGTTTTGGCCCAGTCAACTGCATATCTAATCTCCTGTGCCCGGTCCTTCATGCTCTGCTCCAGCCAATCGCCTGAAGCGCCGTTAATACCGGGCTTATTCAGGGATAAGGAGGCATAACCCTTAGAAGCAAACCTTTCCCACAGTGGTTTGTATCCATCATCATAGGTGTCATTGATTGGACCATCTCCATGGACAAAAACAACCAATCCAATCTTTCCCGAGTAGTTCTTAGGCAAAGCCAGTGTACCTGTTAATACTCCTTTGGGAGTCGCAATTTGTATTTTTTCTTCCGTCATCTTGTAGGAATTTTGATATAAACAAACAATATCAAGGCAACAGCCAGACCAGCCGCAATACCAAGGGTAAGCTTATACGTTTTTTTCAATGCTGTTCTCTCCTCGAATGCAGTTTTGTTCTTTCCAACTCATTAGTTGCGATGACTTGAGCGAATCGCCAAATGATCAATGTAACACTCATCTATGGCGGGCTTATATTCCAGCGCATGCATGCCTGTCAAAAATTTAAATATATTGAAGCAGCCAAACTGTTTTATAAGCGGAGCCAAAGAAACGAGATTTGTTTTAGGAAGTGAAGAGGAGGGAGCCTTCCATTTGAGTGAAAGGACACCAACAACATCCTCATTCTCTTTGGCCACAAATTGTTTCATAGATGTAGAGTTAGGATGTTGAACCCAAACCTGCATTAAAAGTCGCTGTATATCTTGATCCTCCAGTGTGACAAGAGCTTGAAATTTTGCTTTAAACGATTCCACTAAGAGCTTACATACGGCTTCATGGTCTTGCTCTTGATAAGTAATAATGTCAAAAGATGGTGGACTCATGTAACCTCCTCCTGCACATCAGAAATTTGTACTTGAATCTCATATTGCAGCTCGTTGCTGTCGAATAGAGATAAATAGGATTTTTCCACCACAATGATTTTGCTTAGGCATTCATATTGGTGCTGGGTTGCATAATGCTCCAGTTGTTGGACTTCGTGTTCGATCTCAGCATCTTCAGTGACGGAGAAGTGCTTATAGAGATAGGTGCCTTCTTCCAGAATATAGTCAGCTGCTCCTGATGTCGTTTCATAATATAGCTTCACCTGTCCAGAATCAGATAGATAATGTAGATCATTTTCAAATAATTGTGGTGGGGCAGGCCGCTGCTCAAATAGATTCCTGGCCGTGAGTTCTTGATCACTCTCCAATGCAAACCACAGCTTTAAATGTCGAGTGCCCTGTAGCTTGATCCGATACTCATTGTCCTGCTGGGTGAGGTTATGATGTTCTTTTAGCACCTTATGAATAAACTGTTCGAGCAGCTTTAGGTTAGCGATTTCATCCTGTATCTTCTGCAACGAATGTTTTAAAAGCTGGTTGTAATCATCGGGAGTGTAGGAAGTCATGCATTCTTCAATGTGGCCGACAGGGATATTTAATTTACGTAGCATTAAAATATGGGAAAGTTGATAAATTTCATGAAGTCCGTACATTCGATATTGATTTTCATCTGTGTATAACGGATAAAGGATACCCTTTTCTTCAAAATACCGCAGCTGATGTACAGATACATTCATGAGCTGAGCAAGCTGACTAATCGTAATGTGTTTTTTCAATGACAGGTCTCCTTATTGATAATTGAATAACTTCACTATAAACCTTAGGTCAGACCTAAGGTCAATAGAAAATGTCCGCAGAGTTTACCTCTCGTTCATAACCCGTTATAATCATAAGATTAGTGAGCATAAACCAAATGTTCAGGATGAAGGTTAGAATGGGGAAATCATGTTGAA
This sequence comes from Paenibacillus sp. TSM33, assembly GCF_056099025.1. Classification (NCBI taxonomy): domain Bacteria; kingdom Bacillati; phylum Bacillota; class Bacilli; order Caryophanales; family Paenibacillaceae; genus Paenibacillus; species Paenibacillus sp. TSM33. The sequence continues at coordinate 907,635 of NZ_JBLZXB010000010.1, forward strand.
GACATTTAAGAAGGTATACATTGAGATAACAAGCATTTGCAATCTTGCATGCAGTTTTTGTCCTCAGACACAACGTGTCAAAAAATTTATTGATCCGGAAGTCTTTCGGAATGTGCTTGATCAGGTCAAGCCGCATACGGATTACATTTATCTGCATGTCAAAGGAGAGCCTTTGCTCCATCCCAAAATTGATCTTTTGCTGGAGAGTGCGCATGAGAAAGGCTTAAAGGTCAACATTACCACCAATGGTACCTTGCTGCCGAAGACCGGACATAAGCTGCTTGGTCAGCCGGCGTTACGGCAGATGAATTTTTCTCTTCATAGTTTTGACGGACATGAAGGTTCTGTGGATCGAGAGGGTTATTTGGGTCATATTTTCACGTTTATCAGAGAAGCAGTGAAGCACAATATTATTATTTCATTCCGTCTCTGGAACCTGACTCAAGATAATTTGACTAATGTGCAGCGTCAGCGCAACCGCGAGACATTGGAGCAATTGGAGCAAGAGTTTGGACTGGATTATCGGATTGAGGAAAAAGTAATACCCGGCAGTGGGGTCAAAATTGCTCCCAATGTATATTTGAATCAGGATTACGAGTTTGAATGGCCTAGCCTGAGTGCTCCGGAAGATGACGGAAAAGGCTTTTGCCATGCGCTTCGCAGTCAGGCGGCGGTATTGGTGGATGGAACAGTGGTCCCTTGCTGTCTGGATGGAGAAGGCGTCATTAATTTAGGAAATGTGCATGAGCAAACTTTTTCCGAGATCGTGGAAGGTGAGCGTGCAAACCGTCTGTACTTTGGATTCTCCAAGAGAGAAGCAGTGGAAGAGTTGTGCCGAAAGTGTGGTTATCGTAAACGATTTGGAAGCTAATCATATCGGTGGAAATCCAAGCGACAATTCAATGTTTCACAAAAAAGATAGCCCTTTACAGGGCTTTTTCTTATATTTGCATAAGGTAATAAGCAGTGGTTTTGACGATCTAGAGGAAGTTAGACGTTATTGATTGCTTGTGAGAATGATTATCAATTATAATAAATTTAATTCTATTGAATTGGGCGGGATAAGCAACACATCGGTTTGGATGGGGGCTGAGCGGTAGTAATGAAGTTGAACGATCACATTTTGTTGTGGAATCATGTGTTTATACAGGTGATGGATGTTCGCCATAAGAAAATGGATAAAAGGGAAGAATTGCGGAGCTATAGACTTCCGGTCAGTGCGTTTTTGTATACAGTGCGCGGAAGTGCGCAGGTATGGCTGGATGACAGCGTTCATAGGGTGGATCGTTTTCATGTTCTGTATGGGGGAAAAGGAATGTGTCTAAGCCTCATAACGGAGGATGTGCTTGAATATTACATTATTCTGTACAAGGCAACTTTGGCCCTGCCTGGTCGTAACGAGATCGCACAATTGCTGGGAAAAGAAAATCCTTTTCAGAATCAGTATGCTTTCGCACCTCAGCCCCTTAAGCCTGACCTAGTAGCGCAAGCTGTAACCTATATTCGTGAACATTTTAATCGACCTATAACACTAGAGTCCATTGCGGAGGAGCTAGAGTGCAGAAGCGGACACTTATCAAGGTTGTTCAAAAGTAAAATGCACACCAGTCCAATTCATTACTTGGGTCAGATACGGGCAAATCGAGCGGCAGAGCTGCTAATGCAGACGGATGCCACTTTGCAGGAGATCGCAGAGTGTGTGGGATATCCAGATGCTCATTCATTAAGTCGTAGTTTCAAGAAATATAAGGGACTATCTCCTGTACGATTCAAAAAAGAGCGGCAGCAGCATACCCAGGAGCAAGATCAGGATATGCCCCAAACGATGCTTCAATATGCCCTTCAGCGGACAGCTTTCACACGTTATACTGATATTGATTATCAATATCGATATCATATTTTTTTTAGGATTTCAAGCTGTGATAGTCACATAGAAAAAATCCGCTTTACACAAAGATTTCTAAGTGTTTGGCGGATTTTGTGATGTCTATATTTCTTCTTCTCTGTATGTTTTGGTGTATCTTTGAAATTCAGATTTTTGATTATCGTAATAATCAGCTCTCGTCCAAAAAATAATTTGAGAGAAAGAATCGGTATGCTCTAAATAAGTGATTAAATATACAACTTTCACTTTATCGTTCTCTGTCCATACTTCGTATTGCAAGCCTTGATTCCCGTTAATATTGACCTTTATTGGTCCCGTCAATATTATCCCTTTTCCAGACCTTTTAAGTACTAATTGAGCTGAAAACTCAGCGTATTCTTTTAATGTGATCATGAGGATTTCTCATAAGGCAGTTCAGATTTCCAATCCTTGATGACCGCCATGTACGCATCGTTTTTCTCATACCAGGCTTGAATTAACGCATCTGGATTAAGAATTATACCAGTCTTCCATACATAAGGGAGACGGATTCGTTGCTGGGCATCTTCGCTTTTAAAAGTTTTTAAAATAGTTGTTGAACGAAGATCAGGCTCCACTTGTGAGTCGCTTAATATTTTTAAGGAGCTGGCTATTGTCGCAAATTCGTGATGTTTTTCTATAGCTGAGCCTCCCCTTGAATAGATCAATACTTGAAGATAATGCTGTTTGCACTCAAACATGGCACTGAAGTAATAGACCTGTTGGCCCTGGAAATTCCCACTATAATCGGCTGTTCTCGCGGTTGTGGAATCAATCTGGATTGGGGTAGTATCCACAGCCTTAAAGTTTTCTAGGCCCAGTGCGGAGATTTCTTCACGTTGCTGTACGAATTCGTCGAGCGTCATATTATTTGCAAAAGCTGACTTGGGGACACGGAAAACCAGACCTACGTTCTTTTTTCTTTGTCACAAACACTAAGCACCGAATCCAGTTATCCTTGTTTAAATTTACGCCAGCCAGCGGGAATGGTGAGAGCCACAAGATCCTTATCCGAGGTAACGGTATGAGCTGACGACTCTTTGACGTGTGGGACAGGTTGACTTTCTTTGTCCACAACGGCTGTATTATGAGTCGTATTGTCTACATTAGACTTCATTTGGACTGTAGTTACAGCATTTTTGGAATTACAACTGGTAAGAATGAATAGTGCTATAAGTGCAATAATATAAAATCGAAAATAGGCAAAACTGAATCGCATGGAAATAACTCCCTCTGTTTCATATTTATAAAGGGAATTTTGTGTAACGATTGACAATTGGAGTGACATTTATATTCGTGGTGATGGCAATGTTCCCAGATACATCACTGTCTGCTTCCAGATAGATTCGGATAATAGACATAGGAATTCCTCCATTCCCAATATTCCAGATGTATCTCATAGTTTATGTAAATATTCTAGCTATGGATTGGATGGGGAGGAGTCTCCAGATTATTTCATTTTGCTCAAGCTTCTTTGTGCCCGAGTTACTATTCGCTTTGTTTCCTTTGTATCAGAAGCCGTCAACCATGTATCACAAACCTGAATTACCCATTCCGGGTTAGTTTTGCTGGCATCATTCAGCCAATTGCCCACCGAGTCTTGAACATATTTGACTTGGTCGGATTGAACCACTTCCAAAAGTGGAAGGGCCAGCTCGGGATGTTCTTTTAGTACAGGGATGTGCTTGGCCCAAACGCCTTGTGGCCGGGTTAATTCTATAGCAAAACGACGTATGTTAGCATCCTCATTTCGCACCCAGCTGTTTAACAGCGCAAGTGCCTCATCCAGTTGCAAGGATACGGTCTCTCTCATTGCCATCCAGGCAATTTCACGTACTCCGAAATGGGAATCCGCTGCAAATGGTCGAATGCCAGTTAATTTTTCTTCTAGACTTAAACGGGAATCAATCCCGATGATGTAGGCAGCCCAACAGCGAATGCTGTCTGAAAGATGGGAGGCCATCGCCTCAAAGATACGAGTACGCTCTTCTAGCGCTTGTTGCTCCAAAACATGAAGCCACGCTTGTGCTATTGCGGGTATCATTTTCATGATCTTTTTTTCCTTCAGATGATCCAATTCAGTCAAGAAGACATTGAATGATCGTTGTAATCCAAACTCATCAAGAGCGTTCCGCAGAAGTACAGCATGATCCACAGCCAGCCATTCAGTAAGATTCACGGTCTCAAGCTGTCCCTGCTGTAGCAGTTGAAGTACATCGATAGGAATATCTGTTCCTTTGCGAGCCCCTTTGCGGTGTAACATTTCATCACTCCATATCGTATATTTGCTGGTAGGTATACGATAATTCTTTTGTCAGGAGGAAAGATGTAATGTAGCTTACAACTTCACTAGCTTTTGACGATGGATGTAAATTGTCTTAAAGCCGGTTTTAATGACTTTTTCTTTGACGAGATCCTGTAAAGCGGTTGTTACAGCCTCACGGGTGGCCCCAACCAAATTCGCTATTTCCTGGTGAGAAAGCGGAAAATCAATTTTATAATACTCATCATGGCTTTGAAGGGAAAATTGATCGCATAATTTTAAAAGAACATATAAAATTTTATCCTGTAAATTTCCCAAGGCTAAATGCTGGGCCAGACTGCTCATTCCTGAAATTCGGTCACTTAACACCTTGATCATGTTCATCATGAACCGTGGATGTTGTAATAAAAAATGCTCAAATCGGTCTTTGTCCATCCGACAGATATCGCATTCTTCTATCGTCTCTATATACATATCCCTTGTCCCTAATGAAATCATATCCATTTCACCAAATACATTCCCCTCATTGAGGATATCCAATGTAAATTGCTTACCGTCAGCATTTAGCTTATATAGACGTACTTTTCCCTTCTTCACAAAATAAAGTCCCTCGGAAAAGGTATTTGGGGTTTGAATAAATGTGTTTTTTGGTAGAGTCGTAATGGAGGTCATTTGATCCATTTCAACCAAATCTTTTTGTGAGAGACTATGCAGCAAATTGAATTGGGATAAGTATTGAATGCTGTTCATATGTTCTCCTTTTCGTTGCATCAAATATAAAGAATCATACTACAATTATAGCTTCTATAAGGTATTTTCACCTATACTCTCAATTGTTTGCATTAGAGTGAGGGAATACAATGATCCAATTAAAAGATATTGGCAAATTTGACGTTCTTCCAGAAATCGCAATGCATATTGTAGAAGGCAATATGTCGGCTTTACGCCAAGCGTTGACCGAAGGCTGGGATATCGAACAAGAAATTAAACTCTGCAAATATACGACGTTAAGTCCATTAGACCTTGCGCTCATCTGCGAGCAATTGGATGTGTTGAAGCTGTTGGTGGAGCAAGGTGTTCAACTTAATGCAAAAGATCGTCCCGCATTTTTAACATCTGTTCGTTATTGTTCAGAAGAAATTGTCCGCTATGTGGTGGCTCATGGGGCCAAGCTGGACGGAAAAAATCAGGTCAAAGCCGGTGCTTATGAGCAGGCCTATTATGGCAATAAAAAGAATATCCCGCTGATTCACGAACTTGGCCTTGATATAAAGGAGCATGGGGGAGCAACGCTGCGCAACGCAGTTAGTAATAATGACCTGAACACTGTAGCACTACTGTTGGAGCATGGTGCAGATATTAATTACAACGCCTCTAATATGGTGTATCCCTATAAAGCGACTCCTTTAACTGTGGCAGCACGAAATAATGATTTTGCGATGGTTAAGTACCTGGTAGAGCACGGGGCAGACGTGACACTGGCAGAAAAAGATGGAAATCGGGCATATACAATTGCTGTTAGCAATAAGAACGTGGAAATGGCAGACTATCTAAAGTCTGTGGAACCACCAGCGTTTCATAATCTGGAGAATAAACGGCATTCCTTAAAAAGCTACAAGCTTCCGAAGGATCTTATAGCATTTCTAATGGGGGATCAGCTTCGTGTGGACCTGCCAGAAAATGATTTAGGTATCCAATTTGTTAAGTTTTTCTCTTTCATAGATACGGTTGAGATGAAGGTAGGTCGGCAAAAGCTATTGCGTTTGTCTCTAAAAGTAGATAACTATTCGGATATCCTTTTGGTGTGGAATCCCAAGCACAAGTGTCTTGTTTATTATGACGAGGAGCATCAGGAATATGCGGATGTATGCAGCTTTGCTGAGTTTCTTACGCATCCGGAAGATTATCTGGAGAAAATAATTGAGGATGAATATTTATCATAACGAGGTGAGGCGTGAATACGTGTATGTACGTAGTCATGGCTCTTGTTGAGTTAATTCAAGCTTGCAGCGCAGACCCTCGCGTCCAGAGCATAAGAAAGTTTTATGATTTGCTGGCTGAAGAATCGAGAATTACAGCTACAGCAATCCAGACCGTGGGGAGCAAAGGGTATGATGGTTTTGTTATAGGAATCGTTAAGGATTGAGCGTTAGGGGCGTTAAGCGTTTCAAAGAGCTAAACACAGAGGACGAGTTCCGGTGTTTAGCTCTTTTCTGGGTCCAGAAGGTTGAAACGAATTGCACGGATAATGGTAAAATGGTGCAGATTAAAGTGTCAGAACGTTTTTGAACGTTTACTGCTGAATTCCTGTGTAAGAAGAATGAATTTACATAAAAGCAGCTGGATTTTCTTTAAAATGTAAACGCAATCATGATGATTGGGGCAGGAATTCACCATTTTGTAAAAAAATGAAGTTGGGATGAATTTTTTTGAATCTTTTTGAAGAAAAATGATTGTTTTTTATCAGGTTTGTGGTACGATATGAACAGTTGGGGGAATGAAGATGCTGACGGAAGAAAGATACAAGTTAATAATACAGCGCTTACAAGAACGTGGTGTTGTAAAATTGCAGGAATTGGCTGATCTATTGGGAGCTTCTGAGTCTACGATTCGGCGTGATTTGATAGATCTTGAAGGCCGTCAGTTGTTAAAGCGGATTCATGGCGGGGCAACCTTGCTGAATCAGAAAAGTCAGGAACCTGGCATGGAAGAAAAAACATTCAAAAACGTTCAACAAAAAAACGCAGTCGCCCGTATGGCAGCCAAAGAAATTTTGGATGGTGAATGTATCTATCTGGATGCGGGAACAACAACGATGGCGATGATTCCTTACATTGAAGCTAAAGACGTGACGGTTGTGACGAATGGTCTCTCCCACGTAGAAGCACTGGTAAGCAAACGAATTAGAAGCTATCTACTGGGAGGGATGATGAAAATTCATACCAAAGCCGTAATCGGGAGTATTGCCCTACAGAATCTGGACAATTTTCGATTCGACAAGTGCTTTCTGGGAACGAACGGGGTAGATGTGGAGATGGGGTATACCACTCCTGATCCTGAAGAGGCGCTGATCAAGCGGCGCGCCCACCAGTTGTCCGGCAAAACCTATGTGTTGGCCGATTCCAGCAAAATTGGAGAAGTAACCTTCGCCAAACTGTTCGAACTCAAGGAAGCTATCCTTATTACTGAATCGGTGCCGGAACGTTCACGCCAATCCATCGCACAGAAAACTAAGATAATCGAGGGATAACAATGATATATACAGTAACGCTGAACCCTTCCATTGATTATATCGTGGAAGTTGACGATTTGAAGCTCGGTGATTTGAACCGGATGAAACGTGATTTAAAACTGCCTGGAGGCAAGGGAATTAATGTATCACGTGTACTGAACCAGTTGGGAGCTGACAGCACGGCGATTGGTTTTCTCGGAGGGTTCACAGGCAGGTTTATCGACGATACATTGCGGGAAGAATCCATTAAAACTGATTTTGTAATGATCGAAGATGATACACGGATCAATATTAAGCTCAAGCATGGTGATGAAACAGAAATTAACGGTTTAGGACCTGCGATTCGCGAGCAGGAGGCCGATGCATTGGTGCAAAAGCTGGCGAGTCTTCAGAAAAATGACATTGTCGTCTTGTCGGGCAGCATCCCGCCATCCCTTGGAGGAGACTTCTACGAACGACTGATTCGTGTGTGTCAGCAAACCGGGGCTGAATTCGTCATCGACACCACAGGTGAGGCGCTGATGAAGGCTTTGGTTCATAAACCCCTGCTCATTAAACCGAACCACCATGAGCTGGCTGAGTTGTTTGGCGTAACTATTCATTCAGAGGAGGAGATCGTCACTTACGGTCGTAAACTGCTGGAAGCAGGTGCAAAAAATGTACTCATTTCCATGGCAGGAGAAGGGGCTTTGTTCATTACGGCAGATGAAGTGTATCACGCAAATGTACCAGCAGGAACGGTGAAAAATTCTGTAGGCGCAGGTGATTCTATGATTGCTGGATTCGTGGGTACGCTGGCTCTTCAAGGCGATCCGATCGAAGCATTCCGGGCAGGAGTGGCATCCGGAAGCGCAACCGCGTTCTCCGATGATCTGGCTACGAGAGATATAATTGAACAATTACGGCCGCAAGTCACAATTTCAAAACGGTAATCTGATTGCATCATGAGCTTATTATGCGTGTGTCTACACGCTGATCGAACTTAGGAGAGTGTGAACAATGAGAATAACAGACCTGATGATTAAAGAAACGATGATCATGGACCTGCAGGCTACGACAAAAGACGGTGCGATTGAGGAACTCATCGCCAGCCTCGAAGCAAGTGGACGTATTAATGACCGGGCCTTGTTCAAAGAAATGATTTACAAACGCGAAGCTGAATCCAGCACTGGAATCGGCGGCGGTATTGCGATGCCGCATGCCAAGACGAAAGCTGTGAATGAAGCGACCGTCGTTTTTGCCAAAAGCAGTAAAGGCGTAGAATTCGAATCGCTGGATGGTGAGCCAGCGAAGGTATTCTTTATGATTGCAGCCCCAGAGGGTGCAGCAAATACACATCTTCGCACACTGGCTGCCCTTTCTCGGCTGCTCATTGATACCGATTTTATCGACAAGCTGATGAATACACAAACACCGGATGAAGTAACAGAGCTATTTGACACCAAGCAGGCGGAGGAAGAAGCTGCCAAGAAAGCAAAAGAAGCCAAGAAAGAGGCAGCCAAAGCACAGCAAACGCCGGACGTTATCGTTGGCAACCCGGATTCTGACGAGTTTGTGGTTGCGGTGACCGCTTGTCCTACAGGAATTGCGCACACGTTTATGGCTGAAGACGCTCTCATTAAGAAAGCGAAAGAAATGGGTGTAAATATCCGGGTAGAAACGAATGGCTCGGAAGGCGCACAAAACGTACTGACAGCGGATGAAATCCGTCGTGCCAAAGGCGTCATTGTTGCAGCTGACAAGAAGGTTGAAATGGCCAGATTTGACGGTAAACCTGTATTGCAAAGACCGGTAAGTGACGGTATCCGTAAATCTGAAGAACTGATTCGCAAAGCGCTGAACGGCGAAGCGCCGATTTACCGTAGTGAAGGTAAAGGCAGCGTTGAAGAGTCGAAAACCGAGAAGACCAGCGTGGGCAGTAAAATTTACAAGGATTTAATGAACGGTATTTCTCATATGTTGCCATTCGTTGTCGGCGGGGGGATCTTGTTAGCGATTTCCTTCTTGATCGAACAAGTGGCAGGAGAAGATAATGTACTTTTCCAACTGCTGCAAACGATTGGCGGGGGAACAGGTGCGTTCCACTTCCTGATTCCGATACTGGCCGGATTTATCGCAATGAGCATTGGAGACCGCCCGGCACTGATGCCAGGTATGGTCGGTGGTTTGATGGCTGTAAACTCCAATGCCGGGTTCCTCGGCGGTCTAGCAGCTGGTTTCATGGCCGGTTATGTAGTTATCTTCCTGCGTAAAGCTTTTGCAGGTCTGCCAAAAGCTCTGGATGGTTTAAAACCAATCTTGTTATACCCTGTATTTGGACTCCTAATTTCAGGCGCGATTATGTTCTACCTGTTCGATCCAATTTTTGGTGGTATTAATACGTGGCTTGTCAATGTTCTGAACAATTTGGGAACAGGCAATGCGGTTATTTTAGGTCTGATTCTGGGCGGAATGATGTCAATCGACATGGGAGGACCTTTCAACAAAGCAGCATACGCATTTTCGATCGGTGTCTTTACTTCCAGCGGCAACACAAACGGGGCTATGATGGCAGCTGTTATGGCAGGCGGTATGGTACCTCCGCTGGCGATTGCATTAGCTTCGACGTTCTTCAAAAATAAGTTTACCGAGCAAGAGCGCAAATCTGGCTTGACGAACTATGTACTTGGATTGTCCTTCATTACAGAAGGAGCCATCCCTTTCGCGGCTGCTGACCCTCTGCGTGTCCTGACCTCTTGTATTGTAGGTTCAGCGATTGCTGGTGGTCTGACGCAATTCTGGCAAATCAATCTTCCAGCACCGCATGGCGGGATTTTTGTAGCAGCGCTTGCCAATCATGCTTTGCTGTTCTTGCTTGCAGTGGCGATTGGCTCCGTGATTTCTGCGCTCATTCTGGGACTGTGGAAAAAGGCAGTTGAAACGAAATAACGTGTATCGCAAGAATATAAAATAAAAAGAGGGACCAACCTCCACTTGGTCGTATCATAGCAAAACCGCTAAACACTCGTATAACGATGTGTTTAGCGGTTTTTTTGTGGGTGGGCCGAAAATATTCACATATATCACATTTGAACAATTTAGCAGGATTATAGTCTGATTAAATCAGGTTCAGTTCCTGAGCTTTAAGCAGTGCTTGGGTTCGGGAGCTGACTTGCAGCTTTCCGTAAATCCGATGTAGATAGACCTTTACACTACCGACCTTCAAGCTTAATGCCTGGGCAATTTCTAGGTTGGAAGCGCCTGTGGCCACATGACGTAGAACCTCCAGTTCTTTGGGGGTGAGCGGGTCATATAGCGGTGAAGCAGTTGGACTTCCATGTAGCTGTAAATTAGAAGGGAACTGCTCAAGCAGTAGGGTTACATAAGGAGCAAATTTTTCTTTGGAGTTCTGCGTACTCATATAGCATTTTAATAATTTTTGCATTAGAATTCCTTCGTCTACAAAGCTACGTACATAGTTGTTATTCATGCCGTTTACTAAAGCTTCCTCCAGATATGCATAGGCAGCAAAATGATGTTCAAGCTGATGTTCAATGAGTGCCTGCATAATGGAAATCTCAGTTATACTAACCAGGCAGGATTCTCTTACACCTTGTGGTTTTAGCCTCTCCAGGATATGAAGTGCTTGCTCGTATTTCCCCTGCGCCACATTGAAGCGAACCAGTGCCATGTATTCCAATTGTTTATGAATCGTTGGCCGTTTACTTTCAGTGATTCCCAAACGGATCAGAACATCTTCTGCTTGCCGCAGTTGTCCGTTTTGGAGAATCAAGCAGGCATGACAAGCTTTCAGTGGACTGATCCACTGAACGTTTGGTTTATACTCCAGAAATCGAATCGCTTCCTCAATGACCTCTTCTGCTGCAAGTGTCCTGCCTTGGGCAAGCAGCAATTTGGCATAAGTGAGTCGATTAGGGACGAACAAACCGGGAATCTGTCCGATCCGTGCCACTCGTTCTGTTTGCAGCAGAAGCTGCTCAGCCTCATCCAGCCGATTCCACTCATAATATCCTTCAGCCAGAGACTGTACGATATAATGATGAAACGGGGAATCCTGCCAACCATGGGATTGAAGAATTCCCGTGATTCGTTCAGCAATCCGCTCAGTTTCAAGGGTAAGCACACCTTTCAGCCCAAACCGGGTTTTGCGGATAAACGGTTCAGTCGTATTGTAATTAAAGTGATAAAATATCGGATCTTTCGGAATATTTCCTGTGATCTGTTCTGCATAGGAGAACCAGTTCTCATAATCCCCGGTAGAGAATGCCAAATTGGCTCTAACGAAAAAGATACCGGTTAGTAACTCTTCGTGAACATCGGTCTGCTGCATGTCAAGCATGGCGTTCTGAATGATGGAGAGTTGCTGCTGAGCCAAATCAAAATGACCCGGCACAATCAGTACAAAAGCATAAATCAGAGACAGACGCAGTGGAAGTGCTGCTCCGCTTTCTTGCAAATTATTAAACCATCGGAGAAGGGTAGTGAATTCCCCCCTCTGTAACACACTGAAAATTTGTCGCTCTAGCAAAGAGACTGCCCACATATTCTCTTTAGCTAAAATAGCATGTTCGATAGCCTCATCCAGCAGGTTTGCTTGGGCGAAAGCCTCGCTTGCCTCAAAATGCTGTCTTGCCATTTGCCCAGCTTCTGTGCGGTCCAATTCAGCTTGCAAAAAGTCAGAGAACAAATGATGATAGCGAAACCATACATTTTGATCATCCAGCGGGATGAGGAACAAATGTCGTTTTTTTAAATTTTCGAGCAGATTAGCCGCTTCAGCTTGCCCGGTTATTGCATGACAAATTTCCGCGTTCATACGGCTGAGCATGGAAGTATACAGCAAAAAACGCTTGAGATTTGGCTCTAGCCCTTCAAATACCTCACTAAATAGGTAATCTGAAACTTTTTTGTGCTTACCAGAAAAGTCACCAATAAAGTTTTCAATATCGTGATGGGCGGTCAAGGAAAGCGATGACAGTCTAAGACCTGCGGCCCACCCTTCCGTGATGGAAGCCAGTCGAGTCATGTGGGCTTGGGATAAAGGAATTTCAGCTATATCTGTATAAAAGCTTACGATTTCTTCTGCACTGAACTGAAGGTCATTGTAACCAATCATGATACATTGTCCGTTTAACTGCCACCTGGCGGTTGGCAGGGGAGGCTCTTCGCGGCTAACAATCACAAGGCGAACAGAGTCGGGCAAATACTGAACCCAATATGCCAAGCTTTCATGTACAATCGGTTCCGTGATGACATGATAATCATCTAAAACCAGAACGCTAGTGGTAGATAAAGACTGGAGCTCATGGATGACAGCCTCTACCAAGTTGGTTACTGAAATTTGAGAAATATTTTGAAAAAGCGGATCAAGCTGTTCTAATAACCCTGGAGAACAGCTTTGGTCCAGAGTATAAGCAATATAGAGCCAGAAACGGGCCAGATCGTTATCCCGTTCATCCAGCGATAGCCAGCCTGCCTTCAGCTTCTTATGCTGCAGCCACTGACTGACCAGTGTTGTCTTACCTGATCCAGCAGGCGCACTGATGCTGGCGACACGCCAAGGCTCATGATCCAATGTATACAAAAGGCTTTGCCTTGTCAGGGATTGAATCCCTTTGAGTGGGACCGATATTTTGGTGGAAAGTAACAGTGAAGATGTTAAAGGGTTCATAAAACCTCCGTACCTTTTACAATATACATAATTTTAAGTATACACGGTTTTGAGCGTACGAGAATATATGCCGTTGTTAACCAAAGATAATATCGTCCGGGAATTTCTTATGCTAAAGTTAAAATTATGGTATCCGGTATTTGAACGGTTATGGATGAAAGGGGAGTTTATTTTACATGGAGGGCTTAAGGCGCTTCTTGAGAGTGTTGCTGGTTTGTATTTTATTGCAGGGAATGATCTTTTTGGCAGCGGATTCCTCCGTTTATGCGGATTCACCAGTCCTGGACCAGCAGCAAACGCAAGGAAATGGTAGTATATGGGTGGACTCAGTCAACAAGCGATGGCAAACGTTCACTTCAGGTTACACAGGCTATTTGTCGGGAGTTGAAATTTATAAGACAAAAAGCTATGGGGATACAGGTGCAATTATTGCCAAAATATACACTGCAGATGGCACGAAATTACTCGCAACTCAGAAGATTGCAGCCGGGGATGAGGCAGGCTGGTTATCAGTTTTCTTTACTACCCCACCAATGTTAGTACGAAATGTGATGTATCGCTTGGAATTAAGCACCGTGAACGTCGGAAGCAGCGGTTTTGGTTGGTACACCGCCAACAATAATCCTTATGCTGGTGGCAGCGGGCATAATATTTGGAGTTTGGACTATCAGTTCAGAACCTATATGTTGCCAGATAAGAGCCTATCCCCATCAAACAGTATAATCCAAAGTACCGCCCTAAGTATGATCGCCAATGGGACTAGTACGGTTACCATAGATGTTCAGCTAAAGGACGTTGACAACAATGACTACACGGTTGGCGGAGATGTAACGCTGACTACAACGTTGGGCACATTAGATCCTGTTCAGAATTTGGGGAATGGCCGCTATAGGGCTCAATTCACTTCCGGTACATTAACAGGTACGGCCAACGTTCAAGCGTACTTTAACGGTACTCCGCTGAAGAGCCTGGATATTTCATTACAACCAGGTCCGCTGTCAGTTACGGAGAGTTCTGTCTCGGCGACTCCAGCAAGTGTGCGTGCCGATGGCAGCAGCCAAGCATTGATTACAGTGGTGTTGAAAGATGACCATCGTAATTTGATTGCGGGTAAGCAGGTTCAACTGGTCGCTATTAAAGGACAATCCGTGATTGAAGCAGTCTATGGTACGACGAATGCTGCAGGTCAGGCTCAATTTGCGGTGAGCAATGTCGCAGCCGAGACGGTGGAGTATACCGCTGTTGAAGCAAAAAGCCATACATCGTTGAACCAAAAGGCTTTAGTGACGTTTACGTATGACCAAGTTCCGGCGATCACTTTGGAAGCTGATCCTTTGCAACCGACCTACGGGAATGTGAATATTACAGTAAATGCATCCGTCTATGGGGATTATAATGCTGTAAATACGGTAAAATGGGCAGAAGGAATTGGAGAACTTGATGATTTCCAAACCCAAGGAATAGAGGTTGTAGATAGACAATTCACAGTAAGTTCGAACGGCTGGTATTCGGTATATGTCCAGGATCAGGCAGGGAATGAAAATGTCGCATACATCAACATCAGCAATATTTTGTCTGTAAGTGATAATGCTGATTTAGCTGAGCTGCAGATTTCAGGAATGGGAGGACAGGTACCGTTTGCCTATTCACCGCTTGAAACCCAATATGCTGTGACAGTAAGCCATGATGTATACGCTATACAGCTTAGAGCTGCTGCGGCAGATTCTGGCGCTGTCGTACACGTGAACGGAAGCCGGTTTTCCGATAAGGAAACGGGGACTGAATATGTGTTGGCAGTCGGGAAGAATACGTTTACGATTCTCGTTGAGGCACAGGATGGGAAGACTCATCAGATCATTGTCGTAGATATTTGGCGGGCAGATAAGCAGAAGGACGAAGATAACGATAAGCATAAAGACAAGAAGTCAGACGAAGTTACCAGCTCGGGTGCCAGTGCGGCTATAGCGAACGTCGCTGCAACGACACCGACAATTCCGGTATCCATCAATGGACAATGGTTTAACGAGTTGGCTACTCTGAATCTGGATACGGCAAGGGGAGGGACGGATGCGACGATTTATCTGGAACCAAATGCATTAAGTCAACCTTTGAGCCAGCTGCAGATCCCGGCACAGATTAGGATATCGCTGGACAATAAAGTGCATCAAACGACACTTATTGTTCCTAGGGAAGTCGTAGAAGCTCTAAGGAACAACGGAGCGACGATCAGCTTACAGACACTGCAAGGACAATATAGTGTGCCGATGAGGTCATTGCCGTACTCACTTAGCAGTACGGAAGTTCGTTTGGTTATTGGGTACAGTTCAGAGGAGGTCACAGCGACCATCAAACAAGCAGCCGTTCAGGATGGATACCAGCTGGTAAGCGACCCTGTCATATTCTCTGTATTTATAGTGGATGGGGGCGAAACCAAGCAGATCGAAGCGGCTGACCTGAATACAGAACGTTTAATTTTTCTGCCGGAGGGGGCTGCTAATTTACCAACAACGGCTGTTGTGTCAGATAAGCAGGGAACGCACCCAGTACTTACATTATTCAGTGGGCAAAACGGAATGAAGGCAGCGGCTATTCCTAGCTTTACGAATGGAACTTATGCGCTCGTATCTCAAAAGAGCAAGTTTGTTGACTTAAAGAGCAAGCCTTGGGCTCAGTCTGCTATCGAAGACATGGCATCCAGAATGATCTTAAAAGGATTCGATGAATCGCATTTTCAACCTGATGATTGGGTGACTCGTGCTGAATTGGCTACTATTCTGGTTAGAGCGCTTGGCCTACAGGAGAAACCAGGCAGAACGAGCATCGAGTTTAGAGATGTTCAGGTGTCTGATTGGTTTTATCGAACGGTTGTAACAGCACAGCAATACGGTATCTTAACTGGATACAATGATGGGACATTTCAACCAGATCATGCGATTACCCGCCAAGAAGCGATTGTAGCTTTGGCTAGGGCCATGCGGATCATCACAGAGGAATCTCCTCGTAATGAGTCTGATATTACTGAATGTTTATCTCCATTTGAGGATCAAGAACAAGTGGCTGAATGGGCACGCGAACCGCTTTCCTGGGCGATTTATACGGGGGCATTGCAAGGAGACGGAACAAACTTACAGCCTCATCAAAGGCTTACCCGTGCTGAAACCGCAATTTTGGTGCAGCGCATGCTTAAAAATGCCAAGTTGATAAATTAAAATAACGAAGCGTAACAGGTACTTCCTACAAAGATTTTGCACCATAGGGAATTAGAATAACCCATGTTTATAAACAACAAGCGACCGGAATTTCCGGTCGCTTGTTTTATGAGCTTTCAATATTTTTAACTCCAATGAGAGTCATTTATTCCCCACTGCTTTTTAACCAATTGCATAAACAGCCTTCGGGTCGAAGTCAGATATTGTGGGTGCTGGTTGTTTTGTAATAGTCCGATGGGAATATTCGGGTCTGTTAACTGGAGAGGGATGGTGACCAGTTCCTTTTGCAAAGGCATTGACGATAGAACCACTCCAACCGATGGAATCGTATTTATGAATGAGGGTATAGACGAAATTTGACTAACGGTATAAAAAAACGGCATCGACGGGAAACGGGAAAGCTCTTTCTCCAGTCGTATATGGTACAGGCAGTTCTTACCTCCGACGATAAGCGGATACTCATACAGATCTTCGAGCTGAAGCTCACTTTTTTCCGCGAAGGGATGACTACGGGACACAATAAAAGCAATTTGCTCGTGATACAAAGGTTCAAAATGTAGGGAAGGAATCGAGTGAGGTTCCCCGGAAATTGCAAAATCCAGCGTGCCGTCCATCAAGGCTTTGGAGAGCGTATCCGTGTTTCCCACTGTAAAATGGCACGTCATATTCGGTTTATGCTCTCGAAACTGTCGTAGGATCATAGGCAGTGCGGTAGCAGCTACCGTTTCAATCACACCGATATGGAGCGTGCCAATCTCTTCTTTTTTCAGAGACTTCGCCTGGTCTATTACAAAATTCCAATGCTGAATAAGCCCGTCAACCTCTTCGGCATACATTTTTCCTGATGCGGTTAACTCCGCATCCCAGCCTCTTTTAAAAAGTGGAAATCCCAGCTCTTTCTCTAGTCTCTGGATTTGGCTCGTGACGGTAGACTGCGCGTAGTTTAATTTGGCGGCAGCTTTTGAAAAGGTTCCTTCTTCAATAATGGTACGAAATGTAGTTAACTCTTTCAAATCCATATAGACTCATCTCCATCGATAAAAATGAATTTATTTATGATTATTTTCAATTATACAGATGGAGGTGAGGGGAGTACAATCATCTTATCGCAACGGATAGGAGAGATGAACATGCCATTTGTACGAGTAGGTTATTTGGAGCAGCAATACACAGAGCACGAGCTGCCTGGCATTAGCCGCTGTATCATGAATGCTTTGATCGAACATTTTCAGGTCCCGCCCAAGGATTACTTTCAGGTTTTTCATGCCCATAAGCAGAGCGAGTTTTATTATAGTTTCGATTATTTGAATATACCCAGAACAGACAAGCTGCTGTACATCCAAATTACGATGGGATCGGGTAGAACTCCAGAACAAAAAAAGAGTTTTTACCAAAGGTTAGCCGAGCTCATCTCTATTGAATGTAAAGTTAGACCGGAGGATGTATTTGTGACACTGATAGAGACTGAATTAGAGGATTGGTCCTTTGGCAACGGACTCGCCCAAATGATCTTATGAAGCATAAATTAATCAGATCGAGTGTTCGGGAAACGATAGGTAATTTTGCACCTGCTTTTGTAAGCTATACGGAGGATGTCCTTTTTGGCGATGTATGGAGGAGAAGTGAGCTATCTCTCAGAGAACGGAGCTTCATTACAGTTGCCGCTCTGGTAGCGGGTGAGCATGTGAATCAGCTTCCTTATCATCTGAACTTGGCCAAGGAAAACGGGATTTCGGAGGAAGAACTGGTTGAGGTCATTACACAGCTAGCCTTTTACGTAGGATGGCCCCGGGCAGCCTCAGCAATTCAGGTTGCCAAAGATGTATTTTGCAAAGAAAAAGAGCGTTAAGCATGAACTTAAAAAACCGCTGAGCACGAGAGATTCCGAGTGTTTGGTGGTTTTTTGGTATAATTGTATTGTTATTCTGCTTTGAAAGCGGTATAGTAACAGTAATTGAATGAGGGGTGAAGTGCCCTTCGGGATTGTTACTGGTAAGCAGGCGATACCCAAATAATGACTAATGGACTTAGTCGTTATTTGGTTTTTTTTGTTATTCCAACTTTGTTATTACATCAATGAGGTGAGCAGCTAGATGATCATCCGGCAAATATTTAACAACAATGTCATTCGGGCCGAAAATCAGGTAGGTCATGAGTTTGTTGTCATAGGGAACGGTCTGGGTTTTAAAAAGAAAAATGGACAAAGGGTCGATGAAGAAAAAATAGAAAAAACCTTTGTATTGAAATCCGATAAAATTCCGCAAAAATTAATTGATCTCATTGGGGAGACATCTGTAGAGTATTTAAAGGTGGCGGATGAAATTGTAGGCAGCGCCAAAAAAGAAATGGGAGATATTTTTAGTGATAATATCTATATTTCGTTGATTGACCATATCCAATTTGCCATCTCTCGATACAGAAAATCTGTGGGGCTTAAAAATTCACTGTTATGGCAGATCAAAAAATTTTACAAAAAAGAATTTATGATCGGTATGAATGCATTGGACATTATTCATGCTCAATTTGGCATTCAAATGGATGAACATGAAGCAAGCTTTATTGCCATGCATTTTGTCAATGCAAGACAAGACGGTCAGGGCATGAAACAAACGGTTGAGATTACTGAAGTCATTGATGACATTTTCAATATTGTAACCGATTACTATCAGATTACACTGGATGAAACCTCATTTAATTATTCGCGGTTTATTACTCATTTGCAGTATTTTGCCCAGCGCTTGCTGAGCAATGAACAAGAGCAATTAGCTTCAGGGGATAACTTCTTGTATGACCAAGTCAAAGAAAAATACGAGAAGGCTTTTCAGTGCACCCAATTAATTAATCAATATCTGGAATTAAAGCATGAAAGTGCGATGTCGATTGACGAAAAAGTGTATTTGACGATTCATATACAGCGTGTAACCTCCAGAAACGATATGGTTGATTCATAGAAAAAAAGCTTGCAAACGATTTCGGAGTGTTTTATAGTAGGCTCACAACTTAAATCTAAGGATTGTTACTGATAAGCAGGCGATACCTAAATGAATGGCAGTGATCATTTTTTATGATCATGCAGGCCTTTCGTTTAGGTATTTTTTTGTTTTCAGGCAATCTGCCCAAGAGGAGAATGAACATGGACCATAAGAAAATGGGCGAGGATATCGTACGTCTCGTTGGAGGAGAAGAAAATATCAATGGGCTTGTCCATTGTGCTACACGGCTCCGATTTGACCTGAAGGATTCACGAAAAGCTGAAAGAGAAGCGCTTGAGAAACACGAGGGAGTCATTACTGTTGTTGAAAGCGGAGGACAATTTCAAGTCGTAATTGGCAGCCATGTTGCCTATGTATATACGGAAATCATGAAAAACATGGATTTTGGGTCAGACACCTCTACGGCTCACGAATCCAGCGGAAAGAAGACATCCGTCATATCCACAATCTTTGAGGTTATTTCCGGCAGCTTTTCCCCGTTGATTCCGGCGATGGCAGGCTCGGGGATGCTGAAAGCACTCTTGACGGTTTTGACCTTGCTGGGCTGGATGTCCGCAACAAGTGATACCTATCTGATCCTGTCTGCTGCCGGGAATGCTGTATTTTACTTCTTGCCGATTTTACTGGGGATTACGCTCGGTATAAAGCTGAAAGCGAATCCTTATGTAGCTGGTGTGATCGGTGCAGCTCTCCTCGAACCCAACTTTACGGGACTGATGGACAAAGGTTCTGATGTATCGTTTTTGGGAATACCGGTGGTCATGATGAACTACTCAGCGAGTGTTTTTCCGATATTCATATCTATCAGCATCTATGCGTTGGTAGACAAATTTTTGAAGAAAATCATTCTTAAGGATTTGCAGCTATTTTTAGTTCCGATGTTGGCTTTAATGATTATGGTTCCTCTATCTGCAATCGCATTTGGACCGTTCGGTACAACGGTAGGGGATTGGATTTCTTCGGGGGTGACATGGTTAATCGGTGTAAGCGGCATTTTATCAGGGATTGTGCTTGGCGGTTTTATGACCTTTATGGTCGTCTTCGGACTACACTGGGGCTTTACCCCGATCACGATTCAAAATATCGGTGTTGGCGGTGATCCGATTGAGGCCATGGCTGCGGCGGCTGTATTTGCTCAAATTGGTGTCGCATTTGGTATCTTCCTAAAGGCGAAAAAAGATAAAACACTTAGAACCCTTGCGGGTTCCACGAGTATTACGGGCTTGCTGGCGGGTGTAACAGAGCCGATTGTGTATGGTCTGGTGCTTCGCTTTAAACGAGTCATTCCGATTGTCATTATCGCAGGGGCGATAGGCGGTGCCATCAATGGACATTTTGGAGTGAAAATGACGGCTTATGTGTTTCACAACATTTTTGCGATTCCAGTCTATACGCCTACCTTGGTTTACGTGATTGCCATTGCATGCTCGTTGGCGGTAGCCACGGTGCTGACTCTTATTTTTGGGTATGAAAGTAAGGTGAAGGGGGAGACGGCAGCAACCGTTGAGGCCGTTAAGACGGAAGAGCCTCTACCAGCTGTTACAGAAACTAAGGCTGTTGACATCAAGAAAGAAACGATCTACAGCCCGATCACAGGCAAGACGACACCCCTGAGCCAAGTGAACGATTCGGCATTTTCTACAGGGGCAATGGGAAAAGGGTTAGCCATCGAACCTTCTGTCGGTGAGGTTGTAGCGCCCATAGATGGAGTTGTAACGTCGCTGTTCCCCACAGGACACGCCATAGGCTTGACTTCCAAAGCAGGTACAGAGATATTAATTCATATCGGAATTAACACCGTTGCGCTGAAAGGGAAGCATTTTAATCCGGTCGTTCAAGAGGGAGATATCGTAAAACAAGGGGACTTGTTAATCCAATTTGACAGAGAGCAGATTATAGAAGCAGGCTACGAAATCGTAACCCCTGTCATCGTCACACTGACGAAACATAAAGTGGACGTATTTGAGACCAATCAGGAGCAGATTCAGAAAAATGAAGTATTGTTAACGTTGGTTGTATGATACAGGAAGCCTAGCATCACATACAGGAATTGCAAAATCAGAAGGATATAACGATAACTGGAGGGACTATAGCATGAAACATAATCAATTGAAGGCATTTCCTGAAAACTTTTTCTGGGGAGGTTCAACTTCCGCCTATCAAGTAGAGGGTGCATGGGACGAAGATGGAAAAGGACCCTCGGTCATTGACATGGCTAACCATGTTGAAGGGGTTACTGATTTTAAGGTAACCAGTGATCATTACCATATGTTCAAGGAAGACGTAGCTCTGATGGCTGAAATGGGCTTTAAGGCGTACCGCTTCTCGATCGCCTGGACACGCATCTATCCACAAGGCGCGGGCGAAGTAAATCCGAAGGGAATTGCATTTTACAGTTCATTAATTGACGAACTCATTAAGTATGGTATCGAACCCATTGTTACCATGTATCATTTTGATCTACCCTATGCGCTTGAACAACAAGGCGGATGGTCCAAGAGGGAAACGATTGATGCCTTCGAGCAGTATGCCAAAACGTTGTTCGAGAACTTTGGGGACAGAGTCAAATATTGGCTCACCATTAATGAGCAGAACATGCTGATTCTCCATCCCGGTTCTATTGGTACATTAGATACAAGTCTGGAAAATCCGCAAAAGGTACTGTACCAACAAAATCATCATATGTTAGTTGCGCAGGCGAAGGCGATGGTACTGTGCCATGACATGCTGCCTAATGCGAAAATTGGCCCAGCACCGAATATTGGGGTCATTTATCCAGCCAGTTCCAAGCCTGAAGATACGTTGGCGGCTGACAACTATGCAGCCATTCGCAACTGGCTCTACTTGGATATGGCTGTATTCGGCCGCTACAATCATATTGCCTGGAGTTATTTGGTCGAGAAGGGCTATGAGCCTGTCATTGAAGAAGGGGATATGGACATTTTAGCGAAGGGGAATCCGGACTTTATCGCCTTTAATTATTATACCTCTCAAACCGTAGGAGAAAGTTTGGATGATGGAAATGATTTTTCACATACAGGCGATCAGCATGAAATTGTGGGTGAACCCGGAGCATACCGGGGCTCTGTGAACCCCAACCTGCAAAAGACGGAGTTTGGTTGGGAGATTGATCCGGTCGGTTTTAGAACCACCTTTCGCCAAATATATTCTCGCTACCACCTGCCTTTAATCGTGACAGAGAACGGCTTGGGCGCTTTTGATAAGCTGGAAGAAGGGGATATAGTAAACGATCCTTATCGTATTGACTTTTTCAAGAAGCATATCGAGCAGATTCAATTGGCTATTACAGACGGCGTAGACGTATTTGGCTTCTGTCCGTGGTCTGCGATTGATCTTGTGAGCACCCATCAGGGCTCCAGCAAGCGTTACGGGTTTATCTATGTGGATCGTGAGGAATTCGATCTCAAAGATCTGCGCCGTATTCGTAAACAAAGCTTCTATTGGTATCAAAAGCTGATCGCTACAAACGGTGAAGTCCGTTAATTAATATAGCCGTGCAAAAGCACCTCCTTGAAATGGATGTTACCATTTTGAGGAGGTGTTTCTACTCCCCCTTTGCCCAGAAGCGTGATCATGTATTATATAATAGAAGAAACACAAGCGGAAAGGACATCATGCATTGACCCTACAACAATTAAAATATGTCATCGAGGTTGCCAATCGTGGCTCCATGAATGAGGCGGCGAAGCGGTTGTTCATTTCCCAGCCCAGTCTGTCGAACGCGATTCGCGATCTGGAGGAAGAAATTCATATCACCATTTTTGAGCGTACCAATAAAGGCATTTCTTTGTCCAAAGAAGGCGTGGAATTCCTCGGATATGCGCGTCAGGTCGTTGAGCAGGCGGAGCTGCTGGAAAATCGCTATCTGGATGCCAAGCCTTCACCACAGCATTTTGCTGTGTCCACGCAGCATTATGCTTTTGCAGTGAATGCATTCGTAAATCTGGTGAATCAATATGGACAGGATGAATATGAGCTGGCTTTGCGGGAGACCAAAACCCATGAAATCATACAGGATGTCAAAAGCCTGCGCAGTGAGATCGGAATCCTGTATCTGAACGAATTTAACGCCAAGGTCATCAACAAGCTGCTAAAAGATGCAAATCTGCAATTCAACAGCCTATTTACGGCCAAGCCGCACATTTTTATCAGCGCCAATAATCCGCTATCCCGGCAGTCTAGCGTGACCATTGACCAGCTTCATCCTTATCCATATTTGTCCTTTGAGCAAGGGGAGTACAATTCCTTTCACTTCTCCGAGGAAATTCTGAGTACGTTGTCGCACCCCAAAAGCATTCGCGTCAATGACCGGGCGACTCTTTTTAATCTGCTTATTGGCTTGAACGGCTATACCATTTCTACTGGGGTGATCAGTGCGGATCTGAACGGTAACGAGATAATTTCCGTCCCTCTGGAGTGTGACGAGTCTATTAATGTGGGCTGGATTTGTCATAAAAACGTCGCGCTCTCCAAGCTGGCTACTGTCTATGTAGAAGCGTTGCATGAGGCAATAGGGGAATAAAAAAGTTTGATATAGCTTTAGGCTATAACTAGCTATAGTTTATTGGAGTTACCTTATAGCTGAAAATGTATGTTATCTTTCTTACAACAACTTCACTACTGAAGCGAAAAAGGAGATAACCCTAATGAGCAGCATCCTTGACAATGCATCCCAACGTAAAGTGACCCCTTTCAGACATGACATGGTCGGCAGCTTTTTGCGCCCGCAAGCGATCAAAGATGCCAGAATTCAATTTCAAAATAATGAAATCTCTGCGGACGAGCTGAGAAAGATTGAAGATGAAGAAATTATCAAGCTGGTCGAAAAGCAAAAATCCGTAGGACTTCAAGCTGTGACGGATGGTGAATTCAGACGGTCCTGGTGGCATCTTGATTTTATGTGGGGACTAGACGGCGTGGAAAAGGTACAGCTTGCAAATGGCTACCAATTCCAAGGTGTAGAAACAAGAGCGGAAACCGCACGCTTGTCCGGTAAAATTGGACATTCCCATCATCCTTTCATTGAAGATTTCAAATTCCTGAAGCAAGTCGCAGGAGAGGATGCTATCGCCCGCCAAACGATTCCGGCACCTGCGCAGTTCCTGGCTGAGCTGTTGCGTGGAGAAAATAAAGAAACAACCGATACGTATTACAGCAATCTGGATGAGCTGGTAACGGATATCGCCAAAGCCTACAAATCTGTGATCCAAGCGCTGTATAATGAAGGCTGCCGCAGCTTGCAACTGGATGATTGCACATGGGGCATGCTCTGTGATAAAAACTATTGGGAAGCCAGACAGCATGCGGGTGAAAATGTGGAAGATACCAAAAAGCTGTTCGCTCGCGTGAATCAGGAAACCGTGAAGGATCTTCCAGCCGATTTGGTCGTTACAACCCACGTATGCCGTGGCAACTACCATTCCACCTGGGCATCTTCAGGCGGCTATGAGCCTGTAGCCGAAACTTTGTTCGGCATCGACAACATCGACGGTTACTATCTCGAATTCGATACCGACCGTGCAGGTGATTTCACCCCACTTAAGCATCTGAAAGATGAAAAACAGGTCGTACTGGGCCTCGTTTCCTCCAAAACAGGTGAGCTGGAAGACAAACAGACGGTCATTAACCGCATTAAGGAAGCGACTCAATTCGTAGACATCAACCACATCTGCCTCAGCCCACAATGCGGCTTTGCTTCCACAGAAGAAGGCAATATTCTGACCGAAGAGCAACAGTGGAAAAAGCTTGCTTTCATTAAAGAGATTGCGGACGAGATTTGGAAGTAAGGGTTTAGTTTAGGGGAATAAATTGGAGAAATTCGTAATACAAGACACGCCACTTGGGGGCGTGTTTTCGTTTGAGAGCCCGCTAAATTTGATCAAATTCCCTTATGGTTGCATTTCATCCTTGAGGGCTTTTATTATAATAGCTAACGCTGTAATATCTTCTTAAAGGAACGCCAGATATTTTTGAATACAAGAGAAATATGGAGGGGAAATCAGTGAATTACTTTTTATTAATTACTACACGAACAAACAAGTTCAATACTGATGATATCAAAGGGCACTATGACCATCTGGAAAAGTTAAAAAAAGAGGGAGCACTTGAAAAGTATGGTCCATTTAGCGATGGAACAGGAGGAGCCTATTTAATAAAAGCAGCATCACTTGAGGAGGCGACAAAGATTGGTAATTTAGATCCGCTCATTCAAAATGGTTCTTCTACATTGACAATAAAGGAATGGCTGTTGCGTTAGTTTTCATCTGCGAAGAGTGATAATCCATCTAAGAAGGTCATAACAAAAAACTAATGTGCCTCTCTGACATTGAATAAAAAATGAGGACTATGATTTTCTGAAAATGAAAAGTATGGTCCTTTTTTTATTTCCCAAGAAATTGCTCTCACAATTTTTGAGAATCTTCTTAGTTGATAATCTCCCGTATCACATTCCTCGCCAAACGTACTTTCTCTGGACTTGATTTTTGAAGTATGTTTACGATTTCTTGTATACCCTCTTCATGCTTCGTAACCTTAATATCCTCATTTACATAAGCGAACAGCTGAATCAAATTAACATCCAGTGCATCAGCAATTTTAGCTATGTTTATTAAAGATACGTTTTTTTCTCCACGTTCAATCTGCCCTATGTATGAAAAATGGAACCCGCCTTTTTCTCCAAGTGACTCCTGAGACAATCCTTTTTCTTTTCGCAAAGCACGTATTCTGGCACCCACTAATTTGAGAACTTCTTTATCTTCCATCGTCTACACCTCACTATTCTAAAAGTGTAGACAAGATATCTAAATGAAAACACTAAACATTAGATATAATAAATATTTTAGATATCTATAAGTATTATTTTGGAGTATAATAATACTATTCTTGAAATTCTCTGGAGGAATAGATATGAAAGAAGCTCCTTCTGCCTATATTCCAAGTCCCACTCAACCATCCAGACTCGTGCAACACCTACATCATTCCATAATCGATTTTCACACCTTAGCCCAATACCATATGAAACTAGCTCAAATTCTGCATAGGCATCACCAATTCCAATGCTGTATTATCCTCTGTGACTGGGCGTTAACCTCCATGGTAAAAGCTCTATATATGAAAGAAACTAATAGCATTTTCCCTCCGGGACGCTTGTCCATGGCGGATTTGCTGCATTTATTACATACTGACACCAACCCGGGATTGGATGTTGTCGTATTTATAGGCACCACTCAATTTCTTTCATCCCAGTTAGAAACTTCACTTCTTCAAAAGATGAAGCACAAGGATGTGAGCAGGCTGCTGTGCAGAACCGACGACATTCTCTGCCAGTTGTCATCCCGAGTGATTAGCGATCCATCCGAGACGTATCAGTCCATTTTCTGAATAGTCCTTCCTTGGCAAATAAACTTGCCGATTCGCCCGGTCGTTATCCGCTTTTCTACATACAATGAGAGTAAGCTTTAACGCAAGGAGGGATTTAGACATGGGTCAAGTAGGTTACGGTGGAGCATGGACATCCACAGGTGCTATTTTGGTATTGTTCATTTTGCTGGTGATTATCACCAAATCTTTTCTGATCTAACAGCAGGGTTCGGATCGCCTAAAATTCACAGAGTGGCCCTTTTTCACGACAGCGTGAGGGAGGGCTTTTTTAATGCAGAATGGATGATAGCCCTAGTATGTTGTCTGGCCCTATAAGCATTGTTATACTTTACATACAGGGATAATTTCCCTCAAATATAGCAATACGGATAGCGGAGGAAGTGGAAAAACGGAAATTCGCTGACCATGATCAGGAGGATCGCATGATGAACACGGCAAGCAGCCCATTTCAATTTACGACAGACACGGCGACTCTTTGCCTATTTGATACGCAAGCTCTGAAGCATCGCTTGAACGATGAGCCGGATTGGTGGTCCATCGAAGAGGACGAGCTGGGGGAATTAAATGAGGGAAACGCTGCTTTTTTGAATTTGGGAGCGGACGGGACGTATGAGGTTGTGATAGCAGATCATATTGAGCAGCCGACGGTGCGGCTGTTTTTGAAGATTCCCTCAGGGAACATATTTATTGGCGCAGGAGAGGAAGCCACAGGTGGTGAGTTGCAACCTGATTGTGTATGGGGAGGGTCATTCCTGTCTGTGCAACCTGGACTTTATGAATGCTTGGCCAGCAGAGAAAATAACCGTATTTATCTTTCTTTAAAAAAAGGAAGCGAAGGCAGCAATAGCTTTACCAGTCTGATTCGATTGTAGGTTGCCCGATCAACCCGTAACGGATCAGACAAGCTACTCGAACAGGTGGAAGCCGATTAACCGAGACTGGGAAAAAGGAAAAAGCTATCCCACGGCTTGCATATCCGTGAAGACAGCCTTTATTCGTCTATTGATACTTTACAATAATGGCGTTGCTGATTTGGCGGCCGGGTGTAGTGAGATAAGAGCCGTTGTAGTACAGTCCGCTGGAAGCACCGCCATCCAGATTCATGGCCTGATAAGCGCCAGCCTGCTTCATCATTTGGGCGAGCTGCGGAATGGTCGCTCCGCTTGTGGTCAAGAGGATCAGCTTATGATCCCTAGTAATTCCAAGTGCGCTGCGGGCGCCCCCGCCTGTTAATATTTTAGGGTCCTTGAAGCCTTCTGCTTTGACATTCAGGGAAACTTGACCGTTCGTGACCAGACGAGGTCCAGCTTGAAGAGCACCTTCGACGCTACCTTGGGTTAACCGTTGTTCAAAGGCAGAGCCCGACACAAGCTCGGCTAAATGGTTAGCATCGTAGGTGAAGACAGTGCGTTGATCGCCGGAGCTTTTTTTCAACATCTTGCCATGGCTGACCAGATAGCCGTAAGGTGTCTTGTAGGAGCTTTTGGTATAGGCGTCAAAGAATGTGCCATTCATGGCTACAACCGCTTGATTGCGTTTGGCAAGACTGCTTAAGTTCTCCACTTTACCAAGGGTATCACCTGCCAGTGCTACGTCTAAACTCACCTTGGGATGGAGCATGGAGATGATGACCACCTTAGCGGAAAAGGTACGAGATCCAACCTTGAAGCTTTTATGAGCTGTCGTGATGGGGGTAGTGCTTCCGGGTAGCTTGCCAGTAAGTACCGGAAGCGTAACAGACGTTGCACCTTGCGTAATACGCACAGCTGAGTTTTCTTTTAGCCATAAGACTTGCAGATTTAGATGTTGGCTGATGAACTGTAAGGGTACATAGGTAGCGCCGTTGTCGGTAAAAGGTGCATTTTGCATACGAACCGTTTGATCATTCACTTTAGCAGTAGATTGTCCCGTAAATAATGTAAGCCGGGTATTGCCTTGCGCAATTTCTATTTTTTTGTCTGCTGGGTTCAGGTTGAGCGTGATCCCTTCATAGCTATTCAGGAGACGAAGCGGGATGAAGGAGTGGTTATTCTGATCCACATAAACCAGCATAGGTGCTGGTGCAGCAGCGTAGATCGGAGTTACAAGTAAGAGCATAGACAGAATAATAAGTGCGGTGATTCTTTTCATGAATAGATCAATCTCCTTATGTAGTCTTAACTATTGACGAGGTGCTTGTACTTATATCGGGTTTTATGAGTAATAAATGTATGTTACGCGAATTAAGTGTGGACTGATATAGAAACGGGGTGTGCTGGAGATGAGCAGGTATGAGAAAAGACTTGAAGATTACCGTCGTAGGGAACGCCTGTCTTATCGTGTATTTCATGGATTGCAGGAATTGGTGCGCTGCGTGGGACAACTGCATAATAACTGGTTATATGTGAATGTGGATCAATGGGATCAGGACCCTGTTCATACACCGATTTATTATCTGGATGAGCATTGGCTGGAGGAATGTGCAGAGGACGGTACGGCTGCAACCAACGAACAGGACGAGTATATTCCCATATGGATATCAGATCGTCAGGTTCAAACTTGGTTTGAGCTGGCCACCTTTGAAAGTATTGTGGAAGTTCTTAAGGCTGCTAGACAGCCAGTGACGATTCAGATGGTGATTGTGGCGGTCAAATATTACGAAAAGCACGATGCCTACCTGGACTATGAGGAGGTAAAAGCAGTGACAGACCTGTGGTCTGTGTTGACGAAGGTGAGAAATTACCTAACAGAATGAATAAAGCCTGTAGAATAAACGGGGCATACATAGACGACTGGGATGGGGGAGCAGAATGAGTTGGTTGAATCATGAAATAGCAGCAGAGTGGCGACAGGAAGGAAAAAGGTATGCTACAGATATGAACGAATTTGTCAGAATTGGTATGGCAAGCCAGTGGCAGCAGGAGCAGTCAGAGCCAAAGCAGGACGAACGCTCTAAGCTGGCCAAAGATATTTTTCGTATGATTCAGGCGGCGAATCAGGCTGGAGAAACAGAGCGGTTACGCCGGGAGATTCCGGCTGCATCCTGGCCGCTTACACCAGTGTTTGAGGAAGCCTTGCAAGCCGTTAGGCCAATAGCTTTTATAAATGAAGACAATGAAGTCATTCTACATGCAGGTAACCCTCGGGAACGCGGTAAGATCTATGTGACGGGAAAAGATGGAACCAGGCAAATCCCCGGAATGCACCGAGTAGGTTGTTCGCCGGACGGGAGTTATTTTGCGTTGGTGGATGGGAATGGGATTCGGATTGTTCGACAACCGGACCGAAATTTACAAGGGGAAGAGACAGCGTTTTTTCAGTGGAAGGATATACAAGCCTGCTTAAAAGCGTCTATTCCTGACTTGGAATGCTTGGCAGATGAGGAGCACCCTGAGGATATATTAGATGAAGTGATTCCGTTTGGCGATGGGCAGCGCATTCTTCTGGTTTGCGGTTACGGCGTTTATTTGCTGGCTGGTGATCAGGTGGATTTGATCCATCCCAAGGCGTCTGAACGAAGAGAATTGGGGTTGGAAGACACGATTGTGGATATGGCGCATGGAGCTGTGTCGAAGGATGGACGCTGGATCGCTTATGGCAGCCAGATGAGCGAGCATTTGCTCATGGACTTAACTGATAAGACGGTGCATACATTGGAGCCAGGCTCCAGCTATCCGCATTATGCTCTATTTTCCAAAGATGGTCTGGATGTCTGGTACAATGCCTGTCATTTCTACAACGGTGCCACCATTCAGGTGCCGATTGCTGAAGTGGAGCAGGGTCTTGCTCTAAATAGGGAAGAATGGCCGATGATGAATGAAGAAATGCGAGTATACGCTGCAGCAGCGCTGACACAAGGATCTATTCTAGGTGATGCCTACGGATATGTCCGTTTTATTGATAGAGAGGGGCGTGAACTTTGGCGCTATTTTGTCGGCAGTACGATAGCCGGGCTGGCAGTTACATACGATGAAGGTATGTTGGCAGTTGGAACGTATGGAGGTATGCTTCATTTGATTGATTTGCAGAGTGGCTCAAAGGATGAATATAGCATTGGCACTGCTCCAATTCACGAGACAGAGCGTTGGTTGCTCTGGCGTAGTTATGAGCCATTGCGCTGGTAATACTAATATTCCGCAAATGGTGAAAAAAGCAAGTTCTGATAAGCTGAATATAAAAAGAGTAGTGGTATATGATTGCAATGCTATTTTCATATAAAGACGCATGAGGCATACACCTATGATGCAAAATGCGAATAAAAAGAAAGAGATGTGAGGACATGGACAAGAAAGCGGATATTCGCACATCCATGAAGGAGTTATTTGCACAGATGGATGAAGCCTTTTTTATGGATGTGGAAGAAAATGTACCGTTCGAGATGCGTGACGGGGACGTCGATGAGGAGGGGTGGATTAAGTGGAAGCCTCTTCCTTCACGGATTACAGAACAGGAAGTTCGGGAGATGGAAGAAAAATATCATTTTGAGCTGCCGCCTCTGTTGAGGAATTTTATCATGTCCTACCATTATGTATCTTTACAATTCGATAATGAATCTATTCCGGGAGTATACTGGAGTGATTGTACGTTTGTAGAGTTTCCACGTTTGCCAGTAGGTCAAGGCTTAAAGGCATTTTGTGATTTGATCGATCAATGGTCACCTTTGCTGTCAGCAGGCTATATTCCATTTGCAATTGCAGAAGACGATCAGGGCCCTGTATGTTTAAATGTAGGCAGCAGACATAAGGACGGCGATTATCCTATTGTCTGGTTCTTTCATGAAGATCTCCGGCATTTGGATGAGGATGAGCTACAGATTAGGAGTAATCTGCTTCCCCATGTGCAGGGGCTGTTTCCATCCACTGTCGAAATGTTTAACGTTATGTTTAAGCAAATCAGGCACTAACGATTCCCTGAAATGGAATTTTACTGTGCAGATTAACCGAGATATTGACATAAAAAATGAGGAATGTTATAAAAAAGGTAGGCTAGCACTCGAATGGTGGGAGTGCTAACAAAGTTGAATCGTTTGCATAGCTCTTATCCGCTGGCCTTACATAGGTTTATATTTGAAAGGAGATATCCGAATGGAGAAAAAACAGTTTCAGGCTGAGTCCAAGCGTTTGCTCGAAATGATGATTAACTCGATTTACACGCAAAAGGAAATTTTTCTTAGAGAGCTGATCTCCAACGCAAGTGATGCGATTGACAAAATCTATTACAAAGCACTGACAGACGAACAATTGGTCTTTGACAAAGAGAATTATTATATTAAAGTAATTGCCGATAAGGATCATAGAACGCTAACACTGCGTGATACCGGGATTGGGATGACCAAGGAAGAACTGGAAAATAACCTGGGCGTCATTGCTAAAAGTGGCTCACTGGCATTCAAAAATGAAAATGAGTCCAAGGATGGTCACGACATTATCGGTCAATTCGGCGTCGGCTTCTATTCAGCTTTCATGGTAGCAGATGTAGTTACAGTAACGACCAAGGCTTTGGGAAGCGATACTGCTTATAAATGGGAATCCACAGGTGCTGACGGTTATACCATTGAGGCGGCTGAGAAAGACGAGGTCGGAACCGAGATTGTTCTGAAAATCAAGGAAAACACCGAGGATGAGTCCTACGACGAGTATTTGGACGAGTACCGTTTAAAAGCACTTGTTAAAAAATACTCCGACTTTATCCGCTATCCGATTAAAATGGATGTTACAGGCAAGCGTCTGAAAGAAGGAAGCGACAACGAGTTTGAGGATTACAAAGAAGAACAGCGTATTAACAGCATGGTGCCCATCTGGAGAAAAAATAAAAGCGAGCTAACCGACGAGGATTATCAAAATTTCTACGCGGAAAAACGCTATGGCTACGACAAGCCGCTTCAGCACATCCATATCAGCGCAGACGGCGCGGTAGTGTACCAAGCGATTTTGTTTATTCCTGAAAATATTCCGTTTGATTTCTATTCCAAGGAATATGAAAAAGGTCTGGAGCTGTATGCTAACGGTGTGCTGATCATGGAGAAATCTCCTGATCTGCTGCCGGATTACTTTAGCTTTGTGAAAGGTATGGTTGACTCCGAAAGCCTGTCACTCAACATTTCGAGAGAAATGCTGCAGCATGACCGTCAGCTGAAGCTGATTGCCAAAAATATCGAAAGCAAAATCAAAGGCCAGCTGTTGACTCTGCTCAAAAATGATCGGGAGAAATATGATCAATTCTACAAATCATTTGGCAGACAATTGAAATTTGGGGTCTACAACGATTACGGCAGACATAAAGAAACTCTTCAGGATCTGCTTATGTTTTACTCCTCTACAGAGAAAAAGCAGGTTACTTTGGATGAATACGTATCCCGTATGCCAGAGGATCAAAAGTATATTTATTATGCTTCCGGGGAGTCCAACGAGCGTATTGAAAAGCTGCCGCAGACCGAATTGGTGGCTGATAAAGGCTACGAAATCTTATACTTCACTGATGATATTGATGAGTTCGCTATTAAAATGCTCATAAGCTATAAAGAGAAAGAATTCAAATCCGTATCGAGTGGCGATCTCGGCATTGAGTCTGACGAAAATGAGAAAGAAACAGAAGCGGAACAAAACGACAACAAGGAGTTGTTTGAGTACATGAAGGGCTTGCTGGAAGGCAAAGTATCCAGTGTTAAAGCCTCCAAGCGCTTGAAGACACACCCGGTATGTCTGTCCGCTGACGGCGAAGTAACCATTGAGATGGAGAAAATTCTGAACGCCATGCCGAATAACGCCGATGTTAAAGCGAATAAAGTGCTGGAAATTAACGTAAACCATGCGGTATTCAACTCTTTGAAAGAAGCCTTTGCCGAGGATAAGGAGAAAGTGAACCTCTACACGGCATTGCTGTATAATCAGGCTTTGCTGATCGAGGGCTTGCCGCTGCAAGATCCGGTTGAATTCACAAACGATATTTGCAAAATCATGATTTAATATGCTTTATTACGATATAGAGCCGTTCCCGTATCGGGGGCGGCTTTATTTATTATGACACTTCTTAAAGCTGCATAAGAGGTTGTATAGCGCTTACAGTAGAAGCATAAGGCCCTGCACTATGCCGACTAATTAATACCTAGGAGGGCGATTGTATGAGTCTGGATCGAGATCCATTGAACCCCCAAAATTTAAGTCGAAGTGAGCTTATACAGTTGGTGGAAAAAATCATCAGAGGTGAGGGAACGGAGGAGGTACTCGACAGCATGCTAACCGTAGTCATGCAAAATACACCTCATCCAGGAATTGGTGATTTAATCTACTGGGATGATCGTAATTTGAGTGCGGCAGAGATTGTAGATGAAGCATTACGTTATCAGCCCATTATTTTACCACCCCATGAATCTTCATCATAGGACGGGAAGGGGTGGTATTTTGTTTAAAAATAAGATAATATGATTTCTTTAAGCCATATGTATTATATTCAAGAAAACTTCTACTAAAGGTGTGCTGGATTCCTTGAATGTATGGGGAAATGTTTGCTTTCTGCTCGCTTTCCGGAGAATTTATGCCTAATTTTGGGGTTTGTAAAGTTTTTGTGACATACTCCTGTGAATTTTGACACAGCAAATTGTCGTTTTTCTTGATTATTTGGTGGGATGTCTTTATAATCATTTTGTTTGCAAGAATGATTAGCGATTAGCGTATGGAATAAGGAGGTTATTTATTTTGGGAAAAGCATTGATTATTGGCGCCGGTGGCGTGGCCAGCGTTGTGGTGCATAAATGTTGCCAAAACCCAGATGTATTTGAAGAAATTTGTATCGCAAGCAGAACTGTTGAAAAATGCGATGCGCTTAAAGAGAAGCTGGGTGGAGGTCGTACGAAGATCCAAACGGCTCAGCTTGATGCTGACAACACCGACATGGTCATTGACTTGATTCGAAGCTTTCAACCGGATGTAGTTATCAATGTGGCTCTCCCTTATCAGGATTTGACGATAATGGATGCTTGCCTTGAGACAGGTGTTCATTACGTTGATACGGCGAACTATGAACCGCCGGATACGCCGAAGTTTGAATACAGCTGGCAATGGGCCTACAAAGAAAGATTCGAAAAAGCAGGTATTACAGCTCTGCTGGGCAGCGGTTTTGATCCAGGCGTGACTGGAGTATTTACGGCTTATGCTCAAAAGCACTATTTTGATGAAATTCATACAATTGATATTGTGGATGCGAATGCAGGGGACCACGGATATCCTTTTGCAACTAACTTTAATCCGGAAATCAATATTCGCGAAATTACGGCGAAAGGCCGTTACTTTGAAAACGGAGAATGGATTGAAACTGAGCCACTTTCTGAGAAAAAAGTATACGATCTTCCTGAAATTGGACCGAAAAATATATATCTTTTGTACCATGAAGAACTGGAATCTCTTGCAGTGAATATTAAAGGCGTGAAAAAAATCCGCTTCTGGATGACGTTCTCGGACAATTATCTGAATCATTTGAACGTACTTCAAAACGTAGGCATGACTTCGATTGAGCCTATTGATTATGAAGGACAACAAATCATTCCACTGCAATTCCTGAAAGCTATTTTGCCGGACCCAGCTTCTCTGGGACCAAGAACAAAGGGCAAAACAAACATTGGCTGCATCATCCAAGGCGTGAAAGATGGAAAGCCAAAAACCTATTATGTTTACAACGTTTGTGATCATGAGGAATGTTATGCAGAGGTTGGCTCCCAAGCCATTTCTTACACAACAGGTGTTCCGGCTATGATCGGTGCAATGCTCATCATCAAAGGTCTCTGGAAAAAACCAGGCGTTTACAACGTTGAAGAATTTGATCCAGATCCATTCATGGAAGCACTAAATAAACACGGATTGCCATGGCAAGAGAACTTTTCGCCAACGTTGCTTGATTGAGGTCTGTGATGAATATTGATATTACTGGGCTCCCATCACCTTGTTATCTTGTTGACGAAAGACTTCTTGTCAAAAACCTTGAGGTTTTGAATTCTGTACAAGAGCGGACAGGCTGCAGTATTCTGCTCGCTCTTAAGGGGTTCTCGATGTTTTCGACCTTTCCTCTGGTTGGCAAATACTTAAAAGGCGTAACCTCCAGTTCGTTGTTCGAGGCAAGACTCGGTCGCGAGAAAATGGACAAGGAGGTTCACGTATACGCACCTGCTTATGTTGACAGTGAATTTGATGAGCTATTGGAGTATGTTGACCATATTGTTTTCAACTCCTTTGATCAACTGAATCGCTTCAAAAGCAGAGTGCAAGGCGTAACTTCCAAAAAAATCGACATCGGCATTCGAGTAAATCCGGAATATTCGGAAATCGAAACTCCGCTGTATGATCCTTGCTACAACAACTCCAGAATGGGTGTGACTCTGGCTAACTTTAGACCTGAGGATCTGGATGGCGTGGACGGTATTCATTTTCATACGATGTGTGAACAGAATTCAGATACGCTGGAGCGCACCATTAAAGTCGTGGATGAGAAATTTGGGCCATACATTAAGCAAATGAAATGGCTCAATTTTGGCGGCGGTCACCATATTACCAGAGAAGACTATGATCTGGACACACTGGTACGCTGTATCCAATATTTTCAGGATAAATACGGTGTGCAAGTTTATCTTGAGCCAGGCGAAGCTATCGCTCTGAACACCGGCTATCTGGTTGCGACTGTACTGGATACGATGAAAAATGGAATGGATATTGCCATTCTGGATACTTCGGCTGAATGTCATATGCCTGATGTGCTGGCTATGCCTTACCGCCCGAATATCATTGGTGCAGGTAAGCCTGGTGAGTATGCACATACTTACAGACTTGGTGGACTTACGTGCTTGGCTGGAGATGTGATTGGTGACTATTCCTTTAAAGAGCCATTGAAGCCGGGAGACAAGCTTGTATTCTGCGACATGGCCCATTACACAATGGTTAAAAATCACATGTTTAACGGAGTCAACCTGCCAGCCATCGCGAGCTACAATGACGAAGAAGGCATCAAGGTAATCCGTCAGTTCTCCTACGAGGACTTTAGCTCGCGTTTGTCGTAAGACTTACACAGGGGTAAAAGAACTGAATGCGCCGAATGCAATGACTTAACTACAAAAGCCTCGCCCCTTTAAAAAAGGGTGAGGCTTTTTGGTGTAGTTAGGATTTTTTAGTCTTTATATGTGTCTGTTGCATGTATCCAATACGACAACAGGCATTAAAGAACGATACACAACTTGAAAAGTTACATAAATTTAATTAGCCTACCTTACAACTTCAGAAGAGACTTTATAGTCAAACATTTTTCCTCCAGGTTGAAGTCCGTACGCATTGACGGTTAGGTAGTAATCTTTACCTTGTTCAAGAGTTGCATTTAAAAAATATTGACCATTTTTTGAACTTTTGATGCTTTGACCATTACTTTCGAAGAGGGTTAGCTCCAACCAAGAATCGGGATATCTGTGTCCCTCAATTGTGAAGTGAACTTCTCTTGAGTTATTTTCTGCCATTATTTTATATACATCGTAGTTTTCCCACATCCCATGCTTCTCTTCACCGAGGGTTCCAATAACCCCATCACCTATAAAATAATAGTTAGCTTGTTCAAAAGTATCATTTGGCTCCTGTTCATCATATTCAAGTAAAGGGGCAATAGTTGATTCCTTTGCAACTGGTACAGAATCTGCTTCTGCAGCTAAGGCGACACTGGCAGAAGTACTCAAAATAAGTGTAAGACCTAATGAAGCTAACAACGTTTTTTTCATGAATAAAATACCTCTCTTTTTTTGAAATTTATATTCATTTATATAAATATATTAGTAATGATTTCTGGATTATATATATTCTTCAATAGATATAGGATGTACATGCAATAAGTAATATAAGTGTATATAAAAATTTTTTTACAAAGTGATAGTTTCCAGCATGCA
The DNA here is from genome assembly GCF_056099025.1 of Paenibacillus sp. TSM33. Taxonomy (NCBI): domain Bacteria; kingdom Bacillati; phylum Bacillota; class Bacilli; order Caryophanales; family Paenibacillaceae; genus Paenibacillus; species Paenibacillus sp. TSM33. The sequence continues at coordinate 945,195 of NZ_JBLZXB010000010.1, forward strand.
GAGGTACAAACGATCCATATACAAAGAAGATATGAACGTAAACCGTCAGTGCTTCCACGACGATATAGCTGCGTTTGTCGTAAGATATTAGGTGCCCCTAAATGTAAATGTAAAACATAGTCCTTGTCAAAGAAGGAACACGTTTTTTTGTTAACTTCAATTTATCCTTTAATCTACTTGATAGTAGAAGTAACTTTATAGTCGAATAATTGTCCTAACTCAGCACCGGGTGTTTCTACGACCAGGTAGTACCATTTGCCAGCTTCAAGATTTTTACCTAAAGAGTATTCACGATCATTTGCATATCTAATGAAGTGTCCGTTACTGTCAGCCAAACCAAGTCTCAGCCATGTATTAGGATATATGTCCCCTTGAATATTAAATTGATACCAACCAGACTGAAAGGCTTTAAACTTATAATAATCGCTATTGTCATAACCTCCATCGATGTGTTTGCCTATTTCCCCATAGATGTCAACTCCCACCAGTATTTCACTAGCTTCATCGAACCAGTTATTAGGCTCTCTGTCAGTCCCATTTCCAAAGAGCTGGATAGATTCCTTTTGTAAAGCGGGTGCTCCTTCTTGAGCTTCTTGAGCAGATGCAACGGCGGTGGATGTGCTTAATAGAAGTGCAAGACCTAGTGCAGAAAAAACTACCTTTTTCATTTAATAATCTCTTCCCTTCTTTTGTTTTTGTGGGATTTATATGTTATGTATTACTAATCCCATCCAGTATTATATAGTGTATTCCAATAAATTGGAATAAAAATGGAATAATAAACAAAAATATATATATATTTGTCACAATTATGTGTTTTTACAAATTTATTCGCTAAACTTCCATTAAGAATTAGTCAACTTGCTGTATACTATAAAGCTCATCTTAATATGCTTTCATGAAAAGGGGCATTCTATTTCAGGGGTAACAAAAGCTATGTTATACTCAATAATTGGAGGTGAGAAAAATGTTCGACCCGACCGTTTTTGATAATTTAAAAGTAGCTATGGAAAATGCGGTTTACGATCTGGATAATTTGGATTCACGTATTAACATTACGCAGCGAATCGATAGATTGGAGATGTCGGTAATGTCGCGTGAATTTGGCGTACAGTTCAGTCTGAGAGAACAGCCAGGTGTGACGGCAGAGCTTCAACTAAAGATGGATTTAAACAACCTGGCTGCAGAAATTTTGGAAATAGAAGAGCAAACGCCGGGATGCAGTTTGTTGCTGTATTTTAATATGAAGATTCGAGAGATGGAGACACAATGCAGCCGGATTGAAAATCTACTGACCGACATTTGGAAGCCTGATCTTCGGCCAGTACAGACATTAAGTCAGATTTACGGAGAGAAGACATCTACATACCAAAACAGGATTGAACTCCGATTTTCCAGGCAAATTAACGAAGATCAGATGGAGGATATTCCAGAGTTGTTGGAACATATGTTGCTGACGCTTATGGAATTAAACAAGATATAATCATCCCTCTTTCTCTTAATAAAAGACAGCCTTTCATTTGGGGGATTTAGAGGTAAAGGAGCTAGGGATACATGATGAATGAACACGATTTTTCTGAAATATATGCGATTATGGAGTCTTCTTTTCCAGCATCAGAATGCAGGACGTTTGAGTCCCAAAAGGCTTTATTGAAACATCCTAGCTATCGTATTATCACTGAAAAAAATGAGCAGGGGAATATAGTCGCTTTTTTGGCGGGCTGGGAATTTGAACATTTTCGGTTTGTAGAGCATATCGCGGTAGATTCCCATATACGAGGTGGCGGATTAGGCAAAAAGCTCATGAGTATATTTGTCTCACAGTCTGATCAGCCGGTAGTGCTGGAGGTTGAGCCGCCAGTGGACGAATGGTCACGGAGAAGGATCGGCTTTTACGAACGATTGGGGTTCCATTTAAACCATTTTGAATATGTACAGCCCCCTTTAAGAGAAGGACAGGCAGATCTGCAGCTTCAGATTATGAGCTATCCAGGTGCGTTGTCTGAATCGGCGTTTGCTCCGTTTAAAGAGATTTTATATACCGAGGTTTATGGGCTTAAATAAGAGACTATATGGTTAGTTGTGTTATATAAAAGTAAAAGGCTCTGCTTGTTCCGTATGGATACGGAAGCGGAGCCTTTGCTCTAAAAAGCTAGAGGTGCTTCATTATCATTAATGTTTTGTCCATATCATCACAAATTCCTTCTCATCAGTTTCGGCATCCACTGATTCTGCCTGAATGGTAAATCCATTTTTAGTATAAAAGTTAAATGCTTTCGTGTTGGACTGGTACACTTTTAATTGAATTTTATCATGCTGCTTCTTAACCCAGTCTAATAGTAATCTGCCATAGCCTTTTCTTTGAGAATCAACACGTATAAACAGAGCAGCCAAGTATCCGTCCATCATGGAAACGAAGCCGCCGATCGTATGATCATCTTGTATGATAACGTAGTTCTGAGCGAGGGGAAGGTACTTGTTCTCCATCTCGGCAGCTTGAGATGTCCAATACTGTGGAGCAATAAAATGATGGGCTTCTACGGAAGCATCCAGCCAAATGGCTACCAGTTCCTTCAACTCTTCTACATTTGCGGGTCTAATCGACATCGTAACGCCTCTTTTCACATTATGTAATCTTAAAGTATGATGCTGAAATAAAAAAGACCGTCCGTGGACGGTCTTTCTACCCGTGGCGCTTAATTAAAGCCTTGATCCGTATCCCGCGCCTCCGTCAACTCTGCAAATTAGAGAATAACGGACCGGGTAAGGGATACGCTCAACATATGATTATTGATGTTGACGCACCTCCTTTCCTGATGCGTTCATCTTACCATATCTGGTTGGTGATATCCAGTGATTTTCTTATATTTGCAGGAATTATTCATAGAAAATATAATATAAAACGGCTTGCTTTTAAGCTTTATTCAATATATAATCTTAATTACGGTGATTTAAAATATCGCCATCAATACATAGTATGCGGTCGTGGCGGAATTGGCAGACGCGCACGGTTCAGGTCCGTGTGGGCTAACCCCCCGTGGAGGTTCGAGTCCTCTCGACCGCATTATACCTAACAATTACAGGTTCTTGGGTTGGCTGGATGCCACCAAGAGCCTGTTTTCTATGGTTAAGATACGTGCTGTTAAACAGCCATGCCATTTTATTTATGCTGGAATATATATTTGATATAGTCCTTTGCACTCTGATTAATGTCTTCGTCACTTGCTTGAAACGAGGCTGCGAAGACTGCGAAATAGGGTAATGTTACGGCGCCCACATGTACTGCGCTTGCTTTAAAGGGGGCTATAACTTCATCTACCGTAAATGTAACGGAACCCGTAGATAAGTAGTTTTCTTTTTTGTCGCCAATCGACATGGCGATCCCTAGCTTTTTTCCTTTTAATTTATCACCTTTTGAACCATAAGCCCATCCATGGGTGAAAACATCATCAAACCATTTTTTTAATAAAGGAGGGTAACTATACCAATATAAAGGGAATTGAAATATGATATGGTTGTGTGCTTCAAGTAACTTTTGTTCTTTCATAACATCAATATTCCAGTTGGGATACTCTTTATAAATTTCATGAATTGTAATTTCACTGGTATATTGAAGCAATTCTTGTCTCCATCTTTGATTTACTCTGGAATTTTCAATATTCGGATGTGCTAAAATCACGAGAGTCTTCATTATAAATCACCTTTCTTACATAGCATCATTTGCTTTTTGTTGATACGTATTATTATTCTGTACGCTATAAAAAAAGTAAATACACACAATAAAGTAATATAGTTACTTGAAAGTGTGCATGGTTCTTAGAGTGAAGATATGTGATTATAGAATGAATTAGATAAATTTAGTTATTTTAGTGTTAAAGAGGTGGTCGTATGAAACAATATAATTTAGGCATAGAAGCAACACTTGAGATCATCGGAGGTAAGTGGAAATCCTTAATCATATGCTTATTAATGTCTGGTAGAAAGAGGACTAGTGAATTACAGCGTAGTATTCCAGGCATTTCTCAAAAGGTTCTTATACAGCAACTTCGTGAACTTGAGAAGGATGGGGTCATAGGCAGACATGTGTATAATCAAATGCCTCCAAAAGTGGAGTATTATATAACGGAATATGGAATTACAGCAAATGAAATTATTCACCTAATGTGTGCCTGGGGAAGGACTAATATCAAGATAAGACAACGGCAAGGAGAAGATGTGATGTTGCTGGAAAATGAGTCAAAATGAATAGTAGAGTAAAAAGAGCGCTGTAGGCTATGATGTTTACGGCGATTTTCTTTTTTCTAGAGTCGGCAGTTCGTGGGATAGCTGTTGTCGTAGTATATGACGAGTTGCCTTCAAGCACTATGTTAAATGTTGAGCCGCAAGCTGATTTGTAATATAGTTATGACTGACAACCATTCCATCAATATTAAATGAATGCCAAAGTAGGGGGACCCTTGCAATGATTATTAAACCGAAAATTCGTGGTTTCATATGTACGACTGCGCATCCTGCAGGATGTGCGGCTCATGTTAATCGCCAAATCGACTACATCAAAAATAGCACGTCACTACAAGGAGCCAAAAAGGTACTCGTGATCGGAGCCTCCACAGGTTATGGACTGGCTTCCCGCATTGCTGCGAGCTTCGGTATGGGAGCTGACACTATAGGAGTATCCTTTGAACGTCCTGCTTCAGAGGGACGTACGGCTTCGGCAGGCTGGTACAATACAGTGGCCTTCGAAAAAGCGGCCAGAGCAGCTGGTTACATAGCGAAAAGCATTAATGGAGATGCTTTTTCCCATGAAGTTAAGCAGGAGACGTTGAAGCTGGTCAAGGAAAAGTTGGGCAAGGTAGACCTGATCGTGTACAGTGTCGCCTCACCGCGACGGACACATCCTGATACGGGAGAAACCTTTAATTCCGTTCTCAAGCCCATTGGACAGCCGTTTACGAATAAAACGGTGAATACCAACACAGGTGTCGTGTCGGAAATTACGCTGGAACCAGCTACGCAGGAGGAGATTGAGAACACCATCACGGTTATGGGTGGCGAAGATTGGTCCTTATGGTTAAAAGCGTTGGAAGAAGCCGATTTGCTGGCTGAAGGAGTAACCACACTGGCTTACTCGTATATTGGTCCTGAAATTACGGAGGCTATCTATCGTAAAGGAACGATTGGCCAAGCTAAAAATGATTTGGAAGCCACAGCGCATACTTTAACAAAGCAACTGGAGCCTTATCATGGGAAGGCCTACGTTTCAGTGAATAAAGCTTTGGTTACACAATCCAGTTCGGCTATCCCCGTAGTGCCTCTGTATATTTCCTTACTGTTTAAGGTCATGAAAGAAAAAGGGCTGCACGAGGGATGTATTGAACAGGCGCAACGTCTGTTTGAGACACTATACAGTGGGGCCACTGTGGAAACGGATGAAGAAGGACGTATTCGCCTGGATAACTGGGAAATGAGAGATGACGTGCAGCAAGCTGTTAAAGCAGCTTGGTCTGAGATCACTACCGAAAACGTATCCGAACTGGGTGATCTTGAGCAATATCGTCTGGATTTTCTTCAATTGTTTGGATTCGGTTTTGATGAAATTGATTATGAACTGGACGTTGATCCAGAAGTTTAAGTAAATAGTTCCAAATCAAAAACGGGTACTCTCAAGCTGCAAATGGCTTGTGAGACCCGTTTTTTTATGTATGCAGTTAAAATTAAAATGGTCTGGCTTTCAACAGAATTCATTGAGAATTGGACGTAGAAAGCGACTTCCGGTGCAGCAAGCGAAAAACGGCAATGGTAATGATAATCCCTGCAATGCCAAAAACCGTGACAGAAGTCAGTGCACGATAAGCTTGCCAGCCGAACAAAAAAGCAACCCCACTACCAAACGTTGTACCTGCCAGTAACCCGAGTGCACAGGCAATATCTGTTCCAAATTTCATAATATTGTTCCTTTCGAATGGTTGAATTGAATCGTAACTTGTACGTTTTTTCTGGACTTGTATCTACATTTGTGCGTACAATTAAATAGTAATCGTTTTCAAACGGAATCTATTTATTAGTATGGATCATTCTTGTACAAATTATTCCTTTTCAGGAGGCTGATGAAATGAATATGAATGAGCAGATCAAGCTGTGGAACGAAGAGGCGCAGGCTAGTAACGCTGATCATCCTCACCGAAAGGTTGAATTGTTTATCGAGGTGCGGGATGGAGCACTTGAATCCATTGCTTCTTATTTGAATCAACAGAATTATCAGCATGTTACTCTAGTAGAGGATGAGCATACTTCAGCGGCAGCAGGGAAAAAAGTAGCTGAATTAATCCGTGAAGCAGGTTTGACAGTTGATGTAGTTCGGCTGCCTCCGAATGCGGTAGGGGATGTTATTGCTGATGAAACTTATATCATGAAGGTTCTGCTGGGTGTGGCGGATCAAAGTCAGGCTGTGCTTGCTGTAGGGTCAGGTACGATTCATGATCTGGTTCGCTTTGTGTGCTATAAAATGAATCGTCCGTTCTTGTCAGTCCCAACGGCTGCATCTGTAGATGGTTTTACCTCAGCGGGGGCCCCATTAATTGTGGATGGCAGCAAGCAGACGTTCCAAGCCGTTCCGCCGGAGGCGATCTTCGCTGACTTGTCCGTACTGGCAAATGCCCCTCAAGTGCTGACTGCCGCGGGTTTTGGTGATATGCTCGGCAAGTTCACCTCATTAGCGGACTGGCATGTGTCCAGAGATTTGGGAAACGAGCCGTATTCACCTGTAGCTAATCGAATTACCGAGGAGGCTTTACGTGCTTGTGTAGAGCATGTCAATGAGATCGCGGCAGGCAGTAAGGCGGGGGTCGAGGTGTTGATGAATGCGCTGATTGCATCCGGTATTTCGATGTTGATGATTGATCATTCACGTCCTGCCTCAGGGGGAGAGCATCATATTTCTCACCGAATTGAAATGGATTTTATTGCAGAGGGGCGCAAGCAAGTTTTGCATGGTGCCAAGGTGGGCGTTGCATCCGCTTTACTGTCTGACATGTATAGGGAATTGGCTGCCAATCAGGATGTGGAGGCTTTCAAAGTATATCGGACTTTGCCTACATCGGAACAGATGCGTGCATGGCTAGCTCAGGTTGGAGGTCCGTCTACCATTGCTGAGCTGGGGGTTACGCAGGAACAGCTTGCTCGTGCTTTGCGCACGGCACATACTTTGCGTGATCGTTATACCGGACTCAAGTATATGAATGAACATCAGTTGCTTCGTTCATAATGTGTGTTACACCTACATCAGAGTCCTTAGATACTCAGTTTAAGCATGAGGAAGGGATTTGTGAATGGGTTTATGCCTTCGGCATCTATACAACGATATTATGCTCCTGTAACACTTGTATGTACAAATGAATGCTATACTATAATTGTGGAATACGAATAGGTACATGATATGGCAAGTACGGAGGAAATGATGGCGCCCAAATATATACAAGTTAAACAGGAAATTTTATCATGGATTCATTCATCCAAACTGGAGCCGCAAAGCCAGCTTCCTTCTGAACATGAAATGTCTGAACAATTTGCAGTTAGTCGGCAAACGGTGCGTCAGGCGCTGGGTGAACTGGTACAGGAAGTTTGGCTGTTTCGCATACAGGGTAAGGGAACCTTCGTCGCAACACGGGATCATAAACAGCCCGAAGATCCACGGACGATTGGAGTTGTGACAACTTATATATCGGATTATATTTTTCCATCCATTGTACAGGGAATTGAATCCAAGCTAAGCCGGCAGGGCTACAAGCTGCTGCTATCAAGCACAGGCAATGACCCTGAACAAGAACGTCAGTGCTTGGAAATGCTGCTGAGTCAACCACTGAGCGGAATTATTATTGAGCCGACCAAAAGCGGGGAACGTAATCCCAATTTGAACTATTATTTAACCGTAGAGAATCGCCAAATCCCTTATTTAATGATCAATGCGCGTTATGAGGAGATGGATGGACCTTGTTTGCGTTTGGATGATGAAAAGGGTGGTTTTTTGGCGGCAGAGCATTTGATCAAGCTGGGGCACCAGCGATTGGCCGGATTTTTCAAAACCGATGATATGCAAGGAATTCTGCGGATGAAGGGATTTGTAGCCGCTCACCGTAAATATGGAGTGATGTTACATCCAAACGCAGTAACGACGTACCGGACTGAAGAAAAAAATGAGCTTCCGTTACAACGCGCATCGCAGCTGTTGGCGATGGAGACAGGGGAACGTCCGACCGGATGGGTGACCTATAATGATGAATTGGCGGTGCGGCTGTTGGATATTGTACGTTCGGCGGGCCTCAGTATTCCCCAGGATTTGTCACTGGTTGGGTTTGATGATTCATTTTTGGCGACAGCCACGGAAGTCAAACTTACAACCATTCGGCACCCCAAGGAAGAATTGGGGTTACGTGCCGCCGATACCATGCTATCGATGATTGAAGAAAAGGGGTATCGTGAAGAAGAGCGTCAGTGGATTATACCTCCAGAGTTAATTGTACGCGAATCCACGGGGCCAGCTTAGGAAATATTTAGTAATTTTAAGTTGATGGTATGTTACTGGATACACGGAGCAGCCTGTTTTCTGGATTGCAGAAAAGGGGCTGTTTTTCTATACATTTTGAAAATGTGTACATAAATCTGTCAAAAAGATATATAAAAAGGGTTGATTGAGTTGTACGTACAAGTGTGCGGTGAGAGTGGTGCCAGAAATGCAGGTAAGAAGAGTGACCTATACATGTTAGAAACATTAAAACAGGACGTTTAGGAGGCCAAACTGGCAGCCGTGGCTGCGGGAGCTGAAGCCGGGGGATATGACGATATCGTCGAAGCAGCGCGTCATATGGCACGTGTACGGGACGAGAGCTTTAAGCCAATCCCTGAGAACGTGGACATCTATAATAAGCTCTATGAGGAATACAGCCGTCTTCACGACTACTTTGGATGTGGGAGCAACCCAGTTATGAAAAGGCTGAAGGCCATCAAGGCAGAAGCTGGACGTTTAACTGAAGCGGCAAGCACTCATTCCTAAGAAGTTACAAATTATAAGCAAGAAGCATTTAAATTTTGCTATCTAAAAAGCACAGTACGCCAGAATCGGCAGACTGTGCTTTTTTGCTTTTATATTCTGTAAATCACATGATGTGAAAGCCTTATGCATGAAAGATGGTAATGCGTTCCTTTCAAAGACTTTCATGAAAGTTTCAATCGTTTCGTTTTAAAGGACATTGTTACTTTTTCAGCATGGCATCAGCAAACAAAATGGATTTTGGAATACGGAAAAACTGTTCCGCCTGATCCTGGAAGGTTTGTGAAGGAACGGTACCCTGATGCAACCATTTCCGAAATGTACCCGGATGAACGCCAATCCAATGACTGACATCGGTCACCGAAATATCATGTACCATGCACAAACCCGCCAAAATCCGGTTTTTAACCGGAGAACGAGTTACAGTCCGTTTCATAAAACGGGACGGCGATGGTTGACAAATAAGCGGTGAACGCCGGACAACCTCTTCATTAAATAGAATATGGTGTGGATAACCAAGTGTGTTACACGTCTTTTCCAGATTAGTGTTGCCGGGAATACGGCCTTCATATACCCACGCGCTGACGCTGCGAGAGGAGATGGAGAGCTCCTCGGCAAGTTGGGACAGTTTAATGTCATTAGCCATCAAAACGGCAAGCAGAACGCGATTGCGTACTTGACAGCGTGTTGGTTTGCGAAAACGTTTGACACGCACGCCTTTTCCCAAATATTTGCGATTGATCAGAGACCACGCCTGAATGGAATGTTTGTCTTGTTGTTTAGGCATATACCCTCCGATTTTTTTTAAACACATACTACTATACCCGAAGGGGGCTTTGCAAGTGACTCCTCTCCTGATTTTCTTTTAATCCCATGGGCTTAACCGGTTTATGGAAAACAAGGTCCATTTGGCCTATAAAAATGGAAGTTTAAGGTGTCGATATATTAAAATGTGACATTTTTTATGGAAATGGAGGTAATATGTTCTTCTCTTATGATTGTAAGGTTGTACAGAGAGAAAAGTGGTTTTTTACAGCCCAACATGCAATTTTTTTGACGAGAAAAAGGGAGGTTATACAGCTAGATGATTTGTAAAAAGGTAATGGTATGGTTTCTGACGGCACTTTTGGCAACGAACACTTTGCTGTGCTTGCCTAGTGTGGCAGGAGCGGAAAAACAAGATTTAAAGGACGGAATGCAACTAAATCATGCGGATCAAGCAGATTTGGTACAGAAGGAACAGGGGCTCACGAATGAAACAGTTTCTTTTGAGCCGCCAACTTCTGCGACAAACAGCGTGTATAATGCACTCATGATGAGTTTGGCAGCGGTGGAGTATACGTCAATCGTTATCGACCCTGGAGAAAGTTATGAATTTCAGAATACAGATACAGTTAGTAAATCTATATACAGCAACGCTTCTCAGTCAAAAGGTATTCTGTACGATAGTGTGAGCTACAAAGAGGACGGAGATATTAGCACTGTCCATATGGACTATGGCATAAGCCCCATTGGTGTTCCTGGGGGAGGTACAGCGTTTATTACGAATACAGGGACAGCAGCATTAACTGTAAAAGTAACAGACGTCTTCACCTACAGTACATCGGAGGACCCAGCATTAGAGCGAGTTACGCTCTCTAAGAATGAAAGCTACCGGATTGTGAATGAAGGATGGACAGCCCGTTCCATTCAGCATGATGGGTCAAATACTGACAATCGCCGTTTTGATTACGCAAAATACAAGGCAGACGGAACCTTATCCGCTTCCGCCCTTAATAGTATTGCTCACCCTACTTTGGCAGATGGCGAGGAACTGATTATTACAGGCTCCACTGCAAATGCGGTGACCTTCGGATTTCCATACGGCAAATACACTATAGAAAGCACCGGTGAGCCGGCTTATGCGCGGGTTACCTTAAATCAGGGGGAAAGCTACCAGTTTATCAATGTGGGAACACGATTGGATACGGTGGAAAGTGATGGTACATCTAAAGATAAACTTGACTATGTTGTTTATCTGGCAAACGGAACAGAGGCTTCACGCGGCAGTAGCACTACGGCGAAGCCGCAGATTGCTGTGGACAGATATGCGGTAATTACCCAGGTCACTGCAAACCCGGTGACATACGGGGCCCCTTATCGCAATTTCATTGCTCGCCCTGTGGGTGGTGATGCCATCAGCCGTGTAGAGCTTGAGGTGGGCAAGAGCTACATTTTCCATAATAACGGTACACTAATGAATCCGATCTACAATAACTCCAAAAAGGTAGGAAGCTTGTTCGACTATGCGATTTACAAGCCGGATGGAACGGTAAATTCCTCTGGTTTTAACAGCCAGTCAGGTCCTATGATCCCGCCATCGGGATATGCCATTGTGACTGTAATTGGCCCGAGTCCTATTACCTTTGACTATACAGATGATTTTTCTTGGGAAACCAGCAATGATCCTGCTTTTTTGCGCGTAACACTGTCCAAAGGCGAAAGTTATGCTTTCACTAATATTAGTGATCATTTGAGGAATCTGCACAACACAGCCAGTACCGTTAAAGGGAAATTTGATGTGGTCCTGTATAAAGCAGATGGTACAGAGCAATCCAGGCGCAGTACTGGGAAATCAACCTTTTTGGTGGGTGCAGGTAAAAAGGCCAGCGTGACGGTAACCAGTGATACGCCAATCACGTTTGGTGGAATCTATCGGAGCTTTAAGGCCAGCGGAGATGATGATGGTATCAGGCAAACGACTTTGGAGCCGGGAGATTCGTATATTTTCCGCAATCATGATAGCAAATCAAATTCATTACGGCATGACAAAAGTAATGGAAGTGCACGCTTTGATTCAGCAAGCTATCGGGGACTTCGTTTACTTACATCAGATCATTTCAACAATACAGTGGACCCAGAGATTGTTGCTGGCGGTGAAGCCATTGTCACCAATGTATCCGATCGGCCAATCACCTTTAGTTACAGCAGTAAGATAGAGGCTATGCTTAACGCACAGGCTGCCTTCCATCGAATTACACTAAAACGCGGTGAAAGCCAAAAATTTATAAACGTTAGCACTTTGGATAAGGCCCTGGACGTCATTTCAGTCAGCGGTATGAAATGGAATTACATTAATTATAAGGCAGATGGAACTGTGTACAGCCAAGCTAATGATACGACTCAATTACCATTAGTACAGGCTGGTGGCTACGCCATTGTAACGACGGTTTCTGATGTGCCAGTTACTTATGGAGCTGTATTAGGAATATTCGATGTTGAGGCTGCCGATGTGCCAACAGGCAATCAGGTTACCATCAAGCAGGGAGAAAGCTATGTATTCCATAATACTGGCTCACAGGCTTCCTCATTAACCACAGATGCTTTAGACACAAGCCGTCTCTATGACTATGCCATGTATGGAGAAGGTAGCGGTGTGAATTCCAAGGTGGATAGAGCAGGTATGAGTGTTTCTTTACCTGAAATCTCACTTGGCGCAGGAGGTACGCTTGTTGTAACCGTTACTTCACCGCAAACTGTAACCATTCATTTCAACAATGACATTAAAGCAGATCCAAGCACAGAACCAGCGTTATTAAAAACATCTTTATCTGGTGGCAAGCAGGAAGTATGGATCAATCGCGGGAGCCAGGAAGCACCTGTCTTGACGAATGCAAAGGCAACGGGTGGAACGTATCAGTTCACTGTTGCAGATCGTGCTGGAAAAGTGATCAGAGAACATAAAGAGGCGACAGACAATCAGCAACAAGTGCCAACTAACGCAAATATTCATCTAACAGTAGCAGCAACTACTCCTGCTGTTAACTTTGGAGCGCCTTATCGTGTATTTGTTGTAAAAAATAACGATGACAGCAAGCTGGACGAGCTCATTGAACTCATAGAAAAGGAAGCTGACTTTACGGCGGGTCAGCAAGGGAAATATCGTTTTATACCCAAAGAAGACGGAATTTACCGCTTTGCGGTGAAGGAGAAATCCAACTTTGCTGCACAGCAGCCCATTGTAGCCTTGTTTACAGACCCTGATTTTAGTAGCCAGCTTGTCTCCTCAACAGAGCAAGCACAAATATATGGTTGGGATTACACGGTCTTAGAGTATGAGATGAAGGCAGGTCAAACGGTTTATGTGAAGCTGTCAGAAATTAATAGCGGTGCATTACAAACCGTAATTAAGGCAGCCCATATGGCGCTTGGCAAGGACACTTCATATGAATACGGCAAAGGAAACCGACTGAATAAAGTTATTTTATTCACCGGTGACCAAATTCAATTGGATTATGATTTAAACGGAAACGTCATTAAACGGACGAAAAAGGTATTTCCTTTTACAGATTAAAAGGATGCTCTTGGCTTCGAAAAAATATAACAGATCATTAGATGTATAGGCATTATTAATAGGGGTGAGCGAGTGTTTAAACGTTATATTTGTAGTCTACTATGTGTGCTGATGTTGCTGGGTCCATGGAGCACATGGGCATATGGAGAAGAAGGGCAGAGGGAGGCAGCAGCTTCTCAGTCTTCTACGTCTTCTACTCCACAGATTATTACCAGAGCATGGCTTGCACAGCAAACAGGTAAGGATCAGGCGTGGGTCAATGCACAGTTATCCAAAGGCTATACTTTATATGATATTTATAAAGCATGGCAAAAAGATGGTGGAGAAAACTCATTGCCAGAACAAAGTCCAAGCTTGTGGGTACAGCAGAATGGACTGACATTGAGTACAAATGCAAAGATGGAGCCGTCCGATGAGTCGGCTGCGCTGAAGGAGGGGGAAAAGCCCGCTCAGGTCACCCAGGATGAAAAGCTAACTCAACATCCACTAGATAAGGAAGAGGGTAAAGCGCCGGCTCCAGACACGACTGAGATGGATATCCCATCTATACCCCGAGTAAATGATTCCGTATATGCTCCGACTTCAGGAGAAAACGGACTAATCGGGCAGGATTTACTTAAACAGAGTTTGTTTCAGGTATCTGCTACAACAGATGTGTATGCTCCTTTTGATCAGGTGGCGATTGCACAAAGCAGGTTGAGTGATGATACGTCGCGTTATGGAATGGATTATGGTGACAACAGTGTGTCCACCGCTTCAGGACAGCTCGTTGTTCAAAATACGGATTTGGTACTGCCGGGGTCATTGCCCTTTGCACTGACTCGTGTGTATAACAGTTCATTGGCAAGTAACCAGCTTGGTGTGCAGCAAAATGAAGGGTTGTATACAAACACAAGTGCGATCCGCGAGGAAGAAGCAGCTTCTGGTCTGGGGAGAGGCTGGAAATGGGATCTTCCTCATATACAGAAACAGGATGGTAAACGGTATTTGTATATTCCGGGAACAGGCTCCTATGAACTGCGAGATGATTTGCAGCTAGAAGGATATGCATACAAAGATCTGAAGATCAGTACAGATCAAAGCGCAAGTGTGCAGGGAGTAAGCAGTGCATACAAAATAGCAGTACTGAATGGAAACGACTATTATCTCGATCAGGACGGTTATTTGATTTTGATCCAGGATGCGTATAAGAATCGAGTAGAATTTGATTATACAAGTTCTGGTGGAGCAAAACTTATTCGTTCGATTCGAAACAATGATGGCAAAGAGCTTGATTTCACTTACAATGCTGGACAGCTTGTTGTTAAAGAGCAGGGCACGGACCATCAGTATACCTATCGACAAAGTAGTGAGGGAAGCAGCAAGGTGCTGTCAGAAGTATTGGATTCTCTTTCCCGAAGCACAAGCTATGCGTATACATTCATGGATGCTCCTTTTAATGTGGTCATAGATGGTGAAGGAAAGACTGGAGCCCTAAAGCCCAATGAAACCGCGCTCCTTACACGAATTGTACGACCTACTTCATCGATCACAGACATTCGCTATGAAGCCTATAACAAGCAGATAGGCGTGTACGGTACACAAGGCGTGTTCAAGGTGGCTTCACGCGCTGATATGTACAGTACAACTGCCGGCGATCGTTTTTTAAATAAAATTGATTTCGCGTATTCCGGAGAAGATCTAGCCAGTTATGGCAAAAATGCTGAGTGGACGGTGGTTGCCAAAGGGACGCGTACAACAGAAACCTTCCATTTTGGTAAAGTCTTTAGAGGAGATAACACACCAGACAAGCTTGTTCTTAACCGCTATGATCAAGAGGGTGATTCTACCGGCTATCATATAAATTACACATATAATGATGCCATGGACTGGAATTTGCCTGTGCAAATGCAAGAGTCGTATACGGAGGGAGGTTCTTCGTCAGAACCTGTAACCACCTCCTATGACTACAATGAATATGGTCTTCCACTAAAAGTATCCCAAAGTACCGGATTGGAGACTGTTCATACGTATAAAACCTCTAGTGAGCCTTTTTTCTGGGTTCAACCTACCCAGACGATTACTAAAATAAGTGAAGGAAAAACTGGAACGACAGTTCGAACCTATAAAGCAGAGGGCGCATTGTATGAACTGAAAAACTATGAAGGTGCAGAGCAAGGGAAACTTTTATCACATACCTATACTTTTTACAATGCAAAAGGGAATGTAAGCGGTCAGAAAGTTCTCATAGATGACAGAAACTATACAGATGTTTCTATTGATTATAAGTCGCCATATGGATCACAGCTTCCAACAAGGCAGCTTTTGCCTAAAGGTGTTGAGTATACGTATGACTACTATCCGACTGGAGAAATCAAGTCCCAAACAGATGCCAAGCGCAAAACAGAGTCCTATGTATATGACGCTTTGGGACGTGTAACGAAGGTTACTTATCCAGATGGAACTCAAACCGTCGTGGTGTACAAGGATGATGCGAATGATGTCACTGTCACAGGACCCGATGGTGTCAGCGTCGAAAGATTGTATAATCCGTTCGGGCAGATGCTTCAGCAGCAAGTGGGTGATGCAATCTATGGTTATGGTTATGATGAGCATGGAGATTTGGTAGAAAGCACGGATGCCGAACAAGCAACCACTCGCTATGCCTATGATGCCTTTGGACGACCTGTGAAGACGACCTATGCGGATGGAACAACAGATACTGTGACGTATAACGCGGCGGATCGTTCTGTCACTCAGACGGATGCGTCCGGTTATCGTGTGCGTGAAGTATCAGATGCTTTAGGTCGTGTGACTTCCACACAAGAAGCTAAAAATGGATCATTTCAGCCGCTGGAATCGTTAGCTTATAATTATGCGGGTATGGTTACTAGCCGGACAGACGGTAATGGTCAACGCACGCTCTATGATTACGATGCTCTGGGACAAATGACCTCGGTTACCGATCCATCCGGACAGCAGGTCAGCTATATGTATGATCTGGCCGGAAATTTGAAGACCGTTCAGTATCCTGATGGGCAAAAGAATGTGTATTCGTATGATGAGTTGGGCAGACGTACGTTACTTGAGAAATCAAGCGGAGGAACTACGTTAAATATTTACGATACGGATGGAACCGTCTCCCGTATGTTGACAGGAAAATCGGAGGCCATTACCTTTCAATATAACGCTGACGGATTAGTTACCGAAGCGGCAGGTCCTGATTTTAAAACCAATTACACCTATGATAGCGCAGGACGAAGAAAAAGCATGACAGATGGTCAGGGAACGACCACCTATACCTATGATCCAGCAGATGGGTCGTTGACTGGGCTGAAGTATCCTGATGGTACGCACATCAGCTATGAATACAACAAGCAGTCTCGTACAGGCTATGTGCTAACAGATGCTGCTGGCACGTCTATGCATGTTCAATCCAAGCTGGACAGTGTGGGCCAAGTTACTCAAATGGACATTAGCGCTGGGGCTGGTATAGCAAATGTGCAAAGCTTGGGAGAAGCGAGTGCTGCTGCGGGCGGATCATTGGATCATATGACATTTGAGTATGCTCCGAATGGGTTGCTGAAAAGTCAGTCTTCAAGCAGAGGATTGAATACGCGATTCAGCTACAACGGACTGGATTTATCCGGGGTTACGGTAGAACAAGGCGGTACGGCGCTGCACCAATTTGGTTATGAGCGGGATGGGAATAAAAACATCATCGGACGTACACAAAACGGAACAACAGACCAGTTTGGATATGACCCGTCAAACCGTATTGCCAGCGAAGCCGCTGGTGAAAAGAATAAGACCTATGGCTACGATCCGAATGGAAACCGAAGTGCTGAAGGCAGTGGCAAAGTGTTCGGCATGAAAAATGCTGAATATACGTATGATTCTGCCAGCCGTCTGACAAAGGTGAGCGGTGAAGGCAAAGAGGTAGGTTACAGCTATAACGGAGACGGTCTACTGTACGAGCGTACAGAGGGCGGCAAAACGACTCGGTATTACTATGACGAAGAAGCGAAGCTGATTGCGGAGGCCGAAGTCCAAGGTGGAACAGCCAAGATCACCTACGCTTACGTATATGACTTGTCCGGTCAACTGTGGGCTAGACAGGAAAAGGCAAGCGGACAGTTGCAATATTATCAGCTGAACGGTCACGGTGATGTGGTAGGCTTAAGTGATAGTTCGGGGAAGGAACTGAATAGCTACAGCTACGATATCTGGGGCGGCCCGGAGAAGGTCAAAGAGACCGTTCCGAATGTGCTGCGTTATGCTGGTGAGTATTGGGATGATACGACCGGGCTACAGTACCTACGGGCTCGCTGGTACGATCCGGGTACAGCCCGTTTTATGGGCGAGGATACGTATCAGGGCGAGATAAACGAACCGTTGAGTTTGAATGGATATACGTATGTGCATAATAATCCATTGACAAACAGTGACCCGACCGGGAACTGGTGCACAGCAACGGTTAGAGGGAAATATTATTCCCACCCTGGATATTGCAGTGGCTCAGGTAAAAATGCAGACTATATTCCAGATTCCATTTCTATTAATTTTGGTCGGTCTATTTACGCTGCCGGGGTGAAACAGGGGACATGGTATCCTAAAGGCGCGGCTCGTGTTAAATGGGATAAATCAGGTATATCTGATGCAGTAATGGGTTGCTACTATGATGTACAGTGTGCAAGTTTTGTAAGTGGTTCTCTTGTAGAAGGACCTGCAATAGCTAAAGTAACTAAAGGCAAAAGCGCCAGTACGGGCAAAACAGTAAAAGATGTTATAAGTAAATGTAATTGCTTTACAGCAGGTACGAAGGTTCAAACAGACGAAAGGGAGAAGAATATCGAAGACATTGAGGTCGGAGATAGGGTTCTTTCCAAAGATGAAGCAACGGGTAAGGTAGCTTATAAAGAGGTTACGGCTACGTTTAATCACAAGACGGATGAGATTTACCAAATTAAAGTGGGTAACCAAGTTATTGAATCGACCTTCAATCATCCTTTCTATGTGGAAGGCAAGGGGTGGGAGTTCGTCAAAGACCTTAAACTCGGTGACTTGCTTGTTCAGAGTGACGGGAATACACTCAAGATAGAAAGCATTAAAGTGCAACACAAGCACGTCACGGTTTACAACATGACGGTTGATGAGTTCCATACCTACTTTGTCAGTGACCTTAATATTTGGGTTCATAATATAGGTGCGTGTGGATACACCAGTATTAAGAGTAAAGGATTTAACAAATCGTACGATAAACTTTCCAAAAATATACAAGAAAAGGCAAATGCGGCTTTTAAACAATTCAAGCAGAATCCGGACCATCCAAGTCTGAATTTTGAGTACCTAAATGGTGCTCCAAGCGGTAGAAAGTACGTGTCTGCCCGAGTTGATGGTTCTTATCGGGCTTATGGAATAATTCGAGAAAACGGTGTAATTGAGTGGCTTGGAATAAACAACCACGACTACAAGGCCGTCATTAGGGAATTAAATGCTGCTTTTTGAGTGTAAGGAGGAGTCCTATGGGATGGAAACATATTGTTCTAGAGGCAAATTGTTTCTATGAAGAAAATGAAGTGAATCATGATTCAAAATGTTGTAAGGGAAATATAGGTGTCCATTGTTTAACTTACAACCAAGATGGTCATCAAATTTGTCCTAATTTGGTTTTCGGTAAAAGTAGGACATCTGTTATTGCAACCGATAAAGATGGTAATGCTGTGGACTCTTCTACGTTCTGGACCGACGAGAAATTAAGTCCTGAAGAATGGGTGAGAAGAGAAGAGGAATGGCTAGATGAGAAGAGAAGAGTAATGAATATGGATGATGATTGATAAAATTTAATGTAAATTTTGGGCAAGAGAAAGACCTTGAGAGTATGCCATCTCAAGGTCTTTACTTTACCCCCACCCAGTGCCGAATGAATTGGACGGCTAAGTCCAAACGAATTTAAGCTCTATAACTCCTTTCCGAGTGGGTGTTGCCATGGAAGGAATCTATACCTCATTGGGATGAGCCGAATCAGACACCGCCGAAAATAATGTGGTTTTCGGCAATGCAAAAGGAAGATATTATTAAAGCAATTGACATTGATCATTTATTTAGATGTATTGTCATTAAAAAAGGTTCAGATTTTAAACAACATTTCAATGTTTTATTTCATCAGGAATATTATTCATCTATTGATGAGGGAGACTATGGCTTTACAAATAAGAATTTATTTCTTGACAATTATCTGGATGAAGTTAAAAAGAGATTTGAAGTATCATTAATAGAATAGGCAACTGGAGAGACCTTGAGGACGACAATCCTCAAGGTATTCTTTATATCACTACCTAGTACCAAGTAAACGGGTTAAATGATACTCCTCTACGACACTCCATATTCTATTAGATATACAATACCTTCAGATACCACTGCTATTTTGCTCCAAGCACTTTACCTTCATTTTCATCCGATAGGCCCCTAATTCCATTAAAAGGATATACTACTCACTTGTATTCTTTTTAACTCAGTCGATTTATTCACAACTTTGTAACTTATTTGGTAAGATGGATTGCGAGATTGTTTTCAAATTGTTTTACTATATTTACCTACTATAGTCTGTTAATCTATTAATATGTATAGGGGGCCAAAAGACGTCCGGTTCAGTCGATTGAGATGCGTTTATGTTCTATATGTTGAGTGAATGTCTATATTGCCATGTCTATATCGTCATGTCTGTATAACTTCATAGACAAGCTAGAGATAGCTCCCGCACATTATAAAATACAGCACAGGATGGTGTAATGATGAAGCTTTTAAAAGTAAAATGGATGGCTGTATGCTTGATGGCAATCTGTTGTTTGGGGTTGCTAGGTATACATACGAATACAGCGAGTGCACAAGCGAAGGCTCCTTTGCTTGGGGTTAATGATGTGTTGCTAGATTCGAATACGATTAAGCCTGTAATGGAAAATGATAAGTTGTATGTTCCTATCGTGACACTGGGGCAAAAGATGGGCATTTCTACTTCGGCCAATGGAAATACATTGGTGCTGACTGGGCATAATCGCAGCTTTACGCTGGATTTGAACAAGGGTGATGTGTTTGAGCGTGGAGGACGTACGATGGTGCCAATCCGCACTTTGACCGATGCGTTTGGCTTCACTATTACGATTCCTACGAGTAATGTGTATCGAATTCAGAATGCAAACGCTAGTTTGTCTGATGCTCAGTTCTTGAATACATTCGCGGCAGAAATTAAACAGTATGCAGCTGTTAAGCCAGGCAAAACTAGCAATACAGGCAGCACGGAAAATGCCAAGCCTTCCAGCCGTACAATCTATTTGAGCTTTGATGATGGTCCAACGGCGCACACGTCGCAGCTGCTGGATATTCTGGACAAATATAATGCCAAGGCTACGTTCTTCATGTTGGGACCTGAAATTCGTCAACATAGCGCGGTGATGAAGAGAATGGTAGACGCAGGGCATGGTTTGGGTCTGCATGGGATGACACACCAGGTGAAAAAGATCTATGCATCCCCGGCAGCGGCACTGGCAGAGATGAATCAGGATAATGAGATTTTATTTAAGGCCACAGGGAAACGCACTTCTTTGATTCGTACACCTTATGGCAGCAAACCCTATTTGAAGAAAGCATACCGTGATCAACTGACGGGTGCAGGCTATCATATTTGGGACTGGAACATAGATTCGAATGATTGGCGTTATACTAAAAATCCGGAGCATTTTGTACAGACGGTCCTCAGTGATATTAAGAGATTGAAAAAGCAAGGCAGAACACCAGTCGTTCTTATGCATGATAAGCCATCTACGATCAAGGTGCTTCCACAAATCATGGCAGCCTTGCAGAAAGAAGGATATTCGTTCGAGCCGTTAAATGATAACCTGACTCCGCTTAATTTTTGGAATGATCACCGTTAATTGAATAAACTTGAAAGGAAAGCAGGCTGCCCTACTTCAATTTTTTGAGAGGGGGTAGCCTGTTTTTTTATATAAAGGATAAGCAGAAACCAAGCGTCATGGATAAAGTAGATGCACAATTGTTATATTCCCTCAAAAAATAAGTAAGGCACCTTTATCGCTCCTTTATAGGGGCTTTGAAGGTGCTTTTATTGTATTTGCTCGGAAATGGTGAATTTCACAGCTTGTTTTATATGAATCTATGAATTGATATCTATGTACAGGTTATATGACTTTACGGGTGACGACGTCGCTGCATATATTGCAATAACCGCCCCGAGAGGAGGAGCAGGTATGAATATTAATCCGAGTATGTTTAGTATGATTTGTGCCACCGCAGGAGCCATTATTACGTTTGCCTTTGGCGGCTGGAATCAGCTTATGGTGCTATTCACCGTTGCCATGGCTGTTGATTATGTAACTGGAGTCGCTGCTGCCGTGAAGACTGGGCAAGGGTTAAGTAGTAAAGCTGGCTTTTGGGGGTTGGCGAGAAAGGCTTTAATGCTCATGGTGATTTCTTTGGCACATCATATGGATCTTCTGATGGGTACGGAAATCATGAAGGGGGCGGCAACGTATTTTTATTTATCCAACGAATTGATCTCGATTACAGAAAACTGTTCACGAATGGGTCTGCCGCTTCCACCGAAGCTTAAGAATTTTTTTGCCCTACTAAAGGACAAGGAGTCTGATGGTAAAAATGGTGGAAAAGATCGCTAAGATTACAAAGTTTCTTTCCGTATGTGGGGCGTTATGATAAAATTTTCAAGAGAACATTTTTAAGATAAGGAGCCTATCGCATGATTAAACATATTGTTTTGTTCAAATTGAAAGATCGCTCCCCTGAAAGCATTGAACATACGGCATCTATTTTGCGCAGCATGAATGGCAAGATCAAAGAGCTGCTGTCACTCGAAGTAGGTACGGATGTGATTCGTTCGGAACGTTCTTATGATATTTCCCTTACCGCTGTGGTTGAAACACTGGAAGACTTGCAAACGTATCAGGTACACCCTGTTCATCAGGAAATTATTGTACACATGAATGAAGTGAAGGATGTATCTATCGCAGTTGATTATGAAATCTAAAGCGGTTACTGGAGGTGCAGAACTTTGTATTATGTCAACCGGGAACAAATTGAGCTTCGACTAGGGGCCGTTCCCGACATTGTCGCCGGGCTTCGCCAGACATCCGCTGCCTGGAACGGCGATTTGTTGCAGGGGCTCGTGCAGGAGCGTTGCCTTCATCTGGCCATTGAGACGGTAACAGACGTAGGAAGCTATATCATCGACGGTTTTATTATGCGTGACGCCAGTAGCTATGAGGACATTATCGGTATCATTCATGAGGAAGGTGTATTGGAAGATACCGTGTTTCATTCACTATTAGAGCTGGTAGCCTTGCGCAAACCCTTAGTACAGGAGTATTTCCATTGGGACCGGACAAGCCTTCACCCACTTACACTTAAGCTGCCTGGGTTGCTGGAGCTTTTTGTATCTAACGTGCACGATTATTTAAATAAGGAATTGGGTCCTCAGCCCGAGGGAGTGTAAAGGCAAAAGTGACGGATAAGTATATCGTACCCGAAATGCCCACTAGGCGCATGATCTTGACACTATTGAAAACCCAGGGACCTGTGGGCGTCGGAAGCTTGGCAGCTCAATTGGGCATTACCGAAATGGGGGTGCGCAGGCATCTCAAATTGATGGAGCAGGATGGTCTGATTGTGGCTACGATCCTGAGACAGGCGATGGGACGTCCGACGTTTTTATACAGCCTGAGCGATCAGGGAAGCGAACAGTTTCCTCGTAATTATGATCATCTGTTACTGGAACTGTTAGAGGAGCTGGATGAAGAGCAGGGAATGGAAGCTGTTCATTCGTTGTTTGATGGTAGAAAACGTAAAATGATGAAGCGCTACGCCCCTCACATCGAGAGTGAGTCTACACTAGCTTCACGTGTAGAAAAGCTTTCGGGCATCCAGAACGCTTCAGGTTATATGGCAGAGTGGCGTGAGGAAGAGGATGGAAGTTACTCTATTATGGAGTACAATTGTCCGATCTCTCAGATTGCCAATCGTTACCGCAAGGCTTGTGAGTGCGAACAGCAAATGTTTGAGGAGCTGCTTGATGCCGAGGTTGTCCGTGAGGATTGTTTGGCGGATGGAGGCCGTTGCTGCTTGTATCGTATCCGCTCCAAAAATAAGTAGAAATTTTTCTGGCTTGTTCTCTGTATCATGACAGGCTCTCCATGCTTATAATGCATTAACAGATGGGCATTCGCCCGGGCACAAGGGAGAGATGAATATGAAGGAGAACTACAAAAGCTTTATCCGTGGCGCGTTAGCAGGCAGCATTGCTGGTTCGGTTGCTGCGTTGTTATTTGCTCCTAAGTCAGGTCGCGAGCTGCGTCAGGATATTACAGACCAGGCACGTCATGTGAGTGACAAGGGGCAGGAGCTTGCAGGGAAAATATCAGACACCTCCATGGAGTATACTGACAAAATTAAGGAGACAGCCTCAGCCGTCATTCACGAAATAGGTCAATGGCGTAAAAAGAGTGATATTGTTCCAGAGGTTAGCATTTCATCTCTGCCTGATCAAGAGAATAAGGAAGAGGATGCTTTGTAACTGTCCGTATATCGTAGGCGAAACAACTGACTATGACTTGAGTTTGTGGCTTCTCCCGTTGGGATGAAGCCTTTTTGTTGATCGCTTCTTCGTTTTAGGGTAATCTTTGGGGGTACCTTTTACTCCAACACGACATAAGGTATGTAGCAACGGATAGATTTCTGAGATGAAATAACTCATATTTAAACAAAAAAAGGAAGCGGTGTGTACGTGCAGCAAGCGATTGCAATATTGGATTCCGGTGTAGGAGGTCTGACGGTTGTTAAAGAAGTCATGCGTCAGCTTCCGCGGGAAAAAATCATTTATTTTGGAGACACTGCGCGCACCCCGTATGGTCCCCGACCATCGGAAGAGGTTAAAAAATTTACAGAGCAAATGGTTGATTTTCTGATTCAGTTTAATCCGAAAGTCATTATTATTGCTTGTAACACAGCAACGGCTGCGGCATTAGAGTATATAAGCCAAAAGGTATCCATTCCGGTGATCGGAGTTATCCACCCTGGAGCTCGTGCTGCGATCAGCGCGACCGCTACCGGGTATGTCGGGGTGATCGGAACTGTCGGTACGATTCGAAGCGGAGCATATACAACTGCGCTCAAGCAGTTGTCTCCCTATGTAGACGTGGTAAGCCACGCTTGCCCTGCACTTGTGCCTTTGGTGGAACAAGGGTTGTTCCGCTCCAAGACAACATCGCAGGTTGTGGAGGAATCATTGAGGCCTATTCAAACGTATCCGATTGATTGTCTGATTCTTGGTTGTACGCATTATCCTTTTTTGAAGGAAACGATTCAGGAAGTCATGGGTCCTGCGGTGAAGCTTATTAGCTCGGCAGATGAAACTGCACGAGAGACGAGTACCATTTTGTATAACAAGGGCAAGTTAGAGGCCGGGGACGAAACGCCGGTGCATCAGCTTTTTTGTTCCGGTGATCCAGAGTTGTTCCAGCGCATTGCCGCACAGTGGCTTGGGGAGCAGATTCGGCAAACGCCTGTTGTCTGGCAAGTCACCCATCTGGATTAACGAGACAACCAACTTTTTTGTCATTGGACAAAAGAAGTTGGTTGTTTTGCTTTTCGCTACATCAAGACACGCAGCGTCTGCATAACATGCAGTAAGGCAGATGGAAGGGGCGTAGTAAGATGAGGGAATATATCGTTCAAAAAGGAGATACATTGCACCGGGTCGCCTCGGCTTTTAAACTATCCGCGGATACTTTGATCGCAGATAATCCGTGGGCCGCCACGCAACCCTATCTGATTTGTGGTCAATTGCTATATATTCGTCCGTCTACGGATCGTAAATACGTTATTCAGCCTGGGGAGAATGCAAGACAGATTGCCAAACAGTTCGGTGTAGAGCTTGATGAGCTGCGGCTCGCTAATTCGAGGCTTGCGGAGCATGATTTTGTGGAAGGAAAGATAATTATTATTCCTGATGACCATCAGGATCAGATTGTACGGTTACGTGGAGAGTACAGTTATGAAGATTTAAAGGAAGACCTGGAGGCATTGGCCCACAAATATCCGTTTATTGAAGTTGGCAGCATTGGCACCAGTGTCATGGGGAAGGATATCCCTTATATACGGATTGGGCAGGGAACGAGGAAAATTCATGCCAACGCTTCTGTACATGCTAACGAATGGCTGACGACGCCTTGTTTGCTGCGTTTTATAGAACAATATGCACAAGGGATTAATGGGTCTGGAGAACTTGCTGGGAATTCTCAATGGGTGTATGCGGGCTCTCCGATGAAATTAATGGAACATACATCCTTATGGGTGGTACCGATGGTCAATCCGGATGGAGTAGAACTGGTGCAACAGGGTATACTCCCCACTCATCCGCTGTATCATGAACTCAGAAAGTGGAATGAAGGACGTGCTGATTACCGCGGCTGGAAGGCCAATATTCGCGGTGTCGACCTCAACGATCAGTTTCCGGCGTATTGGGAGGAGGAGGTGCGCAGACGCGGTAAAACAGGTCCATCTCGACGAGACTACGCAGGACCTGCACCTTTGTCTGAGCCAGAGTCCAAGGCCCTTGCGGATTTAACGGAGCGCGAACAGTTCGACATGGTATTATCCATACACAGCCAAGGACAGGAAATCTATTGGAATTATCGGGATCTAGAGCCTAAGGAGAGCCGAGATTGGGCATTGCAGCTGGCTGCCGCAACAGGGTATCGGGCGGTAAAGCTGGGGGGAAGCGATGCAGGGTATAAGGATTGGTTTATACAGCGGTTTGGTAAACCGGGATTTACCGTTGAAGTCGGTCTGGGCGTAAATCCGCTGCCTATGCGTGATTATGACGATATTGCAGCAGAAGTTGGCATGTTAATGGCGACGGTGCTGTCATGGTAACAGATCGGACCCGCTGAAACGTATTGCATTATTTGCGCGTATTAGGAGGAGCACGTTTTTTACACGTGTTCCTCTTTACTTGTCCCTTCCATAGGGTATATATACTTAGGAGCATTGGAAATGGAGTGAACAACCTATGAAGTGGAAAAAACTACTATCTCTCCGTCAGTGGTCACATGTATTTCGTCGTATTCCCCGATTGATTACCTCTTCGAGGATTCCTTTGGGTGAAAAATTACTTTTTGCGGTGCCTGTATTGCTTTACTGGATACTGCCTGATGTCATGCCATTTATGCCCATCGACGACATTGGTGTGACGTTATTGCTTATGAATTGGTTCGTCACCCGTGCTGAACGAAAATATCCTGATGTGATTGAAAAACAGCACGTACGTGTTCGATAGATGTAAACTTATGATTTTCGTGATTGCGATTTTTTGCGATTTTCTTTACAATAGGAATATTGCCTTGTGCTATGCTGCACAACTTTTTTTCATCAAGGAAAGATGCTAATTTTTAGGATTGTTGATTTTATCCGCTAGGTTGTGTGGTGTGGATATATTTCCATCGACCACATTGCATTTAATGAATATGAAGGAGATGAAGTTTAATGAACTGCAAAATTACTCGCAATGCAGCTAAAGTATTGAAGCTTGAATTGGATAAGGAAGAGAACCAAGGGAAGAGCCTGCGCGTTGTTATTACTCATGCTCATGGAGATCATGCTCATTACGGGCTAGATTTGGACACGCCTAAGGAAACAGATACTGTTGTATCTACAGATAAAGGCATTGATGTAATTTTGGAAAGCGGTCAGCCGTTGCTGGATGGTGTAAAAATTGATTACTTGTACTTCCCCGAAGAAGGATTTGTTATTACTAACCCTTCCCAAGGTAATCACGGCGATCACTAAGCCGGAGCTCGGAGGGATGACAGATGGCCAATGATATTCGCGTATGTGATGAGTGCAATCATATCCGCTTAAAAACGATCTTGCCTAAGTTGAAAAAGATGGCACCTGATGCCGAGATCAAAATCGGTTGCAAATCGTATTGCGGTCCTTGTGGAAAACGGGCGTTTGTGTATGTAAATGGACGTTATGTGAGTGCGGCCACAGAGGATGAAGTATTAGAGAAGGCTGCACGTTTTATAAAATAGTTAGAGTGCGCAGCGTTTCACCTTTTGAATAGTTTCCCTCCTTCTGATCCATGCTAACAGTTGTAAACCATGCCCAGAAGGAGGAGTGAATCATGGCCCAATATGATTCCAATCTCGACAATCACAGTGTCGAGGCTCAAACACAAAACTCGGTGGATAAGCTTCATAATGCCGTGTCACAGGCATTGTCACATCCGGCTGAGCAGCTGATTGAGCAGGCAGAACAATCTCGCACTCATGCAGAGCATGCTATACAGCAGGCAAAGGATAGCCTTGGTGACGATGCAGTAGAAGTTGCTGAGGAAATGCTTGGTGAAGAGGTACAACGTCTTGATCAGGCTAAAAAAACGCTGCGTTCCTGAATAATTTTAATGGTAACGAGCGCAGTCCAATGACTGTCAATAACAAAAATCCCGATCCATCAGCTTGTTAGGGCGGTGGATCGGGATTTTTGTTATATATCAGGCAATTATGCAATCGATATTTTTGTTACTTCTTTGCTTGAGTCTCCCATTCGCGAATAAGATCGTATGTGATAACCTGATCGGATATGTTCAATCGATTGAGAGCTTCAGTATAGCCCGGCCCACAGGCGTTCACATCTGTAGGTTGGCCTGTAGTCATGTTGTAACAGGTTCCCTTGGAGAATGTACCATCCTCAGATGGAATGTAATACACTCGTCCATCCGTGAAAGCACCAGTACGCAGCACAACCATACGAGGCTTTCCGCTAAACAAATCGTTACCCATAAAATGATACGGTTTTGTAGAAATCCCAAGTAGATGCATTACGGAAGGCGTCAGATCCAACTGACCTGCCGGTTCTGTATACGTACCCGCCTGACTTCCGTCAGGAAGATGCACAAGTAATGGCACTTGGTTCATGATTTTCTGCATGTCTAAATCCGTGAGTGGCTTGCCCAAAAGCTTTTCATACAGAGCTTTTTCTTTAATGGAATTGTCATGATCCCCATAGAACATTAGAATCGTATTATCCCACAATCCATCTTTCTTCATCTGATCTACCAATTCACCCAAAGCCTCATCCACATAATGGACGGATTTCAGATAGTCTCCGAACATCGTACCTTCAAACTCGCCAACATCCAAATCTACAGCGTCAGGTGACAGGTTGTACGGATGATGGCTCGAAATACCGACCATATAGGCGTAGAACGGCTGCTTCACTTCGGTTGTGAGATCGTTGAGCGTTTGTCTAAAAAAGGATTTGTCTCCCAGGGACCAGCCGAGGGGCTCATCTATTTTAAAATCCTTTTTACTGTAGAACTTGTCATAGTTCATTGCCTTATACATTGTGTAACGGTTCCAGAAGCTGCTGTCGTACACGTGAAACGCATTAGGACTATAACCTGTATCCTTCAAGATGGAAGGCAACGTATCGAATTTATGGTCCGCATAACGGATAAATACAGAACCCGTAGGGAGCGGATGCAGCGAAGCGTGGGTAGAGAAGTCTGCGTCCGATGTACGACCCTGTGCAGTTTGATGGAAATAATTATTGAAATACATACTTTCTTTCGTCAGTTTGTCAAAGTTAGGCGTAATTGCTTGACCGTTGATCTGTTTGCCGATAAAAAAGTTCATGAACGCTTCAGCTTGGATGACCATCACATTTTTGCCCTTATACTTGCCGTAGAGTTCATTTTTTACCTGAAGTAATTTCTGGTGTTGATTGAACCATTCTTTATCTTTATCGGATTCCACCTGAGCCAATGTAGGCTGTGGCCCAAGATGGTCCTGACCGTAGCGGTAGATATCATATCCATGAAATCCGATCAATCCGGTTACGTTGTACAAGGCCATTGACCACCAGTTGCCGACAAATATGCCGGTTGCCCAAGTGGAGGTATATATTTTGATCGGTCCAAATGTCAAAACATAGCCAATCAGGAAAGCCAATGCCCCCTTGGAGAAGCGAAACAGAAATTTTTTTGTGAAAGAGCTTCGTGATGCTTCCAAGTAATGATCATTCGTTGTAAACCGACGCCGTAACGAAGCCACGAATATGACATACGGAATGAATAAAATCCAGTCTGCAAAAAAGAAAATATCCCACCAGTTCATAAGGGATGCGATGCTTCCACCCAGAGAATCAACTTGTCCAGCTTGAAGCAAAACGGGAATCGTAATGAAATCCTGGAAATACCGATAATAAACCATATCGGAATAAATGAGCGCGGTGAGCAATATATCGAGCACCACAAGAGCAATCAAACGTCCGCGACGTGGCAGCCATAAGGTCCAGAAGCTTACAAGCAACAGCGACCCAATAGCAATGACATAATCCAGCGGATTCATGTCGATATTTTGGGCATGCAGGTTATAGTGAATCAGTACAAGCTTGCCAATCATAAGTACAAAAAACAGAACTAAACCGAAATATTGAGACAGCAGCAGCCTGCTGAACATGTTACCAGTGCGTCTTGCACTGGTCGTGCGAATAACCAACACTTTACCCCCTCCGGCAGAAATGTTCGGCTAGTATAAACTACACATTAACGTAATGTTAAAACCGAAATGCCTTTAATTATTATAGCGCTCATCCTGCGCATTTCAATGATTAAGTAAAGAAATACGGCACAAATGAGGCCAGGACAACGAACAAAGGGTTCGTTGTCCTGGCCTATAGCTTGAATATTTAGGACTGCAACGGCGAAGTATCTTTGCGGCGCGGAGGCAGAGGACCCAGATACTGATAGTATTGGCATTCAATTCGTCCGTTAAACAGCTTACGGCGCTTGTCGGCTTTGCGGCCCCAATAATGCTCAAATTGCTTGGTGGAGCTGATGGCAAAGAAGGACCAAGTCTTCATTTCGGCTGCCGTTCGAGCGAGCGTACGAATCAGTTTTTCCACCTCGGCTTGCTCGCTCAGTCTTTCGCCATAAGGGGGATTTGTAATCATCACACCATACTGGCCCTCAAGCCTAACCTTGCTGGCAGGCAGCACCTTTAGTGAGATGTCTTTAGCAAAGCCTGCTGCTTTTACAGCTGCTTCAGCAACTTGTATAGCGCTAGGATCGATATCGCTACCTGCAATTTCAAAAGGAATGTCATCACGAGTCAGATCCATCGCCTCATCGCGAGCCTGATCCCATAATTCTCTGCCAATGACAGGCCAGTCTTCCGAGTTAAAGGTACGTCTCAGGCCTGGAGCAATGTTCCATGCTTGCATAGCAGCTTCGACCAATAAAGTACCGGAACCGCAGCACGGATCATAGAATGGTCGATCCGGGCTCCAGCGACTAAGCTGAATAAGAGCGGAAGCCATTGTTTCTTTGAGTGGCGCCTCTGTAACAAGCTTGCGGTAGCCTCGTTTGTGCAGTCCTGGACCAGTTGTGTCCAGCGTTATCAGTGCACGGTCATTCAATAGAATGACCTCAATGACGTAACGAGGACCATCTTCAGCAAACCAGTCTGTATGGTAGGTTTCCTTGAGTTTCTCTACGATCGCCTTCTTGACGATTCCTTGACTGGCTGGTACGCTACTAAGCTGTGATTTGTGTGAACGTCCCTCTACAGGAAATTCACCATCTACAGGAATCCAATCCTGCCAAGGCAATGCTTTGGTACCCTCGAACAGCTCGTCGAAGGTAGTTGCAGCAAATTCGCCCATTTTAATAAGAACGCGGTCAGATGTGCGAAGCCACAGGTTGCATCGGCATATATCCTTATAATCTCCGGAAAAAACGACGCGGCCATTCTCGACGGTCAGATCCGTGTACCCCAGTTCTCTGAGTTCTCGGGCCACAACGGCTTCCAGTCCCATCGGCGCAGTTGCAATTAGTTGCAGTTGAGTCATTAAACGTATTCACTCCGTCTCATAATCATGTAAGCTTGGTTCAATCCCTATAGTATAGGTCA
This sequence comes from Paenibacillus sp. TSM33, assembly GCF_056099025.1. Taxonomy (NCBI): domain Bacteria; kingdom Bacillati; phylum Bacillota; class Bacilli; order Caryophanales; family Paenibacillaceae; genus Paenibacillus; species Paenibacillus sp. TSM33. The sequence continues at coordinate 976,552 of NZ_JBLZXB010000010.1, forward strand.
TTGTACTCGAAGAGACAAATCGTTAAGGCAAATAATTTACGAAGGACACCGTGTCCAACCTGCGTTATGATAAAGCAAGAAGGAGAGATGAAACGTGGAAATCACACCTAATATGACACCTGAACAATATGTAGACCAGCTGGTACAGGAAGATGAAGCGCTGCGCAGCATTAGGGAGGCTATTGTTAAAGAAGGGATGCCGGAGGTATCGGTTGCTCACCCCTATGGAAAGCTGTTAACCTTTCTTATTGAAGTCTCTGGTGCACAGCAAGTACTGGAGATCGGAGCATTAGGAGGATACAGTGGATTATGCCTAGCCCGTGGGCTTGGAGAGAAAGGTAGCATCGTGTCTCTGGAGCTAAAAGAGGCGTATGCAGCGCTGGCTCATCAACATATGAAAAACAATGGCTACGGTGATCGTGTCGAGTATCGTATTGGACCCGCAGTGGACAGCCTGAAGAAGCTTCAGGAAGAAGGAAAGACTTTTGATTTTTTCTTTATTGATGCGGATAAGGAAAATTACCCAGTGTATCTGGAGTATGCGATTGCACTGGCCAATCCAGGCGCTATAATTGCCGGAGATAACTGTTTTCTTCGGGGACGGACACTGAACACAGACAAGAACGGACCTGCCGTGCAGGCCGTGAGACGTTTTAACGAAACGATAGCGACGGACCCACGGCTAGTCAGTACGCTTTTGCCAGCTTATGATGGATTGGCATTGGCACGAGTGAAGTAACGGGCGTCCCTAAGTGAAGCTATACCAAAAGAACCTCCTTATCCACAGTAACGTGGAGCGGAGGTTCTTGTCTGTTGAGGCAGGCTGTCCTACCTGAAGAAGGTTGTCTTACCTGAAATGAGGCGTAGCCTTACGATCAAAAAGCTTCATACGTACCCAGATTATATTGACGATCAGCAGCACACCAGACATAATGAACAGTCCTTCGATGCCGATAAATCCGGAAAGCACTCCGCCAATGACCGCACCCAGCATATTTCCGAGCGCCAGCGAACTGGTATTGAATCCGAAAGAGCGGCTTTCCATTCCTTCCGGTGTGTAGGTGCGAATCAGCGCATTTACGCTTGGTAGCAGACCACCCATAAACACACCCATGAAAAAACGGATAATGACAAGCTGCCATACTTCATTGACAAAAGCCTGCGGAATGAGCATAACTGCCGTTCCGAGCAGTGCGATTGTCAAGATCTTGTGTGCCCCTATTTTGTCACTTAATCGTCCAAGGAGCGGTGCAGCTACCATATTGGATACGCCTGTAATAGCGGTAACGAATCCGGCAACCAGTGCAATTCCTTCTGCCGAGCCATATAGCTTTTGCACATACAAAGGTAGCAGAGAAACTGTACTGATCATGGCAAACTGGAGTAAGAACGTTACGGTGAACAAAGCCGGAAGCTGGGGCGTATGGCTTAGTTCCTTTAATCCGGCAAGAACTGAAATTTGTGGAATTCGTGCGGCTTCCGCTTTGCTGAAATTTTCTTTAACCAAAAACATTGCCATTAGAGAGGCTAGGAAAATAAGAACTCCTGTAATGTAAAAGATGGGTCTGAATCCGACCCAGTCAGCCAAAAATCCACCTAGCAGAGGGCCGAGGATCGTGCCAGCCATTTGACCGGATTGCATAATTCCCATAGCAAATCCGGTTCGCTCTTTGGGAGTGGTACCCGACACTAGGGAAATAGAAGCTGGGTTGAAACCCGAAATTGTACCGTTTAGCAGACGAAGCGCCAGCAGTTGCCATGGGTGAGTGACCAAACCCATACACCCGATGACCAGAGCCATGCCAAAGCCTGAGCGAAGCAGCATGACTTTACGTCCATATCGGTCGGCCAGCTTGCCCCATAATGGCTGGAATATAAACGAGGTCAAAAAGTTAGCTGCAAAAATAACTCCTGCCCACAGTCCTATATCGTGCTCGCCCTTCACATGGAGGTCTTGAGCCAAATATAAGGCAAGGAACGGAGTAATCATTGTAATTCCCGCATTGACCAGAAACTGACCGAACCAAAGCACAATGAGATTGATTTTCCACGTCTCCCACGTTTTCAATGTGCTTTCACTTCCTTTCTGCCATTCTCATCCTGTTGTAAAGGTACTTATTCATGTATAACTTACCCGGAGCTTTAAAAAAGCCATTTCTCTAGTATAGCACACTTCATTGAAACTTTATCCAAATGTCATGGGTTTGTCATGGTTTGTTTGAGAGCGGCGGTTGTTACGACTCTTGAAAAAGGGCATAATAAAATATAGTATTTATGATTCGAACTGGAGGCTGAAGTCATGACCTACAATGATACTTTTATCCGCGCTTGTCGCAAGCAAGCTGTGGATCATATTCCCGTATGGTACATGCGGCAAGCCGGAAGGTATGACCCTGAGTATCGCAAAATTAAGGAAAAATACACGCTGCTTGAAATTTGTCGCCAGCCCGAGTTGGCCGCAGAAGTAACGTTGATGCCCGTGCGCAAGCTTGGGGTGGACGCTGCAATTTTATATTCTGATATTATGAATCCGGTAGCCTCGCTAGGGGTTGATTTTGATATTGTCAAAAATATTGGCCCGGTTATTGATAATCCGATCCGGTCAGCTGCAGACGTAGACAACTTGCGTCCGATTGATGTAGAACGCGATTTGGGTCATATTTTGGAAACCATCCGTATTTTAGACCGTGAGTTGAACGTGCCGTTGATCACGTTTGCTGGAGCGCCTTTTACTATTGCAAGCTATTTAATAGAAGGAAGACCCTCCAAGGGATATATTCGCACCAAAGCGATGATGTATGGAGAGCCTGAACTGTGGCATCGTTTGATGGATAAGCTAGGAGATATGGTTATTACATACGTGCGGGCCCATATCGCTAACGGTGGTAAGGCTTTTCAATTGTTTGATAGCTGGGTAGGTGCACTCTCGCCTTATGATTTTCAAACTTTTGTGTTGCCGACCATTGTACGTATTTTCCATGAGTTATCTGATCTGAATGTGCCTAAAATTTATTTTCCGGGCGTAAGCTCCGGTGAATTGCTTCCGCATTTGAGCGGGGTAAAAGCCGATGTGATTGGACTGGACTGGCGGGTAAGTATACCTGAAGGCCGTCGTCGCTTGGGTAACAGTTTTGGAGTACAGGGGAATTTGGACCCGTACGTGCTTACTGCGCCGATGAATGTGATCAAGCAGTACGCAAAAACCATTGTAGATGAAGGCATTCTGGAGCCGGGTTATATTTTCAATCTCGGTCACGGCTTATTTCCTGAAGCCTCGCTAGATAAGCTAAGAGAGCTTACCAATTATGTACACGAGTATTCTCGCTCTGTTTTGTCAAAGAACTAATTACAACTAGAAAAGATAAGAGGGATCTGCTAATGAAAACCAAAGTGGGTGTACTGGTCATGTCCTACGGGACGCCGGAGAGTCTGGACCAGGTTGAAGCGTATTATACACATATTCGCCGTGGTCATGCTCCCTCACCGGAGCAGTTAAAGGAATTAAAAGATCGCTACGAAGCCATTGTGGGCGGCGTGTTTCCGTTACGCCAGAATACAGATCGACAGGTTCACAACTTGCAGGAAACCTTAAATCGGGAAAATCGCAACCCGGACATAGAATTTGTTTGTTATCAAGGGCTCAAGCACGCCAAGCCGTTTATTGAGGATGGTGTCGAAGCGATGGTGCAAGATGGCATTCGTACGGCGGTGGGTGTCGTGCTGGCTCCGCATTATTCCGTTATGAGTGTAGGCTCTTATATCAAGCGTGCACAGGCTAAGGCCCAGGAACTGGATCTGGCCATATCGTTTGTGGAGAGCTATTATCTTCATCCAAAGCTGATCAAGACGCTGACTGAGCGTGTGAACGCAAAACTGACGCTTTTTGAAGAAGCGGGAGCCAAGCGGGACGAGGTTCGTGTTCTGTTCAGTGCGCACAGCTTGCCTGAGCGGATTTTGGCTATGGGTGATCCTTATGTGGAGCAATTAATGGCTACTTCGCAGGCTGTTGCGGATAAGGCAGGGATTACCAACTGGCAGTTTACATGGCAAAGTGCTGGCCGTACAGCAGAACCATGGCTGGGACCAGATATTTTGGATACCATGCACAGTCTTAAGGAAGAGCAAGTGGAGTATGTGCTGGCTGCGCCAGTCGGCTTTGTTTCTGATCACTTAGAGGTGTTATACGACCTGGATATTGAAGCACAGGCTTTGGCGAAGGAATTGGATATGCGTTTTCAGCGTATTGATTCGCTCAACAGTGACCCACTGTATATGGAGACGCTTAGTGATGTCATCATAGACCAATTGAAAAAGGGATGAGGGCATAATGGAGCAAAAGGTACGTAATATTGTAATTGTAGGCGGAGGCTTGACCGGGCTTAGCACTGCTTTTTATACACGAAAATTGTACAAAGAAGCTGGCTACACACCTCGAATTACGCTGGTGGAGAAAGCTTCCGTGCTAGGCGGGAAAATTGAAACATTGCATAAAGATGGTTTTGTCATCGAAAAGGGGCCAGATTCCTTTCTGGCCCGTAAAACGGCCATGATCGACCTGGCAAAAGAGCTGGAGCTGGATCATGAACTGGTAAGCACGAATCCTGAAGCTAAAAAGACATATATTTTGCATGAAGGTCGGCTTCATCCGATGCCTCCTGGGCTGGTGCTGGGCATTCCAACAGAACTGAAACCCTTTTTACGTAGTGGCTTGATCTCTTTAGGTGGAAAAATGCGGGCAATGATGGATTTTGTCATTCCACCTCGTCGTGAACCGGGAGACGAGGCGCTGGGTGATTTTATTGAACGCCGGCTGGGCAAAGAAGTGCTGGAGAATGTAACCGAGCCACTGCTGGCGGGAATCTATGCTGCCAACATGAAGACGCTAAGTTTGCAGGCAACTTTTCCGCAGTTTGCAGAGGTGGAGCAGCAATACGGAAGCCTCATTCACGGAATGATGACAGGTCGAAAACCTGCTGAAACGCATACAGGTACGAAAAAAAGTGCTTTTTTGACCTTCCGCCAAGGCTTGCAAAGTTTGGTGCATGCTTTGCTGAATGATTTGTATGACTGTGATTTACGCACCGGAATTGCTGTTACCGAATTCACCAAGACGACAGAAAGTGAAGGTAGCCGCTATCGCGTTATGTTAGACAATGGGGAGATGCTGGAGGCGGACGATATTTTTGTAACGACTCCTAACTTTGCTGCTGCGCCGCTACTGCGAGAGCACGTAAATGTGACTGCACTGGAAGCTGTAAAATATGTATCCGTAGCGAACGTAGTCATGGCCTTTGATAAAACAGATATTGAGAACGTCTTTGACGGCTCTGGTTTTCTGGTTCCTCGCAAAGAAGGACGTAGTGTCACAGCTTGTACATGGACCTCTGCCAAGTGGCTACATACCAGCCCGGACGATAAGGTGCTATTGCGTTGTTATGTAGGGCGAGCAGGAGCTGAAGAAACAGTGGAATTACCGGATAATGAGCTGATTGCGGTGGTACGCAAGGATTTAAAAGAGATGATGGGAGTTACAGCAACTCCGCTGTTCACGGAAATTACACGTCTTCGTCATTCCATGCCGCAATATCCAGTAGGGCACCCACAGGCTATAGCTAATCTGCGGGAAGAGCTACGCAGTGCGATGCCAGGGGTGTACGTATTAGGCGCTGGCTATGATGCGATCGGATTGCCTGACTGCATTCGTCAGGCCAAGGAATGGGCCTCCAATGCGGTTCAAGCGGCACAGCAGGAAGCCATCAAGGTACAGGTGTAAATCTTCAATGATGAACCCTTCGCGATCAGGCGAGGGGTTCTATTTATATTGAAATTTGATATATAATGGAGAAGGTGTAAAATTCGCCAGCTAATAAGGAATTCATGCATATGGTATAGCATAGAAGGAGTGAAGAATGTACCCTCCCAGGTCACAGAGAAATGAAGGTCGAAAGAGAGCGAGAAAACCAAAAATAGGCAAGGCTTGGATCATTACGAATCTGGTTCTGCTGCTAATGATCGTAGGTCTTTTCGGTTATTATTACATATTTGAACGCGATAGCAGTGGTTCTCTTGCGGAAAACGCCAAGTATTCGCAAACTGAAAAGAACATCCCAACGGGATCTGCTAATGATGAGTACTCTATTCCCTCAGAAAGTGAAGACGTTAATGAAACCAAGGAATCTACTCTTCCAGACACAAGCAGTCGTCCCGTGACAACGCCCAACACTAATACCTCCGAAGGCAGCTCTTCAGCAGGAGCAACATCATCCTCGGAGAAAGACGAGCAAGTACAGGAGGATTCGCCAAACAAGGATGTAAACAACGATGAAGCAAATTCGTCAGCAATTACACTTCACTTCATAGGGGATGTGCAGTTCTCTGGTAAAGTTGAGCAGAGGCTGGAGCAGAACGGGTTTGATTTTCCATACCAATATCTCGGAAACTTGTTCCATAAAGACGATCTAACGATTGCCAATCTGGAAACACCGGTGACCACTAATGGTGTTGGTGCGTTAAATAAAACGTATGTGTATAAATCTTCTCCCAAGGCGCTGACTGCAATGGCAGCGGCAGGAATCGATGCTGTAAATTTGGCCAACAATCATATTTTGGATCAGGGGACAAGCGGATTACTGGATACACTGAACTATTTGGATGAAAAGGGTATAGCCCATGCTGGAGCCGGGCGCAATGCAAAAGAAGCGTATGCACCGCATTATTTTGAACGTAATGGGATTAAAATTGCGTTGTTGGGGGCTACGCGTGTCATGCCTGAAGCCAACTGGAACGCGGGGATCAAACAGCCTGGTGTAGCAGGAGCTTATGATTCGACCGCGATCGTAAAGTCCATTCGTGAGGCACGAACTCAGGCTAATTTGGTGATTGTGGTTGCCCATTGGGGCAAGGAGCGGGCCACTGCACTTGAGCCCCATCAAACCGAGTTATCACACGCTTTTATTGACGCCGGGGCGGATCTTGTCGTTGGCGGGCATCCTCATGTGCTGCAAGGGATGGAGCAATATAAAGGCAAATGGATTGCATACAGCACAGGCAATTTTATTTTTTCTAAATCAACGGTGCCAGCCACCTGGGATACAGCGATATTTCAGGCCACCTGTACCCGAAACGGGGACTGTAAAATGAAGCTGACCCCTTACCGGGCGGAGCTGGGTCAACCGATACCATTGAAAGATGCGGAGGCCAGCAAAATTTTGCAGAAAGTAGCGGCACTGTCACCAAGCAATGTCTCGATAGGTGTGGATGGTACAGTAAGCGTTAAGTAGCAGTAAGAAAGAAATTGTTAATATGGACATGGACGGAATGATCGTATAAGCGGCTCCTTTGTGAATGGAGGTCATACAGAATGAATCATTTGTGCGTGGCTCACCGCGGCTTCTCGGGGATGGCTCCCGAGAACACGATGGCAGCCTTTAAGCTTGCGCTGGAACAGTCTTTTGTGCACTGGATTGAACTGGATGTACAGCTGTCAAAGGACGGTGTTCCAGTGGTTATCCATGACTTTACGCTGGAGCGAACGACGAACGGTACGGGACGAGTAAAGGATGCAGACTGGAAAAATTTACAACGACTCGATGCAGGTAGCTGGAAAAATGCACAATATCACGGGGAATCTATTCCTTCCCTCGCTCAAGTGCTTGATTTGTGCCAGGGACGTGTATCGCTCAATATTGAGCTCAAAACTGCTGGTGATATGTATCCGGGACTAGAGAAAGCCGTCATTCGGGAAATTATAATGAGGGGGATGGAGGGTGAGGTGGTCTTGACCTCCTTTGAGCGTGCGGCCTTGCGCCGAGCAAAAGAACTGGCACCCGAAATCCGTACCGGTTTGATTATTGATGCGCGTCCAGACGATTTGGCAAAGCAATTAGAAAATTTACAATGCACATTTTTATCTATGGGTTATCCACGGTTGGACCGAAAGCTCTTGAAAGATTTGATCGCACGCGGTATTACGGTCATGGCGTGGACGGTGGATGACCGGCGTATCATGCGGAGATTGTCCTCATTACATCCTGAATTGATGATCTGTACCAATTGGCCGGATCGCTGGGAGCAGGTTTTTTTGCTTTCCAAGCCCCGGCTGTGGCACTATATACGTAAACTTATTCGTTAATCAATTGGACTACATACGCAGAAAGGGTGACGGATCGTAATGAACGTGGAAATTCGTAATGTTTATTGTGTCGGACGCAATTATAAGTTGCATGCGGAGGAACTGGGGAATGATGTTCCCACAGAACCGATGATTTTCTTGAAACCATCTCATGCGGTTGTGCCATTGGATGGTGCTAAGCTGGAGCTTCCTCAGGATAAGGGAGATATTCATTTTGAGACTGAACTGGTGGTGGCTGTAGGACGTAACTACGAACCAGGCATGACCGCAGATGCGTGTCTGAACGCTTTTGCGTTTGGCATTGATTTTACCCTGCGTGATGTACAAAGTACGCTCAAGAAAAAAGGTCATCCATGGACTGCTGCCAAAGGTTTTAAATCGTCTGCACCTGTGACACCGTTCTTGCCTTTAGAGAGCTTGGACATGCTGGAGCAGCAGGATTTTTCCTTGTTCAAAAATGGACAGGAGGTGCAGCGTGGGCATGTCAAGGACATGATCTTTTCTATCCAGCACATCGTTGAATATATAGCGACTCAATATGGACTGGGTGAGGGTGACATTATTTTTACAGGCACTCCGGCGGGCGTAGGGCCTACAGCGAGCGGGGACCACTTTGAGCTTTATTGGGGGAGTGACCGTCAGGGAAGCTTCATCATCGGCTAAATCTACAGACGGCATTAATGAAGATAATTAAAAAAGTATGTTTTTGATGATTGGGAGGTACGAGTAACTCCCGTAGGCAAGCCTTGTGAAGGCCGTGTCCTGTGCGAAAGCATGGGGCACGGCTTTTATATAAGCGTATAGCATTGTACAATGATATACAGAACCTACAGAACTAAAAGCGAAAAACAGAGATTCATCTCAAATGCGGGGGTATATCATGGACTGGATCATTGGGTTGCTTTCCGCTGCTGTAGTGGCGGGGGCTGCATTTTATAAAAAATCCTTAACCTTATCCGGCTTTGCTGCGGCTGTACTGATGGGAACTGTGTATTATGGGGCGGGAAACCTGTTTTGGTTCGGCACATTGCTCTTATTCTTTATCACGTCCACCCTATTGTCGAGGTTCAAAAAGGAACGCAAGGCTGAGCTCGAAAAATCGTATGCCAAAACAGGCAATCGGGATGCAGGACAAGTGTGGGCTAACGGGGGATTAGGCATGCTGCTATGCCTAGGTCATGCGATATGGCCTCATGTTGCCTGGCAACTGGCATTTGTCGGTGTCATGGCTACGGTCACCTCCGATACATGGGCAACGGAATTTGGAAGCCTGAGTCGTAAGCCGCCTCGTTCGGTGCTTACCGGGAAGGTGCTGGCACCCGGAACCTCAGGAGGAGTATCTGTATTGGGAACGGCTGCGGCCTTGGCCGGTGGCATACTGATCGGTATAGGCGCATGGGGTTTTGGACACGCCGTAGGAATGCCGGAATTGCCATTATGGCTGTGGGCACTGATCGGAGGGTTATCCGGCAGTGCTGGAGCCTTCGCTGATTCCTATCTTGGTGCTACAGTGCAGTTGATGCGTTCCTGTCCAGTGTGCAAACGGGAAGTAGAAGTAGATTCGCATTGTGGTCAAGCGACAGTTTATCTACGTGGCTGGCATTGGATGAGCAATGATCGGGTGAATAGCATTAGCTCTATTTTCGGCGGATTGGTCGCACTTGCAGGGATTTTCTTTATACTCTGATCATGGGGCAGGAGATCGTTCTAGAGAATAACTGTGTGCTTCAATCATGGTTTCAGGAGGTGCAAAGATGGGGGATATGCACGGAGATAAATATGAAGCTATTTTGGACGCCGCTTACACTGTCTTCGGCACCAAAGGCTTTTATGAAAGCAAAATTTCCGAAATTGCAGAACAAGCGGGTGTAGCTAAAGGCACGGTATACTTGTATTTTAAAAGTAAAGAGCAGCTATTTACAGCAGTCACACGTAGAGATTGCGAACAATATCTAGCCGAAATGCAAGGTGCATTAGTCAATCGTGCTTTGGGAGAGGGACTGCTGCGGATGGCGAATTTGCATCTCCACTATTATTACAAACGCAAGCAGCATACTAAATTATTTTTTATGACTCCGAATAGTGACCCTGATCTCATGGAGTTTATGCGGGGATTTATTCAGGACTATACCGATCTGGTCAAAAATAAACTGGCGTCAGAGGGTGTGCCGCAGCCCGAATTTCATGCCAAGGCATTCATTGGTATGATGGAACGCCTAAAAATGGATATTTTGTTGAACCAAAATTTCCGTGAATGTGACGTGGTTCAGACGGCTGCATTGGCTGCTAATCTATTTATGCATGGCTGTGAAGCCGGAGTAAAAAAATTCTGACATGTTATCATTGAAAACCGTACTGACTTTGTTCAGCTAACGGTTTTTTTAATCATTGCCTGTGTCTGTGTTAAAATAAACAAGATGCATCACAAAATTGGGGAAGAGTAGGGAATCTGCAATGAACATTATGACCGTTGAACATATAACAAAAAGCTACGGCGAGAAAATGCTGTTCGAGGATGTTTCCTTTGGTATGGATGAGCGTGACAAAATAGGGGTTGTTGGTGTAAATGGTACCGGCAAATCAACGTTTTTACGTGTAATTTCAGGCTTGGAGCCGCCAGATGATGGTAATATTGCAGTAAACAACGATGTGCGAATTCAGTATCTGGCACAAAATCCGGAGTTTGATCCTGAAATGAAGGTACTCCAGCATATTTTCCATGGCAATCAGCCTGAAATGAAAGCAGTGCGTGAATATACGGAAACCATGGAGTTACTGGAGTTGAATCCAGGTAGCGAGGAGCTCCAAAACCGACTGTTGCGAGCAAGTCAACAGATGGATACGTTCCAAGCATGGCAGCTGGAGAGCGAGGCCAAAAATATTCTTACCCGACTGGGGATCACCCAGTTTGAGTCTCGTATGGGTGTTCTCTCCGGTGGTCAGCGTAAACGGGTTGCTTTAGCTGCGGCTTTGATCCAGCCTTGTGAGCTGCTCATTCTGGACGAGCCTACCAACCATATTGATAATGATTCCGTTGCGTGGTTGGAGCAATATTTGCAAAAGAGACGCGGTGCGTTGTTAATGATCACGCATGATCGCTATTTCCTGGATAGAGTTGCTAATGTCATGTTAGAGCTGGATCATGGTCGCCTTTTCCGTTATGAGGCTAACTATACCCGTTTTCTGGAGCTGAAGGCAGAACGCGAGGAGCGGGAAGCGTCTTCGGAACAAAAAAGGAAGAACCTGCTGCGTAATGAGCTGGCCTGGATTCGCCGTGGAGCAAAGGCACGTTCGACCAAGCAGAAAGCGCGTATTGACCGATATGAGCAGCTTAGGGATCAGCAACCGGAAGCTCGTTCTGGATCTGTAGATATGTCCGTTGCCTCCACACGTCTGGGTAAAAAGATATTGGAGATCGAGGAGCTGTCCAAATCGGTAGATTCCCGTAAGCTGATTCAGGATTTGAGTTACATTGCGGTTCCTGGTGATCGTGTGGGCATCCTGGGACCTAACGGTAGTGGAAAATCCACTCTGCTCCAAATGATTGCCCAGCGTGTAGAACCAGATTCCGGCAGGGTTGTATTGGGACCAACTGTGAAGCTTGGTTATTTTACTCAAGAACATCAGGAAATGGACGAATCCTTGCGTGTCATTGAATATATTAAGGAAGAAGCCGAAGTGATTCGTACTGCAGACGGTTCGACGATTACAGCTGCGCAGATGCTGGAGCGGTTTCTGTTTGCACCAAGTGCGCAATGGACGGTTATTTCTCGTTTGTCCGGGGGCGAAAAACGTCGCTTGTATCTGCTGCGTGTCCTTATGTCCGCACCAAATGTATTATTGCTGGATGAACCGACAAATGATCTCGATATTCAGACTCTTTCCGTTTTGGAGGACTATCTGGATGAATTTCCGGGCGTAGTTTTTATCGTTTCTCATGATCGTTATTTCCTGGATCGGACCGTGGATAAAATACTGGCATTTGAAGGGAATGGACAGGTACGTGTACATGTAGGCGACTATAGCGAGTATGCAGAATGGATCAGTAAAAATGTACAGCCTTCTGCGAATACGTCTGTCTCGACGGGGACGGCTTCCTCAAATCGGTCTTCTGCACCTAAGTCTGCGGGTTCTTCCGAATCAGTCAAGGGGACAAGTAAAACCAAGCTTAAATTTACTTTTAAGGAACAGCGGGAATATGAGCAGATTGATGAACTGATTGAACAAGCCGAACAGAAATTGGCCGACATTCAGCGACAGATGGAGGAATCTTTCAGTGATTCGGCACGGTTGCAGGAGCTCATGGTTGAGCAAGCGAAGGCCGAACAGCATCTAGAGTACCAGATGGAACGCTGGACCTATTTGAATGAGCTAGCCGAGCAAATTGAACAAAGTAAATCTTAAAAATAAAAGCAAGTCCCCATTTAGATGGAGGCTTGCTTTTTTTGTAGAAGTAGAAGTAGAAGTATGTGCACCTGTTTTCCATGCAGCATAAAATGGTTAGGCTGTTACATAAGCCGCGAGCAGACGGGCAGTGTTTAATACGGCCTGCTTATGCGTGCGCTCCATTGCGTGAGAGGCGTGTACGCCAGGCCCGATCAGTGCGGCACGAATGTTATTGCCTGCTTTAAGCGCAGCTGAAGCGTCTGAACCATAGTGCGGATAAATATCTACCGCATACGGAATATTCAGCCCCTTAGCCAGCTCAATCAGGCGGGTCGTCATGTTGTAGTCGTAAGGGCCTGAAGAGTCTTTGGCACAGATGGAAACGTCCGTTTCCTTGCAGCTCAGATCTTCACCTATGCAGCCCATGTCGACAGCAATCATCTCACTGATTCCTTCGGGTATGTAAGCCGCTCCGTGCCCCACTTCCTCATAGTTGGAAATGAGCAATTTAACAGTATGTCGAGGCTTCCAGCCTCCATGTACAGCCGATTCTAATAAACCAAACAGTGCCGCTACGCTGGCTTTATCATCCAAGTGCCGCGACTTGATAAAGCCACTGGGCGTTAGAACTGGGCGCGCATCGAACGAAATAAAATCGCCCACCGCAATACCGAGCTGAAGTACGTCCTCTTTCGACTCGACAAGCTCGTCAATCCGTACCTCCATATGGCTCTCCTTGCGCTCAAAGCTTCGTGCATCATCATGAACGTGCACGGATGGATGGCTGGACAGAATAGTGCCCGTATACGTTTGTCCACTTCTAGTATGAATAAGGCAGTATTCGTTCTCAATGCTGTTCATCATGAACCCGCCCACAGATGTCAGGCGTAGAGTACCTTGCGCTGTGATTGAACGTACCATCGCGCCCAATGTATCCACATGCGCGCTAAGCGCCACTGTACGGTCCGTTTCTTGACCTTCCAGAGTCAGGATAGCACCGCCTTTTGCATTCCATTCGATGGGTACCCCTAGCTTTTCGGCTTCCTTACGAATCAGCTCCATCACATGATGTGTATATCCACTGGGACTGGGCGTGTTCAAAAGCTGATTTAAAAAGCTCATGATATAGTTTTCATTTAATTGAATTGTCATTTGTTGCTCCTCCTCATTTGGACAACCGATCAGGGTTAGAGGACGGTTGCTCTATACCTGGGTCGGATGTAGACACCGTGCTGGAAGAACCAGTCGTGTCATTGGACACATTCGCGTATGCTTCCACTGCAGATGTGTGCTCTTCTTGTAGTGTATGAAGCTGATTAGTCAGACGTTTAATCTCTCTCTGAAGCCTATATTGGCGGAAGATACCGAAAGAACCGACAATAAGTCCACCTAAAAGAGTGCAACCGAGAATAAGTAGAATCAAAGGAATGCTAACCCTGCTAAACAGAAGGTTCACTTGAACCGAATTGACATTAATAACAGCAAAAACAGCTGTTAACAAAGCTATAACAAGTGCTGCAATCAAAGACCATTGTGTTTTCAAAATGCCACCTCCTCCCGTTACATTATAAAATCCCTTGTCCGCCATGGACAAGGGATTTATCCGTGCATCTTTATCAAGCAGGATTCGAAGTGTGTACGGTTTTACTTTCCTTCAGTTAGCTTTTCCATTTCCGTAATGACTTCTTCGAATACGCTCATGGCTTCGCGAATCGGCTGCGGAGAGGACATGTCAACGCCAGCTTTCTTCAAAATATTGATTGAATAATCACTGCCACCGCTCTTTAGGAAGCCTAAGTAACGGTCAACGGCTGGCTGGCCTTCTTCTAGAATCTGTTTGGAAAAACTGGTTGCTGCCGAGAAGCCGGTAGCATATTTGTAGACATAGAAGCTGTTATAGAAATGAGGGATTCGTGCCCATTCCATTTCTATGTCTTTGTCTACCTTCATGCCAGGTCCGTGATATTTCACATTCAAATCATAGTAAATCTCCGACAAAAGTTGCGGTGTAAGGGATTCTCCCTCTTCAGCACGCTCATGTACAATCTTCTCAAATTCCGCAAACATCGTTTGACGGAATACTGTTGTACGGAATTGGTCCGCATAGTAGGTGAGAAGGTACATTTTCTCTTTTGGATCGGTAGACTTGTTCAGCAAATAATCCATCAGCAAGGCTTCATTAGTAGTGGAAGCCACTTCAGCCAGGAAAATGGTGTACTGTGCATCCCGGTACTTCAATGCGTTGTCTGAATAGTACGAATGCAGCGCATGCCCCATTTCGTGCGCAAGCGTGAACATGCTGTTCAGGTTATCTTTATGGTTCAGGAGCACATAAGGGTGGGTGCCATAAGCTCCCCAGCTATAGGCGCCTGTACGCTTATTTTCATTTTCGTAAACGTCAATCCAGCGCTCATCATAGCCTTTTTGCAATGAAGCCAGATAGTCTTCGCCCAGAGGCTTAAGGCCTTCTTTGGTTTGCTTTTTGGCGTCCTCATACGTAATGTCCATCTTGTATTCGTCCACAAGCGGAGCGAATAAATCATACATATGAAGCTCATCCACACCTAAGAGCTTTTTACGCAGCTTAATATAACGGTGAAGCAGGGGCAAGCTTTCATGAATCGTATCAATAAGATTCGTATACACTTCCTTCGGAATATTATCACCGTATAGTGACATTTCTAGTACGGAAGGGTATTTGCGTACACGAGAATAAAAAATATTTTTGTTCACATTGGCACTCAATGTAGAAGCAATCGTATTTTTATTTTTGGCATATGTGTCATATACCGCTTTAAAAGCACGTTCACGTACTTCGCGGTGTGGACTTTCGAGAAATTGAATGTAGCTGCCATGTGTCAGCTCGACCTCTTTGCCATGCTCATCCTTGATTTTCGGAAACTTCAGATCCGCATTGTTAAGCATCCCGAAAATTGTTTGCGGGGCTTGGGCCAGATTGCCAACTTGAGCGAGCAGTGCTTCTTCTGTTTTGCCTAAAATATGTGCTTTTTCCCGTTTCATTTCTTGCAGTGTAAACTTATAATCCGAAAGCTTCGGATCTTCAATGAAGGCATCAAGCTGATGATCGGGCAGCGCCAAAATTTCAGGTGTCACGAATGAAAGAGACTCGCTGACTTCCACGCCTAGTTTTTTAGCTTTTTGCGAAAGACCCTGATATGTAGGTTCAGCCGTATCTTCATCATGATGGAGATGGGCATACACATATACACGCTCGGTTTTAAGCGACAGTTCATCTTCGAGTTTGAAACAGTTGCCAATCGCTTCGGCCGAATTGAGCTTGCCTTGAAATTGAGCAGCCTTTTTGGCCAATTGTTTGACTTCTTCATATTCTTGATCCCATGCCTTGCGGTTGGGGAATAGGTCTTCCAGTTTCCATGTATTTTCCACTGGCGCATCAGCGCGTTTTACAATTTCACTCATGGAGAGCCTCCTCTGATCGAACGTAATGTGGGGTAGGGCTGCGGGGGTAAGGGACGGATGCCAAAACGAAGAAACCGCCACGCTTACCGTAAGCAGCAGGGCAAGAGGTTTTACAGGATGCATGTAACGGCATATCCTCCTTATACCATGGCTTGTTATGCCATAGTATGACCTTTTGCCCCTGAAAGTATAATTTTCCTTACTGTGGGTTGGAACCTATATTTAATAAGCTGTATACAATAAGATAAAAGGCAAGGCAAATCATGATTACGGCAGTGAGGGCCATCCACTTTTTGAGAGGAGTCGGTATCGTTTCACGCTTCATGATCAGCACTCCGCCCAGCGTGAAGGCCAGAATAATGAAGATGAGATAGCTGTTGGACACCATGAATAGGCTACACCTGTTTGAAAGCGTTCATGATCCGCTGCCACTCTTCCTCATTATCTTGAAAGGACTGCTTGGGAAAACGATTTTCAGCCCAATGCATCAGCGCCGGACGGCTCAAAAACGTGTGAGCTTCCTCGCCCCAATCATCAGATATTTCCCGCAGAACGATGTAACGGCCCTGCACCTCGACAGTCATCATATTCCACTTGTCTTTTTTGTATATTTCGTGTTTTTTCATCATATGCATGTCTCCGATTTTATAGATGTTTTGGTTCATGATACCGCAGTTTCTGCCGCAAAAGCAAATCATTCCAGACCGTAAAACCCGGAAAAACACCAATTGCAATGTGAAAAAGCATGAAGTATAATATGGATATTCGCCATAGATGGCGGTATTTTTAGGAGGTTGTTCACTTGAAAGGTACAGTTAAATGGTTTAACGCAGAAAAAGGTTATGGCTTCATCCAAGTGGATGGTGGCGAGGATGTATTTGTACATTTCTCCGCAATCCAAGGCGACGGTTTCAAAACTTTGGAAGAAGGTCAAGATGTTGAATTCGAAATTACTGAAGGCAACCGTGGACCACAAGCAGCTAACGTAATCAAACTGTAAGTGTAACTGAATTGTAAGAAATGTTCCGTTTTTACGGATGTCTTATATATTACGGTTAAACAATGAATTGAGAGCGCAGTTCCTTACATTTAAGGGAACTGCGCTTTTTTGCGTAAAACGTCTATGATATGAGAAGGTTGAGCCGGAATAGGGTATTATACGTAATAAAACTAAGCGTGAGTTATTTTAAGTTGAGGGAGTTGAGAAAATGAGTGCAGCAGAGGCTAGTCGTAATCCTTCCCTGATTGAAGGTCCCATTGCCAAAACACTGTTTATGTTCTCTTTGCCGATGCTGTTCGGAAACATTCTGCAATCCTTGAATGGAACAATCAATTCAATCTGGGTTGGGAAGTTTCTGGGAGAAGCTGCGTTGACTGCCGCTTCGAACGGAAATCTTATAATGTTCTTTCTGATCAGCTCGATTTTTGGGGTCACCATGGCGGCCACTATTCTGATCGGACAACATATCGGAGCGGGTGACATAGCAGAAACAAAGCGTGTAGTAGGTACAAGCGCTGTCTTTTTCCTGGTGCTCGCTTTTGCTATAGGTATTATTGGATTTTTGGGCTCACCTTGGATTCTTCATGTGCTCAATACGCCTGCCGAATCAATCGATATGGCGATCACCTATACGCGAATTATTTTCGCGGGTATGCCCTTTTTGTACGGCTATAACTACATCATGACCGTAATGAGAGGGGCTGGAGATTCCAAAACACCATTTTATTTTCTGCTCGTTTCCGTCGTACTGGATGTTTTACTCAACCCACTGCTCATATTCGGATGGGGGCCGATCCCTGCTATGGGCATCGGAGGCTCCGCCACAGCTACCCTGATTGCTCAAGGGATCAGCTTTGTGTTGATTCTCATTTACTTATATCGTGTAAAATATTTTCTGCGCATTACATCTTCAGAGCTTCGCTTACTTCGATTTGATTGGAAGATTATTTGGACCCTTATTCGTAAAGGAGTCCCGATGGGACTGCAAATGATTGCTGTCTCCACCAGTGCGATTGCTTTAATGAACCTGATCAACGGCTACGGGACAGTCGCAGCGGCAGCCTATACAGCAGCCAACAATTTGTCCAGTTATGTGCAGATGCCGGCCATGGCACTAGGTGCAGCCGTATCTTCCTTCGCCGCTCAAAATATCGGAGCCGGACGCTGGGATCGAGTGCGAAGGACAACCTGGATTGGGATTGTGTATAATTTTGTATTGACTGGTGGGGCCGTAATATTCATTTACGTATTTAACCGTCAAGCCTTACTGATGTTTCTTCCTTCTACGGGAGGGGCATTGGAACTGGGGATGCAGATTAATCTGATCACCTTGTGGTCTTTTGTTATATTTGGTATTACCAATGTCATTACAGGCGTTGTTCGATCTACGGGCTCTGTAATGGTACCGCTGTTCATTACCATTATCTCATTATGGGGCATTCGTATACCTTTGGCCTATGCATTTGTCGATGAGTATGGTCTAGATGCTGTATGGTGGAGCTTTCCTATTGGTTTTACGATCTCCGCCGTAGCAGTTATTATCTATTACGCTTTCGGAAAATGGAAGCAGGCTAGCATGGGAGAGGGAAACCAAGGCATGAAGCTGGCCGAGGACAAGGGCTAGATAGGACATTTCTACTATTTACGATTAAAGTTTTATAAAGGTGGATCTTGTTTCACTCCTATTTTTGGCTAATTCAGTGGCACGGGTACAAAGCGTTTTAGTGAGAAGAGCTCATTTTTCTTGAATAGTAAAGAAAAAAGTGAGGTTGTTCATTTGTGCTAAAAGGTCGATCATATTATAATGGATATGGTTTGGATAGGTATAATTACGTAGACAACAATGTGGAGGCACCGTCATTTGAGTTATGTTGAGCAAGGACGTTATCAAGTACCGAGAGGCCCCATAGGTCTAATGAGCCGAATGTACAAGCACATTCTCCCTGAAACGAAACAAGAATTGAGTAACTGGAAGAGCAAGGCCGAACAAATTCCGGACCCTGAGCTGAGAGGCCAAGCGCTTGCGAGCATAGCAGAGAAGACGTTTCACTGCGTAGGGGGAGCGGTTTATGCTGCAGCCAATATGTCTGACCGGCAGACGCTAATTCCGCTGATTGTGGCGTACCAGACGATTAGCGATTATTTGGACAACCTGTGTGATCGCAGTACGTCTATGGACCCGGATGATTTCAGGTTGCTGCATCAGTCTATGCTGGATGCGGTTAATCCGACGGCTAGGCCAGTGAATTATTATGAGTTGCGTCGTGAGCAGGAGGATGGCGGTTATTTGACCGGGCTGGTGACAACCTGTCAGTCTTGTATAAGCAGGCTTCCGGGCTATGAGGCGGCAATGCCTTACGTTCAGGATTTGGCGCGATTATACACGGATTTGCAAGTATACAAGCATATTAAACCCGAGCTGCGGGAACAAGCGCTTTTGGACTGGTGGTCGATTCATAAAGACCGTACACCCGAGTTGCGCTGGAACGAGTTTGCTGCGGCTACTGGCTCAACCCTAGGGGTCTTTATGCTGTTTCTTGCTGCCAGCGACCAGCATCTCACAGATGCGGGGGCTGCCTCAATACATGCATCGTATTTTCCACATGTGTGCAGTCTTCATATTTTGCTGGATTATCTAATCGATCAAGACGAAGACCGGAAGGGCGGAGATCTTAACTTTTGCAATTACTATGAAGATACCGACATGATGCTGGACCGGATCGCCTACGTTGTGAATCGGGCGCGGGCTGATATTGCAGATGTCCCTGCCAGCTCCTTTCACCGGATGATTATCGAGGGATTGCTGGCTTTATATTTATCCGACCCCAAAGTTAGTGAGCAGCAGGATGTTCGCGCTGTTTCGAGACGTTTAATGAAAAATAGTCCGCTCATGCGTTTGTTTTTCCTATTAAACAGTCGATGGATAAGAAGGCTTATATGATTATTTTGAGGAGGTCATAAATCATGACAGCAGTTAAGAAAATTGCAGTACTAACAAGTGGTGGAGATTCACAAGGGATGAACGCGGCAGTTCGCGCCGTTGTGCGCAGTGGCTTGTATTTTGGATTGGAAGTATTCGGGATTCAACGTGGATATCAAGGCCTTTTGAACGATGATATTTTTCCAATGGACCTGAGAAGCGTCGGAGATATTATCCAACGTGGGGGTACTGTACTTCAATCTGCAAGATGCCTGGAGTTTACAACTGAAGAAGGTCAGAAGCGTGGCGCTGAAATTTTGCGTAATCGTGGAATTGACGGCGTAGTCGTCATCGGTGGCGATGGTTCTTACCAAGGAGCTAACAAGCTGACCAAGCAAGGCATCAAAACTATGTGTCTTCCAGGAACAATTGACAATGATATTTCCTTCACAGACTACACTATTGGTTTTGATACGGCGGTTAGTATTGTAGTGGACGCAATCAACAAGCTGCGTGATACGATGTCTTCCCATGAACGTTCTTCCATCGTGGAAGTTATGGGACGCCACTGTGGCGATATTGCTCTCCATGCGGGTCTGGCTTCCGGTGCAGAAACGATCTTGGTACCTGAGGTAGAATTTGACCTGAATGAAGTATCCGATCGAATGAAGCAAAACTTCAAACATGGCAAACGCCACAGTATCATTATCGTTGCTGAGGGTGTAGGCAAAGGCGAAACAGTAGCAAAAGTAATCCAAGAAAACTGTCCGGATTATGAACCTCGTGTTACTGTGCTTGGACATATTCAACGTGGAGGTACACCAACCGCATTTGACCGCAACCTGGCAAGCCGTTTGGGTGACTTCGCTGTTCGTCAATTGATTGAGGGTGTATCTGACAAAGCTTGCGGTACGATCGACGGTAAGCTGGTAGCTACAGATATTGGCAAGGTTGTAAGCACCAAAAAAGATTTCAACATGGAGCTTTATGAGTTGGCTTTGCGCTTGTCCCAATAATAAGAACCTTTACGTTTAGTAAGATTGGTTCTGAAATGGGGAAAGATTTAAATTATGCGGATGACCTGAGTCATCCGCTATTTTTTTAGCTTTGAATAGGGCCAGGAGGTAATCAAATATGTATTTATTTAAAATGGAAGTAGACAGTTCGGAAGGAGCTTTGACCGTCATTCTTGCTGCTGAGAATGAACAACAGGCATTTGAGGAAATGGATCAACATGTGGAGAGACACTTTTTATATCCCCCCGAGTTAAAAGAGGTGGCTATCGTAGAGAAAAAACGAATAACTGCAGGTGTAGCATATGTAATCGAGACACGCAAAGACTAAACAGCCTTTGCGTGTTTTTTTTGTTCAGCAAAACGATGTTGCACTCTCACCAAGCGCCAAAGAAGTAAAATAGCGCCTACGGCCAGACCTGTAATCAAGCCAATCCAGTAGCCATAAGGCCCCCATGTGGTCCAGCGTGCGAGTATATACCCTACAGGAAGCCCGATCACCCAATAGGACAGGAAAGTGAGTAAAAAGGCCGGATTGACATCTTTATACCCACGTAGCGCTCCTTGTGTCGGTGTAGCGACAGCATCAGAGATCTGAAAGAAAATCGCATAGATTAAAAAGTGCTGGGCCAATTGAATGACCTGCGGGTCGGTAGAGTAAAGCCGAGCGACCTGTTCACCCCAAATGAGCAATACAATAGCTGTAATCAATGATAGACCTACAGCGCTGCTAATGCCCATTACGCTATAAGTTTTGGCATCTCGTGGACGAGCAGCTCCGGTTTCAAAACCGACCAGAATCGTAAGTGCCATGCAAATACTGAGTGGAATCATATACAGCGTAGATGCAAAGTTCATGGCTGCCTGATGAGCGGCTATGGTAGCTGTGTTATAGCTGCTCATGAAGAGCGTGACAGCCGAAAAGACGGCAGTCTCAAAAAATATAGCAAATCCAATAGGTACCCCGATCTTGATAAGCTCTTTTAAAGCACTGGCTGCAATCCCGTATATTTTGCTGAAGATTCGGTATTCAGCAAATATTTTTCCCCGATGTGCAGTAATACCAGCGACCAGCATAATAATCCAGTAGGTGGTAGCCGTTGCTACCCCGGAGCCTACACCCCCCAAACGGGGGAAACCCCAGTTACCATAAATAAGTAGATAGTTCAATAAAACATTGATGGGCAATGACATGAGCGTAATGAACATCGTAAAACGGGTTTGTCCCAGTGCATCCATAAAGCTTCGAAGCACAGTATAGGCAAATAGAGGGACAACACCGAAGGCCATCGCACAAAGATAGTACAGAGCCACATTATGAACTCTCAATTCCAGATTCATACCGTTTAAAATAGGCTTTACCAAAATGGTGCCAGCAATTAAAACGACGATGGATAGGGCGAGAGACAGCCAAAGAGCCTGAATGACATAGTAGGAGACTTTATCTTTGCGCTGTGCACCCACCAATTGGGATACAATGGGGGTAATAGCCATAAGTATGCCATTAAGGCCTGTTTGTACAGGAACCCATAGGCTTACTCCGATAGCTACTCCGGCCAGATCGGCAGGGGAAAAGTGTCCCGACATATTCGTATCAAAAAAAGTCATGGCAGATAGTGCAAGCTGGGTAATCAGAATAGGGAGCAAAATGTAAAAAAGCTGCTTCCATTTCTGTCCCATGGTTAGAGTCAATTGCATTTTTGTTATCCTCATTTACTAGGGTTTGATTATTTGTATATATCATAACATGTAAATTTTATTGTAAGGGATACTGTAACAATTGAACAGTAATAAAAAAGACTGCATCCGTTCGTCAAACAACGGGGCAGTCTTCGATATAAAGATATAAGTTCTAACATTCATATAAAATAAAGAGAAGTTCAGAGGGATAGTTATTTGTAGGTTACTCCGCTTGTATAGCGGTTAGT
Source organism: Paenibacillus sp. TSM33 (assembly GCF_056099025.1). Taxonomy (NCBI): domain Bacteria; kingdom Bacillati; phylum Bacillota; class Bacilli; order Caryophanales; family Paenibacillaceae; genus Paenibacillus; species Paenibacillus sp. TSM33. Next base: position 999,371 of record NZ_JBLZXB010000010.1, read on the forward strand.
GGCATTCCAGAGTAAATATTCGTCCACCTTCATGTCCTTAAGCGCGCGAATTTGATCCTCGACTTGTGTTTTCCCATATTTGGCATAATGCCCGCTTCCCAACCAACTTGCGGTAAAATCCTGAATCCATGGACGAATAATTGGCTTTAGCTTGCCTGTAGGATCCAGTTTTTTGTGTGTATCGACCATGGAGCCTTTGATCGTCTGGTAGGGGTTTTTATCTGGGTCCTTTACACCGAACCAGCCTGTTGTGTAGTGACTTGGATAAACCATCGGTGAAATGACATCCACGTTTTCAGAGATTTTAGTGAAATCCTGTCCGATACCCTCGGCAGCAGGAACGGATGCGGCATATCCGAAAATATCTACCGATACCCTCACACCTAATGGAGCAAGCTCTTTGCGGGCATACTGTACGAATTCAGCGACTGTATCCGAGCGGGACTGATCGGATTTGGTATATTTCAGTTTGTCTGCTCTTTTTTCAAAGCCCTCAGGAAAACGTACATAGTCAAATTGGATTTCCTTAAAACCGAGTTTTGCTGCTTCCTTAGCAATGGCGATATTATAATCCCATACTTCTTTATTATAGGGATTGACGAACCCATCTCCCTTGCCGTTTTTCCAAACAGAGCCGTCAGCATTGCGGAAGGACATCTCAGGATTTTTGTTGGCCAGTACCGTATCTTTAAATACAACAATACGGGCAATCGGATAAACATTATGTTTTTTCAAACGGTCCATCAAGCCGGAAATATCCTGAATGAATTTTTGTGGCTTGCCCAATTTCAGAAGCTCGGGGTTGGTCGTTGGATAAGTAATGTAACCTGCATCGTCTTTAATATCGATAACCATGGAATTGAGCTCTGTCTTGTCCAGCAATTCGAGTAGCTGGGTCATACGTGAACCGCCTGCACTATAGGCTGTGACATAGATGCCCTTAATAGCTGGCGCGGTCGGCTGTGGGTCAATTTTAACCGGCGGATTGGAGGCATCTACCTTTGTATTACTGTGTTGTGCCTGGATCATGGCACTGCTAATTGTCGTTGCCACCGTATCTTTTACATTTGGAGCGGTGGCTGACGGGTTCCCATTTCCGCCTATTCCCATTGCTAATAGCATAATTGCCCAAATCATATTCATTTCCTAACTCTCTCCCTTATGTATGGCGCTTACCTGATTATACGTAAAGTCATGGATTGAAAAAACAACACGCTTGTAACCAATACTGGCATCATCAGGCATAGTCTTACATGATTAACCTAACTATCGATCGATGAATCCGTAAATAGGCATAATTAATGCCGCTCTCTTCACGGTTGTGGATGCAACCGGAAGAAGCGGCATTTGGCAAAAAGATTTATTGAAGATAGTTATTGTCTTGGTGCTCACAAATACTGTACTGAATAATTTCAAGCGCATCCGTTGGCTTGAGTATGGACAACCCGTCTCGAAGCACAATCATCGAGTTTAGCTCATTCTTTTTGAGAGAAGGGAGCATTTCCGGGTACCATCTTAAGACAATGTCGGACAGTTTTACCGTTTCCATTTCCACAAAAATCACCCTTTCCTGCTCGGAATCATTCCAAAAGAATCATTCAATACGATTCGGAAAAGCAAAGTGCCTGTGAAATAGCAGGTAAAGCTGGTCTTTATATACTATGGGAACAGCGCACGTATAGTGTACCACAAAAAAAGTATTTTGACACTTGGGTTTGTGCTTATCTTCGGCGGAATGAACCCATTACTCCAACCGTTTCCACAATATTGACAAAAGCAGAAGGGTCTACTTCCCTAATAATACGTTTTAATTCAACAAGCTCGTAGCGTGTCGTAACAGTCATCAGCATGTCCTTTTCGGTATGTGAAAATGCACCTTCAATTTTTATTTTGCTGACACCTCGTGGCGTGGTCAACATTCGGCTGAGTAGCTTGTCAGTGTGCTCTGTAATGATGTAGACGGTGATCTTCGTATGACTTACATAGATTTGATCCAACACTTTACCAGTCACAAAAATGGATAACATGGAAGCCAGTGCAATATTCCAATCATCGTTCAAATATCCCGCTGCGAGAATGACCAGTCCATTCATGCCTACAAGTACAGTTCCGACGGGGAAGTCCCGATAAGTGGTGACGATGGAACCGATAATGTCAAAACCGCCTGTAGACCCTCCTACCCGAAAGGAAATTCCCACTCCAATGCCTACCATGACCCCTCCAAAGACAGAGGCCAACAGGGGATCAGACACAACAGAATGTACGGGTACCCAGGCCAAAATCCACGTGGTAACGATAACCGATAGAATGCTCAGACTAATAAAACGCTTGCCTAAAATAAACCAGCCTGCAATAAGCATCGGGATATTGATGATAAAATACATGGTGCTGATATCAAATTTTGTGAAATAGCCAATTAGCATGGAAAGTCCGGCTACTCCCCCGCTCAGCAAGTGATGTGGGACGAGAAACAGATTAAAACCGCATGCTATGGCAGCGGCTCCCAGAATAACAGTTAAGCAGTTTAACACTATTTTTAACAACTTTTTTTCACCTCATTTTAATTATACAGAAAGCAACTTACTGGTATTCATGAATTGTTCTGTGCTATAATGCGATGTGGATATTCTTGAGTAGGGACCTATGTCCAGAGAAACACTTAAAATTTAAACTGTTTTAAAAAGGGTAAATTCGTTTAAGATGTATCGGATAGGGTTCCCCGAATTCATTACAAAAAGATGCAGTTATAGAGTTAAATAAACTGTCACTGTATTGGGGAAAACTTATACAATAATATCGCTACTTAAGAATACAGACAACATTGTGGATTGTCCACCACATCCACCATTATGAAGGAGTTTGAATAAATTTGACGACATTTGCAGAATTTGATCTTGAACCGAAGGTAATTCAGGCGATTACGGAGCTGGGGTTCGAAGAAGCAACACCTATTCAATCCAAATCCATCCCGATTGCATTGCAAGGGAAAGACATGATTGGTCAAGCCCAAACAGGTACGGGTAAAACCGCTGCGTTTGGTATTCCGATGATCAATAAAATTTCTAAAAACGATGAAAAAATCAGAGCCCTGATTATGGCTCCAACACGTGAGCTTGCTATTCAGGTGGCTGAAGAAATCGAAAAACTCTCCCGCTTTAAAGGTCTTCGCACTTTGCCGATTTATGGTGGACAAGATATCGTACGCCAGATTCGCGCTTTGAAAAAGAAACCTCAAATTATTATTGGTACACCAGGACGTTTGCTCGATCACATTAATCGTAAAACCATTAAGCTGGAAGACGTAAACACCGTTGTTTTGGATGAAGCAGATGAAATGCTGGATATGGGCTTCATGGAAGATATTCAGTCCATTCTGAAGCAGGTTCCGGACGAGCGTCAAACGATGCTGTTCTCGGCTACAATGCCTCCTAACATTAAAAGATTGGCTGAGCAATTTCTTAAAGATCCTGAGCATGTATCCGTTATTCCTAAACAAGTTAGCGCTCCGCTGATTGATCAGGCCTATATTGAAGTTCCTGAGCGTCAAAAATTCGAAGCATTAAGCCGTTTGATCGACATGGAATCTCCAGAACTTGCTATCGTATTCGGTCGCACTAAGCGCCGGGTAGACGAGCTGGCTGAAGCTCTGCAAAAACGTGGTTATTCCGCAGATGGTTTGCATGGTGACTTGTCCCAAAACCAGCGTGATGCTGTTATGCGTAAATTCCGTGACGGAAGTATTGACGTACTCGTAGCGACTGACGTTGCTGCCCGTGGTTTGGACGTTTCCGGCGTAACTCACGTTGTGAACTTTGACCTTCCGCAAGATCCAGAGAGCTATGTTCACCGTATCGGACGTACTGGACGTGCGGGTAAAGAAGGGGAAGCATGGTCATTCGTAACGCCTCGTGAAATTGACCATTTGCATTTCATTGAGCGTGTAACACGTCACCGCATTCCACGTAAGCCTCTCCCAACATTGGCAGAAGCTCTGGAAGGCAAACAACGTATCATCGCAGAACGCCTTCTGGAGGTTGTGGAAAAAGGTGAGCTGAACGAGTACAAAGGTTTGGCTATTCAAATGCTGGAGCAATATGATTCTGTACAACTCCTCTCCGCAGCTCTGAAGCTGATGACTGGAGAGAAGAGAGAGGCATCTATTGAGCTGACTCCGGAAGATCCGATTCGTGCAAAACGTCGTAAACCAGACGTGCGTTCTGGCGGACGCAAGCCTTCCAACTATAGTGGACGCAGCAACGGTGGTTACAATTCCAACCGTGGCGGCAGCGGCAGTAAAGGTGGATACGGCGGTTACAACCGTGGCAAAGAAGGCGGTGGCTACAACCGTGATTCCGGAAGCCGCTATAGTGGAGATCGCAAACCACGCCCAAGCAGCAATGGTGAAACTCGCCGTCCTGCAAGACGTGAAGATTCCTCTTCCGAATAATAAGAAATGAATGAATAAAAAGTCGAAGCTGATGTTAGCTTCGACTTTTTTTTGAGATCAGTATGTATGAAGTTTAAGGGATCTGCTTTAACGGACCTCGTATGGATTTCACTGGCGCTTTAGGGCTGAAATACGGTATGATAGAGTCAAGAGCCGGAATTAACAGGCATAGCAACATAAGTCTTGGAACTGCCAAGGCTTGCGGAGGGAGAGACTAACATTGGAATTTAAAGGAGCTATGGGGGGGATTTACCGCCTTACCGAATGGATTACCCGGCTGGCGGCTAGCAATTTGTTGTGGGTGTTATGTTCATCGCCTTTTGTATTCTGTCTCATACTGAAATTACTGGTTATGAATCAGAATCTGGCGAATGAATCGTTACAAATGAACTGGGCGATGGCTATTTTGGCACCGCTTACTTTATTTCCAGCAACATCAGCTTTGTTCACAGTGGTTCGCAAATGGGTGATGGGCGATACCGATACAGGTGTGTTTCGTACCTTCTTTAAAGGATATAAAGAGAACTATAAGCAGAGTCTGATTGGGGGTATCTTTTACACGCTATTGTTTGTCGTCATGTATGTGGATTACACTGTATATATGACACAGCTCAGCAACTTGCAAATCGTGGGCGTTATCATGCTGATCCTCATTATTATTTTGCTTGTGTCTATGTTTAACTTCTTTTCGATGGTAGCTCATTATCATATGTCTACCGGACAAATTATTAAAAATGCGGTTTTATTGACGCTGATTCGACCCTTCCGTGTATTTTCTACCATGCTCGGCAGCGCCGTTGTGATATACATTGGAGTTAAATATCCCGTGCTTTTCTTATTCTTCATCGGCAGTGTAGTTGCATGGTTCGCTTTTTTTAATTTTTACGGAACCTTCCTCAAAATGCAGGATCAAATGGAGAAGATGAAACAGAAAGACGAGGAAAAGACAACCATTGAAGACAAGAAAAGTAATAACCTCTAAAAATAAAACATATTTCTCCTAGCATTTACTTTCTAAGTGAGAAGCGCTATAATAAGGTCACATCCTGCGATGCACGTTACGGTCATTTGTTGTTTTGAACCAATGACAATGTCTAGGGAGATCTATACGAATGAATAGCTGAAAAGCCCTGTCAATTGCTGACAAGGGGACTTCAAAAGTTTATTCTGCGGTCACCCACCTGCTAAAGCAGGTTCAGAAGACGCTATGGTCGGACGGCATCGGCGGGTACTCCATAATGTAACGAGCACACTCTGATACTGCTTATGCAGAAACAGGGTGTTTTTTGTATGCAACAATGTTAAACTAAGACATGAGGTACTAAGGTCGTATACCACAGGCATGATCGGACTCATTTTCGGTTGTTTATCGTGTTATATAAAGCGCTTGCAGCAGAGGAAGCCGATGTGTCGTATGTTAGGTAGCGATTATCGTGAAGGAGGAAATGTCTTGTCGTTGAAGAGGACTCTGGTAGGGATTGTGCGCAGCCAAGAAGGTACAAGCGACCGGGTCAAGGACCCCCAAATGAAGACACGCTATTATAACTTATCGAGAGACAAGGCTTGGGAAGAAGTATCATCTATCCTGAAAAAGATTCCTGGCTATAAGGTACTCCATGAGGTAGCATCCGTAGGTGAGATTACGTTGGAGAAGCGAACGGCCTTCGGCAGAACCGTCGACATTACCGTTTCGATTTTATCTGTCTCGCCAGTTCGAAGTGCGGTGGATATTTATTCTGCTTCACGCGGATCGTTAGGGGACTTGGGTGCGAATTACCGCATTATTTTGCAACTGTTCGCTATGATCGACAATAAGCTGTCTGCTTATAAGGTCGTACAGTAATAGCAGGTTGTGGGAGCAGTGATGTGGTATACAAACATCAAAAAAAGCGAGGAAGGCAATCCTTCACTCGCTTTTTTAATATTCGGTCCTGATTTAGACGAGTTTTTTTACGGCTGCAATCGCTTGATCATAGTCAGGATGCTCGGCCATTTCGCTCAAGTATTCTACGTAAGCGATTTTGTCATTTTGGTCAATGACAAAAATAGCTCTATGATCCAAATGGAATTCCTTAATGAATACACCATAAGCTTCGCCAAAGGAATGATCTTTGTAGTCGGACAGTGTCAATACGCGATCGATACCAGCCGCACCGCACCAACGTGCTTGAGCGAAAGGCAGATCCACGCTGACAGTTAGTACCACAACTTGATCCCCCAGGGAGTCTGCTTCCTGGTTGAAACGTCGAGTCTGTGCATCGCACACGCCTGTATCTAGAGAAGGGACAACGCTAATCAGTTTGACTTTGCCTGCAAAGTCTTGAAGCGTAGCTGCTTCCAATAAGTCTTTCTGTAATTTGAAATCAGGCGCCTGATCTCCAATTTTCAGTTCAGGACCTATGAGAGTCAAAGGATTGCCTTTAAAAGTAGCAACTCCTGTACGTTCTTGTGCCATATGTAATAGCCTCCTTTGGTTTTTGGCATTGGTTATCGTTGCCGAAATCTATTATAATCTTTTATAAAAGACATTGTCCAATTTGAATAAGGTGGAGACACCCCATGAAGGAAGGATTGCCTTGATTTTTTTACGTTATGAGAACTGGAAAAGTTATTTGCGGTTTTACCCGGTAACCTGTCTGATTTTGCTTATCAATATTGTGATGTTCATTGTACTGACCGTGCAAGGTGGATCGGAAAATAGCTTGACGCTGATCCGGTATGGGGCTTTGATTAATGAGGCGCCCTTCACTGACCAGCTGTGGCGGTATGTGTCAGCTATGTTTTTACATGCAGGGTTTGATCATCTTTTGTTTAATTCCTTTGCAATACTTGTATTCGCTCCTCCACTGGAGCGTTTGCTCGGGTCCTTACGATATGTGTTATTGTATCTGGTCACGGGCATTGTAGGGAATATACTGTCCATTGCACATTACAACATGCTGGCGGAAACAACAGTCTCTGTAGGAGCCTCAGGAGCGATTTATGGCATCTATGGGGCGTTTCTGTACGTTGCCTTGTTCCAACGTTCCTTGATGGATGATGCTTCGCGCAAAACGCTGTACACGCTGCTTGGGTTTGGTATTCTATTTTCTTTTGCTGTAGCGAACATTAACTGGACCGCTCACTTTGGGGGATTGCTCAGTGGGTTTTTCTTTTATGGATTGTTGATTAGATTGACTGGCCAGCGCAAACGTCACTAAAGACAGCTTTATCGTAAGTTATCAGGGCAAGAAAGAGGATGATGTTCGATGGACATCTTCTTTCGTATGTTGAAAAACAGATTGGAGCGAATATCGGAGTGGAATTACGACAGTTGCAATACTTCATGAAAGTAGCGCAAAAAGAACACGTCACTCAGGCGGCCGAGGAGCTACATGTGGCGCAATCTGCGGTAAGTCGGCAAATTCATCAGCTTGAAGAGGAGCTGGGAGTTAATCTTTTTATGCAAAAGGGTCGCAATCTGCAGCTTACGCCAGTGGGACAGCTATTTTGCAAACGAGTGGAAACGATCATAAAAGATCTGGAGCGGGCTGTTTTGGAAGTGCATGAGTTTTTGGACCCTGAGGGGGGCGAAATCCGTATCGGTTTTCCGCACAGTTTGGGAATTCATCTTATTCCTACGGTGGTAGCTGAATTCCGTAAAAGGTATCCCAATGTTAAATTCAGATTTAAACAAGGGATGTACCCGAGTTTAATTCGTGATGTGTTAGCGGGTGAGGTAGATTTGGCTTTTGTATCTCCTTTTCCAGATCGACATGATCATGTCGAGGGGGACGTGGTATTAACCGAGGAGCTATTTGCGGTTCTCCCACCTAATCATCCTTTAGCTTCAGCCGAACACATCACATTGAGCCAGCTTAAGGGGGAAAAATTCATCTTGTTCAGAGATGGGTATTCGTTACGCCCGATTGTTTGGCAGGCCTGTCTGGAGGCTGGATTTACGCCGGATATTGCTTTTGAGGGCGAAGAGACAGATACGATTCGCGGTTTGGTAGCTGCGGGGATGGGAGTTAGTCTTTTGCCTGAAATGGCACTGTTTCAGACTAACCCGCTTCAACCTGCGAGGGTGTCGATAGTTGATCCAGAGGTGACGCGAACAATTGGCTTGATTCATCGCAGAGATGATAAACTTCCATTAGTCGCCAAATCGTTCCGAACTTTTCTATTGCAATATTTTGGCCTTCAAGGTAATGCTGCTACATCGAACAAAAAGGCAAAAGCAGATTGAGGGCATTAAGTATAGTGTATGGGTTTGAGATCAAGAAAAAAAGGTTGTTCCTCTACCGTCATTGGCGGAGGAACAACCTTTTTGCAATACAAGTGATTAATCCCGGCTGTTAAAGATGCCGATTAGGCGGATCAGTTCCAGCAAGGAAACGAGTGCTGCGGCCACATAAGTCAATGCAGCAGCATTCAGAACTTTAGCTACACCACGTTCTTCATCACTACGGATAAATCCTTCAGAAACCATGATTTCCCGTGCGCGATTAGAAGCATTAAACTCAACTGGCAATGTAATTAATTGAAAAGCAACAGTAGCCGAGAAGAAGATAATACCCAAACCGATCAGGTTCGTAAAGCTAAATAAGAAACCGGCAATCAGCAGAAACGGTGCAATCCCGGAAGCAAAGTTTACGATTGGAAAGATCCGGTGGCGAAGTGCCAGCATAGGATAATGCTCTTTATGTTGGATGGCATGACCGACTTCATGGCAAGCCACAGCAACCGCAGAAATGGATTTTTCGTAATAAACGGGCTCAGACAAGCGCACCACTCGTTGTATCGGATCATAATGGTCAGATAGCGCGCCAGGTACTGGCTCAATAGGCACATCGTGCAAGCCATTACGATCCAGCATGTGCCGAGCTGCATCATAACCAGTCAGTCCATTTTCGTTTGGAACATCAGACCATTTGTTAAACGTACCTTTTACACGAAATTGCGCCCATAAGGATAATCCGAACGCAAGAATAATCAATATATACATACCCATCATAAAGCAACCCTCCATTATTATTCATACTACTAGCTCGGGTATCTACATCATAGAACTATGCTCCAACAGATACTTCAAAGCCTCAATACAAGCAGCGCTTTGTGGCAAAAGACCGGTAAGCAGCTTGCGAGCTTGGACGGGCTTGAGCTGTCCGAGAAGAGGTTGTAGTTCATTGACTTCACGCTCTAGACGCTGCATGTGCATTTCTAGACTCGTTAGTTTGTCAGTAACGTGCTCTTCTCCTGCAACGGAGTTCCATTTAATCAGTGTCTGTCTGATTTCCTCGAGGCTATACTTCTCTTGTTTCATTTGGTTAATACGTTCAAGCCTGTTTAAGGTTTCATCATTATAAAGCCGATAATTTTTCAATGATCGTTCTTCAGGCGTGATCAAACCGAGTTTAGTGTAATAATCAATCGTTCGTTCGCTGACACCAGCCGCTTTGGCTAGTTCACCAATTCGATATAGCTTCATATCCCCATCTGTCTTCACCTCGCGCTCTTCGTTCAATCTTCAATAATAACATCTTAAACCGAGAGTTTATAAAGGATATTTTACATGATCCTCAACCATACAGTCAAACGTTATGCTTTTGATGAACACAAACGAGCTATTTATATAGTCAGAAAATATGACATGAAAGATTTAAAGGCTTATTTTTTTAACATAATAAAAAAAATCTTGTCAACTTTCATGTATTCTGCTTATAATGACAATAAGAATTTCACGAAATGTAAAGAAACCTAACATTCGAGGGAGTGGTCTTCATGAGAAAAAAGTGGTTAGTTGTATTATTGGCCATGCTGACGGTTCTGGCTTTTCCTGTAGGTGCGTTCGCTGCTGACGGACCCACAAATATCCAACTTCAAGCTGGACTAAACACGGCCTTTACGTTCTTGGCATTTATACTTGTGTTTTTCATGCAAGCGGGATTTGCATTGCTGGAGGCAGGCTCAACACGAATGAAGAATGCGGGTCATGTCGCTGGTAAAACGATTCTCACGACGGGTGTTGCGGCTTTGTCTTTCTGGGCTCTCGGATTTGGCTTCGGCTTCGGCAATGATGGTGGTAACGGATTTATGGGGCTGACGGGTTTCTTCATGAGCGGGACAGATGCTGCTGCATCGTTTGATACTCTTTCAGGTTTGGATGTTCCAATTACGATTATGTTTTTGTTTCACTTTGCTTTTGCTGCGGTATCTCTTTCGATCGCATGCGGGGGGATGGCAGAGCGTGCAAAATTAAGTGTATACATTATTTTCGGTATTTTGTTCTCTATCGTGATCTATCCAGTTGTAGCTCACTGGGTATGGGGCGGTGGCTGGCTTGGCAAGTTGGGAATGCAGGATTACGCTGGTTCAACAGTAGTCCATTTGACAGGTGCTACGGCGGCACTCGTCGCTACGCTGCTGCTCAAACCGCGTCTGGGCAAGTTTAATAAAGATGGCAAGCCGAACATTATCCCTGGTCATAATCAGGTGTACTCTATCTTGGGTGTTATTATTCTCTGGTTTGGCTGGTTTGGATTTAACCCAGGTAGTGCTGTTTCTGCGATGAATGACGGATTCTTTGGATATGTAGCCCTGACTACAAATATTGCTGCGGCGGCAGGCGGGGTTTTCGCATTGCTCGTATCTTGGATGGTATACGGAAAAGCAGATATTCCAGCTATGCTAAATGGTGTGCTGGCAGCCTTGGTTGCCATTACGGGTTCTTGTGCCTTTGTGGCACCTTGGGCGGCATTGGTCATTGGCGCAGTTGCAGGAATCGTCACTTTCTTTACAGCGCAATGGTTTGAGCGTGCGAGAGTAGATGACCCGGTATATGCTTTCTCCGTACATGGGGTTGCAGGGATGTGGGGCGCGGTATCCACAGGGTTGTTCGCTACTCCTGAGCTTGTAAAAATAACAGGTGTAGGTCAATCGGGCCTGTTCTATGGTGGTGGTTTTACGCAATTAGGAGTACAGTTGCTTGGACTGATTGGCACTTTGGCATTCGTATTCGTCATTTCCTTCATTATTCTGGGTGCGATGAAAGCAATTATGGGGATTCGCGTTACGGAAGAGGAAGAAACGATGGGACTTGATATCAGTGAACACGGTACGTACGGCTACCCAGAGCAAATGAAGTTAGTTACTGAAGCTGAAAAGCGTTCTGGAATTGTCAGCTAATATGTAAAATATAAAGAGCCAGTATGGGTGAGCGGAGGAGATGGAAGTATGGAACTGCAAAATATGGCCTCTTGGGTGAGTTCCGCCGAAGCGATTGATCATGCAGACACACCTGAGTCGTTAAGGCAGGCCAGGATCGATTCTCAGAAATGTCTGCTGGCTTCCCAAGCCTCCGCTCCGTTATCTGACTGGTTACGAACGGCGAATGAAATGCATGACCGCATCGTGGCCAGAGCTGTACAAATGTGCGAAAAAGGGATGGTTGAGGATGGCTTTGGGCCTCCTCCCGTCCCTTACGCATTTATAGCCTTCGGAAGCATGGGGCGCTCGGAATCGACGCTGTGGAGTGACCAGGATAACGGTATGATTATCAGTGACCTTGTGTCTGCTGACAAAGAATTGTATTTCAGCGAGTTTGGTCGCAGAGTGTCTGCGATGCTAGAGTATTTGGGATATCCCAAATGCGAGGGGAAAGTGATGTGCTCGGAGCCATTGTGGCGCCGAACATTGTCTGGATGGCAAGAACAGCTATCCAAATGGTCCGAAGATTTTGCCTGGGAGCCGATTCGTTATCTCATTATCTCGTCCGACATGAGACATATTGTAGGCGATGAGCAATTGTCTGCAGAATGGAAGCGAAGTTTTTATAAGTTGTTCCGCAAACATCCCGATTTACCTTCAGCGGTACTTAGGAACACGGTAAGGCATAAAGCGACACTTAATATTTTAGGTCAAATTGTTACCGAGCGGTTCGGTGAGCATGCAGGCGATTTTGATGTGAAATATGGGTTATACATTCCGTTGGTGAACGCCGTCCGTTTTTTGGCATTGCAACATGGTGTAGAGGAAACTTCTACCCTGAAAAGGCTCAGGCGTCTCGCATCACTTGAAGCGGCACCATTACCTTTACTCGATGCTTGCGAGCGAGCCTTTCGGATCGCACTTCAGCTTCGAATGGCTACTCCAGTGAAGGAGAAGGATGGATTGCTTCTCAGCAATGGCTATCTGGCTGTCAAGCCGCTGAAGCAAGGTAAAGGGTGGCATGAGCTGCGCGAGGCTCTTTCGACAGTACGACGGCTGCATCGTGCGCTGCAAAGGCAGTTGCGATTTATGGAAGGGAGAAGGTCATGAAGGAACCAGCGCAGGGAGGTGGCTTCTGGAGTGCTCTCCGCAGAGGAGGAGTACCGTCTGCGATCGCATCTGTAATGGGGGCTCCTACGGCTCAGCAGATGGCGTTTATTCGGTCCTTAACGCGGGAACAACGGCGTTCTGAAGTATTGCGTACCCCGCTGGAGCGTTTGGAGACGGTAGTTTTTGATCTGGAGACGACGGGTTTTTCGGCACAGCATGGAGATGAGATTTTGTCGTTCGGAGCGATTCGGGTAGTCGGGGATACGATTATGGAAAAAGAGCAGTTTTATACGCTTGTTAATCCACGGACAGAGATTCCTAAACACATTACGGAGCTGACTGGGATTACCCGGGAAATGACGGATGAAGCTCCGCCGCTTATGAATGGACTGCATGACTTTATGTCCTTTGTAGGTGGGCGAGTGCTCGTAGCGCATGCTAGCGCTCATGATAAGGCCTTTTTAAATGCTGCGTTATGGAAAACATCTAAAGTTCAGTTAACTCACCGTGTACTAGACACAATGATGCTCGCTAAATGGCTGGAGCCACAGCAACACCAAACCTATAGTTTAGATGAATTGCTGGCATTTCAATCCATTCCGATTGAAGGGCGACACCATGCGTTAGAGGATGCGAAGATGACCGCTAAGCTATGGGTGGCGTATGTTCAGGAAATGCTGAAGCGTAATGTGACCAATTTGGCAGATATCTACGCGCATTTAAGCCATGCCTGATTTAGTGCAAGGCAAGGCATGACATCTGACACCACATAATAACAGCAAGTTCACGATTATCGTGGGTTTGCTGTTTTTTTGCGTTCTATTCAGATTTAGAAGATTAGAGGTGGGAACCGTATGGGCATCCTATGGGAAGGATAGAGGTCATTAATGTGAAAGACAGGTGATAAGACTGTGAAAAGATTTCTTTTCATAAAAGCGATAATTGTGCTGGTGGTGGTCGGGTCTTCATGGGGAGTTATTGCAAACACGACCTATGCAGCAAACCTGCTTGTGAAAGTGACATTGGAAGAAAAATACAAAGGTAAGAAAGAGTTCGAAATTGAGAAGAATGTAGGGAATGAATCGGATTTAGCAGAGGCAATGAAAAGAATCAAACCTGGGCAACAGCTTCCTTCTATGATTTTAAAGGGGTTAAACGGCAAGTCCTACGATGTAGGGGCTTCGCGGAATAAAGCAATGATTATTAGCTTTTGGGCTTCATGGTGCGATCCGTGCCGATTAGAAGCGCCTATGCTGAATGAATTGTATAGTAAATATAAACAAGATGTAGATGTGTATGGCATCAATGTAACTCGCTATGATCGATTAGAAGATGTGCAGAAGTTTTCTCGTTCTTTGGCTCTTCGATTTCCTATTTTACTGGATGAACAAGGAGCACTTTTTGAACAATTTGGAGGAGCGGCTTTTCCAACTCATGTAACGATTGACCATCATGGACAGGTACGAGAAATCATAATCGGTATGCTCGGTGAAAGGGAATTGGAGGGTAAAATAAGAGCTCTTCAAAAAATAAAGTGACTTTGGGGTCCGTTTAGACTGCCAAAGTCACCTTAGTAGCTCATGCTTGTACTTGATTAGTGGTTAACTAAACCGTGATGAGTAAGCTCTGTTTGTTCATTTTTTGGAGTTGGCGCTTCCAGCAATGCGTAACGGAAGCTGTCCAAGAGAGCTTCCCAGCTCGCTTCAATAACATTTTCGGATACACCTACGTTACTCCAGACATCCTCATAATTTTTGGACTCAATGAGCACGCGTACCTTGGCGGCGGTGGCGTCTTTTTCGTCGAGCACACGCACCTTGTAATCAGCCAAATGCATGTCTCGCAAGGCTGGGAAATATTGAGAAAGAGCCTTGCGAAGTGCGTTATCAAGTGCGTTGACAGGACCATTACCTTCAGCTGCGGTATAGACACTTGTCCCTGCAACATTCAGCTTTAAGAAGGCCTCGGAGACGACAGATCGCCCAGCTGTTTTTTCCACCAGCACCTTAAAGGATTCAAATGTGAACATTTCCTTCACCTCACCGCCGGCTTCACGAATAAGCAATTCCAGCGAAGCATCTGCGCCTTCAAACTGATAGCCCTGATGCTCAAGTTCTTTGATACGACTAATTACGCCACGTGCCTCATCACTGGACGGATCAAGGGTGATGCCCAGTTCCTGCGCCTTGGATACAACGTTGCTTTGTCCGGCCAGTTCGGAGACCAAGACCCGCTGCTTGTTCCCCACCAGTTCGGGAGCGATGTGCTCATAAGTTCGTGAGTCGCGCAGAATAGCTGACACGTGAATGCCTCCCTTATGGGCAAAAGCAGCATTGCCAACATAAGGCTGGTTTACAGGCAGATTAACGTTGGCGACTTCGCTCACAAAGCGAGCTGTATTGTGGAGTTGTTTTAGCTTCTCGGGATCTAGACAGTCGTAGCCCAGCTTGAGCTGCAAGTTCGGAATGACGGAGCATAAGTTAGCGTTACCACATCGTTCACCATAGCCATTGATGGTACCTTGGACCTGCCTTGCGCCTGCTTGAATTGCACTGAGTGAGTTGGCTACTGCCAATTCGCAATCATTGTGTGTGTGAATGCCCAACTGTGCCGTTAGCTGGCTTTGCAGCGTAGTAACAATTTCCTGTATTTCATGTGGCAGGGTACCGCCGTTGGTATCACACATCACGAGCCAATCCGCGCCTGCTTCCTCAGCTTTTTTCATAACGGCGAGTGCATACTCGGGGTTGTTTTTATATCCGTCAAAAAAATGCTCGGCATCGAAAATAACCTCCATGCCCCCTTGCTTTAAAAAGGCGATAGAGTCATAAATCATAGACAGATTTTCCTCCAGTGTTGTCTGTAAAGCAGTGTGTACATGGAAATCCCATGATTTACCGACTAGAGTAGCCGCCTGAGCGCCGGATTCCAGAATCCGTTGCAGATTGATATCCTGCGCTGCGATGCTATCTTTGCGGCGTGTGCTGCCGAAGGCGACAATCTTTGCCTGAAGGCCCAGCTCCTGTACCCGTTTGAAAAATTCAATATCCTTGCTGTTGCTCCCGGGAATCCCGCCTTCAATATAGTGAACACCGAGATCATCGAGTTTTTTGGCGATTTTCAATTTGTCATCAGCAGACAAGCTAATTCCTTCTCCTTGAGTGCCGTCTCGCAGCGTTGTGTCAAAGATAGAAATAGCGGTGGACATGAGGGACTCCTCCTTCGCGGATTGCTCAGATTAGTGATGCTCTGCTTTTTTAAGCAAATTATTTTAGTTGTTTAACGCTTAAAAACAGGAAAGCGTTAGTTTGTCATGTTCGTATGATAGTCGATTATAACAACTAATGACTTCAAATGTAATATATAATTATCATTTTCGAACACAAAACCTATATTTTTTATGTAAAATAGGAATAGCATTCAAGGGTAACCAGAGTATAAAATCAAAGGACGTATTCCTGATATAACGAGTGAATTTACAGTTAAAAAGAAGGGTTGAGCATGAAGGATGTGAGTGCTTATTATCCGGTTGGTGGACGAGTTATTCTGCATGTGGATATGAACGCATTTTATTGTTCTGTTCATGCAGCGGAGGAGCCGGAAAAATATAAAGGATTGCCTACCGCAGTGGCAGGCAGTAGTGAGCTACGCAAAGGTGTAATTGTAACCTGCTCTTATGAAGCACGGCGATTGGGCATTTCAACAGGAATGGTTGTTCAGCAGGCTCGCCGGATTTGTCCGCAGCTCATCGTAATACAACCTGATTTTCATTTGTACCGTCGTTATTCCAAAGCATTTATGAGCATTGCTTATTCGTATACGCCTATGCTGGAAGCAACTTCAATTGATGAGTGTTATTTAGATATCTCCGGTTCCAAGCAGTTTGGAACACCTTTGGATATTGCCGAGGAAATTCAGCGTAGGGTTGATGAAGAGCTAGGCTTGCCTTGCTCAATTGGGGTAGCGCCCAACAAACTGCTGGCCAAAATGGCTTCTGATCTGAAAAAGCCACGCGGAATATCTGTTCTACGTTTGCGTGATGTACCCAACATTTTGTGGAACCTTCCATGTGGTCAATTGTTTGGTGTGGGTCGCAAAACGGCAGACAAGCTTCTACAAATGAACATTCGCACCATTGGGCAACTGGCTAAGGCGGATGAACACATGCTAGTTAGCATATTTGGTGTAACGGGTTCTTGGTTAAAATTGGCGGCAAATGGAATTAATCATTCTCCAGTCAGCACTGAACGGGAGCCGAACAAATCCATCGGTCACACAACAACCCTGCCTATGGATGTAGTAAAGTTGGAAGAAGCCCAAAGGGTACTACTTAACATTAGTGATCAGGTAGCCCGGCGGCTTCGACGGCACGGTATGCTGGCAGGAGGGATCCAACTGACGATTCGGACCCCGGATATGAAGACCTTTACGCGTTCTCAAGTCAGGAGTACGCCTACGGAAAGTGCAGAAGAGATATATAAGGAAGCTTGTGCATTGTATCGTCGCCATTGGGGAGAGGATAGGCCAGTACGTTTGTTGGGGATTACGCTGCAACAGCTCATTCCTAAGGAGGAAGCGGCTGTTCAATTAGATCTATTTGAATACCAGGACCAGCCCAAAAAAGAAAGTTTACTGAAAACGATGGATGCACTGCGTGATAAGTTTGGTGAAAATGCGATTTTGACTGCGGGGATGCTGGGAGATGATCCTTCGGTACTTCTTCGTAATTCCAAGCTGCGCGGAACTTCGCTGCAAAAAGACAATCTGCCCACTCCAGAATGACTTCGGGGAGGGTTATTGTTAGTATCAGTAACACACGCTATAAGCGTTTTTTGCATGAAGGATAAAGGAAAATAATTTGTAATAATATTGGGTTTGTATTAATATGTGAATAGAATGCAAAAGCTGGTTTGTTCGATTGTATAGGAGGAAGAGAAAAGTTATGGCTAAATACACTTGGGTAGAAAAAGATACATGCATTGCTTGCGGAGCCTGCGGCGCTACAGCACCAGACATCTATGATTATGATGATGAAGGTTTGGCTGAAGTGATCTTTGATGGGGATGCAAACCAAGGCATCAAAGCGATTTCAGAAGACCTGTTTGATGATATGCAGGATGCTTGTGATGGTTGCCCTACAGATTCCATCAAAGTTGCAGACGAACCGTTCAATAAAGAAGGTTAAGTTAGTTTTTTTGGACAGGCATAGCACCGACAGTACCCTTCACCGTCTAACGGTGAAAGCATGCTGACGGTGCTGTTTTTTTATGTGCTGTCCATCAGGTCCATTGTGACCGATATACATAATAGTAAGCATGCAAGATTACACGATCAGGAGGATCCGATGGACCATTCGCCTCATCTTAAATCGTATGTAAAAAAGCACCCTGATAATAAAATGGCCTGGTATTTACTCGGTAAAGAGTATGAAAGCAGTGGTCAGGAGGGTAAAGCAAATTATTGTTTCAATCGTGCAGGGGAAGTGTTCGAAGCCTTTGAGCATAAACAGATTCCGGCAGACGTATGGATGGAATATCAGGATAAACTGGTTCAGGTGTCCAAGGAGAAGGAGCGGAGAACCGCTCGAACACGTCACCTTTTAACGGCCTTAATGGTACTTCTGCTCATTTGGGTCCCTTCAGCAAATTCACCGAGCACTTCACCTGAGAGCGCATCCGTTCCGTCCGGAACTGAGCATGCAGCGATTGATCATCTCGAAGTTGCTAAAGTGGCTACTGCAGATCCGAGGGAGAGGGCACAGAACGGTGAGACTTATGCTGGTGGTGTGTTTACGGCTCAAGCCAGGCAAGGGAGTGGGGCTGGAACAACGCTTACGGATATGTTAGCAAAGACGAGCCGAATGCCGTCCAAGACCACAGTGCTGGGCATGGAGCAGAGCGGGGCATGGCTGATCTGGAGAGAAGGCATGAAGCCGTTACTTAGTGTACAGAACAAGGGAAACGGCGGATTAGCTGTTCAGTCTTACGACGCCGCTGCATGCGCTTGCAAGCCATCGGACAGTGAGAAACTCCGCATAAAAGGTCTAATATGGGCTGCCGGACAGGAAGAGCTGGCTGTGCTGAACAGCGCCATGCGTGCTTTTCGCTCGCAGCATCAACGTCTTCCCCAGAGTCTTGAGGAACTGACCCGAGATTTTCCCAATAACACGATGTACGGTACGACTGACGGGATGAAGAAGGCTTTTATACCTATGCGTAATTTACTTGCTTCTCTAGGACAGGGAGCAGGGAAGGTAGAAGGTCCGAGCGATGGCTCAGCGGCTGAAAAAAGTTTATTGCTGGCATCGTCATTGCACGGACGGCCTTTTCTGGGGCAGCCGCTACGAATTGTGATAGACAAATCCAAGCACAGGCTAGCATTGGTGAGCGGCAATATAATTATTCGCAACTATCCCATCGGTTTGGGCGGAGAAAGAACACCGGAAGGGAAATTTGTGATTACCGATAAAGTCGTAAATCCGAACGGCAGATCCAACGGTGAGTTTGGCAGCCGTGGTATGCAGCTGTCTGCAACAAATTATGCCATCCATGGTACGAACGAGCCAGACAGTATCGGCAAAAATGAGTCGCTGGGTTGTGTCCGCATGGGGAAGGAGGACGTGGAGGAATTGTTTGCACTCGTACCTTCAGGTACGGAGGTGGTCATTGGTAACGGGGGACTGCCTGATCAAGTGCTTGTACCTGATTCCCGATTTACGAGTGAGCCGCAGCACGACCAGACGAATCCCCGCAAAACCTATCACTGGCTAAATTAAACGTTTTGATGCCACTGCTACATGTTGTTTAACGAGTACCTGCTTGTGCTAAAACAATGACCAGAACAATCACAATGATGAGTAGAACAAAGCTGACGGCGGTCCATACAATCGCTTTCTTGTTCACCTCATCCTTTTTCTTTTGCAGACTGGGCGGTTTGCGCTTGGTCTTCATATCAGCAATCCCTCTTTTCTTGCGGGCTAAGATCCTGTCTTACTATGTCCATTGTAAATGGTTTGATTATACATTTTCAATGACATCTCCATGACAACTGAATTGTTCTGATATTGGACCTCGCAAATTACTTTCTTTTTGGTATGGAAAAAGCTAAACTATTTTGTAGAGATGTTTTTTTAGGATTGTGCAAGGGCATAGAACGGAGTGGATGAATCGTGTTGTATCGAAGGATTGCGAAACCTGTTTTTTTCAAAATGAGTCCAGAGAGGGCCCATCATGTAGTCATTGACGGCTTAAAACATGCGGGCTCACTTCCCGGTGGAGCGGCGACGTTGCGAGGGATGTATGGAGTCAAGGAAACGGAAGATCTTGCCGTTGATCTGTTTGGCATTCATTTTCCCAACCCGATTGGACTGGCTGCGGGACTAGATAAAAATGCTGAAGCGGTTGCCGGTTTTTCTTCCATCGGTTTTGGTTTTATGGAAGTAGGCACGGTGACACCTGTCGGACAGCCCGGCAATGATCAGCCCCGTTTGTTTCGACTGCCCCCCGATGAGGCATTAGTCAACCGGATGGGCTTTAACAATCTGGGTGCTGAGAGCATGGCCCAACGTTTGGCTACCCTAAAACATCGACCTGTACCGGTTGCTGTTAATATCGGCAAAAATAAAGTCACGCCAAATGAGGATGCCCATAAGGACTATGAGAAGTGTATTTCCGCACTGTATCCGTATGCGGACTTCTTTGTAGTGAACATTAGTTCGCCCAATACCCCGGATTTACGAAAACTCCAGCATGGCAGTGAACTGAAGTCGTTACTGGAAGCGGTTCGGGCAGAGATGGGGGTTCAGGCCACAAAGTATGGTAAAGCCAAGTCTGTACTGGTCAAAATTGCACCAGATGTATCGGACGAGGAATTGGAATATATGACGGATGCGATTGCAGCCAGCGGAGTGGATGGTATTATTGCGACGAACACGACGATATCCAGAACTGGCCTGACGCATCGAAATGCAAGAGAAACCGGAGGGTTGAGTGGTAAGCCGCTACGTGACCGTTCCACAGAGGTCATTGGACGGGTGTACCGCCAGACGGAAGGGAAGCTGCCCATTATTGGATCAGGCGGTATTTTTACCAGTCGTGATGCCTATGACAAAATTAAAGCAGGCGCTAGCCTGATTGAAATTTATACAGCATTAATCTACGAAGGACCGGAAGTAAACCGGGCTATACATGCCGGTCTGCGTGAGCTGCTTCGAAAGGACGGCTTTAGACACATTACCGAGGCTGTTGGTGCAGCTCACAGATAAAAAAGTGTTGTCGGAAGAGACAGGAGGTACGGGGATGGACGGAAGAGACTGGGGAACATTTTTGCTGCCATACGATCAGGCGGTGGAAGAGCTTAAGGTCAAGTTCAAAACAATGCGTGCGGAGCTGAAAAAGCGCGAGGAATACGCTCCTATCGAATTCGTAACCGGACGGGTTAAAAAAATATCCAGCATCCTCGATAAGGCGAAGAGATTACAGGTTTCACCTGATCAACTGGAGACGGGGATCGAGGATATTGCCGGCATTCGCATTATGTGTCAATTCGTAGAGGATATTCGGCGGGTAGCCGAATATATTCGAAGACGTAAGGATTTGACGGTATTGTATGAAAAGGACTATATCACCAATTATAAAGATAGCGGCTATCGCAGCTTTCATATGATTGTGGAGTACCCGGTTCAGACAGCAGTGGGGTTAAAGATCGTGCTGGCCGAAATTCAAATCCGTACGTTGGCTATGAATTTTTGGGCAACCATAGAGCATTCTCTTAGCTATAAGTATCGTGAGAGCTTGCCGGATGATATGCGAGCCCGGTTGAAAAAAGCGGCTGAGGCAGCCTTTGTGTTGGATAATGAGATGTCTTCCATCCGTCTTGAAATATTGGAAGCACAGAAGAAGTTTGAGGATGAAGCCAATATTGTATCCAAAGTGCTAACAGGCATGCACCGTCTGTATTTCTACCATAAAATTAGTGAAACGATTGAGGCGCAGCGCAGATTCAATGAACTGTGGGAGCGGCACGACATGGAAGGAATCAAGCAGCTGCATGATGAGGTCAAAGAGATGCTGGAAGCTTCAACTAAGGAAGAAGACAGGGATGAGTTTTAAATGGTGAACCCTTCCTATGAACCGTTGTACGTGACTTATTTGGTATACTTCAATCGGGATCGGGATTACTTTGAATGTCATGAGGTACTGGAAGAGCTGTGGCTTAAGCTGGACCGAGACCCTGTATATAAAGGTTTGTTGCAAGTTGCTGTAGGACTGTATCATTTTCGCAATGGTAACTATCGTGGTGGATACATGATGCTGGACAGTGCGGTACACAGGTTGGAACATGCTTCTTCGCAGGCGCTGGGCATTAATATGGCGAAGCTGGTAGATGAGGCGCGCGCTTGCGCCCGGCAGCTTGCTGAAGCTGTTATGGAAGGTTCGGAAGAGCTTCAACGTCAACCGCCGATTTATCGGGACTTGACGATTGAAATCATCGAACCTGGGCTGCGTCGGGCCGTGGAGAAGGCAGCGTTGTCCGTTCGGGTCAACGTCCCTCAGCAGAGAGGTCCTCGGCGTGGCGAAAAGCATGAGCAGCGTCAGCAGGCGCTGGAAGCTTCGATTAGGCGAAGACAGGCTGCTGGCAGCTTACGCTCAGCTACGGTGGAAACGAAGGATGCGCCTTGATGTTGTAGCGCATAATAAACGAGCAGCCCGATCCGTTTCACAGGGATCGGGCTGCTTTATCATTGTCGGGCGTGAGACATTTGTCTAAGAGGTTACGTTCTTTTTATATTTCTCAAAAAAGGCTTTGAAATCGTTGAGTGTGTAGCCGTTGTCTGAAGGGCTTTCCTTCAACCCACCAACCATACGTTCCTTTTCCACGCCTTTTTCGTAATAAACAAGCGTGGGAGTATACTCAATCTTGTACTTGTCCCAGCCGGCCTCATACTCACGTAGGTTAAATTCGTGCATCGTGATATTCTCTTGCTTGCTCAAAGGCATGAGCTTAGGAGTGGTGGCGCGGCAGTGAACGCAGTCGGACGCGAAATGATAGACGAAAAAGCTTTCCTTTTTGTCAATTTTACTTTGTAAATCTTCTGGTTTAATAATTTGCTGGTAGTTCGGATCATTTAGCAATTCCTGGGTAGCAGGATTTAAAGAGGCTGTGGAAACGCCGTACAGCTTGTTTTTAGTACCTGAGTTTAAAGCGAGCAGCACTCCAAGCAAAATGACAAGCACAACAAAAAAGCCAATGACAGGTATAAGCTTTTTTTTGTTGGATTTTTGTGCGTTCAATGGAATCTCTCCTATCAAAATCTAAAATATGTAACTATGAACTTCATTATTATACAACATTACAGCTTGTAGTGAAAGTTTGTAAATCACACAGATACTGCCGGATAGCAGGTTGATTATGGTACAATAAAATTTATTTTAACAGGACAGGATGATTACGATTATGGGTGTACAGCTCCCCACAGCATTTGTAAAGCGCATGGAGCAACTGCTCGGCGATGAATTTGAGGCTTTTATGGCTGCCTATGACCATACGCCCCATGCCGGGATTCGCGTCAATACATTAAAAATTCCGGTAGAGGATTTTAAGGAACGCTCTCCGTTCGAACTGCGGCCGATTCCGTGGTGCAGCACAGGCTTTTACATTCCCCACGGCACTAAGCCCGGACTACACCCCTACTATCATGCTGGGTTGTACTACGTACAGGAACCGAGCGCGATGTCTCCGGTTGAACTGCTCAATATAGCTCAGAATGAGGCAGTTTTGGACTTGTGCGCTGCACCGGGAGGGAAATCAACCCAAATCGCAGCCAAACTGCAAGGAAGCGGCGTACTGGTGACCAATGATATTAGCGCCGATCGAACCAAGGCGTTGGCTAAAAATGTGGAATTGTACGGTGTGCGCAATGCCGTGGTATTGAATGAAAGCCCGGATCGTATCGCAGATGCCTTTCCTCATTTTTTTGATAAAATTTTAATTGACGCACCTTGTTCGGGAGAAGGCATGTTCCGTAAGGATGAGGATATGGCCAAACAATGGGAAACACATTCGGTGGAAAAATGTGTGGTCATGCAACGGGACATTTTGCGTGTAGCAGCCTCGATGCTGAGCGATGGGGGAAGAATTGTTTATTCGACCTGCACCTTTGCCCCCGAAGAAAATGAAGGAATGATTGCAGAATTTCTGCAAGCTAACCCCGATTTTAACGTAATCCCTGTCCCTTCGGAAGCAGGTTTTGCACCAGGCCACCCGGAATGGATGAATGAAGAGATTGCATCGGCACATCCGGAACTGCGAGGTACAGCACGCCTCTGGCCGCATCTTGTAGAGGGGGAAGGCCATTTTATTGCTGTATTGCAGCATCAGGGTCGTGGTCGCGTCGCTTCGACAGCAGATCATACTGAATCAGGGGATCTGGCTCCAAATACCAACAAGAACGACAGAATATTAAACATAGAAGCAGCATATCCGCAGAAGAGGCAACATTTGCAGGTCAAGGAAGCGCTCATCCCAAGTGGCCAAGGAAGACGTGCGACGGGTGAGTCGATGCGAGCCGGAAAAGGTATAGGCGGAAAGTCAGGCAAAGGAAAGGCTACGCGCGGCTTTGATGGCAACAAGTCTCGTACAGGCAAAGAAAATGCAAAATCTGCTGTACGCTCTCCACTAGATGTGCTGGAGTCCTATCACCAATTTGTCCAGGAGCAGTTGGAGGTTTCATTTGCAGGCTATACGGTGGTCTACGGAGATCGCATTTATCAGTCGCCGCTGGCATCACATCGTTTGGACGGGCTTAAGGTAGTACGTCCGGGCTGGTTTATGGGAATCGATAAGAATGGTCGTTTTGTACCTTCACATCCGCTGGCGGTGGCTTTGCGCCCTTCTGAGGCGGTTAGAAGTATCAACCTTTCCAGTTCGGATGCTGAAGCCATCCGGTATTTAAAAGGGGAGACCTTGTCCATCCCTGTTGAGAGAATGGAGCTTCGGAATGAAGTCCAACCCAAAGGCTATACTCTCGTGTGTATTGATGGTTATTCGGCCGGGTGGGGCAAATGGCAGGACGGCATGCTTAAAAATGAATACCCTACAGGCTGGAGGTGGACATCGGTATGAGTGGAAAAGGAAGACAAACTCAGCGTTTGGACAAAATTTTAACCCATATGGGCTATGGTTCCCGTAGTGATATCAAGAGACAGGTAAAGCAAGGGATGATCACGGTAAACGGACAGATCATCAAGGATAGCGGCTTACAGGTTCATCCATACCAAGACCAAATTGAAGTGAACGGCGAACTTGTTGTATTTCGAGAGTATATTTACATCATGCTGCACAAGCCCCCAGGTGTCATATCTGCAACCGAAGATACGAGGGAACGAACAGTGCTGGATTTGCTGAGTGCGGAGGAACGACATTTTGAGCCATTTCCAGTAGGGAGGCTCGATAAAGATACAGAAGGCTTATTGCTGTTGACCAACGACGGCAAGCTGGCGCACGAACTACTGTCTCCACGGCGTCATGTCCCCAAAACGTATGAAGCTACGGTGTCAGGGCATGTCACGGAGGAGGATATTCATCAATTTGCAGCAGGAGTAGAACTGGACGATGGGTATGTCACCCTTCCCGCGCAGTTGACGATTCTTCGGCATGAACAGCCGCATCAGGCAGATGGAGAAATCATTTCCTATATTTTGCTTGTGATTCATGAGGGTAAGTTTCATCAGGTGAAGCGCATGTTCGAGGCGGTTGGTAAAAAGGTGACCTACTTGAAAAGAACAGCCATGGGGCCATTGAAGCTGGATGATCAGCTTCCACTAGGCAGCTATCGAGAGCTAACTAGCGAAGAGCTGGCATCGATCGGCCGTGATATAGCATCTGCAACATCAGAAGTTTGATGGCGAGATCAAATACAAATGACGCACAGGCTCGTACGAGATTCCTGTGCGTCATTTTATGTTATAGATAAATAGACAAAGCATTTTCAAACCTAACCTTCACAACGAATCGTAGGCAGCGAATTATTGTGCGCGTGCTGCCCGACTTTGTTTCACTTCCGCTGCCTTATAAGCTGTAACCTTGTTTTTGCCTGTCGTTTTGGATATGTACATGGCTTGATCGGCCTGCTTGACGAGTTCATCCGGGTTCATTTCCTTCTTTACTGTACTGTGTCCGACACTGATAGTGACAATACTTTCCTCAGCGACCCGTTCGCGGATTCGTTCTGCAACATGTCCGACCTTGGCCCGCCGATCCACAACCATCGCGACCAGTTCCTCGCCACCGTATCGTCCGGTCAGCCCGATCTCATCCAGTTCCTCCTCCATAATCTGTGCGACCTGCTTGAGAACTTCATCCGCACGAGCATGGCCCTGCGTATCATTCAGCTTTTTGAAATTGTCAATATCGCAAAAAATGACCGACACGCGGATTCCCTGGTCCATATATCGCCGTAGTCTTCCCGAAAAATATTTACGGTTATACAGTCCTGTAAGGCCGTCGGTAATGGAAGAACGATAAATCCTTTGCAGTAGCTCCACAATCCGTTCAAACAAGATGATGAATAGCGTAGTATAGTACAGCAATGGTAAAAATGACATCCACAGGACTGTGCTTGACCCGTCTGCTTCTTCAGGGATGTCATTTCGCAGCCAGAGAAAACCAAGCCAGAGCAAGTAAGCGAATAAGCCTGCCATAAATTTCTTTGGCTGTCCGATTCGTGGGGTGATGAACAGAAGGCTTAATATAAGCACCGACACTCGATAAAACAGAGTGAATCCAACCAACTTCACTGGGCTGACCCAAGTGGGCAACAAACCTAAAGTCCAGGCCATTACCGGCAGTAATAATAACGCAGCCAGCAACAGCAAGACCCATTTTTCCACAAGCTTTAGCTTTCGGTAAAGCTGAAATACAGCGGCATTAATGAGCACGAAGGCAAATGCCTCCAGAGCATTTTTCCACACGATTCCCTGCAGTTGCATTTGGCCGCCGCCTGCCGAATAGAGATTCATCGCTTCATATGTCATAATAAAAATAGCGGCAACCGAAAAAAGGATATAGGCTTTTTTTCGTTGTCTGCTATATATGATCACGCACATTAGCGCCATCATGAGTATAATATACAAACCGCAGGCTGCACTTATGGCCCCGGCCAGAGATGGGGAGCCCAAGGTTCCCAATAAGGACAACAACGTCAACATCACCGACTCCATTTGTAAAATTAATCTATCTATTGAACGGACGATATCGTTCCGATACAATAGACAGGATTTATTCCAGTTAAAATGTTATAATTTTCTTTTGTGCCTAACATTTATTCTCAATATATCATCTTTCAGAAAATCCGGAAACCTATACATATATCCTGTGTTCCGGGCAGTTTATGCTTGAAAGGGGAAGCACTCATGAAATTGCTACAGGCTCTATTTTTCCCACCCGAGCAACCGGGAGGCGTTTCATCCATGATTCCATATTTGCAAGAGCGATTTACGTCCCCCCGTTGGGAAATGGAGCTATTTTCAATCCCTAAACGGATTCGTAACAAGGGTAGGGACGAAGTAACCTTTGATACCTTCGACTGGACGAGATATGAGCAATATCCAATCGTTCAAAAATATATTCAGACGTACCGCGATTATTTGTGGTGGACTCGGCTTCGTATTCAGAAGCCCTTTGACCTTATTCACGCTCATCATCCGATTGCCGGGCTCGCTATGAAAAACGTATTTCCTAATATACCGCTCGTACAGACGATTCACTCTTCCTATGAGAAGGAGTTAATTCTAAACGGGAAAATAGAGGAGAACGGGCCTGAACACCAATTCTTAGTGTCGCTGTACCGAGAAATGGAGCAGAAGGCGGATCGCCTGATAGCAGTATCGCAATCTTTTCAGCATTACTTAACACCTTATGTACAGTATCCGCAAGATGTTGTGGTTATTCCAAATGGATATGATGAGAAGCGATTTAAGCCCATTCCTCACGAAAATGAAGTGACACAGCTCATAACCGTTTGCCGACTTGTTCCCGCCAAAGGACTTGATATTCTATTACAGGCTTGCGCTGAGCTGAAAAAAAGAAATCAGGAATTTGTACTCCATATCATTGGAGATGGTCCGATTCGGCCTGAGCTGGAAGAAATGGCACGACAGCTAGATATATACCATGAGACGATTTTTTATGGATATACTCTTCACCCGGAAGAATTTATGCCTTTTTTTGATGTATTCGTATTGCCTTCGCGGGCGGAGGCCTTTGGCTCCGTATTTGCAGAAGCGGCGTTGAGCTGTCTGGCATTGGTAGGTACAGAAGTAGGGGGAATACCGGAGCAGATTGAAAATGGGGTAAATGGTCTGCTCGTGCCACCTGATAATCCGAGGGCACTGGCAGACGCATTAGAAAAGGTCATCGCTGACCCTGCTTATCGTTATGAACTGGCTAGATCCGCCTGCGACAAGGCTAAATCAAGCTATTCATTAAGTCGTGCTGTTAACGAACTGAAGAAAATGTATTTGAAATTTCCACACTAACCATGACGGGTATCACCTGGTTTGGAATCAGAATGCCGAAAGCTGGAGCGAGGACGTGAGGAGCGGAAAGGTCTTCCGCGTCCTGCTAAGATCAGTTTACTGACCCACATCAGACTGAGCATTCCAAAAATAGGATAAAGCACAGATAACAGTGAGCTGAAGCCGAACTGACTGATTAAAAAACAGGTGAGCATAATGAATAATGTAATGAGCTTGGGCGAAATTTGGACATGCTG
Organism: Paenibacillus sp. TSM33; assembly: GCF_056099025.1. Taxonomy (NCBI): domain Bacteria; kingdom Bacillati; phylum Bacillota; class Bacilli; order Caryophanales; family Paenibacillaceae; genus Paenibacillus; species Paenibacillus sp. TSM33. Next base: position 1,027,888 of record NZ_JBLZXB010000010.1, read on the forward strand.
ACGAATTTGTAGACTGACTCCATAAATGTCGGCCACAAAGGTGCTAAAGATCTCCATGAAAATGAGTAGAATGTATATGATTTCAACAAGGGCGCCTAGACGATAAGCGATGCTTCCCATAGGGATTTCAAATTGCTGAATGCCTGGCATTTGCGCTGACATGACAAAATGTGCAGCCATCAGCATAAAGCCAACACCAATTCCGCCCAATACACCGCCCCAGCGGATGGTTCTACGGGAGAAAGTTTGACTGCCTAGAGGGACAAGCACAGCCTGAGCCATAGCTAGATTGAAGGACGTGTACAGGAGCGGAGAGATCCATGTTCGCAGCGCACTGTGATCTGTCGTATTCGTAATAAAGCTTTGCGGATTGGGCATGGAAAGAGTGCTGTGAACAAGCAAAAGAGATATGGTGATCATCAGCGGGACAACAATGGTGTTCATATGCAAAATCGCTTTAATACCTTTATTCAGCAGCAAGTAAGTTCCGATTAGTGTAATGAGCAGTCCAGTTTGGTAGTGCAGGTGAAGGTGCTCCACAAAAACAGAGCCGGCTCCTGCCAGCATGACGCTATTCACGCCAATCAACACAATAAGTGTGAATATGCTGATCCATTTTCCGGCATTGGCACCAAAAAGGTGCTTGTTCAGATCCTCGTAGGAGCGGGCTGAAATATCATGAGCGATCAGCATCATTTTCGTACCTAGCCATACAAATAGGAGTGTGGACAGCATGATGGTGATTGTAGCCCAACGTCCATATTGCGTAAAAAATTGCAATATCTCTTGTCCGGTAGCGAAGCCGGCACCGACGATTGTACCAATGTATGTAAAAGCAATCTGAAAAACATGAATATTACGTTTCATTCCCAGTCCCCCCTTGCCTGCCTGCTTGAATAACGCTGCAGCGAGCATATAATACAAACTATGTTCAACTGAAATAGGACATGACTGGATGAGACTGAAAATAATTATACTGCATTTAATGAATAGCTTGACGGGAGCGTAATTTATGGGTCAAATCCTTGCATGGATACTGGAATACGGATATTTGGCGATGTTCGGCCTGCTTGCCCTTGGAGTAGCTGGTATGCCGATACCCGACGAAGTGCTGATGATTGCCTTCGGTGGGCTCGTGTCTCAAGGACACTACAACTTTATTGCCGCGCTGGCAGTCACATTTTTCGGTAGTATGACAGGCATGATGCTTAGCTACACATTGGGTCGTCTGCTGGGCAAGCCACTATTGCACCGATACGGTAAATGGGTGAGGCTTACGCCTTCTAGGATAGCCTCTTCGGAAAATTGGTTCGGACGCTATGGGACCTGGGGAATTTTGTTCGGATATTTTGTCCCCGGCTTAAGACATGTATCATCTTATCTGGCAGGTACAACCCGTTTAGGTGTTTTTCGCTATATCGGCTATGCATCGGCAGGAGCGTTGCTGTGGTGCGGTACATTTTTAGGGATCGGACATGCGGTGGGCATGCACTGGGAACAGGTGGCGAAGCTGATGGAGAAGGTGACGCACCGGGTAGGCCTGATCGTTATTCTTTTAATCGTTTTGGGAGGAATCACCGCATGGTTCTGGAACAAACGTAAAAAAAATGTCACATGAACGCATGGAAAGCAGGCTATAGCTTGAAAGCGGCAGGTGAAGTATGGTACTTTTACCGCATAGGAATGCCGTGGGAGGTCATGGAATGGAAGTATTAAAAAAACGAATTTTAAATGAAGGCGTGATTGCGTCAGATCAGGTGCTAAAGCTGGATGGATTGCTCAATCACCAGGTTGATCCAGAGCTGACAATGGAAATGGGACGAGAGTTCGCAGCCCGTTTCCGGGAAGAGAAAATCACCAGAGTAGTGACCGTGGAATCCTCAGGCATTGCCATTGGGTTTGCGACAGCGTTGGAGTTGGGTGTACCGTTAGTATTTGCTCGTCGTAAAAAGACTTTATTAGCTGATCCAGATGCGCTGTGTGAGCGTGTGCCTTCATTTACAAAAGGTATTGTCACCGATATTATGCTGTCTCGTCAATTTATTCATGAGCATGATCGTGTGTTGTTCATTGATGATATTATCGCTAATGGCGATGCGGCTCGAGGCATGGTTAAAATTATTCAACGCTCTGGAGCGGAGTTGGTTGGATTCGGAGTTGCGGTTGAAAAAATGTTTCAGGCCGGAGCGAGAACCATCCGTGAGCAGGGCATCCGTGTAGAATCATTGGTTAAAATTTCGTCATTGGCTGACGGTAAGATAGAGTTTGCTGAATAGTAACAATTCGAAAGCCTGGATCCTTATTTCTAATAATAACCTTTGCATGAGCATCAATTTCGCTTATAATATAGATAAGGTTTGGGAGAGGAGGCAGCAACATGGGGAATGAACAATTGACCGAACAGTTTTTTCTGGAAAAACTGGCAGCGGCTAAAGTGCATTTTGAACGCGCCTTGGATTGTAAGCATACGGAATTCGACGATTTGTATCCCTATATGATTGAACATCCTCAGTTTTTTTGGTATAAACGCTATGTGGCCTGGTCTGAGTTGTTGACGTTGGTTAACCTATGCGAAGAGTTATCCTTCTCTTGGAAAGAAGAATTTACTGCTCACCAAGTGGAGTATGTAGAACAGCGAGTGTTGTCTGCACAAGTGCTGGACTTCTGGTACGAGAAGAACGATACAAAAGAACATGATCACAGTGTAAATCAGTCGGGATAATTTGTTGCTCTGTTGGCAATCCATATAAGTAGTAAGCGGAAAGAGACCTAAATGATTCGTTTAGGTCTCTTTTTAAACTTTTTTCATGTGTATAAAATTATGGCCGTTGTGTTGAAAAAATGGATAAGGAGGGGACATGGATGATAATGGACGAAGAATTGGATGCTTATCGACTCTCTGGTGAAAAGGTACGCGTTGTACGCGATGGATTGGAGTCCAACGATGTGGTTGGCATTGTACTGGCATGGGATGATGAACAGGTGCTTATTCGCCGCCAGAATCGACGTGTGGTCAAGCTGGATCGCAGTTATACATACCAGCCGTTCAGCGAGCCGCGTCACAATCCAGTAGATCTGGATTAAGAAACGAGTTCCAAATGGGGATTGGATAAAAAACTGGGTGTTTCATTAGGCATACAGAAACTCTAAACCGGACACAGTAATGAAGGAAAACTCAACAGAGAGGGCGTGCTGTGTCAATGACGGTTATGGACGAAAAAGTACATGCATACAAGGATCAAATCAGCCATTTGGAAGATAAGTTGCCCGAGGTAGTTCATGCCTATCATCGCTTTACCGGAGAATGTTTCCAAGCTGGCAATTTAGATGAAAAAACCAAGCAACTGATTGCGCTAGGTATTGGCTTATTTGCCAACAATGAAGTGTGCACGTTTTATCATGTGAATGAGGCGCGTTCCAAAGGAGCCAGTGACCAGGAGATTATGGAGGCCGTTGCTGTAGCTGCTGCAGTTGGTGGAGGACATGCTCTAAGTCAAGGGGTTACCCGTGTACAGAAGGCGTTACATTAAAGCGAATCATTATACAGATATACTCATACTCGTAATAGCGAACTTAGATTATTCTAAACAAATGATAGTTATGGAAAGAAGCTTCCGAGCACAGTTGGTGCCTGCGGAAGCTTCTTTTTGCGTGTAGTGCGGGGATTATGCTCTTTTGCTTGCAGCAAAAGCAGCAGGGCGAGGGGATTTATGCTTATAGGCAGAAGAAGATGCAACCCAACTTCGCCCGACAACGCGTAGGGGTTTGGGGGTTGAGTTATTGGGTAATTGGGGGCGATATTTCTCTGGTAAAGGTAGAGACGCCGTATGAGGCATAGAGGTAGGGAGCCCCAAATAAGCTCGCATTCGTTCATACATTTCTTTGCGGAATGCGGACATAGGCATACTGAACTGCTCTTTGACGTCTTTATATATATAGGTGGCGTGAACGCCGGAGTGGTTTTGTTGGATGTCTAGAACACGAACGTGATACTTTTTAAATTCATGTTTAATTTCAGATAGCAGGATTCCGGTACGATCTATTCCTGCGTTAACCATTTCGACATAAAGATCAGGGGTTTTCAGTACGCCGCTTTCTTCAAGAATGAGGCTGTCACGCTCAAATACTTTCTGAATAAAGGTAAGGAGCAGATAACTTTTCACAAGAGAGCATGGATGCTGATTAGTATCTGGAGAGATCATTACCATTCACCGCCTTAGGGAAATGTGATAATAATTCATAGTTATTGAAGTGAAGGAACCTATGTTCCTGAGAACCTATGTTCTTATATTATCGTATTATTCCTTTTTTATCAAGTGAAAATAAAAGGTTTGACAACTTTATTTGAGCATGGTATGATCTATCTTGTCGCTAAGAAAGATTGATTCTTTCGAGATAGACGACAAATATATATGCGGTCGTGGCGGAATTGGCAGACGCGCACGGTTCAGGTCCGTGTGGGCTAACCCCCCGTGGAGGTTCGAGTCCTCTCGACCGCATCCATTTAGAAAAGGTTTATAGAATTGCTCTTGTAGCAGTTTTATAAGCCTTTTCTTATATTCGGAATTATTGCAGATTTCCCAGCAAGGATTCCATTACAAGGACTTGCACTTTGTTCGAGTTGATGAGCAATTCTTTTATATATTTCATTTTTAAGATATGATAGAAAATAACATGTTTTATGATGAAGCTATTGAAAGGTTGGATGAAAGATGGAAAAAGCAACTTTTGCAGGCGGATGCTTCTGGTGTATGGTGACTCCGTTCGAGGAGCAGCCGGGCATCCAAGGTATTGTCTCAGGCTATACTGGAGGGATGATTGCCAATCCGACCTACGAACAGGTTAAAACAGGAACAACAGGGCACTATGAGGTGGTGCAGATTACATTTGATCCTGAGCTGTTTCCTTATGAAAAGCTACTTGAATTGTATTGGCCGCAAACAGATCCTACCGACGGAGAAGGTCAATTTCAGGACCGAGGCACACAATATAAACCTGCAATTTTTTATCATACGGAGCAGCAACGAGAGCTTGCACAACAATCCAAGGAACAGTTGGCACAAAGCGGACGTTTTGATAAGCCAATTGTAACGGAGATTCTTCCCGCTTCGATTTTTTATCCGGCAGAGGAGTATCATCAGGATTACCACAAAAAGAATGTGAGGCATTATAAGGAAGATCGAGCCCAATCTGGTCGTGATGAGTTTATCGACAAAAACTGGTGAATAGCTTTAATATACGTTATTACGCACACTATAAGGCAGATCAGAGATTATATCTCAGATCTGCCTTATACATATTTAAACGGTTTTACTCACACAATGAAGGGACAGAGAAGGAGGCTGACCCGCAAATGAGTACACGACGGAAGTTGCAACTGAGAAATATAATAAAAAAAGCTTTAAAGGCATCACGCAGCCGGAAGGATTCGTCTTATGCGCTTATACACCATGCAAGATCTAGAATGCAAATAATTGTAGTGCTTTGTATTTCAGTCTGTATGTTATTTATGGACTGTAGAACTACTTTTGCTGAAGCGATAGACCAACAGAACCAGTGGCAAAAGAGGGTTGCCGTCATTATTGACGATCTAGGAAACAATATGAAAGGTACCGAGGAGATTTTAAATTTACCCGTCAAAATCACCGTTGCTGTAATGCCCTTCCTGCCAACAACCAAACAGGACGCTATGGAAGCGCATAAGCGTGGTCATGATGTTATCGTCCATCTTCCAATGGAGCCCAAGCAGGGCAAGCCTGAATGGCTTGGACCTGGAGCAATCAAGGCTAATATGACGGATGCAGAAGTACGCGCCAAGGTGACAGCAGCTATTAAGGATGTTCCGTATGCCATAGGAATGAATAACCATATGGGCTCCAAGGTCACCTCAGACAAGCGCATTATGTCCGTTGTGCTTGATGTGTGTAAGGAACATGGACTATTTTTTGTTGATAGCCGTACTAATTATCGGTCAGTGGTGCCTGAACTTGCTGCTAAAAAGGGAATGCCGCCAGTGCGAAATGATGTTTTTTTGGATGATGTTCATACACTCGCCCATGTGAATCGGCAACTTACCAAGGTGGTTGAATGGTTGGCTGAGCACGACACCTGTGTAACGATTGGACATGTCGGCGTGTCTGGCATGTATACCTCTTCAGGACTTCATTCATCGGTTCCCAAATTAAAGGACCATGCACAATTTGTCGGCATTAGCGATCTGGTGCGTGATGTATGGGGATGGACAGGAGACCCAGCCACGAATACTACCATGCCGTCAGATGCGCAATAATGCCTTCGGCTATAGCTTGAGCAATGCTTTTTTGACCGGGATCCCCGGAAAGCATGGCTCGGTCCTGTTCATTGCTGATAAATCCGGTTTCCACAATTACAGCGGGATGCTGGATTTTATTTAGAAGATAAAAGGGTTTTCCGTACATGGTTTGTCTATTCATGCAAAATAAGCGGTTTAATGAATGCTGAATCCGTTCAGCTAACAGATAGCTGCTGCCTTCATCCTGATACAGTACAATGGGTCCTTTTTTTTCGGCCCGTTTTGCCCAATTGACATGCAGGCTTACAACCACAGCAGTGGGCAGTTGTTCTGTCAAGCTTTTACGTTGGGCGAGGTCTTTAAGATGCCGTGATTTGGACTGCAACCAACGGTTATCATCACTCAGTGCGTAGTCCTTGTCCCGATTCAGAACAGCAGGGTAACCCTGGGAGCGTAAGATCAGGTACAGTTTTTGAGCAATAGCAAGATTAATATCTTTTTCCAGAAGTCCTTTGTGACTTGTTCCACCATCCACACCACCATGACCTACATCAATCAGGACGACGGGTTTGGCAAAAGCGTGATAGGACCGGTTAAACTGGATTTCTGCATGCTTGTTTGTCTCGGTGCTTTTCTCATCAGGCTGTGTAGTTGCATAAGCTAACGGGGGAAATATAGCACTGCAAAGGATACAAAAACTTAAGCCCAGCCCAATCAGCCATATCCTGTTTAACTTTTTATTCAACACGTTCTATTCCTCCAATGGACGAATTGATTGTTTACTGAGAACCATGCATAACAGACATCAAACCTAAAGAGCATTGCTGCCTTTAAATAGAACCATTAGCCTTGGGGTAACTGTTAGTTGAAGATAGTATGTTCCATTTAAGGGGAACCATGCATAGTTATTCCCGCAAGGGTTAGAGCTACTGGAAACTGTGCAAGCTAGTGGTATCTGCACCTAATGTGTAATTTGATATTTCCAAGCATGGTGATCGGAAGTGATAAGTGCAGATGGAGGAGGTAATGAGGATGGCGAAGAGTGACGAGCTGGTGACGTATATAACACAGCGGATTGTGCGTTATATGGAAACGCCGCGTGATGTTCGACGCAGCCAAAAGCAAGCCAAGGAGCCGTGGGTGAGCAAATGGTTTGGTATGTTGCCCCTCGCTCTCAAAATGTGGATAACATCCACACGCAGAGGGCGAAGAGAGCAACGTTAAACACGCCAAAGAGACCACAAGAGGCATGAGAGAAATGCCATTTGAGGTCTCTTTTTATGTTGTTCTAAGGATAATTTCAAATACCTTTTTATGGTTACTGAAATAACTAAGATTTCAAATACAAAAATTCACCATAGGGCAACAACTTTTGTAGTGGCACAAATCGGGAAAGTCCATCGTGGTAGGTCAATGCATATAAAATGGGTTCGGACGGATGATCAGGAGAAATCCAAGCTTGATACCCGCTAATGGACAAGGGTCCCCCAAAGGCAAAATTGATACTTGTAGCAGAAAAAATCATACGTGGTGAATTACTTAACGCGTCCATAAATTGGCCTGTGTCATGAATGGAAAGTTCTTGCTTAGGTTGAAGCCAGCCCAGATCCTCATAGGGATCGAAAGGATCAGACGACACAGTAACTGCTTGTGCCTGAGTTTTCAAAAAGGGTATAGATGAAGAAGTCGCGTTGTTCTGGAGCTTATGCTTCCAGCTCCCATCTGCTACTTCAACAGGTAGCGGATCGCCAGTAACAGCATCAATACCTATTTGGCTACCCGTAGAGGAACGCACCAGCCAGTAGGCTAATAGAGGTTCCTCATACATAGGTGTAATTTGCAGCTTGTCGATAGAAGAAAATTCGGTTTCTGTGAGGGACATAAGAGATTGACGAAGTACATCCATACTATAAGGTCCACCTGGTCCATTCCCGTATTCGTTGAGTTGATAAGCGCCGCTTGGGTCAGATCCGATAATCAGGTAGCCAATATATTCTCCTGCATGGTTCACTTGAACAAGCCAGCTATGGGTCCCGGGTCCGAGCGGATGGTAGCTGAGCTCGGCGTCTTTCCACGAAGCAAAAGGGGGCTGCGACGATAGGGATTGTACGGTGTCGTCCGCTGTTCGCTTCACGCCCTCGGGCACTCCTTGCTGCTGATTAGGAAGCTTTGACGAAACGTCCCCAGGGGAAGCGGAAGGAGCAGTAGGACTCATGGATTCCATTGGAGGACCCCACGAGCTTTCATTGTTGATGGGTGCTGGGCTTAAATTGCTTTCTGAAACGGCTGAGGGGGCAGCATGAATGGAAGTGAACGGACAGACTGCGGACAGGCCGATCAGGACAGCTGCGATCATACCTACGCTATAGTGCCCGGAATGATTTTTCTTCAATGGAATCCACCTTTCTGTCGGATGGCTTGCCGACGGAGGCATTCTTTTTTAACTAGCATACAGCCTGTCCGATGAAAAGACTGCTGCACTCTGTCGGTGCAAATGTCGTATCCAGGTTCACTTTTTGTTGTCGATACATAGGAGATAGGCTTGACTATGCTTGTAGTTGCGGCAGTGGAAACTGGTGTAGGCTGAAGCAAGATGTTACAACTTGACGACATGTCTGCAATTCTTCCGCGAAGGAGCGTGAGATATCAGTTACCGCAGATGAAATATCCCGCAGTTAATGGCGGATACGAGTACCTTTGGCTCATATTGCCATACCATTTCTTTACGGCGAGCTTGATGCTGTTCCATAACGGATTCTTTTTTATCCTCTTCCTCTTTCTGTTCCTTGATGAGATCATCGTAGTAGTGGTCAATAACCTCTAGTTCCTCGCGTAATCGTTCCTTCGCCTGCTCAGCCCAGCTATAATCTTGCTGTCGGAGCTGTTCGGTGAGATAGCTTTCAAGCGAGGCGGAAGCCTCAGGTACAGATAGCTGCGCTGGCTGTACATGCATATTGCCTGCCAGCAGCGGACTGAGTTGCCGGTTGCCGAGTATGGCGCCAAAGTCGGCTACAATAGTGCCACTTTTGAGTGAAATCCCTAGCCACTGAAGTTCTTCACGCTTCAAATCGCAGGCAAACTCAATCTTGTAGCAGACGCTGAGCCAAGCTTCATAGACTACAGGAGAACGGGCAGACAACTGACGAGCATCAGGCTGCTCGAACAAATAAACATATTTTCCTCCATCCCGAGCGGCTTCAAAAATTTGATGCAGCCGACGGCTTCCGTATCGAAGCTCCTCCTGCATAATACGGCCAGGCCCTAATTGCGGCAACGTCGGTACATGACCAAAGTACCGTCCCATGACCTGATCTTGTGCTGCATTGCCCGCTTTAGGAGCTGGCGGGGTCTGGGCCGCTAAACGTTCCTGTTCCGTCCGATAGGCTTCCCCATCAAAGATGAATGTGAAGGACATCGTCTGCGCTGGAACGCCAGTACGCTCTACATAGCCCCAATAGTAGGGGCGGTTTGTCAAGGCTTTATCTGCCTCTGGAGATAGCTTGACGGTAACATGGTGGGGAGACCTCTCAATGATGCTGCACCCGGTAGCTTCCAGATAGGTGTGGACAAAACGCTGGACTTGCTGTGCATTCATAGTCAAGGCTAGCGACCTCCTTTCACACTGCGTCGAGCTTTGGTCGGAGGAACTGCATCACTTGCTAAGCCTAGCAAATCCTCGGTGGTATTCGAGCTTACGCCTGTTAGCCGTCCCTTAAGCTGCTTTGTTCCAGTTGACTTATCGGTTGCTTCGTTTGGAATGACTGACGGGTCTGTGCGCAGTTGCTCCATTTCTTGTTTAATAGAATCCAGCGAGTGACCCAACTGTTGCATTTTTCTGCGAATTTCATCATCACTGCTGGATTCTAGCATGATTTTATATAAACTTTTTTCAATGGATTCTTTTTTCTCAAACTTTTCCAGAATAACGTCCAATCCGCCAATGACCATTTCAAACATATTAATCTTTTCATGCAGCAGGTGTAGGATATGCTCCTCAATCGTTCCGGTTGTAGACAGGTTAAAAATATTTACATCATGCTTCTGTCCAAGTCGATGCACCCGTCCAATCCGCTGTTCCACGCGCATGGGATTCCATGGCAGATCGAAGTTAATCATGTGGTGGCAAAATTGCAGATTAATGCCTTCGCCGCCTGCTTCAGTGGCAATCATGACCTGAATGCGACCACGGAACAAATCCATCATCCAATCCTTGCGGCCCCGGTTCATACCGCCTCGGTAAGGAACAGCAGACAGCCCGCGATCACGGAAATAGTTTAGCAAATACTCTTGTGTGGCCCGATATTCTGTAAAAATAATCACTTTTTCGTTCATCTTTCGGATGAGCTCAAGCGCTTTTTCTGCTTTGGAATTGGCCTTGATCGCTTTAATGTGTGCGACCAAGTCCCAGACACGATCACGTAGTGGGGAGTCTGGAGCCATCTTTTTGGACAAATTGACCAGCGTGACGAACACAGCATCCCGGCTACTGCACACTTCCCGTTGAAGGGTAACAAGAGACAGCATGCTGCTTAAATTTCCGCCATTCGCCTGATATTGCTCTTTGACAAAAGAGGTCACCCCATCGTAAAGCGCTTGCTCTTCTGGCGAGAGTTCCAGGTGAATGTTGGAAACATTTCGTTTAGTGAATTGAACCGGACCTTCCCCGCGACGATTGCGGATCATGACTTTAGACAGTTCATCCTTAAGCTGATCTTCATTTTTGGGCAGACGTTTATCCACAACAAAGTTTGCTGAAAAATCGCCTTGTCTTCCCAATTGACCAGGCTTGAGTAACGTGATCAGATTAAATAGCTCAGATAGATCGTTTTGTACAGGTGTGGCTGTCAGGAGCAAACAATATTTTTTACGCAACTTCATAATGAACTGGTAGTTGGATGTTTTTTTATTCTTCAGCTTATGAGCCTCGTCAATAATGAGCAGATCATAATCGGTATCTAGCAGGATGTTACTATGTGGCTCCCGTTTGGCCGTATCCATAGAGGCCACGACGACCTCGGAAGACCAGGAATACGCTTTTTTCTGGGCGACTGCGGGAATGCCGAATTTGCTATTCAGCTCACGCACCCATTGCAGGACCAGAGAAGCGGGTACAAGAATAAGCACTTTGGAAGCCAGTCCGCGAACCAGATATTCCTTAAGGATCATTCCAGCTTCAATCGTTTTGCCTAGGCCGACCTCATCGGCAAGAATGGCACGTCCAGACATCTCAAACAGTACTTTCCGAGCGGTATCGAGTTGATGGGGCAGTGGAGTGAGGTCTTGCAAATGCTGAAGACATTGAAGTTCATCAAAGCTCGGCACCAGCTTGGCCTTTTCCGCCTCGATTGCCAGCTGATACAGATCCCAATCTCCCCAAGGACCTCCCTTGTGCAGGCGTTGGTCCAGCTCGTCCTGCCAGCTGCGGTCAAATTGTACCGGAACAGGCAATGGTGCTTGGCTTTGTGCGTGCTGGGAACTTGTCGGTTTGGCTTTCATGATGATTCCCTCCCTCCTAGTAGTAGCACCGTTGAAGCTCTTGGCTCTGTCACATATATGACATCTATTTTGCACAGATCGTAGATGTAGTATGGACGGAAAAAGATATCTTCATAACAGGAGGGATAAAATCCTTTAGCTGCCTTCCATTAACTTTTGGAGTTTACTTTCCGTAGAAGTTTGCGCATTGGGGGTATAAATGCTGCAACGGAGATCGACACTGCCTTGTACTTGAAGGGAAGTCAGGTCAAATAACATTTTGCCAGCCTTGGCATGACGAAATTCAATGAGCACTTCTGGAGCGGAGCTTACCTCACTCTGATTCCAAAGCTCGTTAAACTCTGGGTAGGCCTGACTCATGTTTTGTATAAATTGAGCATACCAGGGGTCTGTCACGTATTGCCCGTAATAAGCGCGGAATATAGCGAGAAACCCCTTTACAAAGTGTTCCCAATTCACAGCCAGACTTTTAAACTCCTTTTTGGTAAATAGCAGTTCGATCATATTGCGCTGCTCGTGTGGTAGCTCGGCAAAATCCATAAAAACATGAGCAGCAGCTTCGTTCCAGCCGACAATATGGCAGCGCCGATCTGAAATTATAGCAGGACAGTAGTGCAACTCTTGTACGATCTTTTGCAAAGACGGAGAAATGATCGCCTGCTCTGCAGGAGTAGGAAGGTTATGAGACCCGGCTTCCAGCGCTAAATCGTACAAATATTTACGCTCATCCGTGTTCAGCTGCAAGGCAGCAGCAATAGCATCCAATACGGAGGCGGATACCTTAATATCCCGTCCCTGCTCCAGCCAGGTATACCAGGTTGTACTGACACCTGCCAGCTGAGCGACTTCTTCTCTGCGTAAACCTGGTGTTCTGCGACGTGACCCTGGAGGAAGACCAACCATATGCGGATGTAGGCGGGCCCTTTTTGTTTTCAGAAAAATAGATAGTGCTTCCAGACGTGCTTCCGTTTTCATTAGATATTTCTCTCCATTCGATGAGTGTATCTGAAGTAATTAAATCAGGCGCTTACTATAGTAGTGTTCATTATACCAGGATAAACAAACACTTGTAATAGGATAAGACGAGGGTAAAATGAGGATTATAAGTAAGCCATCAAGCAGGAGGAATGAATAGCTTATGCAAAGAGTAGTGATAACAGGTATGGGTGTCGTTTCGCCATTGGGCAATGAAGTAGGCACGCTGTGGAACAATTTGCTGGAAGGCAATTCAGGTATACGTAAAATAGATTCATTTGATGTGTCCGATTTAAAAGCACAAATTGCTGGACTGGTACAGGATTTTGATGCAGAAAAGCAGTGGGGCCGTAAGGATGCCAGACGAATGGATCGATTTACTCAGTTTGCATTATATGCGGCAGAGCAAGCGCTCAAGGATTCTGGTCTGGAGCTGGATCACACTGATCTGGAGCGTGTAGGTGTCTATGTGGGGTCAGGAGTCGGGGGTTTGGATTCGTTGGTAGATAATGTGGACGTGCTGTTACATCGTGGCCCGGGTCGAGTTAGCCCAACGCTGGTACCTATGATGATCTCGAATATGGCTGCTGCACAAATAAGTATCGCCTTCGGAGCGATGGGTCCTACGCTTTCACCTGTAACGGCTTGTTCTATTGGGAACACTGCAATTGGAGAGGCGTTTCGGACCATTCGTACAGGAGATGCGGATGTCATTTTTGCCGGTGGAGCTGAAGCGGCGGTGTCTCGATTGGCTTTGGCAAGTTTCGCTAATGCAACTGCCTTGTCGACACGTAACGAGGAGCCTTCCACAGCAAGTCGGCCGTTTGACAAGAATCGGGACGGTTTTGTCATGAGCGAAGGAGCAGGCATCTTGGTGCTGGAGTCGCTGGAGCACGCTACCCGGCGTGGTGCAGAAATCTATGGTGAGGTCATCGGTTATGGAGCGAGTTCGGATGCCTATCATATGGTTGCACCGCATCCTGAAGGAACCGGAGCTTATCTAGCAATGAAAGCGGCCCTTCATTCGGCTCGAATCTCCCCTGAAGAAGTGGACGTGATCAGTGCTCACGCAACGAGTACGGCTGTAGGGGATATCGCTGAAACCTTGGCGATTCACAAGCTGTTTGGTGACTATGCCTATCAGATTCCGGTAACCGCGAATAAGTCCATGCTAGGTCATATGCTAGGAGCCGCAGGCGGTATCGAAGCGATTGCGCTTGTTCAAAGCCTTCGAGAAGGTATCATTCCGCCAACGATGCATCTGGACAATCCAGACCCTGTTTGTGATCTGGATTATGTGCCTCACGAAGCACGCAAGGCTTCGCTAAATGTTGGGTTATCTAATTCTTTCGGCTTCGGTGGTCATAATGCGGTCATTGTGCTGAAACGCTATGAGTCATAATATGTAATGAGTATTGAAGCCTCAGATGCTATATCCGGCTGGATCTAGCATCTGAGGCTATTTTAATTTAGGCATCATAGATTTAATTTAAATAATAGATAGAGTAAGATGGAGGAAAACATTTGGAGGGATGAAGCCATGATTATCATCAGGAACATAGAGCCAGCAGACGCTGAAGCGTATTGGAATTTAAGACTGGAAGCCCTAAAAATGAATCCCGAAGCTTTTGGAACCTCTTATGAGGAAGCTGTACAAGTTTCGTTATTTGATATAGTGAAGCAAATACAAAAAAAGAGAGATCATTACATACTTGGTGCATTTACAAAGGATCATCAGCTGGCTGGCATGACCGGGTTTAGAAGAGAACACAAAATTAAGACACGGCATAAAGGAACGATTTGGGGAGTGTATGTACCACCGATTTACCGAGGCCAGGGGATCGCTAAGAAACTTTTATTGGAAGTTATCAGTCGAGGTAGAAAAGTGGAAGGATTGAAGCAAATCAATTTGAGTGTGGTGGCTGCCAATCAAGCAGCTGTTGAACTTTATAGAAAATTGGGATTCAAAACTTATGGTATTGAAAAGAACGCTTTGGAATATCACGGTCAGGGATATGATGAGGAACTCCTGGCTTATTTTTATTAAGGGTGAAAGGTTTTGAAAACATGAAAATTGATCGATTGCTTTCTATCGTCATTTTGCTGCTGAAAAGAAATAGAATACAAGCAAAGGAACTCGCTGATTTATATGAGGTTTCGATCCGGACGATTTATAGAGATATTGAAGCGATTAGTCTGGCTGGTATCCCCGTAGTAACTTATCAGGGAGCAGGTGGGGGAATCGGCCTGATGGAAGGATATCGCCTGGATCGTAGTATGTTGACGGATCATGATATCAAGGACATTGTGATGGGCTTGCAGAGTTTGTCCTCGTCGTTGGGCGGTCCCAACGTATCCCGGTTACTTCATAAATTTGAAAGCATTATACCCGAGTCTGAAAAAGAGCAATTTAGTGTCCGTACCACACAGTTTATCGTCGATCATTCGGGATGGGGAAATCAGTCTGTCCAGGAAGCTAAATTAATCAAGGTAAAAGAGGCAATGAGTCAAGCGCGTACGGTTGCTTTTACCTATCGCAATGCGGAAGGAGCCCGAACGGAACGGAATGTGGAACCGCATACGCTTGTGCTGAAAGGGCAACAATGGTTTGTGTATGCGTATTGTCCTGACAGGGGGCAGTTTCGGTTGTTCAAGCTTTCCCGTATGAATGAGCCTGTGGTTACAGAGACGGCTTTCACCCGCAGGGATCTTTCTAATGAAGTGCTGCCGTGGAATGAGGGGCGGATGACGGCATCCAGGGCTGTACAACCGTTTACGCTACAATTTAACCGCAACTCAAGACATCTGGCGGAGGACTGGTTTGGTGTGGAAGCATTGAACGAGCAGGAGGAAGGAATTTACACGGTTTCGGTTCCGTTTCCTGAGGATGCGTGGGTGTACAGATTTATTTTAAGCCTCGGACCGGATGTGGTTGTTAAAGAACCGGCTCATTTGCGAGACAAGATTCATAAGCTGGCGTTGCGTATTGCGTCTAATTATGAAGAAGGTTATGAATTATAGAGTAAATCTTAGATTAAAGTAAAACGAACCTGACCCATAGTTGTCAGGTTTGTTTCGTTATACTGGTGGCATACCAGATACGAATTGGCGAAAGGGGATTTACGAGAATGGATAAAGCTTGTCAAAGTTGCGGGATGCCACTGGAGCATGAGGGTCAATATGGGACGGATGCACAACATAATAGTACAGATGAGTATTGCAAGTATTGTTACAAGGAAGGTGCATTTATACAGCCTGACTTGACAATGGAGGGAATGATCCAGCAGTGTGTGCCGATCCTGGTAGAAGAGGGAATGCTGGCAGAAGAAGCGACTTCGATGCTGCGTAATCACCTACCAAACTTGAAGAGATGGCGATCTTCAGAGGATGCAGAGCTTCAATTTGATGGCCCCATTCGGGAGGAGTACCGAGGTGAAATCCATTTAATTGGACTAAAAGCACGCACAAATAATCAGAAGGAACAAACGTCCCAGGGGATCATTCCAAACATGTGGGAACGTTTTGTAGGTGAGGATGTGGCAGGCCGGATCAGAGGTCCTCAAGGACTTGCTTCCGTCTATGGTTGCTATACTGACTATGAAAATGGAGCTCTGGGCGAGTATACATTTTTTATCGGAAAGGAAGCGGCTGAGGATTTCCAAGCTCCTGACGATCTTGAAGAACTTGTAATTCCGGCTGCACGCTACGCTATTTTTCAGGCAACCCATGAACCTTCTTCTGTCTTCCGTGTATGGCAGACAATTTGGGCATGGGCCGCCACGGGACAAGGGGAGCGGACCTACACAGGTGATTTTGAAGTGTATGGCAATCCAGATGAACCTGTTTTGATTTATATTGCAATCAAGTGATGATTTACAGTTATAGAAGAGAACCGTCTAGGCCGTTGTTGAGGCCCAGGCGGTTTTTGTTGATTGAATCCATAGGGGTTTACCATCAAGTTGAACGTCGAGTCACCGTCCAAAAAATGAGAGCCAGAGCACTGACACCCGCCCCCAATAGGCAAACTCCGTTCCACCCAGCATAGGTATACATGTGAGTGGAGGTAATAGCTCCAGTGGCGCTGCCGATGGAATAAAAGATCATGTAGCCTGCGGTAAGTCGACTCCGTGCTTCAGGACGAACGTTGAAAATCAAGCTCTGGTTAGTGACATGCACAGCCTGTACGGCCAGATCCAAAAGAATGACACCAAGAGTTAAAGCGAATAGAGAATGCTCGGTGTAGCGTATAGGTAGCCAGGACAGCAGCAATACAACTAGTGCGATACCTGTCGTTCGTTGTCCCAAGCCTTGATCAGCAAGCCGCCCTGCTTGTGCTGCTGCTAATGCTCCGGCGACTCCAGCCAGGCTGAAGGCCCCAATAGCAGTATGTGAAAGAGAAAATGGGGGGGCACTGAGCGGTAATACAAGCGAAGTCCACAATATGCTGAACGCTGTGAAAATAAGCAGCGCAAGGACGGCACGAATACGCAGAATTCGTTCTTGGACGAACAGTGTGATAACCGAGCGAAGCAGCTGCCCATAGGAAAGTGTGGCGCTTGTGGGTGCGTTCTTTGGGAGCACTCGCAACAGCGCTACAGCCATAAACAGCGTAAGTATAGCAGAAACAAGGTAAACTGAACGCCAGCCTGCCAGATCAGTTAATACACCGGCAACGGTTCGTGCGAGTAAAATGCCGATAACGACTCCGCTGGTTACCAGTCCTACGACCTGCCCGCGTTCAGTCGGATGAGCCAAGGTCGAGGCGAATGCCACGAGTGTCTGAGTCACTACAGCCAGCAGTCCAACCATTGCCATTCCCATAAGCAATATTGTACGGGTAGGGGCAAAGCTAACCAGGATTAATGCCAGCACAGATAGCAGCATCTGTCCTGTAATCAATCGCCGCCTGTTCAAGAGATCGCCAAGCGGGACGAGCAGCAGCAGTCCTAACGCATAACAAATTTGCGTGACGGTAATAACGATACCGACCGATGGGTGTGTAATGCTAAACTCGTGCGCCAGCGCATCCAGTAAGGGCTGTGCATAGTAAATGTTAGCGACAGCCAGCCCGCAGGCGATAGCAAACAACAGTGCCACAGACCGGGATAATACCGGAACTGGGGCTATTTCGGCAGTATTGGCTAGCGTTTGATGGGGGAGAAGTAGCGCTTTTTCTTCTGACGTCTTCATTTTCACATACCACGTCGCTTTCTGTAATTTATATACCGACTAGCATAATATACTGATCGGTATATAACAAATTTAGGTCACTATAACTCTCGTTTATAAGAATTGTCAAGAGTTTAACCCGTACATATTTGACAGCCGATTCTGAAGATCATACAATCTTAATATACTGAACGATACAAAAAGAAGGGGTTAAATATGGTTAGACCACGAGAATTTGATGAAGATCAAGCGTTGGATGCAGCGATGCAAGTTTTTTGGGAAAAGGGATTCGAGGCCACGTCTTTAAGTGATTTGACCTCCCGTATGGGAATACAACGTCCCAGCATATATGCTGCCTTTGGGGATAAAAAGCAATTATTCGAAGCTGCGCTGCGTAAATATACACAATCTCATGCAGCTTGTGTACGGGCTAAACTGCAAAATAGTTCATCTGTAAAAGAAGCATTTTACAATTTTTTTGGAGGAGTGGTGGCGGAAGAGTACGAGAAGGAGTCTAACAAGGGATGCTTTTGCATCAATACAATGGTAGAGTTAGCCCCTCATGATGAGAGGTTTGAAATTTTAACCAGAGAACATCAGATGTATCTTTCTGCTGTCTTTCAGGAGACCCTCGAACGTGGTATTCAATCTGGGGAGCTCGAGGTGAAAATGGATGCACGAGCTTTGGCACATACTTTAGTCTCTTTGTTAATCGGGATAACTGTGATGATGAAGTCACGCCCAGCGCGTTCTTTTGTGGATCATGCGGTTGCGACCGCACTTATGTTGCTGGATGGAAAATAACTTAGGATGGGAGAACACCTGGATGCCACACATAAAAGCTATTCAAACGCCGCTTGGTGAATTGCATGGACGGGATGCGGTCTATTTGGATCAGATTCATATGAATTATGCGAAAAAAGAGCTGGTTTTGAAGGGAGAGATTAATGGGGGTTTAGCGCCAGAAGCAGTAGACGATTTTGTACCTTATGAGCTTATATTTACAGGAGTCTACTACTTTAATATGATTGAACTGGATGTGGCTATAGACATGTCTGAGCCGAAGTATACGCAAGGTAGCAGTTTTGATGAGCTTACAGATACACCATTATTAGCTACAATAGCTAGTGCACGGGGGAAAAATCTTAAACACTTTCTGTTGAAAACCTATGATGATATATTCGAAATCGCTTGTAGAGACTATAAGATGACTATATAAATAAAGCTGATTTTTAGAAGAGGAGGGGGAGCGATGGATATCCAGATTGCAATTAGCTTTAGAACTGAATGCACGCAGTATTGCTTTTCCCAATATTAGCACAGGTATCTACCGATTCCCAAAAGAAAAGGCGGCCGAGATTGCTATACAGGAAGTGACACGTTTTGTACAGGAACATGCTGGGTTGAATGAGATTATTTTTGTTTGTTTTGATGCGGAAAATGCTCAGTTATATAGCCGTAAGCTACAGTCACCTAAAGATTAATTTTTTAGTATACATACTTAAGCTCCTTATTTAACTTAATCCAACGAATGAATTGATGTAAGAGTGCTCAACTGGAGGTGTGTTATGCTGGCTAAACTGGTAAATAAGATCCCGCGGGATTGGCTTGTATTCATGTATAAGCATACGCCGTTCACTCGATTGAAAAATGCTTTGGTGTACCGGGCACAACATAAATTTTTAGTTGCTGTGCTGGGCATTTTCACGAATGAGGCCGGGGAAGTGCTGCTATTACAGCACGTATACCGGAAGTAGCCGTGGGGGATTCCCGGCGGCTGGATGGAGCTAGAGCAGCCGGGAATCGCCCTGCGGCGTGAAGTCCGGGAAGAAACCGGGCTGGAGGTAGAGATCACCTCTTTAGCGCAAGCCCAGTTTGGCCAGTTGCCGAACCGTGTGGATCTTATTTTTACAGGCCGGGTGACCCCGGGTACCTTTCGACCAAGCGCTGAAATCTCCGACATTTGTTACTGCCGCGTAGGAGAATGGCCGGAAGGTTTGCCAGCACACCAGAAAAAGCTTATTCAGAAGCTGCTGAAGTAAAAGTTCACCCATGCTCATGTTCAGTTCATGCTATGGAAAATCGGTTTACAGGCGTTTTAGGAATACGCTGATGCGTTCCAGGGCCATTTCAAGCTGTTCACGCGATGACGCATACGAGCAGCGGATAAAGCCTTCGCCGCCTGGGCCAAAGGCGGAACCCGGGACCGTTATAACTCCTTGTTCTTCCAGCAGTCGCTTGGCAAACTGTTCGGAGCTTAACCCTGTATGCGTAATGGAGGGAAAAGCATAGAAGGCACCGTTTGGTTCATGACATGGAAGTCCTGTCTGACATAGGCCAGCAACGAACCATTTTCGACGTTGATTGTAGGACTCCATCATACGATCTTTCTCCTCTAGCCCGTTGCGCAGGGATTCAATCGCGGCAATTTGCCCGATAATAGGAGCACACATGGCTGTATATTGATGGATTTTCAGCATGGCTGAAATCAACTCTCTCGGACCGCATACATAGCCGACCCTCCAGCCTGTCATGGCAAATGCTTTGGAAAAGCCGCTGATGAGCAGGGTTCGTTCTTTCATTCCTGGCAGAGAAGCGAAACTTACATGCTGTTGTCCATAGGTCAATTCTGCATAAATTTCGTCCGATATGACGATAAGATTATGCTCCTCAACCAGACGGGCAATGGGTAGCCAATCCTCATAGGTCATCACCCCGCCCGTCGGGTTGTTCGGATAACAGAGAATAAGCACTTTGGATAGTGGAGTCAGCTTGGATTTGAGCTCCTCAGCTGTCAGCTTAAACTGCTGGTCCGCAGACGTTTCCACCGTTACGGTATGTCCTCCGTTCAAAAAGGTGATAGGCGAATATGAAATATAACAGGGAGCTGGTATGAGTATTTCATCGTGTGTTGTGATGAGAGCGCGTAGCGCCAAATCCAACGCTTCACTGCTGCCAACAGTGACCATGATTTCATCTGCCGGGTTATAGGATGTGCTGAAGCTGCTCTCCAGATATCCGGCAATTTCCTCGCGCAGCTCAGGGAGACCTGCATTGGGTGTGTATGAGGTTTTACCATTTTCCAGTGCTGTGATACAGGCCTTTCTCACATGTTGAGGGGTTACAAAATCCGGTTCACCGACACCAAGCGATATGATATCTTTTCTGCCTGTACTATATTCAAAAAACCGACGGATACCTGAAGGCGGCATTTCCCGTACAGCCGGAGTCAAAAAATCAGTTATAGATACTGCTGTCGATACATTTGTCATGTTGATTCCTCCTTATTGAAAAACAAAAAAACCCGCCCCTGTAAAAGGGACGAGTTTATACCCGTGTTACCACCCTAGTTTCATTCCATAGGAAATGACACTCTGTTCACGTATCCATCAATACGTGTTCCGGTTAACGCTGGAAAGGCGGCAGAGCTTACTTCAGGTTCAGCCCGCTTCTCAGAGATGGCGTTCAGCTACCCTCGGAATGTTGGCTTTCACCTGCCCCAACTCTCTGCAAATCCGCTGTATAGCTTACTCGTTCTCGTCATTGAAATTTGTTGCCGTATCAATTTAGGTGTAATTATAAGCACAACATTTCAGAATAGCAAGTCTTTTTTTATAATTCTGGAAGACAGAAGCATCATCATTGACGACTGGAAGATAACGTATATAGTGGTATCATGGGGAATTCTGCCTCAAAATTTCACTGTGTTAAGACTATATTGGCTAGAGAGGGATGGTGTCCATATGAACGTATTTGAAGGCTTTAACGAAAAGGTTTTGCCTGAAGGATGGGGATGGACCAACGAACCAACTGTATGGAGCTTCGATGAATCCAAGGCTTTACAAGTATCTGCACCTTCACAGGCAGATTTTTTTAGAGATCCGTCCGGCGCAGTTATCAAATCGTCCGCTCCTTTTTTGCATACCACCCTACATGGAGATTTTACAATATGGACGAGGGTTCGTGTCGATATGAAGCAGCCCTATGATTCAGGATGCTTGATGGTGATGGCTGATGATACTCATTGGGCTAAGGTATGCTTTGAATACTTTGAGAATACCCCCTCGATCCTTAGTGTGGTCACACGGGATACATCCGATGATTGTATATCGGGGGCGATGGATGCTTCTAATCCATATTT
Source organism: Paenibacillus sp. TSM33 (assembly GCF_056099025.1). Lineage (NCBI taxonomy): Bacteria > Bacillati > Bacillota > Bacilli > Caryophanales > Paenibacillaceae > Paenibacillus > Paenibacillus sp. TSM33. The sequence continues at coordinate 1,049,940 of NZ_JBLZXB010000010.1, forward strand.
GCGAGTAACACGAGCTGGAAATTGCTTTGCCTTTCATTATTCCTCGGATGGTCAACATTGGAAACTGGCCAGATATTTTGGCATGAATGTTCCCAGCCAGCTAAAAGTTGGGGTTGTCGCACAATCTCCGGTAGGGGAGGGGTGTAATGTTACCTTTGACGCTTTGACGATAACAAAGCATGTGTACGGGGATATACGAAACGTGGAATAAATAAAAGCCCTCTTTCTCTATATGAAAGCGCTATAGGAGAGAATTGAAGAGACGTAAATACGCGTTCTTAGGCAGGAGGTAGATGGAAGTTTGCTGTTAAGAAGGAAGGGTTACAAGCTGCCCGGTTTGTTGGGGGTGATGTTTGTAGCTACGTTGGGCTGTTTCGGACTCATTATGTATTTACAGTCTACAAGCGGGACGAGAATATATCAATTTCTGTATTGGGATATATTTCTGGCATGGGTTCCGGTGTTTATTTCATTGTTCATGGTGGCGTTATCCAGATTGCGAAATGCAAAAGTGAGAAATATTCTTTTATTTTTCGCCGCATGGGTATGGTTGTTTTTTCTGCCGAATGCTCTTTATTTAGTGACCGAACTACTCCATGCATTCCGTTTGTATGATGTGAATCCTGGTACGCGTTTTTGGTTGAACACTCAATTTTGGCTAATCTTATTTACGTCCTTTTCAGTTGCTGGAATTGGTCTTTTTCTTACATCCCTTTGTGTATTGATGATCCACCGTATGTTGAGGAAGATTTGTTCAGGCTGGCTTGCATGGGCTGTAGTTTTTGTGATGTTATGGCTGGCCAGCATAGGTGTGTATATAGGCAGATTTGTCCGCTGGAATAGCTGGGATGTGTTGCTGCAACCGCTGGTGCTTTTTGCGGATCTTTGGAGATGGGCAGTACATGCAGGGGAGAAGCTTCATTTGCTGTCCTTTAGCTGGCTGGTGTTTGGGATGGCAATCATCTTTTATCTATTTATTTATATTTCTTTAAATGAAGATTAGGGTTTAGGCCGAGGACATGTATTCAATGAATACAGACTTCGGCCTTTTACCTGTGACAAGTTAAGAGTTGGAGTTATCTTCTTCGTGTACATCGTAAAGCACGCGCACAAGCAAATCTTGGCCGAAATTTCCGAATCTTTTACCAAAAATAGTGAGTCCTCCTTTGTTTTGCGATTGATCAGATACGGATAAACGCAGTGTAATATCGCTTTTGTAATCAAGTCCAATATCGTCTATGGTGACTTCTGATATGCGGCACCCGTCAATGAAGCTTCCATGCTGATTGATGCGAATTAACTTCAGCATGCCGTACTGATTCAAGTGTGGAGGCCACCAATCGGGATTGAGAACCCCGGGAACAGCTCCAAAATCGCCTGGGCTCGTCCAGTGACCGATGGCAATACCATTTATATGAAAACAAATATCAGACGGATAGTCCTCACAATAACATGGTGCTTCTGATCCCAGCTCTGCGGAAAATTGAATTTCAGTAAAGGATTGATTCGCTTTCAAGTAGTTAGGAATGCGGTATTCCAGAAAGCCTTCTGCCATCCAGATCATTTCAGAGTCCAGTCGCGCGGGATCTGCAAAATAGCGTGGATCATCAAAATCGCCGATAATGCTGTCTTTAGTCACTAATCCACAAGTAGGAACCGCCTGGTAGTTACTATAATGACCGATGCGAATTTCTACCTCATACACATTTTTTTGTTCTCTGCTGCGTAGATCTACCATTAGCTTTTCCTTATTTAAATAGCACATTTTTCGGGTCCCGTGTTTACCGCTTACCGTATTGATTTCCACAAGTCCACATTCTTCCAGTTTGCGAATGTGCATCGTAATGGTGCCGTTGCTCAAATTCAGTTTGCTCGCAATATCATTCATACTTTGTCCCTGAACAGCAAGTAACTCAAGAATTTGAATGCGGATTTCCGAGCCAAGTGCTTTGAAAATATCTAACCCCGACATTAAGTCCTTAATATAAATCATACCTATAGCCCATCCTTATCTATAAAAATGTAATGTAAGCGCTTATATTTTTATTTTGATTTATGTTAAAATAAAATCATAAAGAAGTAAACTGCTTTTCTGTAAATTTTTTTTACTAAAAGAAGAAGAGAGGAAATGACGTTCTAACATAAAGTGTTTTTTATAAAATAAATCGTATTTAAGTATTTTATTTAGTATTTATTGCGAAAATATACTTAAATGCGATTTAATTTTGCTTTTAAAGTTATTCCAATCTATGTTTTATAATTATTTAAAAAGATTGAAAAATGCATTGACGAACCGTAGAATGGCGTGCTATATTTTATTTGTAAACGAATTCATTATTGATAAATGTAAATGTTAATTATATGGTACATGAGAGGGATGATAATCACAGCGGCAATCAACAACGGGTTGTGTACCGCACAGTTAAAGATTAGGCCGAGTGGTATGAAGTTATTTTAACACTTAATGTATGCGGTTTCATTTAATTTTAGGAGGGGTCGCGTTGACAAAGAAAAAAGGTTTTGCACTAACAATGGTTGTTCTGTTGTTGATGGTTGCTGCATTGGCGGGCTGTAGTGGAGGAAATTCCAGTAGCGATGGAAGTAAGGAATTGACTTTCATGTTCCGTGGAGGAACGGATGAGCAGAAGGCTTATAAGGATGTTATCAAAAAATTTGAAGAAGAACATCCTGGTGTAAAGGTTAAAATGGTCGTGACAGCAGCAGACCAATATGCTACAAAGCTTAGAGCTGCAATCACAGGTAACAATCTTCCAGATATCTTTTATTTTGCCCCTGGAGATTTGAAAGCTTATGTTAACAGTGGGGTGTTGAAGGATCTGACACCTTATATTGAGAAGAGCAAGGATATAAACCTGGATAACATTTGGAAATACGGTGTAGATTTGTATCGCTATGACGGTAAAATGGCCGGTCAAGGAAATATTTACGGTATGCCGAAGGACTTGGGTCCATTCGCTTTGGGTTATAACAAAACCATGTTTGAAAAAGCAGGTGTTCCATTGCCTGACAAAGACAAACCTTATACATGGGATGAGTTCATTAAGGTTAACCAAGAGCTGACCAAAGATACTAACGGCGACGGCAAACCAGATCAATACGGAACAGGTTTTAACGTTCAGTGGGCATTGCAAGCCTTTGTATGGAGTAATGGCGCTGATTGGCTGGATGAGAGCAAAACCAAAGTAACAATTGATGATCCGAAATTTGCGGAAGCGCTTCAGTTCTTTGCTGATATGCAAAACAAATATAAAATTACACCTGGCATTGAACAATCACAAACATTGGACACATATCAACGCTGGATGAAAGGCGAAATGGCGTTCTTCCCAGTAGGGCCTTGGGATATGAGTACATTTGAAAAACTGCCATTTGAATATGATTTGTTGCCTTTCCCAACTGGATCGACTGGCAAACCGGCAACATGGATTGGTTCCCTGGGTATCGGTGTTTCCTCTAAAACAAAATATCCGGATGAAGCTGTAGAATTGGTTAACTATCTGACCACTTCCAAAGAAGGCATGAAGCAGCTCGTAGATGCTAAGGTACAAATTCCGAATCTGCTGGATATGGCTGATGAATGGGCCAAAGATACAAAAACCAAGCCTAACAATAAGCAGGAATTTATTGATATCGTAAATGATTATGGACGCTCATTACCAGGCAACTATACGTATAACGCAGAATGGTACGATATTTTCTTCACAGATATTCAACCTGTGCTGGATGGCAAAATTACGGCAGCAGATTATGTGAAGCAAGAGCAACCGAAGATGCAGAAACTGCTGGATAAAGCGGTGGAGCAAGAGAAAAAATCACAGAAATAATGCGTATATAGAGGAAAAAAGGATGATGTTAGTGGCTGAATATCATGCTGCTAACATCATCTTCATTCCAAATCAGAAACAGAGGTGAGCCCTGTGATAACCAAATCTAATCTCTACCGCAAAGAGAAGATATATGGATACTTATTTATTCTTCCGCCTATTCTCGGTCTGCTAATCTTTACGCTGTTCCCGTTTGTCTATTCGTTATACGGCTCTTTTACAGACTGGGACGGATTGGGACAAATGAACTTTATTGGGTTGGACAATTTTAAGGATTTATTTAGCGATGAGCTCTTTTACAAATCGATGTACAATACTCTTTTCTTAATGTTGGGTATTCCAATCGGTCTCGTACTGGCTTTGCTGCTGGCATTGGGGCTGAATCGCAAGATTCCAGGCACGACGACATTTCGTGTGATTTATTATATCCCGGTCATTTCTTCGTTGGCTGCTGTTTCTATTATGTGGAACTGGGCCTACAACGGAGATTATGGTTTGGTGAACCAATTCCTTGAGTTGTTCGGTATTAAGGGACCTAACTGGCTGATGGATAAGGATACAGTCAAACCGGCCCTGATTCTCATGACCGTATGGAAAGGTCTCGGATATACAATGTTGCTATATCTGGCCGCACTGCAAAGTGTATCTCGCTCTTATTATGAAGCAGCAGAGCTGGACGGAGCTAGCGGATTCCAAATGTTCCGCAATATTACATGGCCAATGGTCAAACCAGTAACCTTCTTCCTGGTCGTTACCAACATTATTGGTGGTTCGCAAATCTTTACTGAAATGAACATTATGACACCTACAGGGGGTCCGGAATATTCATCCGCCTCAATTGTCTTCTATATTTGGGATAAGGCATTCAAAAACCTGCAAATGGGATATGCCTCCGCGATGGCTATGATTCTCGGCATCTTCATTTTTATCGTAACTTTGATTCAATTTAAAATGAATGAAAAATCATCCTTTGATGGGGATTGATTTTCGCGGAAAGGAGTGAAGCTGGTTATGTCCCATAGTCAAAAAACGAAAGTTACCAATATCATTATCTTTATTGTACTGGCGATTGGAGCGATTGCGATGATCGCGCCGTTGCTTTGGATGTTGTCCACTTCGGTAAAAGAAAAGCAGGATGTCTTTGCACTTCCACCAGTATGGATACCAGAGGTGTTTCAGTTTGGTAAGTACAAGGAAATTTGGGAGGCAGGCCCCCTGTTAAGCGGGATCAAGAACAGTGTGATTGTGGCTGTAAGTGTCACGGTTGTGGGTACTTTCACCTCTAGTGTGGCCGCTTTTGCATTCGCAAAGCTGAGATTCCCTCATAAAAATAAGCTGTTTTTGGCACTCATCGCATCCATGATGATTCCTTACCCAACAGTTATGATTCCACAGTTTATGATGTTCTCCAAACTAGGCTGGGTAGATACGCTGTTGCCTCTGATCGTTCCCGGCTTGTTCGGTAATGTAGTCATGATCTTTTTCTTGCGGCAATATTTGCTCAGTGTACCGGATGCTATTATCGAAGCTGCTAAAATTGACGGAAGCTCTTATTTCCGACTTTATTCGTCGATTACGTTCCCGCTCATTAAGCCTGCAGTGGCGGCACAGCTAATTTTATGGTTTATGGGCATTTGGAACGATTACTTGGCACCGATTATTTACTTGAACTCACCAGAAACGCAGACATTGCAGCTGGTTATCGCGAATTTTAATGCGACTTATGCCATTCAGACAGACTATCCGCTTATAATGGCAGCTTCCATTATAGCTTTGTTACCTGTGTTGATTATATTCCTAATCTTCCAGAAACAAATTATTGAGTCGGTTGCCATTTCAGGTGTCAAGGGTTAATTGACACTTGCACTTGGACGATTCGGATGAATGCTGTAACGCAGTCACCCTATGTATTGAGTAAAGGAAGGAGGAGAATAACAGTTATGGTTATGCTGCTAATGCTGGGCCTATCCGGCTGTGGGGATAACACTCCGGACCCTGTATATCCGCAGGCTCCGCCTCCTGATCGCTTGTATGATCAAAGTACGATAGACGATGAACAGCGCTGGACTATCAACAATGCTCATGACCCAGCGATTATCAAAACAGATCAGGGATATTATGTCTATTCGACGGATGTAAAGACAGGTGGAGAATTGAGACCGGGTGTCATGGTTCGGAAATCGAACGACCTGATTCACTGGAGCTGGGTTCAATATGCTTTACCCGGCATTCCAAAGGAAGCGGGGGCATGGTCATCAGCAACGAATCTGTGGGCCCCGGACGTCATAAAGATGGGCGATACCTATCGAATGTATTATTCTGCCTCTACATTTGGCAGCACACGATCAGCCATTGGGTTGCAGACATCCCATTCCCCGGAAGGACCTTGGAAGGATGAGGGGCTGGTTATTAAAACAGGTGAGCATGACAAGCTGAATGCAATTGATGCTAATCCGGTACTAGATGCCGACGGAAATCCATGGATGGTGTACGGATCTTTTTTCGGTGGGATTTATATTACACGACTTGATCCGCAGACTGGAAAGCTCAAGGAATCTGGCTATGGTCAAAATATCGCTGCCAGAGATCGGGCAACCGAGGACGGAGCTGTGGAAGGACCGTACATTGTGTACAATCCTGTGTTCCGTAAATACTACTTGTTTGTCTCGTATGATTCTTTGTTCGAGGACTACAATGTTCGTGTTGCCCGCTCGGATTCTATCACAGGCCCGTACGTGGATATGAATGGACATGACATGGCGGATACCAGTTATTTGCCTCAATATGAGATTGGGAACAAGATACTGGGTGGTTACCGTTTCAGCGAAGGAGAGGGCTGGGTTGCGCCAGGTCATAATTCCGTGCTGAAGGACGGGGATGATTACTACATTGTTCATCATGCGCGGGGAGAAACGGATAAGAGCTGGCCCTACTTGCATGTGCGCAAAATATTGTGGACGGCTGATGGTTGGCCTGTCGTATCGCCGGAACGGTATGCGGGTGAAAAGGAGCAGGATATACCCAAAAGGCTATTATCTGGTAACTGGGAGCGCATCGTGATAAGGCAGGAGGTAGACGGTCAGGTGGAAGCTGAACCGCTTCATCTGGAAGACGGAGGGCGGGCAACCAGTGGTTCTCTGGAAGGTCACTGGAGTTTTGATGGCAGACGTACTCTAACAATGAATTGGAGCAATGCGTCCGAAGGATCAAAGGAGGAACTGCTATTGCTACCTTCATGGGACTGGGAGCTCGGTCGCCATACTCTTATTTTCACGGGTATGAATGAAAAAGGAATTTCCATCTGGGGAAAACGTATCACCGATTAATCATATGAATATGAACTACATATTACACATAGAGGAGAGAAAAACCATGAATCAACCTGTATCCTTTAATAATCCGGTCATTGAGCAACGTGCAGACCCATGGATTTACAAGCATAGTGATGGGTACTATTATTTTACCGGATCTGTGCCAGAGTATGACCGCATTGAGGTTCGGCGGGCACGTACTATTCAAGGCTTGAATACAGCAGAGCCAGTGGCAGTGTGGCATAAATATGAAACGGGTCCGTTAAGCGCGAACATTTGGGCACCGGAAATTCATTATATTAACAACAAATGGTACATTTATTTTGCAGCAGCTCGTACCACAGAAACGAAGGAAGGTCTGTTTGACCATCGTATGTTCGTGTTGGAAAATGATTCAGCTAATCCTCTGGAAGGCGAATGGGTGGAAAAGGGACAGATCAAAACTCGCTGGGAGACGTTTGCTCTCGATGCGACAACCTTCCAGCATAATGGCGTTCTATATTATGTATGGGCTCAGAAAGACCCGGACATCGTTGGCAATTCCAATCTGTATATTTCAGAAATGAGCAATCCGTGGACGCTGCGCGGTGAGCAGGTCATGATCTCTACACCAGAATTTGACTGGGAAGTCATCGGTTTTAAGGTAAATGAAGGAGCAGCCGTTCTGAAACGGAACGGTCGGATTTTTATCAGCTATTCAGCTAGTGCCACAGACCACAATTATTGCATGGGCCTGCTAACGGCAGACGAGAATGCCGACTTACTTGACCCGAAATCGTGGGCAAAATCTACTTCACCAGTATTTTGCACAAATGAGGAGACAGGTCAATTCGGACCTGGTCACAACAGCTTCACTGTTGCTGAGGATGGTAGTGACGTTATCGTATATCACGCCCGCAATTACAAGGAAATTACAGGAGACCCACTGTATGATCCAAATCGTCATACACGAGTTCAGCGTTTGAACTGGAATGAGGATGGAACACCTGACTTTGGTATCCCGGTGCCAGATGGCGTTTCTGTCGGATAACCCAGTCGAAATATATGTAGATGATTGACGTGTCACACAGCGACACAATAATTTTATAACAACGCAGGAAAATGATTTTGCTGCGTATAACAATGGTGATGAGATATCTTCTGCCTTAGGCTGGAAGGTATCTTTTTGCTTTCGAGCGGGAGAAGCGGATTGAAAGCTATGGAGACTATAAATCAGGTTATATAAAACCCAGAACATGTCAAGCGACTAATTGATACAAATGTTTAATATTTTCCACGAGATGGAAGCTACAAATGTATGGTAAAGTGTAGGGTATACAAGATATTTCCCAAAGTCTCCTGTGCATACCGAATCCGAATCACACGAGGTGAGAAAAATGTTACAATCGTTAAAAGCCATTGCTAATTACAGGAAAGAAAATGATCTGGCCTGGGATACACCGACTTGGCTAAAGCTGCTTGTTTCGGCTGAGGAGCGTATTGTAAATTTGGAGCGTATTCGATCCATAGGTGAGTTAAAGGATGCTAATCCTGTACTGGATTATGTAGAGCGCACGTTGCTTATTTTGGACGGGCTTCCATTGTCATTCTGGGTTAAAGAGTTACTGGAGGAAGTATTGGTATGGTCTGAGACAGCCAAAGGAGGCACAGTCCGCGAACGGCTACGCTGGCAGCATGAGGGCATTAATTTATTTGTACATAATATTGGCTCCTCCCAGCTGTATGTCAGACAGGCTCAAGCAGAGTCACCTGCTTACCCGCGCAACAGCATGACCCGGATTCTGATTGAAACGCATGGATTAATCGGACAGTATATACGGGGAGAAATACCTTTTGCAGAAAATCGACTGCTGCTCGAAATCACTCGTAAGGGCTGGCTGACCCCGGAGGAATTGGAGCTTGTGTTACGAGCACTAAACGAGTGCATTATCGCCGGTGTAGATCCTGCATTATGGGAGCAAGTACGCGGTGAAGTGGAGCAGCTAATCGGCTGGATTGCCTGGGATAACGCACCTGTAGTCTGGAGTGTAAAGGAGCGACTGGAGAGATTGCGGTCAGTTTCGATTCATGAAGGGGAGCCGTTTGAGCAGGCTTACGCCGAGCTGGAGCGGGAGCTGAATGTAGAGAAGGCGCTGGCTCCGCTGGAGAATCGGACACTTTGGTATGTAGAATCAGCTTTGCAGGATTTTTCACTTCAAGAACTAGTTAAGGTATTTTTGCTCACGTTGAGGGATGGTACAGGGCAGGAACAGCCTGCAACGGTAAGGCATATCAGTTTTGAATCACTTATGAATACGATGTATTATGACTATCGTGGTGTTAAGAAAATTAACGTATACAAAAAAAGAATGATAGAAAAATATTTAAGCGCACTGTCCTGGCAAGATATCACAAAAGGAAAACGGAAGCATAATCCTCATTTGAGTGTAATCGTGGAGCATAAAGAGGAGCTGCCAAGTACCGTATTTTTTAATTTTGTATTTTCATCAGCGGCTGAAAAACTGATCGATTTTTGTATTGAGGCAGAAAAGACGCCTCTGTATGACAAAGCAGTCCTGCTGCTGTTTGATCTGTTCGGATTACGGCGCGATGCTTATGATCGCTTTCACAATGAGGAAACGTACCTTACAGATATGAACCAGACCGCAGATTTCAAAAGGGTCATTCTAGATTACGTGACTGGAACCCGTATACTGGATATCGGACCTGGCGGGGGCGTACTGCTGGACCTGATCGAGCAGGAAAGACCGGACTCGAAGCCGTTGGGTCTTGATATTTCTGTGAATGTGATTGAGGCCCTTAAACGTAAAAAGCAACTGGAGCACCGCCGTTGGGATGTCATCAAAGGTGATGCGCTTCGACTGGAAGAATTTGTGGAAACGGAGAGCATGGACACGGTTATTTTCTCTTCGATTCTTCACGAGCTGTATTCCTACATCGAACGAGATGGGAAAAGGTTCAATTTACAAACAGTGGAGGCTGCTTTGCAGAGCGCCTATCGTGTACTCGCACCTGGCGGGCGCATTATCATTCGTGACGGTATTATGACCGAACCAGTAGAGCAGCGCAGACGCATTCGATTTTTGGAGCCGGATGGAATGGAATGGCTAATGCGATATGCGCAGGATTTTGCGGGTCGCCGCATTGAAATAGAGCGCATAGGTGAGCATGAGGCTGTTTTACCGGTAAATGATGCAATGGAATTCCTGTATACCTACACATGGGGGGCGGAAGCCTATGTGCATGAAGTGCAGGAGCAGTTTGGCTATTTCACTCCGTCACAGTATGAAGAATGTATTCGTAACACACTTGGATCACAAGTGATTATCCGGTTGAGCCGCCACTATTTGCAGGAGGGCTATGCCGAAGCGTTGTCCAGTCGTGTTGAGTTTATGGATGAGCAGGGTCAGCTGGTTCCTTTGCCAGACAGCACCTGTCTGATCGTGATTGAGAAGCCAAAGCATAGTGATGAAGCAACTAAATGATTTATAATTTAAACAAGAGAATGCCTTCTGAGTTGTGCCAAGCGCACTGGGAAGGCATTTTTTTGGAAAACGAATGGAGGTGCGATCATGTCCGCGCAGGTAGTGATATCCGAATATAATCCGCAGTGGGTAGCAGAGTACATACAAGAACGGGCAAAATTGATAGAGGCTCTCGGAGACGTGTGTGTCGGCGTAGAGCATATCGGTAGTACATCCGTTCCTGGTTTGGGAGCCAAGGCTATTATCGACATTATGGTTGGAGTAGAAGATTTGGCGATGATTCAATCCGAACAGCGAGAGCGTTTGCTAGGTATTCAATATGAATATGTACATAAGCCTGATTTTCCAGAGCGAGCTTTCTTTCGCCGTGGAGAATGGGGAGCTGGGACCCATCATTTGCATATTTACAAGTATAAAGGAGAGCATTGGGAGAACCATCTATTGTTCAGAGATTACTTGAAAGCGCATCCTGAGAGCCTGCGAGCGTATGAGACTTTAAAAAAAGATTTGGCTCACCAATTTAATCATGACCGTGTAGCGTATACCGAAGCCAAAGGACCTTTCATTCGGCAGATCGTTGAGCAAGCGAAGCTTGAAAGACAAAAACAGAAACAAATGGAAGTTTAGTACGTATGGACAAGGTGAGGAATGATGAAGAATATGATGCTTGATGCACAGGTAACGCCAAATGGTTTAAAAGACAGAATGATGCTGCTGTCAGCACTGGATATTATATTGTCTCCAGAAGATTGGTTACGCACGTATCGTATGCAGTCTGAATGGTCTGGTGATGTGTGCCTGGGTGAGGTGGACAACGGCGCTGGAGATACGATTCATATGCTATGGACGGGTGGAGGTGTGCTATTAAAAGGGTTTGCCCACGAATCCCCTGTAAGTCCTCATGCAAGAGACGAATATGAGGTCTGGCCGGGCATGTACGACGGTGTACCTGATGATATGATGGAGCTTTTGGAAGATGAAGCGCTGGAGAAGGAGGACGTTACTTTTTGTATGTGGAGGGAAGCGGGAGATAACGAGTGGCGTATGGGCAACGTGAACATTCCTGAGGAATATGACGATGGCTCATCCTTTTTGCTGGGGAAAATTATAGTTACACCGGAGGAATATCAGGATTGGGCTGAAAGTTACTATGAGCTGCCGATTTCTCTAGGGGTGGTAAGCCAGATTTTCAACGGCGTTCCGATCACTGCACAGATGATCTCTGCGCTTGATCCACAGCGTAACGTTAGGGAAGCGATAAAGGAGCTAAAACAGCTTGGCATTCAGGTGCATGAAAGCTAAGAATACAGATTTGTTTTTCTTGACAAGTTTTGTATATAATACAGGAGAAATGGCTGGGCTAATTACCTCGAATTAAAGGAGCTGTGTTGAAGATGTCCAAACGTTTGATTCCTTACATCACGATGGATGGAAATGCAAAAGAAGCAATCGAATTTTATGAAAAGGCATTGGATGCTCAACTGCTTTTTATTCAAACCTTTGGGGAAATGCCGGAAAACCCCGATTTTCCCATTCCCGCAGAGGTCAAGGAACGTGTGGGACATGCCACCCTTAAAGTGGGCGAGACAGAGCTCATGTTTTCGGATACCTTTCCCGGATCGCCGTTTAGCAGCGGAAATCAGGTGAGTATCTGTATTACAACCGATAGTGTGGAGCAAGCTCAAAAAATGTTTGATGCTTTACAGCAAGGAGGGCAGGTGGGAATGCCTTTGCAGGAAACCCATTTTAGTCCAGCTTATGGGAATGTAACAGACAAGTTTGGTGTCACCTTTCAAATGTTCACAGAGGCTCGGTCTTAATAAATGGAAAACGGCTCGGTCCGCTACTTAAGCGATCTAGCCGTTTTTTTGCGTGCATGTCCTTCGTCTGAAAAATAAATATACATACATAAAGGTATGGGGAGTGTTTGGATCTCTTTTTTTATGTATCGCTCAATTCCTAAAATAATTATTTTAATATTGTTGAAATAGAAACAAAAATACATTATATTAAATTGTTAATGCACCAACGGGTGGGAGGACAGTCCATGAACAAAGAAGAACAGGTCATAATGGGTTTCAGGGACTTATATAACAAGATGGTTTGGCTTAATAAGGACAAGATGGAAGACAGTCTTAAGGGTTATAAGCCTTCTGAAGTACATTGCATGGAATACATTGAAAAAAATGTACATTCCAACGTGACAACACTTGCGGAGTCCCTTTATATGACTAGCGGTGCCATAAGTAAAATAACTAAGAAGCTCATAAAAAAAGGCCTTATCGAAAGCTACCAGAAGCCGGATAACAAGAAAGAAATTTATTTTAGGCTTACTGAGCAAGGGAAAGTAGTCTATAAAATCCATGAGGAACTGCACAAGGAGTTTCAAGAGCGGGATAAAGCCGTATTTGAGCAGGTAACCGAGGAGCAATTTGACAATATGCTTAGCTTCTTGGAAAAGTATAGCAGGCATTTGGATGCAGAAATAAAGAAAAAGGATATAGATATCAAGTCGAAATAAATTTGAATAATGAAAATCAAACCACAGGCAGCCGGGCTCTATTGAGAACGGGCTGCATTTTTTTATTATTATTTTGTTTCCAGGGAAGAAAAAATATGATACGATAATTTTGTTTCCTAGGAAGTAAAATCACAACTTTTGAGGGGAGAATTTAAGTGTTCAAATTTAGATCACACCATAAACAGACCACAGAACAAACCGTAGATAAACACGCTTTAATATTCGGCCTTATCTCTGTGTTTCTTTGCGGAATAGGTTTCAGTATCATAACACCTGTCGTCCCATTCTTAGTGCAACCTTATACAAGCAATCCGGGAGAACAAGCTATAGTTGTTACGCTGCTGACCTCTGTTTATGCATTCTGCGTATTTTTTGCGGCTCCCGTACTTGGAGTTTTGAGCGACAAATATGGCCGTCGTCCATTGCTCTTAGTATGCCTTTTGGGCTCCGCAATCGGGTACTTGGTATTTGGCATAGGAGGAGCTCTATGGGTACTATTTGCTGGGCGCATCCTAGAAGGTATAACAGGCGGGAGCATAAGCACAATCTTTGCATATTTTGCAGACATCATTTCTCCAGAACAGAGAACTAAATACTTTGGATGGGTGAGTGCGGTTGTAGGTGTAGGCACTGTTATTGGCCCAACTCTAGGCGGATTACTTGCCAAGTTTGGTTATTCTGTACCCATGTATTTTGGAGCAACCATCACTTTGTTGAATGTTGTTTATGGATTCTTTTTTATGCCTGAGAGCCTGGACAAGAAACATAGACTGAAAGAGGTTACCTTTGTAAGGCTGAATCCATTTACACAGCTTGCAAACGTACTTTCCATGAAAAACTTAAGAAGGCTACTTGTCTCAGCGTTCTTACTTTGGATACCCAATGGATCTTTACAGGCAGTTTTTTCACAACTTACAATGGATACCTTCGACTGGAAGCCTGCACTAATCGGACTTATATTTTCAATTATGGGCTTCCAAGACATCATTTCACAAGGTTTCATCATGCCCAAGCTTTTAAAAAAACTTAGTGATAAACAGATAGCCACTCTTGGAATGGTCTCAGAGATTATAGGCTACAGTCTTATTGCGTTATCTGCTTTGTTCTCATTCTATCCTCTTATTATCGCAGGAATGTTTATATTTGGTTTTGGTGATTCGGTCTTTGGGCCATCATTTAATGGGATGCTCTCCAAGTCTGTCAATTCTAGTGAACAAGGAAGGATTCAAGGAGGTAGCCAATCTATTCAGGCTTTAGCAAGAATGATTGGCCCTATCATTGGAGGTCAAATCTATGTATCACTTGGTCATGCCACACCCGCTTTTATGGGTATGATTCTTATAGCAGTGGCAATACCAGTTTTATATAAGAGAACGGATGTGAATATGTAAACTACCGCTCGAAGCTTTCCGTAATCACCTGCATAGCAGGTAGTTTTAAGAAAATAATAGGGTTTCAGAACTTAGGAACAAGTTCTGAAACCCTATTTGTTTACAGTATCGCCTTGCTAAATAAATTTTACGTATGTGTACTTAAACGCCAAAGTTAAAATCATCATCTGTCAGCGGCTCTACATTCATTGCCCGTACATAGCCGTTTCCTTTTTTAGAAAAGAAATCGTGCTGCTTGGTATGGGTGCTAATGCCGTTGAATACAATGGGATTGACTTCTTCTTCTTCAAAAAGTGGGTCAAATCCCAGATTCATCATGGCCTTGTTGGCGTTGTAGCGCAAGAACACTTTAACATCGTCTACGAGTCCAATAGGGGCATAAATCTGCTCGGTATACTGTTCCTCATTATTGTGCAAGTAGCGCAGCAAACCTACCAGCGTCTGGTAGAGATCGCGTTGTTCTTCCTCGTCCAGTTCCGCATAAATCTCCTGTGCCAGTACACCTACGTAAACACCGTGAATACTTTCGTCCCGCAGAATCAGGTCGATAATTTCCCCGCTGCATGTTAGCTTGCCCTGACCCGCCAGATAGAGAGGGTAGAAGAAGCCGCTATAAAACAAATAGCTTTCTAATAGTACCGATGCAGCCATCGCGAGATATAGGTCTTTCGGTGTATGGATGTTCATATAATACTGACGAATGGTTTCTGCTTTGGTTTGGAGATGGGGATTTTCTTCCACCCAGCGGAATACACCGTCAATTTCTTCTGTGGAAGCGAGGGTGGTAAAGATGCTACTGTACGACTTGGCATGAATTTGCTCCATCATCGCCATAAAGCTTAATACCGCTTTGCGTTGTAGTCCGTCTACATGCTCCATAATTTGCGGCATCCCCACACCGCCTTGAATGGTGTCTAGCAGAGTCAAGCCGCCCAGCACCTTCATGTAGGCTTCTTTTTCGATATCACTGAGGGTTACCCAGGACATTTTATCGTCAGACAGCGGAATTTCATCATCCGTCCAAAATTGCATAATATTCTGATTCCAGAACATCAGTGTGAAATCATCGTCCGAGCGGTTCCAGTTTACGGCTTGTATACCTGTCATTGTTAGCATTCTCCCTTCAGCTTGCGAGATTCCCTAGAAACACACGTGAGATGTTACCGGAGAGTCATCGTATGCTTGACATACGGAAGCTGTATCCGTGAGGGTTTGTCCAATCCTGAAAAGGTCTGAACCACGCGCTGGATACAGCTTCTAATGCCAAGCATTCATATCTATTCAAAATCTAATTTTATTTTATAGCTTGTTACCATATATGCATTAAATAGAGCAAGTGAGGCACTCTTCCACAGACAGCTTTTTGGTACGTGTGTAGTATAACGATTTAAGTCCTTTATGTGCGGCGTACAGATAGCAACGTGCTAACTGACGCGTAGTCACGTCACTGTTCACATGGAGTACAGTCGAAATACCTTGGTCCACGTGAGGCTGGATTTCCGCAATTAGATCAAGCACTTTGAACTGGTCCATTTGATAAGCGGATTTGTAAAAGAATACATTATCCTTTTGCAAATACGGCATCGGATAGTAAGTCGTTGAATTCGCATAGGTACGAGTTTCAATCTGCTCGACAATTGGCATAACGCTGGACGTTGCATTTTGAATGTACGAAATGCTGGCAGTGGGAGCAATCGCCATACGATAGGCGTGATACAGACCGTTCTTCATGACGTCTGCTTTAAGTGTGTCCCAATCCGCTGGAGTCGGAATATAAATATCCTTGAACAGCTCTTGCACACGTGCCGTTGTCGGACGATAATCTGTGTTCAGATATCGGTCAAAATATACACCTGTCGCATAATCCGATTCCTCAAATCCATAAAAGCTTTGTCCGGTTGCTTTTGCGATTTCCATACTCTTTTCGATGGAATGATAGTTCATCGTCATGAAGAAGGTACGGACAAAGTCCTTCGCTTCATTGCTTTCATATGCAATTTTGTTCTTGGCAAGGTAGCCGTGCAGATTCATGACACCCAGACCGACGGAGTGCATTTCACGGTTCGCTTTCGCAACACCTGGTGCATTAGCCACTTGGGTCATATCACTGACCGAGGTGAGAGCAATCATACCCTCGTGAACGGACTCGCGGATTTTGCCGTGCTCCATCACATTTACAATGTTCAGGGAAGCCAGGTTACAGCTTACATCCCGGCGAATGATATCCTGTTGTCCATAGTCGGCAATCTCAGAAGTTTCCTGCAACTGGAAGATTTCCGTGCACAGGTTCGACATTTTGATTTGGCCCACGTTTTTAAGAGCATGTGCCTGATTTGCGTTACTTTTGTTCATAATATATGGATAGCCAGACTCCAACTGAATCATAGCAATTTTCGTCAGCATATCACGTGCGCTCATCGCTATTTTTTTCTTCACTCGATCGTCAGCGAGCAGCGTATCGTACATTTCATCCAGATCCATGTCGTCCAAATGTGTTCCATAAGCCTTGAACACACTATAAGGGGCAAATACATGCAACGGTTCATTATCTTGTGCCAGCTTGTAAAAGCGGTTTGGCACCAGCAATCCGATCGAAAGTGTCTTGAGACGTACTCTTTCATCGGCATTGATTTTTTTACTATCCAGGAACTCCAGCACGTCCCATCCGAAAATGTTGTAATAGGCAGCGCCAGAGCCTTTACGTTGACCCATTTGATCCGCGTAGGAGAAACCGTCTTCCATCAGCTTCAGCACAGGCATAATGCCTTTTGCTGCGCCTTCAACACCTTTAATCGCCTCGCCGCGTGACCGTAGCTTCGACAGGTTAACTGCAACACCGCCGCCAATTTTGGACAATTGCATGCAAGTGTTAAGTACATAGTTGATTGAGTTCAAAGAGTCATCCATCTCAAGCAAGAAGCAGGACACCAATTCCCCACGGCGGCTTTTACCAGCGTTCAGGAAGGTTGGTGTAGCTGGCTGAAGACGTTGCTCCATCATCGAGCGGGACAACAGGCGCGCCGTATCGGCGTTGCCGCGTCCCAAATGCAGGGCGACAGCAGCCACCCGGTCAGGGTAGTGTTCCAGATAGACTTTACGGTCGTTGCTCTTCATTGCATAATCGGTATAAAACTTGGATGCTGCCATATAGGAAGGGAATTTAAAATTATAGCTATGAGTGATATGGAAAATTTCATTAATTTCTTCAGCCGTGTAGCTGTTGTAGAAATTTTCGTAATAATCATTCTCAATCATATACAGTACTTGAGCAGCTGTGTCAGCAAACTTCAAACTCCGTTCCTGAACTTCCTTCATAAATTCTGCTACAGCCTCTTGGTCCTTTTCCAATTGGAAAAAGCCGTCTGTATCGCGTTTCATCAACATGTTGTTCAATTCAATATGCCGCAACTCGGCTCACCTCCTGTTTAAAACGCTCTACATCTCCGAACGTTCCAGATAATTCAAATTTGCTAATTACAGGGACATTATAATGGTCGGCAATCAAATCCGCACTTTTGGCAAATTTCTCACCCCAGTTACGGTTGCCGCTTGCAGCTACACCAACAAGGTTTTGTGCATTTTTTTTCAAAAATGAAGACACCCTCTCAGGTATCTGTCCAAACCCGGTTGTATATGTAATGAGAATATAAGGTTCTTCTATAGTCATTTGCTCCTCGATCTGAACCGCCGGAAGCTTGAGTTTATTTATAAATCTTTTTACATTGCCGGTCTTGGAATCATAAGCAATCAGCATGGTGTGCAACCTCCTTAACAATTAACGAAAAAAAGAAAACGGCATTGCCAAGAGACCCATCATAGCTGTAATCCCTTGCTGGCTGCGCCATTTAAGATTTTTGACTCTATATTTACATGTATTTTCATACCTTTATCTTCAAGATATCGGGCATAAATACGTTTTTTACACTATATTTAGAGTACATTCTCTATTTTATATCTATATATAGTTTTGTCAATCGGTCTAGAGAGGCTCAGAGGACCCAGATCGGGTGTAAGTCCAAGCAGGGTGCGGAAAAGAGCGAAAGAACTTTTTTTTCGTAAGTATGTTAAAAAAGTATTGGAGTTTTTGAGGCTAAGGTTGTACGATTTGTCAATGGGCAATAGAATGGAAAATTTACATTTTACTGTAGAAAGGATGAAGCAAATGGGAAGTGGTTTTATGGAATTTCAATCGTTTAATATGATTTTTTTTGTCGTGTTTGGACTCATTGCTTTTGTAATCATTATGGGAATTGTCAAATCGATAAGTGCGGGTCTTTCCAATCAAGCAGCCGAACAGGTCCAACGTTCATGCAAGGTTGTGGATAAGCGAACGAGAGTGCGTGGGGGATCAGGCGATTTTTCAGCTTCGACCGATTACTATATCACCTTTGAATTTGACGGGGGTGAGCGTAAGGAGCTGGAGGTGAAGGATACGGACTTCGGAATGATTGTAATCGGGGATCGCGGTGAGGTTCATTATAAAGGTACACGTTTCCTAGAGTTTGTGAGATTAATGGGAGCGTAAAAGGGGACAGGGTGTTAGAGTATTACCAGAACCAATACATATAGGGAGGAAGCTGACGATGCCACATCTCATTGGAGCACGAATTGTATTAAGAGAGTACCGTCAGGAGGATATACCTGATATTCGAAGATGGGTCAATGACCCGGAAATCACACATGGGTTAAGCGACGTATTTATCTATCCGCATTCACAGGCTAATAGTGAATCTTTTGTACAGATGATGATTGACGGCAACTCTGAGATCAAGGGCTTTATCATTGCTCATAAAGACACATTGGATTATATTGGACAACTCGATTTATTCAAAATCAACTGGGTGAATCGGCACGCCACCCTTGGGATTGTGATCGGGCGTGACGGTGATCTGGGTAAGGGATATGGGCGGGAAGCGATACGATTGATACAAAAATTTGCATTTCATTCGCTGAACCTGCACCGGCTGGAGCTGGAGGTCTATGCGTTCAATGAACGTGCATATCGTTGCTATCTGGCATGTGGCTTTAAGGAGGAAGGCCGACTACGGGAAAAGCTATTCAGGGAAGGACAGTACTATGACATCATTCAGATGGGGATGTTGCGAAGTGAATATGAGGCTGTAGAGCAAGCAAAGGAACCCTGAAAGTGAGGCCACATAAGCTATTTTACTCCGTCAGTTTTCTTCAATTTTTTATGAGTGAAATCACGGGGACTACACTCATCCTATTTCTGTTAGCTAAAGGACTTTCTCTGCAAAGTGCAAACTTCTTGCTGGTTGTATTCTTTGTAAGTATTTTTCTGTTTGAAATACCAACAGGAGCTATTGCGGACAAGTATGGAAGAAAAATTTCTGTTGTCTTGGGGCTTTGTTGTTTTCTAGTTTACAGTGTGTTGTTCGTTTGGACAGATCATATCGGGCTGCTTGTGTTTGCACAAGTCTTTGGCGGTCTGGCAGTATGCTTGCAATCAGGCTCGTTGGAATCCTGGGTTGTGGAAAATAGTGATAAGCCGATGGAAGTTCTTTTTACAACCTCTAACAGCATACAGTACATTTCGGGATTTATTTGTGGTTTGTTGGGGGCCTTCCTCGCAACTTATAACTATTCACTTCCTTGGGTAGCCAGCATTGCATCTATTATTCTATGTATTTTTCTATGCTGCTTTTATATGAAAGAGAAGAATATTACCGATCGAAAAACATCTACTACTCGTATTAAAACGATTATCGGGGAAAGTGTCCGTATCGGTTTTGAAAATAAGTCGATCTGGATTGTGTTTATCATTGGTTTGTTTATCAGCTTTTCGAATTCGGCGGGGAATACCTTTCAACAGCCACGTCTGGTCGGTCTTTCTGAACAAGGGATTTGGATTATGGGGTTTATTAAGGCAGGCTATTCACTATGTATGACTTTGGGAAGCTATCTGGTTCGAAAGCTAGGCGCACGTTATAGTGATGTACATATACTCATGTATGCTTGCGGGATGATTGGGATATGGCTCATTTTAGCGGGTGCTTTCAACACGTTTTATCCTGTACTGCTTACCTTTTTTATCTATGAAATTGGGCGAGGGATGTACCCGGTTGCCAAACAAATTTTTCTGAACAAAAGAATCTCCAATGAGTATCGTTCAACACTGCTATCTCTGGATTCAGCCATTTCCCAACTAGGCATGTGTATAGGTTTAATCGTGACAGGCATCGTAAGCCGTAATTTTACCAATCTTGCTTCGGATTAAACACCTATTCAGATATCTTGGATGCTGTGTGGCGGGATTGCATTGATTCCAATCTTTTTGTTGCTTTATGTCCATCGGGGGTCAAGGAAAAATAGTTCTTGGAAAGAAAAAGCAACAAAGCAGAATGTTTAATGCAAACAGGGCTGAACAGGTTCTGGCTGTCAGCCCCTATGCACCTTCATGAGTAATCAGACTCTATTTCTCCCCGTACCATAGCTTCAGACGATTCTGGATCAGGCCAGTGTAGATTTCTTCAGCCTTTGGTACACCCGCCTGATCCAGCTCTTGGAGCATGCGGTCATACACAGCATCGAATTGATCTGGCTTGGCGAGTACGGCCTCAGGAATCCGTTTGCGTACAATGTCCTGCGACTTCTGATAAATAACATTGTAATTTGTATTGGTCGGAACAGGCATGTTGTAGGCAGCACCCCACTCTTTTACCGGAAAATCCTTCTCGTTCGGGAATAGGTCTTTCCATGTCCGGGCTTTATATGCCTGAAGGGATTCTTTTTCTGCTTGGCTATAATTTTCGGTAATCATCTCCGGATAATTGGTTGTGTAATAGTTGCCAGTAGGGTCCTTAACGCTATCGCCGTAATGAGGTCCCCATATCCAGTACAAACCGATACCTGATTCTCTGCTAAAAGAAGCATTATCATTGTTTTTGCGTTCTTGCACAGCTGCAGGAATGACTCGTTTGCCGTTCTCTACATTGTAGTGCTGGCCTTCAATTCCCCAATTACGTAAAATTTGTCCTTCATCCGAGGCCAGGAAGTCCAGAAACTTGATCGCTCGCACCGGATTTTTGCATGAAGTTGTGATGCCAATCCCAGACGCAGTATCGAAACCAATGGGCTGAAGGGAATGATCCTCGTATTGCTCATTTAAAGTGACCGGAAAGTGGGCGTAGGTGTATTCATCCTTACCTGCTGCCTTGAGCGCATTTTCGGCATCCTGGTAGTTCCATTCCTGATCAATTAGTCCGATGACGCGACCTGCGGCGATTTTGGATTTGTACTGATCACTTTTTTGTACAAAAGTATCTTTATCCAACAGACCTTCATTGTACATATGGTTTAACCAACGGAAATATTCTCGCTCCTCTGGGCGTTTGTAGTGAAGAATGGCTTTGTGTGTTTTAGGATCAATATAATATTCCCCGTCGTCTGGTCCACCTGTAGCCGTAACTGCCGGGTTTGTCACAGTAATCTGCATTTTCCAGTCTTCAGCATCGAGCGATAAGGGGATGGTAGGCTGGCCATTGGTAGTAGGGTATTTGGCGACATAATCTTTAAGTGCTTTTTCAAAATCTTGAACGGTGCGAATTTTGGGGTATCCGAGTTTCTTAAGAGCTTGATGCTGGATTTCGAAGCCTGCTTGTGCATCAAACGCGATGTGATCTACGCCCAAATTGGTTGGGATGGTGTAAATGGCGGGATCTTCACTACTATATTTAATACGGTTAAAATAATCTCCATACACTTTCTTAATGTTAGGACCGTACTTATCAATCAGGTCGGTTAAATCAATGAGTGCCCCGGCATCGACCAGTTTTCCAATGTCTCCTTTGGGGTACACGAGATCAGGGTACTCTCCGCTAGCAGCCATTAAAGCAAACTTTTCCTCGCCTCGACCATTAACAGCATGTTCGGCATTTAGTGTAACACCCGTTTTCTTGATAATTTCCTGCCCGACAGCGTCCTTCATGTTGTTCCAGTTGGAGCTTGAGTCACCGCCAAAGAACGTTAATGTAATGGGACTGGTGTCATCGGGGTCTTCCTTTTCTGCCGTACCACCTTTGCTATTCGCGCAGCCCGTTGTAACGAGCAGCAGCAAAGCCAGAAGCAGGATGGAGCATTGTTGTACCGACCTGTTCGTGAACATCTGCAAATCCCCCTTAATAAGTATGATTTACACAATGTAAGTGCTTTCATTAGTAAATTGTAGGAAATAAAGAACCTTACGTCAAGTTATTTATGTTTATTTGTTATGTGTTTTGTTTTTTATTAAGCAAACATATTTAATGAAAGGTGTGGATTTGTGCCAATCCATCGTTTGATGATCTAAAACAAAGTATGCTACGATGGTACCAGTTTATAGGCATACCTGTATATTTAGAAGACTAAAGTAGAAAAAGATTTCGAATAGGGTTGGGTGAGGAGATGCGTGGAAAAGTAACATTGCAGGAAATTGCGGATGCGGCGGGTGTTTCAAAATTCGCTGTTTCGCGTGCACTGTCAGGCAAACCCGGTGTAAGTGAAGAGACGAGGGCGCTGCTAGTTAAGCTTGCTGCCCAGATGGGCTATTTTCGTAGTCATCCCAAAATGACTGGGGTAGAGCCTCGGGACACAGATGCCAGAGAATGGTCGGGTACGGTGCTGGTGTTATTTCCGAATATTCGGTACCAGAATCGGGAGTCCAGGTACTGGGGACCTGTATTTGAAGGAATTTCCGAGCGTCTGAACCGCAAGGGATTGGATATGATCACGCTAACGGAGCCTTCAACTGATGATACGTTTTCTTTACTGAACCCAGAGGCCATAAAAGGGATTATCACTGTGGGAACGATTTCAACTACATTATTGCTGAACATTTATCGAATGGGTATTCCGGTTGTCATGGTGGATCATTGGGACTCTGCATTTTTGAGTGATGCGGTGTTTACGGATAATCGCACTTGCATGAATGAATTAATGAAGGATTTGCTGTGTAGGGGCTATGCCCATTTTCAGTTTGTAGGCCATATTGACGACGCTCACAGTTTCTATGAACGTTGGGAAGCTTTTCGGTCCGCACTCGAAATGAGCGGAGTAGAATTAAGGCAGAACAAAGCCCTTATTTATGGGGGGGCGCAGGCACTTGCTGAGGAAATGGACAAGTTGTCCGAGGATGAGCTACCAGAGGTTTTTGTTTGCGCTAATGACGTGACTGCTTCGCAAGTCGTGGAAGTGCTGAAAGGAAAGGGAATTGACGTTCCTAGGCGGTGCGGGGTGACCGGGTTTGACGATACGAATGATCAAATGCCAATTTATGCCACGGTGAGAGTGGATAAGGAACTGTTGGGGATGCGGGCGGTAGACCAATTATTATGGCGCATCATGAACCCAAACTCGCCTGTGGAAAAAAAGTTGCTACACGCTGATCTACTCGTACGGGAAGTTCATGCGCCACGGATTAGCCAGGAAAATGATGATCGGGATCGTCCATTTAGCACAATTAGATATAGTTGATGTCTGGATATGTGAGATGAATTCGATCCACAGTGAAGACGAGGAAGTCGCTTTTAGCCTGTTTAGGGGTAGAGGGCGACTTTTTATTTTGTGCTTTATCGATTGTTCCAAAAAAACAATTGACTAACTTGTTAGCTTAATGTTATTTTTGTTATGTTAATGAGTGATCCAGATGTTCCCAATCATCTTTATAGGGAGGCTTGCGACGATGATTAATGTGATAGGGTTGGATGGCTGGAGGTTTAGGGAAGCACAAAGTGATGAGTGGCTCAGTGCGAAAGTGCCGGGTTGTGTGCATACCGATCTTTTGCGACATGGCAAAATTCCTGATCCTTTTATCGGTATGAACGAGATGGAGGTACAGTGGATTGATAAGCAGGATTGGATATACGAAGCCTATTTTGAGATAGATGCCAATCAGCTTCAATGTCAATGTGTAGAACTGGTGTTGGAAGGCCTGGACACATACGCAGATGTAAGAGTAAATGGTCAAGCTGTCTTGTCGGCCAATAATATGTTTCGGGTATGGAGACAGGATGTGAAGGCATTTGTTCAGCAAGGGAAAAATCAGCTGGAAATCCATTTTCGCTCTCCGATTGCGGAAGATGTGCCTAAGCTGGAAAGATTGGGCTATGGACTCCCCGCACCGAATGATCAGTCCGAGATAGGTGGCTTGTCTGATAAAAAAGTAAGCGTTTTCGCTCGTAAGGCTCCCTATCACTATGGTTGGGATTGGGGACCGAGGCTGGTAACGAGCGGAATTTGGAGAGAGGTTCGGATTGAAGCTTGGTCCGGACTGATCGTGAGAGACTTGTTTATTCGACAGGACGAAGTGAGTACGGAGAGAGCTGAACTCACGGCAGTGGTAGAAATTGAAAATGCAGATGAGATTAGAGATGCCGAGTTGTGTATTTCTGCTGACGGCAGGGTGTGGTCCAAGTCGGTTCGTCTTCTGAAGGGAAAGCAGACAGTAGAGCTAGAGCTGGATATGAAGGAGCCAAAGTTGTGGTGGTGCCGTGGGCTGGGGGAGCCGCATCAGTATACGTTTGTAGCCGAATTGAAGGCGCAAGCACAGGAAGCGGTAATTGCTGAGAAATCAGTGAAAACGGGACTTCGTTCGATCCGTCTTATACGTGAGCGGGATACGGCAGGCGAGAGCTTCTATTTTGAGCTGAATGGAATCCCCGTGTTTGCAAAAGGAGCCAACCATATTCCGAATGACAGCTTTGCTGCCGAAGTTACGTTGGAACGATATCGGCATGAAATTGCCAGTGCAGCCGCCTCAAATATGAATATGTTGCGGGTGTGGGGTGGCGGTATTTATGAAGAAGACGTATTTTATGACCTTTGTGATGAATATGGCTTACTCGTGTGGCAAGATTTTATGTTTGCATGCAGCATGTATCCGGGGGATCGGGCTTTTTTGGACAATGTAGCGCAGGAAGCCGAAGATAACATCAAGCGATTGCGCCATCATCCTTGCATTGCGTTATGGTGCGGCAATAATGAGATTGATTCCGCATGGGCGCATTATGAAGAAAATGCGGGCTGGGGCTGGAAAAAGACCTACACGCCTGAGCAACGGGAACGCCTATGGGATGATTATGAAACGCTCTTTCACCGGATTTTACCGGAGGCGGTAAATACCTGGGCTCCGCAGACGGCATATTGGCCCTCCTCACCGCTAATTGACCTGACCGGAGATCGAAACCAGCATGCTCATCCGTCCTCAACAGCAGGAGACATTCATTATTGGGGAGTATGGCATGCGTCTGAGCCGTTTGAGAATTATCACATACATGTGGGCCGTTTTATGAGTGAGTATGGTTTTCAGTCCTTTCCTGAATACAAGTCTGTTCGCACGTATGCGGAAGAGAAGGATTTGGAGCTGGAATCTGCGGTGATGCTGGCACATCAGAAAAATGGTTCGGGCAATCGTCTGATTCAAGAATACATGGGACGGTACATGCGGCAGCCCAAGGATTTTACATGTTTTCTTCTCATGAGCCAAGTTTTGCAGGCAGAGGCGATGAAAATGGCCATAGAGGCCCATCGTCGTCACAAGCCCTATTGCATGGGGACATTATACTGGCAGATGAATGACTGCTGGCCTGTTGCCTCCTGGTCGAGCATGGACTATTTTGGTCGTTGGAAGGCGCTTCAATATACGGCTAAACGCAGCTTTGCCGATGTGCTGTTGAGTGCAGTGGATACGGAACAGGGGAATAAAGAACTGCATCTGGTTAACGATACGCTAGAGCCGATAGCAGGTACGCTGCGGCTGACGCTTTTGCATATACGTGGTAGCCAGGCTATTCGTGAAGAGAACATTAAGGTAGAACAGCAAGCAGGCGGCGCAGGGATCGTACATATACTGCCTACCGACCAATGGCTGAATGGCCTGGATCGGACGGAGCATATGCTGGTCGCACGTCTGATACAAAACGGTGAACAGGTGGCCTCCAGCGAAATTTATTTTGCAGGCACGAAAGAGATGGATTTACCGCAGGCTAAAATTGAAGTGACAGAGATACAGGGAAGTGGGGGCAGTAAGTTCATGCTCTGTTCGGATACACTTGCTAGACATGTGTGGTTGACCGCAGAGCAGGAGGGGATTTTCAGTGACAACCACCTGGATCTGGCTCCCGGTATTCCCAAAACGGTGGAATTTCTGACCTTGCGTAACGGTGCCTCCGCATTTGAGGCAGCTGCGCCAGGTGCATTGACGGTACAATCATTGGTCAATTGGATACAAGGGTAGAGGACGGTAAAAGCTTATCCGCCTTGAATATATTAAGCATCTGTCTCCCGGGGGCATAAGGTCAACTCCGGGAACAGATGCTTTTTTAACTTCATTTTATGCAGAGTGGAGCGCTTCCATTGAGCTTGAAGCCATTGTGGTGTACACTGTCCAGAACAGGTGTAAATTGGAACGTCAGGAAGGATGGACGGTTACAAGGAGGGAAAGTAACATATGTATGACCGTTTAAGATCGTTAAATTATCCAGTCAAACTTTATATTTTTATAGCACTGGCCTTATGTTCCGTAATCAGTACATTGTGGATCATTAACGTGCGATTGCCCTCAGGGGGCCGCCCTTATCTTTTTATTTGGTGGAATATGATGCTGGCCTGGATTCCTATGCTGCTGACGCTTCTGCTAGATGTCATCCATTGCTCGTGGAGACGGGGAACGAGGGCATTTATGCTCTGGATCATAGGGGCTGGCTGGCTTTTCTTTTACCCCAATATACCCTATTTGATTACAGATTTGCTGCATGTATTCGCCAGATATCCATTTCTCGGGGAGCAGCGTTTTTGGGGCAATCCGTACTTTTGGAATCATGTATTAGGGATGCTGCTGGTAGCTGTGCTTGGCCTCACCATGGGGGTTGTATCGCTTGAATCCGTACGACAGTTGGTGCAGCGTGCTCGGGGCGGGCTTGTCAGCTGGTTGTTTATGCTGGCGGTACTCCTGCTAAGTAGCCTGGGTATTTATATTGGTCGTTTCTTTCGAGGAAACACATGGGATATTGTGTCTGCGCCGTCCCAGTTGTACACACAAATATCTTCCTTATGGGCAGACTCTTTGCAACGCACGCATTTTGTGGAGTTTAGCGGGATGGTATTCGTGATTATGCTCGTTAGCTATGTATCCACGATGTGTGTGGTCTGGATGGGGAACAGCCGCCGCGACGAATGGCATCGCTGGTAATTACCATGGGGCTGAGTGGCTAAATATCATCATAAGATAAAATGTAAAAGCAAAGGAGGAATAGCTACAATGAACGGACAGAACCGATCTGATATCCGCGCTGGTCTTCAGGTGGATATTGTGCTTAAAAAGGATCAGCCCACGGGTAAGCTGACGCGAGGAACGGTGAAGGATATTTTGACCAATTCCCCGCGTCATCCGCATGGAATCAAAGTACGTTTGGCAGACGGGCAGGTTGGACGTGTCAAACATATTGTAATAAAAGAAGGATAGAGCTGTAGGCTTAGGAGGGATGATGTATGAATCAGGCAACGGCATGGTCTAAAAATGATCGTTACCCGCTTGTTTTACTTGTACTGCTGGTGCTTGCTCTCATTTGGTCCTTGGTTCGTCCGGCGGATTATTTTACATGGGTACTGGAAGTTCTCCCAGCCGTTTTGGGAGCTGTACTGTTGGCTGCTATTTACCGTCGATTTCGGTTTACCAATCTGGTATACACCCTAATCGGGCTACATGCATTGATCCTGATTATCGGCGGGCACTATACCTATGCCGAAATGCCGCTGTTCAACTGGATTCGGGATACGTTTGGGCTGGAGCGCAATTATTATGATCGGCTTGGGCATTTTGCGCAAGGTTTTGTGCCTGCACTCATTGTCAGGGAAGT
The DNA here is from genome assembly GCF_056099025.1 of Paenibacillus sp. TSM33. Classification (NCBI taxonomy): domain Bacteria; kingdom Bacillati; phylum Bacillota; class Bacilli; order Caryophanales; family Paenibacillaceae; genus Paenibacillus; species Paenibacillus sp. TSM33. The sequence goes on from NZ_JBLZXB010000010.1 coordinate 1,078,346, forward strand.
GCTGCTACGTAAGACGGCTTTGGGAAGCGGAAGCTGGCTCACTTTTCTAACGGTGAGTGTATGTCTTGCGATCAGTGCTGTGTACGAACTGATTGAGTTTGCCGTTGCCAAGGCAACCGGTACAGCGGCAGAGGCCTTTTTGGGAACACAGGGAGATATATGGGATACTCAATGGGATATGCTTCTTGCGTTCATCGGTGCCCTGACAGCGGTGATTTTGTTAAGCGGGGTACATAACAAGCTGCTCAAGCAGCTAAAGGTGTAGCAGGGTTTCTTGAAAGTCCGATATTTTTGAGGGTTATATTCGCGTCATAGGGAGGCTGTCGAGATGCAGGGTCGCTGCATCCATATAGCTGTCGAGCAGTCGCCCAAAAATACGGTCCCACGTCTGCTCCAGGCTGTATGCTCTACCGGTTCTGGACAGAAAGTCGCGAAGTGGGGCATCCTCGTACAACAGGAGTACAGCTTTGGCAAAGGCAGCGGCGTCCCCAGCTGGACACAGTAGCCCTGTTTTCCCATCGATTATATTGTCTTTGACCCCGCCTTCATTCGCGCCAATCACGGGTGTGCCGCTGGCCATAGCCTCCAACACGACGTTACCGAAGGTTTCTGTAGTGGAGGGAAAGAGGAATACATCGGCTGCAGCGTAGAGTTCAGCTAATTCCGGTCCTTTTACAAAACCAAGCCAGTGAACTGCGTGCTTTGGCACCCCGATATCTGTTGCAGTTTTGTACTTAAACAATGGGCCATCTCCTGCAATGACCAGTACTGAGGCTGCGCGGACGTCGTCGGGTAACTGGAGATAGGATTCCAGTAACGTGTCTATCCCCTTTTCAGGTGCAAGTCTGCCCACATATAAAATCACAAATGCGTCTGCACGAACGCCCCATTTTTCCCATATAGCTTCGCGATTCATTGTGGGCTGGAAGCGGTCGGTATCAATTCCTCTACCCCAGATTTCGAGCTGTCCCATTCCTTTATTGCGTAACAATTCCATGGTTGACCGAGAGGGGACATATACCCTTTCACAATGTCTGTGAAACCAGAGCATGTATTTCCATAATGCAGGTTCAAGCCAGCGAAGCTTGTAATATTCGAGGTATTTATCAAAGTGGGTGTGATAGGAGGCGACGAGTGGAATATGGTGTTTGGCAGCGTAGCTTGTTCCGTACAGGCCCAGGTTGAACGGAGTAGCGACATGAATTAGATGCGGGGAAAAGGCTGATAGGCGCTCGTTGATTTGTTTAGCGTTAGGGATCGCAAGTCTGCATTCCCGGTACAATAAAAAGGGAATACTTCGAAATCGCTCCACTCCCGGCCCCGAGGACAGATGATGGTGATGGTCTGCCTCCGGTGCGAAGACAAGCGTAGATACCCCGTGTGTCTCCAAATAGTCAATCCATCGTTCCAGTGTCAGAGCAGCGCCATTAACATCAGGCGTATACGTGTCTGTAAATAATGCGACTCGAAGCATGCCTTCATTCCTCCTCCGCCATTCTCATTTATCCTATGACGTTCCAGGGGAGTCCGCTTGGAGGCTCCGGCTTTTATTGTGTCATGATTTTGTTTACGGGCTTGCTGGGTTTTGTAAAAGTTGGCCTTTGGACGGGCGCTCTTCTCAGATTTTACTAATCCATGGCACGATAAGTTCCTCTTGTGAGGTTGATGCATATCGGTTATTTCTGTTGATATGTATTCTAGAGGAACTGTACATTTCATAAATATTCCTGATCTCCGATGGTTTTGGGTAATAATAAAACATGGACTTTGTCTTGAAATTTCATTATAGTAATTCGGTATGAATAAATTTGAAGGGTAAGCAGGAGGGATGGCTTTGGCTTTTGGAGCACGGGTGTTAAAAACGGGAATCGCAGTGACGCTCGCCCTTTTTCTGAGCACGCTTTTGAACACCCATTCGCCTGTGGGGGCAGCGATAGCCGCTATTTTTGCCATGCAACCGTCGATATATAGGTCGTGGCGTTATTTTCTGGATCAACTCCAAACAAGCACATTAGGTGCAGTCATGGCGTTGCTGGGCGGAATGGTATTTTCGAATGAGCCGATTGCGGTCGGGCTGGTATGTGTATTGGTACTTATGATATGTCTGAAAATAAACATGGCTGATACGGTTGGATTGACACTCGTGACCGTTGTTTCTGTCATGGAAGCTTCAGGAGACTGGAAATTTGCGGTAACCCGCTTTGCGCTGACTCTGATCGGGATTGTGTCTGCTTTTGTCATCAACATTACCGTTTTTCCTCCCAAACCGAAAAGGCAGTTCATCAATCAGATTCAAAATGTATTTAACAGCATGTCCTTGCTGCTGCGAACTGCCATTTCCGATGAGATTAAGGAGTCTGTCTTTAGAGAGGAAAAAGGGAATTTGGAGGGAGCTATTAAATCACTCTCGGACAAATATCATTTGTTCGAAGAGGAGCAGAAAAAGCTCAAGCGCACCAAGTTTAGTCAAACGAGACAAATGGTTGTATACAAACAAATGCTCGAAAGTTTACACAAAGGATACGAGGTCTTGGATGCGGTGGAAAGGCACTACTTCCAGTCTTTACGTCCAAAGGGAACAGATGCGTTTTTTGACGATCATCTGGAGCGGCTGATTCGTTTCCACGAGCACGCTCTGCTGAAATTCGAAAATAAACTGAAACCAAATGAGGATGAAAGTGAATTGTTTCAGCAGGCCAACGGTGATTTTATGAAGGATGCCATTACACGTTTTGACCATTGTCAGGAGGGAATGCTGCGGCTTTCCATCGTAGCTGCGACGATGTACGACTATGGTCATCAGTTGGAGCGATTGAGTAGACTGGCCGATCATATTCATCCTGTGGAAGAGAGTCGATAGGCGATTTCGAAAAAAAGAAAAGGCGACCGTATTCATCAATCTGATGGACGGTCGCTTTTTTATGTAATGAATTCGAGGATGTAGGAACAGGCTAATGGAAGAATGCCAGAAAACACAAAAAAAGCCCACTAGTTGCGAACAGGGACTGAACTTGCTACAATAGAGGATGCTATGTTTTACATAGTAAAACTGTATTGCATAAGTTGTTAATACACTTCTTGTTACATTATAGCATGCTTCAAAGGAATAGTCAATTTTCCCGGATCAGGGGGATGCGATGAGTATGCCCGGGTCCATAATAGAGCATAGTTTGTACGCAAGGGAGCCCTGCGCGGAGCAGGAGGAAACGGAACAGGAGCGATGTCAGTGACTACTGAGCAGCAATGGAATGAGGAACAACGAAGAGTAGAAGATGTGACCGCAGTAATTAGCGGTCGTATTCGGAAGCTGGAGACAGAGGTTGGTTCTGTGCGCGGCGATGTCGTCGATATGCGTAAAGACTTCTGGGATGAGGTAACGATCAATTTCAGTGAGGCGGATGATGTGGGAGAGACGTCCACCAGTTTGCGTCAGCAGTCTGAGATTTTGTCTGAGCGGGAACGAAGACACAAGCATTCCACTGAGGCGTTAGGCCGTTTGAAAAAGTTGCTTGACTCACCCTATTTTGCACGCATTGATTTTGCTGAGGAAGGGCAGACGGCGGAACGTATTTATCTGGGTATTGCCTCCCTGCTGGATAATCAGGATGAGGAGTTTCTGATCTACGACTGGCGCGCGCCTATTTCGAATCTTTATTACGATAACATGCCAGGCCCCGCTTCTTATAAGACCCCAGCAGGAGAGATGAACGGAGAACTGACGCTCAAACGCCAGTTCTCAATCCGTGATGGGCAGATCCGCTTTATGTTCGATACAGGTGTCACGATTGGAGACGAACTCCTTCAAGCCGTATTAAGCCGGAGCTCGGATGCTCAAATGAAAAGTATTGTCGCAACCATCCAAAAGGAGCAGAATCGGATCATCCGTGATGATCGAAGCCGGATGCTGATTGTTCAGGGGGCGGCAGGAAGTGGCAAAACCTCTGCTGCGCTTCAGAGAGTAGCGTATTTGCTGTATAAATATCGAGATCGCTTGCGAGCGGATCAGGTCGTGTTATTTTCGCCAAACCCCATGTTCAACAGTTATGTTTCGACAGTATTGCCTGAATTGGGTGAGGAAAATATGCTTCAGGCCACATTTCAGGAATATTTGGAACGGCGTTTGGGCCGGGAGTTTCAGTTAGAAGATCCTTTTGAGCAGCTGGAATATGTGCTATCAGCGTCGTCACAGCCTGGGTATGAAGCTAGGATGGAAGGGATCCGCTTTAAGTCATCCAAGACGTTCTTGCATGTGATTACAGGCTACAAAGCGCACCTAGAACAGGAGGGAATGCGTTTTAAACCTGTCCGTTTTCAGGGACGTGAGGTGATTTCAGTCGAGCAAATGGCAAGCAAGTTTTATGAATTCGACTCGGCTGTGCGGCTGGCGAACCGATTGGAGCTGTTGCGCGATTGGATGCTCAAAGAGCTGGCCCGCTTTGGTAAGGAAGAATGCTCCGCTCCTTGGGTGGACCAGCAGATGGATCTGATGGAGCCCGAGGATTATCAGCGTGCATATAACCGTATGCGCCGTAAATCCAAGAATAAAGGCGATACCTTCGACGACTTTACGCGTGAAAGAGAAATATTGGCGCGTATGGTGGTCAGTGACCGCCTAAAGCCCCTGCGCAAGTGGATTAAGGCACTTCGCTTTGTGGATACAACCCGTCTATACAGCGAGCTGTTTATGAACGAAACGTTATTAAGTCAACTGTCGAATCATGCAGAGCTACCCGTCAGCTGGAGTGAAATTAGTCGGCAAACTCTGAAACGAATTCAGGCTGGAGAATTAGCATATGAGGATGTCACGCCCTTTTTATATTTGCGTGAGCTGATGCTGGGCTTTCGTTCTAATAGCAACATCCGTCATGTGTTTATTGATGAGGCACAGGACTATTCACCATTCCAGCTGGCTTTCTTCAAACGATTATTTCCACAGGCTAAAATGACAGCACTGGGCGACTTTAATCAGGCCATCTATGCCCATGCTTCGGTGCTTCAGGATGCAGAACCATTATATGATCTGTATGGAGCAGACCAGACCGAAATGATTTCCCTGACACGTAGCTATCGCTCAACACAGGAAATTGTAGAGTTTACCCGGGGGATGGTAGCAGGGGGGGAGCATATTGTTCCATTTAACCGAAAGGGTGAGAAGCCTCTGGTAACCGAGGTGAACTCGCGTGAAAAGCTGCATCAACTGATTGCAGGGAATGTTACAAAATTGTTGGCAGAGGGCTATGAATCCATCGCGGTGATCTGTAAAAACGCTGATGAGAGCGCAGCAGCCTACGAAGCGCTGGAAGGAGAACTGCCAGTAAAGCCAAAATTAATAAAGAAAACAACCCCAGCTTTTGAAAAGGGAATTCACATCATCCCGGCCTACCTGGCGAAAGGCGTGGAGTTTGATGCGGTTCTCATTTATGACGGATCGGCCCAAGAATACGAGCGTGAAAGTGAACGTAAATTGTTCTACACAGCCTGTACGAGAGCGATGCATTTGCTGCATATATATAGCATGGGGGAGATTACGCCATTCGTGAGTTCGCAGGAATCGAAGACGTATATCCGTAAAGTGGAATAAAGTGACCCTTCTTTAGGGGCGGCTGGCATTATTGAGCGTATTCCAGTAACATAAGCAAATAAGCCAAACAGGTAAGAAGCATAAACGGAGGTTACAAACGTAATGGACATGAAAAGTGTATTTCAACGCCCGCCGCTGGCGGACTGTGTACCCGAGTTGATAGCTACAGCTAGAGGGGAGCGCAAGGCATCGCTGGTGATCCGCGGAGGAACGCTGGTCAATGTGGTATCGGGCGAATTGTTACCGGGCATGTCTATTGCTGTGCAAGGCTCTCGTATTGCATACGTCGGTAGAGACGTTAGCCATACAATTGGAGAAGACACCGTAATCATTGAAGCGGAAGGCCGCTATATGGCACCAGGTTTGCTGGACGGACATTGTCATATCGAAAGCACACAGCTCACCGTAACTGAATTCGCGAAGGCTGTACTGCCGCTGGGCGTGACGGGCGGTTTTTTTGACCCACATGAAATTTCAAATGTGCTAGGTCTAAAAGGGCTTCGTCTGATGCTGGACGAAGCACGCACGACACCGCTGGCAGCTTACATGCAGGTAGCTTCCTGCGTGCCTTCTACAGGCCCGGAGCTGGAAACGACAGGTGCCTCTTTTGGCCCGGCGGAAGTGGCAGAGGCTCTAAGCTGGGGTCCGGATATGATTGGACTGGGCGAAGTTATGAATTTCCCTGGCGTCGTCTATGGAGACGACGTGATGATCGGGGAAATTCAGGCCACGCTTCGCGCCGGCAAAGTGGCGGATGGCCATTTTACCTGGGCCTCTGATGATTGGCGGCTACCAGTTTATGCAGCCGCAGGAATTACGGGCGATCACGAATGTGTTACGCCCGAGGATGTAGCCGAGCGTATCCGGCTCGGCATGTATGCCAAGATGCGGCAAGGCTCCGCATGGCATGATGTGGCCGAGACGATCCGTGCCAGCACGGAAATGGGTCTCGACACGCGCCGCATGATGCTGGTGACGGATGATCGCAGCGCGGAATCCCTGCTCCATGAAGGGCAGATGGACTTCGTGGTGCGTCATGCGATTGCGCAGGGTGTTAAGCCTGTAACGGCCTTTCAGATGGCAACGCTGAATACGGCAGAGCGCTTTGGCGTGGCACGGGACATTGGTTCGATTGTTCCCGGTGCGATTGCCGATATTATCTTGCTGGATGGCCGCTTGGCTGAAGTGAATGTGACGGCTACCATCGCAGCGGGCCAACTGGTGGCCGAGCACGGACAAATGGTCGCTGATTGGGAAGGCTTTGTTTATCCTGCGGAAGTGATGAATACGGTCCATTTGGGGCGAGAGCTGAGTGCCGCTGATTTTCGTATTGCCGCCCCAGTACAGGAGGGGAATGTACCTGTACGAGTAATTCGTGTCACGGAAAATCATGTGGATACGAAGGAAGTGCGGATGACCGTTCCGGTGCGTGATGGTGAAGTTGCATCAGATCCTGCGCAGGATTTGTGCAAAATCGCCGTTTTCGAGCGGCATCATGCCAGTGGCAGCCATGCGGTGGCATTTGTGACAGGCGTTGGCTTCACCGAGCCGGCCGCGATTGCCATGACCGTAGCGCATGATAGCCACAACCTACTCGTCATTGGTAATGATGACGAGCTCATGACCCAGGCGGCGAAGCAGGCCGTTGCCCTGCGTGGCGGAGTGGTGGTCGCATCCGCCTCGGGTGAGACGCGCTTCCCGCTCCCGATCGCCGGACTGATGTCCCCAGCTCCGTTTGCAGAGGTAGCTGCGCAGTCCGAAAGCATCAGCCGTGCACTTCAGCAATCCGGTTGCATGCTGAACAACGCGCTGATGACACTGTCGTTGCTCGCACTGGTCGTAATCCCTGAAATCCGTCTGTCGGATCAGGGACTTGTCGTGATCGGAGCCGACGGTATACGCAAGGTGTCTCTTTTCGTGGAAGAGGACGCTGAGGAAGCCTGATAGAACACGTCCCTAGGGGTTATCCTGCAGGTCTGCCCAGACCTGAGGGATAGCCCCTGTTTTCTTATAGAGTCCGAAAGGTATCATTGATTCCTTAATCAACGTTCGAGGTGGGAGTAGATGCAATTATATTATCGTTCATTAGAAAAAATGGCTCATCAAGCCTCGATTATAGATCAGGATTGGAACAGGTTTGTAGAGCAAACCCGCGTGAGGCATGTTCAGCAGGGGACATATCTTATTGAAACGGGGGAAACTGTGAAACATGCCTATTTTTGTTCGGAGGGATTATTCCGTTTGTTCTATACATTGGCAGATGGCAGAGAATATAATGTTGGTTTTTCGCCAGAAGATGATTATGTAACCTCTTATGGCGCTATGGTCCAAGGTAAACCATCTACCTATACGATAGAGGCAATGGAAGATTCGGTTGTTATTGAAATTCCATATCACGTACTGAAGGAGCTTATGGATACAAGCCATATGTGGGAAAGGTTCGTGCGCAAGAGTGTAGAAAGACTATATATTCGAAAAGAGGAACGGGAACGTGAATTACTGTATCTTTCTGCTAAGGAACGTTATGATGCCTTTCTTCTCAAATATCCCGGCTTGGACAAACGAATTGCACAATACCATATAGCTTCATACCTAGGTGTGTCCCCCGTCTCACTTAGTCGTTTGCTGCGCAGCGATCCGCATTAACCTATGTTAATGCGGCATGGCAGACAAACAGCGTACAATAACGATAAATCCATTCAAGTTTCACTAAAAAGGAGATAGGCATATGCGTTATATGATGATTGTATTACTGGAATTCTACCCTTCCTGGTTGGCTCTTCCTCGGGAAGAACGCCGTAAACATGCGGGGGCCTTGCAGGCTCGTATTCAGAAGTACAGCGAACATGTTCAGGTTCGTTTTTTCGATGCAGAAGCACTGCCCGGAAAGGACTATACGGATTTCATCGTATGTGAAACGGAGGATATGAAGCAATATCACTATATGTGGGAAGAAATTCGTGATTCGGAGCCGTATACCAAAGGATATATGAAGATTAAAGATGTAGTAATGGGGATGGAAAATGCATTTCAGTCCTATGAGTCCGAAATGCTACAGATGGACAAATAACTCCCCGTATCTTTTATTATGTAAAAGTAGGAGTTGAGCTTGTACAGGTTTTAAACAAGGCGAGTTCCCATGCTGTTTTATTCAGCTGGGAATTCGCCTTTTATCTTTTGAAAATGATAATCAGAAAAACCACTTTATGCAACTGTATTACTTATAACCTTCAGAAATCCATTATTTGTTGCATTATTAATTAACTGATCAACAGATTTTGCTGCGCTATCGCTAAACAAGTACCACACATCTTTGGATACGTCATGAATCAAAAACTTGGGATACCCGACTAAAAGTTCGGAAGGAAAGGACTGGATTAAAGAATACACATCAAAACGAGCTAAGCTTTTCCCCTTTTGATCTAAAAAATCGTATTGTGCATTTTTATAATAAGACCCAGGTGTGTCAATAGTGAAGCTCCAAGAATAGTTTTCAGGTGCTTCGACCTTTTCACCTTTGTTTTTTGTGAAAATATTATAAATGGTTTCATGATATGCATTGCCATGAATTTGCTGAACTACGCCGCCCAATATCATATGGTATTCCTGTTGAAGTGCTTTTACTTGTACACCGTTTATGAACAATGGTTTAGTATCCACCGTCACTGTATAGTTGCTGTAATTGACATTGCAGCCAAACGTCTCTGCAATAAAACGAAGTGGAACATATATGCGGTTATTTTTCGTATATGGTTTTACATCAAGCAGTATCGTTTTACCGTTTTTCTCCGCTGAGCTTCTGCTTATTGCTAACTTTACTTTCATATCGCTCTTAGCGAGAATAACCTCGGAATTGGACCACTCGACGCTAGCCCCCAAACTTTCGCTAATAACACGTAAAGGTACCATTGTACGTCTGTTCTTCATTTCTGGCTTCGCATCGGTCGCAATAGCCACACCGTCAATTTTGATTTGATTTTGTGCTGCATATGTAGTGGACGATGAAATACATAAAAAGAAAGCGAGAAAAAAACTGAAGAATGCTTTGTTCATCAAAGATAGCCCCTTTTTTGATTAAATTTGTTACACAATAACTTTCCCTCATATTCAGACGCGACTGGATAAAATTTGTTGCGTTTTCTAGTCATTAACTTAACGTAACAACCAGTTTGTACTATTTAGTTGACTTCCGATATTTACCAACCAAAAACTTCTAATCTTCCTGGAGAATTATGTCGATAACATTGAATATTATTCATAAAATTTACAAAGTAAATCCTTAGGGGGAAAGTTAATGAGAATACAGCTAAAAGTTGCGATTTCTCTAGCATGTTTCATGATGTTTATAGGTTGTTCAGCTTCACCAGTATCACAGCAGACGACCAAGATTACATTTTTGAACTCTAAATCTGAAATAAAAACCCAATTAGAAGAAGTAGCAAAACAATACAATCAAGAGCATCCTGAAGTATCTTTAGAAATTATAACCGCTCCTGAGGGGACATCTGCATATCAAAAGTTGATGTCGATGTACGGTTCAGGAAGCCCTGCTACCATGTCAATGCTTGATCCGGGCGACACGCAGACATTTCTGGATAAAGCTGTTGATTTAAGTAAGGAAAAATGGGTTGCCGATACGATAGAACATGGACTTGATACTGTCAAGAAAAATGATGCTGTGCTAGGGTTTCCATTTGCAGTTGAAGGCTATGGATTAATTTACAATAAGAAAGTGCTGGACAAAGCAACAGGGGGGGCTTTTGATGCTTCCTCGGTCAATAGTAGAAGCAGCCTAAATTCATTAATGGTTAAAATTCAGAAATCGGGAGTAACACCGGTCATGCTCTCACCAATGGACTGGTCTCTCGGCTCTCATCTTCTAGCTCTGGCTTATTCTGTTCAACCTGGGGGTTTTCCAGAGTTTGTTAAAGGTATGCAGAGTAACTCCATCGATATGTCCCAAAACAATGTAATGTCTGGATGGGTACAAACTTTAGATCTGCTCAAGGATAACAACATCAACAAGCACTCGCCTTTGGACAGTACGTATGAAGATGGAGCCAAAGCTTTGGGAGAGGGCAAGGTAGGGCTTTGGTTTATGGGCAACTGGGCTTGGAATGGAATAAAGACCAATGATACGGCAAATGAGGAATACGGTTTTTTGCCTCTTCCGTTAAACGATAATACGGATGATCCCAACAATTCAAAAATCACAGTTGGTGTGACAAAGTATGTATTCATCGACTCCACAGCTACTACGCCGCAGCAGCAAGAGGAAGCTAAGAAATTTTTAAACTGGCTAGTATACGAAAAGTCTGGACAGGAGCTTTTGGTTAACAAGGCCAATGTTATACCGGCGTTCAAGAGTATTGACCTGGTGCCTTCCGATCCCTTGAGTAAATCGATCAAGTCATATATGTCGAGCGGAAAGACGCTGCCGTTCATGGCAACCCTTCCACCTGACCATGGGGGCATCACAGGAGCATCTATCCAAAGCTACCTCAGTGGAAAGATAGATAAGATAGAGCTGTTGCGCCAAATACGCATATACTGGAAAGCTCAGCAGGGATGATAAGAGACAGTCACGGGAGGAAGATAAGGGTGTTTAAATTAACGTTAAAGAAAAAAATAATTAGTGCAGCGCTCATACTGGTAATCGTACTGTCCCTTTCAAGTGTTATAGGCGTCATTAAGATGTCGGAAATGGGAGAGGCTTCTGATAAGGTAAATAACAGGTCTTTACCTGCGGTCATTCTTCTTCAAGGTATGGATAAGCAGATTACAGAAATCGATAGACTCACCGTTCGAATGATAATCGAAGAGGATGCAGCCGTTCGCAGCACTTATCAAGAAGAACTAACCAAAGCTACAGCTTCAATGGATAAGAGTGTTAATAAATATCAAAGTTTAGCCTCAACGGCAGAGGAAAAAGAATTGTTCACCGACTTTTATGGTCAGTGGGCAATGTATCTTCGCCATCTAAAGGTGGTTTCTGCGGCCATGGAAGAAAACGACAAGGTGATGGCCTACATGATCATCCATGGAAATTCCTCTGTTTATAAGGCAGCCTTAGACGATGTAAATAAACTGAAGCTACTTAATGAGCAGTATGCTACGGATGCAGCTAATCAATCGAGTCAATCTTACCATTCAGGCCGAATTTTGATGATTTCTTTGACTACCATATGTACGATCCTGGGAATTATCGGTTCTTTTTTACTGGCTCAATCGTTCACTAAGCCTATATTAAAAATAGCGGAACAGATAAAGCTGGTAACAAGGGGGAACCTGCAAGTGGAACCCCTTAAGGTCCGATCCAAAGATGAGGTCGGGGAATTGGCATCCGATTTTAATGAAATGTGCGATTCACTGCGTAACCTTTTAAAGGAAGTTGTGGATAATTCCTTACTGGTTGCTTCTACGGCTGAACAGTTAACGGCCAGTGCAGAACAGACAAGCATTGCTACCGAGCAGATAGCTATAAGTGCCACTCAAGTCGCAGAGGGATCACAGACACAGCTTGCAGATATAGCTGAAACGCTGAATTACACAGTAGATGTTTCTAAAAGTGTAGAAAACATAACCAATCGATTTGTGAATGTAGCTAATCTCACACTCCAAGCACAAGAAAAAGCAACCAGTGGGAAAACCAAAATGTCTTCCACTGTCTCTCAAATAAGAGATGTGCATACCAAGGTAACTCAATCCGCTGAAGTGGTAAATATTTTAGGAGAAAAATCTGCGGAGATTAGACAGATCACAGCTATGATCAGTGATATAGCAGCCCGAACCAACTTGCTTTCACTCAATGCGAGTATAGAAGCTGCAAGAGCAGGAGAGCAGGGAAAAGGATTTGCAGTTGTCGCTTATGAAGTACGCAATTTGTCGGCACAAGCAAGTGAAGCAACCGGCAAGATTTCCTCTCTGGTCAACGAAATCGCATTAAGAACAGACGAAGTTGTAATTTCGATGAATGAAGGTGTTCAATCACTAGATGAAGGTATGATGCTTGTCGAAGGTGTCGGTAACGTCTTTTCTGAAATTGTCGGTGCCGTTGAAGAGGTGAGCAGTGAGGTAGACACTGCGGCTGTAGAAGCAAGATCCGTAAATGAGGGAACCGTTTCTATGGTGGAATCAATGAAGAAAATTGCCGAAATCTCCGAACGTGCAGCCGATTCTACTCAAACAGTCGCAAGCGTAGTCGAGGAAACTACCGCTTCCATGCAGGAAGTGTCTGCAGGTGCTAACATGCTTGCCAAGCGGGCGGAAGAGATGAATCAAACGGTGTCTGTATTCAAAATTTAAAGTAAATTGGCGGTAGTCTTGGACGAGAAAAACAAGTCCTCGACTACCGCTGTTATATTCAACTCTTGTGTTGGAATTAATTTACTTATATTTATGAATGAACTGCTTCAGCTTTTTTAGAAGCTCTTTTCAGATCCTGTTTACGGCGTTCCTCTAGGTATCGTTCTCCATTTTTCTTGTCAGCTGTCAGCGTAAAGCAGGAAATGAGGGTGAACAGACCTGCAATGGAACCCAAAATAACATAAGTGATCGGGAAATTCAGAACTTCATACATATGTCCGACAATAGGCGAGAAAACAGATACCACCAGAGAGCCCATAAACAGATACAGCAGGTACATGGTGGACGATAAGCGCTGGTCAAAGTTGACGGTAATGTACTTGAAGATGGCGACCAGAATCAGCGGTTTCTCCAGAGAGTGAATCATTTTCATCGCAGCCACCCATATGGAACCGAACGGCAGTGATGAACCGATAATACGCAACGACATGATCGCTCCGGCAATAATCAATGCCCATTTGGCAGTCGTTTTGTTCACAAACCATGGGGTAACAAACAGGAACACAAATTCCAGGAATACTTGCACAGCACTTAAGTCGCCAAGGAATTGATTTCCTTCTGCTTTGGAACTGAACTGAGATACGAAATAGGTGGCAAATTGTTGGTCATATACCTCATAAATTTGGGTCACGCCAACCATGAATAGCATCAAAAACCAGAACTTTGTGGTGCGTACGAGATGCAGTACGTCAATGAGCTTCAATGATTCAGTTTTCTGCTGCTCCTGTCCAGAAATTTCGACTTTGGTCAGGAAGATACAGATCATGGCAACAACAGCGGATACGGAGGCAATCCAGAAGGTGAGATTCACATTGATATTGATGACTCGCCCCGCAACAAAAGTAGCGGCCGCCCATCCGAGTGAGCCCCACATACGAACTCGTCCGTATTCAAACCCGTATTTGCGTGACACTTTGTCCATATAGGAATCGACGACACCGTTACCTGCATTAAACACGAGGCCGATAAATAGTGCACCGACAATGGCACCAATGACGAACTGCGTTTGAAGCAATGGACCGTACACATAGATAAAAAAAGGCCCGACGAGCAAAAGAATTGTAAAGAGTATGTACAGCAGATGTTTTCTCAAGCCCAGCTTGTCGGATAAGTAACCAAATAGGGGTTGCATGATCAAGGCGACGATTGAGTTAGCCGCATATAAAAAACCTGTGTAGGTTTCAGAAATCCCCAGGCTTTGTCCCAGCCAAATGACAAAAAAAGACATGGCGGCAGACCATGTAAACAGATACGCGAAGTTAAAAACGCTCAAAGACCAGTAGTTGCGTTTTGCCAAATTCCTCATGTTTAAGCACCCTTTCCAATTGTAGCTGCTCAATATGTTGATAACGTCATTAAGCATTGTCTGTACTATTAATTGTAAGGACGATTCAATTGAATCCATAGGGCATTTTCCCAAGATTTCCTGTGCTTTTTGCAATCAATTGCTAGTTGGGTTGTACAGAGCTTTTCTCATCTTGTAAGAAATAAGTCCTACGTGTAAAATTCTTTATAGTTCATTGAGCACATGTTTAGCGGGAGGAAAAACATGGAAATGAGCGAAATTGTTCTAAGGTCTGGCTGACATGGTCATACTGGTAGCACGATAATTGCTAAAGCAAGGGGATGAAGTGGTTCTTTCGCAAGTACAAAGTTACTTGAAACCATGAACGTATATAGAGTATTGTGTAATGATGAGTGATCGAAACCCACATCTTGAATAACGTTCCTACACCAGTCGGGAAGGGTTAGCGGATGGCTATCCCAACTTGGTGCTGCTATGCTCTATTAACATGTAGTAAACAAAATAAAAAGAAAATGAATGATAACAAAATGTTGTGATTTCATGGTTGGAGGATTTATGATGTCAAAAAGTGTTTCTTCGTCCTTTATTATTATTATAGGATCGATGCTATTTGCCTTATTTTTTGGTGCAGGGAATCTAATCTTTCCACCTATGCTTGGTCAAATGGCTGGAAAAAATGTGTGGATAGCCAATGCGGGTTTCTTGGTTACCGGAGTAGGCTTACCGTTACTAGCCATCACTGCCTTTGTTTTTTCGGGCAAAAGCAATTTACAAACTTTAGCGAGTCGTGTACATCCTGTATTCGGGATTGTTTTTACAACGATCCTTTATCTAGCCATTGGTCCTTTATATGCAATTCCAAGAACCGGTAGTGTGTCGTTTGAAATTGGAGTAAAACCTTTTTTTTCAAACCATACAGATCATCCTGTCGCACTTTTTGTATTTACCATTCTTTTTTTTGGACTTGCATGCTTGTTATCACTTAACCCTACAAAAATTATTGATGTCATCGGAAAGTTTTTAACACCCATTAAATTAACATTCATTGGGATTCTGGTGGTTGTAGCTCTTGTTCACCCCATCGGAGCATTCCAAGCACCTGCCGGAGGCTATACTTCGCACGTCTTTTTCAAAGGCTTTCAAGAAGGTTATTTAACATTGGATGCACTTGTAGCCTTTATTTTTGGAATTATCATTGTGAATGCAATTAAGGAAAGAGGAGTTACTGCCAAAAAAGAGCTAATGATTATTTGTGCCAAATCGATAACGATTGCGGTTGTACTTTTAGCTTTTATCTATACGTCTCTTGCCTATATGGGAGCTTCTAGTGTTGAAAAATTGGGTGTTTTAGAAAATGGCGCTGAGGTGTTAGCCAAGGTTTCATCCTATTATTTTGGATCTTATGGTTCCATTTTATTAGGCTTAATGATTACAGTAGCGTGTTTAACGACAAGCGTAGGGCTTATTACGTCCTGTTCTTCCTTTTTTCATACATTATTCCCGAAAATATCCTATAAAAAAATTGCTCTCATGCTATCTATATTTAGTATCCTTGTAGCTAATATAGGTTTAACACAGCTCATTAAGGTTTCGACGCCCGTGTTAATTGCAATATATCCTATTGCTATTTCTCTAATATTTTTAACATTTTTACATTCTGTGTTTAAAGGAAAGTCAGAAGTATATCAAGGCAGTTTAATATTAACCTTCATTGTTAGTCTATTTGATGGCTTGAATGCTGCTGGAATCAAAATCAAAGTAATTAATGACTTTTTTACTCAAATTCTTCCGTTATATGATGTAGGATTAGGCTGGTTAATTCCCTCTGTTTTAGGAGGAGTAGGAGGCTATATCTTCTACTATATTAAACGAAAAAAAATTGTCCTTATACTTATGAAGCCAAAAAATAAATGATTTGCTTATTCGGTGAATTGGACATGTATAACAAAAAGAAAGAACGAACGGAGAACTGGATCTTCCGTTCGTTCTTTCTTTTTGTAACTTTACTGGCTTCTATTCAAATCAAAATCATGCTTTTTAGTCTGTTATAGCAGGGACAGCAAGCGCCTGATCTGCTTCGTGCTGCTTGCGGTATAGCGAAGGAGTCAGACCGTTCCATTTTTTAAAGGTTGCAATAAAATAGCTAAGATTTTCAAATCCCACATCCAGCGCAATATCAACTACTTTGCGGTCGCTTTGCTCTAGCAACCTGCAAGCCTTCTGAATCCGCTGATAGTTGATATATTCAACCGGGCTCTTCTGCACCATCTGCTTGAAGAAACGACAGAAATGTCCCTCACTCATACCAACCTCATCTGAGATCTCTCGCAAACGAATGGGCTCATGCGCATGACTGTTGATGTACGCCAGTGCTTTTTTGATCCGTTCGACCTTGTTGCGTTGACTCGCCATAACCACGTCTTCTCCGTCAGCCGGAATCATGTGTGGGAACAGGCAGGCAATTATGCTATAGAGCTGCGCCTTGGTCGCCAGTTCACGGGCAGGCGCATTCTGTTCATGGCTAGTGATAATACGTTTCAACGCGGTCAATAGCTCCTGCTCCCAAGGCTGCACACCGCGAATGTGAGGGGGAGGGACGAGCTTTTTATTGATAAATGGTTCAATAAACTGTGTCTGAACTGTATCTTGCGTGCGGCTGTGCAGCATATCCGGGTGAAACACCACTGCAGAAAATATACAGCGAGGACTTTTTTGTAAATAACCGGCGTGAAGCTCGCCACTGTTTACAAAAAAGGCTTCACCTTCGCTAACCTCCGTATAGACCATATCTGTCTGAAATACAGCGCTCCCCTGTTCCACTACGATAAACTCCATTTCCTCATGCCAATGGGACTCCAATATACTATTTCCGTTCAATTGCTCTACGCTCGGATACACGCTGACTGGATACATGGGATTGCCGTGAATACGGTTTTCTCTTAACATTTCCCTTTGCATTTCACTGATTCCTTTCGGCACACTGATTTATATAGAAAACATCAAAATAT
This sequence comes from Paenibacillus sp. TSM33, assembly GCF_056099025.1. Classification (NCBI taxonomy): domain Bacteria; kingdom Bacillati; phylum Bacillota; class Bacilli; order Caryophanales; family Paenibacillaceae; genus Paenibacillus; species Paenibacillus sp. TSM33. The sequence goes on from NZ_JBLZXB010000010.1 coordinate 1,095,606, forward strand.
TGATACTAAACGTCAAAATAAAAGAAGTAAACCCTTACATAAATCAATATTATTATAGTAAGGATTTCGAAAAAATCCAATCAGCGATTTGGGAACAAGGAATATAAAAGTCGAGATGGAGGAAGAGACAGATGAAATTTACTGATGGCTATTGGTTGGTTCGCAAGGGCTATGAAATACAAAATCCTGCTGAAATCCGTGATATCGTGACGGATGATGCTTCCATGACGGTATATGCAGCGACTCACGGGATTGAACACAAAGGCGATACGCTGAACGGAGCGTTACTGAAAGCGACCTACAGCTCTCCCATGCCGAATGTTATTCGGGTGCGTCTGAACCACCATAAGGGACGGGTGCATCATGGGCCAGACTTTGAAATTCATACCTTGCCGACAGAGGTGGATATTACGGTGGGTGAGGATGTAGCGGTGCTGAAAAGCGGTGATCTCAGTGTGCGAGTCGGTCGTGGAAAGAGCTGGGACGTAGGCTTTTATGTCAAGGATCGTAAAGTCACAGGCAGTGGGCATCGGGGACCGGGCTATATTACGGACCCACAGGACCAGCCATTTTTCCGGGAGCAGCTGGAGCTGGGCATCGGGGAGTACGTATACGGTCTTGGAGAGCGTTTCACTCCGTTCGTGAAAAATGGTCAGGTCGTTGATATTTGGAATGAAGATGGCGGGACCAGCAGTGAACAAGCATACAAAAACATTCCATTTTATTTATCCAATAAAGGGTACGGTGTATTCGTCAATCATCCGGAAAAGGTATCTTACGAGATTGCATCGGAAAATGTTTCGAAGGTACAGTTTAGCGTTGCTGGCGAATCGTTAGAGTATTTTATTATTGGTGGAGCTAATCCTAAGGAGGTACTGGACAATTATACCAAGCTGACAGGCAAACCTGCATTGCCACCGGCCTGGACCTTTGGTTTGTGGCTGACCACTTCGTTTACGACCGATTATGATGAAGCGACAGTAAACCATTTCGTCGACGGGATGGCTGAACGGGATCTTCCACTCTCGGTATTCCATTTTGACTGCTTCTGGATGAAGGAATACCAATGGTGCGATTTCCAGTGGGATCAAGATATGTTCCCAGATCCGGAAGGTATGTTACAGAGATTGAAGGCTAAAGGACTTAAAATTTGCGCATGGATCAATCCGTATATTGCAGAAAAGTCCATTTTGTTCGATGAAGGTATGGAGAATGGCTATTTGGTCAAAACAGCTGATGGCAGCGTGTGGCAATGGGACATGTGGCAGGCGGGGATGGCGCTGGTTGACTTCACGAACCCGGCTGCAGTCGCCTGGTATCAGGATAAGCTGAAGGTGCTAATCGATCAAGGCGTGGATTGCTTCAAAACCGACTTTGGTGAGCGTATTCCAACGGATGTAGTTTATTATGATGGCTCTGATCCAATGAAAATGCACAATTACTATACGCATTTGTACAACAAAGCTGTGTTTGATGTGCTGGAGGAAAAGCTGGGCAAAAATGAAGCCGCATTATTTGCACGTTCTGCCACAGCAGGGGGACAACAGTTCCCAGTTCACTGGGGCGGAGACTGCTCGTCCACGTATGAGTCGATGGCAGAATCCTTGCGGGGCGGATTATCGCTTGGTTTGAGTGGCTTTGGCTTTTGGAGCCATGATATTAGCGGCTTTGAACTAACGGCTGCGCCGGACTTATACAAACGGTGGGTACAGTTTGGACTGTTATCCTCCCATAGCCGTCTACACGGAAATGTGTCATACCGTGTTCCTTGGCTGTTTGACGAAGAGTCAGTCGACGTGGTGCGCAGCTTTACCAAACTCAAATGCTCGCTGATGCCACACCTGTATGCTTCTGCTGTGGAATCCTCGGTGAGGGGACTGCCGATGATGCGGGCTATGGTATTGGAATTCCCGCAGGACCCTACCTGTGCAACGCTGGATTTACAATACATGCTGGGGGATTCCATTTTGGTAGCCCCGATCTTTAATAAAGAAGGCAATGTACACTATTATGTACCCGAGGGACAATGGACGAATTTGCTAACGAATGAAACCGTGTCTGGCGGTCGTTGGGTCAACGAGCATTATGATTTTACAACCTTACCTGTGCTCGTGAAGCCAAACACATTGTTGGCCATCGGTCATGAGGATCGTCGTCCGGATTATGATTATGCAGATCAAGTGGCGCTTCATTTGTTTGAGCTCGGCGAAGGGCAACAGGCTCGTTCGGTTATCGTGAATACATCAGGCGAAGAAGAGCTCACGGTTACTGCCAGTCGCAAGGATTCTGTCATTATGGTGAAGGCAGAAGGTGCCGTTAAACCGTGGTCGTTGGTACTGCGCGGTATCCATGAGGATGTTAAAGTGGAGGAAGGCAGCAGTCTGGCAGGAGAACAGGGGGTAATCATTACACCAGCCTCCAGCGGACAACAAGAGCTTACTATTCACTTGGGCTAGGTCAGGAGTCCATCTGTAGATGGATAGATTATAATATAGCGATTATATTGCGAAAAAAGGGGCTTGCCTGATACAAAAACAGGCAGGCCCTTTTTGATGTGTCATTCCGATCATATCTTCAACTTTAGCTTTGATATCAAACCCTATGCATTCTGCTGAAGTAGGAGTGGTATAAAGTACTGCCGGAAAATATCCACAGGAGTCCGCTTCTTTTTATATGTGTCAGCCGTGAGGACAACTACCAAGTCATAGGACGGGACCACAATAATATATTGCCCACCAAAGCCGAGTGCGTAAAAATAGTCTATTTCCGTTCCTGTCTCTTCATTAGAAAAGGAAGAAGCCCACCAGTGACAGCCGTAATATGCTTTTTGTGGTTTGGAGGCTGGAAGAAATGGACGAGTCGAATATCGGACGGTCTCCGTCTGGATGATCTGCCGTCCTTCCCAGCTTCCTTCGTTCAGATAAAGTCGCCCGAATTTAAGCATGTCCAGCGGTCTGAGATGCAGCCCGAAGCCTCCGGTGTGAGTACCTTGCGGATCGGTTTCCCAATGATAGTTATCGATACCGAGCGGCTGGAATAATTGCTCCTCGGCAAATTCAGCAACTGCTTGTCCAGAGGCAGAACGCAGCAAGGTGGCCAAAAGTTGAGAACAGCCAGAGCTGTACTCCATTCGCGTACCTGGTAAATCCGATAATGGCTGTGAAAGCACAAATTGCACCCAATCAGACGTTTTGCTCATGGTAGGAAAAGAATTTTGTCCCCCAAATTCCGTCCAGTTAAAGCCAGCAGACATCGTCAGCAGGTGTTCAATCGTAATATCACGCTTTCGAGGGTCACTATCTTTGGCCAACTGGGGGAAAAATTCGAGGATCGGTGTCTCTGGTTTGGGTACCAGTCGTTGATCCATAGCAATACTAACTAATGCGGAAATCACACTCTTGGTACAGGAATTTATTTTATAGAGTTGGTTGGCAATTTGAGGTTCACGGTAGTAATCCATGATCATGTTTCCCTGCTGCTCAATAAGACAGCTGCGGGTTTCCAACTCGTTAAGTACGTGAATAAGCGGTTTGAGCTCCAGACTTTTCATGCAGTTCCTCCTTGAGGCTTTTAGCATACCATTACATAGTATATCATTTTTAACCATCCGAATCCGACAAGTACAAACGGATAATAGTTCTTATCTTTTTCCCTAATTTGAATTTTTTTGTTTTTTGATATTGATAAATATATATATGTTCACTAAAAAGACACAAATATATTTAAAAATCTATACACTTTTTCACTTTCATTTAAAAAAACAGACCAATAAAACGATATATAGTAAGTTGAACATTTTATTTTGAAACAACTGGGGGACCAATTCATGAACTTAACAATTAAGGCCAAAATGATTCTCAGCGCGATACTGATCCCAAGTGTGATTGCTGCCATGCTGCTGACCAATTACATTTTAAGTGTACATAGTGAGAACGAGTACAAAGATATTATGAATCGTGAAGAGACGATTGCATATAACTCCAAGTCTCTTCAATTTTTGTTAAACGGGATATCCAATGATGAGCGGGCATATTTGCTGACACGTGACGAACAGTATGGGAACGAGATCGGAAACAAGCAGAGTGAGGTTGCAAAGTTGTTACAGGAGACAGAAGTCCTGCTCAATACAGGCAATGAGGATACAAAGAAGAAGATGACTGATCTCAAAACAGGGATAAATACCTATATGAATCAGGTTCATAGTCTACTGACTACAGCGGGGTATAAGAGTACGAGAGATGATGGCTTCCCGCCATTTTCTGAATTGCTCGATGATTTTGAAAACGAGCGGGTTTTGCGTAAGCAACTTGATACCAAGGTGATCGCATTCGTCAAAGCTCAAGAAGAGATGGTAACGGTAAAAGTACAGCAGGCGCACCAAACGATGACGAATACAACTTTGATTACAAGCATTGTAGGGCTTTTGGTTATTATTTATAGTATTGCTCAATCTATCGTTTTGATTCGTTCGATTCGTCCATTACACCATATGAATGAGCAGTTGTTGCAAATGTCTCAAGGTGGAGGAGACTTGCGAAGTAGACTGGATATTACGTCCAAAGACGAAATCGGTATGATTGCGAGCTCCTACAACAAGCTTATTGAAGGGTTCCGCAATATCATTGTGGATGCTCAGGATACGGCTCGTACATTAACGGTAACCGCAGAGCGTGTTAACGTTAGTACTGAGGAAATGAATCAGGCCAATCGTCATACCTCCGGTGTCATGGAAGAGCTTGCGACGGGTATGGAGCATCAGGTCGATGATATTACACAAACTACAGATACCATGAAAGAACTTGCCTACGAGCTGGAACAGATTGCTGCCACTAGTGAGCAGGTATATGAATTGTCTGATACAGCCGCTAAAGATGCAGTAGCAGGGGAACAATCTATAGGTCAGGCTATGCGTCAGATGGAAAAGGTAAGCGATAGTGTAGACAGCTCTGCACGTGCTGTGCGTTCACTTAGTGAACAGGCAGAGCAGATTGGCATGATCGGATCTGTTATTACCGGAATTGCCAAACAGACCGGAATGCTGGCGCTTAATGCGTCGATTGAAGCAGCCAGAGCGGGAGAACAGGGCAAAGGATTTGCTGTGGTGGCCTCTGAGGTAAGAAGATTGTCCGATCAGGTATCGGTTTCAGCAGCAGAAATCACACAGTTTGTGCAAAACATTCAGGAGCATGTTGGGCATGTCGCTTCAACCATGCAGTCTGGAACAATTGAAGTGCAATCTGGCGTAAAGGTCATGCAATCCGCTGAAACCGCATTTCGTCAGATTGGAAGTTCCATTCAACAGGTCAGCGAGCAGATTCACAGTGTAAACCGGTCTGTAGAACAAATGTCCGGTGGATCAGAGCGAATGGTGAAGGCGGCGGAACGCATACGTGAAGTAGCGGAGCAGACGGCAGGAGGAACCCAAAGCGTCAGTGCGGCGGCTGAAGAGCAACTGGCTTCCATGGAGGAAATTGCATCGTCCATTCATACTCTGGCGGATATGTCGCAATTACTGAACGCAAGGGTCGGTGGTTTTAAAGTATAGCCGTATAAATTTCCACCAATGTAAACACAATAACATCTGTTGAATGAATCTGAACAGCTGTGTTATTACTTTTGCAAAGGTGGTAACGGGATGCAACAAAATAAAGGGAATCTGGTTGCATTAGGTTCCATCCCACTGATGATGACGCTGGGCAATTCCATGTTGATTCCTGTTTTACCAGAAATCGGACGTAAGCTACATGTAAGCTCCTTTCAGATTAGCATGTTGATTACAGTCTATGCGGTCGTGGCCATTTTACTAATACCGATTGCGGGCTATCTATCTGATCGATTTGGCCGTAAAGCAGTGATTGTTCCTTGTCTGATTCTGACTGTGATTGGAGGGGGCATTTCTGCGGTGGGAGCATGGCTGCTTCATGACCTGGCAGCATACTGGACCATTATTGCAGGTCGTCTACTTCAGGGGGCGGGAGCGGCGGGGGCTTTTCCTATTGTCATTCCGCTTGTGGGTGACCTGTATGAGAATGAGGATGAAGCCAGCAAAAACCTGGGGGTAGTCGAAACCTACAACACATTCGGTAAAGTATTAAGTCCGATTCTCGGTGCTGCGTTGGGAGCCGTCCTATGGTTTTTGCCATTGGCAGTGATTCCGGGTCTCTGTTTGATTTCGCTTATTTTAGTGATTTGGCTCATCCATGTGCCCAAGCGTAAGAATCAACCGATTATGCTTCGAGAATTTGTGGGAAATGTGAAGCAGGTGCTTGCCGAAAAAGGACGCTGGCTCTATGCTATTTTTGCTATGGGCGGTATTTGTATGTTTGTCATTTTTGGCGTCTTGTTCTACTTATCCGACATCTTGGAAAGTCGCTATAACCTCCATGGCGTCTGGAAGGGCTTTGTGCTGGCTATACCGCTTATTTCCCTCTGTCTGTGCTCTTATTTGGGTGGCAAGATTATTGGCAAGCACAAAAAACGTATGAAATGGATCGGTTTCGGAGGTTTGGCCATATTAACGATCAGCTTTGCCATTCTCGGATTTTTTCAACATATTTATGCAGTGGTTGGTCTGTTTACGCTAGGAGGCGGCGGTATCGGGCTCGCACTCCCTTGCTTGGATGCCCTGATTACCAAGGGAATTGAAAAAGAGGAGCGCGGAACCATCACATCCTTGTATAGCAGCATGCGCTTTGTCGGGGTATCTTTAGGTCCTCCGGTGGTATCCTTGCTGATTGGCCGCAGTGGGCATGGTGTGCTTTTTGGCGTCATGGCCGCAGTGGGGGGGATTGCAGCTCTGCTGATGCTGTTTGCGGTCAAGCCAGAGCAGGATGAACCAGCAGGCGACCAGTCCAGTGACCGTATACATGTGAAAAAGAGCATGACAAACGTGTCCCGAGAAAAGCCTCTTTCTTCTAAGCTAAGACACAAGACTCCAGCGAAATAAAAAATCTGTTTAAAAGTGAATATGTTAGAAATGAAAAGAGCACCCGTTGCCCATGATAACCATGGTAATGGGTGCTTTTGATATTTGAGCAAGTAGAGATTAGTACTCATTCTAAAGAATAGTCTTATCCCTCCAGAGAGACATTTGATTTAGGCTTGCGGCTTGCGATGATCTGAATGACATAAATGAGTAAGAACAGCACAACAAACAGCGACGAAAGACGATACATCCATGCATAATCACTGGCTTTGGCGATAATACCAAGGATAAGCGCTCCGGCTGCGACCCCGAAATCGAGGGAATTGAGAAACATACCGTTTGCCATGCCCCTCTGTTTAGGTGACACGACCTGAATCATCCAGGTTTGTAGCGTTGGCTGCATAACACCAAACCCGATACCATAGCAAAGAGCAGACAGATACATAAAGACGTCGCTGTGTGCATAGGAAAGCAGGATCAGACCGCCAATGAGAAACAGCGAACCGGGGATAAGTAGTGCCTTTGCCCCTTTTTTGTCATATATTCGGCCCGAGAAGGGGCGTACGATCAGTACGGATACTGCATTAAACAGGAAAAAATAAGCTGGATGCGCCAGGTTAGCTTCATCTCCGTAAAGCGCCATAAAACCGAGCAACCCGCCATAGGTGATAGACATCAACATGTTCAACAAGGCGGGAATCCACAACTTACGGTTGAATGCCGGTTTGCGCCCTTCTTCCAAAGGAACCATAGGTGGTTCGATGTGCCCCTTTGGTAGTGTGCGAATGAGCCAGTAAGCTAGAGGGAAAATGACAACAATGACAGCGGAAGTCGAATAGGCAAGCAGATTAAAACTGCCGTATTGCAGCATCGAAATACCGATGGTTGGGCCAATAGACATCGCTAAACTAGTGGACAAACTAAAAAATCCCATTCCTTCACCGAGACGTTTGGGAGGGATGACGTCAGTAACCATTGTTGGAAAGGCGGTGCTGCTCATACCAAAGCCAATCCCAAACAGCATACGCATGAGCAGGAGTACCGCAATTGTCGGTGAAACACTGTATCCCAGCGTTCCTGCTAATGCAAGCAGCAGTCCAACGAAAATCAGGGCGCTGCGATGTCCCTTTTCCAGCATACGGGCAGAAAAAAGCCTTGCGACAATTGCGCTTAATGCGAACAAAGTTGTAACGAGACTGACCTGCACGGAGGTAGCATGGAATGCAATTTTCACATAGGAAGGAATGGAAGACACAATCATCTGTAGTTCCAGAAACAAAAATAAATTGGAAACCGTAAGAACGATAAATTCCTTGGTCCAAAGAGGTTGCTTGCCTTGTTGCATATTAATCGTTCTCTCCTTGTTTTTCTGATTCGGTCATGTTGGTATGAATTTGTAAAAGAATGTGGCGAAATTGCTTCAGATCAGCAGAGGAAATTCCTTTTACAAAATCGTGGTTGGCATCGCGTTCGACGGGGAGGGTCTCCTCCACAAGCTGCCGGCCTGCTTCAGTCAAATGAAGCAAATAGGCCCGGCGGTCCTGTGGGCTATTCACACGCCGCACCCAACCCTTCTTGTCCAACAAATCAATAATACGGGTCGTGGTGGGCTGATCCTTTACAGCCTTAGCTGCAATTTCTTTCTGATTTAAACCCTCGGCCTGATAGATTTGGTACAGAACCGACCATTGCTCTGGGGAAATATCATAAGGTTTAAGACGATGCAAGAGCTGTTGACTCATTTTGCGATGAGTAATCCCGAGCAACATCCCAATAGAACAATCGGGAGGCAAATTGTTCATATGGTACTCCTTTCTATTTTCCGTACAGGGATACTTTGAAATTAATTAGTTGTTATAACAATTATATGGACGACAAGTTGTTTTGTCAAAAAAAGTTGTTCAGCGTTTGGTAAATAGGCATTCCTTATTCCACTATATTTTTATCTCGCATACGTGGGAAAAAGAGCAAAAAAACAGCCCGTAAAAAACGGGCTGTTGAGAGTGCAATATAGTTTGCCATGACTGGCGAATTAAGCTTTAGGTACGGTTTCCCAATCCTTAAGGAAGCGTTCGATACCACTGTCTGTCAGCGGATGTTTCCACAAAGAAGGAAGCAAGGAACCTGGAATGGTGGCGATATGTGCACCAGACAGAGCAGCATCTTCTACATGCTTAATGTTACGGATGGAAGCAGCGATGATTTCGGATTTCAGACCATGAATGTCCAAAATTTGTCTCAGATCACGAATCAGCTTCATACCGTCAACGGCGATATCATCCAGACGTCCCACAAACGGGCTGATAAAAGTAGCACCAGCTTTGGCTGCCATCAAACCTTGAGCTGCGGAGAAAATCAATGTTACATTCGTTTTGATTCCGTTCTTGGTCAGCTCGTTACAAGCGTACAAACCGTCTTCGGTCATAGGAAGCTTGATCACCACGTTAGGTGCCCACTTTGCGATGTCATAAGCTTCTGCGAGCATATCTTCAGCCTTCAGGCCAATTACCTCAGCACTTACGGGACCTTCAACGATACTGCAAATCTCCTGAATGACTTCCTTGAACACTCGACCTTCCTTAGCGATCAGGGAAGGGTTCGTTGTTACACCATCAACCAGACCCAAACGTTCAATACGTTTGATTTCTTCAATGTTACCAGTATCCAAGAAAAATTTCATTTGATTTTCCTCCTCAGGGTTATATAGTACATAATACATATCATATGGCGTACATTAGCTCATTTAAATGTAGCATATTGCACACGTTAAACTTATAATTAGTATGTATTACATTTTTAATTGTGACACATTTTAAATTTGAAAACAAGCGGTCTTTGATTAAAATTTGATGAATTGTCGAAACATGCTGAAATTGACCGACCTAAGCTCATTTATAATGTATACTACCCCATTCCATAAGGAGGTAATCATTATTCAACTGTCAGAAAGACAGCGGGAAATTGTAGATATTGTCCAACGTCTGGCGCCTGTTACAGGGGATAAAATTGCTGAAGAGCTGGGACTATCGCGGCCGACTTTGCGTTCTGACCTTGCTTTGCTCGTTATGCTTGGGCTAGTAGATGCCAAACCAAAGGTGGGCTACTTGCCAGGGCGTTATCCAAACTATGATAGCCATATCGGCAGTATGCTCAAAAAGCTGACTGTGGCAGATATACTGAGTGATCCGATTTTGATTTCAGGTGATGCTACCGCCTATGATGCGGTGTTAATGCTGTTTCAGCAAAATACAGGCACGCTGATGGTTACAGGAGAGGAGCAGGAGCTCATTGGTATCGTTACCCGCAAGGATTTGCTGAAGGTCATGCTGGGACATACTGATCTTCACACTGTCCCGGTGACCGTGGCCATGACTCGCCGGGCCCAAATGACGACGCTTGCTCCTGGAGATTCTTTACTGGAAGCAATATCGAGACTGATTCGGCATCAGATTAATTGTCTTCCTGTTTTGGACGAGCAATGTACCTCCTCGGCTCCAGTTCAGGGGCTGGTAGGGCGGGTTACGAAAACGGATATTATGAACGCCATTCTAAATTTAACGGAAGAAAAGACGTAAAACATGAATAAGGGGGTCTTATATGTACTGGTTGGCCATGCTGACGATGCTGATTGACCATGTCGGACTTGTGTTTTTTCCGGCAGATCCGGCTTGGAGAATTGCCGGCAGGGTTGCTTTTCCAATCTATGCGTACGCCCTCTATATGGGCTATATCCGTACCCGAAATATGCGGAGCTACATGCTTCGCCTGCTCGGGCTGGCCCTGATCTCCCAGGTGCCCTATATGCTGGCGTTTGATGTGCATAGACCCAATGTGATCTGGACGCTACTGGCGTCGTTGCTCGCGTTGGCTGCTGCATCTCGCATGCAGCAGTGGGTGGCTGTAACGGGTCTGTACGTCCTCACAGCCCTGTTCATGGAGCTCAGCCAGATGGATTACGGAGCCTATGGTCTGCTGCTTGTTCTCATATATCGATACACCCGTTCATATAGGATGATTGCTGCCCATTTTGTTTTGAATGTTGTGTATGATATGGTACACCATGCGAATATTCAGCACTTTAGCCTGCTTTCCAGCATTCTGATCGTATGTTTTGCCACGGGCGAGAGCGGATTTGATCGTCGGGTACCGCGATGGTTATGGCGCAGCTTTTATCCGGTACATCTAGCTGTTATTGCGCTAATTCGCATCTGGCCCTAAACTCGAATTCATACAACAAAAGAACCTTTACAATCCCAGAATGATTGTAAAGGTTCTTTTTATCCTTAAATTAACTATCGTGTTCAAGATGCCTCATTTGGACCTTGGGCAAAAGGAAGTGGGCGAAGGGGAGCCCCTTCTTTCATATATTGCACCAATACTTCGGGAATATTGTGTATTCCACCTGCATTGACGCGATAGCCGTTCGTTTGCCCTGGCGAGTTAATTCCTCGTTTCACCGTAAACGTAACGTCAATTCCCAAGGAGCGGCAAATTTCCAACGTCTCCTTGGTATACCCGCCATAAGGAAAGGCCAGTACATTCTGATCATTGTGTAGATGTTTGAATAGCTTCTTGTCAGCCATATCCAAATCGTTATAAACCCGCTGTTTGAACTCATCCTCGGTTTCCATTCGTCCCAGCTTTTTTGAATATACCGGACCCATCAGAAGCGGTTTTTGCTTGGTGCGCTTTGTGTTGGAGTATCCGTAAGCATGCTGGTCATTGGTATGATTGTAAAAATCAATGCCCTCTGCATGCATCTGATGAATTTGGTCCCATGTCAGCTTGGGTATACCTATATGTTTAGGATTGCTGATGGTGGATGTAATGAGAAAATTGGTGGCCGGAACATGATATTTCTTCAACACGGGAAAAGTGTCTGTATAAAAGGATTCATATCCGTCGTCAAATGTCATAAGGACCGCATTAGCAGGAACCTTGCCTTTATGTAAAATAAAATCCGTATACTCTTTCATGGTGATCCAATGGAAGCCATTGGCTTTCATTTCGTCCAATTGTTTCGTTAAATTACTAAGCTTGAGAGCACCGGGATCAGGTGGAGTTTTGGTTACTTCATGATACATCAGGACAATTACTTTGTTTTGGTAATATACTCTATCTGGTGTAGGCGTCAGTGAAAATAAATGGCGTACCAGTCGATCTGCATTAGCAGTGCGTGTACGATGAGTTCCTTTGACTACAGGTGTGTGATAAATGTTACGTGCTTCATGCACCAAAATCCCTAGAATAGCTACCAAGCTTATGATGAGCAATGTTCTTTTTAAAAAAGTGTGTTTCATTGAATGACATCCCCCGCATGTAAAAAATTCTGAAAGTATAGAGGTTTATACTAAATATGAAACTAGCAAAATCTAGTCTATCATACCGAAAACACGCGGGGGAAATATCACAACTTTGTTACCTCTGTGTTGCTTGTACAGATACCGAAGATGAGGCCGGGAAGTAACCGATCTCGACCGCATGCTGGATCATATTGCGAATAAACTCCAGGTTGGTTACCGGACACTGTACGCCAGCTTGTTCCAGCAGAGCTGTGGTTACAGAGCAGCCGTAACGGTAAGCCGAATCCTTGGCGCCATCACCTTCGAGTTGTCCCATAGCAAGGTGAAGTGCATCTTCCTGAATGCCAGAAGACGGATTCAGCAGCCAAGCGCTGTAATCATCAAAAGGCAGGGTTTCTACTGCGTAACCGAGCTGGTTTACCATAGCGATCAGTTCATCATATGGCAGTGGGTTCGGATTACAGATGTGGAAAATGCGGTTTGCACTTTTTTGCTTGACTGACAGTTCTACGATAGCACGGCTAGCATAATCAATTGGTGTAAAGTCTGTATGCCAATCGGCTTGTGGCGCTTTGCCCAGCAGCAGCATCGCCTTCATCATGCGATAATAAGCATTGCTGTCGATATTACGCTGGAAGCGTCCGTTGGCCGAATGGGCGGTCAAATTACCCGCACGGTAGATCGAGACAGGCGTACCTGCTTGAGCTGCTTGGAACAATAACTTCTCCGCCGCAAGTTTACTGTTCGTGTACAGGTTGTCCACGTTCAGTTCATCTGGGAAGGCAGAGAGCTCTAATGTCGATTCCCATTTTCCTTCGTTTGCAAGATCCTCCGGTATTCCCATAGTAGAAACATGATGGAAGGAGACTCCTGGCTTAGCTTGAGCGATTTTTAGCAGTTCCAATGTTCCAGTCACATTCGTGCGATCGAAGGCTGCCGAATCACCAAAATGGCGAACGTCAGCGGCGCTGTGAATGATACCGTCGATGTGGTGCTCTAGCATATGGCGGTCGACAGAAGAGAGACCCAGATCCGCTTGCTCTAGATCCCCATAGATAGCCTTAACCCGTCCTTCCATTAAGCTGGAGATATCTTGACCAAAATATCCTGTCAATACGGATTGAATACGCTCAAAGCCAGATGGACCGTCCTGAGAAGGTCGTACCATTGCGTATACTTTGGCTTCTGTCCGGTGGAGCAGGTCATACAGAATGTGTGAACCCAGATATCCTGTGGCTCCGGTTAATAAAATCACGCGCAAGTCGCGGATTTCAGCTAAATCTGAAGCGCCAGGCAACTCAATAGGATGTTCATTCAAATCTGTTTTTTCCTGAGAAATCGCGAGTGACTTGCGCTGTGGCGCTTGTTCTGTACCTAATTGCTCTACATATTCAGCAAGCTCACGAACAGTTTTATAGCGGAAGAAGTCTCCAATACGCAGCGCGCCATAACGCGGCTTCAGGATAGCCAGCACATGAATGACACGAAGCGAATCGCCTCCGATCAGGAAGAAATCGTCGGTCGCGCCAATGTTATGTTTACCAAGCACTTGTGTCCATGCTTCGGCAATGAGTGTTTCAGTTCCTTCACGGAGAGGTTCTCCGCCGGACGTAAGATCAGACACTTCAGGAAGTGGGCGCAGAGCCAACTTTTTACGATCGATCTTGCCAGTTGGTGAAATAGGCATAGCTTCCAGATGAATGACATGGGTCGGTACAAAATAGGAAGGCAGCTTGCCACCAATATAAGACTGAATAACGTCCTGTGCAATAGACTGTCCGTCCGAAGTGGTGAAATAACCCACTAACATGTTCTGATCTGTGTGATCCTTGACGGCGACAACAGCTACGTCCTGAACACCTGGATGTTTGGAGAAATGGTCTTCAATTTCTCCTATTTCAATCCGGTTCCCCCGAATTTTGAGCTGCGAGTCCTTCCGGCTTACGTATTCAATCGTACCGTCTGGCAGCAGCTTGGCGATATCACCCGAACGGTACATTTTTTCACCCGGGACAAAAGGATTGTCCACGAACGATTGGGCTGTACGCTCCGGCTGATGGAGATAACCGTGGGCCAACGCAGGCGTAGCAATACATACTTCACCCGGAATATTGACTGGGCAGAGCTTGTTATCGTCGTTAACGATATACACTTTGTAATTGTAAATCGGCTTGCCGATCGGAATATTAACGACATGCTCAGGTACAGCGCCACGGACCCGATGGGTCGTCGTCGCTACGGTGCATTCGGTTGGTCCGTATACGTTGACGATGTCTGTGTCTGTACCGAATTTGCTTTGGAACGCCCGAACTTGTGAGCCATACAGTGCTTCACCTGCTACAGTAACAATTCGAACATTTGCGAGTTTGCGATAACCTTCATCTGACAGGTACGTAGATAGCTGATTAAAGAATACGGTTGGCAAAATAGTAATAATCGTTGTGCCTGTACGTTCGATGGCTTCAGCAAATTCCTCCACAGATACGCGCTCTTCGGAAGACAGCAAGTACAATTTTGCCCCGTAAAACAAGGCTCCAATTGTATCCCACACTGAAGCATCGAAGCTATAGGTAGCGAATTGGGTCAATACATCCTGAGGCGTAATGTCACAATCGCGTTGCACGACAGCTCCTAGGTTAACGACACCGCGGTGAGCGATCAGGGCACCTTTTGGCTTGCCTGTAGAACCGGAGGTATAGATAACATAAGCTAGATCATCTGGACTTACTTCAACGTTTGGATTGCTGGCTGCATAACCTGCCAGTGGTCCGTCAATAGCTAATATCTCTTTTACGGTTTCGATTGACCCGCATAGTTCAGCCGCTTGTTGGGTGAGCGCAGAAGTTGTTAAGACAAAAGGAGAACGCGTGTCCTCGACAATGTAGCTGCTCCGGTCAGCAGGGTGAGCGGGATCAACGGGAACGTAGACGCCTCCGGCTTTCAGGATGCCGAGCAGGGAAATAACGGTCTCCAAGCTTCGTTCCATGAAGATGGTCACGAATTCACCCTTGGTGAGACCTTTGGATAACAAAACACGTGCGACTTGGTTAGCACGCTCGTTCAATTCACGGTACGTATACTCCCCCGTATGAGAAGCAATAGCTGGACGATCAGGGTATTGGGAGGCGGCTTCTTCAAACATGCCGTGAATCGTCTGATGCTCAGGATATTTTACGACGGTATTATTTAAAGCTTCGTGAGCAGCTCGATCTGCGTCCGATAATATGTCAATGGAATTTACAAGTGCATGGCTTTTATTTAGTGCACCACGTAGAAGGGTTACGAAGTATTCAGCGTAGCGGACCACCGTTGTTTCCAGCAAGAGTGATTGGTCATACCGAATCTGTATTTGATAAGTGCCATTGCTCTCACGAACAGCCCAGTCCATAATACGGGATTCTACACTGCCGTCTGTAGGTAGTGTCATTGAAAATGAAGTATCGGCTTGCGGTTCTGCCAGGAATGCATTAGGCTCACGGAGCATCTCCTGAAACAAGCTTGCCAGCTCATGAAAAGTCGTTTCTTTTTCAACTGTCAATGATGCTGTAAGCAGACCGGATCGAGGTACAAAAGTAGAGAAAGAAACTTCTTCCTCTGCGGATAGACGATATAACCATGCAGTATACGCTGATAAGAGCACCGCTTGTTTGTCTTCCGCAGCTTTTTGTTGATTCAGTTGTTCCGAGATGGATGTTTCTAACTCTACTTGATAAGTAGAGGGTGTATACTTGCGCTGTATACGTGCAAAATCCAAGGGAACTAGGAATGGGGATGGAGCTGTCTGTGTGCTGTTTTGTAGTAATGAAGCCATTACGCTAACCTCCTGAATGTTTGTTGTCTTAATATAAGTGGTGAATTTAATAAATGCCTCCGATCCCTTCAAATGGATGAACAGGAGGGAGGCATTACCGAACGACTTACTTATGAAATATGCATTGAAATTGATAAATAAATATTAAGATTTGGTACGGTTTGTGTCTGCAATTTTGAAATAAGATGTAATTTCTTGGAGCTCTTCAGACATGGACGTCAGCTTATGGGATGACTCGATGATAGAATCCAGTGAAGCTTTTTGTTCCTCTACCGTTTGCATGATGTGAACACTGTTATTGGCTGTTTTGGTTACGGTGGAGGAAAGATCGTCTGCTGTCGCAGTCATCTCCTGTGTTCCTGCAGATATTTGCTCAGTAGCACTGGATACTTCTTGGATTTGCCATGCTAGATTTTTAGTTGCTTGAAGAATATCATTGAACAACTCGCCTGCTTGTCCAGCAACGACGATACCGTTTTGAACTTCAACGTTTCCTTGCTCCATCGAATTCACAGCTTGTCCGATTTCACTTTGAATTTCTTCAATTAGAGACGTAATTTGTTTAGTTGCCTCCGCAGATTGTTCTGCCAGCTTGCGTACTTCATTGGCCACAACGGCAAAGCCTTTACCTTCTTCACCGACACGCGCAGCCTCAATAGAAGCGTTCAGGGCGAGCAGGTTCGTTTGACTAGAAATACCTGAAATGGTGCTAATGATATTGCCAATTTCCTGTGAACGGCTGTCCAGCAACTTGATGATACGGGAAGTATTCGTTACTGAATCGGTAATCAAATGCATTTGTGATGATACCTTATCTACGATCTCGTTACCTTCATTAGAACGCTTCTCTACCGAATTGGCTTCTTCCGCCACATTGGAAGAACTGGTAGCAATATTTTGGATGACTGATGCCATTTCAGCCATAGCTCGTGCACTATCGCCTGTCGCTTTTTCCTGTGCACGGATATTATCCGTAATTTCATTGATATTTTGGTTGATGATGTTGGAATTGATTCCGTTTTGCTCGCAGATTGCAAGTAATTCCTTCGCAGATTCATTGACTTCATCAGTAGTCTGCTTCACTTTGGTCATAATGCTGTTAATATGGCTTACCATATCGTTGAAGTTCTGATTCACGAGTCCCAAATCATCCTGACCAGCATGGATTTGAACATCCAGGTTTCCTCTGCTTACTTCACTGATACCGTACATCAGTTGCTTGATCGGAGACAGTGTGCGTTTCACTACCCAGTATTGAAGCGCCAGGCAGATCAGTAGGAATATCACCAAAATGGTGGCGCCGCTAATGAGCAGCTTGGTCAATCCGGCAGGTACAGCACCAGCATCAGCATCGACAGCAAAATAGGCAAAGATTTTTCCACTAGAATCTTTAATCGGCGTCATCAAAGTCGTCCATGTACCAAAAGAGTCATCGTAGAAACTGGTGAATGTGGGTTTGCCCGAGTCCAGCATACTAGTTACACCTACAGCCACCACATTGGGCTGCTCGTACATAGCGCCGACACCCATCTTATCTTTTTCAAATGATTCTCTCAGATCTGTTGGCATTGCCACAATGGATGTCTGATTGCCATTTTCCAGCTCTGTTCCGAAAATATAGGCGTGAGAGATATTCGGATTCGTCGCCATGATGTTATCTAGATAGGTACGAAGTTTGGTTTGAATGGGTCCATCATAATTTTTTTCTTGAACCGCTTGGGATACTTCATCGGAATTAATGCCCTGCGCCCACTTCAATGTGATTTTTTCCACTTGCCCATGCAATTGGTCAATCAAAATCGTACGTTGGATCAAATAGCTAGACACAATAAGGACTAGCCCGATCAATACGATATTGAAGAAGGATAATAATAAGTTTTTGGTGAAGAATGATAAGCTACTCCACTTTTTCAAAATGTTCCACTCCCTGGTAGTATTTTTGTATATGGTATTGAACCGCTTATCGAATGAGATAATCAAGTCCCCCTTACAAACACGATAAATAGAGATGATTGACCCTTGATTTTTTCGAAATAGGTCTTAAGTCTTTTTCAGACAAGTATAATATCCCTATATATATGTCGTACAAAAAGCTCATGAAATGAATACCTAACGCAATAAAAAATTAATTTTTAATAGGTAAAGGTTGTGTGTATTTCAGTATTTTCCAATTTATACTCCTGCTTGAAATTCGAGTTCATTTCAGTCCATAAGCAACTATTCAACAGAAACCATCATACTTTATAATAGAGTCAAATGCACTTATCAATTTGGGACATTTTTCATATTTGGAGCCGTGAATTCTTGATTTATCGCGGTTTTCGTGAATTGTTTGCGAAATGAGTCCATGTATCTATACATAAGAGAAGGGGGACGAGAAGAGTGTCCAAGCTTACGATTTTAAAGGTTGAGAGCGATCATGCGGATCTGCATCATTTGATTCATAGGCTGGATGAAGACTTGTTGGAAAGGTATCCTGCCGATCAAATTTACTTGGTGGATTTTTCCAATCCGAAAGTTAAAAATATGATTTTCGCTGTTGTGTATATGAATGAAAAACCAGTTGCTTGCGGAGGGCTTAGGCCTATAGATGCGGAAGAGATGGAGCTTAAAAGATTTTATGTCGATTCCTCTTATCGCAGACAAGGAATTGCAGTTAGCCTATTATCTTTTCTGGAAGAGGAAGCCAGAAAGCGGGGAGTTGTAAGGATTAATCTAGAGACCGGAGCAGCTCAACCTGAAGCCATTGCTTTCTATACCAAGCAGGGATACGAACCTATTGAACGATTTGGGGAGTATGAACACGATGAAAATAGTCTATGTTATGGTAAAAAGCTGTCTCTGTCTTTATAAAGCGTTCTCATATAAAATAGATGTTGGTCAATACTAGCCTATATAGCGGGAGAGATGATAATGAATTTGAAGCAAAAAGCGGCCGAAAAAGCAGTAGAGGCGATTCAGGAAGGCATGAAAGTAGGACTTGGTACAGGCTCGACAGCCTATTGGGCTATTCAAAAAATCGGAGAGCGTGTGGCACAAGGATTACATATACAGGCTGTAGCTACATCCCAAGCCTCGGAGGATCAGGCCAGGGAGCTGGGAATTCCCATCATTCCGTTTGATCAAATTGGAAGGCTTGACGTTACCATTGACGGTGCAGATGAGGTGAATGAGCAACTGGTATTAATAAAAGGTGGAGGCGGTGCTCTGCTGAGAGAGAAAATTGTGGAAAGCAATACCGACCGATTAATCATTATCGTGGATGAGTCCAAGGATGTGAAGGTACTGGGCGCATTCCCTTTGCCGGTCGAGGTGGTACCTTTTGCCAGTGAATGGACGTTGGAGGCTCTGCGGCAGACAGGCTGTAAAGCAGAATGGCGTATGAAAGACAGCGAGCGCTTCCTTACGGATAACGGTAATTATATTGCCGATTGTCACTATGGTACGATCGAGAACCCGCAGGAACTGGAAATTCGCTTGAATCAAATTCCGGGTGTAGTCGATAATGGACTGTTCATTAACATGGCGGACCAAGTTATTATCGCGAGAGCGAATGGACAAATTGACGTCCGGAATAAATAATGTCTGGTAACCGTCTGTTTTATAATGTGGCATTCGTGTTATTGATATTGTATACAGGGCTTCTATTCTATTGGATGTTTCTCGGTTTTGGTCGTACATTGCGGCCAGGACCTCCGTATTCATATAATATGGTTCCCTTGGATACGATCGGTCGATACTGGCGGGCCATGCATTCGTCCCCTTTTCGGGTATGGGGTGTTAATTTGTTTGGGAATATTGGTGTGTTCATTCCCTTCGGTGTTCTTTTGCCGATCATTTGGGTGTCTATGCGCAGGGTAGGCAGGCTGCTGTTCGTGGTGGTGGCTGCATTGGTCATTCTCGAAGTAACCCAAATGCTGCTGGGCGCAGGTACGATGGATGTGGATGACATCATACTGAATGTACTCGGAGTATTATGCGGACGTGTTGCCTACGTATTTTTACGTAAAAAATTAGGAATTGAATCATAATCGCCCTGCTCTCGATATCAGTGCTTAATAACTGGTCGAGGGCAGGATTTTTTACATTAATGAGCGGCAACTTTCGCATAATAGATGGTAATTTCCTTCAATACAGACCGTAAAAGCAGGGAGGGAAGCGCTTAAACTTGACAAAAGTACGCAATTAAGATATCTTGGAATAAAGATATGAGTAACGGAGGCTGTTAATATGTCTGTAAAACCAGATGATCAGGACTTAGCGCTTAATTTGTTCGTTGTTCTGGCTCGTGCCTATAATTCGGTTACGTCTCGCACGAATCGGGACATTCATAGTCATGGATTAAATACAACTGAATTTGGTGTGCTTGACCTGTTGTATTATCGTGGACCCCAGCCTTTGCAGAAAATTGGAGAAAAGGTGCTGATCTCCAGTGGGAATATTACGTATGTGGTGGATAAACTCCAGAAAAAAAACTTGCTTACCCGCCGTGCGTCACAAGATGATCGGCGTGTAATTTATGCAGAATTGACTGACGATGGACGTCATTTTTTTGAACAAATATTCCCGCAGCATCATCGTGTTATTATGGAGACTGTGGATGGCTTATCCGTGGAAGAGAAGGAGCAGGCTATTCATCTACTAAAAAAGCTTGGACTAACAGCTGAGGGACAGAAGAGTAACGGATCATAAGTGTTGCCTATTCTGGTTAAATCAGCTTTGAGATAAAATACCGACTTTTCGGTATTTTATTTTTTTGTCTAATTTTGGGCAGTAGGGACGCAAATCAGGTATAATTGTCTAATAGTCTCGATCTGAGGTCGTCCCTAGAATCTGTTTCATATACAAATACCTTGTCGGGGAAGGAGCTGTACATGAGTATACAGCAATATACCGCAGGTGAGTCGCTATTGATGCAAGCAGGAGATTTGGCTGAGCTGGTTACCCATAAACAATACGAATTACAGCCAGATCTTTTGGAGCGCTTTGGGGACAACGGTAAAATAAAGACAAAACAGGACTCCATATATAGTTTAAACTATTTAGCTGAAAGTGTAATCGTGAACAGTCCTATTTTATTTACGTATTATGTTTCCTGGTTAAAGAGACTTCTAGAAGGTTTCGGCATAACCCAAGAAGATTTGATCATCAATTTTCAATTAATTCGGGAGACGTTGGTAGAGCACTTTCATCACGGGGATAAGACGGTGGTGCTGGAGCATTTGGAATTGGGGTTACAGCAAATTGGGAAGAAAGAGGGGTACGCCTCTTTTATTACAGATGATAATCCCTATGCTGCCGAGGTGGCTCAATATTTGGAATATTTACTGTTAGGTAATCGCAGACAGGCTTTGGATTGGATCGTCCATTTGCTTGATGAAGGTATGTCTATTCAACATATTTATAAATATATTTTTCAAATTTCGCAATATGAGATAGGTCGTCTGTGGCATGAAGGCAAAATTACGGTTGGCCAAGAACATTTTTGTACTGCCGCGACTCAGTTTATTATTTCCAGCCTGTATCCCAGATGGATAGGTGCTGGAAATAAGGGACGCAGCCTCGTAGCAGCATGTGTAGGCAGCGAGCAGCATGAAATAGGTCTGCGTATGCTGGCTGATATATTCGAGATGGATGGTTGGGATACGTACTATTTAGGTGCCAATGTACCTGATCGGAGTCTGCTTCAGGCCATTGTGAGTTACAACGCAGATGTGGTGGCTATCTCAGCTACCATGGCTTACCATGTCCATCTGGTGAAAAATTTGATTACTCTTATCCGCCAAAATACAACGACGAGTCATGTGAAAATTTTGGTCGGTGGCTTGCCCTTTAATCTTGATTCACACCTATGGCAGGAAGTGGGAGCGGATGGATATGCACCAGGTGCGGAGGAAGCGCTGAAGGTAGCAGAAGACATACTTTCGCTCAAGAGATAATGTTAGTGTTGGCAACCCGTAAGTCATTTTGTAAAGGGGGCCTTTTAATATGAAGGAACCGACAGCAGAAATGGCTGTTCTGCGGAGAACGGTCGAACAATTGACGGATGAGGTTCTGAAAAGCAAAGCTGAGGAAGAAAAGCTGCTGAATGAATTTTCAGCAATGAACAACGAACTGGTCAATCTGCAGCGTCAGCTTGCCAAAAGCAATGCAGAATTAAAGCAAACAAAGGAAGAAGCGATACGGGCTAATGACCTAAAGAGCACTTTTCTCGCCGTCGTTAGTCATGAATTTAGAACGCCAATGAATGGAATCCTGGGGATGATCGAATTGTTAGCTTCATCCAAACTATCTCCAGATCAGCGGCAGGCCATCGGAGTGATACGTGAGTCGGCCTCTCTGCTGCTAAACATGATTAATAATCTGCTCGATATATCCAAAGTAGAAGCAGGACAGATGGAGCTGGAGATCGGAAATGTCAGAGTCCAGGCGATTATGAGCCATGTTGCCCAGTTGTTGGAGCCGCAAATTTATCAGATGGGCAACCAGTTGAGTATAGAGACTGATCCTGGCGTGGCAGAGCATCTCGAAGGAGATTCGGCAAGGATCATGCAGATCTTGCTTAATCTGTTGAGCAATGCGAATAAATTTACAAGCGAAGGGAACCTTGTTGTTCGGACAAAATTGGTTGAAGAAACTAAAGATGCCCAACGTGTTCGTTTTGAGGTGCAGGATTCGGGCATCGGGATTTCACAGGAGGATCAGGACAAGCTGTTTCAGCCGTATGTGCAGGCTGGTGAAGGCAGCGCCTCCCAATATGGAGGAACAGGACTGGGGCTGTGGATATGCAGCTCATTTGTGAAGCTTATGCAGGGAGAGATTGGGGTCGTCAGCGAAGAAGGTGAAGGCTCCACGTTCTGGTTTGAAATTCCCTTCAGGAAGGCATCAGGACAGACAGATGAATTAGAGGACCATGAAAATGGTGAACTGACGGCACGTAGCGAGTTGCTTCGTGAGCATAGTCATTCTCAAGTTATTTTGGTGGCTGAGGATAATCGGGTGAATCGTCAAGTGGTGCAATTCCAGCTTAACCACCTGGGATTCCAGCATATTGACTTTGTCGAGGATGGACAAGCCGCAGTAAGAGCGGCCTCTGAACGATCCTACGCCTGCATTCTAATGGATCATCATATGCCTTTGCTAAATGGTCACGATGCAGCTAAAGCGATCCGCCAGTGGGAAGCAGAAAACCAACAGCCGCCTGTGCCGATCATTTCTTTGACCGGAAATGTGTCCGAGGAAGACCAGGCTCGTGGGCGGGAGATTGGTGTCAACGATTACTTGCCGAAGCCGGTGACGATTGAGAATCTCACAGAAAAGCTGGTCAAATGGCTACCCATTCCAGATTCCGAGCCTATTTTGGATGAGGATGTTATTCGTGAGATCATGCTGCTGGACGAGGATGGTAGCACGGGATTACTTGAGTCATTGGTTGAAATGTATACTAGTGATACACCTGCCAAGATCAACAAGTTAAAAGAACTGGTTGCCGCAGGTGAAGCCACAAAAGTAGTAGAGGCTGCTCATGAGTTGAAATCAGGCAGCGTGAGTCTGGGTGTCGGGCGTTTGTCCAAATTGCTGTCTGATATTGAACAGCTTGCATGGGAGAACCGACTTGAGAATGTACAAGTGAAGTTGTCTGCGCTCCAGTCTGCCTATCAGGCAACATGTTTAGAGCTGGAACGTTATATTGACCAGTCCAGACTGAGCCCCCCTTGTTAGACTTGTACCTAGAAGGAGGACCTAAGGTATATATGAAAGAACAGCTGCGTTCCATTCATCCGCTGGCTTGGACAATTATAACGGGTACGATTTTTGGTCGAATGGCGACCTCTATGAGTATCCCGTTTTTGTCTATTTATTTGACCACCCGTCTAGGGGTGTCCCCGTTTCATACAGGGGTAATCGTATCGGTCAGCTCGCTGGTCGGCATTTTTGCCAGCTTTTACGGTGGATATATTTCAGATCGGATCGGACGGCGTAAGGTGATGCTGGTATCCATCGCGAGTTGGTCGCTTGTCTTCGTCGCTTTTGCGTTGGCAGAAGCGGCTTGGGCCTTTTTTGTCATTAATGCTCTGAATGGGCTGTGCAGATCCTTGTTCGAGCCAACTTCGCGGGCGCTACTATCAGATGTAACCCCCAAGGAGAAAAGATTGCTCGTCTATAACATGAGATATGCGGCGATTAATGTTGGTGTGGTGGCAGGACCGCTGCTTGGTTTGATGTTGGGATCGGCATCTACAGGTACGCCGTTCATGGTAGCCGCTGGTGTGTATGCTCTGTACGGGGTGCTACTGTTGATCCAGTTTACTCGGTATGCATCGGATCTGCATGTAGGTACAACAGCGGGAGAAGCTCCGCTGAGGATGGGCGAGGCGTTCCGAACAGCCAGCAGAGATCCCATATTTATGCCGATTCTGCTGGGTACCGTATTCTGCGTAATGGGTTATGCTCATTCCAATTCGACGATGCCTCAATTTTTGTCTTCGTCCTTCGAGGAAGGTACCCGGTGGTTTACATACATGCTAACGGTCAACGCGGTTTGCGTCTTGGCTTTTCAGTATCCACTGGTGCGGCTGGCAAACCGCTTTTCTCCAGTGAATTCCTTAATCGCAGGGAATATATGTATTGCAGTCAGTCTGCTGCTGTGCGGTATGTTAAATTCAGGCTGGATGTTTATACTGGATATGGTGCTGTTTACAGTAGGTGAAGTGTTATTATTCACGATGCTGGACGTACTGATTGATCAAATTGCTGATGCTCAATATAAAGGGACCTACTTCGGTACGATCGGCTTTAATAATTTGGGCAGTGTACTGGCTCCTTTATTTGGCGGCTGGTTGCTGGATATTTACGGTCAAACGGCACCGCTTGCCGTTTTTGGCCCGGTTGCCCTGTCGGTTGTGATTGGGATTCCGTTCCTGCTGGTTGCACGCCGCCGTTTGGCGCAGCGTACATCCCGGCTCGCGGCCCAAGGAGGAGATTCCGTGCAGCAACCGTCATCATAAAAAAGGAGCTGGATACAGGATGCAGTCGGAAGAAGATGTGCTACGAATTATACAGTATATGAATGATCCACAGGTCTTGCAAGACTTGCGCTATGTGCGAGAGTTGAAGCTTCCGCAAGGCTGTATAGCCGCAGGCTATGTACGCAATCGTGTGTGGGACAAGCTTCATGGCTATACAACGGCTACGCCTCTAAACGATATCGATGTTATTTATTTTGACCCTAAAAATACGCTAGAGGAACGAGATGGGTTTCTGGAGCATTCCTTGAACCGCAAACAGGCGGGACGCAACTGGTCTGTCAAAAATCAAGCTCGAATGCATCTTCGCAATGGGGAAGCTCCGTATTCCTCGATAGAGGATGCAATGAGTCGCTGGCCAGAGACGGCAACAGCTGTAGCCATTCGCTTGAATGCCAAGGATCAAATGGAGGTCATTTGTCCGTATGGGTTGGAAGATCTGCTGGATATGCGGGTACGTCAAAGCCCCTTGTTCCGTCACACTACGGCTTTTCGTCAGCGTGTGTTTGAAAAACAGTGGCTAGATAACTGGCCGTTGCTTATTGTGGAAAGTTAAAGTATAACTTCATTTCAGATGATAAGGAGAGACGACTAACGATGTTTAAAAATATAAAACCAGACTCAGATCGTGAGGAGGTGCTGGAACTGCTTACCTACGCCGTGCTAGATCATCCTGAACGCGGAGAGACAGCTTTACGTGCGTATCAAGCCTCGGATGAATGGAAGTTGTTCGGAGTGGAAGATGAAGGACTTATTGTAGGTGTTGTCGGTTTTGAGGAGCGGAAGGATGGAACGATCGTGCTCCATCATCTGGCTGTGTTGCCTGAAAATCGTCATAGAGGCTACGGCAGAGGGATGTTGCTTACGCTTATTAAGGAGCGTAGCCCGAAGCGACTTACGGTGGATACGGATGCGGAGGGGGCTGATTTCTTCCGCAACGTGGGCTTTGCCGTATATGGATCTGAGGATTTGCCAGATGGTGGGCAATTCCATTGTGTATATGAAATAGACGAAGAATAAGCGAATCTCCGGGTCCCGCTTCCTTTTTTCTACATAATATATGTTATGTCGGAGGGAGGTGGGTTTCATTGGCGTATCACTACACAGCGATTGGAGATTCTTTAACGACAGGTGCAGGGACGTTGCTGAGTGGCGGCTTTGTACCTGTCTATCGGCGAATGGCGGAAAGACATCTCCGTACGCCAGTCAGTTACGAGAATCTGGGAATCAACGGATTGACATCGCAGAAGCTGTTGTCCATGGTCCGCAACAATCCGCTTTTTCGGTCGGCAATCAGTCGGGCTGAACTCATAACGGTGACGATCGGCGGGAATGATCTGCGTCCATATATCAGTGCACTAGCTGGAGGCCCAGGCTCGTCGGGTTCTTCCATTCCGCAAGCGCTGAATCATACCAAAGAACATGTACGCCAAATTGTACATGCCCTGTATCAAATAAAATCCGGTCAGCGTGAGCCATTTATCATCCGAATGGTAGGATTATATAATCCTTTTCCAGGGGTAAGGGAGGCGGGTGTATATGTGCGCCAATACAACTCGTTTCTCTATACATTGGGCGGACCGAATTACCGGGTAGCGAATATTTATCCCATATTCGAAGGTAATGAACGGGCACTGCTTTCGCTGGACCGGATACATCCGAATAGCCGTGGTTATCGTGTAATTGCGGAAGAGCTGAATCGGCTTGGTTATGCGCCGTTACGATGAGTATGAGAGGATGCTCTGGGTCGGAAAAGTATAATAAAGAAAGAGGTTCATCATGGCAGGTTAACTGTTCATCTTGAACCTCTTTTTTTGCGTTTCAGAGTGCGATTTAGCTGATTATTTTACGGAATAGACTGCGTGCAGCCCACTTGCGCTCACTTCGTTTGCGGTATTTGGGCAGAGAACGATAGACAGCAATAGACTGGTTAAATGCAGCGATTGCTTCATCCTTGCGTCCCAGCATACGGTACATCAGGCCTGTCAGATAATAGCCCTCGCTGGAAGAAGACTGAATTTCCTGGAATTGCTGTAGATAGTGTAATGACTTATTTACGTCGCGTTCCTTGAAAGCTGCGGCCAAATGCAAATAGGGTTCACCGTATTGCACTCGCGGGTTAATGTCCAGTGCCTTGAGTAAATGCTGTTCTCCATCCTTCAGATGGGTTGTGTGTACCTCAGCCGTACCCCGAGCGTTCCAATAATCTGCTGAATCTTCATATCGGGATTGAATTTCCAATAGTAGCTCCAAAGCCTGCGAGTATTTCTTGCTTTCGATCCAAATTCGAGCCAAATCAAACTTGGCAGCCACATCGTTGGTGTTTAAGGCAATCTGTTGACGCAATCGTGCTGCATTGCGCCTTCTTTTCCACGGTTTGCTGATGCTGGGCAATACACCGACAAAGCTGCGATCCAATATATAGATCAAGATTAAGAGTACGAGCATTGCCAAAAACGGGTTACCGAGCAAACTCCACAGTAGAGAGAAAATCAAAAATTTCCCAATCATTCTGCTCCAATCCTCCTGTATATGTGGATATCCATACTTTCCACATTATAGCATAGGGATACTTTAGGGGCATTAGCATGATGAGATTTCGGGGATGATAGCTTTCTATGTTGGTGGGGGATTGGTAGAGTATACATCGTTTGGATTGATGCTTGTGAAAATGTCGTATGTTCAAGGACTCCTCTCTGTATTGAAGAGCATGAGAAGTATCAGCATTACATTGAGTGACTGGAGACAACTTGGGAATATGCAGATGAGTTAGTTGCATTGACACATCCTATTATTATTCCCGCCAAAAGGTTGAAAGATCGGCCTTATCCAAAATATTAAACTCGATCATTTTCTCAAGTAATGAGTAATCAACTGAACTGGACTATCCCACTGGATACGTACCAACTGCTTGGTGTGATTATAGCCAGCCTGCACAATTAACTCAGAAAAATGATTAATCCCTGCCTTTTCAGGGGCAACGGCTAGATGATGTTTGGCTACGCTAAAGCCAACTAATAAATGTGCCGTGATCCGTAAACATAGGCTACAGTATCCCTCAGACACGTTCTTAACAACACCTATTTCTAACTATATAGTCAAAATAGCTTAACGATCATTTTATTGTAGTAACATGCTTCTCAAGGAGCGATTTTCTGTTAAAAAATACAAAAACATTGTTTCGTACGAGAGAACTTTTTATATTCCGATATATTCCTCAGCAAGGATAGAGTACAGATATGAATCATGAAATCTGCCTTTATAATACCAGTGTTCACGCATCAGACCTTCATGTTGCATTCCGATCTGTTGCATTACCTTCTCAGATGCCTTATTTTCTGGACGACATGTTGCATAAATACGATGGACACCAAGTGTACTAAATCCAAATTGTAACAGTCCTCGTGCCGCTTCTGTTGCATAACCCTTTCCTTGATAATCTGGATTTAAAACATAGCCCATTTCTGCATTAGTATCTTTGACATGAACACCAATACCACCGATCAGGATTCCATTGTTTTTCAGACATACGGCTAATTCGTAGTCTTGTCGTGGCTGTTCCTGCTGTGAAGCTAAAACTTGTTCTATATATGCCTTTGTATCTTCTTCTGTATTGGGTCCCCATGCTGTGTGCGTTGTAACTTAAGGCAATGACGTGTAGGTATGTATACTTCCCCAATCGGATTTGCAAATATCACGAATGATGAGCCGATCTGTCTCAAATTGCATAATGATTCCCTCCTGTCTATCATTAGCATACATATTCGTGTTTTCTGCACAATCTATTAAACCTATTTAAGCAGATGTGAGGGGAAAGATTCAAGATTTTAAGAGAAAGTGTTAAAGAAGAGGATCGAATTACGTGTTAAACAAGGGGAACGAATCAATCCTTTTGCCGCCTGAACGCAAACCGCAAGGGAGGCGTCCGGCAAAAGGCAAACAGAAAAAATTGAATGTGGTACTGAAATAGCCTGTTGTTATTGGCTAGCCGATCCGTCTTAAAACAGCCTGCGGGCTGTAACGAAACGTTTCTGCCATTTATCGTCAAACGTATCAAAATGAACGCCACGTTCTTTGGAGAAAGTATGCAGCAATTTGTTGTTCCCTGCGTAGATCGCCACATGACCGATTTCCAGCCCACGCGCACTGAAGAACAGCAGGTCGCCTTTGCGCAGCTCGTTTAGTTCAACCTCCCGGCCTTCTTTAGCCTGATCGTAAGAGACACGGGGGAGGTCGATAGAGAGCGTACGCCGGAACACTTCCCCAACAAAAGAGGAACAATCAAAGGTCGATGTCTGTCCGATTGCTGCGCCGAATTCATAAGGGGTACCGAGGAATTTCTCACCGTAGGCGATCAGTTTATCTCCCTGCAGTTCCGCTAGGGATGGGCTGGAATAGTCGCTGTATTTTGGTTTTGCCGATATGTATCCAGTCAGGTTGTCTTTTGTGCGTACTTCCAGCCAGAGAGCATTGACCTCGCGGATGACATGAACCTTTTCACCGATTGGAATAAGCCGCAGGGAAGGGGAAGCTTCTGATGAATCCGGTTTGCTGCGCAGGTTGACTCCGGAAAGAATCGTTGTGAAAAAGTCTTCTTTAGAGGCAATTCTGATCGTCCGGGTTAGAGCGTCCCATTTCACTGTGCTCCCGAGTGCTTCGCTCACAAAACGCAGTGGTATCATTGTGTTGCCCTTAACAATCTGTCCGGGAACGTTCAGGGACAGCATTTTGCCGTTGAGGGTGGCGGTGACTTTTCCGATACGATAGGTGAGCGTCGTGTCGTTTTTGGTTGCTGTTACGGTTTTGCTAGATCCGTTCCAGGAAAGCACAGCTCCTTGCGCCTCAAACAACTGACGCATAGGGACGAGCGTTGTCCCGTCTAGCAGTAGCGGTTGGGCAGAAAGCTCAAGCGGGCGGTCATCCACATAAACGGTTGTTACTGGAGTTAGCGTTGCCGACTTGGCGTAAGATGGGGTTGCTTGGAGCAGCGATACTGCCAGCAGAGCCAGCCATACTTTCTTGTTGATTGTCATGCTGTCATCACCTCGTTGTTAATGAGTTCATCTAAGTTGTACGAGACTGCCTCTGATTAGTTGTGTACCAATTATTGGATTTATCCAAAAACCAAAATAAACAAAAATAAAACAAAGAAATATCTGTGTTTTTATATTGACATCAAAATTAAATAAAGATAGAATTACAAATGTGAAATGTTTCACTTTAGAGTATTTCTGTATTTAGCGAGGGATCAAAAGTGAATCCTTAGGAGGCAGATTTTTATGAGCGCACATGTATTTTTTGTACCATCTATCAATCTGATGGGAAAAGGCTGTTTGCATGAAGTTGGACCCTATATAAAAGAACTACATTTAAACAAAGCACTGGTCGTGACCGATAAGTTTCTGATGAAGAGTGGAATTGCAGGCAAGGTCACAACTTTGCTGAATGATATTGGCTTGGACTATGTAGTATACGATGAGGTCAAGCCCAATCCGACCTGTAAAAACGTACATGATGGCGTTCAATTTCTTCAGGAAAACGGCTGTGACTTTTTAATTTCCATTGGTGGAGGATCTCCACAGGATACGGCCAAGGGAATCGGCATTATTGCTACCAACGGGGGACATATAACCGAGTATGAGGGCGTTCATCAATCTAAGCATAAATCGCTACCCATTGTCGCTATTAATACAACGGCAGGAACATCCGCTGAAATCACAATCAATTATGTCATTACGGACGAAGAGCGCAAAGTCAAAATGGTTATGGTTGACAAGAATAGCGTAGCTACGATTTCAGTCAACGATCCTGAACTGATGGTAGACAAACCCGCCGCATTAACGGCAGCTACAGGACTAGATGCTTTGACCCATGCCATTGAAGCTTTGGTTACTCCAGGGTCCTATCCTGTTACAAATGCGACCGCGTTGGCAGCAGTAGAACTTATTTTTAACAACTTGGCCCGTACAGTGAGCGACGGTCATGATATAGAAGCACGTGAACAAATGGTTTACGCTATTTTCTTGGGAGGACTTGCATTTAATAATGCCGGATTGGGTTACGTCCATGCTATGGCCCATCAGCTAGGCGGCGTATACGATTTGCCTCATGGGGTTTGCAATGCCATGCTGCTGCCAATCGTGGAGGAGGAGAATGCCAAGCATGTGCCAGAGAAGTTTCGTGCCATCGCTAAGGTGATCGGTTTTGAAGAGAAGGGGAAAACGGATAAAGAATGCGCAGACTATGTAATTCAAAGAATCAAAGACCTGTCGAAGGAAGTAGGGATTCCAGCCAAACTTTCTGAACTGGGTGT
Organism: Paenibacillus sp. TSM33; assembly: GCF_056099025.1. Classification (NCBI taxonomy): domain Bacteria; kingdom Bacillati; phylum Bacillota; class Bacilli; order Caryophanales; family Paenibacillaceae; genus Paenibacillus; species Paenibacillus sp. TSM33. Next base: position 1,126,984 of record NZ_JBLZXB010000010.1, read on the forward strand.
AAATGAGGTGGATTTGGATCTGCTTGCCGAGAACTCCATGAAGGATGCTTGCGCTCCGGGCAATCCGTTCATACCTAGCAAAGAACAAGTTATTGAAATGTTTAAGAAAATTCTATAAATAATAATGCTATTATTTTGTTATATACTTTAAGGGCTGTCCCAGGAACTGATTAAGAACACCGGGGACGGCCTTTTCGCATTTTCTGCTTTTCTTATAAACGCTAATACTTTTCCAGTATAGTCCAGACAACGATCTGATCCTGCTTGTTATTGTGGGGATATACAAAACTAGCTTTTGCATGATTTATTTTGTCATAATATACTATGGCGTTTAGGCTTTGGGCGGAGTCGTAGCTTTGATCCAAGAAATTGTTACCCAATTTATTTTTCACATGCTATAGACAATCAAGAAATTTTCAAAATATGTGTGATCGGCATCTTTCGTGTGTTTATCGTTAAAATCCGGATTCTTTCTATAAGCAGTCAAATCAATCTCCGCACTATTCATGCTTAATGGAATATTGTTTATTGTCAATTCCGATAGATCCGTTGATTTTATCGATATCTCCTTACATAGATCTTCTGTGAAATATGCGGTTAAAGGATCAGGATAATAATACATATAATGAAGCTTTTTTTGGGGATTAGCTTAAGCATAGTTTGAAGACTCCTTACTATCACAGAGATTAGCATGGTTTATTTTATCGCAAATATTGGAGTATACTATTTAATTGTAACAAGTCGATGAATGAGATTAAAGAATTTTTTTGTTTTGGGCTAAGAGACCTCTGAAGGTGTAGGGGGAAGGTATAATAATTCACAAATATTTCATTGTTATTATCGTTGGCAATTCTTTATAGTACATAGTATCCATATTTAGTTTAACGTCGAGATAATGAAATTAATTTCCTTACTCAGTGATTACCTGCATGTATTCAGAATAAGAATTACGGCAGCGCTTACGGGAATAAGGAAAAAGGCGATGTGGCAATGGAAATGCCTGATTGAGCTTTTCTTGAATATGATGAACGCGGATTCTAGTGAAAAATAACATAATGTGAGGGTGTACTGGGTGAGATATAAAATCATAGCAGATAGTTGCTGCGACTTAACGACAGAGCTTAAAGAAAAGATGCAAGTAACTACGATTCCATTAAACATGACATTGGGTGAAAAATGCTTCATAGATGATGATACATTGGACTTGCCTCAGTTTATGGAAGAAATGAAAGCCTGTACAACCAAGATTGGTTCCGCTTCACCGTCACCTATGCTATATAAGGAAGCCTTTCAAGGCGCGCATACTTCTTTTGCCATTACATTATCCAGCAACCTGTCCAGCTCGTATTCCAGTGCATTGGTCGCAAAGGATATGGCGGAAGAAGAAGGGGCAGATGTTCATGTATTCGATTCGAAAAGCGCATCGGCTGGACAACTCTTGTTAGCTCTAAAATTACGCAAGCTGATTGACGAAGGATATCATAAAAGCGAGATTATCTCTTCTTTGGAGAGCTTTATCAGCAAGATGAAAACCTATTTTGTGTTAGAGAATTTGGATAATTTGGTCAAGAACGGACGAATGAATAAAATTACTGGAAAGATACTTTCATTCTTGCATATCAGGCCTATTTTAGGTTCAGACGGTGACGGAAACATCGCATTATTTACTCAAGCCCGTGGTCAGAATCAAATCATTGAAAAGTTGGCAGATACCATTGAAAAAAGTGGTCGGAGTACCGAAGGAGAAAGCATCGTTATTACTCATTGCAATAATCCCGGACTGGCACAAAAGTTAATGAATACCTTGAAGAACCGCTATCAATTTAAAGATATTCATATTGTGCCCACCAGGGGAATTAGTTCAATGTATGCCAATGACAAAGGGATCATTATCGCCTTTTAAAAAGTATTCAGGGTTTATCCTCGCGCGATGGATAAACCCTTTTTAGTATATTGGGGCTTTGCATGAGTCTAAGCCTATCCCAATTTTCTAATGAGGACAGAGGCGTTTACGCTGGCTTGAGTTCCTCCGGCCTGTGTTTGCAGGGTAACAGCAGCAGTAGAGCTATGGTTACGCAGAGTAAGGACATCACCGCATGCCAGAGCAAGGATGGCTTGCCCTGTGTTTTGCTGTGTCCCGGCTCCTGAGCCGTACACGGTTCCCTCAGCCGGTGCACCATTAATAAAGATGGCGAATTGGTTGGGCTCTACTCCCGACACCGAAAAGCGGACTTCATACTTCCCTGCATCGGCTACAGCAATTTGTGTAGTCCCTGGAAGGTGAGCAATCCCAGGTGTAAGTATGCCGTTCGTATCGAACATGACCTCCCCTTCAATCGAAACGAGTTGGGGCCTCACATTATAAATGTAACCGAACTGCGCTAAATCACCTGTGGTTCTGGAATCCCCTTCAGCATCATGATTAATATTCACATGTACAACTTGCTTTTTGACAATGATGTCTTTACCAAACGATTTCCGTTTTGAGCGGCCTCTTTTTTTGGGGGGCATTTCCTCAAACTTTTTTTCTAGCTTATCAAACCAGGCACGGACAAAAACGTCTTTTTTACGGCCTTTTTTTCGGTTCAATTCTGGACGACCCAATACAAACACCTCCATATGGTTTGTTGTATAGTACTCCATTCATCTAGAGGAGGCATGGATATCTGTCCTGTGTTTCATAGGAAACAATCTATTTTGACTAAAAACAGGCTTCTGTACAAGGTACATTCGTCTAGTATGTAAAAGCACCTCCAAATGTATCCTTGGTTGTCATCTAAGGATACACTTGGGGTGCCAGTAGTAGGTTAATATCATGATGAAGCGGTTTGAAGCCGCTTTTTGCGTACATATAGGGAGTACAGGATACCGCCAAGCAGGCACAGGATACAAGCAAATCCCGCCAGTAGCTGAAGCTACTGCTCCTCCACGATCCATACTGTTTCCAAGCCATAAGGGCAGCAGGGCCCCTCCGACTCCGCCTGCACCGATAAGCAGGCTGGTGGTCGATTCTTCTGTACCTGGCATCATTTTGCTGGCAAAAACAAGAGCGATGGAAAAGATGCCGGACATGCCGAGTCCCAGCAGTACGATAAGGACAAAGGCACCAGCAGTGCCTTGGATCAACGGGAACACACACAGCAGCAGGGTCGCTGCCAGTGAGCTCAGAGCGACAAAGACACCGTAGCCGTATCGATCGGCAATGTAGCCTGTAAATAACCGTCCGAAGGCCATTGCCAACCAAAAGCAGGTGACACTGAGTGCTGCTTCGGCTTGTGTGAGACCGAGTCGCTCGATAAACATGGAGGGCAGGAAATTGGCCAGGCTCATCTCAGTCCCTACGTAGATAAAGAAAAAAACGATAAATAATGCAAGTAGCTTCCAATTGCCTATAGGGCTGCTAATAGAAGCCTTTACGGTAGGTGACTCCAGTGAATTAGTGGAACGCTTATGGTAGTCACCTCGGTGTTCCTGTTCGTCCAATAGAGCGTCCAGTGTGCCGAAGGACCCGCGCAGCCAAGCTATAGTGGCTACGGCTGCAAACAAGGAGATGATGGGAAATGCCAGTCGCCACCAACCTAGAGCAATGAATTGGCTAGCGATAGCGGGCATAGCCAAGGCGCCGATCCCGAAAAAGACTTCCAGACGGCTCATAGCCGCGCCCGTTCCTTGAGTAATACCTCCAATAACAATAGTACCAATGAGTGCTTCTACCATCCCAAAGCCAAATCCGGCTACTGCCCCGACGGCATATAGCCAGCCCCAGGGCGGCAGAAGTGAATACAGCACTTCAGCCGCACACAGCAGGAGTAGAGCAAATACCAGACTTCGGCGTTTGCCGAACGTCCGGGCAAGCCACGGTGACAGTAGGACTCCAGCCAGAAAGCCGGAAAATTGAGCGAAAATCAGGCTTCCGCCATCCGTATAGGTTCTACCGTAATGCTCTAGCAACACGGGCAATAGGGAGCCTACAACCACATGTGCTAGACCAATTAAAAAATAAGACAAGCTGCCGATCCATAGCAGTCGTTTCATGATTAACTCCTTTGGTACTAAATTACCTTTATGCAGTAAAGTGAGTGGTATAAGTCAGATTGAATTGATTATGATAGCTCCAGCACTTGAAAGCCATAGCCTTCAATAGAAATATCTCCTTCCAGGAATTTTCCGCTGATCAGCTCTTTTCCTTTTTGGTCATCCAGATGATATTGCTGTGTCTGGGCATTATGGTTCAGAACAAATAGATACGACTTTCCATCTTTGGACCGCATAGTGGCTTCTATGCCCGCAGGAGCACGCAGCAGGGATGAAATCCCATTTTGCTCACAAATGTAGCCCAGCAGACCATCAAGGAAAGGTTCCTCAGGGTCAGTAGCGACATACCACGCTTCACCTTGACCAAAGCGATTGCGTGTCAGTACTGGCATGCCCTGATAGAAATCATCGCCGTATTCCGCCAGCACCTCGGCTCCTTCGCTATGCAGCAAGTCGCAGAGCAACCCACACTTATATTCACCTTCTAATACGCCCACTTTTTCTTTCAATATAATGCGGTTGTGTAATTCAGGCAGAAGCGCATCAATTTCCTCCACCCAGATCCCGAGTAAATTACGCAGTTTACCAGGATATCCTCCGGTTGTAACCAGATCGTTTTCATTTACAATGCCACTGAAAAAGGTCGTTAAGAAGGTGCCGCCACGCTCTGTGAATTGTTCCAGTTTCTCAGCAGTACCCGGCTTGACCATGTAGAGTACAGGCGCGATAATGAGATCATATTTTTGGAAATCTGTATCCACAGAAATCAGGTCTACCTGTACGTTACGCCGGAAGAGGGTAGCATAATACTTATGCACCTGATCCAAGTATTTCAAGGCGACAGAAGGGCCGCTTGACTTTTCCAAAGCCCACCAATTGTCCCAATCAAACAAAATAGCTACTTTGGCATGAACAGTCGCGTCAAGCAGCGTGTTGCCTAAAGCGCCGAGCTCATTGCCAAGCTGTGCCACCTCGCGAAATACACGTGTGTTCTCATGCCCGGCATGCTCAATTACGGCCCCGTGGAATTTCTCGCAAGCACCGATCGAGCGGCGAAGCTGGAAAAACATGACCGTATCCGCGCCATGTGCTACAGCCTGATAACTCCATAAACGCATAACGCCAGGCCGTTTAAGTGAGTTATACGCCTGCCAATTCTGTTGGCTCGGTGTTTGCTCCATCAGCATAAAGGGCTGCCCATCCTTCAAGCCGCGCATCAGGTCATGCGCCATCGCCGTATAGCTTATCGGGGTATTAGCCCCGGGATAGCTGTCCCAAGATACTATATCCATGTGCTTAGCCCACTTAAAATAATCCAGCTGCTTAAAAAAGCCCATCAGATTGGTTGTTACCACGGCATCGGGAATATGTTTTTTAATCGCGTTATATTCCAGCAGGTAGCAATCCAGCATACTGTCTGAATTGAAGCGCGCATAATCAAGGGATATGCCCTGAAATGTGGAGTGATTTTCTCCCCAATGCTCACTCAGATTATTTGGAGGTACAATTTCATCCCAATCATAGAAGGTGTGACCCCAGAAGGAAGTATTCCACACCCGGTTTAGCTCTTCCAGTGATCCGTATTTTTGTTTGAGCCACACTCGGAACGCTGCGGCACAATTGTCACAATAGCAATCTCCGCCATACTCATTGGATACGTGCCACACGAGGATCGCAGGATGGTCTTTGTATCGCTCTGCAAGTCGGTCAGCCATCTGCTCGGCGTATTTTCGATAGGTTGGACTGTTCGGACAAGAGTTATGTCGTCCTCCGAATTTTCGCTTACGCCCGTCAGCATCGACTCGAAGAATGTCGGGATAACGGGTAGCCATCCAAGCAGGATGCGCTGCCGTACTAGTAGCTAGACAAACGAAGATATCGCTTTCATAAAGATTATCAATCAACTGATCCAGCCACTCAAAATGATATGTGATTTCGTCAGACTGAATTTTAGCCCATGAGAAAACGTTGAGTGTGGCGATATCAATTCCTGCCTGTCTGAACATCCGTAAATCCTCCTGATGCGTGGCCTCATCCCATTGCTCAGGATTGTAATCCCCACCGTAAAATACTTTAGGAAGTTTGCTGCTTATCATGCCAATCACCTCTGTATATAAGAATAATCCTATCTTATAATACAAATAAATGCTTTTAAATATAATAAAATGAACATGTATATAACAATATGGATCTACATGAGAAATAGATACCGCATACGCCGGAGGTGCTTATTATGATTTTGACTCCCCATCATTTGCGATTTTTCCTGACTACTCGTGAGCACTCTTTACCCCTTTTTATTGAAAGTATCGGATTTAATAGCAGACAGGAGGATGTTTCCCGTCCAGAGGGCTATCCTTGCTTTCACTGGATTCAGACGGTGTCAGGTGAGGGGATGTTTACATATAAAGGGGGAACCTTCCGTTTGGGTGAGCAGTCCGGGGTTCTGCTACTGCCTGGTGAAGCCCATGCATACAGACGGGCGACCAAGGTATGGCGAACGTTATACATCACATTTGACGGACCCATCGCCGCGGCTGTATTGACTGCACTCGGATTGAAGCATACGCGAGGGTACCATTGGGACCCGGATAGCGAGCTGCACAGCTTTGGGGAAAACATGCTACACTCCATGGTTAGTGAACGTGATTTGTCTGGATTAGATGCTTCGGCCAATATGTACCGTTTTCTGACTCTGCTGCGTAAACATGGACAACATAGCTCGATGCCTTCCTTATCTCATAATGTGGAACGTTTAACCCCTGTACTGACCTTTATGGAGCAAAATTATGCCAGCCCAGATGTGGGTTTAAGGGATATGGCTGTTATGATGAATGTCAGCGCTCGTCATTTAAATACATTGTTTAAGCAAGCGTTCGGTGTGACTTCGTATGCTTATCTGATTGTAATTCGGTTGCGGAAGGCTAAGGAAATGATGACAGAGTATCCGCAATTAACGGTAAAGGAGATTTCGGAGCGCGTAGGCTTCCGAGATGTCAGTCATTTTGTGGCAACTTTCCGCCGGGCGGAAGGAATTACGCCGGAAAGGTTCAAAATACTGTATACATAAGGGTATTTTATCGAAATACTCTTTCTTACTCGGGAATGCTCTTTTTAGGGAGCATTCCTTATTGTTTTTTTCTGGATGAGGGAGTATAAAATAATAGTTCATTTGTTTCATCAATCTGATGTGCAGGTGACATAATAAATATACGATTCATAGTTCTTTTGCAAAACCCTCATCCAAAGAAGGAGTCAACGAAATGCTAAGTAAAGTCAAAAGGTTATTAATCGGTCGTCCGCGAAAATCGACGGCCCTTGAAGATGAGAAACTGAATAAGCTCAAGGCACTGGCCATTCTGTCCTCAGATGCATTGTCCTCTGTAGCTTACGGAACGGAGCAGATTCTGCTGGTTTTAATTACAGCGGGCTTTGCTGCCCTATGGTATTCCATCCCTATATCCATTGCGGTATTGGGTTTGCTTATCATTCTGATCCTGTCGTATAGACAGACCATTTTTTCCTATCCTGGTGGTGGGGGAGCCTACATTGTTGCACAGGACAATTTAGGAAAGAGTCCGAGTCTGATTGCAGGCGGATCTCTGCTGGTCGATTATATTCTAACGGTAGCTGTTAGCTCATCGGCAGGTACAGATGCCATTACATCGGCGTTCCCATCGTTACATGATCATCGAATCGCCATTGCTTTAGTGATGATTATCTTTTTGACTATTATGAACTTGCGCGGGGTGACGGAATCTGCCTCGGTGCTGGCTATACCGATTTACTTATTTGTTGTTGCCATTTTTGTTCTGATTATTAGTGGTATTATTCACTATCTGGCAGGAGGAGCCCATGCGGCGGCGCCGCAATTTGGAGCTACGGTATCTAACGTCAGTCTGTTTCTCTTACTGAAAGCATTCAGCTCGGGCTGTTCGGCGCTAACCGGTGTAGAAGCTGTCTCTAATGCCATTCCGAACTTCCGCAAGCCTGCTGCCAAAAATGCGGCAACTACATTGATGATGATGGGCTTGATTCTCGGTTGTATGTTTATCGGAATTAGTTTGCTGGCTTATTGGTACGGTGTTCGTCCTAATCCGCAAGAAACAGTCATTTCGCAAATTGCGAATGCTACTTTTGGGCGCGGTGTGATGTACTACATCATTCAAGGTGTGACGGCGCTTATCTTGTTTTTGGCGGCCAACACAGCCTATTCAGCCTTTCCGCTGCTCGCTTTTATGCTCGCTAAGGACAAATACATGCCGCATATGTTTATGGTTCGTGGAGATCGACTCGGCTATTCTAACGGTATCCTGTTTTTGAGTATCTTCTCGGCATTGCTGGTCATCGTTTTTGGTGGCAATACCGAAAATCTCATCCCGCTTTATGCTGTAGGGGTTTTTATCCCGTTTACCCTGTCTCAGCTCGGTATGATGATTCGATGGATTCGGCTCAAACCTGCTGGCTGGGTCGTCAAGCTGGCTATTAATACGGTTGGGATGTTAACCACGCTGTCGATTACGCTCATCTTTATCTTCACTAAGTTTAGCCAGGTGTGGGTAGTCTTTATCTTCCTGCCTTTGGTACTGTATTTCTTTATGAAGATCAACAAACATTACAAAAATACGGCTGAACAACTGCGCATTGATATCACGAAGGACAAACCTATGGTCAAAGGCAATACGATTATTATTCCGGTGGCAGGCATCACACGAGTCGTTATGAATACCATCAGCTATGCCAAGACCTTGTCGGACAATGTGGTTGCTGTATATGTGGGTGTGGATGATGAAGCGATTCAAAAAATGGAACAGAAGTGGGAAGAGTGGGATGTAGGTATACGTTTAGTAGTGCTGAGATCCCGTTATCGCAGTATCATTAATCCGCTCCGCAAGTTCATCGATACAGTAGAGTGGAAAAAGGCAGACGAGGACCATATCACAGTTCTCATTCCACAATTTATCACTAAACACTGGTGGGAAAATATACTGCACAATCAGACCAGTTTGCTGATGAGAGCTTATTTAATCAATTACAAAGACGTCATCGTAACGACCGTACCTTTTCATTTAAACAAATAAAATCATATTGATATTAATGCCTCATCTCCCGTTTGTTTTTGGTATAACGCAAGGGAATAGGGAACAGCTGAATTATTGCATGATAAAATCAACACTTTTTGACCGCATCTTGGTGCGGTCGGAGGGTGTTTTTTTACATAATGGGGATATTTACTTGGGTGATACATTTTGTGTATTATGGATACAAAACGTATCATCAAGAATTGTTATGGAGGGATACGATGCCCGAAGACAAGGGTAAGATGGAACAAGATAAGTTGCAATTTGTAGATACGTTAAGGGCGCTGGCGATTATCGGAGTGTTACTTGTGCATGTCAGCCAGTATGTGGACGGATTAAACGGTTGGTTGCAAAAAGGCTTGAGCATAGGAGCCAAAGGAGTCGCTTTATTTTATATGGCCAGCGCTTTTACGCTGTTTCTATCTCTGAGCAGGCGTTCGAGTGACAAGAGAGAAGGAATGCTGGCCTACCTGTTGCGTCGTTTTTTTCGGATTGCACCCATGTATTACGTGATGTTAGGGATCTATTTAGTAGTCAATGGGACGGGTCCACGATTTTGGCTTGGAGATGAGGAGGGAGTCACTGCCACTAATATTGCAGCCCATGTTCTGTTTTTGAATGGTCTTAATCCATATTGGATTAACAGCATTATCGGTGTGGAATGGTCCATTGCGGTGGAATGCATGTTTTATCTGTGTATCCCCCTCTTATTTAAGTTGATTCGATCTGTCCGCCATGCAATTTGGTTTGTCGTGACGATGCTTGTGGCAAGCTTCTGGTTAAATATGATGTCTGCTCAATATCCATTGATTAGTGATAAATCTTTATGGGGGCATTATCTGTATTTATGGTTTCCGAACCAGTTGCCCGTCTTTGGGCTGGGGATATTGTTGTTTTTTATTTGGAAAGACGAGCGTCATTGGAAAAGTGTAGACCGGGTCAGTGGGGGGCTGCTGCTTGTTACTGTGTTATTTGCGTTTTTTGGAGGTATAACGGATTATCTCATAGGTGTCGGGTTGATGCTGGGAGCGTATGCTTTGTACCATTGGCAGCCGATGTGGCTGCTTAATCAGGTGTGGTCATGGATCGGCCGCCTTAGCTACAGCATGTATTTGACGCATATGCTGGTCCTGGGCCTAATCGTACAGATTAAATTACCATTTACTCCCTTAGTTAGCCTCACACTTCTGTTCACCATAACGTTGCTATTCACCGCCGGACTTTCCTGGTTTACCTACACGTGGATAGAACAGTCTGGCATCCGATTAGGGAAAAAGCTTATAGCACGTATAAAATTTGTACGCGAGCAGGAAGATTCGGTCAAAGAAAGTGTTGCCTAGTTGCAACTTGAAGCAGCATCAGATAACATTTGGTTGAAGTGCTTGAATAAATCTACGAAATTATTGAAAAGACCTCTTGAAAAGTAGCTCCCAGCCCTTTATATTCGATGTACATCCAAGTTTTTGAATACACCGATGAGGTTTGTTGGAATTGTAAAGGAGATGCACGTATGCTTTTGGAGCCACTTGGCTTTTTATTTTTCTCTACACTGGAAGGAGTAGCTGTTTTTGCGCTAATTCTCAGTATCTTTAAAGTTAGAATGACTCCTTATCTATGGCAGGCTATTTTTGTGAATTTGATTATGAACCTGCAGAGCTATTTGCTTCGAGAGGAATTTTCACTCTCCTATTTGGTACCTGTTGTTAATATGCTGCTTTTTATTTTTTTACTTGCTACGGTGGTAAAGATTCCGATTGTTTGGTCAGGCATTATGACAGTAACAGGTTATTTTGCGTATGCCGTTGTTCAGTCGGTACTTCTGAAAGCCATGTTCGGCAATCTGCCGGTTTCTGAGCTGCAGGACGGGTCATTGAAGGGCTATCTGTTACAAGTGGCTAGCGCAGCGACAGGACTGCTAATTTCATTTATTTTGTATCGAAAAGAGATCGGCTTTTCCCCGAATTTCAAAAAACTTAAGTTTAAAGAGGAATATGGTATTGTCATCACACTGATCATTCTGTCTCTCATTTCAACCTCTATTGTGCTTTACTATAACGAGGTATGGTTGAGTATGATATTTTTTGCACTGGTATCGGGATTTTTTATCTACTATGCAGTCGGAAAGGAATACCGAGATGATTGAAACGATGGCTTTCAAACTTGCTAACCAGATTAAACGTACTGTGCCTGATCATCCGGCCTCCGTCCTGGTACTTAAATACGCACTTGCTCTCATTCTGAATGCATCCATGATCATCGTGTTGACACTATTCGCCTCATTCTTCACGGGGCGAATGGTAGAAGCTGTAACGATTCTCGTCGCTTTTGCCTTGCTGCGTCAAGTATCTGGTGGCATTCATTTGAAAACGGGTATGGCATGTGTGCTGGTGACCTCTGTAGCTTTTACATACATATCTTGTATTTCCTTAAATAATGGGTTGACAAACCTGTTTACCGGAATCGCTCTCATTCTTGTTCTATGCTTTGCCCCGTCGAGAATTGAAAAGCAGTCGCGCATTCCAGTCCGGTTTTATCCCCTCTTGCGATTATTATCTTCCTTGCTTGTATGTACTAATTTTGTTATTGGTTCTTCTGTAGTGGCTGTTGCTTTTTTGGTTCAGAGCCTAACCTTGATTCGGGGAAGGAGGTGAGTAGAATGGTGAAAAAAGTAGTATACGGGTTAGCCACATCGTTGTCTATGTTCGCGACATTTGCTGTATCGCTGGCAAGTTATGTGTACGTTTATCAAGGGGATACACCTGAAGAACTGCTGAAATAAGCAAAATGCAGAATAGAAGAAAATAATACATAGAGCTGCTATGAAGCAGCTTCTTTTTATGCAAAAAAAACAGGCGCTCTACAAAAGAGCGCCCGAATGGGAGAGGAGAAACCGGACGAAGAGCTTATGGGGAAACGTAAGTCTTCTCCGCGGTTGTCTACGACATTGGTTGAATGCCGATATCTTAAGGATGCCCAGGAGATGGTTTTTTATACCTGCTTTATCACTAAGTTTTTCAAACGGCGGTGCATGTGGTACGATAACGTCATAATCTTTATATGGTTATGAACACATATAGAAAATAGGTGAGTTTCAGCGTGAGAGTGGTATCGGGTAGTGCCAAAGGAAGGCCGTTAAAGGCAGTTCCCGGCACCGGGACGCGACCGACCACGGATAAGGTCAAGGAAGCGCTATTTAGCATGATAGGTCCTTATTTTGATGGAGGAGTCGCGCTTGATTTGTTTGCTGGCAGCGGCGGCCTGGGTATAGAGGCGCTTAGTCGGGGAATGGACAAGGCAGTTTTTATTGATATGGAATCCAAAAGCATTGATGTCATTAAAGAAAATTTGCGAAAAACTGGATTGGAAGGAAAGGCAGAAGTGTTCCGCAATGATGCCGGACGAGCGCTCAAAGCGCTGGCAAAACGTGGAGCTCTTTTTGATGCTGTTTTTCTGGACCCGCCTTATCGTCTCAAGCATGGGGATGAATTGATGAGCCGCATGGCTGAGCTGGACTTGCTTCGTTCAGGTGCAATTATCGTACTGGAGTATGAATCGGGACATGAGTATCCGATAAGTTTCGGACCGTTTGAACAGGTTAGAAAAGCGGTCTATGGTGAAACGGCGTTATCCATTTATTACTTTGCAAATGACGCTTTGTCAGGCGCCGACGAACATACAGAAGCCGAAGGGGGCAAATTCGGCATCACCGAATCAGACGGGGAGGACCATCATGATTGAGCATAAACCACGTATTGCCGTATATCCGGGAACCTTTGATCCCGTGACGATGGGGCATCAGGATATTATTCAAAGAGCGGCTCGACAGTTTGATTTACTGATCGTCGCAGTTCTTAACAATATCAGTAAAAATCCGCTGTTTTCACTTGAGGAGCGAATGGAGCTACTGCGGACGGTAACTCGCGATATTCCGAACGTTGAAGTGGACAGCTTCCGTGATCTGACAGCCAATTATGTACGCCAAAAAGGGGCTCAGGTTATTGTCAGAGGAATCCGGTCAGTGACTGATTTTGAATATGAGCTGCAATTAGCCTCTACAAATCATAAGCTGAACCCGGATGCGGAAACAATCTTTATGATGACCAACCCGGCTTATTCATATCTGAGTTCCAGTATGGTGAAGGAAATTGCGCATTTTGATGGCAAGGTCGTAGATCTGGTATCACCAGAGGTGGAGGACGCACTGCGTGCCAAGGTTAGCGCGAATCGCGGTGGCTCCACCATGAAGTCATAAAGGAAACGGCGAGCAGAGCAGTTATAATCGCACTCAGAAGTGCAACGGACAGAACGGTTAGCTGCCATGGGTACACGGATGTTCCTTCTATTTGTGTTAATAAACTGCTGGCTCCGGCCATGACAGATTGCGCACCGGAATCATTTACACTTTCCGCAAAAGAAGATACAGAACTACGATTGATGTAAGCAGGAATTGTATTACTGACAATGCGGCTAAGCGGAGTCCATGCTGCCAAGGTCAGTCCAAAAGCAATGATCCCATGGAGCACGCGTGATAAGGTGAAGGTGATACCCTTGTCGGAAGGTCTGGTGACGGCGGTAATTTGAAGCCAGCCGCACAAGCCGCCCCAGCCCAACACAGCACTGATCAGCGCTGCTTGTGTACGGAGATCATTGGGCAGACGGCTGATTTCATAGGAACCCAGATGGATTTCCATCCAGGCAGGCCACACCATAGTAAGCGCCCCTTGACCTGAGTATAGGGTCAGCAGCCGAATCAGTACGGAAAAGAAAATAATGAATCCACCTGTCACCATCAGCGTCTGTACAGCATGGGATACGGTTTCGCCTAACAGTTTTCCAAAACCGCGGCCGTCCCGTTCTCTGGCAGAGCGGGTAGCTTCCCATGCGGATCGGATCAGGGAGGTGCTAGTGCGGGAAACAGAGGCGCGCCGGATGGCAGCTGGCGTTTCCCGTTTTTTTGATTTCCTGGACGATTCAGGCAATCTGGCTGTGATCCAGCCCGCCAGCAGCCCGGAAATCCAGTGAACGGCAAGTAACAGCCCGCCTACAGCAGCATTGTGCAGCAGTCCTGTACCAATGACGAGCAGGATCGTAATCGGATTGCAGAAATGAGCGATAGCGGTCAGACGTCGAAGCTGAAGCGCGGTCATATCCTCTTGCTGTGCCCATTGGCGTACCGCTTCCGCAGCAGCCGGAAATCCCGCAGTTAGGCCGAGGGCCAACACCCAGCCGCTTCGTCCCGGCAGTCGGAACCAGAATCGCATGAACGGCTCCAACAGAACGCCTAGACCATGTACTAGACCAAAGGCGATGAGCATTTCGGATAACATCAAAAAAGGCAACATGGCCGGGAAAATAATGCTCCACCATAATTTTAGTCCCTGGGTAGAGGCTTGAAATACTTCTTCTGGTGAGGCAACAATAGCTACTACAAGCAGAATGGCTCCGAGGCCAAGCAGCAAGGTTGTCCAGTAAGGAGCAGGGCGGGCTTCCTTTTGCATCAAAGAGTTCACCTCTCATAAATATACTAAGGAGAGTTGGATGCTGTCTCCAGCGTTTATGGACGTTCATTATCTGGGTATAGGTTGCTCGTACACGTTGTCGTAAACAATGTATGCTTTTTTGGAAGGATTGAGAACAGGTGGTGCACAAGCACTTGAGTAAGATAGGAGAAGTTAGGCTGCAAGGGGGAGAAGCAATGAAGCGAATAAACCGGAAAAGAGCTTTATTTACAACCGGTTATGTCTTGATGCTGGCTGCAATGGTCTATGTGCTGGTTTATATGCCAACCCCTTATCTGATCTATGGACCAGGTGGGGCAAATGAGATCAAACCGATGGTTAAAGTACAGGAAGGTGATAGCAGCGAACGGGGGAGCTTTATGATGACGACGGTATCGGCGAGATATGCCAATGTCATCATGCTAGCTATGTCCAAGCTGGACAGCAACTCGGAGATTCAGCGCAAAGAGGATCGTCTGCATGGCAGAAGTGAAGATGAATATGCAGCAGAGCAGGTATGGTATATGGGGGATTCCCAATCTTCCGCGATGGAGGCTGCCTATACCCGTGCTCATGTTCCCTATCGCATTGTGCCGGATTATGTGTATGTATTTAAGGTTCCGGGACCAAACAGCGTGTTTGAACCCGGAGATGAAATATTAGAGTTGAACGGTACGAGGGTAACTGATAATCGTTCCATTCGGAAGGCCTTGGATGATGAGAAACCGGGAACGATGGCTAAAGTAAAGCTAAAGCGCGATGGAAAGTTGCTGACAGTGCAAGCTCCATTAACGACCATCACGGACAGTGAGACGGGAAAACAACGTTCCGGTTTTGGCGTCAGTATTGCCACGGTACAGAAGGTAGAGCCGAAGGATGGGCGTAAAACGATTCATTTTACATCCACGGATGTCGGTGGTCCTTCGGCAGGTTTGATGTTTACTATGGAAATTTATAACCAGCTGACACCAGGTGATTTAAGTAAGGGATATCGTGTAGCTGGTACGGGTACTATTGATAAGGACGGTCAGGTTGGAGCGATTGGTGGCGCCAAGTATAAAATTGTCGCTGCTGACCGTCAGGGCGCGGAATTGTTTTTCGTCCCGGCAGATAATTATAAAGAGGCCAAAGCCAAAGCAGAGCAAATCGGAACCCAGATGAAGCTTATCCCGGTTCGCAAGCTTGGCGATGCGCTGAATTATATGGCAAGGCTACCTATTAAACCATAAGGGGCGGTCGCAAGTAATCTGCATACATGTCACGGATGACGGGACGCGGCATCCCGGCTGCATGTATGGCGGCTGCGGCAGTATCCCAGTCCAAATGGGAATGTGATCCGGCAGAAGGCTTGACCCATACTGGCAGGGCGGCTGTGTCTTTCATTCGCGCCAGCAGCTCGCGTCCAGCCTTGTTAAAGCCGAGCACGCGGATATAGCCGGGACCTTTCGCCAACTCAGTTGGAGTCATATCAGCCTTGGCATGATTCAGCAAAATATGTGTACACATCCGCTGGAGCTTCGTACGAGTATAGCGCTTTGTCTTGACAGCGGCAAACAGGGCTTCCACAGAGGGCTGGGGCAGCGTGTACAGCGATTGCTGCAGGCGATGCTCCAGCCCTTCGGTGACCTCGTGCAGCTCCGCCAGCTGTTGCGGGCTGCGCGTGATCAGGGCGTTCAGCAGCGGCTGGCAGAACGCTTCCCAATGTAGCGGCGCGCGTTCGGCTTGCCACTCCCGCTGCAAAATTCCCAGGGTCGCCGCAGGTACGTACGGCGACGCGGCCTCCGGCCCGCCGTCTAGCAGCAGACGGCGGATGGCCGTGGCGCTGGCGATGACACCGTCCGCAGGCGCCACTGTCTCATGGTAGCCCGATCCAGTGCGGGCTACCGTAAAGGGCTTGATTGTGCTGCCCAGCCGTTCCAGCGCAATCAAGTAATGCAGTCCAAGCGTATTGTTGGGCTGCTGCATGAGAGCGGCGAGCGCAGCACCGTCCGCTCCTTCGGCCGCCAGCGCAGCTGCGGCACCTGCGTAGGCGGCGGGATAGCTCGCGCCCTTGCTCAGACGCTGGGCGATGCCGGCCTTGAGTTCGGCCGGCTCTGCCGCCAGCACGCGAGCCAGCGTGTGCAGCGGGGCGATGTCTCCGCTCTCGCTGCCGAAGCAAAGCGCATCGACGATGCCCGTCGCGCAGAGCAGGGTCACTGCGCCGCGTGCAAACCATTCTGCAGGCTGGACGGCATAGGCTACAGGCAGCTCCAGAACCAGGTCTACGCCCATAGCAAGTGCCATTTCGGTGCGTGACCATTTATCTGTAATCGCGGGTTCGCCCCGTTGAAGGAAGGGACCACTCATCACAGCCACCGTGCGCTGTGCACCAGTGATACGAAGGGATTCCTTCCAGTGATGGACATGTCCGTTATGCAGGGGATTATACTCTACAATTATACCGAGTGTTTTCAAGACTGTATGTCGGCTCCTTTCTTTACGTAGCTTAATGGATAACTATTTGAATTCGTGGTTTACTACCAGCGAATGCATGTTTTCAGGCGCTATCTGATATTTCATCATGCACTTGAACAAGACCATTGAGACCTGGAGCAAAAAGCTTTATACTCGCATTATTGTACACGAAGAGTGGCGGGGGTACGAATACTCCAGGTACATGATGAATACAACACATTTTTGCATGCGCATAGATCTTACTGAACCATTGGAAAAACGATGGATTTGTAAGTGGTGTAAAGTGAAAGGTGTTGACAAACGACTCGATCAGTCGTTATAATAATTTTTGTTTGTTTGGAGTGATAGTGATGCAACTATTTTTTCGCAAAGTAGCAACAAGTGACGGTCCTTTTCCTATCCGTGAATCTCTTAATGTGAGCGAATTGGTGGATGATCGTGCTGATGTTACAGCCGTTTCCCCGCTGGAGACCGACTTGGTCGCCGTTAGTCTGGGTCAAGGCTCGATGAGTGTGGAAGGCACGTTGACCGCTGGTCTGGACATGCTTTGCTCACGCTGTTTGAGCCCGATGCACGAGGATTTGAAAATTGAATTCCGTGAACGGTTTAAGCAAACCTCGTCTTCAAGTGTTGAAGAGGAGGATGAAGATGGCGATTTTATCGCAGTGACGGAGGATTCCTTCGACATTGCACCGTATTGTGAAGAACTGTTTGTACTGCATGTGCCGTTTGCGCCTGTATGCAGTGAGGATTGTCAGGGGATCGCGCCAGCGGCCGGACAAGACTGGAGCCTTGGCTCTGACGACAGTAACGATGGTGATACGGAAAAGATTGATCCGCGTCTGGCAGGGCTTAAAGATTTTTTTAAATGAGAATTGAGTTCAATTCTGAAAAAATCATCATCCGCTTGTGCCGGGAAGTTATTGAACCGATACGTGGATGTTGCAGGCTTGATTCACCGGCTGTAAGATCATTGTCTTCTGGCATTTTCTTTCGGTCTTGAATGAGATAAGAAGTCATACCCGTCATACGGGGTTGATCTGTTTAAGGAGGTGGGAATAATGGCAGTACCTCAACGGAGAACATCCAAAACTCGTCGCGACAAACGTCGTACTCACTTTAAACTGGAAGTACCAGGTATGGTGAAATGCTCCGAATGCGGCGAATTGAAACTTGCTCACCATGTGTGCAAAGTTTGCGGAACGTACAAAGCTAGAGAGATCATCTCTCAATAATGTCCGATAAGCGGATTCTTTGGAATATTCGCAGAGAAAGTAGCGCTTCACTACAGTGAGGCGCTACTTTTTTTATCAGCATGCTTTCTTTTTGCGTCAGCATGCTATATACTGTTTTAGTACCAGGTTCTAAGAAAGAAGGGCCTAAGAGGTTCCTTTATACATACAAGAAGACAAACCGGCTTGGAGTTTAGCCGTTAGAACGTGAAGTAACCTGAACTGTCGGTTGAATGGCAGTTTACTGTAGGGAAAGGAGGCGTCACTGATATCGAACGTTTGCCGAAGAGACAGAGACAGCAACGGCTGACTCAATTAATTGATGATAATCCGTTCGTGACGGATCAGGAATTGACAAGACAGCTGAAGGTAAGCATTCAGACCATTCGGCTGGATCGGATGGAACTGGGGATCCCGGAATTACGGGAGCGGCTAAAGCTGATGGCTGAGCGCTCCTACGATCAGGTTCGTTCCTTGCCTTTACATGAAGTAATTGGAGACATCGTTGATCTCCAGTTGGATCGAAGTGGTATTTCGATTTTTGAAATCAAAGAGGAACATACTTTTTCACGTACAGGCATTGCGCGGGGACATTATGTGTTTGCACAGGCCAATTCATTGGCCGTTGCCGTAATTAACGATGAGATAGCATTGACCGCTTCAGCGGATATTCGCTTTGTTCGTCCGGTTCATTTGGGTGAAAAATGCATTGCTAAAGCATATGTACGCTCAAATCCAGAACAAAAAGGGAAGGCCAAAGTGGAAGTGTTTGCCTACGTAGGAGAAGAAATGGTATTCCAAGGCAACTTTGTCATTTATCGCTCCACGGAGGAAGAGTATAGCGAAGGAGGAAGTCAGCATGCGGATCGCCATTGATGCCATGGGGGGAGATAATGCTCCTGAGGCGACAGTAGAGGGCGCGTTATCTGCGGCAGCGGAATGGAAAGATACAGACATTACGCTGGTTGGTGACCGGGAACGGATTGAATCGGTTTTGAACGGCAGGGCGCTGCCAACGAACCTCACCATTCGCCATACGTCCGAAACGATAGATGCGCAGGACGAGCCTGTAAAGGCAGTGCGTCGTAAAAAGGATGCCTCTATGGTCGTAGCGGGTCGAATGGTTAGAGAAGGCGAAGCGGATGCCATGATATCCGCAGGTAATACAGGCGCTCTGATGACTACAGGATTGCTAGTGGTTGGAAGAATGGAGGGCATTGAGCGTCCTGCTCTTGCGCCGATGATACCGACGATTGATGATCAAGGTATTCTGGCGCTGGACTTGGGGGCCAATATGGATGCTAAGCCTGAACATCTTGCCCAGTACGCACTGATGGGGAGCTTGTACCGTCAGAAAGTTCACAGAGTGGCTTCTCCAAGGGTAGGGCTGCTGAATGTTGGGACTGAAGCAGGAAAAGGCAATGAACTAACCAAATTGGCGTTCCCTCTCATTGAGCAGTTACCTGTCAATTTTGTGGGGAATGTTGAATCCAGAGATGTATTAACCGGAAATTGTGATGTACTGGTGTGCGACGGATTCGCCGGAAACATTATGCTAAAATCGCTAGAGGGAACAGCCGGAGCGATATTTTCTCTCCTTAAAGAGCAGTTCACCAAATCCTTAAAGACCAAGCTTGCGGCAGCCTTGATTATGCCTGAACTTCGCGGCCTGAAAGGGAAACTGGATTATAAAGAGCACGGCGGGGCTCCTTTGTTGGGGTTGAGCGGACTCGTCTTAAAAAGTCACGGTTCGTCTGATGGCATTGCCGTCAAAAATGCGGTAAGGCAGGCTCGTACGGCCTTGCAAAACCGGTTGGTGGAAAGTATATCCAAGGAAATCAGCAGGAAGTGAGTGACGATATGAATAAATTACGGCCGGTTGGTGTTATCGGAACAGGGAAATACGTACCTGAGAAAATTCTGACCAATAAAGATTTGGAAGAAATCGTTGAAACAAGTGATGAGTGGATTGTTAGCCGTACAGGGATTCAGGAGCGCCATATTGCTGCTCCAGAGCAGGCTACATCTGATTTGGCTTATGAAGCAGCAGTTAAGGCGTTGGAGTCTGCGGGTATGACGGCACAAGATCTGGACCTGATTATAGTAGCTACGGTTACACCGGATATGGCGTTTCCGTCAACTGCTTGCATTCTTCAGGACAAGTTGGGGGCCAAAGGCGCAGCGGCTTTTGATTTGTCTGCTGCATGCTCGGGTTTTGTGTACGGGCTGGCTACGGCAACGAGCTTCATTAAGACAGGGATTTATAACAATGCGCTAATCATTGGTGCAGACTGTCTTTCCCGGATTACAGATTATACTGACCGCAACACCTGCGTGCTTTTCGGAGATGGAGCAGGAGCTGTAGTGATTGGTGAAGTACCTGAAGGTAGAGGGTTCCAATCCTTTGATCTGGGGGCTGAAGGCGCTGGAGGCACCTTGCTCAAGTTGGAAGCTGGAGGCTCACGTTTGCCTGCGAGTGCGGACACACTGGCAAATAAACAGCACTATATTTACATGAATGGACGCGAAGTGTTCAAGTTCGCGGTTCGCGTTATGGGAACAGCAACGGTTGATGTGTTGGAAAAAGCAGGATTGTCCAAAGACGACATCGATCTGTTCGTTCCGCATCAAGCCAATATCCGAATCATCCAATCAGCAATGCAACGTTTGGATTTGCCTGAGGAAAAGGTAGTTATTAATGTTAATAAATATGCAAATACATCCGCAGCATCCATTCCTCTCGCTCTTGTGGAAGCAGCTGAGGAAGGCCGCATGAAGGAAGGCGACCGTATATTAATGGTGGGCTTTGGTGGCGGTTTAACTTGGGGGGCGTCAGTTCTCATCTGGTAATTAAGTGGAATTTTTGATATAATATTGAATTTGTCTGGTGTTTTACAGAAGAAGCATTGGATACAGAGAGGTGCATGCACGATGGGCAAAACGGCATTTATATTTCCTGGTCAAGGTTCACAAGCTGTAGGTATGGCTAAAGATGCTTATGAAGCAGTTCCGACTGCAACAGAAGTATTCCGTAAAGCCGACGAACGTTTGGGTTTCGCGCTAAGCACACTGATCTTTGAAGGGCCTGACACAGCCTTGAAGCAAACATCCAATACGCAGCCTGCGCTGTTAACGGCGAGCATTGCTTTGTATGAAGCGTTCAAGGAAAAGGGCATCCGCCCTGATTATGTGGCTGGGCACAGTCTAGGAGAGTACAGTGCGTTAGTGGCTTCCGGTGTTCTCACATTTGAGGATGCAGTTGAGACTGTTCGTGCACGTGGTCAGTTTATGGAGCAGGCCATTCCTGATGGACAAGGCGGGATGGCTGCTGTGCTGGGAGCTGATCGTGAAGCATTGGCAGCATTGTGCCGTGACATCACGGAATCTGGTCAACTGGTTGAGCTGGCCAACATTAACTGTCCCGGACAGATTGTTGTATCCGGTACACAGGTGGGCGTAGCTGCCGTCGCTGAACGTGTGAAGGAAGCAGGCGGCAAGCGGGCTATTACTTTGGAGGTCAGCGGACCTTTTCACTCGTCATTGATGAAGGAAGCGGCGGACAAGCTCTCCGATAAATTGAAGACTGTGAAATTTGCCGAAGCCGAGATTCCGGTTGTAACCAATGTGACAGCAAAACCTGTACGTGAAGGAAGTGAAATTCGCCAACTGTTGGTGGAACAGGTCTATTCCCCGGTACTATGGGAAGATAGCGTAGCATGGCTGCTGGAACAAGGGGTGGACACCTTTGTTGAGTTCGGACCGGGAAGTGTTTTGACCGGACTGGTTAAAAAGATTGACAAAACGGTTAAGCTGTATAACATGAGTAGCCTGGAGTCGTTTGCTTCTATAACAGAAGCCCTGGAAGCCCGTTAAAAGTATTAATGACTACCTTTACGGGTTAAATACTTGCAAAGGAGGATAATGATGTCTAAGCCATTAAGTGGAAAAACAGCGCTGGTTACGGGAGCATCGCGCGGAATTGGCCGTAGTATCGCACTGGCGCTGGCTGAAGCAGGTGCTAATGTTGCAGTAAACTATGCTGGCAGTGAAGCGGCTGCGACTGAGGTAGCAGAGCTGATTCGTGCTAAAGGTGTGCAAGCTATTACAGTTCAGGCTAATGTGGGACGTGCTGAAGAAGCTGATCAGTTGATCAAGGATGTGATTGGTGCTTGGGGCAAGATTGATATCCTGGTGAATAATGCTGGCATAACAAGAGATAATTTAATCATGCGGATGAAAGAAGAGGAATTCGATCAGGTGATCGAAACGAATCTCAAGGGTGTGTTTAATTGTCTCAAAGCGGCGACACGCCCAATGATGAAGCAGCGTTCCGGCCGAATTATCAATATCTCTTCCGTTGTTGGTGTACTTGGTAACGCAGGACAAGCCAACTATGTTGCTGCTAAAGCGGGAGTGATTGGTCTTACTAAATCCTCTGCTAGAGAGCTTGCTTCAAGAGGAATTACAGTCAACTGTGTGGCTCCTGGATTCATTGATACTGAAATGACGCAGGTGCTGGCTGATGATTTGCGTGACAATATGCTTAGCGGTATTCCGCTGGCCCGTCTTGGACGGCCTGAGGAAATTGCAGATGTGGTGCTGTTTTTGGCCTCGGATGCTTCCTCATATATGACGGGCCAGACTTTGCATGTGGATGGCGGCATGTATATGTAGTTCATGTTGCCAATCCGCATGCCCCGATGGAGAGTAGTTAATGAAAACTCTCTTCTATGGCATTTTAATTGTAATTTTCGTATAATACCATAAGGAGGAGGTGAGCCGGATGTCCGATGTATTGGAGCGCGTAAAACGCATTGTCGTTGACCGTTTGGGAGCCGACGAAGCCGAAGTTACACTTGAAGCATCTTTTAAAGATGATTTAGGCGCTGATTCTCTCGATGTAGTTGAATTGGTTATGGAATTGGAAGATGAGTTTGATATGGAAATCTCTGATGAAGATGCAGAGAAAATTACAACTGTAGGTGAAGTTGTGAAGTACATACAATCTCATACCTAATTCATGTCATCAAAAGTCCCGTTCTGTTACAGGCGGGACTTTCTCCTAATTATACAGATTGAACTAAAGACGGAATTGTCGCATGTTTTTGAATTTGCTCAGCTTCACTTCGTCAAGGGCTGAGTATAATGCGGCATTACTAACTTTAGTTGATTCTATATTATTTTTGTACACAAGCGTGTTGCGATCTAAAAATACAATTGCAGTAGACATAGAGGTGATTATCTTTGAAACAACGTGTTGTCATAACAGGAATGGGTGTAATCACTTCGCTGGGACAGGATTTGAACACACTATGGGATAATCTGATGGCTGGTAAATCCGGTATCAGTAAAATCGAAGCTTTCGATACAAGTGAGTACACTACGAAAATAGCCGCTTCCATTAAAGATTTTAATCCAGAGGATTATATCGATCGTAAGGATGCGCGTAAAATGGACCGCTTTGTACAGTTCGCGGTTGCTGCTAGTAAATTGGCGCTTGAGGACAGCAAACTTGTAATCGGAGAGAATGTGGATGCCGAGCGTGTTGGTGTATCTGTTGGTTCTGGTATTGGCGGATTGGGTACTTGGGAAGATCAGCATAATGCATTGATCGAAAAGGGACCTAAACGCGTAAGCCCTTTCTTCATCCCGATGATGATTGCTAATATGGGTTCCGGTCAAGTTTCGATTTCACTTGGTGCTAAGGGCCCCAATACATCACCAGTTACGGCTTGTGCCACAGGCAGTCATGCCATTGGCGATTCCTTCCGCATGATTCAGCGTGGTGACGCTGACGCTATGATTTGCGGCGGTGCCGAAGCGACGATTCGCCCGATTGGTATTGCTGGATTTTGCTCCATGAGAGCGATGTCCACACGTAACGATGAGCCGGAAAAGGCAAGTCGTCCATTTGATA
This sequence comes from Paenibacillus sp. TSM33, assembly GCF_056099025.1. Classification (NCBI taxonomy): domain Bacteria; kingdom Bacillati; phylum Bacillota; class Bacilli; order Caryophanales; family Paenibacillaceae; genus Paenibacillus; species Paenibacillus sp. TSM33. The sequence goes on from NZ_JBLZXB010000010.1 coordinate 1,151,201, forward strand.
CCGAGAGAGACGGGTTTGTTATGGGCGAAGGCTCTGGTGTTCTGATTTTAGAATCGTTGGATCATGCCTTGAAGCGTGGTGCACATATTTACGGCGAAGTGATTGGCTATGGCCTTTCTGGCGATGCCCATCATATGACGGAGCCGGATCCAGAGGGAGCAGCACGCTGCATTAGAATGGCGATCCGTGATGCTGGATTGAATCCTGAAGATATCGATTATATCAATGCGCACGGTACATCTACACCGGTTGGCGACAAGTCGGAAACAGAAGCAGTCAAGAAAACGCTAGGAGAGCATGCCTATAAGGTAGCGATCAGCTCAACCAAGTCGATGACAGGGCATTTGCTGGGTGCAGCGGGAGGCGTTGAAGCTGTAATCTGTGGTCTTGCGCTTCAACATCAGACGATTCCGCCAACGATTAATTTGGATAATCAAGACCCGGCTTGTGATCTTGATTATGTACCTAATGAGCCGAGAAAAGCGGAACTGAATGTGGTCATGTCCAATTCCTTTGGTTTTGGCGGTCACAATGCTACAGTTATTCTAAAAAAATATGAAGCGTAAGGGGTCAGTTCGTTGAGTGGAGACTTGAAGCAATTACAGCAGAAACTTCATATTCAATTCAACAATCGGCAGCTTCTGAAGCAGGCCTTTACGCACGCTTCCTACGTAAACGAACATCGGTTCAGTCAGCATGCAGATAATGAGCGTCTGGAATTTCTGGGTGACGCTGTTCTGGAGCTGACGGTGTCCGAGCAATTGTACAATCAGTACCCTAACCGGCCCGAAGGCGAATTAACCAAGTTGCGTGCAGCTATTGTCTGTGAGCCTTCTTTGGTGAAGTTTGCTGTCGGGCTTGAGTTTGGGCAGTATGTACTGCTTGGAAAAGGTGAAGAGCTGACAGGCGGACGTACTCGTCCTGCTCTGTTGGCTGATGTGTTCGAAGCGTTCGTAGGCGCGCTTTATTTGGATCAGGGTCTGGAAGCCGTCCGGTCGTTTCTAGAACGTTATATATTTCCTCAAATTGTATTAAACGGTAAGCTTCAGATGAGTGATTTCAAAACAGAGCTTCAGGAACTGACACAGCATCATAACATGGGGATGCTTGAATACAAGATTGTCGAGGAACGCGGACCTGCCCATGAGCGTGAGTTTGTAGCCGAGGTATATATGGACAGCGAACGGCTGGGGGCAGGTACAGGACGCTCCAAAAAAGAAGCTGAGCAGCAAGCGGCGGCAGTTGCTTTAAACCGTTTGAAGCTGGCGGAATCGTAATCGGTACCTGAGCGGCCCGAACGGGTGACGCAAGCAGAGGACACAAAGTAAGAGCAAAGGGCAGTCCGCGGGGAGTCCCGGCCCGTAATGGCGAATGGACTGCGTTTTGCTCTTTTTTCGTGGCTTTACTGCTATAACGTGAGTGTCGATACTGTGCTTTTTCCACATTAGTCTTATGCTACAATAGGGATAATTCATATCAATCAGGTCAATGGTGTTGTACAAGCATATTTGAATGTTAGAGGTGAGATTGAGGATGTTTTTAAAGCGCATTGAGCTGGCGGGCTTCAAATCGTTTGCAGATAAAACGGAAATGGAATTTGTCCGCGGCATTACGGCAGTCGTCGGACCCAATGGAAGCGGGAAAAGTAATATTTCCGACGGAATTCGTTGGGTGCTGGGCGAACAGAGTGCCAAATCACTGCGTGGCGGCAAGATGGAGGACATTATTTTTGCAGGTAGTGACGCTCGTAAGGCAGTTAATTACGGTGAAGTATCGCTTACACTGGATAATGAAGATCAGGCGTTGCCTCTGGATTTTGGTGAAGTGACGGTAACGCGACGTGTGCATCGGAGTGGGGATAGTGAATATTTCATTAATCGTCAATCATGCAGACTTCGTGATATTACAGAGCTGTTTATGGATACAGGGATTGGTAAAGAAGCTTATTCGATTATTGGGCAAGGACGTATTGAAGAAATTCTGAGTACCCGATCTGAGGATCGACGGGGTATTTTTGAGGAAGCCTCGGGTATTGTAAAATATAAATCACGTAAAAAAGATGCGGTTCGCAAGCTGGATGAAACAGAGCAAAATTTACTGCGTATTCATGATTTGGTCAGTGAACTGGAGGATCAGATTGGACCTCTTAAGGAGCAGTCTGAAAAGGCGATTCATTATAAAGAGCTGCGCAGTGAATTAAAATCAAAAGAAATTTCGATGTATGTTCATCAAATTGAACAAATTCACACTTCATGGAGCGAAGCAACTTCCAAACTAGCTTTGTTGCAGCAGGAGCAACTTCAATTGTCTACAGTGGTGTCCCGCCATGATGCAATGCTGGAAAACGACCGTAATGAATTGCGGCAACTGGAAGAGCAAGTAGAACGTCTGCAAAAGGATCTGCTGCAATACAGTGAAGCTACGGAAAAAAGTGAAGGCTACGGTGAATTGCTCAAAGAGCGCACACGCAATTTGGAGGCCAATCGGGAACAATTGATCTTATCACTCAGCACAAGCGAATCACGGCATTCCGAACGCAAAAGCGAACTGGATCAGCTAAACGAGAAGCTGTCAGCACTGAATGTAGAGTTGGACGAGTTGCGTGCGCGCCTGTCTGATGAAGAGGCCAAACTGATCGGCGTAACAGGTGGAATCAGCCAAGAGCAGGAAGAAAGCCTTAAGGGTGGTCTGCTGGAGCTGATGAATCAGATGGCACAGGCGCGTAACGAAATTCGTTATACCGACCAACAGAAGGAAGCGTTAGAACGACGAGTGAATCGAGTGAGTGATGAATCCGGCAAATGGGAAGCCCAGAAAGCTGAACTTGAACAGCGCAAAAAAGGATTGGAAGCAACGATTCAGAAGCTGGGACAGGAAATTAGCAGTTTGCGCAGCGGCTATATTCAGGGAAGTGAACAGTACCAGGCTCTGCAAAAACTACTGGAAGAAAACCAGGGCACCGTTCGTAAATGGGAACAAAAACGAGAGGCTCAAATTTCACGGCGAGATACGATGAAAGAAATGCAGGATGACTTTGACGGCTTCATGCTCGGAGTTAAAGAGGTGCTAAAGGCTTCACGCAAGGGAACTTTGCACGGTGTGCATGGAGCGGTAGCGGAGCTCATTCGAGTACCTGAGCATTTAGAGCATGCAATGGAAACTGCTTTGGGTGCTTCAGTTCAGCATATTGTGATGGAAAATGAATCGGTATCCAGACAGGCGATCAGTTTTCTGAAGCAACGTCAATTGGGCAGAGCGACATTCTTGCCTATGGATGTTATCCGTCCGCGCCAGATCGGTGCGGGGGAACGCCAAATTGTGGAGAGCGCTGAAGGCTTTGTCGGGATCGGTGCAGATCTTATTCAGTATGATGATCGATATGCCGGAATCGTAGGCAGTCTCTTGGGGAATGTGGTCATTGCCCGTACGCTGGAAGATGCCAATCGTATTGCAGCCCGTTGCCAATATAGGTATCGTGTCGTCACGCTGGAAGGCGATGTTGTCAATGCAGGTGGTTCCATGACTGGGGGGAGCCAGTTCAAGAAAAATGCTAATCTGCTAGGCCGTAAACGTCAGCTGGATCAGTTGGATCAAGACATTCTAGATACGGAACAGCAAATTGCAAGGTTGCGTCAGAGTGCAATAGATACCAAACGACAGTTGGAGGAGACACAGACCCGTCTGGACGAACTGCGCCAGGGCGGTGATGTGAAACGGACCGAAGAGCAGCAGATGGCAATGGAGCTCAAACAACTTGAGCATGAACTTCGTCATGTTCTGGAGCAGGTAGCTGCGTCTGGTCAGGAGAAAAAGGGCTTTGACCAGGAAATCAAGGAGCTGGAGGCTTCCCGTGCAGAAGCACTGGTAAAGTTAGCTGCGCTGGAGGAAGAAGAGAAGAAAACGCATCAGGCCATTCACGCTGCCGAATTTGCGCGTAAAGCGAATGAATCAGCCAAAGAGCAGCTGCAAGGAGAGCTTACCAATCTCAAGGTAAGAGAAGGCAAGCTGGACCAAGAGCGCTTTTCATTGGAAGAGCAGATTCGCAGATTGCGTGGGGATTATGATACCCTTGGTAAGGATTCAAGACAAAACAAGACCTTGCTTGCTTCCATCGAAGCGGATTTGCTCACCAATGAGCAAGAGACCGTGAAACAGATTGAGAATCTCAATCAATACCGTTTGAAAAAGGAAGAAGCTGCACAGCAATTGGAGTTCAAACGGGCTGCACGCAGCAGCTTGTCCAAAAAACTGGAAGTGGCTGAGAATGACACAAAAGAACAGCGAATTCAGCTTAAGTCGGTGGAGGAACTGCTTCGCCAAACAGAAATTGGAGTCAACCGACTTGACGTGGAACTGGAAAATGTTTTGAAAAAATTAAGTGATGATTATGAACTCAGCTATGAGCTGGCCAAGCAGCGTTACCCTATACCAGAAGATATTGAAGGTACGCAGAGTGAGGTGGAAAGGCTCAAACGCGGGATCTCTGCACTGGGTGAGGTCAACCTGGGCGCCATTGAAGAATACCAGCGAGTACATGAGCGTTATACGTTTCTCGATGAGCAAAAGTCTGATTTGGTAGAGGCTAAGACAACGCTCTATCAGGTTATTCGTGAAATGGATGATGAAATGTCCAAACGCTTCAAGACCACATTCGATGCAATTCGTCGCGAATTTGGAACGGTTTTCTCCAAGCTGTTCGGAGGTGGACGTGCAGACCTTGTGTTGCTTGACCCGGAACGATTGCTGGAGACAGGAATTGATATTGTAGCTCAGCCTCCAGGTAAAAAGCTTCAAAACTTGCAATTGTTGTCAGGTGGTGAACGAGCTTTAACAGCAATGGCTTTGTTATTTGCCATTTTACACGTTAAACCTGTTCCATTCTGTGTACTCGATGAAGTAGAGGCAGCATTAGATGAAGCAAATGTGGTGCGTTTTGCTCAGTATTTACGAGAATTCTCAGAGCAGACACAGTTTATCGTAGTTACACACCGTAAGGGCACCATGGAAGAATCCGATGTGCTGTACGGGGTTACGATGGAAGAAGGCGGGGTTTCTAAACTTGTTTCTGTCAAGCTGGATAACGATGAAGCTGAGATTGCCTGACATCAAATAACATACTTTCAGATTAACGGAGGGAATCCATGAGTTTCTTTAGAAAATTAAAGGAAAGCATCGCAAGCAAAACGGAATCGGTCACAAAGCAGTTTAAAGACGGCTTGGAAAAAACACGTAAAGGTTTTGTTGAAAAAGTAACGGACCTGATGATTCGCCGTAAAAAAATTGATGAGGAATTTTATGAGGAACTGGAAGAAATTCTGATCGGAGCAGACGTAGGTGTCAATACGGTTATGAACCTCATTGAAGACTTGCGGGGAGAAGTGAAAAAACGCAAAATCGAGGATGCATCCGAGTTACAGCCTGTACTGTCGGAAAAGCTGTCTGAGTTGCTGCGGGGCAATGACAATAGTCAGCTCAAAATGAATCCAGACGGGATTACAGTCATTCTATTCGTAGGCGTTAATGGAGTCGGCAAAACAACGACCATTGGCAAGTTAGCTCACCGTTTTAAACAAGAGGGCAAAAAAGTATTGTTGGCTGCTGGAGATACGTTCCGGGCGGGCGCGATTGAACAGTTGGAGGTTTGGGGTCAGCGGGCAGGAGTAGAGGTCATTAAACAGCATTCTGGTTCTGATCCAGCTGCGGTTATGTTTGATGCCGTACAGGCTGCCAAGCAGCGTCAAGTAGATGTTTTGTTGTGCGATACAGCTGGACGTCTTCAGAATAAAAGCAATCTGATGGAGGAATTGAACAAAATATTCCGCGTTATCCAGCGTGAAATTCCAGACGCACCTCATGAAGTTTTGTTGGTACTTGATGCGACGACTGGACAAAATGCACTTAACCAAGCCAAGCTATTTGGTGAGAAGAGCGGCGTAACCGGTCTGGTACTGACAAAATTGGATGGTACAGCAAAGGGTGGGATTGTTGTTGCCATCCGTCAGGAATTGAATTTGCCTGTTAAGCTGGTGGGTTTAGGTGAAAAAGTGGATGATCTTCAACCGTTTGATTCAGAACAATTCGTTCATGCCTTGTTCGCTGGCTTGATCCAAGAAGAGGCTGTCGAAGCAACTGCTAGTGGCGAGGAAGAGCAGAATTAATCCGTTCGATTAGACTTGCTTATAAGTCTGGGACTAGGGAGTGCTTCTGTTGCTGCTTAAGTCGGCTCAATTGTATAATGAAAGCAAAAGGTTTGATGATGCCGGGATAAATTTCTTGTATAAAAATATTACTCAGGAAGCCGGGTGAAAAACGATGGCAAACACCTATACTTATTCCCGACGGGAAGAAGTAGCTAACGCGATTACACATGGTATTGGAGCCGTTTTAAGTGTGGCGGCGCTTGTGCTACTCATTGTTTTTGCTAGCATGAAAGGAACTGCTTGGCATGTCGTAAGTTTTACAATTTACGGGATTACTATGCTGTTGCTGTATACCAATTCCACGTTGCTTCATAGCCTGCGTGAAGGAAAATTGAAGGATTTGTTCGAAATATTCGATCATTCTTGTATTTACCTGTTCATTGCAGGTAGCTACACCCCTTTTATGCTCGTTGCCTTGCGGGGTACTTTGGGATGGACGCTGTTTGGAGTCATTTGGGGGATCGCTTTGTTTGGTGTACTGTTCAAGGCGTTCTTCACCAAACGCTTCCTGTTTATGTCTACCGTGTTTTACATTATAATGGGCTGGCTCATTACAATTGCCTGGAATCCCCTGATGGCCATTGTTCCCGCCGGAGGGATGACGCTATTGTTCGTAGGTGGTCTTATGTATACGTTAGGCACGATTTTTTATGTGTGGCGAGCATTTCCATATCACCATGCAATCTGGCATCTGTTTGTTTTAGCAGGCAGCATACTTCATTTTTTGGCTGTTCTGCTGTATCTTACGCCGGTAAGGGTGTGAGTGAGAGGGGCGAAAAAGCCGATCCATACTCCCGTTAAGGGCTGTGGATCGGCTTTTTTTTGTATGACAAGGGATAACGCTTGACATCTTCTTTTCTTTTATGTATGATAAGGAACGTTGAAAAGAACTGTAAAGTGTTTTTCCTTGACGATGGAGGTATACACGATGAGTCAGGAGAATCGGCTGGAAAAGACAAACCGGATTAACCGACTGTTTGACTTCTATGAACCTCTACTTACAGAGAAGCAACAGATGTTTTTAAAATATTACTTCCATGATGATTTTTCTTTAGGGGAAATTGCATCGGAATTCCAAATTAGCCGCCAGGCAGTCTATGAACATATTAAACGTGCTGAACAGGTATTAGAAATGTATGAGGAAAAGCTTGGATTGCTAAGTAAACATGAACGTAGAATCCAAGATTTAGAGGAACTGAATGCGACGTTATATGATGCATTCGGTAAAGTTGGTAAGCCCGATGAGGGTACATTGCAACATGTCCAACAAATTGTAAATCGCCTGCAAGAATTGTAGGATATATAAATGAAGAACTAACAACCCTGGTAGACAAGGAGGTGCGAAAGTATGGCATTTGAAGGATTATCGACTCGCTTGCAAAATGTATTCAGTAAACTGCGCGGCAAAGGAAAAGTGTCTGAGGATGATGTAGCTCAGGCGATGCGTGAAGTGCGATTGGCTTTGCTTGAAGCGGACGTTAACTTCAAGGTTGTAAAGGACTTTATTGCCAAGGTAAAGGAGAAGTCCGTTGGTAAGGAAGTTATGGACAGCTTTACGCCAGGTATGGTCATTATCGACATCGTAAACAAGGAATTGACCGAGTTGATGGGTGGCAGTCAGGCCAAGCTTGCCAAAGCAAACAAACCGCCTACAGTCATCATGATGGTGGGTCTCCAGGGCGCAGGTAAGACGACGACGTCAGGTAAGCTGGCGAAGTTGCTGCAAAAGCAAAACCATCGTCCATTGCTTGTAGCTGGCGATATTTACAGACCTGCCGCGATCAAGCAGCTTCAGATTCTCGGTGAGCAGATTAACGCACCTGTATTTACATTGGGAGACCAGACAAGCCCGGTGGAAATCGCAAAACAGGGTTTGCAGCATGCTAAGGATAACGGTAATGACTACGTTATTATAGATACTGCCGGTCGTCTTCATGTTGATGAAGAACTCATGGAAGAGTTGCGCCAGATTCATACTAATGTCAAACCAGATGAAGTTCTGCTGGTTGTAGATAGCATGACAGGACAGGATGCAGTTAACGTTGCGGAGCACTTTAACAATAGCCTTGAGTTAACGGGAGTTGTACTGACAAAGCTGGACGGCGACACTCGTGGGGGTGCAGCCTTGTCGGTTAAAGCTGTGACCGGATGCCCTATCAAGTTTGCTACATTGGGTGAAAAGCTGGATGCGATGGAGCCATTTCACCCTGAACGGATGGCTTCACGGATTTTAGGTATGGGTGACATGTTGTCCCTAATTGAAAAAGCCCAGTCCAATATCGACGCAGATAAGGCGAAGGAAATGGAACGGAAAATGCGCAATGCCGAGTTTACTTTCGAGGATTTTCTGGAGCAAATGGATCAGGTTAAGAAGCTTGGTCCAATCGACCAGATTCTTGATATGATTCCTGGCATGGGCAACATGAAGCAAATGAAAGACATCAAAGTGGATGACAAACAGATGGGCCGGATTGAGGCTATCGTTCATTCGATGACTACACAGGAAAAGCAAAACCCAGACATGATTAATCATAGCCGTCGCAAGCGGATTGCTGTAGGTAGTGGAACATCGCTGGCTGAGGTAAATCGTCTCATTAAGCAATTTGACGAAATGCGTCGTATGATGAAGCAGTTCTCAGATATGATGGGACCTAAGGGTGGCAAAAACAAGGCTCTGAAGCAGCTGAAGAGTATGGGCAAAGGTATGAAGTTTCCTTTCCGTTAAAAGGTCGATAGACCTTTGGATTATGGGATAGCAATATACAGTCTACTTTTTGAAGGAGGTGAATTTTCGTGGCAGTTCGTATTCGTCTGAAACGTATGGGTGCACATAAAGCTCCTTTCTATCGCGTCGTGGTATCTGATTCTCGTTCCCCGCGTGACGGTCGTTTTATCGAAGAAATCGGTTACTACAACCCTATTACAGTACCAGCGGTTGTAAAAATTGATGAAGATAAAGCGCTGAAATGGTTGCAAGATGGTGCACAAGCATCCGACACAGTTCGCAACTTGCTTAGCAAAGCGGGCGTGTTGAAAAAGTTTCATGAGCTTAAAACACAGAAATAAGGTGCTGATACGGAGGGTCAACCATGGAAGAATTAGTGATAATCATTGCTAAGGCTTTAGTCGATCATCCGGATGATGTGACCGTGAAGACCTTGGAGAAGGATCGACTTGTAGTGTATGAGCTTAGTGTACATCCTGAGGATGTGGGCAAGATCATTGGCAAGCAGGGACGTATCGCCAAGGCGCTTCGCACTGTGGTTGCATCAGCAGCCGTTAAGATGGATAAACGGGTTACCGTAGACATCATATCTTAAAGATATACGAAAGTGGGTTAGGATGTATGTCCTAACCCTTTTTCGTACATGATGAAGATGATATGGAGCGGAACCGATCACATGCAGGAGGAACACGATGCAGCAAATGTTTAATGTCGGGAAAATTGTGAATACACATGGAATTCGCGGTGAGCTAAAAATATTAACGACAACTGATTTTCTTGAGGATCGGTTTGCCAAAGGCAGCGAGCTATTGATCGTTCCAGCAGATGGCAAAGCACCGATTCCCGTAACTGTAGAAACAGCGCGTTTTCAAAAAAATATGGTTATCGTAAAATTTAAGGAATATCACAACATCAATGATGTTGAAAAATATAAAGGTACTTTGTTGAAGGTCTCTGCTGAACGGCTAGGAGAATTGGAAGAAAACGAGTTCTATTTTCATGAAGTAGTTGGTATGGAAGTAGTAACGGAAGACGGAGCTGAGCTCGGTGTGGTAAAAGAAATTTTGACACCGGGAGCCAATGATGTATGGGTAGTCCAAATGCCTAAAGGTAAGGAACTGCTATTGCCGTATATAGAGGATGTTATTTTGGATGTAAACGTGCGTGAAAAACGGGTTACAGTACGGTTAATGGAAGGTCTGCTGTAATGCGGGTGGATGTACTGACCCTGTTTCCAGAGATGTTTGATGGAGTTTTTAATGCAAGCATTCTGGGAAAAGCAAGGGATAAGGGAATTGTATCACTGCAAGCGGTTAATTTTCGCCAGTATGCCGGCAACAAGCATGGGCAAGTGGATGATACGCCCTATGGTGGTGGGGGCGGCATGGTTTTGAAGCCTGACCCTATTTTTGCTGCCGTGGAGGCGCTGTTGGATAAATCAGAGCAACCAGCATTTGAAACTGCCGTTGAAGGTATTCGACATGAAGATGCCGAACATAACGCAGACATAAAAACTCCGCGTATTATTTTGATGTGTCCACAAGGAGAGACTTTTACGCAAAAAAAAGCGGAAGAGCTGGCCAAAGAGGAGCATCTTATTTTTATATGTGGACATTATGAGGGTTATGATGAGCGTATTCGAGAGCATTTGGTGACGGATGAGCTTTCGATCGGAGATTATGTATTGACTGGTGGCGAGCTGCCAGCCATGGTCGTCATCGATAGTGTGACACGGTTATTACCAGGAGTGTTGGGGAATGAAACGAGTGCGGTAACAGATTCGTTTAGTACAGGACTGCTGGAATATCCCCATTATACCCGGCCTGCTGAATTTCGGGGCTGGAAAGTGCCGGATATACTCTTATCCGGGCATCATGTCAATATTGACTCTTGGAGACGACAAGAGGCGTTACGTCGCACGATGGAACGTCGACCGGACTTGCTGGAACAAGCTGAACTGACAAGCAAGGATCGCGCATGGATTGAGGAGCAGCACCAATCGGACAGTTCGGGGGACAAGCGATAAAGCATTATTAACATGAGTGGATTTGAAAGCAGACAGTGACCTGTTTTATAATGAAGTCAATTAAATAATGTTTGGTCAAATCCCTTTTTGTTGTTGCAATGCGGTAACCTCCATGATACAATACATCTGTTGTGTGTAATACGGTGGTCCTCTGTGGATGATGAAGGAAGCAGAAGAGTTTCCAGAAGAAACATGAACACCTGTACGGAAGGAGGGAGTCATAGATGAATATCGTCCAAGCGATTACTGAAGAACAACTGCGTAAAGATCTGCCTAACTTTCGTCCTGGTGACACTTTGAAAGTGCACGTGAAAGTTATCGAGGGAACTCGTGAGCGTATCCAGTTGTTTGAAGGTGTAGTAATTAAACGCCGTGGTGGTGGAATCAGTGAGACTTTTACAGTTCGTAAAATTTCTTACGGTGTAGGTGTGGAAAGAACTTTCCCGCTTCATTCCCCAAAAATCGATAAAATCGAAGTGGCTCGCCGTGGTAAAGTGCGTCGTGCGAAGCTTTATTATCTTCGTGAACTGCGCGGTAAAGCAGCGAGAATTAAAGAAATTCGTCGTTAATACAACGAATAACGAAAGGGGCTTGGTTACAAGCTCCTTTCGTTTTTTCTACGTACATAGGGAACTGTGGATTATTGACCGTAAAGAGAGGACAGTGAGCTATGGAGCAAGAAGTAGGACAAGGAGCTGTGCAGCAGCCAACTGAACAGAATGGTACGCCCAAGCGTAAACCGAAAAATGAGATTTTTGAGTGGCTCAAGGCCATCATTATTGCGTTAGTGCTTGTCTTTTTAATCCGCTGGCTTCTCTTTAAGCCTTTTATTGTGGATGGCCCGTCGATGCAGCCTAACTTTCATACCGGAGAACGCGTCATTGTAAATGAAATTTTGTATGATTTTCGTGCTCCTAAACCGGGTGAAGTGATTGTGTTCCATGTCCCGGAAGAAAAAAGAGACTTCATCAAGCGCGTCATTGCCGTTGCGGGTGATACGGTCAAGGTAGAAGGTGACACGATTACAGTAAATGGTAAGCCGATTCAAGAACCTTATCTCAAGGCTCCTTTGGAAGAAGCACATCAAAATGGAGAACTTTACAATAAGTTTACCAATTTTCCAAATGAAAAGTTTAAGGATGGAAAAGTTCCAGAAGGGCATATTTTTGTTATGGGCGATAACCGTTCCAATAGTACAGACAGTCGGATGATTGGATATATTGATTTGAAGGAAGTCGTGGGCCGGGCTGATGTCATTTTTTGGCCGGTGAAAGATATGCAGTGGATTAACCACTAGAAATAACTAATAAGCAGCATAGCTGCCGTAACCCTAACTAGGAGCCTAGGGGTAAATGTAGGGGTTACGCTCAATGGGGTGATGACGGTGACGATTCAATGGTTTCCTGGTCATATGACCAGAGCGCGCCGCCAAATTGAAGCAAAATTAAAGCTGATTGATTTGGTTATTGAGCTGATTGATGCTCGGTTGCCGCTTTCCAGCCGAAATCCGATGATTGATGATATTTTGCAAGGCAAGCCGCGAATGATTATTTTGAACAAGGCAGATTTGGCGGACCCTGTCGTATCACAGCAATGGATTGCCTACTTTAAGGAGCAGGGGCATGTGGCCTTTCCGGTGGACGCCACGACAGGGACGGGGCTTAAAGAAATTCCGGTTCAGGCCAAGCTGTTACTTAAGGAAAAAATAGACCGGCAGATTTCGAAGGGAATGAATCCGCGTCCTATACGTGCTTTGATTGTCGGTATTCCGAATGTCGGCAAATCGACATTGATCAACCGAATGGCAGGACGTAATATTGCAGTTACGGGTGATCGTCCAGGAGTAACGAAGGCACAACAGTGGATCAAGACCGGTGAAATTGAGTTGTTGGATACACCAGGTATTTTGTGGCCTAAGTTTGAGGATCAGAACGTCGGCTATCGTCTGGCAGTTACAGGTGCGATCAAGGAAGAAATTCTAAATGTAGAGGACATTGCCTTTTTCGCGACAAAATATTTTGTCCAATATTATTGGGATACCATGGCAGAGCGTTTTGAGCTTACCGAACGTCCTGAGGATACAGAAAATCCAGATGATATTGTGAGCGTTATGGAGGCTATCGGACGTAAGCGTGGCTGTATTGTTAGTGGCGGGCGTGTAGATCTCGAAAAGGCGTCAAAAATTATTTTGCGTGAGCTACGTGCAGGGAAGCTGGGACGATTCAGTTTAGAAGCACCATATTGATAGAGCTGGTACATCTGATATACATCACTGCATTTTGTGGCAAGGAAGAACCTTCCCCATCTCTCCGGAGAGGAGGAAGGTTTTTTGGTATGTAAAGGTAGATAGAAAAAGGTTTTGAACGGTAGAGGTCTGTGGTAAGCTGAATTCAATCGCTAGAGCTACGGCAATTTAATGAAGCTTAAACTACGTAAAGATGGGCAGGTATTGAATATGGAAGCTAAAGAGAACGCAGTAAAGGACATGCTGCACTATGAAAAAAAATGCTGGGAACAATCTTGTGAGCGGATTGCAGGTATTGATGAGGTAGGGCGTGGATGTCTGTTTGGAGATGTTGTGGCGGCAGCAGTCATTTTACCAGTCGGTGAGTTATTGGAGGGGGTAGACGATTCCAAAAAATTGACGGACAAGAAAAGAGAAGCCTACTACGAACTGATTATGGAGAAGGCGGTTGCTGTAGGAGTTGGTTATGTAGACGCGCGGATGATTGATGATATCAATATTAAACAAGCAGCTCGTTTAGCAATGAAAAAGGCGGTTGAGGCTTTACATGTGTCTCCTGATTATTTACTTGTGGATGCAGAAAAGGTAGATGTACCAATTCCTCAGCTATCCATCATTAAGGGAGATGCGAACAGTCAGTCTATTGCGGCAGCTTCTATCATTGCCAAGGTGACCCGTGATCGGCTATGCAAAGGTGAATGGGATGCGAAATATCCGGAATATGGGATTGGTATACATAAAGGTTATGCTACCAAGTTGCATAGAGAACAAATTTTGGCGCTAGGGCCTACAGAAATGCATAGACGCAGCTTTTTAGGCAATTTGTTGACCGAGCAACCGACGTTGTTTGATCTGTAGATACTTATTATGAATCAGGACAATACCGATATAAAGTATATCTAATATTACAGACCCTTTTGAATAGGGGGAGAGTGAGAGGAGGGGCGATATGAACATCGGATCTGTATTCCGGGGATTACTTGGAGATGTGAAGGCGGGAGAGGCGAAAAAACTTGATATGCAGCCAGGCCAGGTCGTAAGAGGAGTCGTATTAAAGGTGTCTGAGGACGGCGACGAGGCTGTATTGCAAATACAGGGTTCTCAAGTCAGGGCAAAGCTGGAGACCCCTCTTCAACCTGGACAGACTGCAACGTTGCAGGTACAACCGGCTTCTTCCAACGGAATGACTGTACTTAAGCCTCTGAATGATGCAGCCAATACGCCACAGCAAACCGTAGCGCTGACAGACGTATTGGAATCGGTAGGACTGCCGGATACAGCTCAAAATAGGGAGCTTATACAGGCAATGCTAAAGAATGGTGTGCCGTTGACATCGGAAAATGCGGCTTCTTTACAAGAAGCCTTGTCGAAGCAAAGCGGCAATGTACAATTGGGAACGTTTGTGCAGGCAGCGGCAGTTGCCTTTCAGCGGGGACTTCCATTAACGGCCGAAAGCATAAATGGATTGCGTCAAACGATGTTTGGGCCTCCTTTAAATGATCTGTTGTCATCATTGGAGCAAGAACTTGAAGCGGTGTTAAAGCAGCAAGGACAGGGAACGCCCACTGACCGTTCAGTAGGAGAAGCAACAATAAAAAGCGCTGACCGAACGTCAGCTAGTCCAACAGGTACTTCTTCTGTGGTGATTGCAGATGGACAGGAAGGCCAAGCACTTACATTGTCGAAGGATGCTTCTGCCTCTGCCACTGCAAAGCAGGCAGAAACGGGACAACAAGCCATGGGCGGCAAGGAATTATTAAAAGGGACTCAGGCAGCAAATCTCGCTGCTACAGTGAGCGAAGCGAGTGTTTTGGCTACAGATTCGGATACTCCGGCGGGATCTACCGCAATTGCAGCCAACGGGACTGCTTCAGAAGAACCGAAAGCAGGTAGCGGACGAGGAGCGACAGTGGTATTGGACGCTGGTGCAAATGCGCCTAAATCAGGCGCTGCTGATGCATTAAATGGCTCCCGCGTCAAGGCCGAGCAACAACAGCAAGCTACTGCGGCAGGTACGCAGCTTAAGGATGCCGATGGTGCTCCAGCTCCGGCCACGGCAGAGCCTACGGGAACGAAGTCTGCCTTAAACGCAGTCACGGCAGACCGTCCGTCTGCACAGCAAGCTGCTGGCTCTGCGCCGCCCTCCGCGGCAGGCAATTCGGCTACGCTAGAGGCGCCGATCCAGCGGCTGCGTCTCCTGCTGCAAGAACTGCGCGCAGCAGTGCCGCCTGAACTGAGCTCGGCTGCGCCAGATCAGTCCACGGGAGAGGGAGCGCAGCCAGCGGTTGGGGCTTCGCGGACTGCGGATGCCGTTGCTACACAGTCAGCGAAGCCCAGCACGCAGCTCAGCCCTACGGAGGACCCGTGGGTAGGGCGTATACTGAAGCTGCTCGGTGCAGAGCACGAGCAGCAAGTACACCGCTCGACTGCGCAGCTCGCACAAGGGACGGGGGCACGTACGGAGCCGCCCGAGGGAGTACCGCAGACGCTGCCGGGATTAGCGTCTACGGCAGACGACTCCGTGTCAGCGGCCGCAGACACGGTTAAAGGAGCGCTGCTCCAACTAATGAGCAGTGACGGCCTGCCGCCTGCTTTGAAAGATGCGGCACAGCAGGTTGTACAGCACCTGACAGGTCAGCAGCTACTGCTCAATACAGACCGAACGGCGCCTTTTGCACAAGTCCACATGTTTATACCGTTCATTGGACCGGATGGTCGTGAAACAGCTACAATCCAGATTCAGTCCCGCCGCGGCAAGCGCGGAGAACTGGATGCTTCCAACTGTCGTCTTTGGTTTGATTTGGACATGAAAGGGCTTGGTCCGACGCTGGTGGATGTGCAGGTTGTAGATCGGATTGTAAGTCTCAAGCTTCATAATGATCAGGCTTGGGCGGCTTCGCTGCTAGCCAGTGGACGTGACTCCATTCACACCGCGCTGGAGTCGCTAGGCTACCAACTTCTAACGCTGCGAACCGAGCCTATGCCCATAAGGACTGAACAGAGCAGCCCCACCTCTTCCGAGGTACAAAGCTATGTGCCTCAACCGTACAAAGGAGTCGATCTTAAAATATGAAAGAGCCCTTGGAGCCTCCTTCACCTTCCATGAAGAAGGCGGTCGCCCTTAAATATACGCCTGGTGAGAGCGAAGCGCCGATTGTCATTGCCAAGGGGAGCGGCCGTATTGCGGACAGTATTTTAGAAAAAGCCAAAGAGCATGGTGTTCCTGTTCAGGAGGATGCTGCGCTGGTTGAAGTACTGTCCAAACTTGATTTGGACGAGCAAATCCCTGCTGAGCTCTATCAGTTGGTAGCGGAGGTGCTAACCTATATATATCAAATGGATCGGCTTGCTCCAAGAGATGACTGGTGATGGGGCATGACATGAAGACGAGAGGCAAGGATCAACGGAAAGCCAAAGGAGTGATGGGCGAAGAGGCTGCGGCTTTGTTTTTAGAAAACCTGGGTTATCGTATCCTGGAGCGCAATTGGCGATGCCGCAGCGGGGAAATAGATCTCATTGCCAAGCAAGAGCACATACTCGTGTTTATTGAAGTACGTAGCCGAAGTAGCTCCAAATATGGAACACCAGCTGAATCAGTTACCGCACGTAAAATAACCCAGGTTCGCCAAACAGCCGTAGTATACTTGCATATGAACGGAATTGGAGATGCTCCAATCCGTTTCGATATGATTTCTGTACGATTATCTGATGAAACGGCTGTTGTTACGGACCATTTTATAGATGCATTTTAAAAGAGTAAGAACTTTTACGAAGGTTGGAGCGCATGAGTGAATTCATATGTACAGGTTGACAGAAAGGAAAGCTGCAGGTATATTTTACTGAGAATAGTTATCATTTTAATTCTATAATGAATATCTAATCTAGTCGTTGTACCTGTGAAGGAGGATTTACGTGACAAAGCATACCTTTAGTGAACATGTCATAGATGTAATTCAGGAACGCCGGACGATTAAACGATTCAAACCCGACTCTATTCGGGTAGATACGATTAAAGAACTGCTGGACGTCGCGGTATGGGCTCCTAATCATAAAATGCGTGAACCTTGGCGCTTTCTGTTGTTTGCTGGTGATGGACGCAAAAAGCTTGCAGAGGCAATTGCCGCTGATATCGGTAAGGATAACAAGTTTGAAAGCGGGATTTTACACAACCCGATACAGCTTGTAGTGGTGATGGAAGAAGACCCGCGTCAAGCGGTTTGGGATGAAGATTTTGCAGCGGTCAGCGCGCTTGTACAGAACTTTATGCTTGCTGCATGGAGCAAAGGAATCGGAACGTTTTGGGTGACAAAACCATTTCTGTATTCGCCTAAGTTCCGTAATTGCTTGGGAATTCAACCAGGTGAGAAGGTAATTGGAATGATATATGCAGGCTATCCTGATGTTATCCCGGAATCAAGACCACGTACTCCAGTAGCCGATAAGCTAACCTTAATTGACAAATAATCTGTCGTCAGATAAGCTTAGTTGAGGGTTTGAAATTAGGGTGGAGAGCTAAGTTTAGAACATTATATTTGCAATAAATGAAAATTTGGAAGCACCTTTTTTCATATAGGCAATGATTCCCGAGCGGGACATTTCAATATGAGGAGAGGTGCTTTTTTGGTATGTATGGAAAATTACATGGAGCTTGTCTGTATGGGATAGATGGCGTTCTGATCGAAGTTGAGACTGATTTGTCCAATGGCTTGCCTCAAACCGCGATTATCGGATTGCCGGATTCAGCGATTCGAGAGGCAGTAGAGCGTGTGAGAGCAGCAATCAAAAATTGCGGTTTCAAATATCCGTCCCAGCGAGTCACGATTAACTTAGCTCCTGCAGATTTGCGTAAGGAAGGCTCATCTTTTGATCTTGCGATCGCTTTAGGCTTGCTGACAACCAGTGAGCAGGTTGTTTTACCAGTGGGGGAACGAACGCTGTTTATTATTGGCGAGCTGGCGCTAGATGGCAGCATTCGTCCTGTAAATTGGGGTTTGTCTATGGTTGATCTGGCCAAGCGAGAGGGATTCGATCCGTGCTGCTTCCTCAGGAAAACGCAAGCGAGGCTCGTCTAATTACAGATATACGTATTTACGCTATATGTCATACGCCATCTGGTGGATCTTATCCCGGTTAATGATCATGCACAAGGCATCCCAGACGGCCAAGTGACCGATCAAAATTGTACTGCAGTAAGCAAGTCATAATCCGTTCCTATGACCATTTATCCCGAGGGGAGCATATAGCGTTGTACGAGCAAGAAGAACTAGCCAGTAATATGGAGGATTACAGCGATGTGCTGGGTCAGTTATACGCCAAACGTGCGTTAGTCATCGCTGTAGCGGGAATGCATAATATTCTGCTGATTCATAAAAGCGTCAAATTTACGGTCAGCAGATCTTCTCCAATCGTGCAGCTCTCCTTCGTTTTTCGTTCGCTCACTCCAATCAAGTTTACGACCATAGCCCTGACATCGTGAGGGCTTTTTTTATTGCCTACTGATAAAGATGGTCATTTTTTCCAATCTATTTGTCTGTTTCGATTCTATAAAAACTAGCATATTCTATATTATTACAAAAGAAGGGAAGTTGATTCGAATGGGAAAAGTAAATTCTTCTAGAAAAATTCTGAAACCTACGCGTCGCCTAAGAACTAAAGCAGGTACCGCATTCATTTTTAGTCTCAACAATGTAGGTCCGCATTTGTTCCAAAGTCGCTTGAACCTGGCTGGGTTTGTTAATTCCTCAAGTAGGGTACTTGTCTCGATCACGGAAATTGGTATTTTTGGCGGTCAAGTTAAGCCGTTTCAAGGAGCTGCTACCATGACGATCCATAACGTCGTTCCGCATGACGACGGTATAGTAATTGTACGTGGGAATACTGGCTGGGGTAGTCCCCTCAATATACGACTTTCAGTCGTGGTTTTTTAATCGTTCAGACCTGCTGAACGCACTTCCTCACGAGTGAAAACTGAAAACTACCGCCACTACGCGAAAATAAAATGTCGAATTCGCGGCAACGCACAGAGCAAAAAAAACCTGACATCTCAGGTTTTTTTTTGCTCCTGCAATTTCTCATCAGACTTATCTATCAGGGATCGCAGGTTATCCATGATGATCCATCCTATACTTAGGATAAAGTATATCAATAAAGAATGGAAGCAGTACTCCCGCCTACGACGGCAATAGGAAACGCTCGTCAAGCCTTCGGCTTCTCCTCTTCGCGCCTACCCAAAGGGAGACGGCTTACTTGTCTTCTTTTTAGAGTTACATCATCGTGGAAAGTAAACTCGACAATACATCGTTCCTGATAAAGTTTAAATTGATATTATTTATGGATTTTTAAGATAATCACAAATATAATATCCTTCTTATCGGACCGCCGGTTGCTGGAAAAACGATGCTCATCCGCAGGTTGCCCTCTATCCTGCCGCCTTTGACTGAAAAGGAGTCGATCTTAAAATATGAAAGAGCCCTTGGAACCGCTTTCTCCTTCCATGAAGAAGGCGGTCGCCCTTAAATATACGCCTGGTGAGAGCGAAGCACCGATCGTCGTTGCCAAGGGGAGCGTCCGTATTGTGGATAGCATTTTAGAAAAAACCAAAGAACATGGTGTTCCTGCTCAGTAGGATGCTGTGCTGGTTGAAGTGCTGTCCAAACTTGATTTTGGACGAGCCCCGTAATTAAGACCACGTACTCCAGCAGCTGATAATAACCTTAATTGACAAATAATCTGTCGTCAGATAAGCTTAGTTGAGGGTTTGAAATTAGGGTTGAGAGCTAAGTTTAGAACATTATATTTGCAATAAATGAAAATTTGGAAGCACCTTTTTTCATATAGGCAATGATTCCCGAGAGGGACATTTCAATATGAGG
The DNA here is from genome assembly GCF_056099025.1 of Paenibacillus sp. TSM33. Taxonomy (NCBI): domain Bacteria; kingdom Bacillati; phylum Bacillota; class Bacilli; order Caryophanales; family Paenibacillaceae; genus Paenibacillus; species Paenibacillus sp. TSM33. The sequence goes on from NZ_JBLZXB010000010.1 coordinate 1,171,269, forward strand.
AGAGGTGCTTTTTTGGTATGTATGGAAAATTACATGGAGCTTGTCTATATGGGATAGATGGCGTTCTGATCGAAGTTGAGACTGATTTGTCCAATGGCTTGCCTCAGACCGCGATTATCGGATTGCCGGATTCAGCGATTCGAGAGGCAGTAGAGCGTGTGAGAGCAGCAATCAAAAATTGTGGTTTCAAATATCCGTCCCAGCGTGTCACGATTAACTTAGCTCCTGCTGATTTGCGTAAGGAAGGCTCATCTTTCGATCTTGCGATCGCTTTAGGCTTGCTGACAACCAGTGAGCAGGTTGTTTTACCAGTGGGGGAACGAACGCTGTTTATTGGCGAGCTGGCGTTGGATGGTAGCATTCGCCCTGTGAATGGGGTGTTGTCCATGGTTGATCTAGCCAAGCGAGAGGGATTCGATTCCGTGCTGATTCCTCAGGAAAACGCAAGCGAGGCTCGTCTAATTACGGATATACGTATTTACGCTATACGTCATCTGGCGGATCTTATCCCGGTTAATGATCATGCACAAGGCATCCCAGACGGCCAAGTGACCGATCAAAATTGTACTGCCAGTAAACAAGTCATAATTCGTTCCTATGACCATTTATCCCGAGGAGAGCATGTGCCGTTGTGTGAGCAAGAAGGGCTCACCAGTAATATGGAGGATTACAGTGATGTGCTGGGTCAGCTACACGCCAAACGTGCGTTAGTTATCGCTGCAGCAGGAATGCATAATATTCTTCTTATGGGGCCGCCGGGTGCTGGAAAAACGATGCTCATCCGCAGATTACCCTCTATCCTGCCGCCTTTGACTGAAAAGGAGTCGTTAGAAGTGACCAAGGTATACAGCGCAGCAGGAAAATGGAAGGAGTCATCGCCTCATCTCATGCATGTTCGTCCCTTCCGTGCGCCTCATCATACAATCTCTGCTGCTGGATTGGTGGGCGGAGGAGGCATACCCAAACCAGGAGAAATCAGTCTTGCACACCGAGGAATTTTATTTCTGGATGAGTTGCCTGAGTTTAACCGTCATGTGCTAGAAGTGCTGCGGCAACCTTTGGAAGACCATCATGTTACAATCAGTCGTTCACGTGCAGTGTTTAGGTATCCGGCGCATTTTTTACTTGCAGCTTCTTTAAATCCGTGTCACTGTGGCTTTTTCGGCAATAACACGGAACATCATCGCTGTACCTGTTCACCTGCAGCAGTAGCTCGATACCGTTCACGTATTTCCGGTCCATTGCTGGATCGAATTGATCTTCAGCTTGAGGTCTCACAACCAAAGGATTGGCGAGAGGAAAAAGAATCACTGTCATCTGCTGACATGAGAAAGCAGGTGTTGGCTGCTAGAGCAATACAAATCCGCAGATACAGCAAGCTTCCTTTTTCATGGAATAGTGAGCTGTCCGGTCAGATGCTGCGTAATTATGCGGTATTGGAACAAAATGCAGCAGAGCTACTTGAACAGACCATGGATGCACTTGGTTTAAGCATGCGTGCGTATGATCGAATTCTCAAGTTGTCCCGCACCATTGCAGACTTACATGAGTCAGAGAAAATTACGACTTCACATGTGGCTGAAGCTATTCAATATCGCCATCTGGATAAAGCAAATGTAAATTTTTCTGAAATGTAAAAAGACGATAGAATTAACAGTTACCGCACGATCATTTTTATGAAAAAGTACTTCTAAGAAAAATATGCGAGAGAATGGAAAAACGGAAAAAAGGACAAAAAAAAGCTCCAGGCAAAAAGACCTGGAGAAGCAAAAAAGATTATGACAATAGTGATTATACTATGGGTATATCACTTTCGTATATACGATTATGCATCATCTCCCATGTTACTTGATGGAAAAACAACAAGCCCGTTGACCAATACGGTTAAGGGGCTGTTGTGAAATTTATTCTATCTCTAAGTTACAAAACGTTCAGCTTCACTTCAATATTACCGCGGGTAGCGCGGGAGTATGGACATTGTTCATGTGCGCCTTCTACCAGTTTTACCGCAGTTTCATGATCAACGCCTTTAACCAGCACGTCAAGGTTTACGCTGATTCCGAAGCCGCCGTCTTCGACTTTGCCAAAATGGACCGTAGCTGTGACTTCGGTACCTTCATGTTTTACACGCTGCATGCGAGCAACCATATTTAAAGCACTATCAAAGCAAGCAGAATAGCCTGCTGCGAACAGTTGCTCTGGATTTGTACCCGCACCACCAGCGCCACCCATTTCTTTTGGAGTATCAATATTTAAACGAAGTTCAGGAGAAGAAGACTCGATAGATCCGTTACGTCCACCAACCGCTTTTACTGTTGTTTCATACATTTTTTGTTGAATGGTCATCATAATTAAATCACTGCCTCTCGCTCAAATTATATTTTACACAATTTAATTTAACAAAATAATTATTGTTTGTAAAGTATTTTAGGCAATTAGAATGTATTTTGTTATATAATGTGCTAAAATAATGACGAAAGTAGGTGATTAGACAGCATGGAAAACAACTCTAATAAAGATGCAGCATTGAAACTTGATAATCAGTTATGCTTTGCCATATATGCATGCTCCAGAGAAATTACAAAGTTGTACCAGCCTTATCTGGAAAAGCTTGGTGTGACGTACTCGCAATATTTGGTGCTTATCGTGCTTTGGGAGCGTGAAGAGTGTACAGTGAAGGAATTAGGTGAGGCGTTATATTTGGATTCCGGCACACTAACTCCACTATTAAAGAGGTTGCAGAACGCCGGGTTGATCGATCGAAAGCGTTCCACTCAAGATGAGCGTAAGGTGCTGATTTCTTTGACGACAGAGGGAAGAGCGTTGCGGGATAAAGCCCTGTCTGTACCAGGATGTATACAGGAAAAAACAAGTATGACTCATGATCAATTTGAGTCGCTTCTGCTTGAGTTCAATGATCTGCTCGATCGTGTTCATCTAGCGAATGTACAAATTGAAAAATCATAGCAGGTACTTTCAGTTGCTCTTGCGAATTTTACGGCATGAGTTGTTCTTAACTGAAAGGAAAAATGCCTTTTAAGTCTAATGACATAAAGTGCCTCTCGTTGTGGATTAGGTAATCCCATTTTGTGGAGGTGCTTTTTTGTGTGAATTTGTATTAAAAATAAATATCCAATAATATCCAAACATTCGATTTTGGGAATGATAATGATATCAAAATACTGTAATTCATGAGGTTAAATTATAAGGAAAGCGTTTTAAAAACATGTTACAATGATGTAGGTTTAGTATAGATTTCCTTGTGAACCGCCCTTGTTGCAGTCATGTTGATAGGAGGATTCCAGAATGAATATCCATGAATATCAGGGTAAAGAAGTGTTAAAGCAGTACGGAGTGGCTGTACCGAACGGCAAGGTCGCCTATACGGTGGAAGAAGCCGTTGCGGCAGCAGAATCGCTTGGAAGCGCTGTTACGGTCGTAAAAGCACAAATTCATGCTGGTGGACGCGGTAAAGCGGGTGGCGTAAAAGTTGCCAAAGGCTTGGATGAGGTGCGGACTTTTGCTTCTGAAATTTTGGGTAAGGTGCTAGTGACACATCAGACCGGACCTGAAGGTAAAGAGGTCAAACGCCTTTTGATTGAGGAAGGCTGTGATATTCGCAAAGAATATTACGTAGGTGTTGTCGTGGATCGTGCGACTGGACGCATCGTGATGATGGCCTCCGAAGAAGGCGGTACGGAAATCGAAGAGGTGGCTGCGGCTACTCCGGAGAAGATTTTTAAAGCAGTTGTTGATCCAGCAATTGGGCTTCAGGTGTATCAAGCTCGTAAGCTGGCGTATGAGATTAATATCCCCAATGAGCTGGTAAATAAAGCAGTTAAGTTTATGCTGGCGCTTTACGAAGCTTTTGTGGACAAGGACTGTTCGATTGCAGAAATTAATCCCCTAGTTGTTACGGGTGATGGGAATGTACTGGCGCTGGATGCCAAATTGAATTTTGATTCTAATGCGTTGTTCCGTCACAAGGATATTTTGGAATTGCGTGATTTGGATGAAGAGGATGAGAAGGAAATTGAGGCATCTAAATATGATCTAAGCTACATCGCTTTGGACGGAAATATCGGCTGTATGGTCAATGGTGCGGGTTTGGCGATGGCCACGATGGATATTATCAAATATTACGGTGGCGATCCGGCCAATTTCCTAGATGTTGGAGGCGGTGCAACGACGGAAAAGGTAACCGAAGCGTTCAAAATCATTTTGTCCGATCCGAAGGTAGAAGGTATTTTCGTCAACATTTTCGGCGGGATTATGCAGTGTGACATCATTGCGAACGGCGTCGTGGAGGCTGCCAAACAGTTGGGGCTGACTCGCCCGCTTGTTGTCCGTCTTGAAGGAACGAATGTTGAGCTCGGCAAACAGATTTTAGCGGAATCCGGTTTGAATATTGTGGCAGCCGATTCCATGGCGGATGGTGCCCAAAAAATCGTTGAACTTGTTCAATAGCCTGTTTGCATTCCGATATGCCGAATAAACGATAGGGGATGTGAAGATCGTGAGTATTTTGGTCGATAAGCATACAAAGGTGATTACACAGGGGATTACGGGAAAAACGGCGTTGTTCCATGCCAAAGGTGCACTTGATTACGGTACACAGATGGTAGGTGGCACCTCTCCAGGTAAGGGAGGCACCGAGGTGGAAATTACACTGGAGAACGGACAACAGGTCAAACTGCCAGTGTTTAACACAGTAAGCGAAGCTAAGGAAGCTACGGGTGCCACTGCTAGCGTTATTTACGTGCCGCCGGCTTTCGCAGCGGATTCCATTTTGGAGGCTGTGGATGCAGAACTGGACCTCGTGATTTGTATCACAGAGGGGATTCCGGTACTTGATATGATCAAGGTCAAACGTTTTATGGAAGGCAAAAAGACTGTTCTGATTGGCCCTAACTGTCCGGGTGTTATTACGCCAGGAGAGTGCAAGATTGGTATCATGCCAGGTTACATTCATCTGCCAGGTCATGTAGGTGTTGTGTCACGTAGTGGTACTTTGACCTACGAGGCAGTGCATCAGTTAACCACTCGAGGTATAGGTCAATCTTCAGCGGTTGGTATTGGCGGTGACCCTGTTAAAGGTTCAGAATTCATTGATATTTTACATCGCTTTAATGAGGACCCCAACACTCACGCTGTCATTATGATCGGAGAAATCGGTGGTACAGCCGAGGAAGAGGCTGCCGAGTGGATCAGGGACAATATGACGAAGCCAGTCGTTGGTTTTATCGGTGGGGTGACTGCGCCTCCAGGCAAACGGATGGGGCATGCAGGTGCCATTATTTCTGGCGGAAAAGGAACGGCAAAAGAGAAGATTGCTACGCTTGAAGCCTGTGGGATCAAGGTGGCACCGACTCCTTCCGAGATGGGCTCGACACTGGTAAGTGTGTTGGAAGCACGTGGTATTTTGAATTTGTGTACGACACATTAAATCGTGTTTCTTCATTAATATACAGGCTGTAAATCAGCATCGAAATTTACTGCTGGCTAGTGTATAATGAAAGAAAGGTAAGCAACCTTTTTATCTTCTGAAACAGGGGATGAAAAGGTTGCTTTTTTTTGCGTTGAGACAGGCTTATCAGGGAAACGCTTGCAAAATGATTCATTGTGCCACAAAATAAGGAAGGGTTCACTCTTCCATGAATGGGGGAACCACAGTTTGGAAGAAAGATGGCTTTTATTAGGTCTACATGAGTTAGAGGGAATCGGAAGAAGAACAATTCAGCGTATTTGGTCGAGTGAAGTTCGTTTGCATGAGCTACTGCATTTTAGCGAACAAAAGTGGATTGAGATAGGCTTAAGTCCCACCCAGGCACGCATTGCGGCACACTGTTACGATGAAGAATGGGTGCATGAACGATATCAGCGACTTCAATCCAGTGATATTGGTATGGTAACTTATGTGGACGAAGATTACCCCCTATTAATGAAGGAAACAGTTGACCCACCTTGGGTAATGTATACAAAAGGGGATCAATCGCTTTTGCACACATGTTCTGTAGCCATGGTAGGAACTCGTGTTCCTACTGCGTATGGTCGTAGAGCAGCGGAGATACTAACAGAGGAATTATGTAATGCAGGGATTACAGTGGTTAGTGGATTAGCGAGAGGGATTGACAGTATTTGTCACGAAACAGCCCTGCGCCGGGGAGGAAATACGATTGGTGTGCTTGGAACAGCGATTGATCAAATTTATCCTCCCCAAAATGCCTCTTTGTTTGCAGAGATGGCTAGTAAAGGCCTGATTGTATCGGAGTATCCTCCAGGTACGAGGTCACATCCCGGAATGTTTCCGCAACGTAATCGCATTATTGCCGGTTTAACGAAGGGGACACTCGTTGTTGAAGCAGACGCTAGAAGCGGTTCCTTAATTACAGCGGATGCTGCGCTGGAGGCAAATCGAGATGTGTTTGCTGTTCCTGGACCCATTACGTCACCGAAGAGTAAAGGTACGCTGAACTTGATTAAGCAAGGAGCCAAAACGGTCACTGAAGCTTCGGATATTATTGAGGAGTATGAAGCAGATTTGCGTACAAGGCAGGTTTCTTCATACAATAGAGAACAGAGTCTTAATCTTAAGAAGGTCTCTAAAGCATCAGAAAGTGAGACTTCTGAGGAAAAGCGTATAGTGGTGCTGCTGGAACAAGGAACCATGACACTGGATGAACTGATTGATGCTACGGCATGGGATTTTGGACTTTTACACGCAGTTCTGTTATCGTTAATCATAAAAAAAAGGATCGCTCAGCTAGCGGGCACAAAATACAAGCTTATTTAGTAGTTGTTTTTGTCAAATCCTTAGTTAGTAAATGCGCAAAATTCAATTTTAAACATAGCTGGAGGGAAATATGGCGTTTATCCGCATCGCGGATTCCTACTTTCCCCACTTCCTGAAATGTGTTGAATTTATAGCTCGTACTAACGAACTATAGCTTACCACATTTCAGGAAGTCTATCATATTCATGTGTGTAATTGAGAGGAGGAAGAGCCTATGGCGGATTCACTCGTCATCGTGGAATCGCCTTCCAAGGCGAAGACGATCGGCAAATACTTAGGCAGCAAATATATCGTCAAGGCTTCCATGGGTCATATCAGGGATTTACCTAAGAGCCAGATCGGCGTAGAGGTCGAAAATGATTTTAATCCCAAATATATTACCATTCGAGGTAAAGGCTCTATTCTAAAAGAGTTAAAGGATGCCCGGAAAAAAGTGAAAAAAGTATATCTGGCGGCTGACCCGGATCGCGAAGGTGAGGCTATTGCCTGGCATCTGGCGCATGCGCTGGAACTGGACGATACGGCGGATTGTCGTGTGGTGTTTAATGAAATAACGAAGCAGGCTGTCAAAGATGCTTTTAAGACCCCACGCAAGATCAATATGGATTTGGTTAATGCGCAGCAGGCACGACGGATATTGGATCGACTTGTCGGCTACAAAATTAGTCCATTGCTCTGGAAAAAGGTAAAGAAGGGTCTATCAGCTGGGCGTGTACAGTCGGTTGCAGTGAAAATTATTTTGGACCGGGAAAACGAGATCAATGAGTTTGTACCGGAAGAATACTGGACGATCACAGCTAAACTAGCTATTAAAGACAGCACTTTTGAAGCGAAATTCCATAAGCTGCGCGGTGAAAAGAAAGAGCTCTCCAGCGAAGCGGATGTACAAGAAGTGCTGAATGCTATCGGAAAATCGTCTTACAAGGTGCGCGATGTGAAAGAGAAGGAGCGTTTACGCAATCCGTCTCCTCCATTCACAACAAGTTCCTTGCAGCAAGAGGCGGCTCGAAAGCTCAACTTTCGGGCCTCTAAAACGATGTCTGTAGCGCAGCAGCTGTATGAGGGTGTGGATCTAGGTAAAGAAGGGACTGTGGGTCTGATTACGTATATGCGTACGGATTCCACACGAATCGCCACTTCGGCTCAAGAGGAAGCGAAAGAAGTTATTATTCAAAAATATGGCGAAGATTTTGTGCCTGAAAGTCCTCGTCAGTATTCGAAAAAATCGGCTAATGCTCAGGATGCGCATGAAGCGATTCGTCCAACCTCCGCCTTGCGTGAGCCGGAAACCGTTAAGCCTTTTATGAGTAGAGATCAGTTCCGATTGTACAAACTGATATGGGAACGTTTTATGGCGAGTCAGATGGCTTCCGCTATTATGGATACTTTGTCGGTTGATATTGAAGCAGGCGAGACGATATTCCGGGCAGCCGGTTCGAAGGTTCGCTTTCCAGGCTTCATGAAAGTGTATGTGGAGGGGAATGACGACGGTAAAACCGAAGAAGATAAGCTGTTGCCCCCACTTCAGCCGGGCGATAAGCTGAAAAAGGAATCTGTTGAACCAAAGCAGCATTTTACACAACCGCCTCCTCGTTATACGGAAGCACGACTGGTGAAGACACTGGAGGAATTGGGTATAGGACGCCCGAGTACGTATGCACCGACCCTGGAAACCATTCAGAAGCGCGGTTACGTTGCTATTGAGGAGAAGAAATTCTTCCCTACCGAGCTGGGAGAGTTGGTCATTGAGCAGATGGAAGAATTTTTTCCAGAGATTCTGAATGTAGAATTTACAGCGAATATGGAAGGTGATCTTGACCACGTCGAAGAGGGCGAAGGTGATTGGGTCAAGGTGTTGAGCGACTTCTACGAGTCATTCGAAAAGCGCCTGGAAGTGGCTGAAGAAGAAATGAAAGAAATTGAAATCAAGGATGAAGTATCCGACGTCATCTGTGACAAGTGTGGCAGTCAAATGGTATATAAGCTAGGCCGCTTTGGTAAATTTCTGGCCTGCTCTGCCTTCCCGGATTGCCGTAACACCAAGCCAATTGTCAAGGATATCGGGATGAATTGTCCTACATGCGGTGAGGGACATGTCGTCGAACGACGAAGTAAAAAAGGACGTGTCTTTTACGGATGTGACCGCTACCCAGAATGTGATTTTGTATCCTGGGATAAACCGTCCATTAAGCCTTGTCCAAGTTGCAGTGGCCTAATGGTCGAAAAACGTACTAAACAGGGGACGAAGCTCAACTGCACCGTCTGCGATCACAGCGAAATGCTGGAAGAGAGCGATGAGAGTGTAGAGACTTCTTAAGAACAAAGATAGCAGGGGGATTTAAAAGTGAGTGAACTACAAAAGGTAACGGTCATCGGAGCAGGTTTGGCGGGCAGCGAAGCTGCCTGGCAAATTGCAAGCCGTGGAGTGCCAGTTAAGTTATATGAGATGAGACCGGTTGTAAAAACACCCGCACATCATACAGATAAATTTGCCGAACTTGTATGTAGTAATTCCTTGCGCGCAAACGGTATGACGAATGCAGTAGGCGTATTGAAGGAAGAAATGAGAATACTTAACTCTTTGGTTCTGAGTGCGGCAGATCGCCATGCTGTTCCAGCTGGTGGGGCATTGGCAGTGGATCGTGATGGATTTTCCGGTCATATTACAGATACGCTTCATCAACATCCTTTGATCGAGGTCGTTAATGAAGAACTTCAAGAACTCCCGCAGGACGGTATCGTGGTCGTTGCCACGGGACCATTAACTTCTCCAGCTTTGTCAGAACAGATCAAAACGCTGATGGGAGAGGAGTATTTTTATTTCTACGATGCGGCAGCTCCGATTGTAGAGAAGGACTCCATCGATATGAGCAAGGTTTATCTGGCTTCCCGTTATGATAAAGGAGAAGCTGCTTACTTAAATTGTCCGATGAACGAAGCGGAATTCGATGCTTTCTATGAGGCTTTGATTACTGCTGAGGTGGCACAAGTCAAGGAATTCGAAAAAGAAATCTACTTCGAAGGATGTATGCCTATCGAAGTAATGATGCAGCGCGGGAAACAAACGGCATTGTTCGGACCAATGAAACCTGTAGGTCTCGTAAATCCCCATACAGGAGAACTACCCTATGCAGTTGTTCAGCTTCGACAAGACAATGCTGCAGGTACGCTATATAACCTGGTTGGTTTCCAGACTCACCTCAAATGGGGGGAGCAAAAGCGTGTGTTTTCAATGATTCCGGGACTCGAAGAGGCAGAATTTGTACGTTACGGCGTGATGCATCGTAATACCTTTATTAATTCTCCCCAGCAGCTTCACCCAACTTATCAGTTCAAAGGAAGAAGTAATCTGTTCTTTGCCGGACAAATGACTGGTGTAGAGGGTTATGTAGAGTCGGCGGCCTCAGGTTTGCTGGCCGGTATAAATGCAGCACGAGCAGCACGTGAGCAGGAAATGTTTGTATTTCCTGCGGAAACGACACTAGGCAGCATGGCACGATACATTACAACTGCTGATTTCAAACATTTCCAACCGATGAATGCAAACTTTGGTCTGCTTCCAAAGCTGGAGACTCGCATTCGTAACAAAAAGGAAAAGAATGAAGCTCTCGCTAATCGCGCGTTGGAAAGTTTACGCGGTTATATCAACCAAACGGGAGTTATGTCAACAGAAGTACAGGCATAAGGATGAAGGAAAAGGAGGAGCGCGTTATGGATATGTCCTTTCATGCTACCACCATCTGTGCTGTACGCCATAATGGCAAAGGTGCTATTGCGGGTGATGGGCAGGTAACGTTCGGCAACAGTGTTGTGATGAAGCAGACGGCTAAAAAAGTGCGCAGGTTGTATCGTGGTCAGGTCGTTGCGGGATTTGCGGGTTCGGTGGCCGATGCTATCACATTGTTTGAAAAGTTTGAAAATAAGCTGGAGGAACATCACGGCAATCTTCAAAGAGCAGCTGTAGAACTGGCTAAGGACTGGCGGCAGGATCGTGTACTACGCAAGCTGGAAGCACTGATGATTGTGATGGACTCATCCGGGATGTTACTCATTTCTGGAGGCGGAGAAATTATTGAACCCGACGATGATGTGTTGGCCATTGGCTCGGGGGGTAATTTTGCTTTGGCAGCTGCCCGTGCTTTCAAACGTCATGGCTCTGGTATGGAAGCAAAGGACATGGCACGGGAAGCGTTAGAGGTTGCTTCGGAAATATGCGTGTATACGAACAGTCAGATTATCGTGGAAGAATTGTAAATCGGCTCTGAGTATTCAAGGGTGGAGGAATGCAAAATGAATAATCAATCGTTGACGCCCAGACAAGTGGTATCCGAGCTGGATAAGTATATTGTCGGACAAAAGGAAGCTAAAAAATCTGTTGCTGTTGCCTTGCGCAACCGTTATCGGCGTAGTAAACTGCCGGATGATATTCGAGATGAAATTGTGCCTAAAAACATTTTGATGATTGGACCGACAGGTGTGGGTAAAACTGAAATTGCACGTAGACTTGCACGGCTTGTGGGGGCTCCTTTTGTCAAGGTAGAGGCGACCAAATTTACAGAAGTGGGTTACGTTGGTCGTGATGTGGAATCCATGGTGCGGGATCTGATGGAAACCTCTATCCGTATCGTCAAGTCGGAACGGACAGAGAATGTGAAAGACAAAGCGGAGGACATGGCAAATGAACGGATTGTCAATATCCTTGTACCTGCAGAAAAATCAAATAAATCGCAACGCAATCCTTTTGAAATGCTGTTTGGCAATAACACAGGGACTTCGGTAGAAGAAGAACCTCCACAACAGGATGGAACCTTAGCAGAGAAGCGACGAAAGGTTAAATTTGATCTGTTGTCCGGTAAGCTTGAGGATGATGTCATAGAGATTGATGTGGAGGATACCGCACCCAATATGCTCGATATGTTTGCTGGGCAAGGGAATGAACAAATGGGTATGAATATGCAGGAGATGTTCGGAAGTTTCCTGCCTAAGCGGACAAAGAAGCGCAAGCTACCAATCAAGGAAGCCCGCAAGGTACTGATTCAAGATGAAGCAGCCAAGTTGATCGATATGGATGATGTGATTCAGGAGTCTGTGAAGCGTGCTGAGCAATCGGGTATTATTTTTATTGATGAAATAGATAAGATTGCCAGCCAAGGCAAGGGAAGTGGCCCTGATGTGTCGAGAGAAGGAGTCCAGCGCGATATTTTACCTATTGTCGAGGGCTCTACCATTATGACCAAATACGGCCCGGTAAGAACAGATTACATTCTGTTTATTGCTGCAGGGGCTTTTCATGTGGCTAAACCATCAGACCTGATCCCAGAGCTTCAAGGTCGTTTCCCCATCCGGGTTGAGCTAAGTAGTCTGACCTTGGATGAGTTTGTGTCGATATTGACGGAGCCTAAAAATGCGCTGACCAAGCAATACACCGAACTGCTCCGCACCGAGGAAATAGAAGTCGAATTTTCTGCAGAAGCGATCCGTGAGATCGCTAGTATTGCCGAGTCCGTTAATCGCAACACCGAAAATATCGGCGCACGGCGTTTGCATACCATCCTAGAGAAGCTGCTGGAGGATCTGTCATTTGAAGCACCAGAGCTTACATTGGATCGTATGATTATCACCCCGGAATATGTGCGTGAGAAGCTGGGAGATATTGCCCAAAACAGGGACCTTAGTCAGTATATTTTGTGAACTGAGTGTCTAAAAATAGGGTGTGTGGTCCAGAATAACACTATCTTGCACCGTCGTTTAGTCCTAGACACAGGTTAAGTTGATGATTTTTCTGTCTATTCCAAAAGTAGGACGTATAATCTTTTACAGGTGTAAAGTGCTAAGAAAACATTCATTTCCTTGAAAAAAACCTGAAAAATTTAACATTTTATGCATCTAAAGCCCTCTTTTTTAAAAAAGATAGGGCTTTTTTCTTATTGTAATTAGGTCCCAACTCTACGAAACTTAGAATATATGACAGAAAGTTAAGATTTTCTACTTAAGACCTAAAAGAAATGTATAATTATGAAATTTTATTGTCGAAAAAAAGTGAAAAATCTTGTTTTATTGAATCTTACTTTGGAGTAGACGCTGGAGGGAGGAGCTAAATGAATCTGCTGGGTGATATAAGCTTTCAAAAGCTTCAGGCAGGTGTACAGGCGGCCAATACGAGACAACGTGTGATGGCCGATAATATTTCCAATGCGGACACCCCGTATTTTAAGCGTTCGGAGGTTTCATTTGAAGAACTGCTTCAGCAGCAAATGGGCGGTGATGTTACGCCATTACGTGGAAAAGTAACCAATTCAAGACATTTTCAAATAGGACCTGTGAACTCCATTCCTGATGCCGAAGTTATCAAAGATGGGTACTCGGTCATGAATAACAACATGAACAACGTAGATATAGACAGAGAAATGAGTCTTATGGCTGAAAATCAACTAAGATATAATACCTACATCCAAGAAATTAATGAGCGCATCAAAATGATGAGAACAGCGGTAGAAGGGAGATAGGACGAGGTGAAGATTAACAACGGCTTTGATATTAGTGCATCTGCTCTTACGGCCCAGCGGTTGCGGATGGACGTTATATCGAGCAACATTGCCAACGCAGAGACGACTCGGGCGAAGGTAGAGAATGGACAAGCAATTCCATATCGGAGAAAAACGGTTGTTTTGGAGCCGAACCAATCTGGCTTTGCCGATGTTTTGAAGGCTCAAATGGAAGGAAGTAGTACAAGCGCCGCTGGCGTTAAGGTTTCGCAAATTCAGGAAGATCAGTCACCTTTGAAGCCAGTGTACAATCCGGGTCATCCGGACGCTGATAAAGATGGCTATGTATATATGCCTAATGTAGACATAATGAAAGAAATGGTCGACATGATTTCCGCTACACGCTCATACGAAGCCAATGTAACAGCTCTGAATGCTTCAAAGGCGATGGTTTCCAAAGCGCTTGAAATCGGTCGCTAAGATCCAGGACTACTAACTACTTAATAGGGAGAGTAAAACATGATTCAGAACGCCATGTTTAACGTACAGACACCGGTAATACAGCAGATTCAATCGCCTAACAATGAGTTGACGAAAGCGACGCCTTCCGAATCCTTGAAGGATTTTGGCTCCTTCCTAAAGGATGCTCTCAATGAAGTAGGGCAGCAGGAAGCCGCTACACACCAGATGTCCGACCAATTCATGGCAGGCAAAGTTGATGTAGATCAAGTCATGATCACTTCACAACAAGCGCTGCTTTCCCTGCAGCTTACTACACAGGTCCGAAACAAAGCGATCGAAGCCTATCAGGAGATCATGCGTACACAGATGTAAAGTGAGGGTTTAGCAAAGTTTCGGATGGGGTGACGGAGTGAACGAGAGAATCGCCCAATACCGGGATAAGATTTCCGGGTATTGGAATAATTTTAGCAAAAAACAGAAGATATTACTTGTTTCGACATTAGCATTCATCATTATCGCCATTGTAGTGCTAACGATGCAGTTTACCAAAACCGAGTATGAAGTGGCCTTCCGGGATTTAAATGCAAATGATGCCGCCGGGGTCATTAAATATCTCGATTCTGCGGGTATACCGTATCAGCTTAATGCTGGTGGGACACAAATTTCAGTCCCAACTGCTAGTGCAGATAAGGCAAAGGTAGATGTTGGCTCCCAAGGCCTGATACAGAAGGGGTCAATCGGCATGAGCGCCTTTGACCAGTCCTCCTCGGCCATTGGCATGACGGAGAACGAATTCAATGTGAAGTACAATAACGCATTGAACGGCGAAGTACAGCAACTGTTGGAACGGATGGACGGGGTCCAAAGCTCCAAAGCTGTCATTAATATGCCCAAGGAAAACATCTTTGCCGGACTTGAAGAAAAGGACAAAGCCTCTGCTTCGGTTCAAATGGAATTCGAACCTGGCTTTACTCCCAATCAGCAAGCGATCGACGGATATTTTAATCTGGTAAAAACGGCTGTACCGAATTTGCCAGTAGAAAACATTACGATCACCAATAAAGAGTATGAGTTGATTCCAACAGCCAAGGGCGGCCAAGGCGGACTCACGAGTGGTGTTCAGGAAAACATGGCTCTACAGAAGAAGTTTGAGAGCGATGTAAGGAATAATGTTCAACAATTTTTGTCGAAAATTGTTGGAGACGACAAGGTAAACGTGCTCGTTATGTCCCAGCTAAATTTCGACAAAGTAACATCAAAGGAACAAATGGTCACACCTGTTGACCAAACGAAAATGAAGGGTATTGAAATCAGTGCCCAACAAATTCAGGAAAGTTATACGGGCAGTAGTGGACAGACCGGAGGAGTTGCAGGGACAGGAACGCAGGATGTCCCGGGTTACCCTGGAGGAGCCAATTCGGGCAATACCAGCTCGGATAAGAGTTCAAGTACGATTAACTATGAAGTTAACCGAATTGCAAGGGATATTATCCAAAGTCCGTACACTGTAAAAGATTTAACCATTAATGTAGCAGTTGAACCACCAACAGGTCAGCAAACGTTGGATACTGCAACTCAGACAGCAATTCAAAATATTTTGGTTAATATTGTAAGAGCGTCGCTGGCGAATTCCGGTACTACTTTTACAGACGCTGATTTGGCTAAAAAGGTTTCAGTGTTCTCACAAGCTGCTCCGGCGCCTACGAGTACCAATACATTCTTCTCAGCTTCCAACCCGTGGATGTGGGGCATCGGAGCTGCAGTTCTGGCACTGTTGGCGGGTGTAATCTTCTTCATCGTACGCAGTCGTCGTAATCAGGAAGAAGAGTTGGATGAAGAATTGCAACTCATGCCAACGCCGACGGAATTCCCGTCCATTACCATGGAAAGTGTGACAAATGAAAGTCAAGTGCGTAAACAGCTTGAAAGTCTGGCGAAAAAGAAACCCGACGAATTCGTCAATCTGCTTCGTACATGGCTGGCTGACGAATAGAGGTGAGTTCATTGGCAAAGGCAAGCAGTCAAGGTTTAACGGGAAGACAGAAAGCAGCTATTCTTTTGATCACAATGGGGCCAGAAGTATCTGCACAAATATTCAAGCATTTGCGTGATGAAGAGATCGAGCAACTTACATTGGAAATTGCCAATGTACGGAAGGTCGATGCCATTGAAAAGGACTCCATTATGGCCGAGTTTCATCAAATTTGTCTGGCTCAGGAGTACATTTCCCAAGGCGGTATTAATTACGCCAAAGAAATATTGGAAAAAGCGCTCGGATCGCAAAAAGCTGTTGAGGTCATTAATCGTTTGACAGCGACATTACAGGTGAGACCTTTCGATTTTGCTCGTAAGGCGGATCCGAACCAGATACTGAATTTTATACAAAATGAGAATCCGCAAACCATTGCTCTCGTGCTTTCATACTTGCAGTTCGAGCAAGCAGCGGCAATTCTATCGTCCCTGCCACAGGAAAAGCAGGCAGAAGTGGCCCGGCGTGTTGCTGTCATGGACAGTACATCTCCGGAAGTCATCTCTCAAGTGGAGAGAGTATTGGAACAAAAGCTCTCGGCAACTGCAACGCAGGATTACACGAATGCAGGCGGTATCGAGTCTATCGTTCAGATTTTGAATGGGGTAGACCGCGGAACCGAGCGTACAATTCTCGACTCGCTTGAAATTCAAGACCCTGAACTGGCTGAGGAAATCAAGAAAAGAATGTTCGTTTTCGAGGATATCGTCAATGTGGACAACCGGTCCATTCAACGCATTATCCGCGATATCGACAATGCAGACTTGCAATTGGCGCTTAAAGTGTCGAGTGAAGAAGTACGCGATGTAATTTTCCGAAATATGTCGAAACGTATGGCAGAAACCTTCAAAGAGGAAATGGAGTACATGGGACCGGTGCGGCTGCGTGATGTGGAAGAAGCACAGACACGTATCGTATCAACGATCCGCAGATTGGAAGAGGCCGGTGAGATTATAATTGCACGCGGCGGAGGAGATGACATCATTGTCTAACTTGATTAAATCTTTCCAATATGTGCCTGTAGAGGCTTTGAAAACGATTGATGTGGCACATACGTACGTGCCAGAAACGACGGATGAAGAAATCACAACCGAATTTACGGAGCCAGAGCCTCAGCGAGATTATGAGGCAGAACGGCTCCGAGATGAAATGCTGAATGATGCTAAGGACTTCGCCGAACGTCAGGTACGCGAGGCAGCTGAAGAAGCGGAACGAATGCTTCAGGAAGCACAGCAGCAGATCGAAGATTGGTGGCAGGAACGACGCGAGCATGACGAACAGTTGATTCAGTCGATAAAAGCAGATGGATTTCAACAAGGATATGAAGAAGGACAGAAGTTAGCCGAGGCTGAGCTTCAGACGAAATCGGAACAGATGATGGAAGAAGCACAAGATATTCTGCGTCAGGCCTATGAGATTAAGGAACAACTGATTCAGGAAGCCGAGCCTTTTCTGGTTGAACTGAGTAGTGCGATTGCCGAGAAGGTCATTGAAAAACAGCTTAGTCTTGAACCAGAATATACGATTGAGTTAATTCGCAAAAATTTGGCTCGTAAGCGAGAAAAAGGAATCATTACATTGTGTGTGTCGCCTCAGCATTTCGCATTTGTGCAAGGTGCGAGGGAAGAATTGTCATTAACTGTCGATTCACAGGCAGAACTGCAAATTATTCCTGATGGTACCGTAAAGGATCGCGGTTGCGTCATTCGTTCTTCTTTTGGAAGTGTGGACGCCCGGATCGATACGCAATTAGCTGAGATTAAAAAGGAACTACTGCGTCTGGCACATGAGAATGAGGAGCGAAGACATGAAGGGGCTTAATGCGCAGCGCTACATGGATCATTTGCGACAGCTGGACCCAGTTCGGGTGAATGGCAAGGTTACACAGGTTATCGGCTTGATGGTTGAATCGGAAGGTCCAGACGCCAGCATCGGGGACGTTTGTTATATTTATCCGGGCAAAGCGGCAAAGCCATTACAGGCAGAGGTTGTTGGCTTCAGAGACAATAAAGTGCTTCTGATGCCACTTGGAGAACTACAATCCATTGGTCCTGGCTGTGATGTCGTAGGAACAGGAAAGCCACTGAATGTGCAGGTGGGATCGGAACTTTTAGGCAAAGTGCTGGATGGTTTGGGCCAGCCTTTGGATGGTTCACTGATTCCCTCGCGAATGGCGAGATATTCAACTTTCAATATACCGTCTAATCCGCTGAATCGTCCGCGTGTACAGGAACCCATTAGTATCGGAGTACGTGCAATTGATGGATTGCTTACGATTGGTAAAGGACAACGGGTTGGTATTTTTGCGGGTTCGGGTGTAGGTAAGAGTACTTTGATGGGTATGATTGCCCGTAATACGGAAGCCGATGTGAACGTAATTGCCTTGATCGGAGAACGTGGACGCGAGGTGCTGGACTTTATTGAACGGGATTTGGGTCCAGAGGGACTTGAACGCTCTGTGGTCATTGTGGCAACGTCCGACCAGCCTGCGTTGATCCGCATTAAGGGTGCACTTATTGCAACGACGATAGCGGAATATTTCCGGGATCGCGGCTTGAATGTCATGCTGATGATGGATTCAGTTACCCGGTATGCGATGGCCCAGCGTGAAGTCGGTCTAGCAGTAGGGGAGCCACCAGCAATGAGAGGATACACTCCTTCTGTGTTTGCTAGTCTGCCTAAGCTTCTGGAACGTGCAGGGACAGGACCTACTGGCTCCATAACCGCATTTTATACAGTGCTGGTTGATGGTGACGACATGAACGAGCCGATCGCGGATGCGGTGCGTGGGATATTGGATGGACACATTGTCTTGAACCGTGGGATTGCGAACAAAGGACATTTTCCCGCAATTGATGTGTTAGCAAGTATTAGTCGGGTTATGAAGGACATTGCACCACGAGATCAGATAGATGCTGCCGAAAATATTAAGCGCTTGATGGCCATTTACAAAGATTCAGAGGACCTCATTAATATTGGGGCTTATCAACAGGGTTCGAATGCAGAAATTGACGAATCTATGGAGCGCATACGAGATATATGGGATTTTACAAGACAAAGAACAGATGAAAAGGCTGAGCTGGACGAAGTACGAGAACGTTTGATTTCTGAATTTACGAGGAGATGAAGGTTGAACGATGAGATTTCAGTATTCCTTTCAAAAAGTTGTAGACTTGAAAACGAACGAAAAGTCACAGGCCGAATGGCTGCTTTCCAGTGCTGTTGGACAATTGCAGGCTGAGGAGCAGACATTAACACAGCTTATAGGCGAAAGGAATCGGGTCATATCAGCCATTCAAAAGGCTGCCGAAGATTGCGCGCCACTCTCTAGCATTCAGGAATTACAAGCTTATGTCAATCATCTGGACCAATGTATTACACGCAAGCATAGGGATGTTCAATATGCGCAGCAAAATGTGCAAAGCAAACAAACCGTTTTGACCGATAAAATGCTGGATGAACAAGTTTGGCTGAAAGCGAGAGAGAAGGCCAACGTGAAATTCCAACAGGAAATGCTCCTGCGCGAGCAGAATGAGCTGGATGAAATGGCTTCCGTGCGATTTGCCATGAAAGCCCGGTAAGCGGAACGTCATAGGATACGCATATCAGCTGCCTGAGGAGGAAGACGATGGCACAGAAGTTAGCAGAAGATGAACTGGATATGGATTTAGGGAAAGAATCAGGCGGGGGATTTGAACGGTTTATGTTTTTCCTGATTCCGATTGTTTTCACAATCGTTCTGGTCGGGGTCTTGCTTACACTGTTCAATATGGACTTCAGAAGCGAAATGATTTCATTAGGGAACAAAATACCGATTGTTAAAAATTGGATTCCTGAACCGAAGGATAAGGCAACCCAGACAAAAGAGGCAGATCAGAAGGCACAGTCTGAAAGTTCTGAAGCAACCATTCAGCAGTTAAAAGCGGATTTAGCCAAGCAGACGGAAGAACTCAAAAAGGCTACGGCTGCTAAGACGACACAAGATAAAAAGGTTACTGAACTTCAGAATCAGGTCAATACACTGCAATCGCAACAGGAACAACAGTCGCAGACGGGTCAACAGGGACAGGTTGGGCAGCAGGGACAAGCTGGTACGCAAACTACAGACGGAACAACAAATGAAGATCCTTATGTAAAACAGACCAGAGAACTTGCCAGCATGTATGAAGGAATGACGGCAAGTAAAGCTGCACCGATCATGGAGAATCTGACTACGGAAGAGACCGTGCAGCTGTTAAGTTATATGGACCCTGCCAACAGTGCGAAGATTTTGCAAAAGATGGACGCTAAAAAAGCAGCGGATATTACGATGGCTCTGAAAAACGTAACACCATCTACAGATTTATCGGTAGCGGCGTTGCAGTCCCGTTTGAAAAAGGATCAAGGCAGTACAGCTGGAACGACGAGTAAAAGTCTGCAAAGTACTCAAATCAGCAGCACATTTGCTTCCATGGACAAGAAAAGTGGTGCCGAACTTATTTTACAAACTTACAAAATCAGTCCAGATAAGGCGTTAAACATATTAAATACAGTAGATGATTCGACACGTGCTTCTTTACTGCAAAATATGTCTGCGAAAGATGCAGGTCAAACCGCGAAAATTTTGAATAAACTGATGGGCAGTAAGTAATTTAAATTGAAGGGAGGTGAAAAATATATGACCCTTATTTCTCAAAGTGTATCTCTTAGCTCTAGTCAAACAGCAAGCAGTACGACAGCGTCAGCAACAAGTACAACCACGGCTGCTGGAGCAACCACGGGTGCCTTTAATCAAACACTGACGCAGATGATGACAGGCGGGCAAACCGGCTCAGCTGGAACAGATGCAAATGGTTCTCCATTAGTTATGGTATTACCGCTTATTGCAAACGGAGAAGCTGCGGAAGCTCCAACCGAGCCGCTGGTTGAAACATTAGCTCCTTTGCTGCAAAATCTCGAAAAGCTGGATGATCAGGTAGTTGCCGATCCTGCCCTGCTTGCAACTCTGCAATCATGGATTCAGCAAGTACAACAGTTTTTGCAAGGAAATGGAACCAATCAACAGGCAGACGGCGGGGAAACGGCAGAGGCTACAGGCTTAACAGCCTTGGCAGCTAATCCGGCAACTCTTCGGTTTGCATTACAGGACGCTTTGTCACAACTTGCCAATGTAGCAGAGCAGGCTTCGGGCGACCAAAAGGCTAAAGTGACACAGTTACTACAATCGCTTCAAAGCGCAACGGCTGGGACAGGAGCTATTTCCGATGAGCAGTGGAATGGAGTAATGAAAGCTGTGGAACTTGCTGATAGTGGAGATTCACAAGCGGTTCAGCCTTCTGCACAACGGGCAAATGGTGCTCAGACCTTAACTGCAGCATCTACAAACAAACAGGTTACCCCTCAGCAGCAAGCAAGTCAGGGTGAAAATAGCCAGCAAGGCTCAGAAGGACAACGTTCATCAACAAATCTTCTCGTTCAGTCCGCAGTTAAAACGACTGTAACGGATGAAGCGGGTACTTTCGTAGATGTAGCTGAGCAAGCGGATCCGTCAGCAACTGATAATCAGACTCCGGTGATCACGACTGCGGGGCAGCTTTCGGTGCAAACGCAGGGAACAACACCTTCGGCTCCAGCTCAACCGGTCGTACATGTACGACAATTCGCCAAGGAGATGACTGAGTTTGTAGTGCAGAAACTTGATATTGTAAAGCACACCGGTTTGACAGAAGCAACCATCATGCTTCGTCCAGATCATCTGGGCCAGCTGGAGGTTAAGCTGACGATGCAAAACGGCCATCTGGTTGCCCAGTTTATGACTGAGCATAGCGGCGCGAAGGATCTGCTGGAACAGCAAATGTCGCAGTTGCGTACGAGTCTTCAGAGCCAAGGTATTCAAGTGGATAAAGTAGAAGTAACGCACAATGAGTCGCTATCCTCCCATATGTATCAGGATGGACGCGGTTCTGGAGCTAATCAGCAGCAGCAATCTAACCAACGTTCTAAAGCTCGAGGTAGAGAAGAGAGCGAGGATGCTTTGAAGGTAGCTGAAATGACAGAAGAGCTTCGTAACTGGACAGCAGAACAACGCGCTGATGACATGAATCGGACAGGCTCCTTTACAGCACAAGCGTAATGATGGAGGTGAGAACACAATGACGACTACAGACAACAATGTATCCACCAGTAACGTCTGGCCGAATTACAATGTGAATAATGTCAAAACAGCAAGTGCCAAGGATACTAAGACGATGGGTAAAGATCAATTTTTAAAAATCTTGATCACTCAGCTACAAAATCAGGATCCAATGCAGCCTTTGGAGGATAAAGAATTTGTCGCCCAAATGGCACAGTTTTCCTCGGTGGAACAACTGATGAACATTTCTACCCAGTTGACTGCATTGGGACAGTCTTTGGGTACAGCTTCTGGTTTGATAGGAAAAGAAGTTAGCTGGATTGAGCCGGGTAAAAAAGATTCCATAACAGGTGAAACAGGCGCAGGTACAGTGAAAAGTGGAATCGTAGATTCCATCGTTATTCGTGACGGTGTGCAGTATGCCAAAATGGGAGCGGCTGAGGTAGCATTAAAAGATGTAACATCAGTAAGCCAGGCTAACACAACGGCTCCTGTTACAGATACGTCAGATACTTCATCTTCTTCCTCTACTGGAAGCGGTGAGAACTCATGAATGACAGGATAACGGTTGGACGTCTTTTTCCTACCAACGTTCCTCCGGCAGCGATTTCTCAAAACCGAGTAAATTCGGTAACCAAGGACACCAAGCCGTTTGGTCAGGTGTTGCAGGAACAGGTGCTCAAGCTCAGCAACCATGCAGCCAAGCGACTGGAGCAGCGAGGAATAGAGTTGAGAAGTGACCAAATGGCGAAAATTAACTCTGCTGTGGATAAGGCTGCTGCCAAAGGCGCTAAAGAATCTTTAATTTTAATGCAGGATATGGCTTTGATTGTTAGTGTGCCTAATCGAACAGTTGTTACTGCGATGGACAAGCAGTCCATGGAGGATAACGTATTTACGCAGATAGATAGTGCTGTAATTATTTCATAAAAAGTGGCTGGCCCGAATAGGAAAGCCATGAAAAAGCCGCGGATCGACTGATGCGGTCAACTAAGCAACCAATCAGAGGAGGATTTATACTCAATGTTGAGATCAATGTATTCAGGTGTATCGGGCATGAAGGGCTTTCAAACAAAGCTGGACGTTATCGGTAACAACATTGCAAACGTAAATACTACAGGCTTCAAGTCCAGCCGAGTGATGTTCAAGGATATTTTGAGCCAAACCAGTTCGGGCGCAAGTGCACCTGATGCTACGACAACTGCAGGTCAAAATGCCAAGCAGGTTGGTCTAGGGGTGTCCGTCAGCTCAATTGATACGATGCATCTTCCAGGTAGTGCAATGACTACAAACAATCCAACGGATTTGCGGATTAACGGTGACGGTTTCTTCCTGGTCAAAATGAATGATGCACAGGAAGTCCCTTATCTGACTCGTGCAGGTGATTTTCATGTAGACGCGAACCGAAATCTGGTGACCTCCGATGGGTTTTTCGTAGGGGATGCAGGTGGAGATCCTATCACACTTGCTGACAATGTTACATCATTCTCCATTTCGCAGGACGGTACAATTGTACAGCAATTGGATGACGGAACAGTTGACAATGGTACGCAAATTGGATTAGCCAGAGTCACGAACCCAGAAGGTCTGGAAAAAATCGGAGGAAGCTTGTACCGTACTACGGTCAACTCAAATATTGATGCAATTGAGCCTGGAGTAGCGAATGCAGATGGTCTTGGAGCTATTATCGCGGGTCAACTGGAAATGTCCAACGTTGATCTGACAGGCGAATTCACCGAAATGATCGTGGCTCAGCGTGGATTCCAAGCGAACTCACGTATCATTACGACTTCGGATGAAGTGCTTCAGGAAGTTGTAAACTTGAAACGATAATCTCATTTAAACGCGGAGGAGTAGAGGCTCCTCCGCACCTATCAGGAGGTTGGTGTTACGATGATCCCGTTAACGCGGCTGAACGGCTCGCCTATGTGGCTTAATGCGCTGCTCATTGAGACTGTGGAGGAAACACCGGATACATACGTCACTTTGGTGACGGGGAAACGGTTGATTGTATTGGAAAAAGCGGCAGATGTCGTCTCCTTGATCAAGGGTTACAGCCGTGAAATCGGCATGCATGCCGCCACGATAAAAGTGCAACAAATGGAGGAAGACGAATGAAGAAGATGCTGCCATGGCTCATTACAATTTTACTCGCGATTACTTTGATTGCAGGCGCGGCCTTTGTACTTATACCAGCGCTTAGCGGGAAGAAGTCGGAAGTCATACCGAATGCGCAAGCCGCTCAAGCAGAACAACTTCCAAGATTGTCAGCAGATGAATTGGTGGAAGTAAGCTCTGAAATTACCGGTATCAAAACGAATTTGGCAGACGCAGATTACATTGTGCAGATGAATCTTGCTTTTCAATTGAACGATGCCAAAGCAAAAGAAGCTTTTGAAAAAATCAAGGACATTAGTATTAAGCCCATCGTTATTCAATTACTTGCAGACACCAAACCTGATGAGCTCAGAACGGCTAAAGGCCGGGATCAGTTCAGTGACAAGCTGACGGATCTCATCAACAAGTCGCTCCCTGAAGGTCACCTGGGGAACGCCAAAATTACAGACTTTTTGCTGGCAGCCATTTGATTCCAGGTGATCTTGTCAGGAACACGTAAGGGGGTGAATAACATTGGTGGATGTACTGTCACAAGGGGAAATTGATGCCCTTTTAGCAGCTCTCTCATCCGGTGAAATGGATGCGGAAGAACTCAAAAAGGAAGAAACCCAAAAGAAAGTTCGCGCTTATGATTTCAAGAGAGCGCTTAGGTTTTCCAAGGACCATATACGAAGTCTGACGCGGATACACGAGAACTTTGCCCGGTATCTGACCACTTATTTTTCAGCACAGCTTCGTACTTTTGTCCAGATTAATGTCGTTCAGGTGGAGCAGCTTCCATATGATGAATTCATTCGCTCCATTCCGAAAATGACCATTCTAAACATTTTTGAAGCTGAACCACTGGAAGGCCGAATGGTGCTTGAGGTTCACCCGAACGTAGCTTATGCCATGCTGGACAGGCTTCTCGGAGGAACAGGTTCGGCACCAACTAAGGTTACCGCATTGACCGAAATTGAGACGACGATCATGGAGCGAATTTTCAGCCGTACCTTTGATAGCCTGCAAGAGGCTTGGAAAACGGTACTGGACATTGAACCACGTCTAGAGGCTATGGAAACGAATCCGCAGTTCATGCAGATTGTTTCGCCGAACGAGACGATTGCTCTGATTTCGCTTAGCACCAAAATTGGTGATACCACAGGGATGATTAACCTCTGTATCCCGCACGTGGTATTGGAACCTATTATGGCCAGACTGTCCACGCACCAGTGGTTTACATCCGAAAAGAAATCAAGGGCGCCTGAAGAGATCGACGCCTTGAGATTACGGGTCACCAAAGCAGAGCTTCCTATTATTGCGGAGTTGGGTGAATCCCGGATAAATGTAGCCGAGTTTTTGGGCCTTTCGGTAGGAGATGTCATTTCATTGAACAAGCCAGTCAAAGAAGGGCTATCCATCCGGGTAGGCGAGAAATTGAAGTTTATGGGAAGTCCCGGCATGGTGAGAGATCGTGTTGCCGTACAAATTGATGAAATTGTCAACGAAGGAGTTGAAGAAATTGACGAGTAAAGACTATTTGTCCCAGGAGGAAATTGATGCCTTGCTGAAACAGTCTGAAGCGGGGACGGATTCTACTCCCGCAGGCAAGACCGTTGACGATTTTCTGACTTCTCTGGAGCAGGATGCTCTCGGGGAAATCGGTAATATAACGTTCGGCAGCGCAGCTACGGCTCTTTCCACACTGCTCGGTCAAAAGGTGGATATTACGACACCTAAGGTTTCAATTATTACACGTTCTGAATTTGAAACTGCATTTCCAAAGCCGCACGTAGCCGTACATGTAAATTATGTCGATGGATTTGAAGGTATTAACTCGCTCGTAATTAAAAAGCGTGATGCGCAGGTTATAGCGGATTTAATGCTTGGTGGTGGAGGAAATCCGGCAGATGAAGAATTGAATGAAATTCACATCAGTGCCGTGCAGGAAGCGATGAATCAGATGATGGGATCATCTGCGACCTCCATGTCTACCATGTTTAATCGTTTTGTTAATATCTCTCCACCAGGAATTGATATATTGGACCCTCTGCACGGTGATGGAGTATCCAGCCTGCCAGATGAAGAGACGCTGATTACAGTATCCTTCCGGTTATTAATTGGAGATCTGATTGACTCTACGCTGATGCAACTGTTACCTGTTAATTTCGCCAAAAAGATGGTGAGCATCTTAATGAATGGCGGAGAGGATGACGAGCAACCGCAAGCGTCCGCACAGCAGGCAGCTGCAACAGCTGCTCCCGAAGCGCCGACACAAGCTAGTACTCCGCAGCCACCATCTGCACCAGCCTACCAACAGCCGCCTGCAGCCGCGCAGGCGCCGCAAGATGCAGGCTATGGGCAACAACCGCCGATGTATCCTCAAGACCCGGGATATGGGCAGCAGGGCGCTCCAGGTTATGGAACACCGGGTTATGGAATGCCAGCAGGTGTGCCACCACAAGCGCCTTATGGGACGCCTCATCATTACGGGGCCGTACCGCCGGGACGTAATGTAAATGTGCAGCCTGTACAATTTTCTAACTTGCAGTCCGGTGGATTTCCGCAAGTGGATGAAAACAATTTAAATTTATTGATGGACATTCCCCTTAGAGTCACCGTAGAATTAGGAAGGACCCAAAAGCAAATTAAAGATATTCTGGAGCTCTCACAAGGTTCAATTATTGAACTGGACAAGCTTGCCGGGGAGCCGGTGGACATTATGGTTAACAACAAACTGATTGCCAAGGGCGAGGTTGTCGTAATCGACGAGAACTTTGGCGTGCGTGTAACGGATATTGTAAGCCAATGGGACCGAATTCAAAAATTACAATAAAAGCATAATTTAGGGAGGATTTATTTCAGATGGCAAACCGTATTTTGATCGTGGACGATGCTGCATTTATGAGAATGATGATTCGGGACATCCTGTCCAAAAATGGATTTGAAGTAGTAGGAGAGGCCCAGGATGGATCACAGGCCATTGAAAAATTCAAGGAGCTTCGTCCGGACCTGATTACGATGGATATCACGATGCCTGAGATGGACGGCATTGCCGCTCTGAAGGAAATCAAACAAATTGACCCGAATGCAAAGGTTATCATGTGTTCCGCGATGGGGCAGCAAGCTATGGTAATTGATGCCATTCAAGCTGGCGCAAAGGATTTTATCGTTAAGCCATTCCAATCGGATCGGGTTATCGAAGCCATCAACAAAACACTGGGTGTGTAAGGCGCATCCAGTATGGATACACAACAGGGTGCCTCTGACGCTTTGAGTACATCCAGCAATATAGGAAACATTGCTTGGGTCCTTTTCGTGCTAATCTTTATCATCGTACTGATCGTGTACTTGATACGGTTTTTGAGTAAAAGAAATCAGAGCTGGTTCAGCAACCGCTCCGTTCGCATACTGGGAGGCGTGGGGCTTGGCCCCAATAAATCCCTTCAGCTTGTTGAAGTTGGTAGCAGTGTGTACCTCATTGGTGTGGGAGAAGATATCCGGCTTGTTGACAAAGTATCCGATCCTGAAGAAGTGGAGCAAATTTTGGCCGCACTGGAGCAGGAAGCTTCTCTGCAGCGCGGCCCGATTGCCCCGCTATTCGCTAAAATTGCGGATAAGCTTCGCCGGAACAACGCGGCACAGCAGCAGCAACCTGAAGAGGAGACGTCTTTTCATGAGATGTTTGAATCCAAGCTTCGGCAGATGCCGAATCGCAAGGATAAACTTGAAAAGTTGCGCAATGAGGAGAATACTACAGATCGGTCGGGAGATTCATGAGAAAAAAGATTATACTAGCATGTTTGCTGCTTGTCTTGTTCAGCTTCATTTCGGTGACGGCGGCCTCTGCGGAACCGATTCCGAACATTGATATTCAAGTCGGCAATTCGGACAAAGGACAGCCCGGTGCCACCTCGCTGTCTATTATTTTACTTATTACTGTCATTAGTGTAGCGCCCGCGTTGCTTGTACTTATGACAAGTTTTACGCGTATCGTGATTGTACTTGGCTTTGTGCGGACTTCACTGGGAACTCAGCAGATGCCGCCCAATCAGGTGCTTGTTGGACTGGCCTTGTTTCTCACCTTATTTATTATGGCACCGACCTTCTCAGCTATGAACGAAACTGCGCTTCAGCCGTATCTCAAGGGGGATATAACACAGTCTCAGGCATTGGATAAGGCTTCGGTACCGATTAAGACTTTTATGTTCTCTCATACACGTGAGAAGGATCTACTGCTCTTTATGAAATACACCAAGATGGAAAAACCAAAGAATTATCAAGATATTCCACTAACGGTGATGGTTCCGGCTTATGCAATCAGTGAGTTGAAAACGGCATTTCAGATGGGCTTTATGATTTTCATACCCTTTTTAGTTATAGACATTGTAGTGTCCAGTACACTCATGGCTATGGGAATGATGATGCTACCACCGGTAATGATCTCGCTTCCTTTTAAAATACTGCTCTTCGTACTTGTAGATGGTTGGTATTTGGTCGTCAAATCATTACTTCTGAGTTTTAATACATGAATACTTTCTGCAAGGACAGCAATCAAGGAGGACGGCAATGACTTCGGAGTTTATTATTTCCCTGGCTGGGCAAGCGGTGTACATTGTACTCAAGGTGAGTGCTCCGATGCTGATTTTGGGGCTAGTCGTGGGTTTGATTATAAGTATTTTTCAAGCGACAACTCAAATTCAGGAGCAGACACTGGCCTTTGTTCCGAAGATTGTCGCCGTATTGCTGGCATTGCTTTTGTTCGGGCCCTGGATATTGACCACATTAGTGGACTTTACGTATAACATTCTGGACAATCTGTACAAATATATAGGTTAGGCTGAAAGTGATGAACATATTGTTGCAGAGTTTTCCTGTTTTTTTGCTGATTTTTTGTCGGATTACCTCGTTTTTTGTAGTAGCGCCTATTTTTTCAACCCGAGGGGTACCTAATATCTTTAAGGTCGGAATTTCAGGATTTCTAGCTTTGGTCGTGTATCTTACATATGGTACGCATCAACAGGTGCCGACCGATGTAGCATATGTGCTGTTAGTAGGGCGTGAGGTGCTGATCGGGTTGTTGCTGGGGTTTACTGCATATTTGTTCATGACAGCGATCCAAACCGCAGGTTCATTTATAGACCTACAGGTGGGATTCGGAATGGCCAGTGTATTTGATCCCATGACAGGGGCTTCAACGCCTCTTACGGGTAATTTCAAGTTCGCCATAGCTGTATTGTTCTTTTTGAGCATCAACGGGCACCATCATCTGCTAAACGCTATTTTATACAGTTATGATTGGGTACCACTGACAAATGATTTTTTTATAAAGCTGTATGGTGGCAGTGTAACTGAATTCCTGGTACGTTCTTTTGCGGAATCATTTATGCTGGCCTTTCAAATTGCTGCTCCCATTGTAGTAGCTACCTTTTTAACGGATGTGGGACTCGGTTTTTTAGCTAAAACAGCACCGCAATTTAATATTTTTGTTATTGGTGTGCCGCTTAAAATTATTGTGGGATTGTTCATGTTACTGCTTCTCATGCCAGGTTTTGCTTTAATATTCGAAAGATTGTTTTCTGTGATGTTCGAATCCATGCGCAACTTGTTGGATATTATGGGTAATCGTCCTTAATGTCTGGTCTGGAGGAACGTAGTTTGTCATTTAAATATGCTATGAACCTGCAGTTGTTCTCAGGGGAAAAAACGGAAAAAGCTACACCCAAGAAGAAACAGGATGCAAGACAAAAAGGGCAGGTTGCCAAGAGCATGGAGTTGCCCGCTGCTGGTGTCCTGCTAGTTACGTTTTTTTGCCTCATGATTTTCGGCGGGTATTTTAAGGATCATGCGGTCCGCTTGTTTCGGGATATTTTTGTGAATCGGCTGTCTATGGAAGTAACACCGAATACAACGCTACTCATGATGGGTGAGTATGGTGTGCAAATCTTGATTATGCTGGCTCCTATTTTTGTGGGTGCCATTGTCATCGGGATCGCAGCGAATTACATGCAGATCGGTTTTTTATTAACCGGAGAGGGCATTACACCCAAGTTTAGCAAGATTGACCCGATTAAAGGCTTCAAAAATATTTTTTCCATGAGGTCATTGGTTGAATTCCTGAAATCTGTTTTAAAAATGACCGTAATTGGTTATCTGGTGTACAGCGTACTTTGGAAAACAAAGGCTGACCTCCCCAAACTAGCTGAGATGTCCGGCGATCAGATGTTGAGTTTTACGGCTTCATTAACCATGGAACTGGGACTCAAAATTGGTGTGGTGCTGTTCATTCTATCGATATTGGATTATATGTATCAACGTTATGAGCATGAGAAAAATCTGAAAATGTCCAAACAGGACATCAAGGATGAGTACAAGAAAATGGAGGGTGACCCGCTGATCAAAGGGAAAATTCGCGAGCGGCAGCGCCGTATGGCTATGCAGCGTATGATGCAGGAGGTTCCTAATGCAGATGTCATCATCACCAACCCTACGCACTTTGCTGTGGCTTTGAAATATGACGGTTCGGAGATGGAAGCGCCGCAGATTATTGCGAAAGGACAAGATTATGTCGCGCTCCGAATTAAGGAAATTGCCAAGCAAAACGGCGTTATAACGATGGAAAACAAGCCGCTGGCGCGGGCGCTGTTTCAAAGAGCCGAAATCGGGGATGCGATACCAGCTGATCTTTTTCAGGCCGTTGCCGAAGTGCTGGCGTATGTATATAAATTAAAAGGTAAAGTGAAATAAAGGGATCGGAGGCCAAGAGACCCGTGAAAATAAAAGATATAACCGTCCTTGCAGGCGTCATCGGTATCGTTCTTATGATGATTCTCCCGATCCCTTCATGGCTGCTGGATGTTCTACTCGTCATTAATATTTCTATTGCTTTGATGATTCTACTCGTTTCAATGAACACGAAGGAAGCTTTACAGTTCTCTATCTTTCCTTCATTGCTGCTCATTACAACGTTGTTTCGTTTGGCGCTCAACATTTCTACGACCAAACTTATTTTAGGTGAGGGTCATGCCGGCGAAGTAGTTGCTACGTTCGGTAGCTGGATTGCAGGCGGCCAAATTGCCGTCGGCTTTGTTGTCTTTCTCATTCTTGTGGTCGTACAGTTCATTGTTATCACCAAAGGATCGGAGCGGGTAGCAGAGGTGGGCGCCCGGTTTACATTGGATGCGATGCCAGGTAAACAAATGAGTATTGATGCTGATTTGAATGCAGGTCTGATTAATGAGCAACAAGCCCGTGAACGACGCAGTAAAATCGAACGGGAAGCTGATTTTTACGGAGCTATGGATGGTGCGAGTAAATTCGTTAAAGGCGATGCGATCGCCAGTATTATCATTTTGATCATTAACCTGGTGGGCGGCTTTATTATCGGTATGGCCGTTCAGGGAAAAGGATTTCAAGAAGCGCTGTCAACGTATTCTGTTCTCACGATTGGTGATGGATTGGTCAGCCAGATTCCCGCGCTGCTCATATCCACGGCATCAGGCTTGATTGTTACGCGGGCTACGTCGGATGGCAACTTGGCAGAAGATTTAACCGGACAGCTCTTTTCATATCCAAAATTGATCTACATAGTGGCTGCCACCATTGCATTATTGGGTCTCTTCACGCCTATTCATATCATTACAACTCTTCCACTGGCAATTCTATTGTTTTTCGCAGCCCGAAGAATGCAAGGCAATATGGAACGCAAGCAAATTGCTGATGAACAGCTGGAGGAGGAGCAACAAATCGAAGAGGTGCGTAGTCCGGAAAGTGTTATCAATTTGCTTCAAGTAGATCCGATTGAATTTGAGTTTGGGTACGGATTGATTCCGTTGGCGGATACACAGCAAGGCGGTGATTTACTGGATCGAATCATTATGATTCGCCGTCAATGCGCCTTGGAGCTGGGGTTGGTTGTGCCGGTCATTCGTATTCGGGACAACATTCAGCTCAAGCCTAACGAATATGTAATTAAAATTAAAGGCAATACGGTAGGCGGCGGAGAACTGTTGTTGAATCATTATCTGGCTATGAGTCCGGGATACGACGACGACTCCATCACAGGGATTGAAACAACAGAACCGGCCTTCGGATTGCCTGCGCTCTGGATTGACGAGAACACCAAGGATGTTGCTGAACTGTCAGGTTATACGGTGGTTGATCCACCTTCAGTTGTAGCTACTCATCTAACAGAGACGATCAAGAAACATGCTCATGAGTTGCTTGGCAGACAGGAAACACGTTCGCTGGTTGACAATCTTAAGGAGAATTATCCAGTGCTGGTGGACGACCTTATTCCTTCTGTGCTTGCGATTGGGGACGTACAAAAAGTGCTGGCCAAGCTGTTGAAAGAAAAAATCTCTATTCGCGATATGGTGACTATATTCGAGACACTGGCTGACTATGGTACTTATACAAAAGATCCAGACGTGCTGACTGAATATGTTCGTCAAGCGTTATCACGACAGATTACGCAGCAATTTGCACAGCAGGGAGAAACGTTGCGCGTTATTACCGTGGGACCAGGATTGGAGAAGAAAATTGCTGAGAGCGTGCAGCAGTCGGAGCAAGGTAGCTATTTGGCGCTTGATCCGGTGTCAACGCAAACGGTGTATCAAAGGATGATGGAGCAAATCAACCGTCTCATTCAATCTGGACAACAGCCTATTGTGTTAACGTCACCGACAATACGTATGTATTTGCGGCAAGTGATGGAGCGGACGATGCAGGATGTCCCGGTGCTGTCGTACAGTGAGCTGGAGCCGAACGTTGAAATTCAAAGTGTCGGGGTGGTGAACTTATGAGAGTGAAACGATATCTAGTGGATACCATGCCAGAAGCCATGCTGCAAATCAGGGGTGACTTAGGAACAGATGCCGTCATTTTAAGTACAAAGGAAGTGAAGGTCGGCGGTTTTATGGGGATGTTCAGTAAAAAGAAAATTGAAGTGGTTGCTGCAGTTGAGGAGCAGCAACCTCAAAAGCCTCGGCGGGCTGAACGCTCGTCACACCAGCTTGCCCAGGCTGCTTCGCCTCTAATGAACACCCCTGAGAAGCCGGAAAAAACATCAGTACCTGTGGTCCCCAGACAAGCAGCTCCAGAAGCTTATCGACGGGTTACACAACAGATAACCGGTAGTTCCAAAGAAGGACAAGCTGATTTAACGGTTAATACAGAACAAGTTGCATCAGCAACTGAGCATTTGTCGCCTAGGTCTGCTAATAATTCAGAGACTCTATCTCAGGCATTTGATCAAGAAGTATCGCTTTCGAACCTGAAATCATCCAGTGAGCTGCATAAACGGCCAAGCGAAGCAAGTGTTTCAGACAAGAGTGGAGCAGAGGAAAATCAGGCATTGCTTAATGAATTGCGGGAAATGAAGGCGATGATGACTCGGTTTTCCAGAAACTCTTCAATGGAAAGTACTTGGCCTGAGGCGCTACAACAGATTTGTGAGCATGTGTTGGAACAGGAAGTGGAACGTGATTTATTGGAATATTGGATCGAACAGGTATATGTGCGTCGAAGTGAGCATTCTTTTGCGCCTGAAACTTTTGATTGGGAACAAGCCTTTCGTGAGGAAGTGACCAGTTTTATACAGACAAGACTGGATAAAGGGATCTCCCAAGATACCAAAATTGTGTATGTTGCAGGCCCTACCGGAGTAGGAAAAACGACAACCATTGCGAAGTTGGCAGCGGAACAGTTGTTCAAGCATCATCGCAAAGTTGGATTTATTACTTCTGACACGTACCGGATTTCAGCCGTCGAGCAACTGCGTACATACGCTACGATTTTGAATGTACCGCTTGAAGTTGTGCAATCTCCCGGTGACGTCCAAAGGGCTATTCAACGTCTGGAGCATTGTGACTTAATCCTCATGGATACTGCAGGGCGAAATTATCGTAATGAACTGCTTGTATCAGAACTGCAAAGTCTGCTTTCACCTATTAATGAAAGTGAAACGTACCTGGTACTTAGCCTGACATCCAAAAGCAGGGATATGCTTAATATAACTGAACATTTCAGTAAGTTTGGTCTTGGTAAGGTTGTATTTACCAAGATGGATGAGACAGGCAGTTGTGGCGGAATGTTTAATCTTTTACACCAGTTTCCGATGCAGTTGGCCTATATTACCAATGGACAAAATGTTCCTGACGACCTGCTTCATCCCGATGCAGAAATGGTGACAAGTATGCTGCTTGGAGCCAAAGGATCACCAGGAGTTAACGGAGATTCCATATGAGTGATCAAGCCCAATCACTTAGACAAATGGCTTCATCCTTGGATAAGTATCGATTAGCCCCACGTCATCGTCACGCAAAAGTTATAACGATCACCAGTGGTAAAGGCGGGGTAGGCAAATCCAATTTTACGCTGAATTTTGCTTTGGCCCTGCAATCTCTTGGTCGAAAGGTACTTGTGTTTGATGCTGACATCGGTATGGCTAATATTGATGTGTTGATGGGGGCCCATTCACAATATAATCTTCTTCACCTGTTGAAACGTGAAAAATCAATTGAGGAAATTATTCAAACGGGTATAGGTGGTTTGCCTTATATTGCTGGAGGCTCAGGCTTAAGCGAACTGTTTGCGTTATCAGATGAGAATCTGAATTATTTTGCCGAAGAAGTAGAAAAAATGGCAGCAGACATGGATTATATTCTTTTTGATACAGGTGCAGGTTTATCCAAAGAAAATCTTAAATTCATCACTTCAGCTGACGAATGTATGGTAGTAACCACCCCAGAGCCAACGTCCTTAACAGATGCGTATGCACTAATTAAAGTCGTCAATGGGTTGCAGAAGGATACGGTATTCAAAATTATAGTCAATCGTGCCGATAACGATAATGAGGCCCGTCAAGTTGCCGATAAGATCGCACTTGTTGCGAAACGCTTTTTGGAGATCGAAATCCCGCTGCTTGGCCATATCAGTGATGATACTCATGTCATGCAGGCAGTCAAAAGACAAGTGCCATTTATGGTTGCTTTTCCGGGATGTGCGGCTTCAAGAGATGTACTAAATCTGGCACACCGTTTTGCAGCAATGCCACAGGTTCCACAACCAGGTGCATTGAGTGGAATTAAAGGATTTATGCAAAAATGGTTGCGGCGTTCTATGCATTGATTTTTGATGAGAGGAAACAGGGGTGTTTAACATGTGTGCTTACCGGGTGCTGGTTGTAGATGATTCGGCCTTTATGCGCAAAATTATTACAGATCTTATTGTAAGGGATGAGTCGTTCAACATCGTAGGTACAGCCGCCAATGGCAGAGAGGCTGTAGAGAAAGTGAAAGAATTGCAGCCTGATTTGGTCACCATGGATGTCGAAATGCCTGAAATGAATGGTCTTGAAGCGTTGCCATTAATTATGGCAGCCCATCCGCTACCTGTCATTATGCTGTCAGGCATCAATGAACAAGGCATGAAGGAGACCATCATGGCTTTGGAGGCAGGGGCTTTCGACTTTATAAGAAAGCCTTCCATTGCTCATGCTCAAGATATTGAGCAGGTGAGCAAGGCGTTGCTCGAACAAATGCATACTGCTATGCAAGCAGTACGCAGCCGCTTGGAGCGCAAGGAAGCGAATGAGCGCAAAGCTGCATTGGAACAAGCAAAAAAAACGCCAATGGATAAGCCACCTGGGCAGGCTGTGACTGAGAATCGAGCTGGAAGTCAAGCTTCGGTAGACAAGTCTCCTGTTGTTCCGCTTGCTCCTCAACCTACTGCATCGGCTCAGCCAAAGAAAGATGCTGGGAAGTCCGTCCCAACAGCTGCCAAGCAGGAAACTAAAAGACAGCTGTCTGGAACATCTGCTACAGGTGGCCGTATAGACAAGCCAGCTGTTCAGCCAAGGAAACCAGTGCAAGCACCTCATGTGCAGAAGAAGGAAGACTTGTCCCAAAGTACGGGAAGAACACCGGGGCAACTGAAAAGCTCTGATCCGGCCGCTGGCAAATCGATACAGAGTAAGGATAAAGCAGGGCTTATCAAGCCGGAGTCACGGAAGACGGTAACTTCGTCAGCTTCTTCCACTCCTGCGGCTGCAACGCCTCCAGTAACAGCACCTACACCTACAGCTCCAGCCGCACCAAAGGGATTGTCACTTAAAAAAGGTGTGCATACATCCAGCTTTCGAAAACTGGTGGCGGTCGGATGTTCTACGGGCGGACCGCGTGCGCTGAAGACGCTGTTGGAGCGCATTCCTGGAGATTTTCCAGCTCCGATCGTTATTGTTCAGCACATGCCCCCGAACTTCACTCGTTCGCTAGCACAACGTTTGAATACGTTGAGCCCACTACGCGTTGTGGAGGCTGAGCAGGGAATGACGCTAGAGACGGGAACAGCCTACATCGCTCCAGGGGGATATCAGCTAAGAATTGTGCCTGGAGCCGGTGGTAAATACACGGTGTCACTGAAGATGGAGGAGGCTCGCAATGGTCACCGTCCTTCCGTAGATACGATGTTCGAATCGCTGCTCTCGTTAACCTCGCTGGAAAGACATCTAGTATTGCTAACTGGAATGGGGAGCGACGGGGCTAAAATGATGAAAAAGCTTTATGACGCTGGGGTTCAATCCACATTTGCTGAAAATGAGGAGACTTGTGTAGTGTATGGAATGCCCCGCTCAGCAGTTGAATTAAAATGTGTGCGCCACCTTCTGCCAATGCAGGAGATCGCCCCCAAGCTTGTACAAGTTGTGAAATAATCGGAGTGTAACTCATGGAGGAGGTGTCTCACAATGGACATGAACCAATATTTAAACATGTTTATTGATGAGTCGAATGATCATCTGCAATCTCTTAACGAAAATATGCTTCAACTGGAAAGCAACCCAACCGATCTAGGCATCGTTCAGGTGATTTTCCGTTCTGCCCATACCCTCAAAGGAATGGCTGCTACGATGGGGTTTGAAGACCTGGCATCGCTCACTCACCAAATGGAAAACGTTCTTGATCTGGTACGTAACAACAAGCTGGCGATGCATGAATTTATATTCGATACCTTATTTAAAGGATTGGATGCCCTGGAATCCATGGTGCAGCACATTACAGAGGGAGGCGATGGAAAAGCGGATGTCTCCTCTATTGTATCTTCATTGCAATCCATCGTGAGCGGGGATTTCCTAAAGTCCGGCTCAAATGCCGCCACTGAAGAGTCTCCTTCTACAAAAGCGGTCACTAACGATAGTGCTGGATTGGTTTTGGACCAATTCCAGTATTCTGTACTGGAGCAATCGATTTCAGAAGGGCATCGTGTTCACTATATACAGGTAACAATCAGTTCAGAGAGTCAGTTGAAGGCAGCACGTGCCTTTATGGTATTCAACACACTGGAAAACTCTGGCGAAATTGTCAAGGCCTATCCGTCCGTGCAGGATATCGAGCAGGAAAAGTTCGAACAAAGCTTCTCGTTATATTACATAACGCAGAAAGAAGTTGGGGAGCTGGAAAAGGAAATCGCGGGTATTTCTGAAATTGACACGGTCTCAGTGGTGCAACTGGATCTGGAATCGCTTAAACAAATGAGCGAAGTTACTGCTGGACTCGCTGAGACAGCGGCAGTACAGGAAGCACCTGTTGCCGTGCAGTCACCCGCTCCATCCCAGCCGCAGTCTCCAGCTGCGGCCTCTGTCGCCAAGCCAGCTGCAGGTAAAGCGCCAGCAGCCAAGGCGGCTGCTCCTACGCACAACCGTACGATTCGCGTAGATATTGAACGGCTGGATGTACTTATGAACTTATTCAGCGAGTTGCTCATTGACCGTGTGCGGTTAGAACAGTTAGCCAGTGAGGCTTCCAATCCAGCACTGACAGAAACGGTTGAGCATATGAGTCGTGTGAGCAGTGATTTGCAAAATGTTGTTCTTAAATTGCGGATGGTACCTGTAGATACTGTTTTCAATCGTTTCCCGCGTATGGTTCGCGATCTGGCCAAGTCGCTGGATAAA
Organism: Paenibacillus sp. TSM33; assembly: GCF_056099025.1. Lineage (NCBI taxonomy): Bacteria > Bacillati > Bacillota > Bacilli > Caryophanales > Paenibacillaceae > Paenibacillus > Paenibacillus sp. TSM33. The sequence continues at coordinate 1,209,198 of NZ_JBLZXB010000010.1, forward strand.
AAACTGGAATTAGTTATCACTGGAGCAGAGACTGAAATGGATCGGACGGTTATCGACGAAATTGGCGATCCTCTGGTGCATTTACTTCGTAACTCCGTGGATCATGGCATCGAGTCGGTAGCCGACCGGATTGCAGCTGGCAAACCAGAAACTGGAACGGTTCAACTGCGTGCTTTTCATAGTGGTAATAACGTATTTATCGAGATTGAGGATGATGGGAACGGGATTAACCGTGAGAAGGTACTGAACAGTGCTATTTCCAAAGGGATTTTGACAGCAGAACAAGCAGCCTCCATGACCGACGAGGAAGCCTATCAGGTATTGTTTGCTCCGGGCTTTAGTACAGCGGCAGTTATTTCAGACGTATCAGGACGCGGCGTTGGTCTGGATGTTGTTAAATCCAAAATTACCGCTCTGGGTGGTAATGTTACGGTTCACTCCACATTGGGGCAGGGCACTAATTTCTCTGTACAATTGCCGTTGACCCTATCCATTATTGCAGCCATGATGATACAGATCGGTTCTGAAAAATATGCGATTCCTTTGTCTTCCATTGTGGAAACTGCGATCGTCAAACGTAAGCAAATCCGTTCTGTGCATGGCAATAAAATGATTGCTTTCCGCGATTCTCATATCCCGCTTATCTCCTTGAGTCAGCTGTTTGAGGTACCGGACTTCAACGAAGATGAAGAAGAAGAGACAGAGGTCGTGGTCATCCGTAAGGGTGACCGTCTGGCAGCTCTTTCCGTACAGGACTTTTTGGGACAAAGTGAAATCGTCCTTAAAAATCTGGGCAAGTATCTTCCAAACATCCAAGGAATTTCAGGTGCTACGATTCTGGGTGACGGTCAGGTTGCTTTGATCATTGACCCGAATGTTTTCATTAAATAATGTCTTCATTAAAAATGAAAGAAATGTGAGATTGCTGACATCAATAAGGAGGGTTTTTAGACATGGGAGAAGAAATTAAAGTTATCGTATTTAAGCTTGGTGAAGAGGAATACGGTGTTGAAGTAGAAAAAGTCCAATCTATTGAACGCATGGTGCCGATTACACGGGTTCCGAGAACTTACGATTTTGTTAAAGGCGTATTCAACATGAGAGGCGTGGTTATTCCCGTTATTGATCTTCGTGGCCGTTTTGGATTACCTGAAGCTGAATATACCGATCAAACCCGTATTATTATCGTTGCTGTAGGCGAGATGCAAGTCGGCTTTATCGTGGATTCAGCGAATGACGTTATTGACCTGAATACTGACAACATTGAGACACCACCGGAAGTGGTTGGCGGAGTTAAGGCTAAATACCTCCGCGGAGTTGCTAAAATTGGCGAAGAACGTCTGTTGATTATGCTGAACTTGTCCGAAGTTTTGAACCGTAGTGAAATGAACCAACTGGAAGGTTTAGAGGATTAATATATGGAGAATCTGGGAAATCTTGAAGACTTCAAGTTGGATGTATTGAAAGAAGTCGGCAACATTGGCTCGGGGAACGCTGCTACAGCGCTCTCCCGGCTTCTCAATAAACCGGTCGATATGGGTGTGCCCAAAGTGCAAATGCTGCCCTTTGAGGAAATTGCGGACAAAGTCGGCGGAAATGAACAACTTGTTGTTGCAATATTTTTTAGAGTCGAAGGGGAAGCCCCTGGTAATCTATTTTTCATATTGCAACCTCAGGCGGCGAAAAGCTTACTTTCCCGTTTGGCGAATATTCCTTCGGACGACGAGGATAGCTTTAACGAAATGGAACATTCAGCTCTGTCGGAGATCGGTAACATTTTAGCAGGCTCCTACCTTTCTTCGTTGGCGGATTTCACACGTTTATCCATGTATCCAACAGTCCCTGCGCTGGCACTGGATATGGCAGGAGCCATTCTCAGCTACGGACTGCTGCAGTTTGGGCAGATGGGGGATGCTGCTTTATTGATTGACACATCGTTTCTGGAAGGGCAGAATCAGATTGAGGGTCAATTTTTCCTGATTCCTGATCCAGAATCGTTCGGGAAAATCTTTAGGTCGTTAGGAGTCCCGATGAACGATGATTGAGGATAAAAACATCATTAAAGTCGGCATGGCAGATTTAAATGTTACCAGCAACCCGAACTCGATTCGCACGACAGGACTTGGCTCCTGCGTCGGATTGACCCTATATGATCCTCATTTGAAACTGGCAGGCATGGCACATGTGATGTTACCGTCCTCGGATATTGCGCGTGAAGGGCAGTTGAATATTGCCAAATATGCGGATACAGCACTGCCAGAGTTATTTGAGCGAATGTTGAAACTGGGTGCTGAACGGCGCAGACTGATTGCCAAAATGGCAGGAGGAGCGCAGATGTTTGCCTTTGCGGGTAGTGGAGACACCATGCGGATTGGCCCGCGCAATGTAGAATCGTGCAAGGAAATGCTCGTAGATCTGGGCATTCCTTTAATTGCGGAAGATACGGGTGGCAATTATGGACGAACGATTGAGTTGGACTCTGAAACTGGCGTTTTGAATATTCGAAGCGTACAAAAAGGTGTAAAGGAATTATAAACATGTTATTTGGTAGCTTACGCATTAATCTTTGGTCTGGAGTAGTCGGATTTATTCTGACTTTTGTGTTGTCCGTTGGCAGCAATCTGCTGACCACGAGCTTAATTCGTGGCTTAATCGCCTTCGTTTTTTGGTTCCTACTTGCATTTGTGCTGCGCTGGACACTGGGTGTGGTAGCGCGGCCAGATCTGGGTAATGCCCAAGACCGGGCAAGCTCTCAGGTAGATGGCGTAGGGGGAAATCTGGATCTGACGACACCAGACGAAAATGAAAACCTGAATGAATTGCTGAAACCGAAGCCAGATCAGACGGACGAGGGGAATAATGGTTTCGCACCTTTAAACCCGCCCAAGCTGGTTTCCAACAAGGACCCTGAAGAATTGGCCAAGGCCGTTCGTCACCTGACAGACAAATAAGGAGGGTGAAGCCGATGAACGAGCGAAAAGCCGCTCATTTGAACCATTCCGAGCTGTGGGAACAATGGAAAGAACACGGTGACAAGGAAGCAAAGAAGCAGTTAATTGAAAAGTATCTCCATATTGTGGAGTATGTGTCGGGCCGTCTTGCAGTAGGCTTGCCTAAAAATGTATCCAAGGATGATCTGGCGAGCAACGGCGTTATGGGATTGATTGATGCTTTAGAGAAATTTGATTATGAGCGTGGTTTGCAGTTTGAGACTTATGCTTCTTGGCGTGTTCGCGGAGCAATTTTGGATGGTCTTCGTCAAGGAGATTGGGTTCCTCGTTCAGTTAGGGAAAAAGCGAAAAAAATCGAAGACGCCTACCAGCATTTAGAACAAAGATATTTACGCACAGTAAGCGACGAAGAGATGAGTCATTATTTGGACGTCTCCGAGAAAGAGTTTCAAAGTATGATCCAGGAGGTCGCCGTGATGTCGATTGTTTCACTGGAGGACCCAATCCGCGAAGAAGAGTCGGAAACACGGCTTTCCCTGTTGGTGGACGAAAAGGCGAAAAATCCGGATCATAAGGTCAATGAATTCACACTTCGTGATGCCTTGGCACAAGGCATTGATAAATTAACTGAAAAAGAGCGTATCGTTGTTTCTTTATTGTATTACGAGGATTTGTCACTCAGCGAAATTGCTGAGGTCATGTCACTTTCTCCTTCGCGAATTTCTCAGTTGCATTCCAAAGCAATATTACGTCTGAGAGCGACACTGGACAAACAACGGGATTTGCTAATGCGTAAAGATTAACGTACGGGAGGTTACAGTAACAGTTAGACGGAAGGAGCACCCATGTGGAGAAGCAGTATGCTTTGGATCAGTTTTTAAAAGTGGTTGTCTCACCTGACAAACAATCCGCCTACTTGGAGTTTGCCAAACGTGAAGAGGGCTTTGCCTGTTCTGTGGAAGAATTAGAACGTTTTCTAAGCAACCAAAAAATATCCTACGGTGTAATAACCGATGCAATTCGCACATTTGCGGCAAATCCGGAAGATCATTTCTTCGGGAAATTACTGATTGCTCAGGGAAAGCAGCCGATCCACGGTACAGACGGAAAAATAAATCTGGCCGATATTGTGACCGGTGAAGATGCACATAAGCCACTTGAAACAGTGGATGGACGGGTAGATTACAAAGAATTAACTCGTTTAAGAAATGTAAAACGTGGACAACTGATTGCCGAACGGGTGGATCCTCTGCCAGGTGTACCGGGGATTGCTGTAACCGGAGAGGAAATTCCTTTTCTTCCAGGTAAAGAGGCGCGTTTTAAAGTTGGAAAAAATGTAGTAATCCATCCGGAAGGCGTTGCGATGTATGCGGCTATTGATGGTTTAGTGACTACAACTGAAAAGGGCAAGCTTAATGTGTTCCCTGTGTATGAAGTGAACGGGGATGTCGATTATAGTGTCGGTAACATTGATTTTGTTGGAACCGTCGTCATTCGCGGGAATGTCTTGACAGGTTTTCGCGTTCGGGCAGCTGGCGACATTCGTGTCATTGGCGGTGTGGAAGGCGCTGAAATTGAGGCGGATGGTTCAGTGGAAATCAGCGGAGGTATTATCGGATACCATAAAGGATTCGTGAAAGCTGCACAAAATGTGAAATGCTCGTTTATACAAGATGGTAACGTGATCGCGGGAGCCGATGTACTTGTATCCCAGAGCATCATGCATTCCCAGATCAAAGCGAGCAATAATGTAATCTGCGAAGGCACAAAAGGGCTTATCGTAGGTGGCAGTGTACAAGCTGGTAAAAAGGTAGTGGCTCGTACTGTCGGTAATACGATGTCCACAGCTACCAATATTGAAGTGGGTGTACTTCCCGAACTGCGTGATGAACTGACGGAACTCCGCGCACGGTTGAAGCAACAGACAGACAGCCAGGATAAAACGAACAAGGCTCTCACAATATTGGATCAGCTAGCGGCAGCCGGACAGCTCGCACCTGACAGAATGGCTATGCGAATCAAGCTGACATCTACTAAAAAATCTAATGAACAGGAGCTTTTTGAAACCAAATCCAGAATGCTTGAAATAGAACGTACATTAGAAGATACGAGCCGCGCCCGGGTAGAAGTGAAAAATGTGATTTACGGTGGCTCTAAGATAGTTATCGGCAGATATACAAAATTTATTAAAGATTCTATGGAAAGAATGGCGTTTTATTATCATGAGGGAGATATCAGTATGTCCTCCTACATGTAATTCATTATCTTGATAATAATTCAATTTATTATATTTCTCGGTAGTCTGATACGGATGCCCAATCGGAAAGGGTGTGGTCCAATGAGCTTGAAGGCTGTTGAATTGCAAATTGCTGTACCTCGCACCAGTGAAGCAGGGAAATACCATAGTGAGTCCCAGCAGCGGCCAATGAATGACCAGGCATTACTTGGACAAAAGGCTGCGCTGGAGACGGAGAACATGCGTCAGCGAAGCAGTGCCATAGATCAGTCTGCGGAAACATTTGTCGGTGAGAGGCAAACAGGTGAGCAGAGCAGAGATTCTTCCCAGCAGAGCCGCTCCCGCTCAGAAGAAACTGAGCTGCCTAAGGAGCATCCGGCAGAGCATCCGTATAAGGGACATCATATTGATTTTTCGCTCTGATCCGATGGGTGGAGAAGCGTTATAAAAGGAGACGATGGGCAGTGGATCAACCATGGATTTATATTGTTCTGCTGGGAGCCGCAGCTGTTGTCTACGCCTGGCTTCTGCCAAAGCGCCAGCCAAGCCGGGGAACAGAAGAGGCCGTCGTTCAAAAGGTTGAGGCTACATTGGAGCAATATCTGGCCGATATTGAAAACGACAATGACGAGTTGATTGAACTCGTATCTGGTATGAAGCAGGAGCATGCGGTTAAGCAGGCAGCATTACAGGAACAAGTGGCTGAGCTTCGGAACCGTATAGTAGAGCTTGAGCGTCAGGCAATGCTTGCCACTGTCTCTATGCCAATCTCAGATTCAGAAGATTCTTTCGTAACTTTGGAGGAGCAGACGGCATTGGAAGAGCCTCAAACCGAGCAGGAACCAGAGTCCATCCGAGATCGTTATCAAGAGTTGTTCGCGATGCATGAGCAAGGCAAGTCGGTGGATTATATAGCCAAGCAGTCAGGCATCCAGCGGGGCGAAGTACAGCTCATATTACAACTCGCGGAACGGGAGGATGTGACGTGATCAAAAATCGCTCATTTATGCTAGGCGTGGGTACTGGTCTTATCATCGGGGCATTGCTGTTGCAACTGGCGATAATTGGTCAGGGGCAGTCGCAGCAATCTTCGGCAGACCCGAAAAACATGACACGAGAACAACTAGAAAAGGCAGCAGCCGAGTTAAATCTTCAGATCAGTGACAGTTCTGATCCGAAAATGACAGAAGAGGAATGGCGTAATAAGCTGATCAAGGAAGGCAACAAGACTCCCGTTGCACCTCAAAAGGCTAAAACGCCTTCAACACCAAAGGTACCTGCAAACAGCACATCCTCGGCTGCTTCCAAGCCTTCGACCAGCACGTCAGTACCACAAAATCCGAACAAGCCGGAAACTCAAAGAGCTGGCACTACAGTCTCTCCCAATATTCCCAAGCAGCCTGCCACTCCACAAGTGCAATATAGCATTGCAGCAGGGAGCAATTTAAGAAGTGTGGCATCTGGATTGGAACGGGCAGGAGTCGTAACGGATGCTAGTGCATTTGAGGCAGCAGCTAAGGCTCAAAAAATCAATACCAAAATTCGCACAGGCACCTATCAGTTTGCTAAAGGTGAGGATTTCAGTTCTATTATTACTAAAATAACGAAAAAGCCGTCCAACTGACCTAATCGGGAAGAGGACGGCTTTTTTATTTTTTCAGTGCGCATAAAGTATTTTGTCAGTGTTTAGTTCAGAAGAGGGTGTGAATCGCCCCCCATAGCTTATAGCATAGCCTATTGCAATTCAGAGCTAGTGGACATAAAAAAGACCCCTGAAGGATTCAAAGGTCATCTCCTGGCGGATTACACCACGGTGTATTGTTGAAACTATCTTCAATTTGGATCAATATTCAGATCTACCGGAGAGGGAAATAAAATAAATTGAACACAAATTAACGCTATGAAATAATCGATAGCGGCATTGATGAATAAAACAATTCTATTCCTAATTTTCTCTATTCATCTTGTCCCGTATATCGGTGGATTCTCCGCTCTGGGTTATTATCCTATGTATCTGCACCATAGGTCTCGGAATGGGCTTCTCCACGATGCCGCTCAACACGCATGTTCTGAACTCTGCGCCTCGCCACCTGGTGAGCCGAGTCACACCATTGACAACAGCAGCTCAGCAAGTCGTCCTCTCGTTCGCGGTCGCGGGCCTGACGGGTTATCTGACGTCGCAAATCACTTCCCACACCGCAAATGCGAGAGCGGAAGCGAATTCGTTGAATGCTGTCGTCGCGGGTTACGGTGATACGTTCTTCCTGTCCGCGTGCCTTATAATGGCAGGTGTAGCTCTGGCGCTCCTTCTGCGTAAACCGCAGCAGCAGGAAGAAGGTACCGCCGACGGGGACAACCGGGACCCGGCGATAATGGGTCACTAATCGGGAATTGGTGCCGATTTCGTTCGTGTGCAAAAAGCCCTGGCCGTTAGTCGGTCAAGGCTTTTTACTGTACGCCCAGTATGGTGCCATCTATATAAGAAAGACTTGAACAGATGCGGATAACAGGAACATATTGGAACTATCTGTCCGTTCAATGCAGTGCGAGAGTCTAATGCTTTATTGTCACAAACAATTTGCTAAGAAGCCAGGTAGATGGAATTGTACAGGCTGCTTTTTACACGGTTTCAATTATTGTCGAAAAGCTGGTTGCAACGCTGCAAGTGTTATGGTATATTAATTGACGGTGTTAAAAACGCACGTCGGTTAATTTTATAAAGGGTGCTTCCAATAGGAAGTCTTTATAAAAAATGATGTCGGCGGAGGACACACAAAAAACCAAACTTAGGAGGTGCGTGAAGATGGCAGTAATCTCCATGAAACAGCTTTTGGAAGCTGGGGTTCACTTTGGTCACCAAACACGTCGCTGGAACCCGAAAATGGATCGTTATATCTTCACTGAAAGAAACGGTATTTACATCATTGACTTGCAAAAGACAGTGAAAAAGGTTGAGGAAGCTTACAACTTCGTAAAAAGCATTGCAGCTGAGAATGGTACAATTCTGTTCGTAGGCACGAAGAAACAAGCGCAAGATTCTGTTAAAGAAGAAGCAGCACGCGCTGGTCAATTCTACATCAACCAACGTTGGTTGGGTGGTACACTGACTAACTTCCAAACCATTCAAAAACGTATTGATCGTTTGAAACAATTGGAAGCTTGGGAAGAAGATGGTACATTTGCTGTTCTTCCTAAAAAAGAAGTTATCATTCTTCGCAAAGAAAAAGATCGTCTTGAAAAATTCTTGGGCGGTATCAAGAACATGAAGGGCCTTCCAAGTGCTCTGTTCATCATTGATCCGCGCAAAGAACGTATCGCGGTTGCTGAAGCTCGCAAATTGGGTATCCCAATCGTGGGTATCGTTGATACAAACTGCGATCCAGACGAAATCGACTATGTTATCCCAGGTAATGACGACGCGATTCGCGCTGTTAAATTGCTGACAGGTAAAATGGCTGATGCAGTTATGGAAGCTAACCAAGGCGAAGAAACTACAGCATAATATTTCCGATTGGAAATACCTATACGAATTAAATGAAAAGGGTGGTTGGTAGGTGGAAAACCTCTCACTACCCTTTTTTTAAGGAATAAAGCTCGCATATACCACTGAAAATCAAATTTGGAGGGAAATAATATGGCAGTTAATGCTAGCGCAGTAAAAGAGCTTCGTGAAAAAACAGGCGCAGGAATGCTGGATTGTAAAAAAGCGCTTGAAGAAGCAAATGGTGATTTGACAAAAGCGGTTGAAGTTCTGCGTGAAAAAGGACTTGCAGCTGCAGCCAACAAAGCAGGCCGTATTGCTACTGAAGGCGTTGTTGAATCCTACATCCATGCTGGCGGCCGTATCGGCGTACTGGTAGAAGTAAACTGCGAAACAGACTTCGTGGCGAAAACTGACCAGTTCAAAGATTTTGTTCGTGACATTGCAATGCATATCGCTGCATCGAACCCTCGTTATGTTCGCCGCGAAGAAGTGCCACAGGAAGAGATTGAAAAAGAAAAAGAAATCCTGAAAGCACAAGCTTTGAACGAAGGAAAACCAGAAAAAATCGTTGAAAAAATGGTTGAAGGCCGCATCGGTAAATTCTACGAAGAATTCTGCTTGCTGGAGCAATCTTTCATTAAAGATCCAGACAAAACAATCTCCACACTGATCAACGAGAAAATCAGCACGATTGGTGAAAACATCTCCGTACGTCGCTTTGTTCGTTTCGAACTGGGTGAAGGTCTGGAGAAAAAAGAAGACAACTTCTACGAAGAAGTTATGTCTCAAGTGAAACAATAATTACCAACGATCGGTAATTGCATATGAATAAACAGAAATGGAACACATCAGTGTTCCTTTTCTTGCAACAGGACACCTATCCTGTTACATAAAGAATATATGAAATTGGAGGGTGATCATTTGGAAAAACCTGTGTTTAAACGTGTTGTTCTGAAAGTTAGTGGGGAGTCGCTGTCAGGTCCTAACGGTTACGGTATTGATGCGGATACTATTGCGTCGATTGCTGAACAAGTCAAGGACGTGGTGGAACTAGGAGTAGAAGTTGCTATTGTGTGCGGAGGCGGTAATATCTGGCGTGGTATTGCTGGAAGTGCCAATGGGATTGACCGGGCAACGGCAGATTACATGGGTATGCTCGCAACGGTGATGAACTCACTGGCTTTACAGGATGCTTTGGAACAAATTGAAGTGCCTACGCGTGTACAAACATCCATCGCGATGCAACAGATTGCAGAACCTTACATCCGCCGTAGAGCTATCCGTCATCTGGAAAAAGGTCGGGTCGTAATTTTTGCTGCAGGTACGGGTAATCCGTTCTTCTCGACTGATACTACAGCTGCTCTACGTGCCGCTGAGATCGAAGCAGAAGTGATTCTGATGGCTAAAAATAAAGTAGATGGTGTGTACTCCGCCGATCCGTTTAAAGATAGCACAGCTGAAAAATATGAGCAGCTTACGTATTTGGATGTGCTTAACAAAAATCTCGGTGTTATGGATTCTACAGCTTCCTCGCTGTGCATGGATAACAATATTCCGTTGATTGTCTTTGCTATTACAGAGCAAGGTAACATTAAACGTGTCGTACTGGGTGAAAAAATTGGTACGATCGTCAAAGGGAGTGTAAATTAATGCCACAATCTGTAAAAAAGAGCGCTGAAGAGCGCATGCAAAAAGCAATTCAGGCATTGCAACGTGATCTTGCATCTTTGCGTGCAGGACGGGCAACACCAGCATTGCTGGACCGTGTGCAGGTTGAATATTACGGCGCAATGACTCCAGTCAATCAGCTGGCGAATATCAATACACCTGACAGTCGGACCTTGATGATTCAGCCTTGGGACAAATCTTCTTTGGCTGATATCGAGCGTGCTATCCAAAAATCCGATTTAGGTTTGACGCCTTCGAATGATGGTAACACCATTCGTCTGAGTATTCCTGCTTTAACGGAGGAGCGCAGAACTGATTTGGTGAAGCTGACGAAAAAGAGTGGTGAAGAAGCAAAAATCGCTATTCGTAACATTCGTCGTGATGCAAATGATGATATCAAAAAAATGGAGAAAAGTGATATTTCCGAGGACGAATCTCGTAAGCATCAGGAAGATATCCAGAAGACGACTGACAAGTTTATCGCTGAAGTAGATAAAGTTTTAGCTGCAAAAGAAAAAGAAATTATGGAAGTTTAAAAAGATTGGCAGCCCCTCCCTTACGGTGGGGTTTGTCTCTTTTCAAGCCTGAGGCACATTTTCAGAGAATGCTGGAGGAACTGGAATGATCAAACGGGTTCGGTCTTGGTGGAACGGGGAACAAAAACAGCAAACACCGGCCATTTCAAAAGACAATATTCCGCAGCATGTTGCTGTCATCATGGATGGGAACGGCAGATGGGCCAAACGGATTGGAATGCCGCGGATTGTAGGGCATCAAAATGGAATGAAGGCAGTGAAACGCACAGCAATTGCAGCGGATGAACTGGGTATTAAGTATTTAACTTTATTTGCTTTTTCAACTGAGAATTGGACACGTCCAAAGGACGAAGTTGATTTTCTAATGAAACTGCCTCAAGAATTTTTGGCAATTGAGCTGGATGAGCTAGTTGAAAAAAATGTGCAAGTGCGTATGATGGGAAACAAGGAGCATTTACCTTCTCATACCGTTGAAGCGCTGACTGAAGCGACTCGACGTACCGAAAATAATACCGGACTTGTACTTAATTTTGCATTAAATTATGGCAGTCGGTTGGAGATCACAGAATGCATGCAAGCATTGGGCCGTCAAATTGAGGATGGAAAGCTGAAGCCGGAAGATATAACATCTGAGCTAATTGGCAACACGTTGCTTTCTACAGGTATGCCAGATCCTGATTTATTGATTCGAACAAGCGGGGAGCTTAGACTCAGTAATTTTATGCTTTGGCAGCTTGCTTATAGTGAACTGTGGTTTACTGATATTTATTGGCCCGAGTTTAAGAAAGAGCACTTATACGAAGCAGTGATCGAATATCAGAAAAGATCACGACGGTATGGCGGACTGAAGTAAATGGAGGATGAAAGCCGTTGAGACAGAGATTAATTACCGGTATTCTGGCAGGCATATTCTTTTTGGCAATGGTCCTGTGGGGCGGCTTGGCCTACCATTTGCTTATATTGGTGATGGCCCTAATCGGATTTTATGAGTTCGCTCGAATGACGCAGGTATCTCCTTTTGGAGGTACAGCAATAGTTGGCTACGTAAGCATATTAGCATTTGTATTCCCATATCAACCTTTGAGTTTGCATTCACCGCTACCCTTTGCCAGTTTGCTCTGGTTGGTAATGATAGTGTTTATGATGATCACGGTAGGAACGAAAAATAAAATCCCGATTCAAACGGTAGCTATACTATTTCTTGGTACTGTATATATAGGATTTGGATTTTCGTATATTGCGGAATCACGTCATATGGAACATGGACTGTTATGGACTTTTTTGTTGTTGTCTTGTATTTGGGCAAGTGATGCAGGAGCATATTTTGTAGGCAAAATGGCAGGGAAGACGAAGCTATGGCCTGCGATTAGTCCAAATAAAACGGTCGAAGGGTCCATTGGCGGAGTTGTTTTAGCGCTTGTTATAGCTCTGGTATTCGCTGGTTTGTCAGGTGGACTGTTACCCTGGGGTAAAGCCTTCGGCATCGGTTTGTCATGTGCTGTTGTGGGACAACTGGGCGATTTGGTACAATCTGCATACAAACGAGTGTACGGCATCAAAGATTCTGGTAATCTGCTACCAGGACACGGTGGTATACTAGACCGCTGCGACAGCTGGATTGTCGTTTTTCCATTTGTACATATGCTGATGCTGCTTCCATGAGCCTGGTGATTACAACTTATGCTGAGGATTAACCTTTATACTGGTAGCCTTGCGCTATTAGAAGGATGGAATCAGCTGCATAGTAGCCTGAATAACAAACAATGAGCTCCTGATAAAAGTGATTTTCAGGATAGGAAGGTGCATCATGAAAAGAATTACGGTACTTGGTTCAACCGGATCTATTGGAACTCAAACGCTGGATGTGGTGTCCATGCATCCAGATCAGTTCACTGTTGAGGCTTTAGCAGGCGGCTCCAATATAAAGTTGCTTGCTGAGCAAGCGCGTCTCTATCATCCCAAAAAAGTGTCTGTCGGTACTCAGCAGTTAGCGGATGAAATTCGTCCTTTACTGCCTTCTGGAATCGAACTACATTGGGGAAATGAAGGACTCGTTGAGCTGGCCGCAAACACAGAGGCGGATATGGTTGTGACGGCTGTAATGGGCAGTGTCGGATTGCACTCCACGCTGGCCGCGATTGAGGCTGGAAAACAGATCGGTTTAGCCAACAAGGAAACACTAGTTACGGCTGGTCATCTGGTCACAGCGCGGGCTCGGGCGAAAGGAGTGCCGTTGCTGCCGATTGACAGTGAGCATTCGGCTATTTTCCAATGCTTGAATGGTGAGCGTATGAAAGATGTGGCACATATTACCCTCACAGCATCAGGCGGTTCTTTTCGAGATTTGACAAGAGAACAGCTGCGTGAAGTTACCGTGGAAGATGCACTTAAGCATCCTAATTGGTCAATGGGGGCCAAAATTACAATTGATTCAGCAACGATGGTAAACAAAGGGCTGGAAGTCATTGAGGCACATTGGCTGTTCGGACTTAGCTATGAGCAGATCCATGTGCTGCTTCATCCAGAAAGTATTATTCACTCCTACATCGAGTTTCAGGATACAAGCATTGTTGCTCAACTTGGGAACCCGGACATGAGAGTCCCTATCCAATATGCATTGACTTATCCTGAGCGGATGAAGTCTCCGGCAAAGCCTCTGTCATTGGCTGAAGTGGGCAAACTCCACTTTAAGGAAATGGATTTTAATCGTTTTCCTTGTTTAAGGCTTGCCTTTGAATGTGGTAAAATGGGTGGTACAGCACCGACCGCTTTTAATGCTGCTAATGAGATTGCTGTTGCCCGTTTCTTGCGTGGAGAAATTTCTTTTCTGCATATTGAAGCTATTATTGAACAGGTGCTCGAACAGCATGTCAATATGGCTGATCCTGATTTGTCTGCGATTGAAACCTGTGACCGCGAGACTCGTAGTATAGCTGCGAAGTTGTAGGTCAATGTTGGGTCAAGAAACGAATTGTGATTCTCTTGTGCGGGTTCGGAGAATAATGATAATCTAGGAAGACAAACTCGATCTCATTGAAAGGGGAACGGAAACGATTGGAAACGATTCAAATAGTGTTGATGACGGTGCTCATGTTTTTCGTCATAGTGACGGTGCATGAATGGGGGCATTATTATTTTGCCAAACGCGCCGGGATTCTGGTACGGGAGTTTGCGATCGGTTTCGGTCCGAAACTGTTCTCTTATAAAAGAAACGAGACACGATTTACGCTACGGTTGCTACCGTTCGGTGGTTTCGCCCGTATGGCGGGAGAGGATCCGGAGGTCAATGAAATTGAAACCGGACAAACGATTGCTGTACGCGTAACAGATGGCGTCGTTAAGACCATCTATTTGGACCAACTGGATAACCGTAAGAATGTAGTGCGCGGTGAAGTGTTGGATATTGATCTGGAACAAGCGCTAACTGTAAAATTGGATGTGGATGGCGAAGATCAGCAATATACTGTGCATCCACAAGCGATGATGGTAACCAAAGGACAATCCATTCAAATTGCGCCAAAGGATCGACAGTATGGGAGTAAAACAGTAGGGCAGCGTGCGATGGCTATATTTGCTGGGCCACTGATGAATTTTATTCTTGCCTTTATTCTGTTTGGTCTGCACATCCAGATGGTCGGCATACAAGTGGACAACCCGACTTATGTCCAAATTAGTGAAATTACAGCAGGCATGCCTGCTGCTGAAGCTGATTTGCATAAGGGAGATATCATTGAATCGGTGAACGGAGTTGCAATTGGTGCGAATGTTGAAAACATGATCAAACTGATCGCGGATTCTCAAGACAAGCCGATGAAGTGGACAGTTCGCCGTGATAATAAAACCTTTGATCTTACGATTACACCTCGTGCAATGGAAGGACAAAAGGGTGGCAAGGTGGGCATTGTGCCCGAACTTCCAAAACGCCAAGCAGGTGTTGGGGAAACGTTCAAATTTGCCGGACAATCCATGGTCAGAACGACAGATATTATTTTTCAAGGATTTAGCCAGCTTATCCAACGTTTTTCTATCAATGACCTGGGAGGCCCCGTACGTACTTTTGAAGTGACGGGACAAATCGCTAAGCAAGGCATTGAGCAGTTAACATATTGGACTGCGATCATGAGTCTTTATCTGGGGATATTCAATTTATTGCCTATTCCGGCGTTGGATGGAAGTAGACTTGTTTTCCTTGGTGTTGAGGCGGTAAGAGGACGTCCTGTTGATCCGAGCAGAGAAGGAATGGTCCATTTCGTTGGTTTTGCTATGCTATTCCTACTTATGATTGCGGTCACGTATAACGATATTTTACGCTTAATTAATGGTTAATTAGAGACGGACATTATAAAAATGGTCTGTATGGGAGGACATGCATTTCTATGTCGAACGATAAACAGTTTGTCGAGGAAATCACGCCGCAGAGCGAAGATTTTTCCCGATGGTATATTGATGTTATTAAAAAAGCAGAACTGATGGATTACTCACCGGTTCGCGGGTGTATTGTATTCCGTCCCGATGGTTTTGAAATTTGGGAGCACATTAAGGAAGCGATGGATGTACGTTTCAGAGAAACGGGACATCGCAATGCTTATTTCCCAATGTTTATCCCAGAAAGCTTTTTCCAAAAAGAAAAAGAGCATGTGGAGGGATTTAATCCTGAACTGCCATGGGTGACTGAGGCTGGCGGGGAAAAGCTGGAAGAGCGTCTTGCAATCCGTCCAACTTCAGAAACCATGATCGGTCATATGTACTCGAAATGGATTCAATCCTATCGTGATCTGCCTGTGCTCATTAACCAATGGGCTAATGTGGTGCGTTGGGAAAAACGTACGTTGCCTTTCTTGCGCACAAGTGAATTTTTGTGGCAAGAAGGTCACACAGCTCATGAAACAGAAGAAGAAGCACGTGAAGAAACGATGAAAATGCTAGAAGTTTATCGTGAGGTCATCGAGGAAGTTCTAGCTATTCCGGTTATTACTGGACAGAAAACACCTTCTGAAAAGTTTGCAGGTGCGAAGGATACATTTTCACTGGAAGCGATGATGAAAGATGGACGAGCGGTACAAGCTGGAACATCCCACTATATGGGGACTAATTTTGCCGTTGCGTTTGACATCAAATATTTGAGCCGTGAAAACAACCTGGAATTCGCGCATACGACTTCATGGGGAACAAGTACACGTTTGATCGGTGCATTGATTATGGTCCATGGAGATGACCGTGGTCTTGCACTGCCTCCTAAGGTGGCACCTACGCAGGTTATTATGGTTCCTATTGGACCACCTAAGAAACGTGATGCAGTTATCGCTCGTGCAGATGAATTGTTTGCCGAGTTGAAACAAGCGGGTGTCCGTGTTAAAATGGACGACCGCAGCGATGTAAGTCCAGGCTGGAAGTTTAATGAATATGAAATGCGTGGTGTACCGGTTCGTCTGGAAATCGGCCCTCGTGATATGGAAAATGGTGTCTGTGTGCTCGTATCCCGTATCAGCGGCGAGAAAAAGATTGTCCAACAGGACAATCTGCTTGAAGAAGTACACGCGATGCTCGCACAGGTACAACAAGAGATGTTTGACCGTGCAAAGAACTTCATGGAAGAAAACTTCTATTCCGTCGATACATTGGATGAGATGAAGACTCTCATGGAAGAGAAACGTGGCTTTACTTTGGCTGGTTGGTGCGGATCTGAAGAATGTGAAGACAAAGTTAAAGAAGTGACAGGCGCTACAAGCCGTAACATACCGTTTAAAACAACCGAGCAAAAGACAACATGTTTGTGCTGTGGCAAACCAGCCAAGCATACAGTAGTGTTCGCACGGGCGTACTAATAAAGAAGAGCATTACCCTATACTACTTCATTCTCTTCGCCAACAGGAATAGCTGTTACGGATTAATATTCCGGACTATCTATATTATTGTGATGAGGGTTGAAGAAGGCTACGAAAAGCTTTTGCGGTCGGAGATGTTTTAGACGCAGAAGCTTTTCATGTTTTCAGAATGGTAGATTGGAAATCGGGGGGAGAGCCATGGGCGGAGCTGAAGAAAAGAGAAAGCGGCTGGAGCTGCTGATGAAGCAGGTTGTAATGCCGGCGGGAGTGGTTGATCCTTATTTTTTGGACGGTTGGATCGATCAGGTTGAGATTAGCCGTACCAATAAGGATTGGAATATCACTATTGCCAAGGAGACACTGGTCCCCGCTCAGGTGTATCGTACGTTCTGTATTCAAGTACAGGAAAAAATGAGTCATATCGCTAAAATCACATTCCGCTTTCAGTACAGTGAGCAGGTTCAACCTGGTGATATTATCGGTGAATACTGGAAGCTCTTTTTAGAGTGGGTGCACCGTGAAATTCCATCTGTTAACGGTTGGATGAACCGGGCTGTGTATGAGTGGGAAGACGGTCTACTATTACTAACAATGAGCGATAGTATGTCATTGGAACTAGCGCGTAAAAAGCAGATCGATCAAGCTATTATTAAATTTTACGATAAATATTTTGGGCTCTCTATGCGTATTAAAGTCCAGGTGGGTGAAAGTAACCAGGAGGCATTACAGGAATTCCAGGAAAAGAAAATGCAGGAAGAACGCGAAGTTATTCAGCAGATGATGGAAAGTATGGAAGCTGAAATACCACCTTTGGAAGAAGAAGAAGGGGACGTGCGGCTTCAATTTGGTTATGACATCAAAGAACCGGCTATTCCGATGCAAGAGATTCAGGACGAAGAGAAGAAAGTCACCCTACAAGGAACAATCTTCGGGTTGGACAGTAAAGAATTGCGCAATGGTAGTACGTTGTTTACGTATTATTTGACAGACTTTAGTGATTCCTTGCAAATGAAAATGTTTGCCAAAACTAAAGAAGATCTAAAAATTCTCAGTCTGTTGGCTAACGGTAAATGGGTCAAAGTGCGGGGGCGAGTTGAATATGACCGTTTTATGCAAATTCCTGAGCTGGTTATGATTCCTTCCGATCTAGTTGAAGTACAGGCTCCACCCGGACGTAAGGACAATGCAGCGGAAAAACGGGTTGAGTTTCATCTGCACACAAAGATGAGCACTATGGATGCTGTCGCCTCGATTGATCAATATGTCAAAACAGCAGCCAAATGGGGGCACAAAGCGATTGCGGTCACAGATCATGGCGGTGTGCAATGCTACCCTGATGCTGCTAAGGCTGCAAAGAAGAACGGCATTAAAATGATCTACGGCATTGAGGCCAATGTGGTTAATGATGCTGTTGAGGTTGTAATGCAGGCACAGCCTTTAAATTTGAAAACAGCGACTTATGTCGTTTTTGATATTGAAACCACCGGTTTGTCAGTTACACAAAATAAAATTATTGAGATTGCTGCTGTTAAAATGCATGAGGGCAAGGAAATTGATCGTTATGCAACCTTTGTCAATCCACATGAGCGTATACCCTACAACATTCAGCAACTGACCAACATTAACGATGAAATGGTCAAGGATGCGCCGGATGTCGAACCTGTTATGAAGGAGTTCGTAGCTTTTGCTGGTGATGCTGTATTGGTTGCCCATAATGCGCGGTTTGATGTCGGCTTTATCCAGGCCACTCTTCGAAAGATGGGTTTGCCTGAAATGACCAATCCGGTGCTGGATACGCTGGAACTGGCTCGTTTGCTGTTTCCTACGTTGAAGAATCACCGTCTGAACACACTGACTGCTAAATATAAAGTCGCGTTGGAAAGCCATCACCGTGCTATTGATGATACAGTTGCATTGGCAGAAGTGTTGAACGGACTACTAAACGATGCAGAGCAAATTAAGGGGTTTAAAATGCTCGACCGCTTGAATGATTATGTGGGAAAGGACCTATCGACTGTTCGACCTTTCCACTGCTGCATTTATGCTCTCAATCCAGTTGGTAAAAAAAATCTGTACAAGCTGGTTTCCATGTCTCATACCGAATATTTCAAGCGTGTGCCTTGTATTCCTAAATCGAAATTGTCTGAGATGAGAGACGGATTGCTTATTATTTCTGGCTGCGAAAAAGGAGAATTTTTCGAGGCTGTGTTGAACAAGTCCGAGGAAGAAGCCGAGGAAATTGCACAGTTTTATGATGTGTTGGAGATTCAACCTTTGACGATGTATATGCATCTGGTGGAAAAGCAACTGGTAAGCGGGCCTGATGCACTAAAAACGGCCATACGCAAAGTATGCGAAATAGGAAAACGTCTTGATAAACCTGTGATCGCTACAGGCAATGTCCACTATTTGGAAACTCGGGATAAGCTGTACCGTGATATTACCATTCATGGTATTACTGGATTTAGCCCGCTAAAAGATATCCGAAAGCCAGATGCTCATTTGCGGACAACGGATGAAATGCTGGCAGAGTTCGAGTTTTTGGGTGAGGAAAAAGCGTATGAAGTCGTTGTGACAAACACTAGCGAACTGGCGGACCGTTTTGAAGAACTGGAACTATTCCCTGACAAGCTTTTTACGCCATTGCTGGACGGAGCAGACGAGGAAATTCGTAATACATGCTATGAGACGGCTCAATCCATTTATGGTGAACCCTTACCTGAGGTTGTTGTAGCTCGCCTTGAAAAAGAGTTGGAACCTATTATTAAATATGGTTTCTCCGCTAACTATCTCATTTCTGAACGTTTGGTTAAAAAGTCTAACCAGGATGGATACTTGGTAGGTTCACGGGGTTCTGTTGGTTCTTCTGTAGTTGCTACTTTTCTCGGTATTTCCGAGGTAAATCCACTACCCGCCCATTATATTTGCGGTAATTCTGAATGTAGACACAGCGAATGGTTTTTGGATGGAAGTGTTCCGAGCGGTTTTGACTTGCCGGATAAAAACTGTCCGAATTGCGGTGGCAAGCTCAAGGGTGAGGGACAGGATATACCTTTTGAAACGTTCCTCGGTTTTAAAGGAGATAAAGTTCCCGATATTGACTTGAACTTCTCTGGTGAATATCAACCTATTGCCCATAACTATACGAAAGTATTGTTTGGTGAAAAAAGTGTTTTCCGTGCAGGAACTATTGGTACAGTAGCTGAGAAAACGGCTTTTGGATTTGCTAAAAAATATGAAGAGGCACATCATAAAAAATGGCGCGGAGCCGAGTTGAACAGGCTGGCTTCTGGTTGTACGGGTGTAAAACGTAGTACCGGGCAGCATCCTGGCGGGATCGTTGTTGTTCCTGATTATATTGAGGTCGAGGATATTACACCAGTGCAGTATCCTGCTGATGATACAAGCGCGGAATGGAAAACGACGCATTTTGATTATCACGCTTTTGATGCGAACTTACTCAAGCTCGATATTCTGGGCCATGATGATCCGACCATGATGAGAATGCTTCAGGATTTGACCGGGGTTGACCCTACGACCATTCCAATGAATGATCCCAAGGTGATGAGCATGTTCAACTCCACGGAGGCACTCGGTGTAACACCGCAGCAAATCCGCACGCCTGTTGCCACCTATGGTGTACCAGAGATGGGAACAAAATTTGTACGCCAGATGCTGGTAGAGTCGCAGCCGAGTTCTTTTGCCGATTTACTGCAAATATCCGGTTTGTCTCACGGTACGGGTGTATGGCTGGGGAACGCACAAGAGTTGATTAAAAATAATACATGCAACATCAAGACCGTAATTGGTTGTCGGGATGATATTATGTTGTTTTTGATTTACAAGGCGGGGATGGATGCAGGTCTGGCCTTTAAAATTACGGAGAGCGTACGTAAAGGTAAAGGGCTTAGTGCCGAATGGATTGAAGAAATGAAAAAATGCAAGGTGCCGCAGTGGTACATTGATTCCTGTCTAAAAATCCAGTACATGTTCCCGAAGGCGCATGCTGCAGCCTATGTTATTTCAGCGGTGCGCACAGCATATTTCAAGCTGTATTATCCGATCGAGTATTATGCAACTTATTTCTCAGTACGTGCAGCCGATTTTGATATTGACCTGTGCTGTCAGGGGTATGATGCGATCGCACGGAAGATTGTCGAAATTGAGCAGCTTGGTTTTCAGGCTCCACCTAAAGAAAAAGGGATGCTTCCAATCCTGGAGATGGCTTTGGAAATGACGGCTCGCGGGTTTAGTTTTAAATCCATTGATTTGTACCGTTCCGAAGCTACTCGATTCAAAGTGGACGGGGACTCGCTCATTCCTCCGTTTGGAGCTCTTCAGGGTATTGGAGATAATGCAGCACGTAACATCGCAGCAGCCCGTGAACAGGGTGAATTTTTGTCCGTTGAGGATTTTCAACAGAAATCGAAGGCTAGTAAAACCATTGTCGAAATGCTGTCCCAAATGGGTTGCTTTCGAGGTCTGCCAGAGAGTAATCAGCTATCACTGTTTTAATCTGAACCACAGTAGTCAAGCTCTGGCACTTGTCACATAACTACGGTTATGTTATAATTTTTTTGGTAATCATGGAGATAAAACCGTTGCTAAAAGAGTGGGGAAACCCACTCTTTACTGTTTGATATACAGGTACAACGTGAAAAAAGGTTATTTTTGGGCAGGCAACCGGTACGCCGGTTTATTTGCAGTGAGCCCAAAATGAACATTACATCAAATGAAAATGAAAATGCCGGTGATGGAGAAGCATTGCCCATGGCAAGAGGGTATCTCTTTTTCACCACAGGAAAGTTCACTTTTGGAGGTTATAATCTTTGAGCACACCAAAGATCAAATCAGTAGTAGAAGAAATGGCCCAACCCTACCTCGATGAGCATGGTTTTGAACTGGTCGATGTCGAGTATGTCAAAGAGGGTAGCAATTGGTTTCTTCGCGTTTTTGTAGATAAAGACGGAGGAATTGATCTGGACGATTGTAGTATGATCAGTGAATATTTGGGTCAAAAGCTGGATGAAAATGACCCTGTTTCTACAGCATATTTTCTGGAGGTGTCTTCACCAGGCGCCGAGAGACCGCTGAAAAAAGCGGAGGATGTCACTAAAGCGGTAGGCAAAAACGTATTCGTCACTACATACGAGCCGATTAACGGTCTGAAGGAATTCGAAGGCCGTTTGCTTTCTTTTGAAGATGGGGAACTTACCGTCCAAAGCGGACAAAAGAAGCATACCATACCTTATGACAAGGTAGCTGGTGCAAGGCTCGCGATCATATTTTAATTCAGATTTGATTGTTGCTGTTTGACATGTACTACATGTTTTTTGCCTCGTGTGCCGACCAGTACGCAGGTGCCATCATTTGAAAGGGGGAGCAGTAATCCATGAGTATGGATTTTATTGAAGCAATGAACGAGTTGGAAAGAGAAAAGGGGATCAGTAAGGACGTGCTGTTTGAGGCCATTGAAGCAGCCCTGATTTCCAGCTACAAACGGAATTTCAATACCGCACAAAACGTGCGTGTTGATATGAACCGCAACTCGGGAGTCATTAAGGTATATGCCCGTAAGCTGATTGTTGAGGAGGTATTGGACCCTCGCACCGAGATTTCGTTGCCAGCAGCCCGTGAGATCAACCCACATTTTCAGTTGGAGGATATCGCTGAAATTGAAGTCACACCACGTGACTTTGGACGGATTGCTGCACAAACAGCGAAGCAGGTCGTGACTCAGCGCATTCGCGAAGCGGAACGGGGACTGATCTACAACAAGTTTGTGGACAAGGAAGAGGATATTGTAACAGGAACTGTACAGCGCCAAGACCCACGTAATATTTATATTGATCTTGGCAAGGTGGAAGCAGTTCTTCCGTTGAGCGAGCTGATGCCTAATGAGAAATTTAACCATCTGGATCGGATTAAGGCTTATATTACCAAGGTAGAGAACACAACCAAAGGACCGCAAATTATGCTGTCCCGATCACATCCGGGTCTGCTTAAGCGTTTGTTCGAACTCGAAGTACCTGAAATTTTTGACGGTGTTGTAGAGATTCGTTCCGTAGCGCGTGAAGCAGGCTTCCGTTCTAAAATCGCGGTTCATTCTCGTAACGCCGAGGTTGATCCGGTAGGTTCTTGTGTAGGACCAAGAGGAACGCGGGTGCAGACCATTGTAAACGAGCTACGTGGCGAAAAAATCGACATTGTACGCTATTCTGATAATGTTGATGAATACGTGGCTAATGCTTTGAGTCCGTCCAAGGTGCTTGAAGTACAGGTATTTGAAGAAGAGAAAATGGCTCGCGTTATAGTACCTGATTATCAACTTTCTCTAGCTATTGGTATCAAAGGGCAAAATGCTCGCCTTGCTGCTAAGCTTACTGGCTGGAAAATTGATATTAAGAGTGAAACACAGGCGGAGGAAGAGCTCGGCAGACCGAGAACATCCACCGATGAAATGCATCAGGATTCCGTTTCTGTAGATTAAGCGGAGTGTAGGGGGGTTAATGCATGAAACAGAGAAAGATACCTTTGCGCAAATGTGTCGCCTGTCATGAAATGATGCCAAAGAAACAGTTAATCCGTGTCGTCAAAACCCCTGAAGACGAAGTGTTGATTGACTTGACTGGCAAAAAGTCGGGACGCGGCGCTTACTTGTGCGGCAAAGCCGCCTGCTTCAAGCTGGCTCAAAAGAGCAAGGCACTGGATCGAGCATTGAAGCACTCGGTTCATCCTGATATTTATGAGCAGCTAAGTCGTGATTTTGCTGCCGTCGAGGAAGAATTCCTGGCGGCACAAGGCAGCGTGCAGGATGAATAAGGCGCTGTCTGGATTGGGGCTTGCTATGAGAGCTGGCAAGCTGCTAACAGGTGATGAGATCGTTTATAAAGCGATCAGGTCTTCAGAAGCCAAGCTGGTCATTCTTGCGAAAGATGCTTCAATGAATACTCAAAAGAAATTCCGCGACAAATGCGGGACGTACAAAATCCCCTTATTGATAGGATTTGACCGGGAAAGCTTGGGAAGCAGCATCGGCAAACCTGAACGGGTCGTGCTGGCTGTGACGGATCAAGGATTCGCGAAATTGATCATGAAACATGCGGGGATAATGTCGGAGGTGGAGTATATTGAGTAAACAAGAAAGCAAAGACAAAGTGCGGGTATACGAATACGCCAAATCGTTGAACATGAGCAGCAAAGAAATTATCACCATTCTTAAACGGCTGGATATTCCCGTAAACAACCATATGAGCGTCATGGAACATGATGCCGTAGGTAAAGTGGAAAATTTTTTTAAGAATATTAAATCCAATGCTGCGGTCAAGCAAGGCGAAGCAGGCACGGCGCAAGTAAGCTCGAATCAGACCGGTTCAAGCCAGAATAGTAATCATTCAACGGAGCAAACCAAAAATCAACAGGAAAAGCAGGTAAGTATGAATAGGACAAACAACAACCAAAACAGTAACCGAAGTAGCGCTCCAAAAGCGCAAAGCAGTCAGCAGGGCGGTCAAAACCGCAGTCAACAAGGTTCTAGTAGACCAAGCGGCCAGCAAGGCACTCAGAACCGCAGTAATGGTCAACAGCAGGGAGGACAACAGCGTACCGGTAGCAATAACACAGGTTCGCGTCCTCAGGGAAGCAGCCAGGGTGGTGCGGCAGTAAAAACTTCTTCTTCCGCAGGAAGCAATAATTCCAACCGCAGTGGTGGCAACCGTACAGGTGGCAACTCCAACAATAACGGTAACCGTTTCGGTCAAGGACGTTTTGACGATAATCGTCAAGGCGGAGGACGCGGTGGTAACGGTGGTCGTGGAGGCAACAACCGCGGTGGCAACAATCGTGGTGGTAAATTTAACAACCGTGGT
Organism: Paenibacillus sp. TSM33; assembly: GCF_056099025.1. Classification (NCBI taxonomy): domain Bacteria; kingdom Bacillati; phylum Bacillota; class Bacilli; order Caryophanales; family Paenibacillaceae; genus Paenibacillus; species Paenibacillus sp. TSM33. The sequence goes on from NZ_JBLZXB010000010.1 coordinate 1,233,766, forward strand.
AAAGGTCAACAACAGGAGCGTCGCGAGAAAATCGACAACACGCCTAAGAAAATTATTGTGCGTGGTGAGATGACTGTAGGTGAAACAGCCAAGCTTCTTCATAAGGATGCGTCAGAAGTTATCAAGAAGCTGATTATGCTCGGAACAATGGCGACCATCAACCAAGAACTGGATATGGATACCATTCTCTTGCTTGCGGGTGACTTTGGCGTCGAGGTAGAAGTGAAAATCCCAGTGGAAGAAGATCGTTTTGAAACTGTGGAAGAAAATGATGATCCAGCGGATTTGAGAACACGTCCGCCGGTTGTAACCATTATGGGTCACGTCGATCATGGTAAAACAACTTTGCTGGATGCCATTCGCTCCACGAACGTAACAGGTGGCGAAGCTGGTGGTATTACACAGCACATTGGTGCATACCAAGTTGAAATTAACAGCAAAAAAATCACTTTCTTGGATACACCGGGTCACGAAGCCTTTACCGCTATGCGTGCACGTGGTGCTCAAGTAACAGATATGACGATTATTGTAGTTGCAGCTGATGACGGTGTAATGCCACAAACAGTTGAAGCGATTAGCCATGCAAAAGCAGCAGGTCTACCAATAATCGTAGCTGTAAACAAGATTGACAAACCGGATGCCAACCCGGACAAAGTAAAACAAGAACTCACAGAATATGAATTGGTACCCGAAGAGTGGGGCGGCGATACAATTTTCGTCAACGTTTCCGCTAAACAAAGAATGGGTCTGGAAGATTTGCTTGAGATGATTCTGCTCGTGGCTGAAGTGAATGAGTACAAAGCCAACCCAGATAAACGGGCACGTGGTACTATTATTGAGGCTGAGCTGGATAAAGGTCGCGGTTCTGTAGCCCGTATTCTCGTTCAAAATGGGACGCTTAAAGTCGGTGATGCATTCGTAGCAGGTAACTGCTTCGGACGTGTACGTGCCATGGTCAACGATAAAGGTCGTCGTCTTAAGGAAGCAGGTCCTTCCACTCCAGTTGAAATTACTGGTTTGACAGAAGTTCCACTTGCAGGCGATCCGTTCATGGTGTTCGAGGATGAGCGTAAAGCTCGTGCTATCGCTGACAAACGTGCGATTACGCAACGTCAGTCTGATCTGGGCAGTAATACCCGTGTAACGCTGGATGACCTGTTCCAACACATCAAGGATGGCGAAATGAAGGATCTGAACGTCATTATTAAAGGTGACGTACAAGGTTCTGTCGAAGCGCTGAAAGGCTCCTTGAACAAGATTGAAGTTGAAGGTGTACGCGTCAAAATTCTTCACAGTGGTGCAGGTGCAATCACCGAATCCGATATTATTTTGGCTGCGGCATCCAATGCCATTGTTATTGGCTTTAACGTTCGTCCTGATAACCAGGCGAAATCTACAGCGGAAGCTGAAAAAGTGGACATTCGTCTGCATCGCGTCATTTACAATGTCATTGAAGAAATCGAGCAGGCTATGAAAGGCATGCTGGACCCTGAATATAAAGAAAATGTGATCGGTCACGCTGAAGTTCGTAACGTGTTTAAAGTTACTAAAGTCGGTACGATTGCTGGTTGCATGGTAACGTCTGGTAAAATTACCCGTTCAGCAGAAGCACGTCTGATCCGTGACGGTATCGTTATTTTTGAAGGTAAAATCGACTCACTGAAACGCTTTAAGGACGATGCGAAAGAAGTTGCCCAAGGTTACGAATGTGGTATCACCCTTGATGGTTATAATGATGTTAAGGAATCCGACATTATTGAAGCGTTCGTCATGGAAACAGTGGAACGCTAACGGCAGAGAGGTGAGCACCCATGGCTAAAATACGTACAGGTCGAGTTGGCGAGCAGATTAAGAAGGAACTAAGCCTACTCATACAGACCGAATTAAAAGACCCACGCATCGGTTTTATTACGGTGACTGGAGTCGATGTCACAAACGATTTGTCTCAAGCGAAAGTATATTTGAGTGTACTTGGAGATGAAGAACAAAAAACTTCTTCTCTGAAGGCGCTGGACAAAGCGAACGGTTATCTTCGTTCTGAACTTGGCAAACGGATACGGCTTCGCCATATTCCTGAGCTGATTTTCAAAATTGACGAATCAATTGCTTATGGCAGCCGAATTGAAAAGCTGCTGAGTGATATCGACAAGGATGAGAAATAGGAATTTTTGTTAGTCTGAAGAACCATGAACTGAATGTAAAGGAGACGGCAATGCATACCTATGAACAGGCGCTTCAACAAGCGAAGGAATTTATTCTGGAGCATGATGATTACCTGATCGTATCGCATGTACAGCCGGACGGAGACGCAGTCAGCTCCACCGTAACGGTGGGCTGGCTTCTCTCATGTCTGGGGAAGAAATATACCATGCTGAATGAGGGACCTATTCCTAAACGTATGGATTTTTTATGGCATGCCGATGAGATTATGGATATGAGTCAACAACCGCCAGAACGGAAATACAACCGGATCATTTGTGTAGATTGTGCGGATTACCGTCGTGTTGGTTTGACAGAGCAGTTTTTTACGGAAGATGCCATTATTCTGAATATTGATCATCATCCAACGAACGATGCTTATGGTAAGGTTAATGTGATTAAGTCGGATGCTGCAGCAACAGCGGAAATTCTTTTTGATTTATTGGAAAAGTTCGCAGTAACCTGGGACGTCGAAGTAGCAACAGCTGTATATACAGGGTTGTTAACGGATACGGGAGGCTTCCGCTACTCCAACACTTCACCAAAAGTGATGTCTACGGTATCACAGCTACTTGCTCATGGTGTAGATGGCCCATTTTTATCCGAGAAATTGCTTGAGGAAATGACATTTCCCCAAATGAAAGTTCTGACCAAAGCATTGCAAACGCTCACGATGTCGGAGGATGGTAAAGTTGCTTGGGTCGTTGTCACACCTGACGATATGACGGAATGTGGTGCTGTAAATGAGGACTTAGAAGGCATCGTGAATTATCCAAGAAATATACGTGGGGTTGAAGTAGGCATTTTCTTTAAAGTTATTAATGATCAAGCGACCAAGGCAAGTTTGAGATCGGCAGGGAATGTTGATGTAGCCGCGCTGGCGCAATCATTTGGGGGCGGTGGTCATGTACGTGCGGCTGGCTGTCGGCTAGAGGGTAAGCTGGAAGATATCATTGAGACCGTTGTAGGGCGGGTGAAGTCTGAGCTATGAACCCAATAAAGAAGGGACAGGCAACTTGGGAAGGTGTTCTCCCTGTCTATAAACCTGCTGGATTTACCTCTCATGATGTGGTGGCCAAGGCTCGCCGTTTATTGGGGATGAAGCGAATCGGACACACTGGGACGCTAGATCCGCAGGTAACCGGTGTTCTGCCCTTGTGTCTGGGACGCGCCACCCGAGTGGTGGAATACATGCAAGAGCGGCCCAAGGAATACCAGGCTACATTGCGATTAGGCATTGCTACTGATACCGAAGACCTGACTGGGACAATTACAGAAGAGAGCGAGCGTCCGGTTGAGGTGACCGAAATGGAAGCCAAAGCGGTTCTGGAACGATTCGTTGGTATGATCTCACAAGTCCCACCCATGTACTCTGCCCTCAAAGTAGATGGAAAGCGTCTATACGAGCTGGCTCGAGAGGGTAAAACCGTGGAGCGTAAAAGTCGTGAAGTGAGCATTTACGAGCTGGAAATGACGGGATTTGCGAAGATGGGGCCGCATGTGGACATCTCTTTTCGTGCTTTGTGCTCCAAAGGTACTTATATTCGTACACTATGTGTTGATATTGGCCGTGAATTGGGATATCCTTCAACGATGGTTAAGCTGGAGCGAACGATGTCTGCGGGAATTTCTGCGGAACATTGTTTAACATTCGAAGAAATTGAACGCTATGTAGCTGATGGCAGCTTGAGTGAGCGGCTTATTGCTACTGATAAAGCAATTGACTATATGCCCGAGCATACAGTGGCTGAAGCCAAGGCAGCTGCGGCTCTGCAAGGTCAACGCTTGTCGCTGAGTATGATTTCACCACCAGTGACGGACAGTCAGCCTTTCCGGCTGTATAAAGAGGATAAAACATTTTTAGGCATATATGGACGAGATGAATCAGGCGCGATTGCCCCAATTAAGGTTTTTTTAAGCGTATAGAATTTATAAATTCTCAGCGGAGCTGAACCATTCTATAATCGCCAGAAATTTTCCCCTAGGCACGGCCTGGCTTCCGTGAAATTATGCTGATAGACGTTTTTCACCTTGAATTGTGCTATAATTTTTGACGAAGTTAGTCAAATGATGTGAAATGCAGGTGAGTGAATATGATTACCGTATCGTTATCTTATCCATTGAGTGATGAGCTATTGCAGCAATGGGGACGTCCACAAGTCACGGCGATCGGCCAGTTCGATGGCCTTCATTTGGGACATGCAAGCGTAATACGCAAAGCCATCACGCTCGCTCGTGAACAGAAAGTGCCAGTATCTGTCATGACATTTCACCCCCATCCGAAGGAAGTCATGAAAAAAGGCGATTATGAAGGTTATTTAACACCGCTTGCGGACAAACAGGCTATTTTAGCTGATATGGGTGTGGATGTACTTTATATTTTAAGTTTTAACGATGAATTTTCCAAAGTCAGCCCTGAGGATTTTATAACTGACGTGCTGCTTCCATTACAAATTCGAACGGCTGTAGTAGGTTTTGATTTTAGGTTTGGCCACCGGGGAGCCGGACACGAGGATACGCTTCGGAAACTGGGAGGAGGGCTGATGTCTGTCTACACTGTACCACCGTTCGAACTGGACGGGGATAAGGTAAGCAGCTCCGGCATTCGCCGTGCTTTACAGACGGGGGATTTAGCACACGCCTCGCGCTGGTTGGGACGCCCTTATCGTATCCAGGGTACTGTGATGGATGGAGAAAAGCGCGGACGTACGATCGGTTTTCCGACAGCTAATCTCAAGCTGGATGATTCTTATGTTATTCCGGTTAAGGGAGTATATGCTGTACGGGCGCTCGTAGGTGATCATTGGATAAATGGTGTGATGAATGTAGGGGTTAAGCCTACTTTTCATGAAGGTGTGCTGAATCCGTCGTTTGAGGTACATCTATTTGATTTTAATCAACAAATTTATGGGGAGCCCGTGCTTGTTGAGCTTCACCATTATATCCGCCCTGAACGCAAATTCTCTTCGGTGGATGAGTTGATTAGCCAAATTGGCAATGACGCACAAACGGCTAAAAAGCTGCTGGGCTAATTTATTTACATAAGACAGGCGCTGTGGTATACTGACTTATGTTGTGTAAACAACGATGAACCTTAGCTTGGTTGTCCGCTTTCACCGGCGGTTACGAGGCTAATGGCGATTATAATGAAGGAGGTGAACAGGATGGCATTGACTCAAGAGCGCAAACAGCAATTGATCGAGGAGTACAAAACTCATGAATCCGATACAGGATCACCTGAGGTACAAATCGCTATCCTTACTGAAAACATCGTCAACTTGCAAAGTCACTTTCGTTCGCACAAGAAAGACCATCACTCCCGCCGCGGGTTGTTGAAAATGGTCGGTCAGCGTCGTAAACTTTTGGCTTACCTGAAGAAGACTGATGTTAAACGTTACAGTGCGTTGATCGAGCGTCTCGGACTGCGTCGTTAATTTTCAGACATGTAATGAGAAAAGAAGCCTGGTTGTTCACCGCTTGTCCCTGCTAAGGCGACGGCGGACAGCAGCCGGGTTCTTTTTTGAAATGAGGAATCTTTTTTTGAATTACATATCCTATTTTGTCTGTGAGCTTCTTATGAATAAGACCTGCGCAGGAAATACTGGATGTGTATAGAACTTTTACATGAAATGAAATGGAGGGATACCATGGAGCAACGCGTAGAAATGCAACTCGGCGGAAGAAAGCTGGTGCTTGAAACAGGACGTCTTGCAAAACAAGCCAATGCGGCAGTTAAGGTGAGTTACGGAGAAACAGTTGTGCTGTGTACTGTGACCGCTTCCCGTGAACCGAAAGATTTGGACTTTTTTCCGCTGACCGTGAACTATGAGGAAAGATTGTATGCTGTGGGGAAAATTCCTGGCGGATTTATTAAGCGTGAAGGACGCCCGAGTCAAAAGGCGATTTTATCAAGTCGTTTGACAGACCGTCCAATTCGCCCATTGTTCCCTGAAGGTTTCCGTAATGATGTGCAGGTGTTAAACCTCGTCATGAGTGTTGATCAGGATTGCGAACCTGAAATTGCAGCCATGATTGGAACCTCGGCAGCACTCAGTATTTCGGATGTTCCTTTTAATGGGCCAATTGGCGGAGTTGCTGTAGGTCGTGTAAACGGACAATTTGTGATTAATCCAGACATTGCACAGCAGAACGCAAGCGATCTGTATCTCGTTGTAGCCGGAACAAAAGATGCCATTATGATGGTAGAAGCAGAAGGCGATGAGATTCCAGAGGAAGTTATGCTCGAAGCTATCATGTTCGGACATGATGAAATTAAGAACATTGTGGCAATTATTGAACAATTGGTGCAAGTAGCAGGTAAAGAGAAAATGCAGGTTAAGCTGCATGCTGTTGATGAAAAAGTGAACAGTGAAGTACGTGCTTATGCAGCTGATCGTTTAGTAGAAGCTGTTAAAATTGCCGAAAAACATGCTCGTCAAGAGGCGATTGATGCCGTAAATGAAGAGACCGTTGCCCATTTTGAAGCACAATACATAGAGACACCTGAGCTTTTGAGTGATGTGAGCGAAGTTCTCTATGATATCGTTAAGGAAGAAGTCCGTCGTCTAATTACGCATGATAAAGTGCGTCCTGATGGTCGTAAGCTTGACGAAATTCGTCCGATTGAAAGTGACACTAGCATTTTGCCGCGTACGCACGGTTCAGGCTTATTTACACGCGGGCAAACGCAGGCGCTTAGCGTTTGTACTCTTGGTGCGCTAGGGGATGTACAAATTCTGGACGGTATTGATCTGGAAGAAACCAAACGCTTCATGCATCATTACAATTTCCCTCCATTCAGCGTAGGTGAGGCTCGTCCTTTGCGCGCGCCGGGTCGTCGTGAAATCGGACATGGTGCTCTTGGTGAGCGTGCGCTTTCCAAAGTAATTCCTTCCGAAACTGAATTTCCGTACACGATCCGTCTGGTTTCTGAAGTGCTGGAATCGAATGGATCGACATCACAAGCTAGTATTTGTGCAAGCACACTGGCCATGATGGATGCAGGTGTACCGATTAAAGCTCCAGTTGCAGGCGTAGCTATGGGATTGATCAAGGATGGAGATCATGTTTCCGTACTGACGGATATCCAAGGTATGGAAGATCATCTGGGCGATATGGACTTTAAAGTTGCTGGTACAGCGGAAGGCGTAACTGCCATTCAAATGGATATTAAAATTGACGGTATTGACCGCAATATTTTACAGGATGCGCTCAAGCAAGCCAGAGAAGGACGTTTGTTCATTCTTAGCAAAATGATGGAAGCGATCCAGAAGCCACGTGAGCAGTTGTCTCCATATGCTCCGAAAATTATGACAATGCACATTAACCCGGACAAAATCCGTGATGTTATTGGAGCTGGTGGTAAAATCATCAACAAGATCATCGAGGAAACCGGCGTGAAAATCGATATTGAGCAAGATGGTCGTGTGTTCATCGCTTCTACAAATCAAGAGATGAATGAGAAGGCGCGTTCCATTATCGAAGGTATCGTAAAAGAAGTCGTGGTCGGCGAGATTTACATCGGTACAGTCAAACGAATTGAAAAATTCGGCGCATTTGTTGAAATTTTACCGGGTAAAGATGGTCTGGTTCATATTTCTCAACTGTCTACTGAGCGTGTAGCCAAAGTTGAAGATGTCATTGCTATTGGTGATACGATTACGGTAAAAGTAACTGAAATCGATCAGCAAGGTCGCGTCAATTTGTCCCGTAAGGCAGTACTGACGGCTGAAACTCCTGCTAAGTCCTAGGTTGTGAGACCACGAACCACAGTAACAGGGAGTCTTACGTTTGTACAAGAATATGGGATTTGAATAGCATTAATTAAGCTTTTGGAAAGAGGCAGAGCTACGTTTCTGGCTCTTTTTTCATACATATGCACAAGCTGTACTCAAGTGGGCTTCTATAGCTTACTACGTCATAGATCTTGTCCTCCCAGCATACAATGTGGACAAACGAGCGGGAGGATGAAGGAATGATGAGTAGGGTGAAACGAGCAGTGTGGGTGGTAGTCACTTTAGCCATCACACTGGTAATCGGGCAGTTTAGCGGGGTTCGTGACTACGCTAGTCAATTACGTAATGGAGACGCTACAGGAGCCGAAGAGCTTGAAGCTACACCCACGATGGCGGTAGCAGCTTTGCCTGATAATGCGCTTATGCAGCGACTAAGGGCAGAAGCGGCGCGTCAGCGGAGAGAACCGGTTGATGCCAAGATTGACAGGGTGTGGAAGGCTATTCCAGGTTATAACGGACTGGAGGTCGATCTGGATGCTACCTATCGCAAAGCCATTGCAGCTCCGGATCGGCCTATTCAATATGTATATCGCCAATTGGCACCCAAAATACATTTAAATCAATTGGGTAATGTTCCAATTTACAGGGGCAATCCTGAAAAGCCGATGGTATCCTTCATGATCAATGTAGCCTGGGGGAATGAGTTTATCGTGCCTATATTGAATACATTGGATCAGGAGAAGGTGAAGGCTACATTTTTTCTTGATGGAAGTTGGCTGAAGAAAAATCCTGAACTTGCCAAGGAAATTCAAAGAAGAGGGCATGAGCTTTCGAATCATGCCTATTCTCATCCGAATATGAGCCGTTTGAGTCGAGCCAGGGCTGTACAAGAAATCGAAAAGACGGAAGAGCTTCTTCAACAAACTCTAGATATCAAAAATAATTGGTTTGCCCCTCCGTCGGGTGATTTTAATCAACAAACGGTGGATATTGCGGCAGAGCAGGGGCTCAAAACAGTGTTGTGGACATTGGACACCGTAGATTGGAAACATCCGTCACCGGAATCGGTGGTTCATAAAATTAACAGCAAGGTTGAGTCCGGCTCCCTGATATTGATGCACCCAACAGATTCCTCTGCTGCTGCTCTCAAAGGCATGATTCACGCCATTCGTAGTAAAGGACTTGTGCTTGGAACTGTCAGTCAGACGCTTTCCCCTGATCGGCAGCTACCAGCTCCGGTTGAGTGAACGTCTTTTTTCTGTTAGGATTGAACATTATGGCTAAGTATGCAATTCAGTTTAGGAGGGCCAAGCGTGGAAAGAATTCAACTCAAAAACGGCCTAAGGGTGGTCATCGAAAAAATTCCAACCGTGCGTTCTGTTTCTTTCGGTATCTGGGTTAAAACCGGTTCCCGCAATGAAACACCGGACAATAGCGGTATTTCTCATTTTATTGAACACATGCTTTTCAAAGGAACAGAGCGTTTGAGTGCTAAGGAAATCGCTGAGCAATTCGATGCTATCGGAGGAAATGTTAATGCTTTCACTTCGAAGGAATATACGTGTTATTATGCGAAAGTGCTAGATGAGCATCTACCGATCGCAGTCGATGTACTGTCTGATATGTTCTTTAATTCCAAATTGGATCAGGAAGAGCTGGCTAGAGAGAAAAATGTGATTTTGGAGGAAATCTCCATGTACGAGGACACACCGGATGATATGGTGCATGATCTTGTATCTCAGGCGGCCTATGGTGAACACCCACTGGCTTATCCGATTCTGGGAACCGAAGATCACCTGCTAGCAATGGATAGTTCACATCTCAGCCATTATATGAAGGAGCACTATACAATCGACAATACAGTTATCAGTGTGGCTGGTAATGTTGACGATCGTCTTGTAGAATTGCTGGAGCAACATTTTGGGCATTTCGATAATCACGGAACCGTTTCGCCACTGACAGTGCCTGTGTTTAACGGTCAGCTATTGTACCATGAGAAAGCAACGGAGCAGAATCATATTTGTCTATCTCTGCCTGGATTTGCAATGGGCGACGATCTCCAGTATGCTATGGTTTTGCTGAATAACGCGATCGGCGGGGGCATGAGCTCACGTTTATTTCAGGAAATTCGTGAAAAACGCGGACTGGCTTATTCCGTCTATTCTTATCATAGCTCCCATGCAGATAGTGGAATGTTCACGATCTATGCAGGTACCGCTCCTAAGCAAACAAAGGACGTGCTCGATTTGACGCTGGAGCTGTTACGTGATGTGGCTGTCAACGGTTTGGACGCTACTGAGCTTCGTAAAGGCAAGGAGCAGCTAAAGGGAAGTCTGATCTTAAGCCTTGAGAGTACAGGAAGTCGAATGAACCGGCTTGGAAAAAATGAGTTAATGTTGGGTCAGCATTATACTCTGGATCAAATGATCGAACACATCGAGCAAGTGACGACTGATGATGTGAACAAAGTGCTGGATCGGATGTTTTCGGAGCCGTTTGCTCTGTCAATGGTCGGAGCGAGTGATTCAGCGGTTAAGGATATGAGGAGGGACTATTTTGTTAACTTACGTTGAAATTAACAGACTCGGGGGCAATGAAGATATTGAGCTACCTCGCAAAATGTCAGAGCTTGCATCCGGATTTGACTTGTATGCAGCAGTACAGGAGGATTTGGTTCTGGAACCTGGCAAACGTTGTCTCGTTCCAACCGGATTTGCAATAGCTATGCCAGCAGGATTAGAGGCACAAATCCGTCCGCGTAGTGGATTGGCTCTCAAGCATGGTATTACTTGTCTTAACACACCTGGTACGATTGACGCAGATTATCGTGGAGAGATTAAGGTGCTTCTTATCAATTTAGGCGAGGAACCGTTCACCATTATGCGCAATGAGCGAATTGCACAAATGGTATTTCAGATTGTGCCTGAGGTTAAGTTGAAACAAGTAGATCATTTGTCTGAAACAGTGCGTGGTGCTGGAGGCTTTGGTCATACAGGACGCTGAGTCTACGGTTCACTTGCATACATTGGAATATAATTGTCCATTTTGTAGAAGCTTCAATATTACTCGCTTAAGAGTAAGCATACACATAAAAGTCGTTCCTAGGGGGGCGGCTTTTTTTGTGTTTTTTCACCCCTTCCCGGGCATCTGCATAGACTAAAAGCATATCGTGTCTCGGAAAGGAGTGATCCGGATGCTAACAGGAATGCGCATCGTTGTTTTGGGTGGTGATGCGAGGCAGCTTGAGGTAATCCGCAAATGTGTGGACATGGATGCTACTGTCACTGTGGTGGGCTTTGACAAGCTCGAAGTACCACTCAAAGGAGTCACACTAGAGCCAATGTCTGTCAAGCTGCTAGAATCGTCAGACGCACTGATTTTGCCAGTGGTGGGATGCGATGAGGAAGGCAACGTGAATGCACTTTTCGGAGCACAAAAGCTCCAGTTTCTGAATGAGCATGCTGCTGCTCTTCCACCGCATTGCGTTGTATATACAGGGATGGCGCGAGCGTACTTAAAAGAAATTTGTACCAGGCATGAATTAAAGCTGGTTGAGCTGCTGGAGAGAGATGATGTGGCCATATACAATTCTATACCTACGGCTGAAGGCGCACTGATGATGGCAATTCAGCATACTGATTTTACGATTCATGGTGCAGATTGTATGGTTCTAGGCATGGGACGGACTGGATTTACCATGGCAAGGGCACTACAGGGGTTGGGAGCCAAAGTGAAAGTTGGAGTACGGCGGGCAGAGGATGCAGCGAGAGCCGTGGAGATGGGTTGGAAGCCTTTTATGACAAGGGAATTAGCGAATGAGACAAAGGGGGTTGACTTGATTTTTAATACGATACCCTCTATGATTATCACAGCGCAAATCCTGTCTAAATTGCCACTGAGCACCGTGATTATAGATCTTGCTTCCGCCCCAGGTGGTTGTGATTTCCGGTATGCGGAAAAGCGTGGAATTACGGCTATGCTTGCCCCTGGTCTTCCCGGTATTGTTGCTCCAAAAACTGCTGGTACCATTATAGCGAATACGCTGGTGCAGTTGTTAATGGAAGATAATCCTGAGCGGGGGGATGCACAATGAGTTGGCAAGGGAAAACGGTAGGTTATGCAATTACAGGCTCACATTGCACATTTGAAGAGGTAATGCCTGTTATTCAGCGCTTTGTTGATGAGGGTGCGAAGGTCGTTCCCATTATATCCAATACCGTACTAACAACGGATACTCGCTTTGGTACTTCGCAAAGTTGGCAAAAACAGTTGAAAGATATAACAGGGAATGATATCATTTCTACAATTGTGGAGGCTGAACCACTGGGGCCCTCCCAAATGCTCGATGTGCTGGTGATTGCACCTTTGACGGGGAATTCGATGAGTAAGTTAGCGAATGCAATGACAGACAGTCCGGTTTTGATGGCTGCGAAGGCGCAATTACGTAACGGTCGTCCACTTCTTTTAGCCATATCTACTAATGATGGACTTGGTCTAAATGCTGCCAATATCGCCAAGTTACTAGTAGCCAAGAACATCTTTTTTGTGCCGTTCGGACAGGATAATCCAGTTAAAAAGCCGAACTCGCTTGTAGCTAATATGGAGTTGATTCCAGAGGCTGCCTATGAAGCATTGCAGGGTAGACAGATTCAACCGATGATTGTGGAACGCAAGACCCCATGAAGTATTATAGTTAACTGCTGAGCATCCTTCGCCTAGAAGATGATTCGATAATCCATCGGATCTAATTTCTTGTTGGCGGTGGATGCTTTCAGAATAAAAAATGGTTTTTTAGTCGAGAAGGGGAGATACACCAGATGAGCAATAGAAAGTTTAATGTAGCTGTCGTTGGAGCGACAGGCGCTGTAGGGGAACAGATCGTAAATCTGCTGGAAAAACGAGATTTTCCTGTGGACAAAATCAAATTTCTTTCTTCGCCTCGTTCTGCGGGCACGTTAATTAGCTTTAAAGGTCAGCAGATTCCAGTAGAGATTGCTACCCCCGACAGCTTTGAAGGAATCGACATTGCTTTGTTTAGTGCAGGCGGAGACGTGAGTAAGGAACTGGCGCCGCATGCTGTTCGTCATGGGGCAGTTTGCATTGACAACACTAACGCATTCCGAATGGAACCGACGGCTCCTCTTGTAGTACCTGAGGTGAACAGCGACAAAATTGCCGAGCATCAAGGAATTATCGCGAACCCGAACTGCTCCACCATTCAGATGGTAGCTGCTTTGAAACCATTATATGATCAGTATGGCATTTCTCGTATCATAGTATCCACGTACCAGGCCGTTTCCGGTGCTGGAAGCCGTGCTATTGATGAATTGAATCGTCAAAGCACAGCTATTCTTAACGGTGATGAGGTTCAGCCAGATCTGCTGCCAGTAGGTTCGTTGCCAGTTAAGCATCAGATTGCTTTCAATGCTATTCCGCAAATCGATAAATTCCAGGATAATGGTTATACACTGGAAGAAATGAAAATGGTACGTGAAACGAAAAAAATACTAGGTGACGATTCTGTAAATGTAACAGCAACGTGTGTGCGTATTCCTGTTGTATACGGCCACTCGGAATCTGTCTATGTAGAGCTTAAAAAAGATTATGATCTAGAAGAAGTCCGTAATCTGCTGGCTTCCGCACCTGGAGTAACGCTAGTAGACGATCCTGCTGCCCAGCTTTATCCGTTGGCATCCGAAGCTGCAGGAAAACCTGACGTATTCGTAGGGCGTGTACGTCGTGATTTGGGCAATAGCCGTGGTTTGAATTTGTGGGTCGTATCCGACAATCTGCTCAAAGGAGCGGCATGGAACGCGGTGCAAATCGCGGAAATTATTGCTGCAAAGGCGGAGTAACGTTCCTAAAGCAGGGAGTAATATGGGGGAAAAATAATGGGTATTTTGGTGCAAAAATTTGGAGGAACCTCGCTTTCCACACCTGAAGCGCGTCAACTTGTGCTGGCACATGTGAAGCGGGAGCTGGAGCAAAATTTTCAATTGGTTGTTGTTGTGTCGGCCATGGGAAGAAAAGGGGAGCCTTATGCCACGGATACGCTGCTGGATTGGGCGGCGTCTAACGGTGACAGTCTTCCGAAGCGCGAACGGGATTTACTGCTGTGCTGTGGTGAAATCATTTCTGCCGCTACATTATGCAGTCTGATGGAGAAGGAAGGTATTCCTGCTACAGTGCTGACTGGAGCACAGGCAGGCTTTATTACGGATGATCAATATGGCAATGCTCGTATTTTGGATATCAAGCCAGACCGTATTGTGGAAGAGCTGAACCAAGGCAGAGTAGTCATTGTGACAGGTTTTCAGGGACAAACTACGGACGGTGATATGACTACCCTTGGTCGGGGAGGCAGCGATACATCAGCTACCGCTCTGGGTGCTGCCCTACATGCGGATATGGTAGATATTTATACGGATGTGAACGGTATATTAACTGCCGATCCGCGTATTGTGGAAAATGCGAAGCCGCTTGCACATGTTAGCTATACGGAAATTTGTAATATGGCTCATCAGGGAGCAAAGGTGATCCATCCTCGTGCTGTTGAAATAGCCATGCAGGCTAACATTCCGGTCCGGGTTCGCTCTACCTTCTCGGAAGGAGAGGGTACGTTGGTTACCCACCCGGAAGGCTTTAAAGACGTGCAGGCAGATATCGTAGACCGTTTCGTGACCGGTATTGCGTATGTCGGCAATGTTACTCAAATTACTGTTGAATTAAAGCAAGGTTTGGAGCACTTGCAATTACAAGTATTCAAATCTATGGCTGAACATGGAATCAGCGTTGATTTTATTAACGTAACTCCATCAGGGGCGGTTTATACCGTATTTGATAATGATGGAAGCAAAGCGGTTGAAGTACTTAACGGCTTGGGACTAGAGCCTAAGATACTGGCCGGATGTGCTAAAGTTTCGGTTATTGGTGGCGGTATCAACGGGGTACCTGGCATTATGGCGACAATTGTGGAGGCATTGACAGAATCAGACGTACAGATCCTTCAATCGGCAGATTCCAACACCACGATCTGGGTACTTGTTAAAAAGGAAGATATGGTGCAGGCTGTACGCGCATTGCATAATAAATTTGAACTCCATCAATAGGCGCATTGTCCGTGCTCGGACTTGCAAAAAAAGGAGGCAGCATGGTGAACTTCGGCAGATTGATTACCGCAATGGTGACACCTTTTGATCAGCAAGGAGAGATTAACTGGACTGCATTGTCCTCGTTGATTGATTACTTAATAGAAGAGCAGCATTCAGAGTCACTTGTTGTATCTGGAACAACAGGGGAGTCTCCTACCCTGAGCGATGATGAAAAAATTAAGTTGTTTGCATTTGTTGTAGAAAAAGCAGCTGGGCGATGTAAAATTATTGCCGGAACGGGAAGCAATAATACACGTCATTCCATCCATCTCACCCGTGCTGCGGAGCAGGCGGGAGCAGACGGTGTGCTGCTGGTAGTGCCATATTATAATAAACCGAATCAGGAAGGGATGTATCAGCATTTCAAAAGTATTGCAAACTCCACATCCCTTCCAGCTATACTGTATAATGTTCCAAGCCGTACCGGAGCGAGCCTAACAGCTGAAACGACGCTGCGACTTGCACAAATTCCGAACATTGTAGGAACCAAAGAATGTGCTTCACTAGCACAGGTCACACAGATTGCAGCGGCAGCACCAGAAGGTTTTCTGGTTTATTCCGGGGATGATGCATCTGGACTGCCTGCTATGGCTGTAGGTGCTTATGGCATTATCAGCGTAGCGAGTCACGTGGTAGGTGCAGAAATGAAGCGGATGATGGATTCATTTGTAGGGGGCCACGCACAGGAGGCAGCCAAACTGCATCAGCAGTTGTTCCCGATTTTTAAGGGCATGTTCGGCTGTCCTCATCCTCTACCTAATCCGGTGGCTGTAAAGTATGCATTAGAATTACGGGGGATTAAGGTAGGTTCAGTTCGGTTGCCGCTTATTCCTCCTACTGAGGATGAAGCGGAGTTTATTAAGAATTTATTTACTCGCTAAAAAGAAATAGTTGTAAGATGTTGATGAATATAAGGAGTACCCTTGTTAGGGGCAGTCGGTAGGTACAACACCGACTCGGTTATTGTCTAACAAGGTCCTCTGGCATGAAGGGCGTTCTTGTAGAGCGTCCTTTTTGCTATGCTGTTAACCAGGTAAGTAGATAAAATGACACATACTTATGGTTTGGGAAGGCAATGGGAAACCTAGCGTAACGAACAGGATGACTTGTTTTTTCGTATTTTAATCATGTATAATGGGGTCAAGTGACTGGGTGCGGTATTTTTTTGAAAATTAAATAACAAATCAAGGTACGACGTCCAACTACCATAGGAGGTTTAGATTCATTTGTCTAAAAAAACAAACAACGATAAATTGATGATTTTCGCTTTGGGCGGCGTCGGTGAAATCGGGAAAAATATGTATGTCGTTCAATACGGCAATGACATTGTCGTGGTGGATTCCGGTCTGAAATTTCCGGAAGAGGACATGCTTGGCATCGATATCGTTATTCCTGATATTTCCTACCTTACAGAGAACCGCGACAAAGTAAGAGGCATTGTGCTGACTCATGGTCACGAGGACCATATCGGCGGTTTGCCTTACGTGCTGAAACATTTGAATGTACCTGTATATGGTACCAAATTGACGCTGGGACTGGTGGAAAACAAGCTGAAGGAAGCGAATCTGCTTGGTGAAACCAAACGTATTTTGATCAATGCGGATTCCGAAATCAAGCTGGGCTCCACATTGAAAGTAACATTCTTCAAAACCAACCATAGTATTCCTGACTCTGTAGGTGTTTGCATTGATACTCCTGAAGGTGCTGTTGTTCATACAGGAGACTTCAAATTTGATCATACTCCGGTAAACGGACAATATGCAGATTTGCAGCGTATGGCTGAGATTGGCACACGTGGCGTACTGGCTCTATTGTCAGACAGTACCAATGCTGAAAAACCGGGCTTTACACCTTCGGAAAAGAGCGTTGGCATTGTGCTGGAAGATATTTTCCGCAAGTCGAGACAGCGTGTGGTCGTAGCCACTTTTGCTTCGAACGTACATCGCATTCAGCAGGTCATTAATGCTGCTGAGGCAACCGGACGTAAAGTAACGGTGATTGGTCGCAGCATGGTTAATGTTGTAGGTATTGCTTCTGATTTGGGCTACTTGGAAATTCCAGATGGAATGCTGATTGAGCCTGAAGAAGTTGGCAAAATGTCAGCGGATCGCGTAGTTATCCTCTGCACAGGTAGTCAGGGTGAACCGATGTCCGCTTTGACAAGAATGGCCCGTTCTACGCATCGTAAGGTAGATATCCTTCCAGGGGACTCAGTGATCATCGCAGCTACTCCGGTACCAGGTAATGAAAAATATGTTGGTCGCACTATTGATGAGCTGTTCCGTCTGGGTGCCAATGTATATTACAGCGCAGCTAATCCTGGTATCCACGTTTCTGGACACGGCAGCCAGGAAGAACTCAAGCTGATGCTGAATCTAATGAAGCCAAAATTCTTCTTGCCAATTCACGGTGAGTTCAGAATGCAGCGCCGTCACGCTCTTCTTGCCGAAGGAGTAGGTATCGAGCCTGAAAATATCTTTATTACGGATATCGGTGAAGTCATTGAAATTCAGAATGGCGGAGCACGTAGAGCTGGTAAAGTTACAGCGGGTAACGTACTGATCGATGGACTAGGCGTAGGAGATGTAGGAAATATCGTGTTGCGCGACCGCAAATTGTTGTCACAGGACGGTATTTTGGTAGTGGTTGTCACACTGAGCAAGCAAGATGGCACGATTAAGTCAGGCCCGGATATCATTTCCCGTGGTTTCGTGTATGTTCGTGAATCAGAAGGTTTGCTGGATGAAGCAAATCGTATTGTTTCAAGTACACTGCATAAGCTCATGAGTGAAAATGTAAATGAATGGGCTTCCCTCAAGACAAATGTCAAAGATGCACTGGGTCGCTTCTTGTATGAGCAAACTCGTCGCAGACCGATGATTCTGCCAATTATAATGGAAGTGTGATTCGATTGAAATATGTTCAAAAACTTGAATTAAAAACTTAAGTCACAGGCACACAGTCGCCTCTCTTCCCGCAGGAAATATTGGACGGTTTCCGCGAGAAGAGAGGCTTTTTTTGATTTCGAGGCTGAGGAAATTCATGGAGGTGGGTATAAAATATTCCATTTCTATCCCATACTATAGGGTGAATGCGGGGCACATAGATGCGTAAAGCGAAAGGAAGATCACCCAAATGGAACATTACAGCAATTTATCTTCTGGCAACGAGGAAACGGAAGCGCCAGAACAACCAGAAGTTGGACAAAGACCCGTTTTACCTGCTATGGAGGCTTTACAGCAGCTGGGTCAAACCTCCATGCCCGGAAGCGAGTCCAATATTTTTTGTATGACGATTATCGGTCAGATTGAAGGACACCTCATCTTACCGCCTCAAAACAAAACAACAAAATATGAGCACATTATTCCGCAGTTGGTAGCGGCAGAGCAAAACCCACGTATCGAAGGATTAATGATTTTGCTGAATACAGTTGGCGGTGATGTAGAGGCAGGACTGGCTATTGCTGAGATGATCGCATCCATGAGTAAACCAACAGTGACCATTGTCATAGGTGGAGGGCATAGTATCGGTGTGCCGATTGCCGTATCTTCTACTTATTCTTACATTGCCGAGAGTGCGACAATGACCATTCATCCTATTCGTATGAGCGGTCTGGTCATTGGAGTCCCACAGACTTTTGAATATATGGAAAAAATGCAGGAGCGTGTCGTCCGCTTCGTCGTTTCTCATTCCCGCATCACAGAAGAGCGGTTCAAGGAACTGATGTTCAAAACTGGAGAATTAAACCGTGACATTGGTACAGCGGTTGGAGGAATCGATGCAGTAAAATACGGTTTGATGGATGCGGTTGGTGGTATAGGAGAGGCGCTAAAACAGTTGAATACTATCATTGAGGCGCGCCGTCAGCAAAACGGGTTGACAGGGGCCCCACAGCAGACTCCATATGCCCCTTTTTCACCCAATGCTACAGGCACCCCTACAGGAGGAACCCTTTCAAGTGAGCACAGCAAGGAGCTGCCCCAATGACATTATATACTGTAATGCCAATGGAATTGGTGTGGGAGGGTATGTGGAAGGAGGCAGAGGAGCTTGTAGAGGTACGGGTAGACGGTCTGCTTATGCAAGTACAGCCGCTTGAAAGTCGTCGGGGGATCATAGTAAGGCTCTTGGACTGTCCATTGGAAGCCTACCTCAATCCTCGTTATGGACCAGGTCAGGTCATCGAGTGGTCATAGAAGCTGTCGAATAGTACAGAAATAGGTCATTTGCTGCTGAAAAAGAACATATGTGCGGATAGCGAGTGACGTGGTATAATATTCTTCTGGGGGGTGACCTTGTATGTCCAGAAGAAGAAAAAGAAAAAAGAAGGCCATTTTTGGCGGAGTTTTAAAATATGAAATTTACGGCATTGTGCTGATTACATTGGCGGTCATTGCGTTGTCGGGTGAAGCGGCAGTTGGTCGGTCGCTATCCAAGATGTTTGGGCTTGTACTGGGGAAATTCTATTTTGTAATCCCCCTGATTGGCATTTATTATGGTCTGATGGTGATGATTCACCGCAAGTGGCCGAACCAGTGGAACTCACGGAAGACGGGTTTGCTGTTATTGGTATTTGCCTTTACACTTATGAGTTCTATTTCATCCATGGAGCAGCGTTTGGGACCGATTAACGCGCTTCAGCCGGGCGGAGTGATGAGCCAGATACATATAGATATGCGTGAGCAGTTGCTGTCGCCTGATCAGCAAGGACATACCTCCATGCTGAACAAAGATATTAGCGGAGGCTACGTTGGCGCATTGCAGCTTACCGTTCTGTTATGGCTGTTTGGTCTGACAGGAGCTAAGCTGATCATGATTGTCATGTTCGTCATTTGTTTTATGCTGATGACTCAACTGTCTTATGTGGATTTAGTGCGGATTGTAAAGACCAAACTGCTGACAGCCGGGGGAAGCTTGCGGAAAAAATGGACTGGAAAAGCCACTCCGCTTTCTGCATCTAGCAAAGGCAGTGGAAATAGAAAACCCAAATCTGAGCCTATTCCGGCCTATGAAGAGGATATGGATGATGACTTTGATGAAATGCAGCCTCCAGCACGCAAGCAACCAATTTTCTTTCAGTTGTTTGGCCTTAAAAATACAGATAAGGCGGACAAGGAAGAACAACCTGTCCATGCGGATGAAGATGAACATGATCTTCTATATGAGGCTGGTGACGTGCAGCCTCAGTGGAGAAATGGCAATCAGAGAGAAGAGCTGTCTGACGTGATCGAACACGCTGAACAGGAAGCCTCAATTCCGGTAAAAAGATCGCCAATCATTAGGGACTTCTTCGAACAAGTGAAAAATGAGGAAAAAAGAACAGAGGCTGAACTTGAAGAGTCCCTGACAGGTGGAGCACAGAACGATTCCATTATTGATGAATCACTGGATAGTAATTTTATGGATGCCGATACGAATACGGATATAAATGATTCGGCAATGATCCATGGGACATCAGAAGAAGCTCAGGAACTGGCTGAGACAATTGCTAACAGGGTGACAGGCGATGAAGTTGAAGGGACCAATGTAGCTATTCCAGCTCCACCACCACCTAAGCCGTACAAGCTCCCATCGTTCCGTTTGCTTGCCAAACCGCAAAATTCAGGCAAAGGTATGGGGCAAAAGGATTACATGCAAACAGCACGCAAGCTGGAGGCCACGCTGGAAAGTTTCGGTGTTCGGGCGAAAGTGCTGGAAGTTGTCCGCGGTCCAGCCGTCACACGCTATGAAATCCAGCCAGACATTGGCGTAAAGGTTAGCCGGATTGTGAGTCTAACGGATGACATTGCACTTGCGCTTGCTGCAAAGGATATCCGTATGGAGGCACCTATTCCCGGCAAGTCCGCCATAGGGATAGAAGTTCCGAATAATGAAGTTTCTATCGTAACCATGCGTGAGGTAATGGAGACGACAGTTTTCCAGGAATCGGTTTCCAATTTGTCGATTGCATTCGGACGTGATATTGCGGGACAAACAATTGTCGGTAATTTAGCCAAGATGCCCCATCTGCTTGTAGCTGGAGCTACGGGTTCAGGTAAATCGGTATGTATCAATGGGATCATCACGAGTATTTTGTACAAAGCGAAGCCGGATGAGGTGAAATTTCTGATGGTCGATCCCAAGATGGTAGAGCTGAATGTGTACAACGGAATCCCTCATTTATTGGCTCCGGTCGTGACTGATCCCAAGCGTGCCTCACTGGCATTGAAAAAAATTGTAGTAGAAATGGAAAAAAGGTACGATTTGTTTTCCAAATCAGGCACCCGTAATATTGAGGGCTACAACAATTTGATGAAGGATAACCCGGATGCATTTCTGCCTTACATTGTCGTTATTGTGGACGAGCTGGCAGATTTGATGATGGTTGCTGCAGGAGATGTGGAGGATGCGATTGCGCGACTTGCCCAAATGGCGCGTGCAGCAGGCATCCATCTGATTATTGCAACACAAAGACCTTCGGTTGATGTAATTACAGGTGTCATTAAAGCTAATATTCCTTCACGTATTGCCTTCGGTGTTTCTTCGCAGGTGGATTCCCGTACCATACTGGATATGGGCGGAGCTGAGAAACTGCTAGGACGTGGTGACATGCTGTTCATGCCGATGGGTGCTTCCAAACCAGTTCGCGTTCAGGGAGCGTTTATGAGCGATCAGGAAGTGGAAAACATTGTTAACTATGTACGTGAACAGGGTGAAGCACAGTATGATGAAACGCTTGTGCCGGAGGTGGAAGAGGTATCCACTGATGCGGATGAAATGCTGGACGAGCTGTATGATCAGGCTGTCAACATCATTTTAGAGGCTAAACAAGCTTCCGTTTCGCTCCTTCAGCGCCGTATGCGGATCGGTTATACACGTGCTGCCCGGCTGATTGACTCCATGGAAGCGCGCGGAGTCATCGGTCCTTACGAGGGAAGTAAGCCGCGTGAGGTACTTATCTCAATGGAACAATATCAGCAGAATAAAGTTAGCTCCTAAGCATGATGGTTTATCAGCATTTCATTAAAACGCTGTTTATGCGCATGATGGGTTGTTAAATATGACAACTCCATGCACGCAAATAGCGTTTTTTTGTGATGTTTTTTTGAGGTGTGGAACTGCCTGCTCAAAGAAGATTAAAAGGGTGAATAGCTTCTAGCGGAGCTTGTCATAATAAACGTAGCCATCCTGTTAATCCCACAAAAGAAAGGTAGAGCGCAGCATATGAAAAAGACAATGGTCTGGATTTGCACGGGTATCCTCGCAGCCTCGGCTATTACGTACACAGGACTTTTTAAAACCGACTCTGCACAGCACCGAGCAGAGTCGCTGAGCACGCAGCAGAAAGTACAAGCAGCGCAGCCTGTTCAGCCGACATTCAGTTCAGAAGCGGTTGATTTTGGCTCTTATGGTCAGGATGTATATGAACTGCAATCACGATTGAAGTTGCTGGGTTTTTTTGGCGGGAAAGTGGACAGCCATTTTGGCAGCAGTACACTAAAGGCTGTCAAGGGTTTTCAAAAGGAATTTGGTATCAGACCCGATGGAGTGGTTGGTGCGAAAACCAAATTAAAGCTGGTGAATGCTACTCCACACTGGAAGCCAACAGAAACGCCTATGCATCGTAACCATCAAGGTTCTGATCAGGGACAGGCAGCGAACAATAACGATAAATCAGACCAAAATGAGGAAACGATGGGATCGGCCAACACCATGGGACTGTCTGAAAACGATCTAAAAATTATGGCCAATGCGGTCTACGGTGAATCCCGCGGTGAGCCGTTTGAAGGACAAGTCGCCGTGGCGGCTGTTATTTTGAACAGGGTCAAGTCGCCTAGTTTTCCAAACACACCGTCTGGGGTAATTTTCCAGCCTGGAGCTTTCACTGCTGTAGCAGATGGCCAAATTTGGCTCACGCCGAATGAGACTGCACAAAAGGCGGTACGTCAAGCCCTGAACGGCTGGGACCCAAGTGGAGGATGTCTATATTATTTTAACCCTAAAACAGCCACCTCTAAATGGATTTGGAGCCGTCCGCAGGTGAAAACCATCGGGGAACATATTTTCTGCATGTAAAACGCCGAAGCAGCCGGGAGCTTGTCTCCGGTTGCTTCTTGGCTTTTGCATGGTTAGAATAAAGATTGGTACACTTTACCTCTTTACAGGAGAAGATGTACAGTAGCTATTGCTTATCAAAGGCTAGACGCAAATTGACGTCACAAAGGAGTTTTGGACTTGAACAAAACAGGTTTCGAGCGTGGCACACGCAGACAACTAAGGATTCATGTACTGCCCACCAAGCGCTTTAAGACGTTCGCCATATCATTGTATGTAGGTACTCCGCTACGTGAGGAAACCGTAACTCGTGTGGGACTGGTACCTTTCGTTCTGCGACGAGGCACAGAGTCGTACCCGCAGACTACACAATTTAGAGAGCAGTTAGAGCAATTGTATGGTGCGGGTTTTGGATTTGATGTATACAAACGTGGAGATTATCAGATCGTGCAATTTCGCATGGATACGATTAATGACAGCTTTGTAAGCAGTCCAGATAGTTTGCTGGATCGTTCGTTTGCATTCCTCGGAGAGGTTCTGACGAAGCCTGCATTGGAAAATGGTGCGTTTCAAACGGGATATGTACAGCAAGAACGAGAAAATGTTCGTAAAAAGCTGGAATCTATAGTTAACGATAAAATACGTTATGCTGGGGAGCGCTGTATGGAGGAGATGTGCAAGGATGAGCCTTATCGTCTGCATCCTCTTGGTCAACGATCAGATCTGGACAGCATAAATGCACAAAATTTGTATGAGGCTTATGGAGACTGGCTGAATAATGCCAGCATGGATTTATACGTCGTGGGAGATACCACGCTGGAAGAAGTTGAAAAGTTTGTTGATCGCTATTTTCAATTAAATCGCTCGACGGAAACGGGATATGTACCTGAACAGCCCAAATCGGTAGAACGTGATGTTCAAACTATAGTAGAGCGTCTTGATGTGAATCAGGGCAAGCTCAACATGGGACTGCGCACCCCTATTACGTATGGCGATGAACGTTATGCTTCCGCTCTGATGTACAATGGCATTCTGGGCGGGTATCCGCATTCAAAGCTGTTTGTCAATGTGAGGGAGAAGGAGAGTTTGGCGTATTACGCTTCGTCGCGGTATGACGGGCATAAAGGCATTGGCACAATACAATCCGGTATCGAAATTCCTAATTATGAAAAAGCGGTTACTATTATCCGCAAGCAACTGGAAGATACGCAAAATGGAGCGATTACCGAACTGGAAATGACCCAGACACAGGCGATGATACGCAACTTGCTAAAAGAAATGCAGGACTCCGCTTTTGAAATGATTGCCTATGACTTTAACAGACAGCTTTCCGGTAAAGAGCGGACGGTAGATGAGCTGCTAAACCAGGTGGAGGCAGTCAAGGTGCAGGATGTTCAGGATGCCGCCCAGACGTTCCGACTGGACACTATTTATTTCTTGAGAGACCAGAAGGGGGAATAGCGTTGGAGCATATATCGTATGAGCACTTGCAGGAGACGCTGTACTATGAGGTAATGGATAATGGCTTGCACGTTTATGTGTTGCCCAAACCGGGCTTTCAGAAGACGTATGCCACATTTGCGACTAAATACGGCTCAGTTGATAATCATTTCCGGGTAGAAGGTCAAGAGCCCGTCAAGGTGCCAGATGGCATAGCCCATTTTTTGGAGCATAAAATGTTTGAAGAGCCCGAAGGCGATATTTTTGCTACCTTTTCCTCTAATGGAGCATCGGCGAACGCATTTACGAGCTTTGATCAGACCGTATATCTGTTTTCGGCAACAGAACGCATACAAGAAAATTTGACCACGCTAGTCAATTTTGTTCAGCATCCTTACTTTACAGATGAAAATGTGGAGAAGGAAAAAGGCATTATCGGTCAGGAAATCAATATGTATGAAGATAACCCCGACTGGCGGAGTTACTTTGGTCTGATTGAGGCATTGTACAAGGTCCATCCGGTGCATATTGATATAGCAGGTACTGTTCAATCCATCAGCACGATTACGAAGGAAACACTGTACAGTTGCTATGAAGCTTTTTACCATCCGAGTAATATGATTCTTTTTGTAGTGGGGGGTGTGGACCCAGCCGAAGTAATCGAATTGGTACGCAATAATCAGGCGAAAAAGGACTATAAGCCACAGGGGGAGATCGAACGCATTTTCGATGATGAACCCACGACAGTAGCTGAAACACGGCGTGAGGTAAAGCTGGCCGTTTCTTTGCCAAAGTTACTTTTTGGATTCAAGGAGACTGAAGTAGGTCTAACGGGGGAAGCATTGCTTCGTCATGATCTGGAAACCAAGCTGATGCTTGATCTCTTGTTTGGTTCCAGTACGCAGCTATATCAGAAGCTCTACGATGAGGATCTGATTTCTGACAGTTTTGGCCATGAGTACAACAGTACACAACAGTATGCATTTTCTGCGATCGGCGGAGATACCAAAGACCCTGATCGGCTGTTGGCTAGGATACGAGAAGAGGTAGAGTCTATTCAGAAGCAGGGTTTTACAGCAGAACATTTTGAACGAGCGCGCAAAAAGAAAATCGGCGGTTATCTACGCACACTCAATTCTCCCGAAAATATTGCGCATGAGTTTACAAGACATCGCTTCCGCGGCAGTGATTTTTTTCAACTGCTTCCGGTTTATGAAAGTATCACGCTTGAGGATGTAAATCGCCGTCTGAAAGATCATATACATTGGGATCAAATGGCAATATCGCTGGTGGTGAGTCCGTAATGTCTAGGGAGAGGGAACCGATGACCGCCGAGGGTGGAGAGTTAAAGGCTATTGGCGATACGACTGTGCTGATTACAGGAGCAAGTGGTGGAATTGGTGCGGCTATTGCCGAGCGTTTTGCAGCAGTAGGGATGAATGTGGTCATTCACTACATGAAGTCCCATGAAAAAGCAAATGAAGTTGCCCGTCGTTGCATGACTTATTCAGGCAAGGTGATGACTGTGTCTGCTGATCTGCGGAGTAAGGAGCAGATTGAACGCATGCGGGAAAAGCTGGATAACCATGGAATGAAGCCAGATATTCTAGTGAATAATGCTGGATTATCTCATTATGGGCTGCTTTCAGATGTTTCGGAAGAGGAATGGGACGAAGTGATGGCCGTGAATGTTAAGGGAACTTTTTTGTGTACGCAGGTTTTTATGCCGCATATGATTTCCCAACGCTATGGCCGTATTGTGAATGTTTCGTCTGTGTGGGGCATATGTGGAGCTTCATGCGAGGTATTGTACTCCACTACCAAGGGAGGCATTAACGCTTTCACTAAAGCGCTGGCTCAAGAGGTTGCGCCTTCAGGCGTAACAGTGAATGCTGTGGCTCCAGGGGCGGTAGACACGTCGATGTTGGATCATTTGGATGCAGGCGAAATTAACAGTTTGGAAGAAGAAATCCCTGCTGGACGATTGGCACGGCCTGATGAAATATCGTCGCTGGTTTATTTTCTTGCGCTTCCTGAGTCAGGGTATATTAATGGTCAGGTCATAAGTCCTAACGGAGGATGGGTGACTTAAGAAAACACCGCATGGAGGAATCCACCAGTATAGTAAGCGTCTGTGAAGAGCATATTACAACTGTTGATTTTAAATCTGAATCATCTAAGGAGGATTTAAGTATGTCAACAGTTGTTCAGAATTTTGATGTTTGGAAAAAGTTCCTTGGTCAGCGTGTAGAGCAAGCAGAGAAGCTGGGAATCAGTCAAGATACCATTGCGGAGCTTGCTTACGAGATCGGTGATTTTCTGGATGAGAAGGTCGATCCAGCTAACCACTCCAACCGCGCACTGAAAGAACTGTGGGGAGTTGCCGATGAGGACGAGCGTCACACCATCGCCCGGTTAATGGTTAAATTAGCCAAGAGCAACGCATAAGTAGGAACCAACATGAAAAGCTCCCTTTTTGGGGGGCTTTTCTGTAATGGTTACAGAGCTGTTCTTGTAATTCCATTGTAATTTATATATCATAAACGTGATTGAGGCTTACAACACAATGTAGCCTATCGAATTTCAATATTTGGTTTTGTCGAATGATGCTATCTTATGATACAATAAGGCTTTGATTTGGCATTGTTGACGGTTTGAATGTGAATGAGGTGCTAACGTGACGGAAGAGACGAAACAGTGGTACATGGAATACAAGATACATAAAAATCGACCCGGACTGCTGGGGGACATTGCTTCCATGCTTGGTATTCTGGGGGTTAATATACTGACGATTAACGGTGTTGAAGGCGAGAGACGGGGGATGCTTCTCGAAACAGACGATGACGAAAAAATACGCATTCTCGGAGATACGTTGAAAAAAGCCAGCAACATTACAGTCACGGCCTTACGTGCTCCGAGACTGGTCGATATATTGGCAGTAAGACACGGCCGTTACATCGATCGGGATTCGGATGATCGTAAAACTTTCCGCTTTACACGTGATGAGCTTGGGTTGCTGGTCGATTTTTTGGGTGAAGTATTAAAGAGGGACGGCAATCAGGTAATTGGTCTTCGCGGGATGCCGCGTGTTGGTAAAACGGAATCTATTATTGCCAGTAGCGTATGTGCAATGAAGCGTTGGACTTTTGTGTCGTCGACGTTATTACGACAAACGGTTCGCAGTCAGCTTTCTGAGGAAGAAATGAATCCCAACAATGTGTTTATTATTGACGGCATTGTGAGTACAATTCGGTCAAATGAAAGACATTATCACCTGCTTCAGGAAATTATGAGCATGCCAAGTACCAAAGTGATTGAGCATCCTGATGTATTTGTGCGTGAATCGGGATACAGCTTTGACGATTTCAATATCATTATTGAACTTCGCAATAATCCGGCTGAGGAAATTATTTATGATACCTTTACAGCCAGTTATACAGAAGATCTTTAAATAAGTGTAATTACACAAGGAGATGATGACATGTCAGAACTGGGTCAGCAATTAAAGGAGGCCCGGCTGCAAAAAGGATTGAGCCTTGACGATGTTCAGGAAATGACGAAGATACGCAAACGTTATCTGGAAGCCATTGAGACGGGCGATTACAAAGTGCTGCCGGGAAGCTTTTATGTCAGAGCTTTTATTAAAACATACGCCGAAACGGTCGGGTTGAATCCCGATGAGCTTCTGGAAGGGCATCAAAGCAATGTGCCTGAACCTGAACCGGAAGCAGTTATGGAGCCTGTTACACAAAAACGCTCCAGCCGTCCCGCGACGATTGGTAATCTTAAATGGTTGCCTACAGCGTTAATGTGGCTTTTTCTAGTTCTCATTGTTGGGGTTATTTATGCTTATTGGGTGAGCAACAACCATTCCACTCCAAAAACAGCAGAAAACACAACGCCGATTACAACACCAAGCACAACGCCAAGCACAACACCCAACACGTCTACTCCAAATACAGCTACGACACAGCCGGGTAATGGTCAAACGACGGCTCCGAATGGTGCTGGCGGGCAGACCCCTGATACGGGGCAAACCGGGGAAACTCAGCCAGGTGGTACGGGAACTACGGATGCCACTACTCCAAATCCTGGTCAGCAGCCGGATACGACTACGCCAGCGCAGGGAGTAACTGTGGCCCAGGATGGTAAGCAAGGCAAGACGACGATCTTCAAAGTCTCCAGTTCAACGGGGACCACGGTCAAGGTTGATATTAAAGCAACGGGCGAAAGCTGGCTTGAGGTGTACAAGGGACAAAATTCCCGTGGAGAAAAGCTGAGCTATGGTATGACTAAAAGTGGAGATGCCATGTCTTTCGATATCGGTCCGGAAGGCTTATATATCAAATCAGGACGGTCTTCTGCCACGGATATTTCTGTCGCCGGCCAACCGATAACCGATAATAAATCGACGACCCGAGTGTTGATACAGCAGGGGGAAGCTTCTTCGACTGGAGCGAGTGCTGGGGTGACGGGGTCAACGGATACGAAGTCAAATGGTAGTACGGATACTACACAAAGTGGGACAGATTCTAGTACAACTACTGATGGTGAATAAACGCCTTGTTGCGGGGAAATACTAATGACTGTAATTCTTGGAAAGTCAGTCATTTCATTTTCCGCAAAGTGAGGTGTATACGTTATGACCGTCAGCTGGATTGTGACTGGGCTCGGGATTATTGTCAGTTTACTGGGCTATTATTTAACACCGAATGCATGGGGCTATGGCATATTGGGCTTTGGTCTTGCTCACATTGTGCTTGGACTTTTGGATATGTTTAGAAATCCAACACGAAGTCACTATTAGAAATGTTAAACTGCAATTGTAATAAAGGCGTTTTTGTCGGGGAACTGGCAAGAACGCCTTTTTAGTGAACAGATTATTGGATTTTTGTAAATGACTAGCCTATAATTAGATATTGAACTTTGTTGTGGAAAGGAAAGTGAAACGATGGCTTCAGAAAATTCATTCGATATCGTCTCCAAAATGGATATGCAGGAGTTAACAAATGCGGTTCATCAGACGGAGCGTGAAATTGAAACGAGATTTGATTTTAAGGGGAGCAAAAGTAGCCTCAAGCTTGAGAAAGATGCCCTTACGATTGCATCGGAAGATGAATACAAGCTGAATGCGGTGATTGATATTTTGCAATCTAAAATGGTCAAACGAGGTCTATCCCTTAAAAATGTGGAATTTGGAAAATTGGAACCAGCTTCTTTAGGTACAGTGCGTCAGCGTCTTTCTCTTAAGCAGGGAATAGATCAGGATAACGCCAAAAAAATTAATATCCTTATTCGGGATTCCAAGCTAAAAGTGAAAAGTCAGATTCAAGGTGATCAAATTCGAGTAACTGGAAAAAATAGGGATGACCTACAAGCCATTATTCAATTGCTGCGGAAAGCCGATCTGCCGTTGGAGCTTCAATTTACAAACATGAAGTAAGCCGTTTCCTCTCATAGATTTTGTAGGACTAAACGTTGCTTGATGTGCAGCAGGTTATTTTGACATGCGTTTTGCGCCATATTATACTTGTAACGAAAATGCAGACATTGAGGTGTATAACGCTCGTCGAAAGCGATTTACATAGGATTGAATTCAATCCGAAAGCTGCCATTTGTAATCAAGTACGATAATCAGGGGAGAGTGTGTTGTGAATTTACCCAACAGAATTACAATAACGCGGATTTGCCTTATCCCGGTGATGATGCTGGCTTTGCTGGTGGATTTTGATTTTTATCCGCCACCGATTGAGATTGGTGCTTTCAAGCTGCCGTATAATCAGCTGATTGCGGCTATTATTTTCCTTGTAGCAGCCAGCACAGATGGCCTTGACGGATATTTGGCTCGTAAAAATAATATGGTCACCAATTTGGGCAAGCTGTTGGATCCCCTTGCTGATAAGCTGTTGGTGACTGCTATTTTGGTTTCTTTGTTAGAAATGGGAAAAATTGATTCGTGGGTTGTCGTTGTGATTGTCAGTCGTGAGTTTGCGGTTACGGGTCTAAGACAGATCGCCTTATTGGATGGCTCTGTGGTTGCTGCAAGCAATTGGGGGAAATTAAAGACGATCATCCAGATCGTTGCTATTGTAGCACTGCTCATAAATAATTTCCCGTTTGTTTTTCTGGGTATTCCGTTTGATTTAATAGCGATATGGGCAGCTGTGTTAATCACCATTTATTCGGGTATTGATTACTTTGTGAAGAATATTCATTTGCTGAGCTCCTCTAAAGTTTAACAGGATAAATCTTATGGAAACAGCAATAGGGACTTAACTTATTGCTGTTTCTTTACATAATTCCCACAATATACGCATCATAGGAGGACGAATTAATGAAGGCTGAAATCATTGCAGTAGGAACAGAGTTATTACTTGGACAAATAGTGAATACAAACGCCCAATATTTATCACAAGAGCTAGCTACAATCGGAATTGATGTATATTTTCAGACTGTAGTTGGCGATAACATGGATCGACTTCAGGAAGCGATACGACTTGCTCAGAAGCGTGCGGATATTATTTTGTTTTCTGGTGGGCTGGGACCAACTCAGGACGATTTAACAAAAGATGCGATAGCGGCTGTGTTAGGGCGGAAATTGCAGATAGATCGTCTCGCCATGGACAAGCTCGATCAGTTTTTCCGGAACCGCGGGGTAGAAATGACCGAGAATAACCGCCGACAGGCGCTTTCTATTGAAGGAGCCACTCCGCTTGAAAATGAGACAGGTTTAGCTATAGGGGATGCGATTGCACAGGACGGTAAATTTTATGTGGTTTTGCC
Organism: Paenibacillus sp. TSM33; assembly: GCF_056099025.1. NCBI lineage: Bacteria > Bacillati > Bacillota > Bacilli > Caryophanales > Paenibacillaceae > Paenibacillus > Paenibacillus sp. TSM33. The sequence continues at coordinate 1,265,108 of NZ_JBLZXB010000010.1, forward strand.
TGGACCGCCTAAGGAACTTAAGCCTATGTTTGCAAATCATGCTAAGCCATGGTTGCTTCAGCAGGCATTGAGCGGTAAGGAGATGCCGATTTATTCGAAAATGCTAAAATTTGCAGGGATCGGTGAGTCAGCTCTTGAAACTCGCTTGTTAGATCTGATCCAATCCCAGACGGACCCCACGATTGCTCCTTATGCCAAGGAAGGGGAAGTCACGATCCGTATATCCACCAAGGCGGCCAGTGAGAGTGAAGCGTTAATTAAGCTGACAGCTACAGAAGTACAAATTCAGCAACGTCTTTCCGAATATATGTATGCAAGTGAGGATGTTACGCTGGAGAAGGTGATTGTAGATTTAATGGCCAAACGCGGACTCACTGTGAGTGCGGCGGAAAGTTGTACAGGCGGTATGCTAATGGAACACATCACTTCTATACCTGGCAGTGCTGTTATGTTTCAAGGTGGCATCGTATGTTATTCCAATGAAATGAAGATGAAATTGCTCAATGTGCCTTATGATTATTTGGAAGGGGATCATGCGCCAGGCGCAGTGAGTAAGGAAGTAGCCCTTGTGCTTGCAGAGCAGGCAAGAATGATTATGGACAGTGATTTCGGACTTTCCGTTACGGGTGTAGCTGGACCTGGATATTCCGAGCGGAAGCCAGTCGGTCTGGTGTATATTGGTATTGCTGAGCGCGACAAGGAAACGGAGGTATATGAGCTAAATTTAAGCGGTAACCGTGAGACCATCCGTTTGCGATCCGTCAAAGCTATCCTGTACAGATTGTGGCGTCGATTGGTAGAGAACGAGAAGCTCTCTTAATTATCGCTGAGTTGTTTTAGATAGATATTCATGATATAATCTTCTTATCGGAAGAACCGTTGCAAAGCTTTTTGCCAGCGGTTCTTTTTTCGTTTTAAGAGAAAGGTATAATTATAGAAGAGAGCCGCGGGAAATAAAAAAAACGAATGTATGTTCGAAAAAATGCTTGGCAAGCGTGTCAAAACAAGGTATTATTAAAGTACAAACAATGAAGGATGTGAGTTTATTGTCAGATCGTCGTGCTGCGCTGGATATGGCGCTCCGTCAAATAGAAAAGCAATTTGGTAAAGGTTCCATTATGAAGTTGGGTGAGTCTACCCACATGCAAGTGGAAACAATCCCCAGTGGTTCGATTGCTTTGGATATTGCGTTAGGAACGGGCGGCTTTCCAAGAGGCCGGATTATTGAAGTATATGGACCGGAATCATCCGGTAAAACGACAGTAGCTCTTCATGCTATCGCAGAGGTGCAAAAAACAGGCGGACAAGCCGCCTTTATCGATGCCGAGCATGCGCTTGATCCGTCGTATGCGAGCAAGCTGGGTGTCAATATTGATGAGTTGTTACTATCGCAACCAGATACAGGTGAGCAGGCATTGGAGATTGCCGAAGCTCTTGTACGTAGTGGGGCAGTGGACATTATCGTCATTGACTCTGTAGCGGCACTTGTACCGAAGGCAGAGATTGAAGGCGAAATGGGAGATTCCCATGTCGGTCTTCAAGCGCGCTTGATGTCACAGGCATTGCGTAAGCTGTCTGGAGCGATTAATAAATCGAAAACCATTGCTATCTTTATCAACCAGCTCCGTGAAAAAGTAGGTGTTATGTTCGGTAACCCTGAAACCACACCAGGTGGTCGTGCCTTGAAGTTTTACTCCACGGTACGTTTGGATGTTCGTCGTATCGAAAGCTTGAAAATGGGTAACGACATTGTAGGTAACCGTACACGTATTAAAGTCGTGAAGAACAAAGTTGCACCTCCTTTCCGTCAGGCCGAAGTGGATATTATGTACGGTGAGGGCATTTCCAAAGAAGGAAGCTTGATTGATATCGGTACGGAGCATGACATTGTTGACAAGAGTGGAGCTTGGTATTCCTACGAAGGCGAGCGCCTTGGTCAGGGACGTGAGAATGCAAAGCAATTTTTGAAGGAAAATCCGAACATTGCTAGTACGATCGAGCAAAAAATCCGGGTGGCCAGTAATTTAATTACAACAATTGCTCCACCGACAGAAGAAGAGTTGGCGCAGGAGGCCAAGGAAGAACAGGAACTGCTGGAGCTTGAATAAGCTTGCCTGAGACTTCGCTTCTGATCTGTCATGTGAACTGTAGCCTAGGGATTATGGTACAGTTCGCTTGAATAGCATGATTCTGATGCCCTGCACAGTTGTGCAGGGCATTTTTGTATCAAATAAAGTCTGTTTTGTCAGCAGAATCTAACTTTTGCGTAGCAGGTGATCGTAGGCTGCTTTCGTGAATTTCAAAGTGAGGGAAACATATTGCAGTTGGACGATAAAGATGAATACACTTCGGAAGAAAATAAACAGCAAGGGATTTCTCTTTTTCCAGATCATGAGGAATTGATGATTACTAGAGTAGAGCAGGGACAGAGACGCAACCGTGGAAGATACATCATTCATTTTGGTCCATATTCACTGTCTGTATTGGAAGATGTAATGATCAAGTACAACATGTTCAAAGGAACGTCATTCGTCAAAAAAGAACTAGAAGATATCGTTCTGGCAGATGAAAAACAACAGGCTTATGTACATGCGCTGCGCTATTTGGGGCAAAAGCCTCGTACACGTCAGGAAATTGCCCAGCGTTTAGCGCAAAAGGAAGTGGATCAGACTGTTATTGATGAGTTATTGGTGCGATTGCAACGGGAGAAGCTAGTAGATGATGATTTATACGCCCGTCAGTGGGCAAGACAGCGTATAACAAGCCAACGCAAGGGTAAGATGTGGATCAGACAAGAACTTCGTCAGAAGGGCATCTCTAAAGCCTCTATCGGGGAAGCGTTAGGTGAGATCACCGACAATGAGGAGTGGGAGAGTGCATTGTCGATTGGACGTAAAAAATGGAATCAGGTACGTGGTGATATAATGGATAAAAAGAGGAAAACATTCCCGTTTCTTATGAGACGCGGATATTCGGGGGATATGACACGTCGCGTGGTCAATCATCTCAGCGCGGCTGAGCAAGACGGAGCTTGCGATGACGAGGAATTACTGCATTGGGAGGAATAAGTTGCAAAACGGTAGCTGAACCTCTGGCTAGATGAGATGATTATGATATGGACAGTTGCACGGTAGTCTACTAATGTTTGCATTCCCTTGACAATGCCATTTGTCAAATAATAAAATATATATGAAACGATATTTGTGGAGTGCCCTTTTTCCTTCCAAAAAAGCGGAACCCACGATAAAGTTCTCATCGCCAAATAACAAGTGATGCCGCTATGCCAGGCGGAATTGTACGTGTGAAAGCATGTGCATATGAAATGAAGCGACCTTGAGTCGTTATCTTAGTTTGACGATCAAAGTAAATGTGACAATTTCAAAAAGTCCCAAGGAATGCCTTGGAGGAACCAACGGGGAGGTGAACAGTATGATGACTGCGATCTGGTTCGTTCTCGTTGCTGTAGCCGCGTTATTCTTTGGGTTCGGGATTGGTTATTTTATTCGCAAATCTATTGCAGAAGCTAAGATCTCCAGTGCGGAAGAAGCTGCCGCGCAAATCGTGGAGAACGCGAAAAAAGAGGCAGAAGCGCTGAAGAAGGAAACGGTATTGGAAGCAAAAGATGAAATTCATCGCATCCGTGCCGAAGCTGAAAAAGAAACTCGTGAACGTCGCAATGAAATTCAACGACAGGAACGAAGATTGCTGCAAAAAGAAGAATCGCTGGATAAAAAATTGGAATCGCTGGAACGCAAAGAAGAACAAGTGGCCAACAAAGAGAAACGAATCGATGAAACCCAGCAGCAAATTGATTTGATTTACAAGAGCCAGGTAACTGAGTTGGAGCGTATTTCTAATCTTACGATGGAGGATGCAAGAAGTATTATTCTGACCAACGTAGAGCAGGAAGTTCGTCATGAAACAGCTCAGATGATTAAGGAAATTGAACAGCAGGCCAAAGAAGAAGCGGACAAAAAGTCCCGTGAAATCATCACACTGGCCATCCAACGCTGTGCGGCAGATCATGTAGCAGAAACGACGGTTTCTGTTGTGACATTGCCGAACGAAGAAATGAAGGGCCGGATTATCGGACGCGAAGGCCGTAACATCCGTGCACTTGAAACCCTTACAGGAATCGACCTCATTATTGATGATACGCCGGAAGCTGTTATATTGTCCGGATTTGATCCGATTCGTAGAGAGATTGCGCGTACTGCTCTTGAGAAGCTCGTAGCGGACGGACGGATACATCCGGCTCGTATTGAAGAGATGGTGGAAAAATCCCGTAAAGAGGTGGACGAACGAATCCGAGAGTATGGTGAACAGGCCACCTTTGAAGTGGGTGTGCATAGCTTGCATCCGGATTTGATCAAGATCTTGGGACGTCTCAAGTTCCGTACGAGTTACGGACAGAACGTATTGAAGCACTCGATGGAAGTTGCATACTTGACAGGTCTGATGGCCGGGGAGCTGGGCGAGGACGTTGTACTGGCAAGACGGGCAGGCTTGCTGCATGACATCGGGAAGGCGCTGGATCACGAAGTGGAAGGATCACACGTTGAAATTGGCGTGGAACTGGCGAAGAAGTACAAGGAACACCCGGTCGTTATCAACAGCATTGCTTCACATCACGGCGACTGCGAAGCGACTTCAGTGATCGCCATGCTAGTTGGGGCGGCAGATGCTCTGTCAGCAGCAAGACCGGGAGCGCGGCGTGAAACGCTTGAGACGTATATCCGTCGTCTTGAGAAGCTGGAACGCATCTCCGAGTCTTTTGAAGGCGTTGAAAAATCATACGCAATTCAAGCCGGACGCGAAGTTCGCGTTATGGTACAGCCAGAGAAAATTGATGATGCGGAAGCATTCCGACTGGCCCGCGATATTACGAAAACGATTGAGAATGAACTGGATTACCCAGGGCATATTAAGGTTACCGTTATTCGCGAGACCCGTGCGGTAGAATACGCAAAATAAAAGCATTTCAATGAAAAGTGGCCGCTGCTTGTAGGGCCACTTTTCATTATGTAAGGCAGATTAGGGAGGGTTTTCTATCAACGTATTATTTATTGGAGACATCGTCGGCAGTGTAGGCAGAAAGGCACTGAGGGAGAATCTCCCTTCGCTAAAATCCAAATATAACCCGCATGTTATTATCGTGAACGGAGAAAATGCAGCTTCGGGAAGAGGAATTACTCAAGCCATCGCCAGAGAGTTTTTTGATTGGGGCGTTCATGGGATTACGATGGGGAATCATACATGGGACAATAAGGAAATATTTGATTTTATAGATGATGAGCCGCGGATCATCCGTCCGGCTAACTTTCCACCAGGGACACCAGGTCGGGGTTATACTGTTGTAAAAGGTGGGGGTAAGGAACTGGCCATCGTTAATCTGCAAGGTAGAACCTTTTTGCCAGCTATTGACTGTCCATTTCGGGCTGCGGATGAAATTGTAGACGAGCTGCGCAAAAAACATAAACATATTCTAGTAGATTTTCACGCTGAAGCCACCTCTGAAAAAATTGCTATGGGCTGGCATCTGGATGGACGTGCATCCATCGTGGTAGGGACACATACACACGTACAAAGTAATGACGATACGATTTTACCGCAAGGAACTGCGTATCAGACAGATGCCGGCATGGTAGGTCCTTATGAGGGCGTGCTTGGTATGCAGAAAGAGGCTGTATTACAGAAATTTCAGACCCAGCTTCCGGTACGCTTTCAAGTGGACATGGGCAAATGGCACTTTCATGCCATCAGCGTAGAACTCAATGATGACGATGGAAAAGCCCGCAAAATTGAGAAAATCAGGCTTAAAGAAGACGAATGGCGGATGGATTAAGTCTTTTGTGAGCTACTTAAGGAAAGAATAAGGAAAACTGTCACCAAAAAGCAGGAATTTTTTGCTGACCCTCGAATAACATCTAATAGTGGAATCAAACCATCATCATTCCCAGGGGAGGTACTTACTATGGATGTATTAAAAGTATCAGCAAAATCCAATCCCAATTCAGTTGCAGGCGCACTCGCAGGAGTACTGCGTGAACGCGGAAATGCAGAATTACAGGCGATTGGAGCGGGTGCACTAAACCAAGCCATTAAAGCGGTAGCCATTGCCCGGGGATTTGTCGCACCAAGCGGAGTGGATTTGATTTGTATTCCTGCTTTTACAGACATTGTTATTGATGGAGAAGATCGGACTGCGATCAAATTGATTGTAGAGCCAAGATAATAAATGGAAGTTGCCTGAGCCTGTTTACGTTTGTAAACGGGCTTTTTTGCTTTGTGGTTTAGTTGCTTTTTTCAAAATAAATAAGTGGGCTTTAATCCAATGGAGGTATGGTGCATGAATGATAAGGTTGAAGCGAATTGGCCAGTTGTTGACTTTCACTGTGACGTGTTATGTAAAATGCAGCTCAATTCGCAGGTAGATTTCAGTCATTCATCGCTTGATGTCACAAAAAAGCGTTTGCTAGAAGGCAACGTAAGATTGCAAACGTTCGCTATTTATATATCACAGGTATTGGGCACGCCAAAATTTGAGCATGTGGTTCGTCAAATTGAACTGTTCAGGCAGCATGTTACTTCTATCTCAGGTGGGTTAAAACCTTTGCTATGGAGAGAAGACTTGACAGCACTTAAAAATACGCCCGCTGTACGTCAAGTGGAGCAAGTACAACAGACAGGAGTAGAGAAGCAAGCAGGAAAGATGACGAATGGGTATGGGAGTGGGACGAATCATACAGAGTCACCTTGGGCGTTGCTTTCACTCGAAGGGGTAGATGCGCTGGAAGGAAATCCGTTTTATGCAGATGTGTGCTATGCCATGGGAATACGGTTAATCGGGCTGACGTGGAATTATGCAAATTGGGCAGCTGATGGCATTATGGAGCTTAGAGGTGGTGGTCTAACCCGCAAGGGACGTGATTTGGTCAATCGCTGTAATAGTCTGGGACTACTGCTGGATGTATCGCATTTGTCCGTACAAGGCTTTTGGGAAGTGATGGAGGAGGCGGCCTTACCGCCCATCGCCTCGCATTCGAACGCATTTGCGAGATGTACTCATCCCCGTAACTTGCGAGATGAACAGATTCGGGCACTGATTGCCCGTAACGGACGAATTGGGTTGACCTTTGTCACGATGTTTCTGAAAGAGCATGGTACAGTACACGCTGAGGATCTGTTACCGCACATTGAGCACATATGTTCATTGGGTGGCGAAAGACATTTGATGTTTGGCTCTGATTTTGACGGTATCGAGGACCATGTGCGAGGACTGGAGCACTCGGGGAAATATCCGGTTTTTGCAGAACTACTGTTGAAGCATTATCCTGAGGAGCTGGTCAAGGGATGGCTGGGAGAACATGCACTGGACTATTTAAGAACAAATCTGCCATCTAAAATGTCTTCTTAAAATAGCTTAATATAGCAGTTGTTTTCGGCTGAGCATTTTCTTGACAAAGCGAGAATGATTACGAAATAATTGGAGCATCCGAGGATTGCATGGTGCTAAAATAACGCTTTCCGAAATTGGACATACGCAGGAGCGAGCCTGACAGCACCATGCTATACCGCCATACTAGAGGGGAGCTCCGTTACATCATGTTGATAAAAAAGGTTACCTGGCTTGAACTCTTTTATGATTTATTATTTGTAGCAGCTGTCTCCAAGGCGACTCATGTTTTACTACATGTTGAGCATGGCAGTGTTGGTTGGCATAATTTGGAAAAGTTTATTTTAATTTTTATTCCGATCTGGTGGGCATGGGTGGGGCAAACTGTATATAACAATCGTTTTGGTCAAGACAGTATAACGCATCGAATCTTTATGATCCTGCAATTATTTTTTGTGTTAATCATGACTGCCAGCCTGAATGTAGATTTTGATGCGTATTATGTATCTTTTTTTGTTGGCTATATTGGCTTAAGAGGTTTGACTGTCATTCAATATTTACTTTCGGCCCCCAAGGAAATAGCTCATAAACGGGAAACAGCTCGGTTTTTTGGAACCTATCTTTGGGTTGGGATAGTCATCTCTAGCTTCTCCCTTTTCTTCGACTCGTGGGTACGATATTTGATTTTATATACTGGTATTGCTGTTGATATCCTGGTTCCTTTGATCGGTCGTAAAAAGTTGGTGATCACACCTATCCATACAGAGCATCTGTTGGAGCGGTTTGCGCAGTTTACTTTAATCCTGCTTGGAGAATCAGTGATAAGTATACTGTCTGTTCTACAAACCGATCATTTCACGGTCTCTTCCATTGGTTTTGCTGCTTTGACATTTGTATTGGTCATCGCAATCTGGTGGCAATATTTTGAAAATATAGAGAAGCGCGTAGACAAATCAAAACAAACAGCAGGACAGACAATTATCTATGGTCATTTGTTTATTTATCTTTCTCTTAGCATGCTTGCGGCTTCCATACAGCTCTTGTTTTTAGGACAAGTAGCCTATACTTTTGTGCTTTGCTTTACTTTTGCTTCTGTTTTTATTTACTTTTTGTCAGTTTTGCTGGTTTTCCATCAGTACAGATTGAGTCATCTTAAACCTCGTCTCAGAGTCATTCTTTACTTAACTGGAATACTCTGTGCCATGTTTATTCTGAATATATTTATTGTAGCTCCTCATCTCATCGTAGCTGAGATTATGCTTTTCTTTCTTCTGTTTGCAAAAATGACGGTTTGATCCAAGTTTTATATGGACGATATGTATGGCTGGTTAGGGCGAAAAAGGGAACTTTATGCGCTATCCTTTTCTTTCTTGTCGAAATAGGAGTATAATAGCATAGATGTGTAAAGTATTGTATAGAGAAAAAGGAGTGACCACACGATGACTAAAATCGTACCTGTCGGCGTTTCCGCCCGTCATATTCACCTGACTCAAGAGCATATTGAAATCTTGTTCGGAGCAGGCTATCAATTGACTGAATTTAAACCTTTGTCCCAACCAGGACAATTTGCTGCAAATGAAACGGTAGCTGTAATTGGTCCTAAGGGTCAATTTGATAAGGTTCGCATTTTGGGACCTGCTCGTCCAGCTTCCCAACTGGAAATCTCTCGCACAGATTCCTTTGCTATCGGTGTGAAGGCACCTGTACGCGAATCCGGTAGCATTGAGGGTACACCAGGAATTACCGTAAAAGGACCAGCTGGAGAAGTGGAACTGCAAGAAGGCGTTATTGTAGCGGCTCGCCATATTCATTTTCATACCTCTGATGCAGCTAAATGGAACATTAAAGACAAGCAGTTGCTGAAAGTACGTGTGGGCGGCGAACGTGGCCTTGTTTTTGAAAATGTTCTTGCACGTGTGTCCGATTCTTTTGCTCTGGATATGCATATTGACACGGATGAAGCGAACGGAGCCGGTGTGAAAAACGGTGACAACGCTGAAATCGTAGACTAATACACGTATTTGATACAGAGGTTGTAAAAGTCCGATTCTTGCAAAAGAGTCGGGCTTTTTTAATATGCTATAAATACACAAATGTTACCTATATACATAAAAAAATCAGCATCACATGTCATCCAACTCGTAACCGGGGATGATCTATGGCTATGACCTATAAATCATGCTATAATTTAGTGTAATGCCTTTTTCAAAGGTTTTTTGGAGCTTAAAATAAAATAACCCATGCCTAAAGATACAGTAAAATCACAAATTAGCTCGTGAAATAGATAGTGTAAGGAGTGACCAGGGAATGGCTAAGGAAACAAAAGATTACTCCAAGTATTTTGATTTCTCGGATGCGAAGATTATTTCTGAAGATGAGCATAGCAAAAAGATTCGTATTCGCGGACGTGAAATCAACATTATGGCGGAGCCGAACCATAGAAAAGAAAAGCAGCGTGGTAAAGAGGACGTACAGGTATTGTATGATAACGCAGTCCCGGATGAGCTAAAGCATATCGGTGAGGGCAAGCATTATATCGTATATACATTCGGTTGCCAGATGAATGAGCATGATTCTGAAACAATCAAAGGCTTACTGGAGCAAATGGGCTACCAGGCAACCGAAGATCGGAAGGAAGCAGACATCATTTTACTGAACACTTGCGCTATCCGTGAAAATGCGGAGGATAAAGTGTTCGGTGAGTTGGGTCACCTCAAGCATCTTAAAACAGAAAAGCCAGGACTGCTGCTCGGTGTGTGTGGCTGTATGTCGCAGGAAGAGAATGTCGTGAACCGGATTATGCAAAAACACGGTTTTGTCGATATGATCTTTGGTACCCATAATATTCACCGTTTGCCTCAGCTCGTCAAGGAAGCACTCTTCAGCAAAGAAATGGTGGTCGAAGTGTGGTCCAAAGAGGGCGACATTATCGAAAACCTGCCGAAGAAGCGGGAGGGTATGCGGGCTTGGGTAAACATCATGTATGGCTGTGATAAGTTTTGTACCTATTGCATCGTTCCGTTCACACGTGGTAAGGAAAGAAGTCGTCGGCCAGAGGATGTTATTGCTGAGGTACGGGATTTGGCCCGTCAAGGATTTAAAGAGATTACCCTGCTGGGTCAGAATGTCAATGCCTATGGCAAGGATTTGAAGGATATGAATTACAGATTCGGGGATCTAATGGATGATATGCGCAAAATCAATATTCCGCGTGTGCGTTTTACGACCTCACATCCGCGTGATTTTGACGACCATTTGGTTGAAGTGCTTGGTAAGGGTGGCAATCTAGTGGAGCATATTCATCTGCCTGTACAATCCGGTAATACGGATATATTGAAGAAAATGAACCGAAAATATACTCGTGAGCGTGTTCTGGAACTGGCCGCGAAGATAAAAGCAGCTGTTCCGCATGCTTCTCTGACAACAGATATTATCGTAGGTTTCCCGGGGGAGACAGACGAACAGTTTGAAGATACTCTATCTCTGGTGCGTGAAGTGGGCTATGACTTTGCCTATACATTTATTTATTCACCACGTGAAGGCACGCCAGCGGCTTCGATGGAAGATAATGTGCCTATGTCGGTTAAAAAAGAGCGTCTCCGGCGTCTGAACATTGCTGTGAATCAAAACAGCCTTCGCTTTAATAGTCGATTGCGTGGCGAAGTGGTGGAAGTGCTGGTAGAAGGCGAGAGCAAAAATGACAGCAAAGTGCTTGCTGGTCGGACTCGTTCTAATAAGCTAGTTCATTTTGAAGGTTCTAAGGACCTGATCGGTTCCTTTGTCCAAGTAAAAATTACAGAGCCTATGACCTTCTACATCAAAGGTGACTTGGTTCAAACGCCAGTAGCAGTTAACGGATAAAAAGGATAGTCTAACGGGCTGCATGCGGTTTGAGTAAAGGGCTGCGTGCAAGACCATCTAAGTGAGAAAAGGAGCGATGGACAATGACAGAGGAGCGGTTGCAACAAACAGAACTTCAATCGGCGGCGCGCCAACATGATCATTTGGTCAATCGCGATATGATATTGGCAAAGGCCAAAGAGTTGGCGGGTATTCTGGGCAGCAGTGAGGAAGTACAGGTGTTCCGGAAAGCAGAAGAAAAGATTCAAGATCATGAGCGCATCCAGCAACTGATTGCCACGATGAAGAAGAAACAAAAGGAAATTGTGGCTTTTGAATCTTTAAAAAATCAAAAAATGATTGCCAAAATAGAAGCTGAACTTCAGGAGCTACAGGAAGAGCTTGACGGTATTCCAATTGTAACGGAGTTTCAGCAGAGTCAGGTAGAAATTAATGAGCTGCTGCAAATGGTGATCACGGCGATCCGTGATACCGTTGCTGAAAAGGTGAACTTAGAAGAGGGGAAAACTACTTCCTCCTCTAATTGCAGTGACTAGAATAAGATTTATGGTGTGGAGGCTTAGCTTCCACGCCTTTTTTTCGAAAGAAATTAGTCAGTGCATAGGTTCAAGAGACATCACGAGAATTACGAATCATAAAAGGGATGGAAGCGAGGGAATGGATAAGTTGCGGAAGATGTTAGAGGGCGAACAAAATACCTTTTGGGAGTATTTAGGATGTGAACTGATTACCGCTGATGCTAACGAGGCACATATCGCTTTGGAGGCCAAACAACAGCATACTAATGTGATGGGGATTGTGCATGGGGGTGTGCTCACTTCATTGATGGATCAGGCGATGGGGATGGTCAGTATGGCTTCACGAAATATGGCTTCATGTGTAACAACGAATCTGAATGTTCATTTTTTGTCAGCCATGAGACAAGGACGACTGGACGTTAAGGCACGGATTCTTCATCAGGGAGGCCGCACCATAACCACTGAGGCGGAAGTAAGGGATAGTGAAGGTATACTCGGTTGTACAGCTACAGCGACCTTCAGAGTATTGCGTCAACAAGCAAGTGACTCAGGCAAGGCCTAACGCTTGACAAAAATTTTTATTATGTCATAATGAATTTATCAAAACGATATAATATGGTGATGCCAATGGATAGCAATCGTATAAACGAAGAGGCGCAAAAGGCGTCTTATAACATTAAGAAATATCGTACCCCGGACGGTGCTCCGGCGGATATCGTCATGTTTACTTTAACGAAGCGTGAGCGCAAGACGGTAACAAAGACACTGCCGATTCGCGAGCTGAAAGTAATGCTCATTAAGCGACGTAGTTGGCCGTTTGCGGGACGGTGGGCGTTGCCTGGAGGGTTTTGCCAAGAAGACGAATCCATATATGGAGCGGCCAAGCGGGAACTGTTAGAGGAAACCGGTGTAGACGGCGGACATCTGGAGTATTTGGGCGTGTATAGTGGACCAGGTCGTGATCCGCGCGGGTGGATCATATCACATGCGTTTTTTGCGCTGGTAGAGGAATGGATGCTGGAGCAGCGTCAGGCGGCGGATGATGCTTCTGAGGTCGGATTATTCACGATTAGAGAAGCGTTGGAGGAATTGGAGCTGGCGTTCGATCACCGGGATATCATAGTTGATGCTTATCGAAAGATTCAGTTGCAGATGCTTCAGACAACGATAGCCAAGCAGTTTTTACCGCCACATTTTACACTGGGTGAATTATATCAGGTGATTCAGAGCGTCGTACCGGATTTCGAAGAGCCGAATTTTATTCGCAAAATAACATCGACTCGCAGCAGACAGGGGATACTGGAAGAGGTGCGGGATGAGAACGGCAAACCGCTGAGTTCCAATCAGTATTCACAAAGACCGGCCCAGTTGTACCGCTTTAGTGATAGAGTACCGCGTTTATCTATCTACACGTAACTTCTTTTATTGGGATAGGTTACGCATAGAGCGTACAATCTCACTTTGATGATAAGGAGCTGACTGTACGATGAAGGCACTGATTGTTATTGATTACACAAAAGATTTTGTGGATGGTAGTCTGCCTGTGGGGCAACCTGCGATTGAGCTAGATGAACGGATCACAGCAATTGCGCAGGCCTACGTGGATCAAGGGAACTTTGTTGTCATGGCTGTCGATTTACATGAGGAGAATGACCCTTATCACCCGGAGAGTAAGCTGTTTCCTCCACATAATATACGTGGAACCGATGGACGACAATTGTATGGGAAGCTCCATAGCCTTTATCAGCAGCAACGTGATCGTATCTACTGGTTGGATAAAACACGGTACAGTGCTTTTGCTGGTACAGATCTGGAACTCAAGTTGCGTGAACGCGGGATTCTGGAAGTCCATCTGATTGGTGTGTGTACAGATATATGTGTGCTGCATACGGCTGTAGATGCCTATAACAAAGGCTTTGCTATTACCGTATACAAGGACGCTGTGGCGAGCTTTAATCAGGCGGGACATGATTGGGCTTTGGGCCATTTTGAGGGAAGTCTTGGGGCCACTGTGCAGTCGGCTGAAGAGACATTTTTGCGCCAGAAGAAGTAAAATAACTGAACGATTGTGCACCAATATCCAATAACAAAATGGAGTCGGATATTGCTGAATCTGGGCAGATGAGACGGTACGCCGCCACCAAGCCAGGGACAGTCAGAGAGGATGATACGATGAAGTCAACTAGCCTCGCATTACATACAGATAAATATCAGATTAATATGATGTACGCCCATTGGGTGAACGGAAGTCACCAACGTAAAGCTGTGTTCGAGGCGTATTTTCGTAAGCTCCCTTTCGGTAATGGATATGCCGTGTTTGCTGGTCTGGAACGCATTGTGAATTACATCTCAAATTTGCGATTTACAGAAGAGGACATTCGCTATCTGTCAGAGCAGGAGGAGAAGTACGATCCCATGTTCATGGAGGCATTGCGCCAGTTTAAGTTTGGCGGAACGGTGCATTCGATGAAAGAAGGGGCGCTTGTTTTTCCGAATGAGCCTCTGGTACGTGTTGAAGGAACCATTATGGAAACGCAGCTGGTCGAGACGGCGTTGTTGAATTTTATGAATTACCAGACACTCATTGCAACAAAAGCATCTCGTATCAAGCAGGTGGCCAGTGACGATACACTGCTCGAATTTGGCACACGGCGTGCGCAGGAGGCAGATGCAGCGATTTGGGGAGCGCGTGCAGCTTATGTTGCAGGTTTCGATGCGACTTCTAATATGCTGGCAGGCGAACACTTTGGGATTCCGACAAAAGGGACACATGCCCATTCATGGGTGCAAACTTTTATGACGGAACAAGAGGCGTTTGACGTGTATGCGAAGGTTTTGCCAGATCAGGTTACGCTACTAGTAGATACCTTTGACACGTTGGAAAGCGGTGTTCCCCATGCGATTCGGACAGCAAAGATGCTGGAGAGTCAAGGCAAACGTATGAATGCGATCCGTTTGGATAGCGGTGATTTGGCTTATCTATCTATTCAGGCACGGGAAATGCTGGATGCTGAAGGCTTGGATTACGTACAAATTGTAGCTTCCAACGATTTGGATGAAAATACAATTTTCAATCTAAAAGCCCAAGGTGCACGTATTGATGTATGGGGTGTAGGGACACAGCTGATTACGGCTTCAGATCAACCTTCACTAGGCGGAGTGTACAAGCTGGTTGAGCGGGAAGTAGACGGTGAGATGTTGCCGACGATTAAGATTTCGGGTAACCCGGAAAAAGTATCTACACCAGGTAAAAAGGATGTATACCGCATTGTCGATAAGAAAAAAGGGAGAGCTGTAGCTGATTACATTTCTTTCCCGGATGAAGAGCGTCCGCGCAATGGTAAGCGCCTAAAGCTATTTAACCCTCTGCATCCGTATATGAAGAAGTATGTAGAAAATTACGAAGCTGTACCGATGCTTGAACCTATTTTTATAAATGGACAGAAGGTATATGAGCTTCCTGAACTGGATGAAATTCGTGCCTATCATGCTTCACAGTTGAAACTGTTTTGGCCAGAATATTTGCGGAAGCTAAACCCTGAAATTTATCGTGTAAATCTTAGCGAGAAGGTATGGGAGCTGAAGCAAAAGCTGATTGACAGCTACATGCAGCCTGAAGTTGAAGAAAAGGAATAATGTGAAAAGGCACCTCATCTATGCATGGGGTGCCTTTTTGTGTCAGCGCATGTGTGAAATAGGAGCTTATTTATAAATTTCTCTCATCACATGTCGTAGCTCAGGGACAATAATACGTTCCATTGCCAAACGAACGGCCCCCCGAGAGCCAGGCATAGAAAACACAGCTGTCTGGCCCACAGTACCAGCTACAGCCCGGCTTAATATAGCTGCTGAACCAATGTCCTCAGCAAAGCTTAAATAACGAAAGATTTCTCCAAACCCAGGTAGTTCCTTATCCAGTAGAGAGGAGACGGCTTCATATGTAGTATCACGCGGAGAAATGCCGGTACCACCTGTTAAAAGTACAGCCTCGATGTCCTCATGTGCTGCAGCTTCGGTTACCAACTGACGGATACCTTCATAGTCGTCCTTGACGATGACATATCGAACAACCTTATACCCATTCGTTTCTAGTAGTTCCTTGAGCAGTCGTCCCCCAGTATCGGTTTCCATGGTTCGTGTATCAGAGACGGTCACGACCATGCAGTTAACCTGCTGCGGAGACTCCTGTCGGTGCTCCTCTACAGATGTTATGTTCATTACAATGTTCACCCCTTGATTCATGGTTAAGCATATTCTTTTTTTACAATAGAGGAATGACCGACTGGATGCAAGTCAGAAACGAGGGAAAAAGTTATGTGATTAATATCCTTGCGCTTGCACCTTGGAATATAGTACACTTCCTTACATAAGTCGGGATTTTCTGGGTTTATTTTGTTGTAAGCGTGAACATCAAATGATTTAATTTAAGGTTCAGCGGGTAATAGTCAGCAGGATCAACAACTGGGAGGTAATGTATTATGAATCATTCGTACCAAAAATGCCTGGATGCTTGCTTGGAATGTATGAACACTTGCAATGTATGCTATGTAGCAAGTTTGAAGGAATATGATTTAGCTATGTTGCGTGAATGTATTCGAGTGAGCAGGGAATGTGCAGAGATATGTGGGTTTGCTGCTCAAATGTTGCAACGCGGAACGGATTTTGCCGAGGAAATCTGTGAGCTATGCGCTAAAGCCTGTGAGGTATGTGCTGCTGAATGCAGCAAGCATTCCCATAATCATTGCAAACATTGTGCAGAGGCCTGCAGTCATTGTGTTGAGGCCTGTCGCCAATTAGTGGCAGTGTAATTACATATACAGAACTAGTCCCTGAAGAGGGAATAAAAGGTTGCTTTCTACTAAATAGGTTTGTATAATGGTGGGAATTAACGTCAAGGAACGGGAGAGTAGCAACGGAACCGTATCATTACAGCGAGCCGGAAGAGGTGGAAGCCGGTATGAAATCCGATGTGAAACGCACCCGGGAGACGGTTGATCCAACGATAAGAACTTCTAGTAGATCAGCCCGGCCAGACACCGTTATTTGTCAATGGAGTGAAATCGTGATGTGTGTAAGCTAACTTTATCTACACAACCGATTTACGAAGAGTGGTACCGCGGGGATATCGAAGTTCTCGTCTCTTGATTATATCAAGAGGCGAGGGCTTTTTTTGTTAGATCCTATAAAAAGAAGGAGAGAGGAACATGTTGTTGATGATTGCTACCAAGCTGTTTTAGCTCATACGGGCTTGGAAGAGAAAGAAGTTTTATCTTTATTCGAGGTGCCTCCGCAGCCTGAATGGGGAGATGTGGCGTTTCCCTGTTTTGTGCTGGCTAAGAAATTTCGAAAGTCTCCACAGCATATTGCAATGGAATTGGCAGAGCTAGTAAGCCATGAAGCCGGTCTAACCGCTACAGCATCGGGTGCCTATGTAAATATTACATTGGATCGATCTGTTTATATTCCACCGATGCTTGCTGAATTGAGCAAGGCTGAGTTTCTCAAGCCCAATATCGGATATGGACAGCGAGTAGTGATTGATATGTCCTCGCCCAATATTGCCAAACCATTTGGTATCGGTCATCTTCGCTCTACTGTTATCGGTGCCGCCTTGTATCGCATTCTTGGTGAAACCGGATATGTGCCGATAAGTGTGAATCATCTAGGGGATTGGGGGACACAATTTGGCAAGCAAATTGCGGCCTATAAAAGATGGGGCAATGAGGAGCAGCTACAACAGGATCCGATCGGGGAATCGTTGAAGCTATATGTGCGTTTTCATCAGGAGGCCGAGCATGATCCGTCTTTGGAGGATGAAGGCCGCGAGTGGTTCCGACGTTTGGAGCATGGGGATGCTGAGGCTCAACAACTATGGGAGTTTTTTGTTGAAGTCAGTCTGGGTGAATTTGACCGTATGTACCAACGTCTTAACATTTCGTTTGACCATGTGTTGGGGGAAAGTTTTTACAATGATAAGATGCAGGCAGTTGTTGCCCAATTAAGAGCAAAAGGATTGCTGGAAGAAAGTGATGGAGCACTTGTGGTTCGTCTGGAAGAAGAGCAGCTGCCGCCGTGTCTTATTTTGAAAAAGGATGGGACCACCATTTATCCCACCCGTGATCTGGCAACAGCGATTTATCGTCATGAGGTGATGAAGGCTGATCGGTTACTGTATGTCGTTGGCGGGGAACAGAAGTTACATTTTCAACAGGTATTTGCGGTTCTGAAGCATGCAGGGGAAACATGGGCAGAGCAATGTGAGCATGTACCGTTTGGTTTAATGCGGTTTGCAGGCAAAAAAATGTCCACAAGGCGCGGTAAGGTTTTGAAACTGGAGGAAGTGCTGGATGAAGCTGTAGCGCGTGCTCAAGCCATCATTGCGGAAAAGAATCCCAATTTGCTGGAACAACAGGCAATAGCCGAAGACGTTGGTATCGGAGCGATTATTTTTGGCGATTTAAAAAATAACCGTCTGAATGAAGTGGATTTTTCTTTGGAGGAGGCACTGACCTTTGAAGGTGAGACAGGTCCTTATGTGCAGTATACCCATGCGCGCATACGCAGTCTTCTGGAGAAAGCTCGCGCACGCGCTGAGGTTGATTCTAATTCTAGTAACAACACCCTTGGTCAAGAAGGGCATTCTCCTGATTTGAATATCGTTTCGGATGAAATGCTGGGTGACGCAGGCTGGGCCTTGCTTAAGCAGTTGGATCGCTATCACGGGCAGCTGATACGTGCTGCTCAGCAACTGGAACCTTCGGTTATTGCTAGATTTGCATTAGATACAGCACAGGCATTCAACCGTTTTTACGCTAAGGAAAGGATTGTCGATGGTGGACAGTGGCGCATTCAATTGGCGGAACAGACTGCGGATATGCTGGCAAGTACACTGCGACTTCTTGGACTGAAAGCCCCTAACCGGATGTAAGCTACCACAAGTGGGTATTTTTGTTAGGTACACTACTGCTTTTGCTAGCTAAATTACTGCGAGTCAGCTCTTTTTCTCTAAAAGGCGTTGCAAAAGGAAAACAGTCAGACACTTTTTGGTTTGTGTGGAGATGGTGAGCAGAAAAGAGCAAGATGGGTTACACTATTCGCAGGGTATTCCATTGTTTTGCAACCAATTTGTGCATATTTGAAACATTTGATGGTTTTATTGCGTCCGTAAGTATAGAAGCAAAGTAAACATGGAGGTGTATCTCGTGATCAAAAATAAAAGCGTGGCAGCTGCGCTGCTTGTCGTCTGTTCATTGGCTGTGGCTACGTCGGCTTCTGCTTTTCGTGATATAAAGGGAGCTGAGCAGGAGAAGATCGTAAGTTCACTTCAGAACAAAGGAATTATACAAGGGATAACCAAGGATAAGTTTGCACCGGATCAAACACTCACGTATGCACAAGGAGTACACTTGGTTGTTCGGGCGATGGATCTTCAGGTTATGCCTGATTTTACAACGGGCTCCTTTGCAAACATTCCGGCTTCCGCATGGTATGCCGATTCCTATCGGATTGCAGTCCAGCACCAAATCCCTCTATCACCGGATATTGATCCAAGCACCCGTATGACAAGAGAACAATTCGCAAATATTCTGTACAAAGCAGTGAGTGCAACGGGTGAATATCCAACGGTCCGTATGTTCATTAATGTAGCGGATGGCAAAAAATTAAACCAAGAATCGAACGAAGCAGTGCAATTTCTCCTGTTGACCAAAATTGCAAAATTGGACAAAGAGAACAACTTTAATCCGGATCGTAACATAACGCGGATGGAGGCAGCAGAAATGGTCTATCAGGCATCCGAATTTGTACAAAGTCATAAACCGGTGCAAGCCACTCCTGAAAATCCAGCTGAGCCTGTAGATCCGGTTCAACAAACCAATATTAGCATGAGCATAGAGAAGGCGAATGACCAGCAGAACAAAGTAACAATCACCCGTCTTCAGGCACCTAATCCAGGTTACGGTATTGAAGTGGATCACATCGACTACGTAGATGATACGAATGCGGTCATTTACTACAAGCTGACGAGTCCAAAACCAGGGGAAATGAACATTCAAGTCATTACAGATACCCACACTAGTACATTGATAGATAGTAAGTATAAGGTTACGCTCCAAGCAGTCGATGGAACAGTGCTTTCTCCCACAGGTACAGGCACGTCTGTAGCTAAATAAAACGACAAGATATGTCATAATAAAATAAAGCCAGCGAGTCCCCAATATGAATGGAGACCGCTGGCTTTTTCATGCTAAATATTAATTGTTAGCCCCAGGCTCTAGTACTATTTAAGCTTTAAATGCGACTTTACCTGTAAGCAAGTCATTTTGTGCAGAAGGTGTAGCTGAGGAAGACGCAGATTCTGCTGCAACCGTTCCTGACTGAAGCTGATACATTTGGAAGTAACGTCCACCCTGGGCCATAAGCTCGTCATGGCTACCCCGTTCAACAATTTCACCCCGATGCAGCACCAAAATTTGGTCTGCACTACGAATGGTGGACAAACGGTGGGCAATGATAAAGGTCGTACGTCCCTTTTTGAGCACTTCAAGAGCAGATTGGATGAGCGCTTCCGTTTCGGTATCAATATTGGCGGTAGCTTCATCCAGAATTAAAATGGCGGGATCAAAGGCTAGCGCACGAGCGAATGAAATAAGCTGACGTTGCCCAGCGGATAAGGTGCTGCCTTTTTCAATAACAGGCTCGTCAAATCCTTGGGGCAAATGGGCTAACAGTTTGTCGGCTCCAACGTCATGCAGCGCTTTATTTACCTGCTCTCTCGTGATTCTACTATCTCCGAGACTGACATTAGAGGCTACCGTACCTGTGAACAAATATGGATCTTGAAGAACAATACCCATATGATGGCGAAGCCATTGCTTAGGAATATTTTTGACAGGCGTTCCGTCAATGGTGATCGTCCCTTTTTGCGGATCATAGAACCGGAAGAGCAGGTTGATAATCGAACTCTTACCTGATCCAGTATGACCGACAAGGGCAACCGTTTGGCCGGGCTGTGCTGCAAAGGAAATATGTTTAAGCACATCATCCTTTTTGTAGGCAAAGGAAACGTCGTTAAATTCTACCTGACCTTTGTAACGTGGCATCGTACCGTCTGTCACCGGTTCTCCAGTTTCGTCCATCAATTCAAACACGCGTCCTGAGGATACGATGGAAGTATCCAGTACGGCGAGTTGGTTGACCATACCCGTTATAGGTTGGAACAATCGACCCAGCACATCGACGAAGGCATACAATACCCCTAGTGATATTGCACTACCTGAAGTGCCAAGGGCAGCAGATCCAAAATACCACAACACGACAGCGAAGGCGAGGTTTCTCAACACGTTGACCAAATTGTGCGAAGTAAAAGCGTTCAAATTCAGCATTTTATTCTGATGCTTCATATAGTCATCATTCAGTTCTTCAAACTCTTGCTGTGTTTGTTTCTGGTGCCGGAATACGCGAATAATGGACATCCCCTGAATGGATTCATTAATAATCGCATTAATCTCACTGAGTCTGGACCGAATGATCGTGTTATAGCGGGTGGCAACCTTGCGGTACAATACAATCCATAGGATCAATAATGGTACAATAAATAGAGAGATAAGACCCAGTCTAAAGTCCAGTAAAAAGAGTGCAACATATACCCCTGTCATCGTTACAATCCCTGAAGTGAAGTTGGAGAGTACAGCCACAAACAAATCTTTGACTGCCTCCGTGTCATTCGTAACACGGGATACGACCTTGCCTGCGGGTAAGTTATCAAAAAAGTAAACTGGCAAGCGCTGAATGTGTGCGTAGAGATCAAGCCGAAGCTTCTGAATGACCTTGTTCGCCGAGGATTGCAGCCAGTATGTTTTGCCGAACTCGGCAAAAATCGAAACGACTAAAAAGAAGCAATACCACCCAATTAGCTGAAAGATGCCGGGCATTTCCGGTTTATAAAAGCTATACAGCTCATCAGCAGTCAGAGCCTTGGCTTTATAATGAAAGGTGTCGGAGCCGCGTGTCACCGTCAGTGTATCGTTCGTAAAGGAGCGGTTACCATCCGCTACTTGGACGGAACCATCGACAAATACAAAAGATTTGTCAACTTGTAAAATCCTCGCTTCGCGTCCTTTGGTCTCCCCGGCCTCAAAGCGATCTTCACGTTTAAAATGGGTTCCAGCATAACTTACAGTTCCTTCCACACTAGTCGTCTCATAAAATGGTTTTTCAATAGCGAGCATATGGTCGTCAATCATCGTTTTGGCGATGAAGGGACCAGCCAGCTCAGCGGCTACTCCAATAGCCAAGGCGATGAGAGCGGCAATAAAACCTGCTTTGCTCGTCAGTGCATACTGGAACAGCCTTTTGCCTATATTGGATTTCATTAGGATACCTCCCCTGAGGTCAGATCAGATTCCACTTGTTGCCGTTCATATTGTTGTCGGTACCATCCGTCAGCCTGAAGTAGCTCATCGTGGGTTCCTTCCTCAATAATGCGTCCTTGCTCCAGCACGACGATCCGGTCTGCATGCTCTACAGCCGATAGACGGTGGGTGGAGATCAAGGTCGTTTTACCCGAGCGCTGACGCCGGATATTATCAATAATACGTGCTTCCGTGCGGGCATCTACTGCTGACAGTGCATCGTCGAGCACTAGAATATCCGGATCGGCGATAAAGGCTCGCGCAAGCGAAACGCGCTGCTTCTGACCGCCGGACAGGGCGATACCTTTTTCTCCGACCAGTGTATCCAGTCCATCGGACAGAGTTCCCAAATCCTGATCAAAGGCAGCCGTACGGATCGCTTCCATGATGTCATCATCATCTGCTCCAGGCTTCCCGAACTGAATGTTCTCGCGCACCGATTTGGAGAACAAAATTTGCTCTTGCGGCACGTAGCCAATCCAGCTGTGTAATTGTTCCACTGCAATGTCCTCCAGCCGGGTGCCGGAGATTAAAATATCACCACTGCCAGTCGGATATTCATGCAATAGCTGTTTGAGCAAAGTGGATTTCCCACTGCCTGTTCGACCGACGACACCTAGTGTTTCTCCACGTTTGAGCTCCAGATTTACATGTGACAGATTGTCAACAGTGGAGGTAGGATAGCGGAAAGTTACGTCTTTCATGGTGATGGATTCTGGACGATCCACTGGAACAGGTTGAGCCACATTTTGAACGTCAGGCTGGACATCAAGAGTTTCATTGACCCGATCTAGGGAAGCGCTACCGCGCTGCATAATATTAATCAGCTCGCCGATGGCAAACATCGGCCAAATCATCATTCCTAGATACATGTTAAAGGATACCAGTTCGCCTAGCGTGATATCGTTATGAAATACCAAATAAATACCATACCCGAGTCCGATAACGTAACTGAGTCCTACACATAAACGGATCGTTGGTTCAAAGAGAGCATCCATCCGGGCCACTGCCAAGTTTTTACGAAATACATCGTCGGTAATATCAGCAAAACGTTTTTCGTCCATTCGTTCTTGCACATAAGCCCGAATGACACGGATACCAGCCACCGACTCCAGCACTTGGTCGTTCATATCGCCAAATGCATCTTGTGCCAGTGTGTAACGTTCATGTACGGCTTTACCATAAATACTCATGGCCAGTGCAATAAAAGGAAGGGGCAGAATGGCTGCCAGTGTCAGCTTCCAGCTAATCAGCGCGCCCATGGCAACCAACACAACGGTAAGATAGACAGTGGAGTCCGTTAATGTCAACATACCGAAACCTGCTGTACTTGCGACAGAGCGAAGATCATTTGTGGCACGAGCCATCAGATCGCCTGTACGATTGCGTTCAAAAAATGGAGGGGTCATCCGCAGCAGATGATTCATAAAACGTGTGCGCAATAGGCGCTCCACCAGATTAGCACCACCAAACAGCTTGTGCATCCATATGTACGTAATGTAGTAGATGACGGCAAGAATGCCTATGATGTACAAAATATAACGCCAAAGCGAGGACCAGGAAATCGAACCACGTACAATCTCATCAATGGCGCTGCCTAGCAGCCGAGGTGGAGCAAGCTCCAAAACGCCAACCGCAATCAGCAAAAATAGTCCAATGGAGTATCGGCTTCGTTCTCTTTTAAAAAACCAGCCTAAATTTTTGAGTACTGAAAACAAGAGGAATCCCATCCTTTCATGTAAGTTCATTCGAGAGTTGTGTACCATTTTGAAGAAACAACAGCGGCTTGCTGCCACAAAGTACAATTCGGCAACAGGCGCAAAAAAGGCATACCGTCCGCAGACGATATGCCTTAAATCTCAATATCATATGGCGCGCAGGTATTCTCAGCACACTCACCACTGAAAAACTGCTTAAACGCAGGCAGCCACTCGTATTAAACCATACAACAGGAATGGCCCAATTCTAAAGGATGCGACAGGGGAGATGCTCCGGTATGAAGTTGTTGTATTTGTAGATGTGGGTGAAATACAATCATAAATTTTAGCACCGGGAACACTCCTTTCTTCCTCAAAATGGGTTCATTCTTACATGAGTTATCGTTCAAATTGGTAATAAATTTCAAAATGGATCTCGTATGGTTGAATCTTAACACCCTTTTTTGCGAATTGTCAAACCTTTTTCAAAAAAATGTATATGACTTGTCCAAGAAGCCGTGTGGGGAGAGACGGTTGGTGGCTATTCCAAAAGATGCTATGATATAGTTGGCAGGACGTCATTGTACAAGGAGATGAGCATAACGCATGAGCATACAGGTAACTGAACCTGCGGCACAGTGGTACATTAAGGAGCTTGGTTTGAAACGTGGGGATTCCATCCGTTTTTTTGTTCGCTATAGTTCCGGCGGTGGGTTGCATCCAGGCTTTTCTCTGGGAATTGCCGTAGAGCCTCCGCAGCACCCTGCTTTACAGCATGAAGCGGCTGGCATTACGTTTTATATGGAGGACCAGGATTACTGGTATCTAAAAGGCCATCATCTGGAAGTGAAGTATTTGGAGGAACATGACGACATTATTTACACCTACGAAAAGGATGAACAAGCATAATGCCTTCACGTTAAAAATAACGTGCCAGTAATGGTTTATGGACATGAAAAGCGGCGGAGTATGTGTGGCAGGAGATGAACCTGCACATGATACTCCGCCGCTTTATTATGGTTAGGGCAGGATGTCGTATGTTAAGGGTTGTTAAACATCGGACCATCGACTGCAAAATCAAAATCATCAATATCATACACATGTACAGGTACAGAAGCTTCGATAATGCGGTGGATCCAATCGAGTTGATCAGTCAGGATGGGTAATGCTTCACGCTGAGCTGTCAACACGAGTTCGGTTTCAATCGGATCAAAATATTCTCCGTAATGCGCCGTGTCAACAGCATTAATGACAATGAGTGATGTATTGGCGTCGAATAATATAGGCAAGCTTTTCGCCCAAGGCATCTGAAGGGCACGTCGAATTTTTTTCTGATTCAACGGTTCTTCGAAATAACTGATCAGCTCACTTACCTTTCGCTTCACATGTTGATCATCCATCGGGTTATCCATGAGAGGCTCTGTACTGTCCTGGAATTCGTACAGCTCTAGCAGTGATGTGTAAGGCACTATATATTCCACAGGGGCGGGAGATGTAAGCAGCTGGCCGTATATAGCCACCATTACAGCTTCCGTTACAAATTGTCGAGACATCGGTCAAGCCTCCTGCATTTACCAAATTATGCGATTTGAGTATAACACAAAGCGGGACTGAATTCAGCCAGATATGCAGATTGCTATCATTCATTTGTATATTTATTGAACGGCTCTTTTCAATCCTGTGTCTAGGAATTTAGGAGCGACCGATTAATAAGGAGAGCAGCCCGGCAGCAATCAGAGGTCCAACGGGAACCCCTTTAAAGAAGGCAACGCCAATGACGGTCCCGATTAGTAGACCTGTTACAATAATAGGCTGTCCGGACATCAGAGTTACTCCACGGCCACCGAGGTAGGCTACCAGAATTCCGATACCAATCGCGAGTAAGGACTTCCAATGTAGGAAGGACTCTGTCACCTGATTGATGCTAATTTTACCGCTGGCTAGCGGGGTCATGACCCCAATCGTCAAAATAATAATTCCGATCGTCAGGCCATATTTTTCGAGCCAGGGAAAAGCAGTATGAAAGCTGGTTACCCGCAGCAGTAGTAGTACAACCATAGCAATCGTCACGGTTGAGTTGCCACTGATAATTCCAAGGCCAGCCAGTACCAGTAAGATAAGTGAGCTGTAATCCATTCAGTTGTTCTCCTTCGATCGTTTAACTTTGGATATGTTCGGCGATTTGACGTCCGTGCCAGCGACCGGTTTCAATAAACACTTCATTGGCATTGCTACCTGAAGCGATAACCCCGGCGACATATATACCTGGGATGTTAGTTTCCATCGTGGCAGGATTAAATTCAGGTTTGTCCAGATCCTCAGCCATGTGGACACCGACAGACTCCAGTAGTTTTCGTTCTGGATGAAATCCTGTTAGTGCCAGTACAAAATCGTTTTCGAGCTGGAACGCTTCTCTGTTCATTGGTGTAACGATCACATGGTCTGGCTGAATTTCGGTAATGCGTGCGCCTAAGTGCAGCGTGATCTTCCCTTTTTGTACCATACTGTCGAACAATGGGCGAACCCACGGTTTGATATATGGGGACAACTCGTTACGACGATAAACCATATCAATCGTAGCCCCGACCCGCACCAATTCCATTGCAGCATCTACTGCAGAGTTACTGCCGCCGATGACTGCGACCCGGGTTCCTGTATAGGGATGGGCTTCGCTGAAATAGTGAGTGACTTTATCCAATTGTTCCCCAGGAATGCCCAAATAGTTCGGATGATCAAAATATCCCGTAGCCACTACGACATACCGTGACGAATAGCTCTTGGTTATTTCCCGTTTGCTTAAGGTATGTACGGTAAATGTACCGTCTTCCTGCCGCTGAATGGATTGAGCCTCTTCATAATGCTGAATGTCCAGGTTATAATGTGAGGCTACTTTGCGATAGTACGCAAGTGCTTCATGACGAAAAGGCTTGTCATTCGGAGTGCTGAACGGAACATCACCGATCTCCAATAGTTCGGCGGTGCTAAAAAACTGCATATTTGTTGGGTACAGAAAAATAGAGTGAACGATGTTGCTTTTTTCAATAATGATCGTTCGCAAACCTCTGCGGCTGCATTCGATTGCAGCAGATAGTCCGCAAGGTCCGCCACCGATAATGATTACGTCGTGCATTTCGATGAACCTCCAGTTGTATTGGTTTATTTCGTCAAACGGATCTCAGAATTGATGCAAATAGCTCAGTGTGTGAGAAGTTTTCAAATAATAATCCTACCGTAATGTGTGCACAATATCCAGCCGTTTTCAGAAAGAGATGATGGAAGGGGAGAATTGACAAACGTATTTGACGAACATATAATTAGATAAGTATCTATTTGGATTAAGTGAATTTGCTTGCATAGCAAATCTTTAGTAGTGAAAAGAGGTGCAGTCACGATGCAACTAGATAAAATGGTCAATTATCATAAAGCACTTGCGGACCCGACGCGTATGCGAATATTACTCCTTTTATCCGCTGGAGAGATGCATGGCCAAGCTTTAGCGAAAAAGCTGAATCTGTCACAGCCTACGGTTACGCATCATGCCGCCAAACTCCGTGAGGCTGGGTTGATTAAGGAACGACGTGATAAAAACACGGTTTATTTTACACTGAACCCAGAGCTGATTCGGCATCATGCCGAGGCGACAGTGCGTTTTATTTTTGAAAAAGGAGAGGAAGAGGAAGATATGTCCGAACTGAATGAAACGCTGGAAGCAACGGTTTTACGCAATTTTTTTGCTAAGGACGGCAAGTTGCGTCAAATTCCTGCCCAGTATAAGAAAAAATTGATCGTACTTCAGATGCTCGCCGAAAAACTGGAGCCAGGCCGCATCTATCCTGAACGTGAACTAAACGAGTGGATCAAGCAATACCATGAGGATTTTGCGATGATTCGGCGTGAGCTGATCATGCATCAGTTTATGTACAGGGAGCGGGAAATGTACGAATTGAACCCGCGTGAAATGTGGACACGGTGGGATCAGGTGCGTTAAACGAAACTTGAAATGGTTAAAAATGTTTGGAAACAGCCTTGACAGACCATTGATGGACTTGTATGATAAAGGAAATTTTAGGAGGAGGCGATGTTATATGCGTACGAACATGAGTGAATGGGTTCAGCAGCAGAATGACTTGTCTCCCGCACGGACGATGCACGGCTAAAGACTGTATAGATCTATAGTCTTAGCTCAGCAGTTGGTTGGACAGTAGAACCAACGAAATCCGCAGGGAGTGATTCCCTGCGGATTTTTTATGGTCAAGTGTTTTGTTATCCGGTTGTTGATTTTGGAAGTAGTCTGTGTAAGACTGCTTGCATAAGTGAACGAACGGATCACATCGCCTGAGTTGTATACCCTCCGCAGGGGTTTCCCTGCGGATTTTTTGCGTTGTTTGCTTGCGGAGAGAAAAATGTACAACTATCAATTAACGCTACATCCAAAAAAATTTAACATGATTTCAGGAGGAAAAAATGAGTATACATGAATATGGTTGGTCTGATTACTGGAACGGTATGTGGGACCAATGGAAGCAAAGCTATGAGGAACGAGCAGGGAACACGCAGGTATGTCCTGCCCGCTTGATTGCCGATTATGGACAAAAGGTGAAGCTTATTACGATGAATGGGGAACGCTGGGGAGCCGCTTCAGGTAAGCTAAAACATGCTATTGTTGACCCTGCGGAAATGCCGGCTGTAGGGGATTGGGTAGCCATCACCACGTCGGACGAAGTATCGGATGCAGTGATTCATGCTGTCTTGCCACGCAAAAGCCAAATATCTAGACAGGCCGCAGGCTTTGAGACGAAGGAGCAACTGATCGCGACCAATGTAGATACGCTTTTCCTTGTTAATGCGCTGAATCATGATTTTAATATGCGCAGATTAGAACGGTACTTAATCATGGCCTGGAATAGCGGAGTAAACCCGGTTGTCGTGTTGAGTAAGAGTGACCTTTGTGAAGATGTCGAACAGCGGGTTGCAGAAGTGGAAGGAGTTGCTCCTGGAGTACCCGTTATCGTAATTTCTGCTTTGCAGAACGAAGGCAGAGAGCAGCTGGAGGCGTTCCTTGAGCCTGGGTGTACGGTTGCTTTAACTGGTTCTTCCGGTAGTGGCAAATCCACAATAGTGAACTGGCTATCCGGGGCTGAAGTTCAACTGACACAGGATGTGAGGGAGGAAGACAGCCGAGGCAGACATACAACCACACACCGACAGCTTTTTCCCATTGCAAAGCAAGCCGTTCTGCTCGATACACCCGGTATGCGCGAGCTTAATCTATGGGATGATTCCACGGGTGTAGCTCATACCTTTGCTGATATTATGGAAACAGCACAGCAATGCCGTTTCGCCGATTGCAAGCATAAGGGAGAAGCTGGATGTGCGGTGGAGGAAGCTATCCAAAAAGGGGAATTATCGGAATCCAGAGTGAACAATTATCGCAAGATGCAGCGGGAACTGGAATATCAGGCACGCAAGGAAGCAGACCGACGTAGAAAAGATAGCCGTTCAAGTACAACTCCGGGCCGTAGGGATCAGCGAGGTGGTTGGCGACGTGATGTGGAGTGGTAAGGCGAACTGTCATGAAACATCATTTGTAGAAATTTAAGAAATTCTATGTGGTAGTCGGCATATGGTGTAGAGGGGTGAACATATGCCGAACTACAGTATTGTGGTGGATTTATCGGATCGTCGTCTATATTTAAAAGACGGAAGTCAGATCGTTCTTAGTTATCCAGTCGGTATTGGGAAGGTGGCTACACAAACACCGCATGGGCAATTTACGATTATTAACAAACAGCCCAATCCGGGCGGTCCTTTCGGAGCGTTCTGGATGGGGCTGTCCAAGCCGCATTATGGTATTCACGGTACCAATGAGCCATGGTCCATTGGCCAGATGGTGTCACATGGCTGTATTCGAATGCATAATAAGGATGTGCTGGAGCTTCAGGAGAAGGTAAGTATAGGTACGCCGGTCACGATACAGCCATAACGTCTAGACGATATAGGATTCCTTTATCTATATCTCATGGTAACGATCGTAACTTTAAGTTCAGATTTGTCTAGTTACGATTTGGGTTGAATTTGGACACGGGCTTCAATCCGTTTGGAGCCCTCTTTGTCGTCTGCGGATTTAACTAATGATCCCGCAAGACGTTCTCCTTGTGTACCGTAAGCCTGCTTGGCGTTGATCCACATATCTTCGTTTGGTTCAAAACTTATGACCAGGGTGTAGTGGTTGGCAAGGCTCGGCTTTTTGACCCTCATGCTGAAGGAACCATCAGGCATGACCTTGGTTTGATCATCATAGCCAAACTGCCATCGTCCCGGAAAATCAATTGTGAGTTTGACGTCTGACCCTTCCAGCAAGTTGCTGCGCGCATATACATGATAATAATTTCCTTTCTGCTTCACATCAGGCTTAATCCACACTTGAGGGTTACCGTAGTCCTTTGGTTTGTTCCAGACAGGCTTAATTAGAGGGACATGGCGGTCTTGTTCAGGATCAAACTCAGCACCTATCCGAATTTCTTGCAAAAGTTGTTCGTTTTCTTCGTATTGATATACATAAGGGCCTTCTAGTTTGTTGCCAACGCTACCATACAGATTTCGTATTTCTTTGTCTTGGTCATCTGGACGGAACAGAACAGTCAGATCCATACTCCCCTGTATACCAGGTCGGTGTACTTGAAGTACAAAACTTCCGTCCTTTTGAATAGTTGTCTCGTCCGTGTATCCGGTTAACAGAGAGTTTTTGACCGCAAGATTCCCCTTGATCCGTGCTCCAGCTGGCAGATTGGAATGTCCTGTAACCTTCACTGTATTTCTATCAATACTTACGTCACCTGATATCTCGACATAGCTGCTGCCTTGCTTATGGACAGGTGCATCGTTGGCGGCTCGTTCATCAAGGGATGATGCAGCTTGGTTCGGATTACCTGTCACGGTATATGCACGTGCTTCAGCTTCGTGTTGGGCCATACTTCGAGTTGAGGCTTTCTCCCTGCTGCATGCAGCCAGCATAGTTAGGATGAAGAACATACATAAAAGGTTCCAGCTTATTTTGGTCATCATGTGCTTACTCATGGTTTTTGCTCGCTCCTTATCCGTAGCTTCCAGGCTAAACTGATAAAACTTTCGAAACTTTATGTATTTACCCTATTTAAAGGGTATGTAATCCCGCCTGCTTTATCCTAGTCAAAGCGTACGTGTTTAAATAACAGGTGGAATGGTTAAAAATGGATAGCCGGATCATCCCCTTGAAAAGCAGGGGCAGCTTGCTGTAAAGGAGCCTGAGTCATATGTCCATTGACCGTTTTATCTTAAAAAAGCTGGACAACTGCCGGGAAGAGCATACACGCGCTAATTTACTGGAACTGTTTAGAATACGAATTGAGAAGGCGCAGAATAAGGAACGAGGCGGTAAAAAAGGTTATCGCAGAATACTATAAGTAGAGTCTGATCAAGTGCATAGGCTGCGGTAAGTCACATGTAGCATGTTTCAAAACCGCTGATATGGAGAGGGTGCTGAAATGCCCCTCTCTTTTTTGTGTCTAATGCAAACAAAAAAAGGTCCCTCTTAATAGAGGGACAATGCCAATGAATCATTTTCACTAACGCTATGCAGGATGGCTTCACAACCGACAATCTCTATACTGATCAAAGAGTTAAGACATTTTTGAAGGGCACGCTTGCCGCTGGAGATTTTGTTCTCCAAAGTATTACTTAGAAGTTTTAAGGTTTTTTGTACCGGTTGCTTATTTTCTTGATTGAAGTATACGGGAATACGTTTGTTTTGAAATGTAATTAATGTTCTCACAAAAATCACCTCACCTGAGTTATTTCATGGCTTTATTGTAGTTCCCGTTTCTTAAAATTACCTTAAAAACACCTTATAAAAACATAAAGGTCTGAAAAATTTACAAAGTGTTCACAACAATTTGGGTAACAATCGAATTTAGTTCTAACTAATCGACAAAATGACGTAAGCACGTAAATTAAATTTTGTGAATACCTATTTTGGTTCATATGACTCTACTATTAATTTTAATCATGTCTAAAGTCACGATTTTATTTTGAGTGTGGGTATTTTGTAACAAATTGACAGTCTAATAGGCGGATGCTACAGTTACGATAGCCATATTTCCGTAGAAATAGGCTTTTTGCGTGAGTATTGCTGTATAAATTTTAGGATCGGGAGGGATGACAGATGATCCTGACCGTGCTTTCAGGACGACAGGAAACAGAGTGGTTTGATATTGAGGTGGCTGATGAATACTCAGTGGAACATTTGAAATTGATGCTGGGTGTACGTATTTTTGGTGAGCCTCCGGCTGAAGGCGTGCAATATATTATGGAAGCAAAGTTCCCAGAAGGGCTTTGGTTCAGAGTGGAGGATAACCAGCTTCTCACAGGAGCAGGCTTACGGGAAGGCTGCACCGTGCGCATTCAGCGAGCTTTTTCGACAACTCAGGACGAGGCGCCTGTATATGGAAGACGGTCTTTGTTTCAAACAGAAAAAAATGGGTAAATACACACATGAAATAATATGAAACCTTGGTAAAATGAAATAGTAAGCGAAAAGGGGGACTTTTGTCTTGAATGTATTATACCAGCGATCCCCGAGATTAAGACCGGCCCTCCGAGAGGAGAAGCTGGAGATTTTACGGCCTCCGGCTGAGCCGAGCAAGCCGTCTTTTTCTATTATATCTATACTTATTCCGTTAATGATGACGTTGGTGACTATAGGCTTTTACGTATATATGAGCAGAACAGGCAAGATGGGCAACAGTAACTATTTGATGTTTCAGATGGTCACTGTGGTCATGATGCTTACATCTTATACGATTCCTTTTTTCGTCTATCTAAATAATAAGAAGGAATATAAACGCAAGTTGGAGGAACGGGACCGCATGTATCGGGAACAGCTCCAAAAGCATCGTGAAGAACTCGAAATGAAACGCGAAGAGCAAATTCGTACACTATATGAAATTCACGGTGATCCGCAATTATGCACTCAAATCGTAAAAAACCGCAACAGTTCTCTTTGGGAACGATCACCGGAGGATGAAGATTTTTTGCAGGTACGTATCGGGACTGGACAAGTTCCCTTTCATATTAAACTGCAAATCCCACGACCTGACGGTTATGACCGTGATCCCTTGTTGGGGGCTGCAGATGAACTGGAGGAAGAATTTCGTTTGGTGGACGCTGCTTCCATTACATTACCGCTGTTTCAATCCAAAGTGGTTGGATTGGTCGGCGAGCGGGAGCATACCCTAGCTGCGTTGAGAGTTATCTTGGCACAAGTGACGGTTCGTCATTCGCCAGATGAAGTGAAAATCGCTTCCTTCTATGATGAGCGAGAGGAAAGTGAATGGACTTGGATGCGCTGGCTGCCGCATGTGTGGGATGATGATCGTATCCAGAGAATGATGTCAGACCGCAGTAGTAGCGCCCATCAATTAGCTGACTTTCTATTTGCCAGATTGAACCGTCGAAAAAATAATCGCAATGAACGTCAGGGCAAAGGAATGGAAGCCCCGTGTTATGTAATTGTTTTATCTGACACCCAACTGATTGAGGAAGAACCTTTGCTGCCGTTGTTGCTGGAGGATGGCCGGGCCATAGATGCGTGTACGATTGTGCTGGCTTCTCGTAAAGAAGCTTTGCCAATGCAGTGTCAGCTGATCGTGGAGGCTTCCAAGGAACAGGGTGTATATGCCCTTAAATCAGAATCGGCGGAGGTTGAACAGCAAAGTTTTAAACCGGATCGTTTGTCCAAAGAGGAAGCCGATGCACTGGCGCGGTACATGGCGCCTATTCGCTTGAAGCGTTCTTCGGCTTCTGATATTCCCGCTGTTCTGCCTCTTTTTGATATGATGAGTGTAGCAAGTGTGGAAGAACTGGATGTGGCAGACCGGTGGCGACGTAACCGCCATCCTGATACATTACCTGTGCCAATGGGTGTGCGGGCAGGCGGCAAAAAGATTATGATTAACCTGCATGATAAAATAGAGCGTCAAGGGCATGGTCCCCATGGCTTAATCGCCGGTACGACAGGTTCAGGGAAGAGTGAGGTTATTCAGTCCATCGTAGCCTCGCTCGCTGCTGAGTTTCACCCGCATGATCTTGCTTTCATGCTGATCGATTACAAGGGTGGAGGCATGTCCAACACGTTCGTTAATTTGCCGCATGTTGTGGGCACAATCACGAACCTGGACAATAATTTGATTGAACGTGCTAAAATATCTCTTAAAGCAGAACTGGTTCGTCGACAAAAGATATTGAACGATGCAGGCAATTTACAGCATATTGATGAATATTACAGACTACTCCGGCAGCGGCAGGAACAACCGCTGCCTCATCTGGTTATTATTATTGATGAATTTGCACAATTAAAGCGGGATCAGCCAGAGTTTATGGACGAGCTAATCAGCATTGCCGCGATTGGGCGGACATTAGGAGTCCATCTGATTTTGGCGACTCAAAAACCCGCAGGTGTTGTAGATGATAAGATTTGGAGTAACTCCAGGTTCCGCATCTGCTTGCGGGTGCAAAGCGAAGGCGATAGCCGTGATATGCTGAAAATACCGAATGCTGCGTGGATAACGAAGCCGGGACGAGGATATTTTCAAGTGGGCAGCGACGAAGTGTTTGAAGAAATGCAATTTGCTTGGAGCGGTGCGCCGTATATAGGCAACAGAGATATTTCTTCTGCCTTACCTGTTCATGAAGTGAGACTGAATGGGAAACGTGAAGCGTTATTGACAGGCGGAGAGCGGGCAAGCTCAGGCCTAAAAGGAGAAGAGGCTCCTAAACAGCTTCAAGTATTTATTGATTATATTGCAAAAGAAGCAGCTAAGGCAGGCATCGAACGTCTTCAGGGACCGTGGCTTCCGCCGCTGCCAGAAATGCTGGATTTAACTAATCTGCCGCAATGTACCGAAGTAGATAGTACATCATCATCCTTGGAGCTGAAGGCTCTTATTGGGCTGGTCGATGATTTACCGAATCAACGGCAGGAGCCGATGTATGCGTCGCTGGATCATGGTCATTGGGCTGTGTATGGTATGCCTGGCATGGGAAAAACGACCTTTTTGCATACGTTGCTGATGTCCACGGCACAGCGTTTTGCTGCCAATCATTGGAACGGTTATATCATTGACATGGGTCGAACCATGCGTGACTTTGGAGAGCTTCCACAAATTGGTGCTGTTATGATGGCCGAGGAGGATGACCGAATTAAGCGGTTGTTCCGCTATTTGTTCAAAATGGTGGCTGTACGCAAGGAAATGCTTTCTGAGGCTGGCGTCAAAACAATAAGTTCTTTTCGACGTTCTGCTGTCGAGGATGTTCCGCAAATTGTCGTAGTTATTGATGGATATCTTAATTTTCGTAATGCGTATCCGGATGAAAATGAACTGCTGGAGTCACTTTTGCGTGAAGGAGGCAGTCTAGGTATCACCTTCATCATTACTGCGAACCGGATTACCGATGTGTTTGAGAAGTTCCGTAGTAACATACCTAATGCCGTTTCTTTCGAATTGGCTGATCCTAGTGACTACTATTATGCGGTAGGAAGACCGGCCAAAACACCAGGACCGTTAATACCGGGCCGGGCCCTGGTTAAGGGGCATGTTCCTCCGCTGGAGTTCCAGACGGCACTGCCTTCACCAGGAGAAGATGAGGCGGAACGATCAGCACAACTACGTCGCAATATCGCTGGCATTGTGCAAGGATGGAAGGGCAAGCACGCACCCGCCATTCTCCCATTGCCTGAGCGGATTCCATTGCATGAACTGCTTCAGCAGTGGGATCGGACGAGCGGACCGTCAGGTGCGCTTCCTTACGAAGTACCTGTAGGTCTACAGAGTGACGATCTTGAGCCTTTTCTCCTGAATTTGAAAGAAGGACCTAATTTTATCGTAGGTAGTCCAATGGAGGGGGGGAAAACCTCCTTTCTAATGAGTTGGATTATATCGCTCGCTTATTACACGTCACCGGATCAAATGCAAGTTTATACGATCGATACACGCTATGGAGGCGGGGGACTATCCCGATTACGGCATCTCCCTCATGTCAAGGCTGCTGCCGAAAGTGAGGAAGAAATGGGACCTCTGGTACAACAGGTGCATGATATCGTTCAACAACGGAGCAAGGATGGGAATGATCCAGAACTGCTCCTGGTTATTGATGATGCGGATATGTTAAGCAAGCAACTGAACGATTTTATGATAAAGGATCAGCTTTCCGCTATTGTACGGTTGGGACGTGATCGTAATGTGCATGTCGTGCTATCGGGTGTGCCATCTGATTTCCCTACCTTTGGTGTGGACTGGTTTAATGATGTCAAGGCAAGCCAAAGCGGTATGCTTTTTGGAACACTGGATTCGAATGATTTATCGTTCTTTCGTATCCCTTATTCAGAAGCGAATGCTGCTGCTGGTGGCCTAAAAGTCCTGCCTCCTGGGCAGGGATACTACGTACGACGCAAATTTACCAGGATAAAAGCGGCGATTCCCTTCTCAGAGCAAATGAGTTGTGAGGATTGGATAACGAAAATTCGTGACCGATGGCATGTTGTAGTTTGAAGGGAGGTGGCTCATAATGTTAACGTTTCAAGCTTCCAAGCAGAAGTTAATAACCCTCAAGGCAAAGGAATTGTTTTTTCTGGCAGGCGTGTTGGGTTCTGACAGACTGCTTGGGGTGGAAGATCCGTTTAAGGGCTATCTAGCAGAGGAGTTGGCGGAAGAGTGGGAGCAGGTCAAAGCTGCTCTTCTGGAAAAGGGTTATCTGAAGCAGTCCGATAAGGGTAAAGAGCTGGCTATGCCTCCTACCGTTTTTTCAAGAGTTGCTATCGCGGGATTATCCAACAGGGCTTGCCGTATACGCTATGTAAGGGGAGGTAAGCAGTTTGAAGGCTATCTTCATTGTACGAATGAGCGTGTGGTGGAGCTTGTGAAATCTGCTGATGAACCCGATGAATATCGTCTGTACGATCTGGGTAATGTGGAAAAGGCTTGCGAAACATTGATTGATAAAATGGGCTGGGTTGATCGGCTTCTACCTGAATCTCCCGCGCTTATGTTTTCCAAGCAGGCTTTTAATAAAATTTACGAGCAATCTGCTGGAGAAAGTTTGTCTCAAATCAGCAGTAAGCTAACCGAGGCTAGCGGAGATGAAGAGGGAGCGATGAGACTGGCTCAGTCTTTGAGTTCCCGTGTAGCCGAGGGAGAATTGCAATTGCTG
The DNA here is from genome assembly GCF_056099025.1 of Paenibacillus sp. TSM33. Taxonomy (NCBI): domain Bacteria; kingdom Bacillati; phylum Bacillota; class Bacilli; order Caryophanales; family Paenibacillaceae; genus Paenibacillus; species Paenibacillus sp. TSM33. The sequence goes on from NZ_JBLZXB010000010.1 coordinate 1,302,234, forward strand.
GTCTGGAACGGCAGAGAGTGGGAGTCACAACGGGCGGCTTTTGTCCTGTGTCCTGCAATGAACTGGATATTTCGGATGAGCTCTGCTGGTAATGGAGACTGGTTGATTGCAGCTATGGCTTCAAGAGATCAGTTTGTGGACTTATTATTGAATTGGTTGAAACAGTCGGCAGTGACTGAAGAAGTGACAGAAGAAGGGTGATGGATATGCGCATTCGAGTTGAACCGGATGTGCTTCGGGGGCTTAGCGGGCAGCTACAGCATGCGGCGGAGCAAATTCAACAGTTAACAGCAGGTTTGGAGCAGGCGTTACAATCGCTGGATTGGGATGTATCTGCACGTGAGGCGATCTTGAATCAGTGGATGCAAGCCAAACGAATGTCAGAACAGATTCATGCTTATCTCCATACATCAGGTACACAACTGAACCGAAAGGCAGAGCAGTTTCAGTCTGTTGACCACAACTACCAAACGATTCTGCCATTTGCCAGCCAACCATTGGGACGACCCGTCACGATGCTCGATTGGTCGAATCAACAATCACCGTCTATTCTGCCTGGGCAAGCTTCGGAAGGAAGCAGTCTAATTTCAAACCCGCAGTCTGTCGTACATGCTATTGCAGGTGTACAGCCTTCGGATGTGGGCACCTTGCATCAGGATATTCTGAAGCAGGCGTCTTCTAGCAGTCCGCAGGATTGGTATTTTACTGATCCGTCTATAGCAAGAGATCAGCCTGTCGCTTAGTTCGGATCGTTCCGGGATATCTGGTTCGGCTTGTAAATCCATATGAATTTGTTATACCATTCCCGGTTTTATAGGACTAATATGGGACTTATTAGGTGGTTGCTTTATTAAGATTGTACTGTTATATGCTGTTTTATAGTTAAAAAGTGGGATTGTTGCAATTAGGTCCTTTGCCTTTTGTAGGGAATTAAATAGCCATAGTACAATTTGAACCAGCTAAACAAAAACATTTTTATCATCAAGGAGGACGCAAAAAATGGCAGGACGCATTTTAATTACCCCAGAACAGGTTGATCAGGTAGCTAACCAATTTAAACAAAGTGGTGAGCAAAGCCAGCAGATCGTTTCCAGCTTGACTCAGTCCATCTCCGGTATGGAAGGTCAATGGGAAGGTATGACTAAGCAACGCTTTTTCCAAGAGTTTCAAGAAGCAAGCAAACAAATGCAAGCTTTCGTAACGACTTTGAATAGCATTAGCCAAGAATTGACAGCTATCGCTAACAAATTCCGTACGGTTGACCAAGCGAAATAAGTTGTCGTACCTGATCGACATTAACTTATCATATATCACTCTATAAAGAAGCAATATGTGAACCCATTCCTCACGGTTTGGCACAGATTGTACAGGAAAAACCGGGCGATCTTCGGATACCCGGTTTTCTTGCCATCCATAGACGTATATAATAAGGTGAGGAAAACTAGCATACTGAACGATATAAGGAGAGGGATGTTTCATGTCTTTTCAACCGAATCCGGGAGACGAATTGATCATAAACGGCACAGCTTATGTGGTTGGACGACATCCCGCTGCACCCGGTTTAGCCTATGCACAAGCAGGGAGGCAGGGAATTGTATACCAGCTGATTGCCAAAAACGGAGCACCGCATGAGGCGAAAGCCCTTAAAGTGTTTTTTCCGAAGTTCCGCATCCCGGCTATGGTTTATCAATCTGAGCATATGGAAACATACGGGGATATTCCCGGTTTGCAGGTATGCAAGCGTGATGTGCTCACTCCAGAAAGAAACGGAAGTCTGATCGCTGAGCAGCCTGATTTGCTGTATGCGGTGCTGATGCCATGGGTTCATGGTATGACATGGTTCGATTGTCTCACAGATCAGCGTCAGCTTGAGGCTTCCGATAGCCTGGCTTTAGCCAGAGCACTGGCAGGGATCGGTTCAGCGATGGAGCAAAAAGGATTGGCGCATTGTGATTTATCAGCGCCCAATGTTATGCTTCCGTTTTTTTCTGAAGTGGAACTGCCTGAAGGCACGTCAGCTGTGGAATTGGTAGACGTGGAGCAAATGTATAGCACCAAAATGGATCGTCCAGATGCACTATTGGCAGGATCGCCAGGGTATGCTGCACATCGTACCGTTCACAGCGGATTATGGAGCGCGTATGCCGACCGTTTTGCAGGGGCTATCATTATTGGAGAAATGTTAGGCTGGTCTGACCGTGTGGTGGTCGATAAAGCGTGGGGCGAAAGTTATTTTGATCAACATGAAATGCAGACGCCTTGCGAACGTTATTTTATTTTGCGGAAATCGCTTGAAGCCCGCTGGGGCAGCAAGGTGGTAGAACTATTTAGCCGTGCTTGGGATAGTCAGGATCTAAGCAGTTGTCCTACCTTTGGCGAATGGCTGGTTGTACTTAATGCCGTTACTGAGCAGGAAATTCTGGTGGAGGATACAGAAACGGAGCCAGCTGGGACAGATACAGGAGATCTGGCTGCTATGAGCGGCACTTCCAGTGAAGCGGTATCCTCGTTGGCAACACCTGCCCCGCTCAAGGCTGAACAGGCTGAAATGTTAAATCAGGCTGCCCTAGAGCAGGGAGAGCGTGGAGTAACGGATAAGCTGTTTCGACAGGCGCGTGAACTAGAGCAGCAGAACAAACCTGCTGCAGCGCTGGAAGTATATCGTTCGTTGTATCACTTTGTAGAAGACGGCAGTCCTCTGCATGTGGAGGTGTCGGCGGCGATCACAGGACTGGAGGAGCAGCTAAACCCCAAGATGCCAGAGCAACCTGAAAAATCGAAAGCCTGGTATCGCTCCAAAATGTTTATCGTGACAGCATCGGCCGCAGTCGTTCTTTTGGCAGCTGGAATCCCAACTGTGAGTATTCTTGCGGATCAGTCTAATCAGCGACAAATCGAGGCTGCAAAGCAAGAAGAGGCATTGAAGGCTGCAAAAGCAGCCGAGGAAAAGTTGGCTGCTGAGCAGGAGGCCACTCAAAAATCGCTAACGGAGAAACAACGGCAGGAAGCTGAACAGCAGGCCAAACAACAGGCTCTTGCTGCTCAAAAGCAACAGGAAGAGCAGAAGAAACAGCAAGCCCTAATCGCTCAACAGGTTAAATATGAAGCTTATCTCGCCCAAAAGGAACAAAACAAGCAGGCTGCTGCCAAGTTGGCGAAGCAAAAAGCATATGATCAACAGGCAAAGTATGAAAAATACCTGGCCTTGAAAAAGGAGCAGGAAGCTCGTGCCGCCAAGGAAGAAGCAGCTCGTAAAGCAGCAGCTGAGGCGGAACAAAAGCGAAAAGAAGCTATACAGGCACGTAACAAGGAGAATGTTCTCCAGCTTATTTCCTTGTATAACAAGGCGTATGCTTCTCAGGAAGGTGGAAGCACGGCGAAGGCAAAGAGCTTTGCCAAACGTTTTAGAGCATTATATGATAGCAATCCTTCTTATTATCGTTCAGTAGGTGAAGTGGGCTATCGGGCTTCCTCTATTTATAACTTTTTAGGAGATACGAATTTTAGACTGCCTAAAATTTGATGTTTCATATGTTTATATAATGGCGGAATGATAGATTAGGAAACAGATACAGATCGAAGGTAACTGAGGGGAGCATGTACAAACCATGAATTATACAATACAGGCTTCACAACGTACTCCCGCCCTGATCATTTACCTGATTGACATCAGCGCGTCGATGAACATGCTGATGGAAGGGCGGCGGCGTATTGACGTTGTATACGAAGCTATATCACTGGCGATCCGACAGATGGTTTTCCGATCGACCAAGGGAAATCGGTTGACTGCGCGCTATCGGATTGCAATTTTAGCTTATAGTGACGACGTATATGACCTGCTGAATGGTGTCAAGGGAATTGATGAAATCGCGGCTATTGGTTCGTTGCCTGATTTGACACCCAAACGATTCTCAGATTCAGCAAAGGCATTCTTGCAAGCTGAACGTATTTTGCAGGCGGAATTACCAGGGATGCAGGATTGTCCTGCACCTTTGGTCTGCCATATGACAGATGGTGTCTCCACAGGCGATGATCCGGAACCGATTGCGAAGCGCATTATGAACATGAGTGTACCAGATGGCAATGTACTGGTGGAAAATATATTTTTATCCGACAGGTTGCTGGAAACGCCTATTCAGGACCCCCGTCGCTGGAAAGGTCTGACGCATAATACGCCTTTGCAGGATGAACATGCTGTGAAACTGCGTAATATGTCTTCTGTGCTTCCTGAAAGCTATCGGGAAATGCTGTTTGAGGCAGATTATCAGTTAGGTGAAGGAGCCATAATGATGCTTCCTGGAACCTGTGCGGAACTGGTGTCCATTGGTTTTCAAATGTCAGCTGCAACGCCTGTACGGTAAGGAGGTAAAAGCATGAATCCACTGCTGTCCCTGCTCCCCACGAGCAAAAAAAAGGGATTGAATGCAAGGCTGACTCAGCAATTTGCTTACATAAGCTCTCAGACAGGCGATCAGCCTTTATCATCTCATCACAGTCGTTTTATGTGTCGTTATGGCTATGGAAGGTCTGCTGAATCTGCCAGTATGGGAGAAAGCGGACAGGATTTTGCCGCAGTACGTATTCATAAATCTGTCTGTTGTTTTGTCTTGTGTGATGGTGTCGGGCTCAGTTACCGAGGAGATTTTGCAGCTCGCTATCTGGGTTCTTCTTTACTGGATTGGATGGAACAGAGACAGGATCTGTCTGCTAATCAATTGAGGGAGTATCTTGAGCGTCTGGCAGGTGCAGCTACTGAGGAACTGGATCGGCAGCCTCTGGATCACGAATCAGGCTTAATGCGTTCAGTATTGGAAGATAAACGTCGACAGGGAAGCCAGTCCATGTATATTTGCGGTAAAATCGAACTGCCGAAACGAGGTACCCGTGGTCGTCTCCGACTTGCCTGGCAAGGGGATTCACGTTTGCGATTGTGGAACGGTACGGAAGAAATCAGCGAACTATTTGATCATACCTTCTCTACTGCGGAACGCTGGTCTACAAGCCGTGGACCAATTGGAGGGAAGCCGCATTGGTACGAAAGAAGCATACCCGCAGATATGCCAATGAGATTACAGGTATACACGGACGGTTTGTCCGATTTAGATCCTATTCGCGAGCCTGTCCCTGATGAGCAGATACAGGTATTACTTGATGCGTCTCATACCGGGGGACTTGATGATGATGCGGCATTTATTGAGCTGCAGTGGTAAATGAATAAGCCAAAGGACGTATGCATCCATATCGATGGTTGTAGAACGTCCTTTTTTGATGAATACATAGAAAAATGCGAATAGGCAAGATATTACGGAATGTAACGAGAGAGAAGAAGAAAAGATGCGCTAATGCACGAAATATTCGATCTTTTCCTGAATATCGCAGAGGAACAGCAAAAAATGCGCAAAAATGGTGATTATAAAGTATACCCTTTTGGGTAATCTTGTGATTATACAGATTATTGAAAGGGAGCGATACGTATGAGCTATACATATGCAGGAGGCGCGCGCTTTGAAGGCAAAACTGCTCTAATTACGGGGGCTGGTTCTGGCATTGGCAAGGCAACGGCTATTCAAATGGCTAGAGAAGGAGCAAATGTCGCTCTTTTTGACGTAAGTAATGATCGCATTTTGGAGACGGAAAGAGAAATTAATGCCATACGTGAAGGGTCAGCCCGGGCTTTTGACGTGGACATTGCCGATCCGGTGCGTGTTGAAAAAGCAGTGCTGGAAGCGGTTGAATTGTTTGGCGGGCTGCATATCATTTTTGCCAATGCGGGGATTAACGGGGTCGTCGGACCAATCGAGGAGCTGAGTATTGAGGATTGGCGGCAAACCTTGTCAACGAATCTGGATGGCACCTTCCTGACGGTGAAGTATACAATACCACATTTGAAAAAGAACGGTGGCGGCAGCATTATCATTACCAGCTCGATTAATGGAAATCAGCGTTTTACCAGCTTTGGGATGTCAGCCTATAGCACATCAAAGGCAGGTCAAACTGGTTTTGCTAAAATGGCGGCCCTAGAGCTGGCCAAGTTCCGTATTCGTGTCAATGTCATTTATCCAGGGGCCATTTCGACGAATATTGATGAAACCACGGAGAAATCGGAAGGGTTGAAGCAGATTACCATCCCTGTGCAATTTCCCGAGGGAGATCAGCCGTTAGCAGATGGACCGGGACAACCCGAACAGGTTGCTGATTTGGTGACATTTTTGGCGTCTGACCATTCGCGTCATATCACTGGCGCACAAATTGTGATTGACGGGGCAGAGTCGTTATTGTTTTAAAAAACAGAGCATTGTCTGGGATCGAGAGAGGTTTTGTGGTATCTTAAGTGTATTCTTACTGGTGATGCGAATGTAAAGCGCACATAAAAACCCCAGATCCTTCGCACCTAGAAATTTGTCGAAATAAATTTATATTCACCTTTAACGTTAGAAGTCAATAGTTGATTCAAGCTTTTTAAGCATCGTGTTTTCGAAAATGCAGGAATTGATACCATTAGGGTATTAATTCCTGCATTTTTGTTGTCGCATTCTATACGCGTGGGATTGGAGTCATCATATCGCCACCATTCGCGGTCGGTAGGATGCTTTGCCACATAGTGGCAATGGAGTATATTGACAAGGCGTAACGTACTGTGGCGAGATAAATTGAGATATAACATCTCTCTCAAACTGCCTAATACCTGCAAAAATAGTAAGCATCAGCTTTCCTTGAGCTATTGTAGTATCAACTCAAGATTCCTTTTTTTAGGTGAATTAATGGAAGAACCGCAAAGTGGTTATAGTTTACGTAATGCATTGCAAGCTACTTTAGGACGTCATAGAAAAATTAGCTATGGCGTGATTTATCCCCTACTTGAAAAATTAGAGAACAAAGGTTTTGTAGAAATAACTAATGTAGGATCAGACGGAAAAAATAAAAAAAATGCTACTATTACAGATAAAGGAAAGGAACGTTTTTTTGAACTAATGAAAATGCCTGTTCCAAGTGGGGCTCATAATGCTGATATCTATTTAATAAAGCTTGATGTGATGCAGCATCTTGCTTTAGATGAACAAATACAACTATTAGATCAGTTCTATCAGGAACAAAAAGATATCGTAGAAGATACGCAAGACGCGCTGCAAGAATTAGCTGAAGAAGATTCAAAAGATCACTGGTATGCAAGTAAGAGGTTTGAGTTACGACTACAGCAAGCAAATGTGGCAATTGAATGGATTGAAAAATTTAAACACGAATTAAAGAAAGGAGGGTGGTAAACAGAATGACCAAAGAAATAAAAATAGCCTTGTTAATGGCTGCGAGTCTCTTTATGGAGATTTTAGATGGAACAATTGTAACTACCGCACTACCTAAAATGGCTCAATATTTTCATACAGGTTCGGCAACAATTGCTTTACTCATCAGTGTGTATTTGATTACAGTTGCCGTTATCCCTTTGAGTGGATGGATGGCTATCGATTCGGGAAAAAGAAGATTTGGATTATTACTATTATTATTTTTACCCTTAGCTCATTAGGTAGTGCAGTAGCATCAAGCTTCACTTTCCTTTTAATAATGAGAATTATACAAGGAATTTCTGGTGCTTTATTGACACCTACAGCAAGACTGATTGTATTAGAAAAGACACCGCCCTCACAGCTATTGAAAATGTTTAGTTATCTCATTTGGCCTGCTCTTGTAGCACCCGCAATAGCACCATTGATTGGCGGATTTATTGTTACTTACTGGAGCTGGCAGTGGATTTTCCTGATCAATGTGCCAATAGGTTTAATTATCGTAATAATCGGTATGAAATTAATCGATACTGATAAGATAAATAAAACAACAACTTTTGATCTTTTGGGATTTTTAGAAATTACCTTTTCATCAAGTATAATTCTAGTTGGAGCAGAGCTAGCCACTCACGGAAAAAATTATTGGCTTAGTGCAATAGGGTTAATTGTCTTAGGAGTGATACTAGGATTTATAGTATTCAAGCACTTGGAAAAAGTAGACAATCCATTTTTTTCACTTGATGCATTAAAAATAACTTCTTTTAGAATCTGCCAGACAAGTGGTTCTGTTTTGTGGCTATGTGTTGGGGCATTGCCATACATCCTAACAATTTTTTTACAAACGGTCTTTCATTGGTCAGCAGTAAAAGCAGGTAGTTATGTATTATTTATTTTTATTGGAAATATTGGAATCAAACCTTTTACCAATGTAATTATTCGCAAACTAGGCTATCGTGGAGCGCTATTGTCATCATTTGTGATGATATTTATTACATCAATTGCTTTAGCTTTCATTCAAATGAATACTTTTCCCATTGTGATCATGTTTCTTGCATTAGTCTCAGGTGTAGGACGATCACTAGCCTTAACTGCTTACAGTGGACTGAGTTTTTCTGAAGTAGACACTAAAGATCGAAATAGTGCCAACACTTTGAATGCTGTCGTTTCAACATTAGCTCAAGGGATGGGAATATCACTTATGACAGTTGTTGTGGGTTTATTACAAATCTTCTTCCCAATTACTATCGCATATGGACTAGGTTTTGTCTTTCTTGGTCTATTGATGATATTCCCAGCAATTGAAGTACTGTTTCTACCTAAAAATATTGGTCATGCAACAATCGGCATTGCATATGTAAAACACTGAGTATGTTCTTGTACGGTTCTAATCTTCATCTCTTATCGTCTTAGAGTGGGTTTTGTCGGGAATTTTAGTGATACCCCCTCACTTCATGTACGTGCATGGATGACATGAAAAAAGAAGTCTCGCATTGTGACCCGCCCAGCAGTAAATAGTACAAATTCCCCCTTACTTTTGTGCAATAATTAACTAACATTGCTATGGTTGAAGTATAACTTAAGATAGGAGTTGCTTATGAGAAGTTTCATGAGTAAGTTTCTAAAGCGTTATGCATCGATTTTGCTGAGCTACGCAATAGTTATAGGATTATTTTACGCTTTGGGATATAAGATGAGCGTTATGGGCTTCTATGCAATTTTTATAGGAATTGTGATTGGATTAATAATCAACTTTGTATTATCAAGCTAGAGAAATAAACCTATGTATTCCTTGATTGCATCCACATCAGGGGATTTTTTATGTTATTAAAAGTTTACTTGGATCAATCCAATCATTTCAGGATGTCGCTCGTCCAACATGTCTCAATATGTGTAATCACACTCCTGCTAGCCGCTTATCCAATCTCATTCATGGAACACGCAAGGCCAAAAAATATAGAGAACAAGTATGTCAGTTTGCTTGGGATCGAAGAATAATCAGCTTTCTCCTACAGGAATACAGGACAACCTCATAATAATGTAAGCTATAGTGGCAAAGGACTCCAAGTTTATTTAATATAGATTGTACATAGGATGCTTAATACAAGGAGTAGATGAGAATGTTCTCTAGAATGGCAGAGCAGAAAATTGCCGAGGCGATGGCCAAAGGGGAGTTTGATCATTTGCCGGGAGCGGGCAAGCCACTGGTGATTGAGGATTTGTCACATGTTCCAGAAGAGCTACGGATGTCGTACAAGCTGTTGAAAAATGCAGGTATTTTACCGGAAGAGCTACAGCTGCAAAAGGAATGTGTCCAGCTACGTGATTTGCTTCACGCTTGTCATGAGGCAGGAGAGCAACAGCGAATCAGTCGCAGGCTGACTGAAAAATCACTTCGTCTTCGTATGCTGCTGGAGGAAAGAGGGCTAAATATGTCGTCTGTATTTTATGAATATGAGTCTGCTGTGCGTCAGCGACTGGAGGAATAACAGCGAAAGGAGCAAAGGGCAAAATGCCCTTGTCCACACACTTTGCTTTCCGTGTTTAATCTCATTACTGTTGCAGTGCAGATAACTTCGTGAGGCATTGCTTGGTCAGGAGGACTGGCCCCCGAGGCAGCTTGTCCAAATGAAAGCCATCGATTAAATCCACAGCCTTCACAGGTTCGGGTGAATCCAACAGCCCGGAAAAATAGGCGAGCCAGCCAATGACGGCTTCCGGTGTAATTCCTTGCCGGCGCATGGCTCGGAGCGCTACGCCACCATGTCGTTTGGCCAGTCTACGTCCATCAGGGCCCAGGACAAGGGGAACGTGTGCGAAACGTGGCGGCACTAAGCCCAGTGCTTGGTATAACAATAGCTGACGGGGAGTCGAATCGAGAAGATCATATCCGCGCAGCACATCGGTCATATGCATATCCGCATCATCGATGACGACGGCAAGCTGATAGGAAAACATGCCATCTGCCCGTTTGATGATAAAATCGCCCCCATCCGACGCACGGAAGGATACATGACCAGCTACCTGATCATGAAAAGAAATAATATCATCTGAATGCTGCGGTACTTTAAAACGAAGTGAAGGGAGTTTATGCTGTGCTTTAGCTAGAGCTTCTGAAGAGCTAAGGTTACGACATGTCCCTGAATATGCAGGTCCTTCACCCGACAGTCCGTGCGGAGCATGGGCGGTAGCCATAATGTCTGCCCGACTGCAAAAACAAGGATACAGTAAATCTTGCCCCTGGAGTTTCTCCAATGCAGATTGGAAGCGTTCCAGTCGCTGGCTCTGACTGTAAGGACCATAGGGACCGCCAATGTCGGGTCCTTCGTCCCAATCCAGCCCGATCCAGCGCAAATCCTCCATAATTCCTTGCGCCAATGCGCTGCGAGCTCGTGTCATATCAATATCTTCCATGCGCAAAATATAGGTTCCGCCTAGGGAACGAACATGCAGCCAGGATAATAAGGCGGTGCGAGCGTTTCCTAAGTGTATCCATCCCGATGGTGTTGGGGCGAATCGTCCTCTAATGGGTTGGGTTTGTAATTCCATACGAAGTTACCTCGATTCTGTATTCCGTGTTTCTACAATCCGTCCTTTAGCAATCCATATCAACCATATTATAAAACGATCTTGCCGCGAGTGCATCCCGACAAGTATGGGAGCTGGCACGGGAAAGTGTGCATACCTGCGAGGACCAGACGGCAAATTTAAATATCTGTATAATAGATTTAGAAGAATCAGGCAAGACAGGTGAGACGAAATCCTTGTGCTGTGGACCAGCTTAACATTTTTTATTCGCTTTTCAATAATTACAGATAGTGAAAAATTCACAATAGAAAAGAATTCAAACTTAGATTCTACGCCTCAAGCGTATCATTGGAGAGATTTCATTGACAGATAAACAATTGCCTATTACGCAAGTCATCCCCGAGCTTAAGCATGCCTTGCTATCCCATTCAGCGGCGGTCCTGATTGCACAGCCGGGAGCGGGGAAAACAACAGTAACACCATTAGAACTGCTGCATGAGCCGTGGCTGGCGGAGCAGAAGATAATTATGCTGGAGCCGCGACGTTTGGCAGCACGTGCGGCAGCAGCGAAAATGGCAAGGGCGCTAGGCGAGTCAACTGGGAAGACCGTGGGTTACCGCGTTCGTATGGATACAAAGGTAGGACCAAGCACGCGGATTGAAGTGGTTACGGAGGGCGTACTGACCCGGATGTTGCAACATGATCAGGCTTTGGAGGGAGTCGGTCTGATTATTTTTGATGAGTTTCACGAACGCAGCCTGCATGCAGATTTGGGATTAGCACTTACCCTGCAAAGTCAGGCGCTATTGCGACCGGATTTGAAGATATTGATCATGTCTGCCACCCTGGAGGCAGAGCCTGTATGCAGACTTTTAGGGGATGCACCATTACTGGAATGTCTAGGCACCGTATTTCCAGTAGAAACCTTTCATATGTCCAAGCCTTCGTCAACCTCATTAGAGTCTTTTACGGCTGAGATGGTAGAAAAGGCGCTTTATGCTCATGAAGGCGATTTACTGGTGTTTTTACCAGGGGCTAGAGAAATTCATAGAACAGAACGAGAACTGATGTCCAGAAATTTATCGGCCTCCGTCAAAATCATTCCGCTGTACGGCAGCATGAAGCTGGAGCAGCAGGATGAGGCAATACTTCCGTCGGCTCCGGGCAGCCGAAAGGTGGTACTGGCCACCTCGATTGCTGAGTCCAGCTTGACCATCGCCGGGATTACGGTGGTAATCGATAGCGGACTGTCACGGGAATCGGTGTTTTCTGCGCGAACCGGCATGAGCCGTTTGACCACCGTTAAGGTGTCCAAGGCCTCTGCCGACCAGCGGCGCGGGCGGGCGGGCCGTCTCCAGCCGGGCGTGTGCTACCGGCTGTGGAGTGCGCAGGAGCATGCCGCGCTCCCGGATGCCAGCCGCCCGGAAATCGCGGCGGCGGATCTGGCCCCGCTCGCGCTGGAGCTGGCGGCCTGGGGCGTGCGCGAGCCCGCCGAGCTGGGCTGGCTGGATGCCCCACCTGAGGCGGCGTACCGCCAGGCCACAGGTCTACTGCGCCAGCTTGGCTGCCTGGATGCCGCAGCCGACGGTACAGCACGCGGCATCACCGCTCATGGGCGCGAGGTATCCGCCTTGGGCACGCACCCGCGCTTAGGGCACATGCTGCTGCGCGCAGTAGCCCTTGGCTTGGCTCCGACTGCCAGCCGTCTGGCGGCGCTGCTGCAAGAGCGGGACCCGTTCCGTGCTCATGGCGGAACGGATTTGCGCCCGCGGCTCGATGCCCTGCGCGAGGCGGCTCACGCCCGTAGTACGCACAGCATGCTGGGAGCGGCAGACGATACGGTGATTCGTCGTATCGTGCAGGAGAGTCGGCAGCTGCTAGCCACGCTGCCGACCACAGCCGCAGTGCAGGACGAGCCTGACGGCTCCGCGGCCTGCGGGGTGCTGCTGGCCTTCGCATATCCGGATCGGATCGCGCAGGGCCGAGGGGATGGCCGCTTTTTGCTTAGCGGCGGTCGGGGAGCACGACTCCGACAAGTGGAGTGGATGTCGCGTTCGCCCTATCTCGTCGCCGCCGAAGTAGACGACGAGGGAGCAGATGGCGCCATTCAGTTGGCGGCACCGATTGAATTGCAAGAACTGATCCAGCATTGCAGTGATTTGCTGCTGGAACAAGCCAACGTATACTGGGATAGCTCCGCTTCAGCCGTGAGAGCCCGTAAGGTACTGCGGCTGGGCTCGCTTATCCTAAAGGAAGCGTCCTATGAGCGACCTCCGGCAGAGGAAATCTCTGCTGCCTTAATGCAGGGTGTCCGGGAACGTGGTCTCAAACTGCTGTCCTGGAATCGGCAAACCCTGCAGTTGCAGGCGCGTTTGATTTTTATGCACTTCTCTGCGCCCGAGGATTGGCCTGACAGCTCGGAATCCGCGCTGCTGGATTCACTGGAATCGTGGCTGCTGCCATTTGCAGTTGGTGCCAAAAATTTAGCTGATCTGCAAAGACTGGACGGTAGTGAATTGCTGCTTGGCAGATTGAATTGGGAACAGCGACAGCAGCTCGAACAGGAAGCACCGACGCATATACGCGTACCCAGTGGTTCTCGTATTCCTGTCGATTATTCTCAACCTGAGGCACCTTCGCTGGCCGTGAGACTACAAGAACTGTTCGGCATGAAGGATACGCCCCGTATTGGACGCGGACGAGTTCCGATTGTGTTGCACCTCCTGTCACCAGCCCAGCGACCTGTGCAAGTGACATCCGACCTGTCCAGCTTCTGGAGCGAGGCATATTTTGAAGTCAAAAAGGACCTAAAAGGAAGATACCCCAAGCATTATTGGCCAGATGATCCACTAGAAGCTGTGGCGACTAACAGAGCAAAGCCCAAGCGATAATCGGCAACCGAATCTGGAATAGACATCATCGCGAATTTTGTAAAATCGTTTAAACGTCAGGATAGTGGGGTAATAAAAAAACGAACCACTCAACAACAACATATTGGGAGGTAACTATCATGGCTAATAACTTAAACGATTATAATGAAAAGAAAATTGTTGGTGTTTTTGATACCGAGCAGGAAGCATCTCGTGCAATTGGACAATTGCAGAGCAAAGGCATCCCAAGCAGTGAAATTTCTGTGATCACACGTGACCGTGACGACTTAAGGACGATTAGTGAAGAGACAGGCACCAAAGCACCGGAGGGTGTGGCTACAGGAGCGGCTACTGGTGGTGTTGTAGGCGGTGTCGCTGGCTTGCTGGCAGGCATTGGTGCCTTGGCGATCCCAGGTATCGGACCTATTCTTGCTGCTGGACCTATCGCGGCTACCCTTACTGGAGCAGCTGTCGGAGCGGGAGCAGGTGGCTTGGTCGGTGGACTGGTCGGACTAGGCATTCCAGAAGATGATGCCCGTCAATACGAGACATACGTCGATCAGGGCAAGATTTTAGTGCTGGTGGATTCCGCTGATCATCACAGAGATGTTTATGATATTTTCCGCACCAATCGTTCTCTGAATGCGGATCGTTACAGAACATATGATGATACGGTGGCGGATACGCGGACAGATGCGTACACAGATACTAGAAGGAACCTGTAAACACCTCACGGCTAGTTGAAGACGTGTTTTAACAGGCTTTTCTATCTCCTTTGTATACAGGTTATTTCTACAGCAGCAGTCTCCCCGAGAGGGAAGACTGCTGCTTTTATGTGTTACCTACTTATTGAAACCACCTAAGTCAGATGAATGCTTTGGCTTGCATTGGCACGTTTATCCTCCTATATATTTTTATAGAATTGTCGTTATAATAGATTTGGGGATTTTACAAAAATCCTGGATTTATAAATTGCTAGATGCAACAGGAGAGTGACATGAGTCAAAAAGAGAGAATTTCCGAAGTTGCTTTGCTGAGAGGACTGGCTTTTGCAGCCGTTGTTCTTCAGCATTCCGTCGCACACTATGCGGTTGCGCAGGGGGCGCGCATCCAGGACGGAGTTGTGATGACACTATTACTGCTGTGTTCCAAATTTGCAGTGCCTGTGTTTGTGTTTATTACTGGAATGGTGTTATTTTACAATTATGATGGAGCCTTAAAATATGGAACGTTTTTACGTAAACGATTTATGGACATCATCGTTCCTTATATTATATGGTCTCTTTTATACGAGTTGGGGAATCAGCTTGCGCAAGGTGGAGGATTTATTCACCCGTTAGATTTTGTCCAGAAGCTGCTGAACGGGAAAAGCAGCTATCATCTATGGTATATCGTTATGATTATCCAATGTTATGTGTTATTTCCCGTGTTTCGTTATGCTGTACGTCGTTTGTCTGCGCTACTGCCTTCAACATGGCGACCCACCGCATTGGCTGGATTGGGCGTACTCTATATTTTGCTTATGTTCGCGGTTGGACCCGTATATCAAGTGATGGATCAGCTCCAGCTTCCCGTCATTTCTTCTTGGTTTACCATATATGCTGACCGGAATGTGATCTATTTTTTCTTTTATTTTATATTAGGAGCGGCAGCCGGGATGAACATCAAGCGTTGGAATGCTTGGGTCATCAAAGCACAGTTGGTATACTGGCCGTTGTTTATCGTGATAACAGGATATTTGCTATATGAGATGATTGGTCAGTTCCAGACGCCGCAAGGTACGGTTCTTTCCTTTAATTACTTGTCTCTGCTACGTCCGGTCATGGCTGTATATTGCATCACGTCTATTTTTGTAGCTTATCGGATAGCAACGTGGATTGCTCACAAGGGAGGGCGTGCGGCGAGGGTGCTAACGGCCATCGGAACATTGTCCTATGGAGCATATCTGATGCATGCCTTTATGTTGCGTGCAACCTACTATTTTGATAGTGAGTTGTTGGCTGATTGGAGCCACGTTCTTCGTACACTGGCTTCATTCGTTCTTTGTATGATCTTTTCCATTGCTGGAACATGGGTGCTGGCACATTTGCCTTTGGGTAAATGGATTGTGGGGCTTCGGATTCGTCCTCGTCCGGCAGGAAGTCCGCCAGCCATACAAAAGCAAGCTTGATTCAGCGATCAAGTTACATTATTTCACAAAAAGTATCCCGAAGCCCTCAGAAGAAGGCCGAGGGATACTTTTTTAAGTAATATTATGTTATTTCAACATATGAAAAATTCACAATAAAAAATCATAAAATCTCCTCAGCGCTATGCACACTACCCTAAAATGCTTCATTCCATAGCTCTCGTCATCTTAACACCGGTCACAAGGGAGGGAGAATTCTCGTAAGCTCTCATATTTATGAAAGGAAATAGTCTATGGACGCAGAGTGGTTTATAATGGAAGATAAGAGACTTGAATAAGGTGTAGAGGAGGTTGTGAAATGGCGTTTATGATATCCCAGCGGGCTTTTATCAAAATTTATCTGATCACTATGGTAGAGAGGCATCGCGGATATGGATATCAGATGCTCGAATCGATGAAAGATGAGTTTAGTGGTTTCGGATATGTTCCGCCTCAAAGCGAGGTCTACCGGGCACTGCATGAACTGGTTCAGGAAGGCGTTTTTTACCGTACCAAACGATTAAAAGGAACAGACCCGCGTGTAGATTTCCAGGAGATTGTGCTCTATCATTTCACAGACGATGGAGAGGAGAAAGCTCGGCTGTACAAAAAGCAGGTCAAAGCCGACCTGGACCGTTGCTTAGGTATGCTGCATAAAGCGGAACAAGACAACTATTCCTGACGACGAAAGGATGAGAATGATGGGTAGAAAGCTGAAATGGGGCATTTTAGGCACGGCGGAGATCGCCAAAATCGCTGTAATTCCGGCGATTCAGCAATCCGAACGCGGAGAAGTACTTGGAATTGCTAGTCGTAATGCGGATAAAGCCGCTGAGGCCGCCCGAGAGTTCGATATTCCGAGAAGTTATGGAAGCTATGACGAGCTGTTGGCCGATCCCGAAATCGGAGCAGTGTATATACCGTTGCCGAACCATCTGCATGAAGAGTGGACCATAAAAGCAGCGGAGGCCGGCAAGCATGTTTTGTGTGAAAAACCCTCTTCTCTTAGCTCGGCCGGGACAAGCCGCATGATTGAAGCATGTCGCCGTGCAGGAGTGACTTTTGCAGAAGCTTTTATGTATCGCTATCATCCCAAACATCGAAGAATTAAGGAAATCATCAATAGTGGGGAAATTGGTGACATTCGCGGCATACATTGCACGTTTACATTTAACAATACCGATCAGGCAGATAATGTGCGATTTAATAAAAGCATGGGGGGTGGCTCGTTGTATGATGTGGGCGTGTATCCGATATCAGCGGCTCGTATGTATTTGGATCGGGAGCCGGAGGCAGTGACGGTACATGCTTTATTTTCCCCGGAGCATGACAACGTTGATATGATGGCCTCCGGTCTGCTGGAATTTCCGGGTGGAGTAAACCTTACTTTCGATTGTGGCATGTGGGCAGCCAACCGTTCCAATATGGAAATTCTCGGCAGCAAGGGGACGATTGCGATGCCCAAAATGTTCGGTTGGGAAAGAACGTCTGTCGTACCGCAAATTTTCGTTCACGTTGGTTCGGTTACGCGTGAGGAACGTCTAAAGGGTTTTAATTCTTTTGAACTGCAAGCTGATGCTTTTGCCAAAGCCGTGCTTGACGGTATTCCTTTGCCATATGAGCCAGAAGATGCGGTTAGTAATATGAAAGTGATCGACGCCTGTATTGAATCGGCTCGCAGTCGTAAACGGATAGAGATTGGATAAGCAGGACTACCGTATTCCCAGAAGACATAAAAAGGCAGCCTGTCCCAAGGACAAGCTGCTTTTTTAGATGAACTAATACATAGATATTTTTAATGAGTCTTTACACATTCGAGTATTACATATTTTCATCATAATCTGTGACATCACGCTTGGCGGCTGTCTCAGGCGAGTTCGATGTGCCGTATTTTTCTACTGCGTCCCATGCGCCCGCATCGTCAAATCGTCCTGCATTCCGTTGGCGAACCTCACCTGCACCTTTGGGCGGCGGAGTCATGACCTGTTCCTCGATTGGACGGTCATTCGATAATTCCCGTGTTGGCGTGTGCTCGACGGTATAGGCTGTATATGGAATGGCTTGTAACCGTTCAAAAGGAATTTTTTCGCCGCTCTCCACACATATTCCATACGTCCCATCTTCCATCCGTTGCAGGGCTGCATTGACCTGCTCCAGCTCGTTTTCCAGCGACTCGTTTATCGCCAAATCACGGGATCGTTCAAAGGTTTCCGTCCCTATATCAGCAGGGTGGTTATCATAGGATGAGAGCTCCCCTGTGGAATCTGTCAGTGTTTCTCCCAATTTCGTATTTTCCTGACCGTTTTGTTTAAAATGTTTTTCTAAATCCTTTTTCTGCTCCAATAACATATGTTTCAGCTCTGCAAGCTGCGAATCGTTCAAATGGTTCATGATCATCTCTCCCCTTCATGGTCTGTATGAGTGGCGTGTATGCTCTCTTATACCCGTTCATAGAGCCTAGCAATCACAGAGACTTTTATTCCCAGCCTAGAATGTGATATAAAAAGAATAGTGTGTTAAGGAGGGAAAACCGATGGATGAACATATGAAGCGTCGTCTGGATAAGCAAAAGCAGTTGTTTAAACAACTGGGCATTCAGCTGGACGCGCTCTCCATTCATGAGAAACAGTTTAAAAATAAAATGCGCGGCTATGATCCGGATGAGGTGGATGCTTTTCTGGATGAAGTAATCAAGGATTATGAACGCTTTTATGCGAATATAGCCGACCTGATGGACAAGTGGCAGGAGCAGCAGGCAACCATACGTGATTTGAAAAGTGCACCCAAGCCTGCCACCGACTTTAATGCACTTGACCGTCGTCAACTGGAGGATATCATTAAGCAGTTGGAATATAGTGTGCGCCAATTAAAAGTGCGAGTACGCCCTGAAAATGACTATTTTCCGGAGTAAGGAATAGTTAGCACTGTGTCGTTGCCTCTATTGTGGTATGATGGAAACATGCATTTTATCAAACATTTAATGAGGCACACATATAAAGGTGGTTAACATGAGTACCCATTTTTCCGTTAGTATCCATTGTCTGCTTCTTCTGGCTGAAGGGGCACCCGAGCGAATGACTTCGTCACTTATTGCTTCCAGTATCAATACTAACCCGGTAGTTGTAAGAAGAATTATGAGCCGACTCAAGCAAGCGGGTCTGGTGGATTCGTCACCGGGAGCGCGCGGCTTTCGTCTAAGCATGTCGAGTTCAAACATCAATCTGAAAATGATCTATGAAGCGACCAAGGATGAAGGCCCGCTGTTTGCCATCCATACCGACAGCAATCATAATTGCGAGGTTGGCAGGAACATAGACGCTTTGTTGGATGGTTTATACACCGTGGCAGAGCAGAAAATCCAGGCGTTTTTCGAGACCGTTACGTTGCGAGATCTGGAGCAGGCGCTCCAGCAGCGGGTTGGGCAACAAAGTTCATCCGTGTGAAGACGCTGGTAAGGAGAAATTGATATGAAAATCATCGTACTTTCAGACACTCATATGCCACACAGAAGCAAAACGCTGCCTAGTCGGCTTGTGCAGGAGCTAAAAGGCAGTGACCTCATTCTCCATGCCGGAGACTGGACGGATTGGTTCGTATATGAACGTCTAGCTGAATTTGCGCCTGTGCAAGGCATTGCCGGAAACAATGATGGAACCGACATCGTGGAGCGTCTAGGCTATCAACGAATCGTTGAAGCCCAAGGCAAGCGGATCGGCATGGTTCATGGTCACGGCTGGCGCGGCTCGACAGAGAATATCGCACTGAATACATTTAAGGGAGAAACATTGGATTGCCTGATTTATGGACATTCGCATATTCCTGTGGTCAAAAAGATAGATGATCTGCTTGTCCTTAATCCGGGGTCTCCGACGGACAAGCGCGGTGAAGACGAATACTCATTTATCGTGCTGACGATTGAAGACGGGCAGATGGAAGCACGGCTTGTTCTTTATCCAGATAAACATTGATATAAAACCAACAACTGTTGATTAAAGGGGAAGCTATGGCTATTTTTGATTTAGAACCGATGAAGCATCATGTGTTGATCTGCAATGGAGGCACATGTATGCGACATGAAGGCGAAGAAGTTACACAAGCAATTCGGGATGAAATTCGTAAACAGCATGCAGAAGCCTATATTCACACGACCAGAACTCGTTGTAATGGGCGCTGTCATGATGCTGCGGTTGTGATCGTATATCCGCAAGGGGACTGGTATGGTCAAATGACCCCCGCCTCAGGTACAGAGCTGGTGCAGAAGCTCGTAGCGGGAGAGAAGCTGGAACCTCATCTTTTTCATGAGTGTACACGTAAATCCAATTCGGAATAATCCAGTCATCCATCTATAAGAGCATGAGTAGAGAAAATCTTTCGGAGATTTTCTCTTTTTTGCGTTTAATCCCCAACCTGAAAGGTAAAAGTATACTGTGGACACCAATCCGATAGGGAGGGAAGAAAGATGAACCCATTTGAAGATAAGCTACACGGTGAGAATGAGCAAAAAAGCCAGACGGGGAAAGGGACAACGGAGTCTAAACATCAGGAACAGCCGATTAATCGTGATCATGCAGAGCAGTATCCGACAGATCAGAAAAGCTTGTTCGATCGTTTTGAAATTGAGCAGACGGTAGACGCCATTCCCGTAGAGGATTTAAAGATGGAAAGACAAGAGGAGAGAGATAAGGATGCAACCAAGCACACCTCTTCCAGTGAGAAAAAATATAAGGGCGGCGTATAATTTTCAACGAAATGGTAATATTCAAAAAGAAATCTCTTGACTTTAAGATATATACGATGTATATTAAGTTACGAAAAGTAATTAATTTTTCTCAGGAGGTAACAAAATGACTAAATACTTCTTCACAGCTCTGAAAGACAGACGCTCCTATTATGGCATTAGTAAAGAACAAGTAATTTCCGACCAACGAATTCAAGAGATCGTAGAGGAAGCTGTGAAGTACACACCTACCTCTTTCAACTCCCAAACTTCACGCGCTGTAGTGTTGCTCGGAGAGCATCATGACAAACTGTGGAATATTACAGAAGATATCTTGCGGGAAGTGGTAGGCAATGAAGAACAATTCAAAACTACTGCTGAGAAAATGAACGGTTTCCGCAGCGGTTACGGAACGGTCTTGTTCTTTGAGGACAACAATGTGGTAGCTGGTCTGCAACAACAATTTGAAGCGTATGCGGACAATTTCCCAATCTGGGCCAATCAATCTAACGGCATGCTGCAGTTGGTAGTATGGACGGCTCTGGAGCAAGAAGGACTGGGAGCATCCCTTCAGCACTATAATCCTTTGATCGACGAAAAAGTGAAAAACGAATGGAACATTCCTGAGCATTGGAAACTGATTGCTGAAATGCCATTTGGTAAACCGACTTTCCAACCAGGTGACAAAGAATTCCAGCCGATTGAGGAACGCGTAAAAACATTTAAATAATGATCATAATAGTATGATGATTCAGGTTTGACATGAAAACCTGAAAACAGCACTGCGGATTATCCGCAGTGCTGTTTGTCATTTCAATTTTTTTAGATATGTAACCTTTTGGATACATGGGAACGAGGTTAATTCATCCGTAAGTGGGTGATATTATGTTTGAAATTGGATAAGAAGTTTACATAAGTGTGATTGCTTTTTTTGCAGATGTTTAGCATTTGCGCGTATTTGAAGGAGGAATTAGGACATGAACTACGATTGCATTATTGTCGGTGGGGGAATTGCCGGATTGCAAGCAGCTATTCAATTGGGTAGATACAGCAGTCATCGGGTGCTGGTGATCGATTCGGGCTATGGTCGATCTACGCTGTGCCATCAGTATCATAATATTTTGGGCTTTCCTGACGGGATTTCTGGTGAAGAGCTACGACGGCTTGGACGTAGTGAAGCCACGAAGTTAGGCACTGAATTTGTTGACGATAAGGCGATAAAAGCGACCAAGAGAGATGAGCTTTTTGACATTGAAGTGGAGGCAGGGTCAGTATATACGTCAAAAACGCTGTTATTGGCCACAGGGCTGACGGACCGTTTTCCAAAGCTGGAAGGGCTACAAGCCTGCTTGGGCAACAGTGTATATGTGTGCCCGGACTGTGACGGGTATGAGGTCCAGGATCGCAGTACAGTCGTCATGGGGGCGGGCAAAGCGGGAGCTTCCATGGCATTGATTTTGTCAGCACGTACCGATCACCTTGTCTATGTCAATCATGAGCGTTCAGAAGTACCGGACGAGCTGATTGTGAAGCTGCGGGCTAAAGGGATTGAATATAAGGAGTCAGCCATTACTGAGATAATCACGGGGCAACCGGGCTGTTTTGAGGGAGTGCGGTTGGCTGATGGACAAGTCGTTCGAGCAGAGCGGGGCTTCTTAGCTTTTGGAAGCAACCATGTTCATTCAGAGCTGGCGGAGCAACTGGGTGTGCATCTGCTGCATAACAAGCATATTAAGACGCATCCCCGCAGCAAAATGACAAACGTGGAAAATGTATGGGTGGCCGGAGACTTAGGGGCTCATGCCGAGCAAGCGACGGTTGCAATGGGAGAAGGAGCTATGTCAGCGATCTGGATACACAAGGTATTATCTGGTATGAAAACAAAAGTACCGCAACTCTGAGAGCTGCGGTTTAGAACGATGGGCATGTGCTTGGTTGAAGATGAGACTCGAAACGTTTTAATTGATCGCTCATGCCATACTTGCGTAAAATTTCCGTCTGTTTGTTACCGATGAGATCAAAATGAGGATAGGGCTGACGCTGATGTATATACTGGGGGTCCAATCCGTTGAGCTTGCACCATGAGCGTAGCTTATTCAAATCAGAACAGCCCACCTTGGTGACAGTTGTAATGCCTGGAAAGCGGTCATCCAGCCAGTAATGTGTCAGAAAAGCAATTTCGTCACGGCTGACCTCTCTTTTCCAGCTCATCAGTTCCTGCCGGGTAATGCCAAATGCCATCGGTCTCATCCTTTCCTGGCTCATGCCTGAAATCATAGGCTATTGTTGCGGTTGTCCATTATTTACGTTCTATTGCTTGTATTATGATCCACATGCAGTAACACAATAACAGGAGAGCGTGTTTGGCGATCTCCTGCTAGCGGTTTAGAGCCATCTTTCGGCCCAGCTCTCCACACCATTCAATGCATCACCTAGCTCTTTACCCTTACGTGTCAGCGAATATTCGGTACGCACTGGCCGCTCTGTGATGACATTGCGAAGGATTAGGCCGGAAAGCTCAAGTTCCTTGATGCGCTCGTTGAGCATGCGTTTGCTAAGATCAGGTATGGAGACTTGAATTTCACTAAATCGTTTGGGATGTTCCATCAAAGTATGAATGATGAGAGCGGTCCATTTTTTGCTGATGATCTGAAAGGACTGTTCCACCTTACCGCACAAAAGCTTAGGCTGCCTGTCGTCGCTCATCTGAATCCCCTCAATTTCATTGTTGTTTTAAACAGTATACTAAAAGTAACTCTGTATACCAATAGTAACTATAATGCATTGTATCAACTGTGACAATTTTAACAGTTTTTTCTCTTTCCTATCGTCAATCATACCACAGAAAACGTTATCATTACAGGATATATCGAATGTTCACGATTTCGCTAAAATTTGATTGACTTGCCCCTTATTTTGGGTGTATTATGGGTTACGTTAATTCCTCAGGTAACTTTTAATAACCTCATCTTTTATAATGGGAAGAAGGAATATTTCATGGATTCAATGACATT
This sequence comes from Paenibacillus sp. TSM33, assembly GCF_056099025.1. Classification (NCBI taxonomy): domain Bacteria; kingdom Bacillati; phylum Bacillota; class Bacilli; order Caryophanales; family Paenibacillaceae; genus Paenibacillus; species Paenibacillus sp. TSM33. Next base: position 1,325,807 of record NZ_JBLZXB010000010.1, read on the forward strand.
TGTCTTATTTGGAGCGACAGGGGATTTGGCCAAACGCAAAATTTACCCTGCCTTGTATAATTTGTTTGTAGAAGGTAAAATTCCGGCTTCCTTTTCTGTAATTGGGATGGGGCGTCGTGAAGTGGCGGACGAACAATTTCAAAGTAATGTAGAGCAATCTATTAAGGATTTTTCCAGACATGTGAATGATGACCGTGGACAGATGGATCAGTTCTTAAGTGCTTTCCGTTACAGCGCATTGAACGTTAACCACCCGGAAGACTATAAAAAGCTGCTACAGCTTGCTGAGCAACGTGAAAATGACTTAGGAATTCCGGGGAACCGCATGTTTTACTTATCGGTGGCACCGGAATTTTTTGATGTAATTGCCCACAATATTCGGGAAAGTGGTTTAGCTGAAACAAAGGGTTGGAAACGACTCATTATTGAAAAACCATTTGGGCATGATTTGGAATCGGCACGTGAGCTGAATGATCGCCTGAGCAGAACCTTTGCTGAGGATGAGATTTATCGTATTGACCATTACTTAGGCAAGCCCATGGTTCAAAACCTTGAAGCCTTAAAATTTGCTAATCCATTGCTTCAAGGGGTTTGGAACAATCAGTACATTTCCAATGTGCAAATTACCGCTTCTGAGACTGTAGGCGTAGAGGAGCGAGCAGGATACTACGATCACTCCGGTGCTATTCGTGATATGGTACAAAATCACATGCTGCAGGTGCTGATGATGACGGCTATGAACAAGCCGGGACATATTACGGCAGATCAGGTGCGAGACGAAAAAAGTAAGGTGATGGATGCGCTTCGTGCCCTCGATCCTTCCGATATTGCTTCCAACGTAGTTAGAGGACAGTATACCGAAGGTGAGATCAACGGAAAAGCAGTTCCTTCCTATAAAGAAGAGCCGGACATCGGACCTGATTCGCAAAATGATACGTTCATTTCAGCTCGCCTATGGATTGACAATGAACAATGGTCAGGTGTGCCGTTCTATATTCGTACTGGTAAACGCATGAAAGAAAAATCCACTCGTATCGTTGTGGAATTCAAAAAGGACAATACTGATCCTTATGCTGCTCAAGGTCAGCCAACCGACCCGAACTTGCTGATCATCCATGTTAATCCGGATGAAAAAGTAACACTTCGTCTGAACAGTAGAGATCCGCTGAACAATGGCCAGTTGGAGACCGTTCTGATGAATTATCATTCCGAGGCCAAGGATGTGCCAGAAGCCTATGAACGCCTTATCTTTGATGCGCTGCGCGGTGATTCCACCTTTTTTGCTCATTGGAACGAAGTGGAGCTTTCATGGGTGTGGGTTCAACCAGTACTGGAAGCTTTTGCCCGTGGTGAAGTTCCGCTTCATACGTATGCGGCAGGCTCTTACGGTCCAGAAGCTTCAGATCAATTGTTGGAAGAGCAAGGCTTTACATGGTGGCTGGACGAAAAGTCCGAAAGCTCTGAAAAAGCAGTCGTTAGTGCTTAACCCAACAGAAAAGTGTTTTATAAAAAATATTTTTGCTACGGCAGGAGGCCTTTATAATGCAAGTAGGATTAATTGGTTTGGGAAAAATGGGCTTGAATCTTGGAAAAAATCTGATCGATCATAAGCATGAAGTTGTGGCTTACGACGTCAATGTAGCCGCAATCCAAGAAATGAAGGAATATGGAGCTAAAGGTGCTTCTACTTTGGAAGAGCTTGTGCAAGCAACTCAATCCCCTAGAGTGCTGTGGATTATGGTTCCTCACCAAATTGTTGATTCTGTATTGGATCAGCTTCAACCGATGTTGTCCAAAGGAGATATCATTATCGAAGGCGGAAACTCTCATTACAAAGAGTCCATTGCTCGCCATGCCCGTCTAAAAGAATATGGTATTAGCTTCATGGATGCAGGAACTTCTGGCGGTATGGAAGGCGCGCGCAACGGTGCTTGCTACATGATCGGTGGCGATCCAGAAGCTTGGGCAGTTGTTGAGCCTATTTTCCGTGATACAGCGGTGGAAAATGGATATCTGTATGCAGGTAAATCCGGTAGCGGACATTTTCTGAAAATGGTTCACAATGGTGTGGAATACGGCATGATGGCATCCATCGGTGAAGGCTTTGAAGTGCTGGAGAAAAGTAACTTTGACTTTGATTACGAACAAGTAGCGCGTGTGTGGAACAACGGTTCCGTTATTCGCTCTTGGCTGATGGGCTTGACTGAACGCGCATTTTCCAAAGATGCGAACCTGGATGAAATCCGTGGGGTTATGCACTCTTCCGGTGAAGGTAAATGGACTGTTGAGGAAGCGCTGGACCTTCAGGCGGCAACTCCGGTCATTGCCTTGTCCTTGCTGATGCGTTACCGCTCGCTGGATGCCGATACATTCAACGGGAAAGTAGTTGCTGCGCTGCGTAATGAATTTGGCGGCCATGCCGTAGAAAAGAAGTAATAATGATATAAGTGAGTATCTATCCCCGTAGCTTTACGACTGCGGGGATATTGCTATATGTTTTTTGATGATCTGGTTTTTGTAATATCCTCGCTTATGCATATTTTTCCTTGTATATCCGCACAATAGGTAAAAAAGGCGGAAGGATGAATTGCATATGTGCAAAAGATTTTCGTTATCGGCAGATTTAGATGAGGTAAGGGATCATTTTGGTATACAACGTGTGATGTATTATTATAAAACACGTTATAACATGAGTCCTACCCAGCATGTTCCCATTGTTCTGCATCAGGATGGAGAACGGGTGCTTGATGAATTTCGCTGGGGATTTATTCCTTATTGGGGCAAGGATTGTGTCAATGCAGACCTGAATACCGTTCGGATAAATCCCAGTTATCGCAAGATGGCGGAAACTCGGCGCTGTATTATTCCGTGCAATGGATTTTATTATTGGCGAAAATTGGGCAAACGGATGTGTGCCGTCCGAGTGGTACTGCCGGAACAGAAAATGTTTGCGGTCGCGGGGCTATATGAAATATGGCAGGATAGTCGAAAGGAGCCGTTACGCACCTGTACGATGATGACGGTTCACGCCAATACGGATATACGTGAATTTGACAGCCGTATGCCCGCTATTTTGGAAGCAGATCAAATAGATTCATGGCTAGATCCGTCGATCCAAAATATTGATGAGCTGCTGCCCTTATTGCGCACGTATGAGCAAGGTGATATGAGCATCTATCCAGTCACCCCGCTGGTGGCCAATGATGAACATGATAGTCGTGAATGCATTCAGGAAATGGATTTGCAGTGGTCCTGGATTAAACCTTAAATGTGAAGATTTGTATCCATTATTAATCATAAGCTTCCCGCCACCTGCATAGGTATGTAGTGGGGAACAAGCGTCATAATCCGGGGAGAGGGGAAACGGCCGAAGGAGTATCTCATATGGGATGGAGGCGATTGGAATGAGTAACGATACACTCATCCAGCTGCTGGTGCTCATGGTGACGATCATCGGTCTGGTCCAAAACCGGTAAGTGGCAGGTTCCAGAAGGCGGGAGAATTGCCGTAGGCAATCTTCCGTTTTTTTCTGCGTTAAAATGCTCGCAGATTGAGGAAGCTTGCGTTACAATAGAGGCTGGACTACAGGTGACAAGACACCTGAATATACGTCTACATACGATGCATTTTTAAGGGAGAGCGAATCATGAGTGAATTAACTTCATTACCACCAGCTAAAAAAAGGAAATTGCTTTTTAGCGCAGGTTTAAGCTGGCTGTTTGATGCGATGGATGTGGGGCTGCTTTCATTTATAGTCGCAGCGTTGGCTAAGGAGTGGCATCTCGGATCAGAGCAGATTGGTCTGCTGACTGCGATGAATTCGATAGGAATGGTATTTGGGGCTGCTTTGGCGGGGATTTTGGCAGATCGTTACGGTAGACGCGCTATATTAGTGTGGACCCTGTTGATCTTTTCCATTGCCAGTGGCTTGTCTGCTTTGGCTACAGGTCTCGGTATGCTGCTGGTGCTGCGTTTTATTGCTGGCGCAGGCTTAGGTGGAGAATTACCTGTTGCTTCGACACTGGTGTCAGAATCAGTGCCTGTGAAAGAACGAGGGAGAGCGGTTGTGCTGCTGGAAAGCTTCTGGGCGGCAGGTTGGATTCTTTCGGCCCTTATTGCCTATTTTGTTATTCCGAAATATGGTTGGCAGCTTGCCTTTATTCTCGGCGCAGTACCTGCCCTGTACGCTCTTTATTTGCGCAAAGCTATTGAGGATTCACCGCGATACAAGCAGCAAAGCGCCAAACTTCTCCCGTTACGTGCACGCTTGGCTACGATTTGGTCGGAACCCCATCGCAAGTCTACGCTAATGCTGTGGATTTTATGGTTCACAGTTGTATTTTCATATTATGGCATGTTCCTGTGGTTGCCGAGCATGATGTTTATGAAGGGGTTTGAGCTGGTTAAAAGCTTTGAGTATGTCCTAATCATGACACTTGCACAATTACCAGGTTATTTTACCGCCGCCTATCTGATTGAAAAGCTGGGTCGCAAATTTGTACTGATCATTTACTTGTTGCTCACAGCAGTGTCCGCTATTTGGTTTGGAACTTCAGAAACGGCAGGGATGTTGTTGGCAGCTGGCATTTGCTTGTCCTTCTTTAATCTCGGTGCATGGGGAGCCATGTATGCTTATACCCCTGAATTGTATCCAACGTCTGCTCGTTCTACCGGTGTGGGTATGGCAGCTGCATTTGGTCGTATTGGCGGCGTGATCGGGCCTTTCGCGGTCGGTATACTTGTGGGACAAGGCATAGCGTTACCATCTATCTTTGCGATTTTCTTCGTAGCGATCCTGATCGGAGCAGTTGCTGTATGGTTGCTGGGTACCGAAACGAAAAATCAGGAGATTGACTAACCTTTACATTCACCTGTGTAAAGATTCATAATACAAGAGAGAGGAGTGACCTGAAATGGAGCATACCTTTCTGCTCAAGGCAGACTGGAACGGGGGGCGCAATAGCGACGGGCGTATTGAGGCCGGACAGTTGCGAACAGCGATTTCGATTCCGGCTGAGATGGGAGGCCCTGGTGTAGGCACCAATCCAGATGAAATGATGCTCGGTGCAGCTGCTACCTGCTATCTGATTACTTTGGCGGCAATGATGGAACGTGCCAGCCTCCCGGTGGTATCACTGGCACTGGAATCCGAAGGAATTGTCGATGTAACGAACAACATTTTTACATATCGTCGAATCGTGCATCGTCCGTGCGTTCTATTGTCCGTCGATGCAACAGAATCTCAAATCGAACAAGCATTGCGCCTTGCAGAGCAGGCTGAAACCTCATGCATGATCTCACGTGCCGTAGCAGGAAATGTAGCATTGTCTACAGAACCTGTAGTGGAGCGCGCCTCTTAAAGCAATAACTGTAACAGGAGCAATCATTCCAATTGCCCATCATTTTTTTAATCCAAGGAGGACACAACCATGACAGCACAACAAAAATTGCTCGTATTCGCAGGCTCTTACGCCGAATTGGAAGGTAACGGAGTTTATTCGTACACTTTTAATGAAGAGACAGGAGCCCTGACTTTACAGGATGAGTTCTCCGGCTTGAAAAATCCTACATTCCTAAACGTGGACGTTAAAAATCGGAAGCTGTATTCCATTGGAGAGACGACTACCGCTGCAGGAGCGAAGGTAGGCGAAGCTTCTGCTTTTGAAATCGACCCAGTTAAAGGCACATTTACATTGCTGAATCGTGCGGAAAACGTAGGCTCCACAACTTGTCACATTCAGCGTGATCCATCCGATCGTTACCTGATTGTGGTCAGCTACCACGGAGGTATGGTAGGGCTGGTGTCTCTGACTGAGGACGGACGTATCGGTGAGTTGCTGGATGTTAAACAGCACGAGGGCAAAGGAGCGCATCCTGAGCGTCAGGATCGTCCACATCCACATTCCTGCTTCTTTAGCCCGGACGGCCGCTTCCTGTTCGTACAAGATCTTGGACTGGATCTGATCCGTATTTATACCATTGATGACAGCAAAGGGCAACTGGTGCTGCACGGTGAAACAAAAACCCATGCAGGTGCAGGTCCACGTCACTTGACATTCCACCCGAACAGTAAATTTGCTTTTGTTATTAACGAAGTGGATTCTTCCATTACTTCTTTCGCCTATGATGCAGAAGCTGGCAAGCTCACTGAGCTGGAGAGTGTACCGACATTGCCGTCTGACTTTACTGGCGAAAACACAACTGCAGAAATTGCGATCTCACAGGATGGAGCTTATCTGTACGGTTCCAACCGTGGACATGATAGCATCGTAGTGTACGCTGTAGACGCTGCAACAGGCAAGCTGAGTCTAGTGGAGCATGTATCTGCTGAAGGCGAGCATCCGCGTCATTTTGCTTTGACACCTAATGGTGATTATATGCTCGTGGCTAACCGCGATACTAACAATATTGTTACCTTCAAAGTGGACAAGGCAAGCGGTCGCTTGACTTACACAGGACAACAAGTAACTGTGTCCAAGCCTGTATGCGTACAGCCTTTTTACTTTTCTGTGTAAAAAATAGGGCCTCATTAGAATTAATGAAGTAACGGTATGGGCTTGTGGCCGCTACGAGAACGGATTATTCTTCCGATCGCTCCGCTGCTTTATTTCTTTTGGCAACCATTTGTTCATACAGAAAAAATAGAATACGCATATGTTGATAGTTTCGATGGATTAACCAGACATAAAAATTTATTAGTAGAAACGGCTCGTAGGATAACCTGCAGCCGTTTTTATTTTAGCGCTTAGTCACTTCTAAGAAAGGTCATAGCCTACAAAATTATTCTGAAGTTTTAAGATCACAAATAAGATACGAATAATCTCAGTAAGAAAAGGGTACATATGTTATAAGCAGAACGGTTGTCCGTTATGCAATTAGAGGACAAGCACTGTGACACCTTTGAGACAAACTTATGAAAAATGAGAATGACAAGCTGAGTAACGAAGCGGGCAGATGGATTTCGGAGAAGCAACAGCGATTGGAGCAACCATTTGTTTGCGTAGTGGGCTACACATTGCATGCATTCTAGAGGAAGGTGGGATTCATATGAAAATAATCATTACACAAAAGGAAGCCGCCGACAAAGGAATCTGGACAGAGATTATGGGGATGTTTGCTGTAACCAAAGAGGACGAGGTATGGCAAAATGAAGAGTTTATTCTCACCGAGGAACAGGCACGTCAGGTGGGATTACTAAAATAACAAAGGAGTACATTAGGACATGTCATCAAGTTTTAAGACCAAGTCTTAAAAAATCGTAACTTATTTTTTATGTATCTGATACACTTTTTAACCGTTCAAAGTTTATGATAGGTACACAAGGGTAATGAAGCTTACAGACACCGTGTACATACCCAAACGGCAAGGAGAGATCAGACATGATGAAATTAGCTTCGAAATGGACCGTATTGACTTTGATGATGATGCTGATTACGACGGCAGGGGCAACAGCGCAAGGTTACACACCTGTAGCAGCTGCTGAAAATCAGGAGACCGTATATATAAACCAAATGGACATTCGCGACGGACAAATCTATTTGTCAACAGATCCGATTGAATGGTTTGAAGGCAAGGCAGCAGACAAAGCATTTTTGGAACATGAAGGTAATACAGGATTGGATGGAGCGCCGGATGGCTACTACATCGTAAACAATACCGTGCAAAATGACGTGTATCAGGTTGCACCAGATGCTTCGGTAGAGGTGCAGATTTATGATCACACGGGGAATATAGAAGACACAGACGTACAATGGAACGAATCCATTCCGTTGGCACAGTTTGAGAAGGATTTTGCGAAAAAGGATGTTCTGGACCTCAGCCAATTTCCATACCATGTTACGTTTCGTGACGGTAAGGTTGTAAAAATCGTGCAGCAGTTCATTCCTTAAACAGAAGTAAGCTCATACAGACACGTGCTTCTTACTTGATCTTAGATCAGGGGAGCACGTGTTTTTATATTTTGCAGCAAAAAAAGAGGATATCCATCCCATAAAGGGTGCGGACATCCTCTTGTCTTCATATATATAATTAGAACGATTTTGCTGCGTCTACTGCACGTTGTACGGCAGAAGCAACGATCTCTTGTGCTTGGTCAGGAGCTTGGTTATGTCCTTCCAGTACCACCTTAACGATGTCTTTAACACCGAAGAAGGTTAAGATGTTGCTCATGAAGTTCAAAGACATTTCAGCAGCAGCAGCCGGCCCTTCGGAATAAACGCCGCCTCTTGCATTCAACAGGGCTACTTTAGTGTCAGTTACAAGGCCTACAGGACCTTCAGCAGTGTATTTGAATGTTTTACCAGCTTGGTTCAAGTAGTCAATGTATGTGTGCAGTACAGCTGGAATGGTCATGTTCCAGAGCGGGAATGCAAACACGACTTTGTCTGCTGCCAAGAATTGATCCAGGTAGCCATTGGCGATGTTTGCCAGGCGGGCTTCTTCTGCGTTCAATTCCATACCTCTAGCAGATTTGAACGTGCCGTTGATCATGTTAGCGTTCAGATAAGGAAGCTCAACGGAGAACAGGTCCAGCTCAGTGATTTCATCAGATGGGTGAGAAGCCTTGTAGCTTTCCACGAATGCGTTATACAATTTAACTGTTGCAGATTCTTCAGCTGTACGATCATTAGCTTTGACAAATAATACTTTAGACATGATTTATTTCCCCCTAAGTAAGTTGAATAAGTAAGTTTAGTTAGTAAGTTACCACGTAATATTACAATATAAAGATAATATCTGTCAACACTTCTATATTAAATTTACTTTGAAAAGCTACTTTATTTTTTACACTGTAAAATTTACGTGTTTCTTTTGCAAAATATCAGTTTTGCGGTAAAATTTAAATGTAAAGTCTATTGAAGAGAATGGTTTGAATAGGTGAAGAAGGAAATGAACATGGTGCCAGGAAGATTTGACACCATAGTTGAACGAAAAAAGGTGAGTAGCTTGAAGATAGGTTTTTTTGATTCGGGTTTGGGTGGAATTACAGTATTGTCTGAGGCGCTAAGACGTTTGCCAAACGAAAATTTTGTTTACATGGCGGATACGCTTCATGTTCCTTACGGAACGAAAACACCCCAAGAGGTGCTTGGTTATGTCAAGGCTTCGGTACAAACGATCCTACAAGAGGATATTAAGGCATTGGTGATTGCATGCAATACGGCTACAAGTATCGCGGTGGCGGAGCTAAGGAAGGAATATAAATTTCCGATTATCGGAATGGAACCAGCCGTGAAGCCAGCGGTCGAGATGAACCGAGCCAATGGTAAAAGAGTGCTGGTGCTGGCGACACCATTGACATTAAAACAATCCGGTTATGCAGCACTGGTATCCAGAGTTGACGATCACGGGAGTGTAGACTCACTGCCTTTGCCGGAGCTCGTACGATATTGCGAACAGTTGAATTTTGACCGTACAGAATTGTTCAATTATTTTAACCATAAGCTGTCTTCGTTTAACCTGGACGTCTATGGTACGGTCGTGTTGGGATGTACACATTATCCATTTTATAAGGAAATTTTGAGAGAACTGCTGCCTTCTCATATTCAGCTCATTGATGGGAGCCACGGAACGGTCAAACGCTTGAAACAGGTGCTGTCCGACCGTAATTTACTGGCAACTCCGGTAAAAACGGGCCAATTGCAGGAGGGACATGTCACTTTTCTATGTACCAGTCAGGATAAGGCCTATGTCCATAAGATGGAACGGGCGCTTGAAATCTATGCGGAGCATGAAAAAATATATTTTTAAGAAAAGAATGGCTGGCGAACAGGTGGGCTAGATCAACAATCTGAAGCGCCAGCCGCATTATTTATGGATCAGATGCATAGGGAGGTTTTACATGTTACATGGACATTCAATTTATCCTGAATGAGCTGTATGAAGCAGGCGTGCTTGAAAGCCATATGCAAAATCTCAAACCGCTGACTGGCGGTACTTCGAGTGAAGTGTTTGTTGTTATGGACGGTACCGGACCACGATATGTGATTAAGCAAAATGATCCCGCGATTGTAAAAGCCGAGGCAGAATTTTTACTTACCTATGCACAAATTGAGAAGCTATCTCAAGTGATTTATGTAGATTCCCTGCATCGTTATTTGGTATATGCGTTCAAGCCAGGGTTCACTAGGCAATATAGTGAAAGAAATAAGGGTGATTTGCTACTCAGTCTGACGACAGAGGTCATTGCACACTATAAATCTCTTGGCGAGGAACGCGAGTATGGTTATTCGGATCATCCGTTTGTAGAATGGAGAGATTTTTTGCTCCACAGAACGAAAGAATCCGAAAAGATTATACAAGATGTTTTACCTCCAGAGAATCATCGGTTCGTCCATACTCTTGTGGCCGGATCGCCGCAACGGAATATTAAATATTTACTTCATGGCGATTTCGGAGTACATAATTTTGTGTTTGCCGATAATGGTACATTGACAGGTATTATTGACCCTGATCCAGTGGTGGGAGAGCCTCTGTATGATTTGATATACGCTTTTTGTTCTTCACCGGATAGGCTGGACGTCGATACCATTTTGCCGGCGGTAGAGAAGCTTAGTCCAGAGATGACAGGGGAATATGAGCTGAACAGGGAAGTGCTACAGGGATTATACTTTCGTATAGCTACCTGTATTCGCCATCATCCGGAAGATCTAGACCCATATACAGAAGCATGGAACTACTGGCTGAACAGGGTTCGCTGAAAGGAATAGGAAGCATGAGCATACAAGGATGGAATCACATTTGCTTTTCGGTGTCTAATTTGGAGAAGTCTATACAATTCTATCAGAATGTACTAGACGGAAAACTGCTCGTTAAAGGACGTAAGCTGGCTTATCTGGATTGCCTGGGAATGTGGTTGGCTCTCAATGTGGAAGAGGATATTCCGAGAAATGAAATTCATCATTCCTACACGCATATTGCATTTTCGGTAGCGGAAGCGGATTTCGAAAATATGCTTAACAAGCTGAGAAATCTTAATGTTACTATTTTGCCTGGACGAGAACGGAACGTACAGGATAAAAGGTCGGTCTATTTTACAGACCCAGACGGACACAAGTTCGAATTCCACACAGGACAATTGCAGGACCGCTTGAAATATTATAAAAATGATAAGAAGCATATGACTTTTTACGAATAAGTAAGCGTTATCAAATAAATGAACAAACTTTTGAATTTACATACAGGAGCGGGAGGAATACATAAGTATGTCATTGTCGCAGGAAAGTGGTTCCAAGCAAGCGCAGGCCGTTAAAACGATGACGGTTTTCGCGATTACTTGGCCGATCTTCATAGAAATGCTATTTCATATTTTAATGGGTAGCGTGGATACGTTCATGCTTAGCCATGTTTCAGATGAGGTTGTATCGGCTGTCGGTGTATCCAGACAGTTAATCGAATTTACAATTATACTTTTCAATCTGCTTGGTCTTGGAGTAGGTGTGATCATTGCTCAGTTATTGGGTGCGCAAAAGCATGTGGACGCAAGCCGTGTTACCGCATCGGCACTAACCTTTAATCTGGTATTTGGCCTAGCGCTGAGTTTGATGTTTATTGTGAGCCGGGATTTTTTACTATCCTTCTACCATATAACTCCGACCATCAAGGAAAATGCAGAAATCTATATGATGCTGGCAGGGGGTTCGCTGTTTCTGGAGGCTCTTATGCTAACCGCAGGACCGGTCATTCGCTCGCATGGTTTTACCAAAGATACGATGATCGTAGGCATCGGCATGAATATACTGCATGTTGTGGGGAATGCATTACTCATATACGGCTGGTTTGGTCTGCCGCAAATGGGAGTGGCGGGAGCAGCGATTTCAACGGTTATTAGCCGCGTCGTCGCATGTGTGTGGATTTCTATCCTGCTGTACAAACGTGTAAGTGCGCCGATTCGTATCCGATATTATGTACAGCTTCAATGGAGCAAGCTGGTGGCGATCCTGAAAATTGGGATTCCTGCCGGGTTGGAATGGCTTTCTTATCAGCTTAGTCAAATGATGGTGACCCGATTTGTCAGCTTTATGGGTACAACAGCGATTGCAACTCATTTCTATACGAATACGATTGTGTATTTTTTTATGGTATTTGGAATGGCCGTCGGCGAGGGAACCGAAATTATTGTGGCTCGCCTGATTGGAGCTGGAGACAAGGAAAAAGCATATCATCAACTTTTGCGAAGCCTGAAATGGTCACTAGTCATTACGATTGCTGTGATCGTGGCTGTATCCTTTTTCCGTTATGAAGTGATGGCGATCTTTACGGACGAGCCAGCGATCATTCAATTAGGGGCAGCGATTTTGTTGTTCTGTATATTGCTGGAGCCGGGCCGTGTGTTCAATCACGTGGTCATTAACTCCCTGCGAGCAGCAGGAGATGTTCAGTTCCCCTTAATGATGGCCATTATTTCAATGTGGGGGATCAAAATCCCGTTAGCATATGTGCTAGGCATCCATATGGGATATGGTGTGCTGGGTGTGTGGATTGCACATGCATGCGATGAATGGGTACGAGGTATTTTTCACTATTTACGCTGGAAAGGCCGGAAATGGCAGCACAAATCGCTGCTATCTAAGGCTGAGCTACAAGCGGAGTCAGTCTAAGGCTCATAGACGTACTAGAGCAGACATTTTCCAATTGAATTGGTTGATTTCTGTTTTTTTGCAAAAATAAGCAAATTGGGATGTTCAAACTTTTCAAAAATTGCTAGAATATAGTAACCTCGAATGCATTAGAGGTTTTCAAAGTTTCAAAGACGGATGGTTTCCGATTGAATCCATGAAGGAGGGAATAAGATGGAACGTAAAGTGCATATCATTCCTTACCAAGTGATCAAGCAGGAGCAACAAGTGAATGAAATACCGCGAGGGGTGGAGCTGATCCAGGCTCCTGCGGTATGGAGCCAGACTCGAGGCCGAGGAGTAAAGGTGGCGGTGCTGGACACGGGCTGTGATTCGGACCATCCAGATCTGAAGGCACGCATTATTGGTGGCCGCAATTTCACGGATGATGATGAAGGTGATCCGGAAATTTTCAAGGATTACAACGGTCATGGTACACATGTGGCAGGAACCATTGCGGCAGCTGAAAATGAGGCTGGTGTCGTAGGTGTCGCCCCAGAGGCGGATCTGCTCATCATCAAAGTACTAAACAAGCAGGGCTCCGGTCAATATGACTGGATTATCCAAGGTATCTATTATGCGATAGAGCAAAAGGCAGACATCATTTCGATGTCTCTTGGCGGCCCTGAGGATGTACCTGAGCTTCATGAAGCAGTAAAAAAGGCTGTAGCCAGCCAAATTCTGGTCATCTGTGCAGCTGGAAATGAGGGAGACGGTGACGACCGAACGGACGAGCTCGGCTACCCTGGTTGCTATAATGAAGTGATTAGCGTAGGTGCTATCAACTTTGACAGACACGCCTCAGAGTTCAGCAATTCTAATAATGAGGTGGATTTGGTTGCACCAGGAGAAGATATTTTGTCCACAGTTCCGGGCGGGAAATATGCGACCTTTAGCGGAACATCGATGGCTACTCCGCACGTAGCAGGTGCATTGGCGTTGATTAAGCAGCTGGCGAATGAGAGCTTTGAGCGTAAGCTCACCGAACCGGAGTTATACGCCCAACTCATCAAACGTACGATTCCACTCGGTAATTCCCCTAAGCTGGAGGGCAACGGTCTGCTGTACTTGACGGCAGTGGAGGAGCTTTCGCGTATTTTCGACACGCAACGTGTAGCGGGAATATTGAATACAGCATCGTTGAAGGTTAAATAAGTCGTAACAACGGACTATAACGACTCTCCTAAGCGGAGAGTTTTTTTGTGCGCTTCATTTATTTGAGAATCTCCTTTTACATCGCATTCAAATGTCGGGTAACCCGGAGTGAGAGCATAAGCGGCATTGTGTATATACGTTTCCTACATAAAAAGATCACAGTCAGAGAGCAGTACCTCATTTTCTGACTGTGATCTTTTGCTTTTTTATTGTCTAGCTAAGGGACCGTACCTTGATGAGCTATATGCGTAATTATTGGGCACCTTCAGTAACAGCGATTTCTTTCTCCAGATTTTCTCTGGACAAGTTGGCGGTCAAGTAATCTGGTGTTTCGGGCAGCACAAGGTGCAGATTGGATTTTTGACAAATGCGGATTGTGCACTTGTCGACAACAAAATCAAAAACATGCCCGCCTCCAGTGCGTTCATCATTGATAAAATGGAGATGAAATCCGGCTACTCCAATCCCTTGGGCATAAGCAGGTGTCCAAAAGCCTGTGATTACGCCGGAAGCGTCATTAAAAGTAAAAGTAGGCTGTGACTTGGTTGCTTCGATAAAAGGTTTGTAAGGCTTCACTTGATGAGGCACGGTACGTGTCTTTACTTCACGAAAAGTGCCATCCATACGGAAAGCATAGAACAGATTACGGCTTGGAAACAGCTTTAGCAGTAAAGCTTCCAGCTCTTCACGATGCATGGGACGGTCAATAGTATATGTGAAATCTTCACGGAAAAAGGTGACGGTGGAAAAAGGGGTGGTTTCTTCCGGTTTAACACGATGGGCCGTACCGTCTGGAAGCAAGTGATAAAATTCACCATCGAACGCGATCATCTCGCCATTCAGTTGATCAAAGGTACCAATTCCGAAATCCCCGTGTTTTTGCAGCTCCTCAAAGGCAACAACTCCATCATAAAGACCATCTAATAGAGCAAGCATAGTGGACGTTTGGTAAATATCATGATCAGTTTCTTGCTTGGTTTCCAGTCCTGCAACGGTCATGGTAATACACTTCCTTTTGTAATTGTATGCATTCATTTTCTTTCTTTTTCAATAATAAACGTAATGTTTCAGTAAATAACACAAATAGCTCAAAAAAATTATAAAAAATAACGTGTTGCTCCCTAATTGTCACGAAACCGTCACGAGAGAGTCTCGGTAAAAGTTAGTTTAATTGATTTGGTAGCAGTTTGCGTCCCAACTGGATATTATCTTGATAATCAATCGGAATATCAACGACCACAGGACCATCCGTATGAAGTGCCTGCTGCAATACGCTTTCCAATTCTTCAGGAGAGTGCACGCGTAATCCGGTGGCGCCAAAACTTTCCGCATATTTTACAACATCGACATCTCCAAATTTTATACCAGACGTTCTGCCGTATTTAATCTGTTGTTGAAAGGCGACCATGTCATAGGTACCATCTCTCCATACAATATGCACTAGCGGTGAGTTAAGACGTACAGCGGTTTCGAGCTCCATGGATGAAAACAGAAATCCTCCGTCTCCAGAAATAGACACGACTTTTTGACCGGGGTTGACGAGTGTAGCGGCAATCCCCCAAGGCAGTGCTACGCCCAACGTCTGCATTCCGTTGCTGAATAGAAGGCGTCGCGGTTCATACGAACGGAAATATCGTGCCATCCAAATGTAGTGTGAACCGACATCACAGGTGACAGTGACATTATCGTCGATCAGGCTACGCAATGTACGAATAAATTGTAATGGGTGAATCAGAAAATCATGCTTGTGGGCTGGAACAGCTGCTTGCTCGTTCAGATCATGGCGTAGACGATTCAATTGGTCGCAGGAGGATTTAGGTAGCTTTAAGGTAGGTAACTCTTCTGCGAGGCCACTCACAATCAGGCCTATGTTTCCGATTAACTCGTAGTCCGGTTGATAATCATGATCAATATCGGCTTGATGGTCATCCAGATGAATGAGTGTTCGGTTTGCCGGGATGTTCCAGTTTTTTGGGTCGTATTCGATAGGATCATAGCCAATCGTCAGTACCAAGTCTGCGGCTCCAAGAAGCATATCACCCGGTTGATTTTGGAACAGCCCAATTCTTCCAAAATAGTGGTCTTCCAGTTCACGGGAGATGGCTCCAGCGGCCTGGAAGGTTTCGACAACAGGCAGATCTGTATCTCGAATAAGAGCACGGATAGCTGCGGTGGCTTCAGGCGTGCTGGCTTTCATACCGAGAAGAAGTACGGGCAGTTTGGCTTTTCTGATTTGGTCTGCGACTTGTTTGATGAGCTCGGCGGGTGCGGTTCCAAGTTGGGGAAGGGAAACCTTCTCAATGACTGTTACTTCGGATGACGAAGTCAACACGTCCTGCGGCAGGCTGACGAATGTGGCTCCAGGCTGGGCTGAGGTCGCAATCCGAAATGCATTAGCAATTGCTTCCGGTACATTATCAGGATGTTCTACTTCTACACTGTATTTGGTGATGGGTTCGAATAATCCGGCATTATCCATAGATTGATGAGTGCGTTTCAGGCGTTCGGATCTTGGGACTGCACCTGCAATGGCGACGACAGGATCACTTTCTGCATTCGCGGTGACAAGTCCTGTCGCCAAGTTAGACGCGCCCGGGCCTGAGGTAACAATGCATACCCCCGGTTTACCGGTTAAGCGACCGACCGCCGCTGCCATAAAGGCGGCATTTTGTTCATGACGGCATACGATTAATTCCGGCCCCCGATCTTGAAGAACATCAAAAACAGAATCGATCTTGGCACCTGGAATGCCAAAAATATGGGTAACCCCTTGCTTGATCAAACAATCGACAACAAGGTCGGCTCCTTTTGTATCGGCTTTGGTTTTAGTTTGAACAGCTTGCACTTTTGTACTCAATGCTACCACCTCTTCTTCTTCGTCTGTGAAATAAACTAATGAAATACTTTCAATGTAAATCAATGGATGTATATTGCAATTATAATACAATAACTGGTATTTTCAAGAAAGAAATTTTCAGAAAAAAAGAGAAAATTGTATAAAACGTTTTCAAAGTTTGATTTATCGCGGAAATTAAAATTTGTGGAATTTTCTTGTGGTGTCGGTCATTGAGAAGGTTTAAGAACAGATCTCCCCAAAGGGGGGGATCATTTTTATCCGCTCACATGATAAAAATCACTTTCCTCTACAAAGGATAGCGGTTACAATGTAATTGTTGTTAACGTAAACATTAAATTTAAGGTGAAGTAATCCAGCGTGATATGATGTACAGGTATCATATTATAGCTTTGTTATCCTGTATTAACATGTGGATTTCTATGTTATGGAGATTGTAATTGTTGAAAGGTAAGTAGCGCTCGACTTATTTTGTTAACGTTAACAATTAATTTAGAAACACGATTATAGAAGGGATGAGAAAGTAATGACCAAAACGTTTTTAGACGAAAACTTTTTGTTGAGCAATCCAACGGCTGAAACCTTATATCATCAGTATGCCAAGGATATGCCGATTATTGACTATCATTGTCATTTAAGTCCACAAGAAATTTATGAAAATAAAAAATTCAAGAATATTACGGAAGCTTGGTTGTACGGTGATCATTACAAGTGGAGACTTATGCGGGCCAATGGGGTTGAGGAGCGATTGATCACGGGTGATGGTGAAGATTATGACAAGTTTCTGGCCTGGGCCAAAATTGTACCTACATTGATCGGCAACCCGCTGTACCATTGGACGCATTTGGAGCTTCAACGCTTTTTTGGTGTCTACGAGTTGCTGAATGAACAGAACGCACCTGTGATTTGGGAAAAGGTAAACCAAAAGCTGCAGGGACCGGGCTATGGGGCACGTGATCTGATTGTGAACTCAAAGGTAACTGTCGTCTGTACCACGGATGATCCGACCGACCATCTCGAATACCACAAACAAATTAGCAAGCTGACCGATTTCCCAGCAGCTGTGTTGCCAAGCTTCCGCCCCGACAAAGCTTTGGAAATTAATCGTGAAACCTTCCAGCCATGGGTGGCTCGATTGGGTGAAGTCAGCGGATTGGACGTTTCCGGATTTGAAGGATTTTTGAATGCGCTGGCAAGCCGGGTGCGCCATTTTCATGCTGCCGGAGGCCGGGTATCTGATCATGCGCTGGATACTGTAGTTTTTGAAGAAACAACATCGGAGGAAGCGGCTGCCATATTCAGCAAGGCGCTGGAGGAAGGCCATGTGACTCCTTTGGAGGAGGCGAAATATAAGTCGTACGTTCTGGTCTTTCTTGGCAAACAGTATGCAGAACACGGCTGGGCGATGCAGTACCATATTCACGCGCTGCGTAACAACAATACTGCGATGTTCCGTCGTTTGGGACCGGATACAGGCTACGATGCTGTAAATGATGGTTCCCTCGCTCGTCCACTGGCAGCATTGCTGGACGCACAGGAACTGGCAGGAGGCTTGCCAAGAACCATTTTGTATTCGCTTAATTCGGTTGACTATCCAGTATTGGCAAGTCTCGCAGGCAGCTTCCAATCCGGCGGTACAGTAGGGAAAATCCAGTTTGGTACTGCATGGTGGTTTAATGACCATATTGAAGGCATGCAGGAGCAGATGAAGCTGCTGGCTAATTACGGAGTGCTGTCCC
This sequence comes from Paenibacillus sp. TSM33, assembly GCF_056099025.1. Taxonomy (NCBI): domain Bacteria; kingdom Bacillati; phylum Bacillota; class Bacilli; order Caryophanales; family Paenibacillaceae; genus Paenibacillus; species Paenibacillus sp. TSM33. The sequence goes on from NZ_JBLZXB010000010.1 coordinate 1,344,172, forward strand.
GCTTTATTGGCATGCTGACGGATTCGCGCAGTTTTCTATCCTACACACGTCATGAATATTTCCGCCGAATCCTCTGCGATTTAATCGGAACGTGGGTTCAGGAAGGCAAGGCCCCTGAGGATCTTGAACTGCTCGGAGCTATGGTACAAAATATTTGTTACAATAACGCCGAGCAATATTTTAACTTCCCAACGGTTGTTCATAGTAAGTGACGCTATTCTAAAAAGTGAGAACTCACTAACTTTAGAGAATAGGAGCTCTTGCCAGGAGCTTGTAACAAACTCCCGGCAAGAGCAATTGAAAACATAATAGATCTCAATAAGTATGTGAAAATAATTACAAGTATAGAGGAGTGTGTAGGTATGGGAGTGCCTATCGTGCAGGAGAGCGTCCAAACTGACAACAAGACAGGTGAGCATATTAGCCTGAAAGAAAAGATTTCGTATGGTATGGGTGACTTTGGAAACGGATTCATGTTTGATTTGGGGCAGTTGTATTTGCTGAAATTTTTTACGGATGTAGCAGGGGTTTCTGCAGGAGCCGCCGCAGGCATTTTCTTGGTCAGCAAGCTGTTTGCCGCCGTCTGTGATCCCATTGTCGGGTCCTTTGTTGATTATCGCAAACATATCAGTACACGCGGAAAATTTAGACCTTTTCTTATCGTTGGAAGCGTTATCCTAGCAATTCTTACGATTCTTACCTTTATTTCACCGAATATTTCCCCCACAGGCAAACTCATTTACGCCTATGCGTCCTATATGATCTGGGGGATTGGCTACTCTATTGTAAACATTCCATACGGCTCGCTGGGTGCTGCCATTACGCAGGATACTCAGCAACGTGCTTCGTTGTCATCTTTCCGTCAGGCGGGATCACTGGGCGCTTTATTCGTAACCAGTGTCGTGGTCATGCCGCTTATTTTACTGTTTCCTAACCATCATGTTGGCTATCCGGTGGTCATGGGGATTATGTCATTCATTGGTGTGATCGCTTTCATCATATGTTACCGAGGAACGAAAGAACGTATTATTAGCCAGTCCGGGCCAAAAGAGAAGCTGTCTTTAGGCGTGATTGTGCATACCTTTACGAATAACAAACCCTTGCTAGTACTCGTTTTAATGACGATTTTCACCATTTCCGCCTACAATATCAAGTCCGCTCTGTTGATCTATTTTGCCGAATATAATTTGGGACATGTAGAATTAATGGCGTATATGAATTTTATTATTATCGGTTCGTCGCTGCTGGGTGTATTGTTCCTGCCCAAACTGGTACGACGCTTTGGTAAACGAAAAACAGCCATCTTGGGGATGCTAGTTAGCGTCATTGCCGATTCCATTAACTTTTTGATGCCTTCCAACGTATATATTTTCACAATTCTGGCGAGTATTTCGTTCATTGGTATTAGTATTCCCAACGGGGTTACCTGGGCATTTGTGTCAGATATCATTGATTACGGCGAATGGTCATCCGGGGAGCGCAAGGAAGGAATTACCTACTCTCTATTTAACTTTTCACGTAAATTGGCTCAATCCTTGTCTGGCTTTCTATCGGGTATTGGATTGGCGCTTGTCGGGTATGTACCGAATGTAGTTCAATCCTCTGGAACGCTGCTTGGAATCAAAGCCTTGCTTTGTCTGTATCCGGCTGTTGCCTTGGCTTTGGCCATGCTGGTAATCGGTAAAATGTATAAACTGACGGACAGCAGACATGCAGAAATGGTTCAAGAATTACAGCGTCGACATGCGGACAACCGCGTATAATTTGTGAAAGTCTTCTTTTCCGGGCGGCTCCTGTGGTATGGTGAGTATATAATTTTTTAGAGCCTCACTAAGGAAAGGATACGTATATGGCAGCTACTATTAAAGACATTGCCAAACTGGCTAATGTTTCCCATACAACCGTCTCCCGGGCGCTCAATAACAGCCCGCTGATTAAAGAAGATACGAAACGTAAAATTATGGAGTTGGCAGAGCAACTCAATTACATTCCAAATTACAATGCTAAAAGCCTGGTTCTCCAGCGATCGCATACGATTGGCCTGTTTTTCACCAGTATTTCAGAAGGCACCAGCTCCAGTTTTTTTGCGGATACCATTCGTGGAGTTAACAACGTCATCGGGGTGGAATACAATCTGTTTGTGCGAGGAATTGACGATTATGCAGATTTTTCTGCTATTCATCGCAAGCGTTTTGATGGCATCATTCTGATGAGCCAAAGCGAAGCGGACAACCCTTTTATTTATCATGTGCTCGGGCAAGGCATTCCGCTAGTTGTACTGAACCGGCAGGTGTCTGGGGCAGGGATTGTAAATGTGATTTCTAATGATAAGGAAGGCTCCTATGAAGCCGTCTCCTTTCTCATTGAAAGCGGGCATGAACGCATTGCGATCATCGAGGGGGTAGAAGGCTTCAAGTCGACCCAGCAACGCCGCGAGGGTTTCATGAATGCATTAATTGATCGTGGTAAGCCGATCCGACACGAATATATTGTGCAGGGTCACTATGATACTGAAAGCGGGAGTCTGGCAATGAAGCAGTTGCTTGCCTTGGAGGAACCACCGACAGCGGTGTTTTGCTCTAACGATGATATGGCTATTGGTGCGATGAATGCGGTATTTGAAAACGGCTTGAAAGTACCAGAGGATATCTCTGTTATTGGTTTTGACGATATCGGTTTCTCGATGTATACGACTCCACCGTTAACGACGGTTAAAAGACCAATTGAGCAGATTAGCGAGCGCGGAGCCGCTTGCATTCTGGAACGAATTCAATCACCGTCCAATGAGGGCGAGCTTATATTTATGGAAACCGCGCTCATGAAGCGGAAATCGACGGCAGATAGACCACGCTGAGTTTAGTTATGTAAAAGAGGCAGGCCCCAAAGGGGCAGGAACAATGATCAAGCCCTGTTCCTGCCCCTTTTTTGTTGAAATGAGCACTGCTTTGTCATGTTTTTAACGAAGGAGATTGGTTTTAGCCAGTTCAACAATCTCGTCTCCGCGTCCGTTCAGCACGGCTTTCATCATCCACAGTGTAAAGCCTTCTGCTTGCTTAAGATTAATTTTAGGTGGCATGGATAGTTCCTGACGGTTCACCACCACATCTACCACAACAGGGCCATCATGAGCCAATGCTTGCTGAATGGCATCCTCCAGCATGGTCGGATCTTCAACCCGAATGCCCTTAAGTCCCATGGCTTGCGCTACAGCACCAAAATCAGGGTTAACCAGTTCAGTTCCATTTTCCAGAAAACCGGCTGCTTTCATTTCCAACTCGACAAAGCCAAGAGCGCCATTGTTGAAAACAATAACTTTTACAGGCAGTTGATGCTGTTTTAGGGTGAGCAGGTCGCCCATCAGCATCGTGAGTCCGCCATCACCTGAGAGGGCAATCACCTGTCGGTCAGGCTCAGTGGCCTGCGCACCGATCGCCTGCGGGAGTGCATTTGCCATCGTACCATGATTGAAGGAACCGAGAAGTCGGCGCTGACCGTTCATTTGCAAATAACGCGCTGCCCATACTGTGGGAGTACCGACATCACAAGTGAAAATAGCATTTTCCTGGGCGGTATCACTGATAACCTTGGCAAGATATTGCGGATGAATGGGCATATGACCTGGTTTACCAACCGCCAGATCGTCCAGCTCCTGGCGTACCTTGGCATAATGGGGGACGGTTTTTTCTAGATGCTTCGAATCATGCTCTGATGTTAAATGAGGAAGCAGCATTTCCAACGTTGCCTTTACATCCCCGCATAAACCATACGTCAACGGAGTACGTCTGCCGAGATGGGACGGCTCTATATCTACCTGTAGAACAATCGCATCTTCAGGATAAAATTGTCGATAAGGAAAGTCTGTTCCAAGCATGAGCAGGACATCACAATCCATCAAGGCATGGTATCCGGAAGAATACCCGATCAGCCCCGTCAATCCAGCATAATAAGGATTGTCATATTCCAGATATTCCTTGCCTCGCAGAGCGGATACCATGGGAGACTTTAGCTTGTCGCACAGCTGCATAAGCAAGTCGTGAGATTGAGCACAGCCAGCGCCACATAGCAACGTAATTCGTTTACCGTTATTTAAATATTCGGCCAGCCGGGAAATTTCAGAAGCGGATGGATGGACGACAGGTGCTGTGGGATGATAGACATGTTGAGGGGTGGGCACCTTTTCCGCCTCCAAAGCTGCTACGTCACCGGGAAGAACAATGACGGAAACACCTGAACGTGAAACTGCCTCCTGAATAGCCATAGTCACTGTTCTTGGGATTTGACGCGGTGTCGTGATTACCTCACAAAAGTGACTGCATTCTCCAAACAGATGCTCGGGGTGCGTAGCCTGAAAATATTCACTTCCGATTTCATCACTCGGAATATGAGCCGCAATAGCCAATACAGGCACCCGATTGCGGTGACAATCATATAAACCGTTAATCAAATGCAGATTTCCGGGACCACTACTACCGGCACATACGGCAATGCTGCCACTAAGGGTTGCATCTGCTCCAGCTGCAAAGGCAGCCACTTCTTCGTGCCTTACATGAATCCATTCAATTTGACCATTACTACGAATGGAATCAACCATATTATTCAATGAATCTCCAACGATGCCATAGATCCGCTTGACCCCTGCATTGACCAAAACTTGTACAATAGTATCTGCGATTGTCTTCATAGATGCTCCTCCTGCCTAGTAAGTAGTGTTATCCTGCCCGTGCTTTCTTACGTCTATTCTACTGAATGTATATATGAACAAGGTTCTCGGGATAGGGTAATAGTTAGCCTTAACCGTCTTGGAACAGGTACGAAACAACACAAGAAGGAAGATATACTTGCAAAGTTTTATATAAACATACATGTTAACGTGTTCATATTATTGTCATTATTATTTTTTTAAACTAAAAATATTGATAAAACTATTTTGTTAACGTGTGCATTGTGATAAAATAACGGTGAAATCATTATGGTACTAGTGGGAGGCTACTCCGAATGAAACAAGTAGATGAATTAGACCAATTAAACAGAAAAAGTTTTATTGTTACAGAACCGTTTCCCGAAAGGGTGCTGCAATTCGGGGAAGGAAACTTCCTACGTGCTTTTGTAGACTGGCAATTTGACAAAATGAATAAGCTGGCAGAATGGAATACAGGAGTTGTGATTGTACAACCGCAGCCAGGAGGCCTTGTGGAGAAGCTTAACGTGCAGGATGGTCTCTATACGGTTATCCTTGAAGGAATTAAAGATGGGCAGGCCATGAAGGAGCATACCGTTGTGGAGTGCGTCACTCGTGGAATTAATCCTTACGGCCCGGAATTTTTGGAGTATGAAGCATTATCCCAAAAGCCGGAGCTGCGCTTTATTGTTTCGAACACGACGGAGGCAGGAATCGCTTATGAACCTGAGGATCAATTGGAAGATCGCCCGCAAAAAAGCTTTCCAGGCAAACTGACCGCCTTTCTGTACAAGCGCTTTCAATTTTTCGGGGCCGATCAAAGCAAGGGACTGGTCATTATTCCGTGCGAACTCATCGACCGTAATGGAGACGCTCTCAAGGAAATCGTGCTGAAATATGCGAACCAATGGAACCTTGGGGCTGAGTTTATTGCATGGTTAGAGAAAGCAAATACGTTCTGCAACAGTTTGGTGGATCGGATTGTACCTGGTTATCCCAAAGACCGGATTCATGAAATCCAAGCGGAATTGGGTTACAAGGACGATTTGGTTGTTGTGGGCGAACAGTATCATTTATGGGTTATTGAAGGGCCACAGTGGCTTAAAGAAGAATTACCTGCTCATTTGGCCGGATTGAATGTACTGATCGTTGACGATATGGCGCCATATCGTACACGGAAGGTGCGTATTTTGAATGGGGCACATACGGCGCTTACACCTGTAGCCTATTTATATGGCCTGGATACGGTGGGGCAAGCGGTCGAGCATAATGTTATCGGCGAATATATCCAGTCGTTGATTCGAGAAGAAATTATTCCGACACTGGATTCGCCAGAAGCGGAATTGAATGTATATGCCGACGATGTGATTGAACGGTTCCGTAATCCCTATGTAAGTCATTATGTTATGAGCATCTCATTGAATTCGGTGTCCAAGTTCAAGACACGGAACTTGCCATCCTTGCTACAGTATGTGGCACAACGTAAAGCGTTGCCTGCCAAAATCGTATTTTCGCTGGCGTCCTTACTTGTATTTTATCGGGGAGACAGAAATGGCGAGTCGATTGCATTGGCAGACGAAGCGGAAGTATTGAGCACGTTTGGCGAACTGTGGAGTACGTATGACGGAACTCTTGCCGGAGCGAAGCAATTGACCGAGCAGGTACTTCGCAAACAAACATGGTGGGGTCAAGATCTGAATCAGATTGAAGGGCTGGCTGACCAAACGGCGCAGCACGTGTATGAAATTACAAGCAGAGGAATGAAGGAGACGCTCGATTCTCTAACCGGGAACAGCGTACCCGGAGCATAAGCAAGGAGGAGACCGGAATGCTGGAATTCATTCAAATTCATGATCAAGATAACGTGGCTGTCGCTTTGCGTGATTATAAGCAGGGAGAGACGCTGGCATGGGGAGCACAAAAAGAACAATGCGTGGAGCTGGCCGAGGATGTAGCGCGTGGGCACAAAATTGCGTTGCAGGACATCCCTGAAGGTGGGCATGTCCTGAAATACGGATATCCCATCGGTCATGCCATTCAGCCCATTCAGGCAGGTCAACATGTGCATACGCATAATACGAAAACGAATCTGACCGGTGTGGAGGAGTATACTTACAAGCCTAAGCCAGCTCCTCATATATATGAACAGGAGAGTCGGACGTTTCAAGGATTTCGGCGCAAGGATGGTCGTGTAGGGATTCGCAATGAGTTGTGGATTGTGCCGACAGTCGGCTGTGTGAACGGAATTGCCGAACTCATTTTAAATCGTTTTAAGCAGGAAGTGGGAGATATCTCACCTTTTGAAAACGCGCTTGTGCTCAAGCATAACTACGGTTGTTCTCAGTTGGGCGACGACCATGCACATACACGCACGATTTTGATTGATGCTGTGAAACACGCGAATGCGGGTGGTGTACTAGTACTTGGTTTGGGTTGTGAGAACAATGAGATGAAGGAATTCAAAGAAGCCATCGGTGAATATGACGCGGAGCGGGTGAAGTTTTTGCTTTCCCAGGAAGTGTCGGATGAAGTGGAGGAAGGGGTAAGGCTGCTTCATGAAATTTTTGCAGCTGTGCAAGAAGATCGACGGGAGCCTGTACCTTTGTCTGAGCTGAATATCGGCTTGAAATGCGGTGGATCTGACGGCCTGTCGGGTATTACTGCCAATCCACTGCTTGGACGACTGTCGGATTATATGGCAGCACAGGGTGGAACGACCGTACTGACGGAGGTGCCCGAAATGTTCGGCGCGGAGACGATTTTAATGGAACGCGCTGCCGATGAGCAAGTATTCGATAAGATCGTACATTTGATTAACGATTTTAAACAATATTTTCTGGATTATAAGCAGCCAGTATACGAAAATCCGTCACCAGGCAATAAAGCAGGCGGCATCACGACACTGGAGGATAAATCACTAGGCTGTACGCAAAAATCCGGGTCCTCCACGGTCACCGACGTCATTCAGTACGGAGAGCGTCTCAAGACCAAGGGACTTAATCTGCTCAGCGCACCGGGGAACGATCTGGTTGCTTCTTCGGCGCTTGCTGCAGCTGGCTGTCAGCTCGTCATATTCACAACCGGGCGCGGCACGCCTTTTGGCTCCTTCGTTCCGACGATGAAGGTGTCGACCAACTCTTCGCTATATAAGGCTAAACCTCACTGGATCGACTATAACGCTGGTTCACTGGTGGAGGATGTCAGTATGGAAGATGCGCTACGCAACTTTGTCGATTACATTATTGATGTAGCCAGTGGAACTTGGGTGAATAATGAGAAAAACAATTTCAGGGAGCTTGCTATCTTCAAAAATGGTGTTACATTGTAAAGGGTTGTAACAAAAAGGAGGCGGAAGAATCCGCCTCCTTTTTGTGTTTGAATGCTTCTAAATACACATGTTAAACTTACTGCAAAACATGCTATATGGATATTTGCATAAGGGGGAAATACAAGTGCCACATGAAATTATTGCTTATCGGGAAGAAAATCATGATCAACTCGTAGATATTTGGCATCGGGCAGTACGCCAAACGCACACATTTTTGTCTGAAGAGGATATTCAATTTTACCATCACATCGTAAGTAACGGCGCTTTAAGAGAACTTGAAGTTTGGATGGAATGGACTGAACACCAGGAGCCGACGGGCTTTATCGGGCTGGACGGACTGAAAATAGAGATGCTGTTTGTCGACCCGGAACGGCATGGACAGCACATAGGCAGCCGACTCATTCAGCATGCTGAAAAAATAAAAGGGACGCACCTCAAAGTAGATGTGAATGAGCAAAACGAGAAGGCGCATGCTTTCTACAGACATTATGGCTTTGTACAAACAGGGCGATCTGCGCTGGATGGATCAGGCCGGGCATTTCAGTTGCTTCACATGGAACTGAACAAATGAATGCTCTATAGGCATCTACATTTTGAAAATTGGAATATATTATAATTTCCTTGCCACATGTCTGATTTTATGATATAACTTAATTGCGTAATAAAAACGTAATTAAGTTATTTTTGGTTGGGATATAGATCATGGTTTGTTTGATGAGTATAAAAGTCGGACAAGGAGGTGGGGAGGGTGGATGATCTTGTTCACTCCGACATCACAGATCTAGACACACTTGTTAACATGATTAAGCTGTCCTTTTCGTTTATGGATGGTACCCATATGATCGCTTTATGCGACCAGTTATATTACCATGTCAACCAGCAGTATCAGGAATTGCAGCTCTACAAAGCGCGCAAGAAACCAATACAACCTATACATACCAAACGGCCGTTAGTCTATTACTACGGCTACAGTCATCTTATGAAAGGCATGGCCTTCCAAAAACAAGGTAAGTATGAGGCCGCCCGAGATTGTATCGAAAAATATGCAGAGTTGGGCTGGTTTAATGGTCTCGATCCATATGGAGAAGCAGAAGTGGAATATTATCGCCATGCTGCGAGAGCCAATTTATATGCTCTTGATATTTTGTCAGGTCGTTCCGAAGTGTTGCAGGAATACGTTCAATTTCTTCGTGACAATCCGGAAGAGCTGTTACCAGGACTTCTTTCCATTGTTGAGGGAGCGACCAGACACGACTATCCTTTGGAGCGTGTGCTTGAATCATTTGCCGAACAAATTGAGGATTTTAAATATTTTGAAGAGCCTGTGAATGTTTCATATTATTTTCGCTTCTGCTATCAGCTGGCTCTTTATTATATAAAACTGCGGCAGTTTAGGGTTGCGTTGGGCTATATCCTGCAATCTCTCAAGCTGTCCGATACTCTGGGTATGGAACATGAGCATGAGTTTAGGAAATGTACTGCTATATTTGAGATTTTCAGATCCCAAGCTACGGCAACACAGCAAGACCAATATATAACTATTCTAAAAGGAGTGTTAAAGGATGAAAAAATTGATTTCACGCCCGTTGTCGCTCAGTCTGTTTAGTTTGTTGGTGTTTGTTACTAGTCATGATCTCATCACTGTGTTTTATCATGGAGCTAATCATTAATAAGTTAGAATGGTAAAAAGTAGGATGTTTTGATTAACCAAATAGCAAGTAAGCTTATTAAGACAGGGCTTGCTTGCTATTTAGCGTTTTTTATGAGGAATATTTAAGCGGTTGTAGGCTTGTGCAACAAACCTTGTTCTAATGGATGCAATGAAATCCTTGTCTGTTGGTAAGCGGGGAATGTTTCTTCTGTACTGTATGATCCAATTTTTAATGCTGCGTCCAGTGCTCGTAGCAAGCAGCCCACGAATTGCTCTGGAGAAAAGTAAATGCTTTTCCCGACCATATGAATGTGAAGCTCGTTATGGTCACGGTTGCTTACAGACAGCAGTAAACCTTGACCCTGAAACCCCGTACCCATGGCGCGTATTTTGTTTATACCCGAAAGCAGCATCTCCGTTTTCACCGCACGACCCTGTTCCTCTACAAACACAGATATCAGCCGTTTGTCCGTAACGATAACAATTTGGTTACCCTGAAACGTATGGCTAAGGTGTAGGAAATCTTTATACACTCCAATGGTTTGCTCATGCGGAGAGACAATCCCCATCCGTACAAACTCATCCAACTCTGTGACGTCAGGCTCCTGATGATTTTTAATTCGTTTTTTGATACTGAACTGAATGGTCAAGATCCCCAAGATAGCTATAAGAAAAGCACTAAGGCGAACGTGATATATAAAGAACATCAAGACGATAAAGCCGCCGAGTAACCATTGTCCCCAAGTCAAATAACGCAACTTTTGTTGTGCCGTACGGCGATAATAACCGTAGCCCTTTCCTGGCTGATACTCTTTACTTAACTTTGTCATACCACGCAGCATGGTTAAACCATAAATCGATAGGACTGTCATCCCGAGCCCCAGGAGGGTCATAAACCATTCCTGAGCTGCCACGCCGACTAAAGTACACAGGCCAAACATGAAGAACCCTGCCCAGCAGGCAAACCTTTTAATCCGAACCTGTTTCTGAATCGAACGAACTAATTCTTCCATTCTTAATCCTCCTGATCTAGGTACATAGGTAATGATTGGAATTTCGTATAGTCTTATCGTACCATCTGATAGTCTTATTCGTAAATTAATAGAAATAGAAAATCCAAGGTCTGGAATAATTTTTTTGCGTATTGTCCTATCTTCACCTGAACTTTAGACACCAAAATCAAAAAATCCAGTACTACTCATTAGAAGCAGAAGCCTCTAAAATAATAAATGTAAGTGCTTACAACAAAAAGAAGGGAGGTCTTCTGCATGAGTACAGGATGGAAAAATCCACAGCCACAGCCGTCGGTTCGATCGAGGAAGGGGACATCACTAGCGCGCAGATGGGCTCAACAAAGACATTTGCAAATCATGGCGCTGCTTGGTGTGGTATGGATGATTATTTTCCATTACATCCCGATGTACGGCATTTTGATTGCTTTTAAACATTTTGACATTATTGGTACTATATCAAGCGCACCTTGGGCAGGATTAGAACATTTTCGTGCCTTCTTGGAGGATGATAACTTCTGGTACATTGTCAAAAATACACTGGGCATTAGTCTGCTCAAGCTGGCGATCGGGTTCCCGTTACCTATTGTATTTGCGCTGTTTCTGAATGAGATCCGGTCTACGCGGTTCAAAAAATCCATTCAGACCATTTCGTACCTTCCTCACTTTCTATCATGGGTCATTCTTGGCGGGATTTTAACCACATGGCTGGCAGATACCGGGCTAATCAATCAACTGTTGCTGGCTTGGGGCTGGATCGACCAACCGATTAGTTATCTAGCGGAGCCGAGCTATTTTTGGGCTATCGTCGTCAGCTCGGATATCTGGAAGGAGCTTGGATGGTCAGCCATTATCTATTTGGCAGCCATGGCGGGCGTATCTACGGACATGTACGAAGCAGCCACCATTGATGGAGCAGGACGGTTTCAGAAAATGTGGTACGTCACACTTCCCGCCATCAAGGGCACAATATCCATTTTGTTTATTTTAGCGGTCAGCGGCATATTGAACTCCAACTTTGATCAAATTCTTGTCCTGCGTAACTCGTTAAATGAAAGTGCAAGTAATGTAGTTGATATTTATGTATATCAGGTGGGCATTCAGCAGGGACGCTTCTCGTATTCTACTGCGGTAGGATTGCTGAAATCGGTTCTTGCTCTCATTTTGCTGCTGATAGCCAATTCTGTAACCAAACGGATGAATAATACCTCTCTATTTTGAAGGAGGACGGATGTATGCAGCTATTGCGACGCAGAACAGCAGGCGAAGCGATATTCGATTTATTTAACAACGTTTTTATGCTGGTCATTTGTTTTGTAACGTTATATCCCGTGTGGTATGTGCTGGTGAACTCCTTTAACGAAGGGGCAGACGCAATGCGAGGCGGTATTTACTGGTGGCCGAGACTCTTTAGTCTCAGCAGCTTTCAGGCTGTATTTGCCAACAGCGGCATTATGACTGCGATGGGAGTAACGGTCGCCAAGACGCTAATCGGCACGATTGTACATGTGTTTTTTACCGCCATGATTGCATATGCATATTCCCGTAGAGAGCTGATCGGGCGTAAGCTGTATATGCTGATCGGCACCATTACCCTGTTTTTTGGTGGGGGTTTGATTCCAACGTATTTGCTGATTCGTGATCTCGGGCTACTGGACAGCTTTTGGGTGTACATTATTCCTGCGATGTTCAGCTTTTTCGACCTTATTATTTTTATGGCTTTTTTTCGGGAACTGCCGGATGCACTGGAGGAAGCGGCGAAAATAGACGGAGCCAACGATTTCGGCATCTTTTGCCGGATTGTGCTTCCTGTATCCATGCCAGTAGTAGCGACAATTGCCTTGTTTCATGGGGTGTACCAGTGGAACGATTATTTTACAGGAATGATCTATATCAATAATACGGATCTTCAGCCGATTCAGACCTATTTGTACCGGGTTGTTGCCCAATCCAGCTCAAATCAAATGATGTCTGCCGCACCCGGGATTGTCGCCCAGTCCGTTACTTCACAATCGATCAAGCTGGCGACGATGGTCATAACGACACTGCCGATTGTGCTGGTATACCCATTCCTGCAAAAATATTTTGTCAAAGGGCTAATGATCGGCTCGGTTAAGGGCTAGCACATCATCTAAGGGGGAGATTTATGATGAACATTCGTAAATGGCAAAAGGGGCTGTTGGCTGTTGTTCTGCTGGTAGGACCGCTCGTGGGATGTACGTCCGGTGGCAATGGCGCTGCCACGGAATTGAAAGATGAGAAGACAAAGGCTACGGCAGATGCGCCGGGCTGGAAGGCGGATACAGAGCCGATTACGTTTGACTGGTATTTGAATTTTTCCTGGTTTCCAAACAAGTGGGGGACGGATATGACTTCGAAGTATGTGACACAAAAGACCGGGGTCAGTGTTAATTTTATCGTACCCGCAGGAAATGAAAATGAAAAGCTGAATACCATGCTCGCCTCCGGCAAGCTGCCTGATTTTGTCACGCTCAGTTGGGGAGAAGATGCGGTCAAGAAAATGATTGAGGGCAAGATGGTCCTTCCACTTAATAAGCTGGCTGAGAAATACGATCCGTATTTGCTTAAAGTGGCTGATCCTGCGAAAATGTCCTGGTATCGTCAAACAGACGGAAATGTATATGGGTATCCTAACGCGTCCTCTTCACCGCAGGATTACCAAAAATACGGCCAAAATTTTGTCTCCAATCAAACGTTTATGGTTCGTAAGGATATGTACGAGGCGATTGGCAAGCCGGATATGAGAACACCGGAAGGATTTTTGAAAGCGCTTCAAAAGGCGAAAGAGAAATTTCCGGAGGTGAACGGTCAGCCGCTGATTCCGATAGGGTTTCACGAATTTACGGATAACGGAAATTATTCTTTTGAAGACTATTTACTTAACTTTCTTGCCATTCCTCACGAGAGGGACGGAAAACTATATGACCGTCGTTCGGACAAAGAGTACATTCGCTGGCTCAAAACATTCCGCCAAGCCAATGAGCAGGGCCTGATCGCCAAGGACGTATTTATCGACAAACGTCCGCAAATGGAAGAAAAGGTGGCACAGGGACGGTTTTTTGCCATGCTATATCAGCGGTCTGATTTTGCTACACAACAGGTGACATTGCATGCGAAAGATCCCAACTCCGTCTACATTGCAGTGGATGGACCTTCCAACAGTAAGCTGGAGCCGCCAACGCTGGCTGGGCCAGGCATTTCCGGATGGACAGTGACACTTATTTCGAAGGATGTGAAAGACAAGGAGCGGGCTATTGAGTTTCTGACTTATCTGATTAGTGAGGAAGGGAACCGTGATCTGTATCTGGGGGAGCAGGGAAAGCTGTGGGACATAGTTAACGGTAAGCCTGCTTTCAAGCCAGAGGTACTGGAGCTACTGAACAAGGATCGCTCTGCTTTTGACAAAAAGTATGGCGCCTCCTCCACCTTCTGGATGCTGATGGATACAAATATGAGTTTGCAGTGGGCGCCGCCCAGCGTCGAACCGTATAAGCAGCCGGAAGATTGGACGAAAGGCAAGACTCACAGCTTCTCCCAATATGAAAATATCAAACCGACCGGAACCTCGGCAGAAGGCATTGCGTCAGGCCAAATAGACAAAATTTGGGGTAAGGCATTACCGAAGCTGTTGCTGGCTTCTTCGGATGAGGAATTTGACCAGTTGTTTGCCCGTTTTTTGGAAGACCGTAGAAAAGCAGGCTATGACAAGGTATTGGCTTATCAGCAAAAAGCCTATGAGGAAAACCTTAAGAAAATAGAACAGTTCACGAAATGATTTCGTTCAATACTTTATCTATTGATTGCTGAGGATGTGATTTCATGTCAGGCCGTGTACGTTTTCAGATGAAGAGCCTGCTGCGCCGTCACATATGGCAGTGGCTGACGGATACGGCCGATCAGCTAGGCGGTTGCTCTCTTCAAGTCAAGCTCATTGTCGCTTATATCGGAGTCATTTTAATCCCGGTTGTAGTGTTTTCGCTTTATACCTTTCATCAATTGTACGAGAACACCATGCACGACATTACCGTACAAAATCAGTATGTACTCGATACAGAACTGGCCCAGATTCACAGTAATATGGAAATTATGGAGCGGACCGCACAGCTTGCGATTTCAGATCGCAACGTACTTCATTATCTAACCGAGGAACGTGAAATAAGCAGCGATGAGCTGGTTCAATTTAATTTAAATGTGTTTCCCAATTTACAGCACCTGCTCTACAGCAATCCCAACATTGAGAATATCCGGCTGTATACGAGTAATCCGCAAGCCCATGAAATATGGCCTATGATTTTCAATGAATCACGCCTGCCTAAGGCTTCCTGGCTGACAACGGCTCAACATCAGCAAGGAAGAATATGGTGGGATATATATAAGGGACCTAAGAGCTTATTGCAGGGGCAAGCAGGGCAGGAAAGTGAAGCGGTACGGTATATGGCATTGCTGCGTGAAATTCAGGCTAGTGGGGGAAAACACGCAGGCTTGGTAGAAACAAGCATGAGGCTGGAGCTCTTTTCACCTAAAGTATTCGGTACCCCGCAACGTGAATATGCATGGCAAATGTTCATTCTGAACGGCAAGAATTCCATCTCAAACGGTGGAGAATCAGTATCTTCTACGAACATTGCTGCGGATTCCTTTCAATCCGGCCCCATTCCAATCCCTCTGTCCGATGTGCACCATCTGTTACAGTCCCGAGTTCAGGGACAGGGTGGTGTTTTTGACTTTACCTATGGGAATAAGCCTTATCTTGGTTTGTACCGTTATATAGAAGGGTTAGATGCCTATCTGCTAAATGTAGTGGCGCTGGACGGTCCGCTGAGTGACCTTCGTCAAAAACGCAATGCCATGCTGCTCATTATTTGTATATTGATATTGCTAATGTCCGTCATTTCTTATACCTTGCACGCCCTTATTCTCAAGCAGCTGCATACACTGCGTGAATCTATGAAAAAAGTACAGCAGGAGGGCGACTTTCAGCTTTCAATCCCGGTATATGGGCGGGGAGAAGTCGCGGAGCTGGCTCTATATTTTCGCAGTTTGCTAAGTCGGATTAACGTGCTCATTGCTGAGGCTGTACAGAAGCAGGCCGCTGCTCAAGAGGCTGAGCTACAAGGACTCAAGCATCAGATTGATTCCCATTTTCTCTATAATACATTGGAAAATCTCAAAATGATGGCGGAAATGGAGCGGCAGTATCCGCTGTCGGATGCGCTCACCTCCCTTGGTTCGATGATGCGTTATAATCTCCAATGGTCTGGACCGTGTGTTGCATTACGGGATGAAATCCGTCATATTCAGCATTATGTTGCCATTATGAACATTCGGCATGATAACCAAATTGAGCTGGACATTCGCCTGTCGTCAACGTTCATGGAACTGGAGATGCTGAAAATGTCGCTGCAACCTGTAGTCGAAAATGCAATAAAGCACGGTTGGAGTGAATTACAAAGCCCACTGCGCATCACCATTGAAGCCTTCTTCAAGCAGGATATCGTTGAACTGCGTATACAGGATAACGGTGTGGGGATATCTGAAAAAGGAAAAAACGCCATCATGGCTGGTCTGGTACAGACGGATATGGATTCCCGTAAGCCCGGGATGAATGGGGGGATCGGTTTGTATAATGTGCATCGCCGTTTGAGCATGCAGTATGGCACGGGATATGGCATAAAACTGGACAGCATTCCTGGACAATCGACGACAGTAACCCTTATTTTGCCTAGACGTCACATCACGAGGGGGGCAGACCATGACAACCAAGCTGTTGATTGCGGATGACGAAAAGAACATTCGTATGGGACTTCAAGCTATGATCGAACGGGAGTATTCCGGTTTCTATGAATGCGTACTGGTCAAGGACGGAGGAGAAGCCTGGCAGCATGTAAAGGAGTTTTCACCCGAGTTGGTGATAACGGATATCCGTATGCCGGTGATGGATGGAATTATGCTGATGCAGCATATTTGCAAGCTGGAGCCAAGAGATAGACCTTTGGTGATCATTCTCAGTGGATATGACGAATTCCAGTATGCGCGCGAAGCGATTCGTTGCGGAGCGCGGGAGTATTTGCTGAAACCGATCGTGAGAGAGGAACTGTTCGGTGCGCTAGCAGTTTTGAACGAAGAATTGCAGCAAAGGAATTCTCTATTAAACGATCGTGTTGATAGCGGGGAGCTAGATAGATTGACTGGGAGAACGGAGTTTGCTGGTGCGATTGCTGATAGAAGCGGCAGCATGCCCCGTGCTATCCAGTATATCCATGCTCATTTCAGCGAGGATTTGAACATGGCGGTAGTATCTAATGCCGTATCCTTGAATTATACGTATTTCAGTCAGGCGTTCAAGGCCTATACAGGTCGTAGTTTTGTTCAATATTTAAAGAGGCTGCGCATTGCAGAAGCCAAAAAACTGCTGGTGTGTCAAGAGGGCAAGATTTATGAAATTGCGGCTACTGTGGGCTTTGACAATGCCAAGCATTTTAACAAGGTGTTCCGTGATCTGGAAGGAATGAGTCCGCAGCAGTTTCGATTGAAGAATCTGCGGGGTAATTGAAAGTAGGCTGGAGAAAACTTCACTGCCTTTTTACCCTTATCCTGATATAATGAATGGAGGTAAACATAACCATGGCCTTCGATCAGAAAGTTTGTACACATATCAGATAGGCGCCTAATGGAAGGGGATAGCATATGGTTATTTATGAAACGGACCAAGCTTATATCATGACGACGCAGCATGACCATGCCCGTATTTCAGGTGAGTTGGCTTCACAGTGGGAAGACAGTGCCTTCAAAAATAGACGTCATAAACAGGATTTTATATATGCAGCGAGGGAGCATGACCGGGGGTGGATTAAGCTGGACGCTGCTCCTTTCTGGAATGATTATGTGTCAGCACCTTATACGTTTATCGACTTTCCGCTTAGTCCACGTTTTGTTTTTTACCGTCTCGGGATTGACGAAGTCGAACAAGAGAATGTGTATGCGGCGTTGCTGTGCAGCTTGATGTACAAGGAGCTCGTCGGACGGACCGAGCACGAAAAAGCTCAGGACAAGCAGATTGCGCATGCTTATCAAGAGGCAGAGGAACAGCGTCGCCAGAGGCTCAAACAGGAGCTGACATGCAGTGTAACCTTCGAACATCAAGTGCGGACAGATGTACGGAGAATGTTGTTTTGCGACGAATTGAGTCTGTTTTTGTGCAGCCGAGAGCCGGGTACCCCTACAGCAGATTATGAATGGTTTGCTGAAGGTTTGAGCTTCCCGGCTGTTCGTCATGAAAGCGGACGGGTTCGGGCTGAGTGGTTATCGGATCAGACGGTAGGCTTGTCTTTTTTTCCTTTCAAGGGCAAAGTAGAGATTACTCATACCTTCAAGAAGGTGAATAAAGAAAACATTCGCACCACGGGTCTTCTAGAAGCGTACCGTTCCTCCGAATGCACGCATCGAACCTTTACCATTGAACATATCATGGAAGTAGAAGAACAGAAGGAGAATGCCTGATCGTCTAATGATACTGCCTCGAACCGATATGTTGTGCGTTGTTCGTGGTTGCAGAGTAGCGTCAGAGTAGAGCCTCCCTGAACAATTTTTCAGAGAGGCTCATATAGTTCTTGCTTTAAATTTTACAATTATGATTTTGCAGATGTTTTTGCACGGTTGACCACCGTCTGAACCTTATTCAACAGCTTATCACGTGCTCCTTTATTTTTCATCAGATACGTAACACCCATTCCCAATGCTGCTACTACCCATTTTTTATTCTTCATCAATAACGCCTCCTTATGATCATGTTGTCATACACTAATGCCTAAAAAGCATCCAAAATGTGAAATGATGAACGGGATTTTACGATTTAGTGATTCCTTGCACTCGTTCTGCATAACTATGATTTACCCTTTCCATCACATCTTACCCGTTCCCTCGGTAATGAAACGATTACGACTGTCTTTTCACGTTTAATGGATATTATCAAATATCCTGCCACAATTGCTTCAGACGCACATGACAGGGAGGTCTTTGTTATGAGAAAGAAGGAAGTGGTTGCCATGCTGCTCGCCGGCGGACAAGGCAAAAGACTCAAAGGACTGACCCGCACACTGGCCAAACCGGCAGTATTTTTTGGAGGAACTTATCGCATTATTGATTTCCCTCTCAGCAACTGCTCTCATTCGGGGATAGACACCGTGGGCGTATTGACCCAATATGAGCCATTGGTGCTTCATTCCTATATCGGCGTAGGCAGCGACTGGGATTTGGATCGCCTGGATGGAGGAGTTTTCGTCTTACCACCGCACGAGAAAGAGAATGGAAACAACTGGTACCGGGGTACAGCGGATGCGATTTACCGGAACCTGCATTTCCTGGATCAGTATGACCCCGAACATGTACTCATCCTGTCAGGGGATCACATTTATAAAATGGATTACAGTCGAATGCTCCACTATCACAAGGAAAAGGGAGCCGATTGCACCATTTCTGTCATCAATGTAACCATTCAGGAGGCCCAACGATTCGGGATACTGAACGCCGACGAGGACCTGAGGATTTACGACTTTGAGGAGAAACCTGAACAGCCGAAAAGCACATTGGCCTCTATGGGTATTTATTTATTCAAATGGGATGTGTTGCGTCACTATTTACTGGAAAGCGCAAGTGATTCTGAATCTTCACACGATTTTGGCAAAGACATTATTCCGCTATTGCTTCAGCATGGTCGGTCGCTGTATGCGTACCCGTTTGCTGGATACTGGAAGGATGTAGGCACAATTCAGAGCTTATGGGAGTCTAATATGGATCTTCTGGTTCAGGACCCACCGCTAGATCTGAATGACCCTTTCTGGCGCATTTATACCCGGAGTCCCAATCAACCCGCCCAGTATATCACCCAACGGGCGATTCTGAAAAACAGCATCGTAAATGAAGGTTGCATGGTGGATGGAGAAGTACGGCACTCCGTACTGTTTTATGGGGTTGAAATCGGTGAAGGGAGCGTTATAACCGATTCTGTCATCATGCCGAATGTAAAAATCGGACGCAATGTACGTATTCACCGGGTGATCGTGAATGAGAACATGGTTATTGAAGACAACGCAGTCATCGGACCTGAAGATAGCTTGGATGAGATTGTTTTGTTCGATCAGGAAAGCCAGCTTCATGCACGAATATAACCCGGATAAGGAAGGTGTCCGCTATGAGCCGACTCATTGGAGTGATCAACCTGGATCACGAATTGGATCAATTGAAGGAGTTGACTTATTTCCGGTGTGGGGCCGCAGTACCCTTTGCTAGTCGATATCGGCTCATTGATTTCACCTTATCCAATATGATGCATGCAGGGATGCAGGATATTGCACTGTTTATCCGCCGGAAATACCGTTCGCTGCTGGATCATTTGGGTGAAGGTCGGCCATGGGATTTAGACCGCAGAAGGGGTGGGTTGTTTATTTTGCCACCGGATTGGAACGATCCCACGGACACATCACGTGGGGACTTGCAGCATGTGCACAATAATCTGGATTTTTTCCATCGCTCATCGGGGCAAACCATTGTTCATGCAGGAACACAGCATATCAACAAGGTTGATTTAGAGGATGTATACCGATATCATCTGGAAAAGAATGCGGATGTCACCCTCGTATATAAACCCATTCACCAGCTCGAAACTGAGCATGCACCGTGTGTACGGCTGGAGATTGACGACAGCGGACGAGTGACCGGTATTCATCAGGAGCAGGATCATCATAATATTTATCTAGAAATGTTTGTGATGGACAAAAGCTTGTATCTGGATCAGGTAAAGCATTGCATTGCTCATCAGGATAATCATTTCTTTCGCGATGCGATTCAGAAAAATCCAAGTGGCCTGCGCATCTATGCGTATCGCTATGATGGTTATCATGCAGTTATTAATTCTATCGAGAGCTACTATAAAAATAGCATGAAACTGCTGGATCAGGAGCAGTATCAAGCCCTGTTCCAGAATCAGCCGGTGCATACCAAAATCAAGTATGAAGCGCCGACTCGTTATACGTACAGCGCCGAGGTGGATCACTCCCTTGTTGCCAATGGCTGCACCATTGGGGGAAAGGTCGAGAACAGCATTCTTTTTCGTGGCGTGCAAGTAGAGGAAGGTGCGCGGGTAAGTAACTCGATTATTATGCAAAAATGCATCATCCGTAAAGGCGCAGTTGTGCAGAATGTGGTTTTAGATAAGGATGTGCAGCTTTCACCAGATCGAACTCTGATTGGAGACATTAGAGTTCCCTATGTGATTGCCAAGAATAGCGTGATTTAAAAGATCATACTTAGCCATTAAAACGGAATTAACAGGAGGTACCACTTTGTTCAGCAATAAAGAAGCATTTAAGCAGGCCTTTCGAGAGCAACTAGTCGGAAGACTGGGTAAACCGATGCAGGAGGCTCAGTCGGAAGACGTATATAAGGTTTTGGGCGGCATGATTCGTGAACAAGTCGGCAAGAATTGGGCAGAAACGAACCAAGCCTACAAAGAAGGACAAGAGAAGCAGATTTATTATTTTTCATTGGAATTTTTAATAGGTCGTCTATTGGGTAGTAATCTGCTGAATTTGGGTGTATTGGATATGGTTCGGCAGGCATTAGGGGAATTGGGCTGGGATCTGGAGGAAATCGAGGAACAGGAAGCGGACGCAGGGCTAGGCAATGGCGGTCTTGGTCGTCTGGCAGCTTGCTTCATGGACTCATTAGCATCCCTTGGTTATGCAGGGCATGGCTGTGGGATTCGATATAAATATGGTCTGTTTGAGCAGCGTATTGTAGACGGAAACCAGGTCGAGCTGCCAGACTATTGGCTACAGAAAGGGAATGTATGGGAGGAACGTCGTCCTGACAAAAAGGTCGAGGTTCATTTTTGGGGACGTGTGGAAACTCGTGAACAGGAGGGGCGTCTTGTGTTCGAGACACAGGATGCCGAGACGGTCTGGGCTGTCCCTTACGATATTCCGCTGGTCGGCTATGGTCATGCGCAGGTGAATACGCTACGAATTTGGAGTGCGGAATCCGCGCTTGATCCCGTTCGAGGACCGATTCGAGGCGAGGGCGGTTATTACCGCTTTCTCGATTACAATCGATCGGTAGAATCCATCTCGGCATTTCTCTATCCGGATGATTCTAATTATGAGGGCAAGCTGCTTCGCTTGAAGCAGCAGTATTTCCTGTGCTCGGCCGGATTACAAAGTATTTTGCGTACGTTCGAGAAGCTTCGTTTACCTTACAGCCAATTGCCCGAAAAAATAGCACTGCACATTAACGATACCCATCCGACGCTGGTTATACCGGAACTGATGCGTATTTTGATGGACGTGAAAGGGTTAGGGTGGGACGAAGCATGGGATATTACGACACGGACCGTTTCATATACGAATCATACGATATTAAGTGAGGCGCTGGAACAATGGCCCGTCAACATGGTGAGAGAACTGCTTCCTCGGATTTACTTGATCATTGAAGAAATGAACAAACGTTATTGCGCTATGCTATTAGAGCGTTATCCGGGTCAGGATACCAAGATTGGTGAAATGGCGATTATTCACGGTGAACAAATACGCATGGCTCATATGGCCATCGTTGGCAGCTACAGTGTGAATGGGGTGGCTGCATTGCATACGCAAATCTTGAAGGAACGAGAGATGAAGTCCTTTCATGAATTGTATCCTGACCGGTTTAATAATAAAACAAACGGGATTGCCCATAGACGCTGGCTGATGCACGCCAACCCGGAGCTGGCAAGCTTGTATGATGAGACTATCGGTACACGCTGGAGAACCCGTCCACGCGAGCTCATTGACCTGCTACGTTACAGCGGGGACGAATCGTTCCAAGAACGGATTCAGGCGATTAAGCGAAATAATAAAGTCAGGCTTGCTGAGCATGTGTTTGCAAAACAGGGCGTACGGATGGATACATCCTCCATTTTTGATGTGCAGGTCAAACGGTTGCACGGATATAAGCGACAGCTGCTCAATATTTTGCATGTGATGCATCTATATAACCAGCTCAAAAGTAATCCTGCGCTGGATGTTACGCCACGCACATTTATTTTTGGCGCGAAAGCAGCCCCCGGTTATTTTCTCGCCAAACAGACGATTAAGCTCATAAATAATGTGGCGGACACGATCAATCGGGATGTAGATGTTAAGGACAAGCTGAAAGTCGTTTTTCTTGAAAATTATTCGGTCTCGCTGGCAGAGCTGATTATTCCTGCGGCGGATGTCAGTGAACAGATTTCTACGGCAGGCAAGGAAGCATCAGGTACAGGGAACATGAAATTTATGATGAACGGCGCGCTCACACTGGGTACATTGGACGGAGCTAATGTTGAAATGCATGAAATGGTAGGCGATGCCAACATGTTCATTTTTGGATTGAAGGTAGATCAGATTGAAGACTATTATCGGAATGGACAGTATTCGGCACGCAAAACAGCCAACAGTGATGAAAGATTGCGTGAAGTGCTGGATCAACTGGTGAACGACGCTCCTTTTACACGGCATGAACGGGAATTTGAGGCCATCTATCAATCTCTGATTGATCATAATGATGAATACTTTGTGCTCAAGGATTTTGCAGCTTATGTAGATACACAGGTTCATATTGAACAGGTGTATCGCAATCCTTCGGAGTGGACACGACGTGCTATTGTAAATATGGCCCATTCCGGGAAATTCTCCAGTGATTGTACAATCCAGCAATACGCGGCTGAGATTTGGGACCTTGTACCTCTATCCAGCGATGTCAATAAGCGAATTATGTTCTAAAATAGCGAAACAGGCGGAATAGCATTGCTTTTCGAACGCTGAGGGTTATAATGACAGTATAGACTAAGTAAGGATGGGGAGTTATTTGAACTCATTCCTAAACTTGAATTTGTACTGTTGAAGGAGTCCTCCTATTGATAAAGTTCAATCCGAAAAGGCTCAAACCTCATAAATCAAAGAAGAAATACAATGTGTTTCAAAATATATGGCGGGCGATTCGTCTGAATTTTATTAAGCTGTTGCGCGCCCCTGGTGGAGTTAAAAAAATCTCTTTGGGCTTCGCCATTGGCTTTGGCCTGGAGATGATCGTAATTTCCACGGCCTCTCTGGTGTACCTCGTGTTTTATCCGATTGTTCGGCTGTCTGGTGGTTCGTTGCCTGCGGCCATTGTGGGTAATGTTGTAGGCAAGCTGACCTTTTTGCCGATTGTACTGATGCCATTCGCCAAGCAACTGGGAGCTTGGATTTATCCATCACATTATCCGGTACATGTCAGGGGCGGTCGACTTCACGAGCATTCTTTTATGGAGCTTTTTCACGGCAACTGGTCTGTATTCAGAGACTTACTGCACGGAGGCCTCCATATCCTGATCGGCATGTCCATTTTTGGTATCGTGCTGGGCATAATTTCGTATTTTGTCATCCAGGTTCTGTATAACCGTTCGTTGCACAAACGGCTGGAAAAGCGGAAGCTACGTCATGGCGCAGGATTTTCGCCGGCCAGATTGCTGAAGAATGGATAATGTTGTGCATCAGAAGCTCCTTGAGCCTATCATCTAGGCCTGAGGGGCTTCTTTTGGATTCAGCAACTTTTTACTTTTGTGTCACGTCTAAGGAATATGTGTACTTGTATCCTATGAGTATTTATAGACACAGGAGGAATCGACGAAATGAACAAATGGAATTCTATCACAGCTACAGTCGCAGCACTCTCAATCCTGTTGGGAACGGCTCCAGTTACAATGGCACAGCAACCCGCTGCTGCCACAACCACAGCTTCAAATGCACAAACTTCTGTTAACCTGGACCCAACCGCCACTAAGCGTCTAACGGATGTCCTAAACACATTAGCAGGGAAACAAACGATAGAGTTTACAAGTGCGGGCACTACTTCTGACGCATGGACGGTTTACGGTACCTTGAAAGGGACAGCAAATGCAGATTTTAGCCAAGAGTATGATTCCAAGAAAGGAATCGTGCAGTCCACCAGTATCATTTATAAGGCCGCTGATATGGATAAGGTGATGGCCCCTAATTTGCGCACTAAAGTTGCGTCATTTCTGAAAACATTCGATACCGATAAAGTTTTCAAAATAGAGGCCATCTGGCGTGTATATTCCCCGATTGACGAAGGAGGATTCAAAAATTACTGGGTGCTATGGGGGAAAAGCCAAAGCCTTTATATCCACCTTGATCAAGGAAATAAAATAACGGCCAGTTTTTTGTATTCACTCAAAGACGTTAAAGCTGCCCTGATCAACAAAGCGAACCGTTCGCTAAAAACACTGGGTATTCCTACAATCAAACCGTTTGAATATACGCTTCGTCAGCGGGATGACAACGATACCATCTGGCAATTCAGGGATGAGAGCGACACAAACAGCGTACAGATCGGCGTGAAAACCGGTAAAGTATGGGCTGTAAAAAATGAGCATGGCATGGACTGGGATGGAGATAGGGATTTTGCCAAAGCATTTGCTAAGCCCAAGCTCAGCAAAAATCAGGCGCTTTCAGCCGCCAAGTCGAAAGTGCAATCCCTTTTTGGAGTTAATCTGAAGGGATATACCGTGCAAATAAAGAAAAACGAATATACATTCTTGAAAAAAGGTGCAGCTACCGTTGTGGGAAAAATCAATAAAAAGGGTGTATTCTACTCACTGGAAGCTATACCTGCAAATGGAATTCGGAATTAAGTAAAAGGGATTTCATAAAAAGCGTATGATCTGTAAAAGAGCCGTACGCTTTTTAACAATCATTTTATAATATTCGCTTCTGCCGCTCAAATCGTTTACAATACGTGTGCATACAACACTGGACGAAAGGTTAATGTACATATGAGGAGTGGTGAAGTTGCGGAAGATATGGCAAATCTACTTAACAGACTGGAGAAATGTATTCAAAGTATCGACCGGGACTTTATTAGTCATTGGCATCATTCTTTTACCTTCCGTCTATGCATGGGTGAATTTGAAAGCAATGTGGGACCCATATGCGAATACATCTGGAATTAAAATTGCAGTAACCAGCCAAGATCAGGGGGCTGAGGTGAATGGTAAAAAGATTAATATCGGTGACGAGGTTATACATAGCCTTCAAAATAACAAGAAGCTGGGTTGGACTTTTGTCAATGAAGCAGAAGCACGAAAAGGGGTGCTGAACGGTGATTATTATGCCAGTCTGCTAATTCCAAAGGATTTTTCAGAGAAAATTACGAGTGTGTTGACGGAAAATCCGCAAAAGCCGGAGATTGATTATGCGGTGAATGAAAAAATCAATGCAGTAGCTCCGAAAATTACATCTTCAGGTGCAACCTCTCTGACAAACCAAATTAGCCAAAACTTTATTGAAACGGCCAGTCAGGCGGTTTTGACGAAATTGAAGGAAGCCGGAGTAAAGCTGGAAGAGGAGCTGCCGACGATTCGGAACATTGAAAATCGGGTGCTAGAGCTGAATAATCGATTGCCTGATATCGATCGGTTGGGTAAGCAGGCATTGGAGCTGGAGAAGAATTTACCAAAAATTAAGGCTCAGGGTCAAAAGATCATTGAATTGAAGGAAAAAATTCCTGAAATCAACCGTGCTGGCGACCTGGTGCTTAAAATTGACAAAAACCTGCCTGAGCTGGACAAGGTGGCCGCAGTTATTTTGGATATACAAAAAAAACTGCCCGATATTCAAAAAGCCGGTGATCGAATTGTTGAGCTGGATCAGAATTTCAGTAAGGTAGAAAGTGCACTCGCTACCGCCTTGGAGGACACGCAAACGGCTCTTAAAGTCATTAATGCTGCCCGGACAGCACTGCCGGAAGTACAGAAAATAGCCGATACAGGCAAGAATTTTACAACTGGTATACTTGACTTTCTGGATAAAAACGAAGGTGCACTTGATTCGATCGGAACCATAGTTAAAGAAGATTTACAGCTGGTGCAACAAATTGCGAATGAAGTTTCACAGATTACAGGCATCATTCGTGGTGTGGATTTTGATCCTAAAGCAGCACAAGCTGCGGCGAATCGGATTAGCGGCAGGCTCACGACTGCCGTAGGTGTGCTGGATCATATTTCTCAATTGCTGAACCGTGTGAATGGGTATTTGCCTAGTCAGCCACTGAATTCACTTATTTCCCGGGTAAACGGGGTAGAGGATCGCTTTCGCCGATTGAATAGCACGGTTACAAGCATCGGGGATGCTATTCAGCGTGGTGAGAAGCCTGCCCAAAATCTGCTGGATGACGCTGATCGCCTTGCAGGAGAAATCAGTAGCGGAATCGACAGCATTTTGGACAATTATGATACGGAATATGCACCTGCTATTCAAAAGGCGCTGGATCAAATCAAATCTGTTGCCCGCAATTCTGCCAATGTGTTGACCACAGCTCAAGAGCAGCTCCCGAATATTGAAAAGCTATTAAATGATGCACAGGCCGCAGCTGAATTCGGGCAGCAAGAACTAACACGTCTTCAACAGGACTTGCCACAATATCGTCAAAAGCTGCATGAAGCCGCTACGACGATTCAGGGACGTATGGGCGAGTTTACGAATGCTGTGAATAAAGCGGCAGACTTCGTGAAGCACGATTTGCCAACAGTAAAAAGTAAAATTCATCAGGCGGCAGACTTTGTACGTAATGATTTGCCGAAAGCGGAACAACAGTTTGTTAGCATGGCGGATTTGATTGAAAACAAATTTCCTGAGGCTGAAAAAGCGGTACACCAGGTTGCCAATTTTGTGAGAACCGATCTTCCTGCTGCGGAGGATTCCATACGTCAGGCCGCAGACACAATCCGCAAGCTTAAGGGCGAAAATGCACTTGGCAGAGCGATTGCATTGCTTAAAGGGGACGTAAAAAAAGAAAGTGATTTTCTTGGCAGTCCAGTATCGCTGAAGCAGGAGCGGATATACCCGATTCCTAACTATGGCTCTGCGATGTCGCCTTTTTATACTACCTTATCGATTTGGGTAGGTGCGATGCTACTGGTCTCCATGTTCAGGGTAGATGTGGATGACCCAGAAGGTCAATATAAAAGCTACCAGGTGTATTTCGGACGACTTATGACGTTTTCCACAATTGGTATTTTTCAGGCGCTTAGCGTATCTCTCGGTGATTTGTTCCTGCTGGGAACATATGTGGATGCCAAAGTAGCATTTGTACTCTCCTCTATGCTGATCAGTCTAGTGTTTACGGCCATGACCTATACTTTGGTTTCGGTGTTCGGCAATATCGGGAAGGGTCTGGCAGTCATCCTGCTGGTGCTCCAATTCTCCAGTTCAGGGGGCACATTTCCTATAGCGACGAGTACAGCTTTCTTTCAGACCCTAAATCCGTTCGTACCATTCACCTATGCGGTTAGTCTGCTGCGGGAAACGGTAGGAGGGATGTTGCCTTCAACGGTAACACGAGATGTAGCGATGCTGTTTGTGTTTATCGGAATTTGCTTCTTGTTTGGATTAGTACTTAAGAAGCCGCTCAGCAAACATACGAAGAAAATGGCAGAGCGAGCGAAAGAAACGAAATTAATTCCTTGATTGTTAAAAAGAGAGTGAGTTACGGTGGCTGAGGTGAGCGGCTCCGCGAAAGATTTGATCTTACGATCGCTGTTGCCACGGGATTCTTTGGAGTGGTTAGGAAAAGGTTAGAATCCCGTGGCAAAGGCGAACGCTCCGCTTCTCCAGATTCAAATTTTTCTCTCCGCTGACATCCGCCGTAAAGTCACTTCTTTTAACATTCGGCGTGTAGTATGTAGGGACGGGTCTCCGCATGTAATGCTTCGGCATGGTGCGGAGGCTTTTTGTATGCGCTATCGACCTTTTAAAATGCATTTTGGGTTGTTTCAAAGGGGCTTATTCTGGTGAATGAAGTGGGTCTGGTCTTTTTTTAGGCAATTTTTCGGAATTTTCAAAAATCCTTAAGCGAAGGCGGGAGATAGTATGGAGTATTCATACTTAGGAAAGTCAGGCTTGAAGGTTAGTCGGTTATGTCTGGGTACAATGAATTTCGGACCGGAAACTGAAGAAAAGGATGCTTTTAAAATTATGGATGCCGCGCTGGATGCGGGCATTAATTTCTTTGATACGGCTAATGTATATGGCCATGACCGTAAAGGCTGGACAGAAGAAATTATCGGACGATGGTTCCAACAGGGTAGTGGAAGACGCGAGAAGGTCGTATTGGCAACCAAGGTATACGGGGACATGAAAAATGAAAATGACGGACCTAATGCAGGATCAGGCTTGTCTGGCTACAAAATTCGCCGTCATTTGGATGCGTCGCTGAAACGTCTGCAAACGGACCATGTAGAGCTATATCAAATGCATCACATAGACCGCAACGTGTCATGGGATGAATTGTGGGGCGTATTCGAGTCTGTGGTGGATCGGGGACAAGTTGATTATATCGGTTCCAGTAATTTTGCAGGTTGGCATATTGCGGTGGCTCAGGCCGAAGCGAAGGCACGGCGTTTTCTGGGACTGGTATCTGAACAGCATTTGTACAACCTGAACGAACGTTCGGCTGAGCTTGAAGTATTACCGGCAGCTCAAGAGCTGGGTCTGGGTGTAATTCCATGGAGCCCGTTGGCGGGCGGATTACTAGGACGTAATGCGTTAGCAGGTACAGGTTCCCGCAGTGCACGTGCCAAGGAAAAGGTAGAGCAGAATCGTGCCAAGCTGGAGCAATTTGCAGCGTTGTCCCGCGAGCTGGGCGAAAAAGAAGACGTGATTGCCCTGGCTTGGGTGCTATCTCATCCGGCCGTGACGGCTCCAATTATCGGACCACGTACATTAGAACAATTAGAAGATGCGCTACGGGTACCTGAGGTTAAATTAAGCGAAGATGTGCTTGCCAAGCTGGATGAGATTTTCCCGGGTCCGGGAAAACCTGCACCAGAAGCCTATGCTTGGTAATATAGATTGGTAATAAATCGGCAAAAAGCAGCAGATCAGAAACCTTTTCTATGATCTGCTGCTTTTTTGATGTCTTTTTCTAAGCTCAAATGACCAGGGCAAGAACATATATGCGCATTTCATTTACCTAATTCTTTAAGTATCGTTATTTCTCATATTAATTACTTCAGATCATTCATTTCAACAGATTCTTTACAGTTGACAAAGCAAAAGGAATACTGTATATTTCTGAATGCTGATTTAATAGTAATAATTACGATTAAATATATCAACAAACCAATATTAAAGGGAGTGCACCAGCAATGAATAAGAAACCAATCCCGGTAACCGTGTTGAGCGGGTATTTGGGTGCAGGAAAAACGACGATATTGAATCATGTATTAAACAATCGAGACGGAATGAAAGTAGCAGTCATTGTCAATGACATGAGTGAAGTGAATATAGATGCCGAGCTGGTTAAAAAAGAGGGCGGATTGTCCAGAACAGAAGAAAAACTGGTCGAGCTGTCTAATGGTTGTATTTGCTGCACATTGCGTGAAGATCTATTGCTTGAGGTCAAGAAGCTAGCAGAACAAGGTGAGTTTGATTATATATTAATCGAATCTACAGGCATCAGTGAACCCGTACCCATCGCTCAAACCTTTACATACGCCGATGAAGAAACGGGCATTGATTTAGCTTCGCTGGCAAAACTCGATTGTATGGTGACAGTAGTCGATGCGAACCGTTTCTGGCATGACTTTGAATCAGGAGAAACGCTGCTGGATCGCAAGCAGGCTACTGGAGAAGATGACACACGTGATATCTCGGACTTGCTGATTGACCAGATTGAAACTTGTGATGTGTTGATTTTGAATAAGTGCGATCTGGTTCAGACCGCAGAGCTGGACAAGCTGGAGGGTGTGCTGCGGAGATTACAGCCTGAAGCCCAAATCATTCGCACCTCCAAGGGAAAGGTTACGCCTTCGGACATTTTAAATACGGGGCTGTTCAACTTTGACAAAGCTAGTCAATCCGCTGGATGGATTCGCGAACTGGAGCTGGAAAGCCACACACCGGAGACGGACGAGTATGGAATTAACTCCTTTGTTTATCGCCGTAGAAGACCGTTTCATCCTGGAAGATTGGCAGAATTTATGAGCTACTGGCCGGAGGAAATCGTTCGCGCCAAGGGTTTGGCCTGGATTGCAGCCCCCCAGGATTGGGCAGCGAGTATCAGCCAGGCAGGGCCATCTATTCAATTTGGTCCAGCGGGAAGCTGGCTTGCGGCGTTGCCAGAAGAAGAACAGCAGGAAATCGTCGCGGCTAACCCTGAGGTTCTGGACCATTGGGATGAGCAATGGGGCGACCGCCTGAACGAAATCGTTATGATCGGTATCGGAATGAATCGGCTGAACTTGGAAGAAGAGCTAGATGAATGTCTACTGAACGATAGCGAAATGAAAATGGACTGGTCCAGCTTTGAGAATCCGTTGCCTTGGCCAACAGGAAGAAGCTAGTTGATCCATTCAGTAATAAAGTCCATACACTTTTTGGCGGCTGGGGTCATGTTCTTTAAGGAGGCAGTAGCGATACCAACGGAGCGGAAATATGGTCCATCCAAGGGCCGAATACAAATTTCATAAGAGTTTTGAACTAAAATCATTTCGGGAAGGATACTTACACCCAGGCCATTTTGCACCATAGCCATAATGGCATGATCATCTTCTAATTCATATTTGATTTTCGGAACAAGCTTGTGCTGGGAAAAAATTCTCTGTACATCTGTATCACAGCCTGAAGCTGGCATAATGAAGGGTTCATGGAGAAGCTGATCCACACGTATGCTTGTTTGCTCCCGAAGCACATGATTAGATGGAAGTATGCATAGCATTTTTTCTTTTTTTAACGGTAATACTTCCAGTCCATCAAGAGTAGGCAGATTAACGAAGCCAAAATCGGCTTCTCCGCTGGCTATCCAATGCTCAATGTCATGGTAGTTCCCGTCGAGCAATTTTAGTTCAATAAGTGGGAACTGCTCGTTAAACTTTTGGATGATCCCAGGTAACCAATGGATGGATACACTTGAGAATGTACCTATCTTTACAGTTCCGGTTTCCAGTCCCTTGATGAGGGCGACCTCTTGATACAGCTTTTCATTCATTTGTATGATTTCTCTGAAATGCTTCATCAGACGTTCACCGTTGCTGGTCAATTGGATGCCTGAACGTCCTCTAATTAAAAGAGTCAGGCCCAATTCATGCTCCAAAGCGGAAACGGCATGGCTAATAGCGGATTGTGTAAGATTGAGAAGTTCTTCTGCTTTGGTAAAGCTTCCTGCTTCTATTACGCTAAGAAAAACCTTATATTTAAACAAATTCATGTATCCTCCAACATAGAATGAAATATATTCATACATAGTATCATATATATTCATTTTTTTTATCTCAGCTTTATGGTTATAATCGAACTTGAGAAAAATGCTGATTAACCATTCATTTCTGGGAGGTACCTATGAGTTCAATTGCAAAAACACCACAGCCCCCTTATTATGCAGCTATTTTCACTTCTGAACGTACGGAAGGGGATGGCGGATACGGAGAGATGGGGGATAAAATGGTGGAACTGGCTGCCAAGCAGCCTGGCTTTTTAGGTGTGGAAAGTGTTCGTGACCAAAATGGAGTAGGCATCACCGTGTCTTATTGGGAGTCCTTGGACGCTATAAAACATTGGAAGCATAACGAGCTGCACAAGGTAGCACAGGAGAAAGGGAAATCCGAGTGGTATAAAACATTCGGTTTAAGAGTGAGCAAGGTAGAACGAGATTATTTTTTTACAGTGTAAATAATTAAGTAAATGGTTCTGTTCATTTTCAGTTCATAAAAGTGGATTATTCTCTCTATAGAAATCGTTGTAGGGAGGAAATAAAAGTGGATTATACAGACAAAAAAGAAACCCTGGCCATTGAAGCAAGGGGACTCGTTAAAATTTTTGGTGATAAGTATGCGGTAAGTGGTGTCGATCTGAATGTGCGTGCCGGCACGATCTACGGAGTGCTTGGTCCCAATGGGGCAGGTAAGACGACGACCATCCGAATGTTGTCAACGTTATTGCGGCCTGATGGGGGATCGGCGCACATTTTTGGACACGATGCAGTAAAGGAACCGCAGGTTGTTCGTCAATTAATTGGCGTAACAGGTCAGTACGCATCGGTCGATGAGTCGCTTAGTGCTACCGAGAATCTGATTATTTTCTCCAGGCTGCTCGGACTGGGACGTGCCGAGGCGCGTCACAAGGCAGCAGAGCTGCTAGAAGAATTTGGCTTGTCTGAAGCAGCCAAACGACCGTTAAAGCATTTCTCCGGAGGCATGCGCCGCCGACTGGATTTGGCCGCAAGTCTTATTGCCAAGCCGCCATTAATCTTTCTGGATGAGCCGACTACCGGGCTGGACCCGCGCACGCGTGTTCAGATGTGGGACACGATCCGGCGTCTGGTCAAGACGGGTTCCACCGTATTGCTCACGACCCAGTATCTTGATGAGGCGGATCAGCTTGCTGATCGAATCGCGGTGATCGACCATGGTCGGGTAGTCGCTGAGGGGACGGTGGACGAACTGAAATCGGCAGTGGGGGCGTCAACTCTGCAACTCAGCGTGCAAAATCAACAGGATATCGAGAGGGCTGCTCGAATCGTAGAGCAAGTGCTTTCAGTCAAGTCCAGCGTGTCGATGGAAGCTGGAAAAATTATTTCTCCGATGGCTAATGCCGATCGGGTGACGGATCTGCTGATCGCTCTCCGTAGCGGAGAAATTCAGCTGGCAGAGATGAGTGTGCAAAAGCCAACGCTTGACGAGGTGTTTCTGTCTATCACTGGCCAAGGCGTACAAGTAAATGAGAAGCAGAGGGTTCAAGAAGTACCTGCTATAGAGGGGGTGAGAGCATGAAGAACGCTACTGCTATGACAGGTTCTGATCGCACCTTGAAAAAGTCTGTGAGTTTCAGACAGGCATTCGCCAACTCTATGACGATGGCTTACCGGGGCATTCTGAAGATCAGGCATACTCCTGAGCAGTTGTTTGATGTCACGCTCCAGCCGATTATTTTCACCCTTATGTTTACCTATATCTTTGGCGGTGCTATCTCAGGGGACGTGCAGCATTATCTACCGGTCATCATTCCAGGCATCCTCGTGCAAACTGTCATCTCGACCTCCGTCGTCACCGGTGTCCAACTGCGTGAGGATATGGACAAGGGAGTGTTCGACAGGTTCAAATCACTCCCGATCGCACGTATTGCTCCCTTGGCTGGGGCTCTGCTGGCCGACAGTCTTCGTTATACTATTGCGACTGTACTTACCTTTGCTATGGGGTATATTTTGGGATATCAACCAGGGGGAGGACTGTTGAGTGTTGCGACCGCCGCACTTCTGGTCATCGTGTGTTCCTGGGCAGTCAGCTGGATATTCGCCTTCTTTGGCGTGATTGCCCGCACGGCTTCAAGTGTACAGGGTATTTCCATGATTGTTCTGTTTCCGCTCACTTTTATTTCCAACGCATTTGTACCTGTGGACACCATGCCTGGCTGGTTGCAGTGGTTTGTGAATATCAACCCGATTACACATCTTGTGAACGCGGTTAGAGAGCTTGCGAATACGGGAATGATAGGCGTGGAACTGGCGATCTCCCTCCTTGGGGCTGCAGTTATTGTGGCGATCTTCGCACCGCTTACGGTGCGTGCTTACATGCGTAAAGCATAGGATGGCAACCTCTTGACGAGGATGAGAGATTTAAGGCAGAGTTAGCTCGTAGTTAGGAGGGGGAAAATGACACGTGTATTAGTCGTCGATGATGACCCGCATATTCGTGAACTGGTCAGACACTTTCTGAGACTGGAAGGTCTGGAGGTCGTAGAGGCGGTGGATGGCTTGGACGCGATGCGCTTGTTTGATAAAACTAAGGTCGATTTGCTTGTCCTCGATATCATGATGCCAGGGATGGATGGCTGGGAGTTATGCCGTAAGCTCCGCGAGCAGACTGACCTGCCGCTGCTTATGCTTACAGCCAAAGGCGAGACGTCACAGATTGTAAAAGGCTTCGCACTCGGAACGGATGACTATCTTGTTAAGCCCTTTGATCCTATGGTGCTTGTCGCGCGCGTCAAGGCTCTACTAAAACGCTATCGAATCATGACTTCAAAATCGGTGACTGTCGGAGATCTTGTCCTGCGTAGCGATACATTTGAGTGTCTGGCTGGAGAGCAGGAAATTACCCTGCCACGCAAGGAATTTGAGTTGCTCTTCAAGCTGGCCAGCTATCCTGGCAAAACCTTTACACGCGACCATTTGATCGAGCAGATTTGGGGTTATGATTATGAGGGAGACGAAAGAACGGTTGATGTGCATATCAAGCGCCTTCGGGAACGATTTCCGGAGGCAACCCATTCCTTTGCGATCCGTACGATCCGGGGATTGGGTTACCGGCTGGAGGTAAGGCAATGAAGCGGGAACCGGGGTTCCTCCGTATCCTTGCAAGACTCATGCTCGTGTTATTGGTGCTGTATCTTAGCTGGACTGCTGCGTATTTTATTACGGCGGCGATCTATTCACGCTTGTTATGGACTCCGCATGAATTGCTCGTATATCTTATTAATGCGACACTTGGCTTTTTCTTCTTCGGTATAATCAGCATGACTGTAAGACGCTTTATCCAGCCTAGGGAACAGCATTTTTTTACCGAAATGATCGATGCTTTAAAACGAATTTCAGAAGGGGATTTTCACATAAACCTGGGATGGAACTTTGGCACGAGAAACGGAAATCATGATAGGACACATCCTTATGTACAACTGGTGGACAGCATTAATGATATGGCGGCAAATCTGAAGGCTATGGAGGAACTGAGGGAGGCGTTTATTTCAAACGTATCTCATGAAATTGGCTCGCCCCTGACCTCGATCATTGGTTTTGCTAAGGCGCTCAAGGACGATAATCTGAATCGGGAGCAGCGGGACCGATATTTGACGATTATCGAGACGGAGTGTATTCGTCTGTCCAAGCTAAGTGATAATCTCATGAAGCTGGCGGTGCTGGATTCGGAGCGGCGTCCGTTTCATCCATCCTCTTATCGGCTGGACAAGCAACTGATATCGCTAATTCTCGCCTGCGAACCGCAATGGGAGGCTAAACAAATTGACATGATTGTGGACACCCATATCGTTGAGGTCAACGCGGACGAGGATCTAATGGGCCAAGTGTGGGTGAATCTCCTTCACAATGCTATTAAATTTACCCCACAGGGTGGAAGCATATCTGTTTCTCTTTCATCTCATGGTGATCAGGCAACTGTCTGCATTACTGATACGGGGCCGGGTATCGACGAACAGGATCAGCAGCGCATTTTCGAACGATTTTATAAAGCAGACAAGTCACGGACCCGAACTGCAGGAGGCAGCGGCTTGGGACTTTCCATCGCCCATAAAATAACGCAGATGCATAGCGGCTCTATTTCGGTGTCCAGCAAGGTGGGAGAAGGAACGACGTTTACAGTATTGCTGCCTCTGCAAGAGGAAACAGTAAAGGGGAACAGCAACCATGAAATGAGCGGAAATAGTGGTGATTAACCGGGCTATTGCTGACACTGGTTATGCAAGCGTTGATATAGGTTCGACACAGGCGAAAGAAGTTCATCATGATTTATACAATGGTGGGTTTAGACTACAAGCGCTCGGTATAATTACCTACAGCATGGCTGGTACTACTAAACAACAGCTTACGAGTTCATTTGGGAGAATGATTTAAGAAGAAATATGGGACTCCTTACCTTGTTGGGTCATATTAATCTGTAAAAAAATCAAGAAGACGTTTCTGGTACATCTGGAAACGTCTTCTTGATTTTTCATTTTCCAAATCCATTGGCTAAGTGTATGACGTTTAGGAAAGAGTCAGATGTTAGCGAATAATAATGTTTTAGACTAAACAATAAAGAACAAGACTGAGATCAATAAAGTTATAGACTGGCGCACTGGCGACGGCGGCCGGTGCAATTAGAAAATATAGTTTTAGACTGGAAAATAAAGTATAAAAGATATAAGCTACAAATATGCTTTATTCTTGAGCCCTCTCATATGATGAGAGTAATTCAGTATTCGAGGAGATGATCTTGATGAACAAGAACATAGGGGTTAAGGATATTTTGGTAAGGTTCGACGAGATTTCGAAGCATTATGTTCGGGAGCTGGACAAGTATAGTCTGGCGGAGCTGTGTCGCAAGCCAAGCGAGAACGAATGGTCGCTTGGGCAAATGTACCTGCATCTGCCCCATTCCACGCTGAACTTGCAGCTCCGTCTTGCGGAGCAGTGCATGGCGCTCGGTGGCGGCAGCGAGGAGGGCGGCGGGAAGACGGAGGCCGGTCATGCTGTGTTTGAGCAAGGGAGCTTCCCACCGGTTCGCATTCAGGTACCTGCCGACTTGCAACATACGCCTCCTCAGCCAGAGAGCAAGGAGCAGCTTGCCGCCAAGCTGGAGGAAGCAAGGCGCCGCATGCATGAGATTGGGGCGTCGCTACAGAACATAGACCCAGAGCGGCTGCAGCGAAAGGCGACTCATCCGGCCGTAGCCTTCGGCGCGTTAAACGCGGTCGAATGGTTCATGATGGTGGAGATGCATTACCGTCATCATCTTCTTCAAAAGGAGCGGCTGGACGCTTTCTTACAAACTGCAGAGTTATTAGACTAACGGGACACGAAAGTTGAATGTTGACCACAACAGCGGCCAGTCTAGGATTTTATTTTCGCGTCCTTATCTGCCGCTGTTGCATTTGTCGGTCAGTCTAAAACATATTTCTCAAAAGCTGACGACCTTTGAAGTGGACAATCGCGTAAAAATCAGCAACTCCAGTCTACAACTTTATTTTCTTCGAACATCAGAACCTTTGCGTCGCTATGTTTATTTCAGCAAATTTGATAGAAAGCAGGGGTGTTTCTGGAGTTTATTCTTACGAGCCATTCGTATGTGTCAGGAATTAGATGTATTTATCGGTTTCATCTCTTGAATAGCTTCTTTCAAACTTTGTGAGCATTGCTCGTATAGCTGTTTTCTTTGCTGCTCACTGGAACCAGATGCTAGCTTTTGCAGTTCTGTAGTGCATTGTTCCAAAAGAGTCAGTACAGCTTGATTAGAGTCTTGTACCTTGGACT
Source organism: Paenibacillus sp. TSM33 (assembly GCF_056099025.1). NCBI lineage: Bacteria > Bacillati > Bacillota > Bacilli > Caryophanales > Paenibacillaceae > Paenibacillus > Paenibacillus sp. TSM33. The sequence continues at coordinate 1,381,950 of NZ_JBLZXB010000010.1, forward strand.
GTTGTACATTATCACTATATTGGTCAATATATAGTTCTCCTTGCGTGTCCACCTGGGCAAAAAACACATCTTTGACCGTCAAACTCTTTTCCTTTAGCTTGGCATCCAGCCATTGCTGAGTAATCCCCATATATGCCATTTGTTGTTCCATGAGTTGTCCGTCCATAATGACAGCTGTGGGTTCCTTCTCCGGTAATTGCAGCATATTCAGATCCTTAAGCGTCACAGGCTGCTTGTCTTTGGTTAACAGCACATTGACTTCGCCACTAGTTTCCATAAGAGCAAATTCTACATCAGCTACTTTGAACACATTCTTACTTCGTAGCTGCTCCATCAATTCATCTAGGGTAAGTCGTTCCTTTCTCAGATTATCCTCTAAAATTTTGCCGTCTTTGATTAGAACTGTCGTCTTTCCATCTGATAAATCCCTGACTTTCTTGCTTTTAATTTGCAAAAATTCAATGCAAAGTGTTGTCAGTACCCATACGGCTAACGATACGGTACCCAAGTACCAGGAGGATTCGCGTTCCAAAGGTATAGAAGCAGCCAAGTTACCGATGGTGATTCCGGTTATATATTCGAACAAGGAAAGCTGTGATACCTGACGTTTTCCGAGAATCTTGGTAATCACAAAAAGAATAACGATGGCTAATAACGTACGTAAAGCTACAATGGTCCATTCCTGCATTTGTTCAACCTCATTTCATTTCGCCACAAGGGCGCTACTATTCCAAGGATGTCCGCGCCAAGTCCCATTTAAACTCCAATTTATCTAAATTTAAATATACAGGCTGTCACCAAACCGATTAAATACAATATAAAATTAAAATTTTCTATCGTTCAATTACCATTGTCTATTACACAAGCGATTGACGGAAAAGAGGGAGCAGGATACATTATAGATATAATTCATATTTAATTCATCGGGATTATAAGATTAAACTCACGGAGGTATGTATATGTCATCCAAACCTAAAGTTGTAGTGTGGAGCAAAACCGGCTGTCATTTTTGTGGAGAGATCAAATCGTACCTGGAATCCCAAAATCAGCCGTATGAAAATATCCAGGTGGACGGAAATGATGCACTGCGTGATGTGTTGGAGACCAAATATGGGATTCGTTATGTTCCTGTCGTAGAGATAGGTGGAGATACCAAATATGAAGCACTTCTTAACCCGGATCTGGAAGAGCTGGGTAAAGTGCTGGAAAGTTATAATCAAGCGGTATAACAATTATATTCAAGAGAGGTGGAAGAGTCATGGCTAAGAATAGACAGATTAAATTGGGTGCGATAATTCACGGTGTTGGGGGAAGCATGACGACCTGGCGCCACCCTGATGTACCTGCGGATGCAAGTGTTAATTTTGAATTTTATAAAACGCAGGCGCAAAAGGCAGAGGAAGGGAAGTTTGATCTCGTATTTATCGCAGACGGTTTGTTTATTAACGAAAAATCCATTCCTCACTTTCTGAACCGCTTTGAGCCAATTACAATTTTGTCAGCTTTGGCTGGGGTGACGAAGCATATTGGGCTGGTCGGCACATTGTCGACTTCCTATAGCGAACCGTTCACGGTAGCACGCCAGTTTTCTTCCATTGATCATATTAGCGGAGGTCGTGCAGGCTGGAATGTGGTGACTTCCCCGCTGGAAGGTTCTGCTCTTAACTTTAACAAAGGTGAGCATCCATCGCATCCACAGCGCTATAAAATTGCCGATGAATATTTGCAGGTGACCAAAGGACTGTGGGACTCGTGGGAAGAGGATGCGTTCGTTCGTGATAAGGAAGCCGGCGTATTCTTTGATCCCGACAAGCTGCATACACTGAACCACAAAGGTGAGTTTTTCTCTGTGCAGGGTCCGCTGAACATTGGACGATCCAAGCAGGGACAGCCGGTTATTTTCCAGGCGGGTTCCTCAGAAGATGGCAAAAACCTGGCTGCTAAGGAAGCGGATGCTGTATTTACAGGACATGAAACATTGGAGGAAGCACAGCAGTTTTACCGTGATGTGAAGGAACGTGCGGTGCGCTATGGCAGATCAGAAGAGGATATTGTCATTTTGCCAGGCATTTCGCCGATTATTGGCAGTACGCCAGAGGAAGCGGAACGCAAGTATGAGGAGATTACCAATCTAGTCACGATCGAGGCTGCGTTAAAATATTTGGGGCGTTTCTTCGATCATCATGATTTCTCACAATATCCGCTGGATGAGCCATTCCCTGAGCTTGAGGGTATTGGCAGTAATTCATTCCGCAGTGGTACAGATAAAATCAAACGAACAGCCAAAGAGCAGAATTTGACCCTGCGTGAGGTTGCATTGCGTTCAGCAACGCCGAGAACCTCTTTTATTGGAACTGCTGAGCAGGTGGCGGATCGAGTGCAAGAGTGGTTTGAAAGCAAAGGCGCAGACGGATTCATTATCGGTTCCGATGTGCCAACGGGCCTACATGATTTCGTAAATCTGGTTGTGCCTATTTTGCAGGAGCGTGGCATTTACCGTCAGGATTATGAATTTAGCACACTGCGTGAAAACCTGGGCGTGCCGATTCCTGAGAATCGTTATACAGCAGCCAGATCCAAAGTGAAAGTTGACGCATAACAGAAGGAGGGAATGAGATGTCCAAGGTTGTCGTCCTATCAGGCAGTCCATCTACACAATCCCGTTTGTACGGCTTGATTCACTATGCAACTGAGCAGTTGCGGGAGGCTGGAGCAGAGGTTACATTACTGAATGTGGTCGACCTGCCTGCTGAGGATTTGATCAAAGCCAACTTTAATAGTCCGGACGTCACAGCATCGCTTGCGTTGCTTGCAGACGCAGATACCGTCATTGTGGCTTCGCCAGTATATAAAGCCGCCTATTCAGGGCTATTGAAAATATTTCTGGATCTGGTTCCGCAGGAGGGTCTGAGAGGGAAACCTGTCTTGCCTTTATTTATCGGTGGTACACTGGCCCATCTGCTGGTTATTGACTATGCCTTGAAGCCGGTGCTCAATGCACTGGGGGGAAGACACATTCTTGGTGGAGTTTATGCGGTGGATCAGTGGGTCGAACGTCTGCCGGGTGGAGCATATGGATTGTCCGAAGAGTTGGTTGTACGATTGGAACGTTCTGTTAAAGAACTGAATGAGCTATTAAAGTTATAGATATTTTCAATATTTCCATTGACAGGTCGTTCAGTGAGTTTTATGATACAAAAAACCAAGTTAACTCATTGGATAAATGTATATAAAACTTACTGGGGGACTTGCGTATGAATATCGAGAATATGGAAGCCTTTGTATACGTGAATCATTATGGAAGTTTTAATAAGGCGGCAGAAGCGTTGTTCTTGTCACAGCCCTCTGTCACAGCCCGGATTCAGACGCTGGAACGCGAGCTTGAGTGTAAATTATTCGACCGCCGAAGCAAACAAACGATTCTGACGGAGGATGGACGAAAATTCCTTCCTTATGCGGAGCAGATGCTCCAAGTGCTGCAAAAAGGGAAGCAAAAGCTACAACAGCGCAAGAAAGCCCCTCAGCAAATTCGAATCGGCTGCACGATATCGGTGTCGAACTACATTATTCCTGAAATATTAAATAAGCTTCGTGCTCGGTATCCGGAAATCAACTACAAAATTGTGACGGCTACGACGGATCAACTGGTACATAAGCTGTTGAACCGTGAGGTAGACATTAGTTTTGTCCGTAAAGTGATGCATCCCGCTATTCGCACGCTTGCCTTTTATGAAGACCCGATTTCCCTGTATGTATATGAAGGCCACCCGTTTACGAAGACAGGTAAGGCTAGCATACAGGATATCCAACGTGAAACACTGGTGTTTTTTGAATGCGGATCATTAGATTGGATGAGGATTCATCGATCTTTTGAATCACTGGAGCAGCCAACGGAAATAGCTTTTCAGGTAGACAATGTGGTCACGGCCAAAAAGCTGGTATTGCAAGAGGCGGGCATTGCCTTTTTACCGGATGTCTGTGTGAACCGTGAAGTGAAGGATCAGAAGCTGTTCCGTATTCATGTTCCGGAGGTGGCTGGGATTTCTATGCAGATTAGCATAATTGCGACCAAAGAAGACTGCGCAGTGACCTCGGATTTTGCAGATGCACTGACAGAAGGCTTCCGGGAGGCTGTTTTGTTATAGAAAAGTTCTATAGGTTGTTGCATTGACGTATTGAATTCCAGGTGTTAAATTAATCACATCCTAAAACCAATTAAGTTTATAGGAATTGTAAAATATCAAATGTTATAGCTACCATGTATGTCGCAAACTGCTGATATGCAAAGAGATGAGGGGGATTCATATGAAAAAGTGGTTTGCAATATTGTCTGTTATGGCAATCATTCTGGTGTTGGCAGGCTGCGGTTCCTCAGATGACACGTCTAGTGCGTCAGGTTCAAGCGGAGACGTGAAGAAAATTATCGTAGGCACAGGTACTCAATTTAAAAATGTATGCTTTATTGACGAAAACGGAAATTTAACAGGCTTTGATGTGGAGCTGATTAAGGAGCTGGACAAGCGCCTGCCTCAATACGAGTTTGAATTCAAAACGATGGACTTTGGAAATTTGTTGCTCAGTCTCGATGCTGGCAAGATTGATCTGATATCGCATCAAATGGAAAAAAACCCGGAACGCGAAGCCAAGTATCTGTTCAACAAAAATCCGTATAGCATTTTTCTAAACAGAGTGGCTGTAGCGAAGGATAATAATAGCATTCATTCCATTGATGATTTGAAAGGGAAAAAGGTACTCACCAGTCCAACCAGTAATGCGGCGTATGTGCTGAAAGAGTATAACAAAACCCACGGGGATGCTCTGAATATCGTGTATACGAGTGGTGCAGCCAATGATACAGTGCAACAAATTACGAGCGGCCGTATAGATGCGACCATTACGACAGACTTTGCGAATCGTTTTAACACCGATGAAAAAGGAGAAGTAGCTCTGAAAACCGTCGGTGATCCTTTGACTCAATCGGATGTGCTGTATGTACTGAACAAAAATGAGCAAGGATTGGCGGATGACCTGGACAAAGCCATTCAGGAAGTGAAGGACGACGGTACGCTGTCGAAGCTGAGCATTAAATGGCTTGGAGAGGACTTTACGAAGTCCCTGGAGGATGTGAAAAAAGAAGGTTCCAGCAGTAAGAAGTAAGGACAGACTTGGACATTTCAGCGGTCAGGGTACTTTATGTATTCTGACCGCTGATGTATAGAAAGGAGGCAGGCATATGAGCAGAGAGTTTAATATTGATTATGTTTTTAGCTTTATCCCGAAAATGCTGTCCTATTTGCACATTACTTTGTTTATTGTAGCAAGCTCGCTTGTGTTGGGACTGATCATTGGTCTGTTGGTTGCGCTGCCTCGCATGTATAACATTCCATTTCTCAAACGTGTTTCTCAGGTGTATGTTTCCTTTTTCCGTGGAACCCCTATTCTAATTCAATTGTTTCTGGTGTATTACGGCCTGCCAGAGTTACTAAAGCTGGTGGATATCAATTCCTCCAGATGGGATGTGCTGTGGTTTGCTGTAGCGACCTATGCGCTCAACAGTGGAGCCTTTATTTCTGAAATTATCAGGTCTGGTGTAGGAGCTGTAGATCGGGGACAAATCGAGGCTGCACAGTCCGTCGGCATGTCAGGCTATCAGACTTTTACACGTATCATCTTGCCGCAAGCGCTGGCTGTGGTTGTTCCTGTATTTTCCAATCTGGTCATTGGCAATCTGAAGGATACTTCGCTGGCGTTTACCATCGGTGCGATGGAGATGACAGGGAAATCGCAAACATTAGGCTCGGCTACCCAGCATTTTGTGGAAACGTATATTGCGTTGTCCCTTATCTATCTGGTGATCAGTCTGATTGTACAAAAATTATTCAGGGTGCTGGAAAATACGCTTCTCCGGCATGAGCATAGAGATTCAGTACAGAAAGAGCCTGCAAAACGAAAAGGTTTTGTGGTGCGTCACCTGAGAAGCCCTCGTCTGAGTAAAGGAGGTAAAGGCATATGAGTCTGGACTTTGGATTTGTATACACCGCCTTTTTAGGATTGTTTTCTGCGCTGCCCAACACTTTAATCATTACAGTGGTTTCCGTACTGGCAGGGTTGATCATCGGGATTATAACGGCGTTGGCGCGAATTTATAACGTTCCTGTGCTGTCGCAAATCTCTCACAGTTACGTTACTTTTATCCGAGGTACACCGATGCTGATGCATCTGCTGCTTATTTATTTCAGTTTGCCCTTGTTGATTGACGCAGGAGCGAAGCATTTCGGATGGTCACTGCAATCCAAAGACGTACCTTATATGGTATTTGCACTCATTTCGTTTTCCATTACCAGTGGCGCTTATATGTCTGAGGTCGTCCGTTCCGGAATCCAGTCGGTCAACAAGGGGCAGATTGAGGCGGCTTATGCGGTCGGTATGACGACATGGCAAGTATTGAGACGCATCGTATTTCCGCAGGCGTTCGTGGTGAGTTTGCCGAACCTGACGAATTCTGTTATTGGGATGCTGCATGGCTCTACCTTGGCCTTCACGGTTTCGGTCACAGAAATCCAGGCACAGGCTGAAATTCTGGCATCTACCAACTGGAAATATTTAGAGGTGTATATTGCGGCAGCACTGCTATTTTGGGGCTTGACGGTATTGATTGAGCGAATATCCGGCTTGGTGGAGAAAAAAATCAATGTGTTTAATGGAGGTCGAGCATCATGATCCGTCTGCAAAATATTACAAAGTCGTTCGGCAAACATGAGGTGCTCAAAGGCATTGATTTGACCGTGAATAAAGGTGAGGTCGTCGTTATTTTAGGACCAAGCGGTTCAGGAAAAACGACCTTGCTACGCTGCATTAATTATCTGGAAAAGCCGAATGACGGAGAAGTCAGCATTGGCGATTTTACCGTGAACTGCAAGCGACCTGCGAAGAAGGATATTTTGGCCTTGCGTAAAAAGACGGCTATGGTCTTCCAGCAATATCATTTGTTCAAGCATAAAACCGTGCTCGAAAATGTTATGGAGGGACTTGTGGTTGTCCGCAAGGTTAAGCAGGAGGAAGCCAAAAAAATCAGTATTGAAGTGCTAGAAAAGGTGGGTCTCGGCGAAAAACTGAATCATTATCCGAGCCAGCTATCCGGTGGGCAGCAGCAGCGTGTCGGCATAGCGCGTGCTTTAGCGCTGAACCCGGAGGTGATTTTATTTGATGAGCCGACTTCGGCGCTGGACCCTGAACTGGTGGGTGAGGTGCTGTCGGTGATCCGTAAGATTGCGAAGGAAGGCATAACCATGATTGTCGTGACACATGAAATGGGCTTTGCGCGTGATGTTTCTAATCATGTGGTATTTATGGATGGCGGTCATATTATCGAGGAAGGCACACCGGACGCTATTTTTAATCATCCCAAAGAGGAGCGTACCCAGCAATTCCTAAAACGAATTACACCAGAATATAACTATTCCATTTAGACGGGAGAGGGAGACATGAGCATTAAAATCGGAGTATTGGATCAAAGCCCTATACACGAGGGTGAAACGGCGGCACAGGCCCTTCGTAACACGATTAAGCTGGCGCAGCGTGTAGAAGAATTGGGATTCACGCGCTTTTGGGTATCAGAGCATCATGATTCCGAGCAGGTTGCTGGCTCATCGCCAGAGGTACTCATTTCCCATTTGTTGGCACGCACCGAGCGTATTACAATCGGGTCTGGTGGGGTGATGCTTCAGCATTACAGCCCATATAAAGTGGCTGAAAACTTTAATGTGCTAGCTTCTCTTGCACCGGGGCGTGTAGATTTGGGCATCGGACGTGCGCCAGGCGGGTTGCAGAAATCTACACAGGCGTTACAACGCAACGTGCATGATGCGCCTTCTCTCGAAGAGAAAATTGATGAAGTAAGTCGCTATATTCATAATATCCCGCCTGAAGAAGGACCGCTAGCCGGATTACAGGCGAATCCGATTCCAGAAACCCCGGCAGAGATTTATGTTTTGGGTACAAGTACAGACAGTGCTGGAATTGCTGCGCGTTTGGGGTTGCCCTATGTTTTTTCGCAGTTTATTAATAGTAGTGAGCAGGTTGCACTGGATTCATTCCGTACGTATCGGGAGTCTTTCGATTACAGTTATGGGCGTGAGCCGAAGGCACTTTTTGCGCTATCGGTTATTGTGGCAGATACTTCCGAGGAAGCAGCGGAGTTGGCAGGTGAGCAGAAGCTGTACAAGATTCACCTGGCCAGTGGCAAAACGGCTACGGTGGGTGCGCTGGAAAGTGCAGAGGAATTCGGTAAGCAATCGGGTGAAGAATATACCATTGAAGTTACACAAGCACAAATTAACAAAGGAAATAAAGACGAAATCTATGTTGCGCTGACGGAAATACAAGCGAAGTATCAGGCGGATGAGCTGATCGTAACGACAGGAATACGGGATATCGGCAAGCGTGTGCGCTCATTTGAATTGTTGCATGAAGCTTTTGCCGGGTTGCCTGTGCAGTCCTAGATACTATTGATTTAAGGAAATTTCAACTAATATGGATTCAGGAAGGAGGAATAGGGATGAGTGGATCAACTGGGACGAAGGAGCCGATTTTGGAGCAGAAGTTGGTGGAGATTCGCCGGCATCTGCACCGTTATCCCGAGCTGTCTAACGAGGAGGTTGAAACTACCGCCTATATTCGCCGCCTGCTCGTAGAACAGAATATAACGATTCTGGATGTGCCGCTGCGTACCGGATTGGTAGCGGAAATCGGCGGACAGCAGGAAGGTCCAACGGTCGCGCTTCGTGCAGACATTGATGCACTGCCCATCCAGGAGGAGACGGGATTGCCTTATGCTTCGCTACATCCCGGAAAGATGCATGCCTGCGGGCATGACTTTCATACGGCATCCCTGTTAGGTGCAGCCGTATTGCTGAAGCAGCGGGAGCAGCAGCTGAAGGGAACGGTTCGACTGGTATTCCAACCAGCCGAGGAGAAAGCCAAAGGCGCTGTCCAAGTACTGGACAGCGGTGCGCTGACAGGGGTACAGGCCATTTTTGGCCTGCATAACAAGCCAGACCTGCCCGTAGGCACGGTCGGCATCAAAGAAGGTCCGTTAATGGCAGCGGCAGACGGATTTTACATTGAGGTGGAGGGCTTGAGCACACATGCGGCAGTTCCGCATGCAGGGATTGACCCCATTGTGGTATCGTCGCATATCATTACGGCACTGCAATCGATTGTGAGCAGGAGCGTTAACCCGCTCGATAGCGCGGTCATCAGTGTCACGAAGCTGCACAGTGGCAATGCTTGGAACATCATCCCAGACCGCGCTCATTTGGACGGAACCATCCGCACATTTGACGAAAATGTTCGAGCCCAGGTGGCTGAACGTTTCGAGCAGGTCGTCAAGTGCGTAGCCGATGCTTTTGGCACGAAAGCGACCATCCGCTGGATCGAGGGCCCGCCGCCTGTGCTGAACGACGGTGAGTTGGCTGTTATCGCGGAGCAGGCGGCCGAAGCGGTCGGTCTGGAGGTCGTTCGCCCCATACCTTCCTCGGCAAGCGAGGACTTTGGGTTTTATCAGAAAAGCATCCCTGGTGTGTTTGTCTTTGTTGGCACTGAGGGAAGCCGGGAATGGCATCATCCTGCCTTTGATCTGGACGAACGCGCGCTGCCGAGAACAGCGAAGCTGCTGGCTTCACTGGCTGAATCGGCATTAAAATCCATAGAGTAGGAACACGATCCTACTCTATGGATACTGATCCCCTCTTGGTAGAAAGGGGATCTTTTTGTTTGACGGTATATTGTCCCGATGAACTCGTTTACACGAATAAAATTACCGATGATTTAAGTAAAACAGACCCGAATATTCCAGCTAAACTTCCAGTTGCTCCTAATGCACTGTCGAGATTTGAACATTTTATGGATCCTAACTATACTTATCCGGGCGGACTGGACAAACGATTTGATATGTACTTATGGGAACGTCCAATTTTCAGGGTGGAGCCGGTGGTGACTTGGGACAACGTATGCCTGATGATTATATCCTGAACACCCTGAATTCGGATGAAGTTCAGATTACAGAGCATGAGATGGGGCATGGATTCGGCTTGCCTGATTTCTATGAAGAGCACGAGCGTCCACCTGGCGGGTTCCCTGTGCCTACGATTATGTGGGCCGGAAATTCTCCTAAGATAACAGAGTGGGATACCTGGATGTTGCGTTATACCTGGAGCCAGATCAAGAAGGACACCTCTCGTTTTCCTACCCGATAAAAGATACGTAGAATAGAAATGTAGGTATTCAAAGGTTGTCTCCTGCGATTCTTGGTGGGAGATAACCTTTTTTAGGATATTAGGCTTTTATGGTGGAGAAGGGCTTATAGCTGATCCTTCTCCAATTTCTCGATCAAGGTGGAAAAATCGATCCCCAGCAAGATTATTTCTTCTGGCTCACGAACAAATTCAACAGGTGGCATATTAAGCATCGGGAAGTTTTCCTCCCGTAGATCGTAGCTATCAAACCGCCTCTGGTACTTAGGCTTACGTTGCTTTTTAAGTCCCTCTGTAAAGAGTATCTTGGCACGTAGGGCTTCAAAAGAGTATCCCCTGCCTAAACGATTAATGACTCGAACAAGGCTGTTTAGAGATTCCGTATAAGCGTTTGTAATGCGATGGTCGAAGTAGGCGAATATTTCCTCTTCCCAGTTCTTCATAGCCTTTGTAAGTGGTTCAAAAGCGGATTGAAGTTCAGTTGGTATTTTAACTTTCCATTCGTTGTATTTAAGGAATGCCGTCTGTCTGCTATCACATTCCCAAATATCAAAATATGATTCCTTTAAGTCATAAGCAGTGCCGAGAAAAGATGATTTTTTGTCCAAAGGTCAAGCGTAATCTTATCCATCTCAGTAAGCTCTATACGGCGTTTTAGGAGGATAAAACGGTCGTGCATCAGCCCGCGGCGTTCTTTTGGCGATAATCCTTCTCGGAGCTGCTTACGAACGGTTTCTAACGCTTGGTTTGCCATACGGACAACGTGAAACTTATCAACGATGATAAGAGCTTTTGGCAATATAGCCCTCACGGCGTCCTTATATGGTTGCCACATATCCATTGTGACGTATCGTATTTGTCCTCGATTTGGAAGGCGTGAGAGGTAGCCTACAACGGTTTCCTTGTTACGATTGGGCAAAACGTCTAACAAAGTATGTTCCTCAATGTTGGTTAAAACGCATCTTGGCTTAATAATGTGTATTTCGTCAATCCCAAGCCAATTAGGAGTTTCAAATCGAAGCGTTTCTTTAAGACGATTGATGTAATCACGAAAGATATTACGTATCGTTTTTTCATGCAATCCAACATCCTCGGATATGCTGACAAACGTGCGTTTAAGGCTTTGCTTCTCTATATAAGACAATAATCGTTTGGTGCAGTTTCGCTTTACGTCTATGGTGTGGTCTAAGTGTTCCCAAAAGGTTCGATTGCAGTCTCTACAGCGATACCTCTGACGCTTTAAAAGAAGGCCTACACGCTTGCCGTGAATAGGCAAGTCCATACAGATCTGTTCCCTGCTATCGTGTTTGTAGAGGTTGGCTATGCATCCACAATGAGAGCAAGCCAAAGGTGGAGAGTCCGTCACTACTTGTATTAGAAAATCAAATTCATTCTCACTGATACTTAGGATGTTGAATTTTGAAAGATTTAGAATATCCATATGAATTTCTTCTATGCATTTATGATGCAAGTTCCTTTTTTGTTTTTGCGTGACTGGTCAAAATACCGCTGAATATAAAAGATAACAACGAACCGGCAAAGCATATAGCCGCAAACATGCCTACGGCGGAAAAACCGTTAAAAGTCGCGTAAATCAGGCCTGCGATCCAAGAACCGAGCGTTGTCGCAGCGTACATGATTGAATTGGCCAAGCTGGAGATCGTGCCGCGGATGGTCGGATTTAATGAATTCAGCATTCCCAATATTAGGGGGAAAGCGATCCCCATGTTAACGAATATGAAAAAGTAAACACTTTCGAAAGCCACAACCGACGGCAAGAGAGGCAAAACAATAAAACATATGATAGAGACAAGAAAGCCTACAACCAGCGTATTGAAACGGTTTAACGTTTTGATCACATAGGCACCGCCGAAGCTCCCGGCTATATTCCCAAGACCAAGAAAAAACATTACATATCCTGCTTGATCAATTGAAAGGTGAAAGCGATCCGTCACCCATTTTCCAATGAAAGAAAAGGCAGCAAAGAATCCACATTGAAATAAGAAATGAGCGAGAAAAGCCTTTCTCGCCATTCGGCTATTCAAGAGTGGGGTGTATCTACTGAAAATCGGAGTCTTGGTTTTTTGGCCTTGATTTGGTTTCATTTCGGGCAAAGCATAGAAGATGAATACCGCTACCAATAATGCACATGCACCGATTGTAAAAAAAGGATAATACCAATGGGTTGAGGCAAGCAGACTTCCAATAGGGATGCCGAACGCTTGGGAAGCAGCCAAGCCTGCCATGACGAATCCTGATACTTTGGCGATTTTTGGCGTTGGAAACAGAGCAGGGATCGAGGCCCAGACTTGAGGCGCCGTAAATGCTGCGCTGACCCCGGCTAAAAAACGGAATAAGAACATCGACCAAAAACCTGTGGCAAAGCCGCATAGCATGGTTGAAACCGAGAAGCAGACCATGCCGGTAAGCATTACTTTTTTGCGATCCCATCCATCGGAAAGTGGTCCAGCAATCAGTGCAAAAATGGCATAACCTAAAGCATAAGACCCCACCATCCAACCGGAATATTCAGTCGGGATATGAAACAAGCTCTGAAGAGTGGGGATGAGCGGAGAAATCAAAAACGTATCCGTACCGATAACAAACATGATGAGGAAAAATAAAGCAGTTAATTTGATCATTCTATTCACCCTTTTTAGTTAGTTCTATAGTTCAAAGATTATTGAACTAATAAATAAAAAAAGAATTTCTTTCTACAACGTATCCAGAAATCCAGGTAAGTAAGTTTGAAATGTCTCCAAATCGATGCTCATATACTTCGTTTGAGCTTCTTTTCGTACCTTGATCAATTTCGCCTCCTTTAAAGCACGCAAGTGATACGAAGTATTCGATTTCGTAGTATCGCGAATGTGTCCTACTTCTCCACAATTCATTTCGTTCTTGCTGGCGTATAGAGCTCGTATGATGTCCAATCTTGTTTCATCGGCTAACGCCTTAAATATTTTGACTCTGAGCTCGTCATTTATTATTTTTTGAGTAGTCATAAAACCATTGTACTAAGATATCGCTACAAATCAAGTCTTTAGAAAAATACCACCATATTCTCCGATTTTTAAGGCAAATGTTTTGATTTTGTCTCCACCATAAAATCCGAATACCCTTTTTTTGTTTTATGGATAAACAGTTTGACTTTAATGGATCTGGCTTTGGCTTTGCATCAGTATTGTGCCTTCATTTTCGCATGAATGAATCACTAAGAATGAACGGATGTACGATAGTATGTATAATGGACATCAGATATGAAAGAAAAGAGGACAGAAAGCGATGAGTCACGACGTGAATGCTCCTTATGATGTACATGTTGCATATGGACCGGTGTTTGAACTGCTCAGCAGCTTACACACTTTTATTTGCCGCAAGGCTTACAAAAAAACTGATTTATCAACCGGGTGGGCGGAACAAGTGCGTGAAACGCTGTCTCCAAGTTTGTCCGCTTTGCTGGAGTCCATGGAAATCAACGCAGACTGGAAAATTATTTATGGACTTGTCTGTATGCTTTCTGATCAGGGAGGCGTTGAAGAGGTCGTAGACCGCTTGGAAAGCCAGTCTTTACAGGAATTAAAACAACAGGCATCAGCCTATGGGATTCCGCTGTCTGACGACATGGAGAACCTCCGTAAACTTGCTTTGCAACTGCTATCCGGCTGGAACGAGGAGTATTTTCGTCACGTGGATACAAGGATCCTCAGCGGCTTGGAACTGGAAGCTGAATGCAGAGAACGGGAAAAGAACGTATATAGCTCTATGGAGCGGGTGGATCGTATAACTAATGGCTTCCTATTCGAGCCTTCCGCTGAACTGACGCAGGTGTTGCTGGTACCGCAATATCATTTTCAGCCGATGAATATGATTTATCAATTTGGGTCACTTCTGTTATGCCATTATTCTGCAGGAATTTATGTTCGGGAGGACGATTTTTTATCACCCCAGGAATATCGTATGATTCGAAGTTTGGGAGAGAAGAGCAGGCTCAAGATTTTAAAATATTTGTACCAAAGCCAGTCCCCGCGAACCTTCATTGAGATTGTCCGTCATCTCAAGCTATCTAAGGGAATCACGCATGATCATATATTTAAGCTCCGTGCTGCTGGCTTCATTCATGCACATTTTGACGGCGAAACATTGCTCGGCTACAGTGCACGGCTTGCGGCTGTGGATGAGATGCATGGGAGTATTCTTGGCTATATGGAGCGAAGGTAAGTCATAAGATTAAATCTTGACAAAATAATTTATTTGTGCTATAATTGAAATTTATACTAATTTTTATTATAATAAGATTCTCCTGGCCAGGGGAATCTTATTTTTGTTTTTATAGGAGGATAAATGTATGAAGCCAAATGAGTCCAGTTTAACTTCCTTAATATCAGCTTTTGGCCGAGCATATCATAGTCAACATGACACACCCAAAATTTTTGATGATTTTATGGCTAAAGATTTAATTTTCCAAAATGAGTTTTCAGATATCAGAGAGAATATGATTAAAGGAATAGCGTTTTTCAATAAAGATATTGCGCAAAGGTTCCAAGATGATCCGGATGAAATTTTAAAATGGATTACTCAAGTTCAACTTTCTCCAACGACCTTAGCACGTGCTGCATATTGTGAAAAAGTATTACTTAATGAAGTTAGGTTAGGATTACAGCAGTATGTCATACTTGGGGCCGGGTTAGATACGTTTTGTTTCCGACATCCAGAATTGAAAAATAGCTTAGAAATATTTGAAATGGATCATCCAGCAACACAGGAATCTAAAAAGAAAAGGTTAGCTCATGCAAATTTAAAAATACCGAGCAATCTTCATCTGGTTTCTATGGACTTTGCCCATCCATTTTCGTATTCCAATCTATTGGATGAAGGGTTTGCTAATAAAAAAACATTCTTTAGCCTTCTGGGTGTTTCTTATTATTTAACTAAGGAGGAAATTTCAAGATTAATAAATCATTTGTTTACCAAGGTCCCATCGGGAAGTTCGATCGTTTTTGATTATGCAGATGAAAACCTTTTTAAAGAAAAAGGCATGTCTAATAGAGTTGAAAATATGGTAAAAATGGCTTCAGTAAGTGGAGAACCCATGAAATCATGCTTTGCTTATGATGAAATCGAGGAAATGTTAGAGGCTTCAGATTTACTAATTTATGAACATCTATCCCCGGCTACAATAAATAGCCTTTTCTTTGATGAGAGGGCAGATTATTTGTCTGCGTTCGAAACGATTCATTATATCCATGCTGTAAAAAAGTAATATAGCAAATGAGTAAGAGACGGCCTCTCAATCTACTATTAGGGATTGAGAGGTTTTATTTAATTTGTAAAAGAATTTGGATAGATATTTATGAGCAGAGCTTTACATAAAAAAATGTAGTTCTCCCTTTACAGAACCCTAATAAATTCCTATAATGAGGTTTATCTTCTTAATCACAACTTGTTCTATCGGAATTTAATAATTTAACGCGGGGGGATTATGTTGAAAAAGGGTATTATTTTACTTAGCAGTCTACTTCTGGCGAGCTCTACCTTGCTGGCAGCTTGCTCTAACGGTGGATCGGAAAGCAACAACAATACTACTGCCCAAAATAATGGGGACACACAGACAACTTCTACAGCGCAACCATTAACAAGTCTGGTAAAGGCTTCTGATATGTCCAAATTGCCGGAAGTGTCCAAAAAAAGAAACGACACCATTATTGTAGGCCTGACTGACCCAGCCGGAGTATTCACGCCGTATTTTAACCAAAGCGGCTATGACGGCAACGTCATTTCGCAGTTATGGACTCCGCTGGTTACGGTAGATGAGAAGGGACTTCCGCAGCCCAATCTGGCGAAGAGCTGGGATATTTCCAAGGATAATTTAACATATACGTTTCATCTGGTTCCCGATACCCAATTCAGCGATGGCTCACCTTTGACAGCAGAGGATGTCGCTTTTACCTGGACGTTAATCTATGACAAAGCCTATCCGGGCGACAGCCAAATCCGAAAGCTGAACATTAAAGGCGGCAAAGCCTATACGGAAGGCAAGGCACAACAAATTGATGGAATTAAGGTAATGGATCCACAGACTATTTCTGTGACATTGGAAAAGCCAAACGCGCTGGCTCTGACTATTCTCGGTGAATATGTATTGTCCAAAGCTTACTACGGCAAGGATTATAAGTTCGGACAGCTGGATTATTTTAAAAATTTGCATGGTAGCCCATTGGGGAATGGGGCGTATAAGTTGGAAAAATTCATTCCAGGACAAGAAGTTCGTCTGGAGGCAAACGATCACTTTTTTAAAGGCAAGCCGAAAACGAAACACTTCATTTATAAGACAGCGGAAGGCGATGCTTGGCAGTTTATTGAAACAGGCGATACTGACTTTGCATCTTTCACCGCAACGCAGGAAAATATCGACAAGCTAAAAGGGCTGGGTTTTTTGAATATTTTGCCATACACCCCGAGCACCTACGGATATTTGCAAGTCAATTTGGAAAATGAAAAGCTGAAGGATAAAAAAGTTCGTCAAGCGTTGACCTATGGACTGGATCGTAAAAGTATTTATGTTGACGCAGCACAGGGAGCAGGGGCGGTCGCCAACATTCCAGCTTCTCCTATATTTTGGTCATACACGACCGATGGGATCAATCCATACAACTATGACCCGGAGCAAGCGAAAAAGCTGCTGGATGAAGCGGGCTGGGTAGAAGGCAGTGATGGCATCCGTGAGAAAGACGGCCAGAAGCTGACCATTCACTTGCTGACCTCCAAACGTCCAGAAACAGACACCTTTATCGCGCTTGCGGCTGAGAACTACAAAGCGATTGGCGTTGACCTACAACCGGAAATATTTGCAGACTTTAATGCAATGGTCGCCAAAGTGGAGGGTAAAGATTATGATCTCGCCGCCTTCTCGACAGCCATGCTGACAGACCCATCTGATGGAATCGAGCCATTCGTCAATGGTGAAATCAAGGGATATAACAATCCGAAGCTCAAAGAGCTCTATGAAAAAGGTTTGGCTACGACGAATATGGAAGAGCGTAAGAAAATATATAAGGAATTATATGTACTGCTAAATGATGAACTACCCGTTATTTTCACCAACTACAAGAAGACTGTATATGCTTACAATGGTCGAATGGAACATGTAAAGGTCAGTCCATTCATTGGCTTGTCTGGTAATCTGTTCGAGTGGTCCCTTAAATAAGCCACCTTTGCGGGCCCCTTGTGAAGAACATCAGGTTCGGATCAAGGGGTCTCCCAAATGGAGGACGCATAATGAACAGCCCGACCATGAATTGAAAGGAGCCTGTCATGAGCTCGTTTTTAACGAAAAGACTGACGTATATGATTATCATTTTGTTGGCCGCTTCGATGATGATTTTTTTTCTGTATGCCATGACACCGGGAGATTTCATTAGCGGTAATCTGAAGCTGTCGCCGGAGAGAAAAGCGGAGCTGAGGGAAATTTACGGGTTGAATAAGCCTATTCTTGAGCGTTACAGAAATTGGCTAGGCAATACGCTGCAAGGTAATTTCGGCTATTCGCTCGCTCAACAGAAACCGGTGCTAACCTTATTTAATGAATACATCTGGAATTCATTCTTGTTGGCCATTGTATCCACCTTCCTGACCTGGCTGATTGCAGTCATTATTGGTGTGGTTGCTGCTTACAAGCAGTATTCATGGTTCGATACGATGGTCATGGTGGTGATTTTTGCCGCGATGTCTGTACCATCTTTTTTTATCGGACTGTATCTAATCAAAATTGCTGCGGTCGATCTGAAATGGCTGCCACCGGGCGGCATGCTTAATACGGGCAGTAACGCTACAGGCATGGAGTATGTGAAGGAGGTTCTCCAGCATATGACCTTGCCGGTGATCGTGATGACACTGCTGGGCTTGGGTTCGCTGACCCGTTACTTCCGCAGCAATATGATCGACGTGATCCAGCAGGATTATATCCGCACAGCTCGTGCAAAGGGCTTAAAGGAAAGAAAGGTGCTTTTTACACACGCATTGAGAAATGCATTATTGCCTGCCATTACGCTCGTTGGCTTTGAATTGCCTGCTTTGTTTGGCGGATCTCTGATTATCGAAAAGATTTTTAACTGGCCCGGGATCGGTCAGTTGTACATGCAGTCTTTTTCGCTTCGGGATTATCCGCTGCTGATGGGCTTTACGATGCTGATTGCCATATTGAGCGTCATCGGGACGCTGTTATCCGATATTTTGTATCGCATTGCTGACCCGCGTGTGAAAGTGTAAGAAGGAGGCTATGGAATGTCATCCGTGAGCAGTAATTTGAGCAAGAGCAACGGCAGACTGCGAATAACTACCAAATCTTCAATGTGGCAGCAAGCGCTCCGGCAGCTGTTCAGAAACAAGCTTGCTATGACTGGACTGCTCGTTGTGGTATTTATGTTTTTGCTCTGTTTTATCGGTCCGTTATTTTCTCCTTATTCCGATAATAAAACGAACATATTATTAATGAACAAAGCGCCGAATATCCATCACTGGCTAGGAACAGACAAGCTGGGACGGGATGTGCTGACACGTGTGATGCAGGCTGGTCAAATATCTCTTACCGTGGGTTTGGCTTCTATGGTGTTGTCTGTCGTTTTGGGAGCGACACTGGGAGTTATATCCGCTTATTTTCGCGGAATTGTGGATCAAATCATTATGCGCATTGCCGATTTGCTGCTAACTATACCCAGTTTGCCATTGCTTTTTATTATGGGTGCGCTGTTATCTGACTGGAAGGTTCCGCCTGATCAACGGATGTATATCGTCATGTTGATGCTGAGTCTGGTCAACTGGCCGGGGATTGCACGGATGGTGAGAGGTCAGATGCTTAGTTTGCGAGAACGTGAATTTATGCAGGCAGCGACGGTACTAGGGCTATCGAATCGCCGAAAGCTTTTTAAGCATCTGCTGCCGAATATTTTGCCATTGCTGATCGTTATCGCTACATTGAACATTGGCGGAGCCATCCTGAGTGAATCTGTACTCAGCTTCTTTGGTCTTGGCGTGCTGCCCACGACACCGACTTGGGGAAATATGATTGATGCCGCCAACAATGTGCTGGATTTTCAGCAACGACCTTGGTTGTGGATACCACCAGGCCTGTCTATTTTTGCAACAGTCATCGCTATTAATATTTTGGGTGACGGGCTGCGGGATGTACTCGACCCGAAACATAAGAGGTAGGTGATCATGCACCATGGATAATTTACTTTCCATTGAACATTTAAGCACTCATTTTTATACAGAAGAAGGAACGGTCAAAGCGGTGGATGATATCAGCTTTCGCGTGAAGCCGGGGGAGACGGTATGCATTGTTGGTGAATCGGGCTGCGGCAAAAGTATTACCGCTATGTCGATCATGGGCCTAATTCAAAGGCCCGGTGGTAAAGTGGCAGGCGGAAGTATCCGTTTTGAGGAAACCGATCTGCTAGAGCTTAGTAGAAATGAGATGCGCACGATTCGCGGACATGAAATCTCCATGATTTTTCAGGAGCCGATGTCTTCATTAAATCCGGTTATGACCATTGGTGAACAATTGTCGGAGCCACTGATGGAGCACTTAAAGATGGGCCGAAAGCAAGCTCGCAAGCGGGCGCTAGAGCTGATTGAACAGGTCGGCATATCCCGACCGGAGCAGATTTTAAAAAGCTATCCCCATGAACTGAGCGGAGGGATGCTGCAGCGAATTATGATTGCCATTGCTGTTTCTTGCGGACCCAAGCTGCTTATTGCGGATGAGCCGACCACGGCACTGGATGTAACAATTCAGGCACAGATTCTCGACATGCTGCGTGAATTTAAAGCCCAATCCAATATGTCGCTCATGCTAATCACCCATGATCTGGGTGTTGTTGCAGAGATGGCAGATTATGTCATCGTGATGTATGCAGGCAAGATTGTCGAGGAAGGCGAAGTGGTGCAGCTATTCAATCACCCCAAGCATCCCTATACACAGGGTTTGCTCAAGTCCAAACCGGTGCTTAATCAGCGCCAAAAGGAGCTGTATTCCATCCCCGGACAGGTACCTAACCCACTGGAGCTGACGACTTCCTGTTATTTTCATGACCGCTGCGGGCATTGCATGGACATTTGTCGTGTAAAGGAGCCTACATTAAAAGAAGTTTCAATTCAGCAGAAAGCATCCTGCTGGTTATATGAGGAGGCGGTTGTTCATGGCTGAGCCGTTGTTGGAAATAGACCGTTTAAAAAAATACTTCCCGGTGAAGTCTGGGTTTATGAACCGTACCTCAGGATATGTGCGGGCAGTAGACGATATAAGCTTTACGATCCGTCAGGGTGAAACCTTCGGCCTGGTGGGGGAATCGGGGAGCGGTAAAAGCACGGTGGGCCGCACGATTGTTAGATTGACGGATAAAACAGATGGTACCGTAAAATACAAAGGGGTGGATCTCCACAGCTTATCAGTCAAAGGGATGCAGGAACTTCGCCCCAAAATTCAGCTGATCTTTCAAGACCCGTACAGCTCACTGAATCCGCGTGTACGGATCGGAGATGCCATTGGTGAGGCGCTGCTCGACCATGGTATAGCTACCAAAGAGGAGGTCCGGCAGATCGTGCTGGACATGCTCAAGCTGTGCGGATTGTCGGAATATCATATCGACCGTTTCCCGCATGAATTTTCGGGAGGTCAGCGTCAACGGATTGGCATTGCCCGCGCGCTGGCGCTTCAACCGGATCTGATCATCGCTGATGAGCCGGTGTCGGCGCTGGATGTGTCCATACAGGCGCAGATTATTAACCTTTTTGCCAAATTGCAAGCCGAGCGGAGTCTGACATATTTGTTCATCTCCCACGATTTGAGCGTAGTTGAACATTTATGTTCCCGTATTGGCGTGATGTACCTAGGCTCTATGGTCGAAACAGCTTCGCGTGACGAGCTATTCGGCAACCCGCTGCATCCGTATACGAAGGCGTTGCTGTCGGCTGTACCTATACCAGTGCCGAAGCTGAAAAGAGAACGTATTTTGCTCAAAGGGGATATTCCAAGTCCGGTGAATCCGCCTTCGGGCTGCAAGTTTCATACTCGCTGCCCTTTTGCAATCGACCGCTGCTCCCAAGAGATCCCACTCTATCGTGAAGCACGTCCAGATCACTGGGTGGCCTGCCATTTGGCTGAATGAACGAAGTTAAGTCAGCAAGTTTTGTGCCGTTGACACGGCAGACCGTTCACCGCAATGAAACGGTTCTGCTAGAGCAACGGCTTTTTGCTGTATAGTGTTTTGATCGTTTGGGTTGACAATTCACTTGAAGCAGAGGTATATTAAATATTAATCGTAATAATTACTATTAAAACGTATGAGCATGTCTATATTTGTGCCCTTCCGTCCCGTGATCGCGATGGGGAACCTTTATGATTGGCATATATAACAAGGAGGAAATGTACATGGCCAAGAAGTCGAAAGTCGTAAAAGAGAAGAAACGTCAGGAAATTGTAGCGAAATATGCGGATCTGAGACGTGAATTAAAAGCAAAAGGGGACTATGAAGCTTTGCAAAAGCTTCCTCGGGGCTCATCTCCAACCCGCTTGAAAAACCGTTGCGAGCTGACAGGTAGACCCAGAGGATACCTGCGCAAATTCAAGCTGTCCCGGATAGCGTTCCGTGAGCTGGCCCATAAAGGCCAAATTCCAGGCATTACGAAATCTAGCTGGTAATTTAGAAACCGATTAATTGTTTGTATAGCTTGTCTGATAGTAGGTTGTAACGAGAATGCTTCATGCCGTAGGTGGCATGGGGCATTCTTTTTTCGAAGGAATATATTATCATTTTTATTGATTCTCCTCAGTTGGTTAGGTAGAATATGGACGGGTTAAAAATAATACATAACAAACAATTACATAATGTGGATATGTCAGATTATGTATACCTCAGGAGGAGCTACAAGATGGAAGTGAAACAGAGAGAGGACTCCTTTTGGAGTATGGTCAAAAAAGGAAATAAATCTTCAGGCTCGGCGGCGTTGGGTAATACCGGCATTGCCCTGATTAAGGGGATTGCTTTTGCTTTGACAGGCAGCGGCTCTATGTTTGCTACAATGATGCATTCCATAGCGGATGCAGTGAACCAAATGTTTGTATTTGCGGGCAGTGTATTGGCAGAGAAAAAACCTACGAAACGGTTTCCTACTGGCTTCGGACGAGTAATTAATCTTTTTTGTATGGTTGCCGTTATTGTCGTAACGATTATGGCCTACGAAACTGTATTGGAAGGAATTCATTTGCTACAGCATCCGGCTGAATCTGCACATGGATTTTGGATTAATGTAGTGGTGCTGGTTTTGTCATTGGTGGTTGACGGATTTGTATGGAGCAAAGCGATGAAAGAAGTGCTGCATGAATCCAGAGTGGAAGCGAAGGGACTGAGTATTTTTACTTCTGCCTTTCGTCATGTGGGACGTGCTGCACCACCAACCCGTTTGGTGTTCTATGAGGATTTGGTTGCAACGACAGGTGGGGTACTCGCCCTGCTAGCTGTAGTGGTCACATCGCTGACAGATTTTAAGCTGCTGGATGGGATTTCGAGTATTCTCATCGGTTGTCTGATGGTTGGTGTAGCGTTCCGGGTCGGTTATGACAACATGGTGGGCTTGATTGGTGTATCTGCACCTCCTGATATCGAAGAACGTGTGGCTTCCATTATCTTGGCAGATACACATGTGACCGATATTTCTCAAATGCGTATTTTGCAGGAGGGGCGTTACTATCACGTCGAAGGGGTGATCGAGCTTACTTCGGGCATGACGCTAGCCGATGCTGATGATATTAAATTTAGAGTCGAGGATGCTCTGTTGCGTGATCCTAATATTTCAGATGCCGCATTGGGGATTCTAGAGGATGATGGGATTAGAAACTGGAAACAAGAGAAGCCTAAAGTTTAAAGAAATGGATTAAAGCGAACTTGGACGGAGCTTAAGAATGTAAATAAGAACCTTCATGACCATGACAACGTGGCGTGGAGGTTCTTTTATATTTTTCCAATTGTATTCCTACCCCTTTGAATTTAGGCTGATTGTTAGATACAATGAAAGCGTTAACAAAAAGAAGGTGAAACGAATGCTTCTCATGGGGAGGAAATGCAAATGAGTCTTCTGAAGGAGGCTTGGCCTGCTTCGCGGCTCGTCAACGCGCTGGCTGGCGGAGTGCAGGATTCAGCAAGACAACGGTTAAGGAGCAATTGGACCCAAAGGCTGCGGGCAACTGTACATGAACCGGCATACGCCGAGCTTTGGAAGGATATCGAACGCATCTGCAATGATGTTCGGGAAGCACCTTGGCCTGAACTACCATTGTCTCTGTTCCGGCAATTTGCTAATACAGGGGAGCGCAAGCCGTATGAGGATGTATACTTTGAACGGCGCGGACGACTAGTTGCTATCGTGCTGGCAGCTGTTGCCGATCCGGAGCCTCGGAAGATGAAAGAGGTGGAAAGCGGACTGCTGGACATATGCAGCGAGTACACTTGGGCGCTTCCTGCACATGTCAACGAAGAGGACACTGTAACACCGCCTTGGCAGCAGGTGGATTTATTCGCGTCCGAAACAGCGCAAATGCTGGTTGAAATTTTATTGCTGCTTGGAGAAAAGCTGGCTGATCACGTAGTCGTTCAGGTGCACAAAGAGGTTGAGCGCCGTGTACTGGAAGCTGTTTTTTGGCAGCCTCACCATTTTGATTGGGAAACGGTAGAGCATAACTGGTCGGCAGTATGCGCTTCCGGTTGCGGAATTGCGACATTGTTACTGGCAAAAGACGATTTTTCCAAAGCGGTAGCCATCGAGCGTATGCTGGGCGCACTGGATTGTTTTTTGGCAGGCTACAGAGAGGACGGGGGATGTCCTGAAGGCGTAGGTTACTGGGTATATGGCTTTGGATATTTTATATATTTTGCCGATATGCTGCGTGAGCTTACCGAGGGAGCTGTGGATATTTTGAACTCGGAAAAGGTAAGTCAAATCGCTGCCTTCGCAGAACGGGTCCATTTGTCGGACGGTATTTTCGCTAATTATTCAGACAGTAGTGAAACTGAACGGTTACCTTCCGGACTCATCTCTCATGTGAATTATTTGCAAGGACGCCCATCTACACTTTCTTTTCGCGTACCTGGTTTGTTGGAAGATCCGTGTCGCCGCTGGGCTCATGTATTGCGCAACCTAGTCTGGACGAATCCTTTGGTGTATGGATGCGGTGAAGCCGTAATCGATTATTTGCCGCAACTTGGCTGGTTGATGTGCCGTAGCCTCAGTTCCAGTCATCGTGAACCTGGGAAGCTGCAGGATAACTCAGATGTCGTACTTGCATTTTCAGCTAAGGCTGGGCATAACAATGAGCCGCACAATCATAATGATCTTGGACATTTCATCCTTCATGGTGGTGGCGAAAATTTACTCTGTGATCTGGGAGCAGGCTTGTACACGAAAGCCTATTTTTCATCGGGACGGGAGTCGATTATCAATATTTCCTCCAGCAGCCATTCCGTGCCTATTATCAATGGGACCGTGCAGCAATCCGGGGCAAAAGCAAGGGCGGTCGTGCTGGATGTTGCTATGGATGAGCAGGAGGGAGCACAGAAAGTTACAAGCTTTAAGCTCGATTTGACATCTGCATATGCTGTAGATGAATTGGCTGTTTTCACCCGTTCCTTTGCCTGGAGTGTACTGGAGGGAAACGAGGGAGCAAGGCTTACTGTTACAGATCATTTTGAGTTTGAAACGTCTGGTATGAACGTGAAGCCGTGGGATGTGGAGGAGCTTTTGATCAGCCGTATTCAGCCCATTACAGGAGTAGGCTTCGTGGAATGGAAGGGAACGAATGCAGTGGTTAGGCTAGATTATGATGCTGGCGTGCTGAGACAGAGGCTGGAGGCTGTGAAGCATATAGAGCATGACGGAGTGCCCTTTGTATTTTATAAGACATCGCTGCACCTGGACTCCAATCGCTGGAGCGGCTCAACAAGTATCGAATGCAATCTATTTTTTACCATACATCAATCTTCATGTTGAATGGGAGGCATACAGAATGAATAAGCTTCAAACAGGCAGCGTATACCCTTGGCAGACGGAACTGGAGAGATTTATACAACAGGTGGAAAGCGCACCAAACCGAGAAAATGATGGATGGACACACGAGCGTAAGCTGGCTGTGCTGGAAAAGCTGGTTCGTGCATATGCCTTGTATCAAGATGAAAACGGAGCTATCATTGACCCTCATTCTGAAAGTGAACGGTATTACTCCACTCCATCCTATGCGTTGGCTGCGGCTGTGCTGGTCAAAGAAGGCCGGCATGATTTACTCGAATCTGCTGCTGCGGCCTTGACTCATAGCATAGCCTGTGTAGTGGACGAAAAAGCGCCGGATCATCACCCGGACTTTTTTCCAATTATGATGATGGGGGCGTATCGTATCCTTAAAAATCTGCTGCCAGAGCAAGCCACGGCTTGGAAGCAGCAGTTGAGCAGGATTCAACCTGAGCAGACTTACATTTTTACGATGAGCAAAATGAAAAATCCAAACCGGATGATCAACTGGAACGCGATCATGATTTCCGGCGAGTTTTTGCGTGCCACTGAAGGGATTGCAGCCGATTTTGAGTGGATGGAGACGTATATCCGCAACTACCATTTACCTCGCTTTACCGGTTTGGGGCTGTACCAAGATGGTCCGCTGGATCGGCCCAATAGCCCATTCGCCTACGATATCGTGACACGGTTTCATCTGGGTGTGATGCTGGAGAGCGGATATAATGGCGGCTGTGCTCCCGAAGTGCGTGACTACCTTCGCAGGGGAGCACTTAGCTCATTGCTGACTTTATCCCCGCATGGGGAAATTCCTCCGCGTGGAAGAAGCGCGCAGCACCAATGGAACGAAGCTGCTGCGGCTTTTGTTTTTACAACACATGCACAGCAGGCGTATACAGCAGGCGAGCATGGGCTTGCAGGTGCATTTCGTCGGGCAGCAGATCTATGCTGGCAATCCATTAGCCGATGGCAGACCGATGATGGCAAGCTGCATATCGTCCGCAACCATTATTCGTCTGAGGCACGCCATGGCTTTGAGGTGTACTCGAATCATACCTGCTACAGCCTGTGGACGGCAGCGGTGCTGGCCCATACCGTCCTACATGGGAAGGAGATTGATCGTATTCCTCCGACCTCTATCCCAGCGGAGATCGGCAGCCGTGTGTTGGCAACGGATGGCTGGTTTCAGACAGTCATTGCAGCTGTAGACGGGCAGCAAATGCTTGTGCAGACCTCAATCAACGATCCGTACAATATTCCGGGCATCGTACGTATTCAACGTTCTGCGCTGCCGTCTCTGATCGGCCCATCCTCAGCAGGACACGCAGATCGCGGCTTTACGGGTTTCGCGGAGGGAGATATTTTTCCGCTGAGCTATACACCAGCCTGGCAAACCGAAGACGGAAAATGGCACAGCTTGTCAGAAGGAATCCCCGGTACATTGGAATTCGATCGTGATGGAGGGATTGATCCGCAGGATGGCGGAGGAAACGTACAGATGGAGCGCAGCTCAGCGTCTGATGGAGAGACAGATTTCACTCTGCTGTGGGAAGGTCCATTCCCGGGGGTGAGGGAAATCCGAACGCATTATCGTCAGGTGCTCGGCAAAATTGAAGTGTCGTATGAGCTTCAGGGCAATATTCAGAATGTGGGGGCACTTATTCCATTGATGGCGTATGACGGTCGGGAACGAAGTGTGATTCATCATGTGATGGCAGCCGGGGAAGAAACCGAAAGCATTCACGTAGAATACGCAGGCGCAAGTCTTGAAGTCATCCCCACGACGGAAGGAACAAACGTGGTATGGCCGGATGAATTGACTGCCGTAGCCTGCCGAAATGGTTTACTTAAGGGAGCACGTCTAGAGTGTGGCGGCAGTCGCATTTCCTTTATCATTCGGTTACCTGAATAGATGGTTCGGGAGCCATAGTTATCTTCAATCCTGTAGAAAGGGAGAGGGAAAAAGGAATGACAAAATCAGAAGCGTGGATGGAGCAATCGTGGGAGCTGGCATTGGATAAAACGCTTGCCTTGGCGGCAAGACTGGGGGACGCCTTTCCACATGTTGCAGAGGGTGGACGTTATGATAATCGTGAGGAAGCGTGGTGGACAGCAGGCTTTTATCCGGGACTGCTATGGCTGGCCCATCGGGCACGTCCTGATTGGGAGTCTGCCAAAATTGCACAACGGTGTGAGGCCCGGTTGGAAAAAATACTCTACAATAGCGAAGCTGTAGACCATGATCTCGGTTTTATTTGGCTGCTCAGCGGTGTGGCCGCCCATCGGTTGACTGGAGATTCAGAGTCAAGAAGACGGGGGTTATTGGCTGCTAAATTGCTG
Organism: Paenibacillus sp. TSM33; assembly: GCF_056099025.1. Classification (NCBI taxonomy): domain Bacteria; kingdom Bacillati; phylum Bacillota; class Bacilli; order Caryophanales; family Paenibacillaceae; genus Paenibacillus; species Paenibacillus sp. TSM33. Next base: position 1,409,600 of record NZ_JBLZXB010000010.1, read on the forward strand.
GCTGCCCGTTTTAACGTAAATGGCCGCTTTATTCGCGCGTGGAACTTCCACTCGAAGGATATGGATACACGGGGTGTTGCGATTATAGACAGTATGATGAATTTACCCTTGCTCTATTGGGCCTCGGAGGAAAGTGGAGATCCACGCTTTGCGGCTCTCGCTGTCCAGCATGCAGATACCGTGGCACGTGAGTTCGTTCGTTCGGACGGCTCCATTGCGCATGTGGTTGAGTTCGATCCGGAGATTGGAAAAAAGGTCGCTGAGCATGGCGGACAGGGATTTGCTCCCGGTTCCGCCTGGGCACGTGGCACGTCTTGGGCTTTGTACGGTTTTACGCTTTCGTATGGATACACACGCGATCCGCGTTATTTAAAGGTGGCCGAGAACACGGCTGACTTTTTCCTGTCCCAGTTGGGCGATGCTTGCCTGCCTGTATGGGACTTTAGAGCAGAAGAAGGACACCGCGAAGCATGGGATTCGTCAGCTGCGGCCATTGCAGCTAGCGGTTTGCTGGAACTAGCAAAATATTCGGCACGTGCAGAGCAATTTACAAAAGCTGCAGAATCCATCCTCCAAGGCTTGCATCACACATGTACGGCATGGGGCGAAGAACATGAGGGATTGCTGATGAACGGAACCGTACATTATCCTGAGCAAAGACACATCAATGTGCCCATTATCTACGGTGATTACTTCTTTGTCGAAGCATTGGCAAAGCTGCGTGGTGAGGAAGGTTTGTTTAGTGTAGAGGGCAAAAAATATAGTGAGTAAGATGGTCAGGAACAAGCTCATTCGAGCTGAGTTGTTGCTTGTCAAATCGATATAATAAATAGTGAGGCAGCGTATGTGTAAACCCATTTACACATACGCTGTTTTTTTATGCGTGAAAAGGCTGATTTTAATTCGATGCCAAAGTACTACATATAGGTAGATAAGAGCCATAGCGGCATTTTTTCGTGCCTAAACAGATGAAGATCATGGTATATAAGCTCTTAATTACAAATGAAAATTTTCATCTTGATGCATGAAAATAGGTCCTTTTACTTGTTTATGAGCGTTTCTTTGTAAATTGACAATTTAGGGAGTTGAGCCTATGATATCTTCTTGGATAAAGGAATAAAATGGATTTTAACGAATACAAAGGAGTTATGCATCATTATGACAGTAACAAGTGATAGGGTAAGAAAGATTTATGGAGGATTTTGGGTGAGAACGGTAGCGTTTGTGATTGATCTGGTCATTCTCTTTGCCATAGTCCTTTTAGTTGGGGGGACATTTTCCATAATTCCAGTTCTTCTGAATATAGAGAAGACGGGTTTCATACTAGAATTTTTTATTTGGATGCCGCTGATTCTTTGGCTGGTGCTACCATGGCTATATTGTGGTTTTTGGGAATCATCGAAAGTACAGGCTACACCGGGGAAGCTTGTGTTTTCTCTAGTTATAGTTAACAGCAAAGGAAACCGCCTAGGATTCTTACACGCGTCCGGACGGTACTGGATTAAAGTCATTTCTTTTATTCTTGTTCATATTATTTATATTGTGGTTGCTTTTACGGCAAAAAAACAAGGAGTGCACGATTTATGTGCCAGCACCTTGGTTGTAAATAAAAAAGAATTGCGACGATATGAGCATGACTCGCCCTTGCCACCAGTGGCTTCTAATATCACGAATTAAGGGAATTGTCGTTGCAGAAAAGGGAATATTTTGTAATATAAAGAGAATAATAAATAGAACGATTGCTGGAACAAATTCCAGATTTTATGCAGCAAAAGTGAAAAAGAAGCCAGCCAGTGCCTGAAAGCATTGGCTGGTTTCCTTGCTATTTCGTTATGTCATGAAAAAATTCCATTGTAACAAAATAAAAAATGTAAGTTGTTCTTACAGTTTACATGTTCTTTTTAGCTTATTTTGAGTTATAATGAAAGGATGCACATTATGAACGAATTGGAGGCACAGCCCGATTGACTACTTACCCTTTTGCCTTTGATCCGTCCAAGCCGTTTATTGAGCAGGCAAGTGACTGGATTGCAGATGTATTTTATGAAGTTTTGCCTGAAGTCGGCTTTGAGGTTCGGGATGAACAAATTTATATGGCATTCCAGTTGGAACGTGCCTATAAGGAAAAAAAGACCATTTTTGCAGAAGCAGGTGTAGGCACTGGCAAAACGCTGGTATACCTGCTGTACGCTATTGCATATGCCCGATACATGAGAAAACCGGCGATTATCGCCTGTGCGGATGAATCATTGATTGAACAACTGGTGAAGCCAGAAGGAGATATCGCCAAGCTGGCACGGCATTTAAGCTTGACGATTGATGCCCGATTGGGGAAGTCACCGGATCAATATATTTGCCTGAACAAGCTGGATGAGGGGCGAAGCGGACTGGATGAGGACGCGGATGTTTTCCGCGATATTTATCAGGGTCTGCCTGATTTTGTTCATTTTCCAGATACGTTACAGTCCTTCACTCCATACGGGAACCGGAAAGAGTATCCCGAGCTAACAGATGGACAGTGGAGCAGACTGGGATGGGATGTATTTCAAGACTGTCTCGTTTGTCATCAGCGCCATCGTTGCGGACAGACGTTGTCTCGTGATCATTACCGCAAAGCGGCAGATCTGGTCATCTGCTCTCACGACTTTTACATGGAGCATGTATGGACCTACGAAGCGAGAAAGCGCGAGGGTCAGCTGCCGTTGTTGCCAGAGCACAGCTCTGTTGTTTTTGATGAAGGGCATTTGCTGGAGACAGCGGCACAAAATGCGCTTACTTACAAGCTTAAGCACACTCAATTTGAGTCTATTATTACCCGACTGCTAGAGGGGGAAGTGCGGGAATCACTGGCCATGACGATCGAAGATGCAATCTCCCAAAGCGAGGCATTGTTCGCCGGGCTCAATAAGAACAGTCAGCCAGTACAGGGGTCTAATCGCAAGGAGTTTATCCTGAATGAATCGTTGATTCGGGAGGTGAACCGTTTTGGTGAACTGATCGGCACGATCGAGGAAGAGCTTGTGTTTGAAAGCGGGTTATTCTCTCTGGATGAGTATCAAGTCAAAATTGTAGAAGAACATTTGGAAATGATTCAAACTGCTTTGGCTTTGTTTAAGCGTCCTGAACTTCTCATCTCGTGGGTGACGGAGGACCAGGATGGATTAACGCTTGTGGTTATGCCGAAGATGGTAAAAGAGATTCTCAAAGAACGAGTATTTGCGCAGCATATTCCAATCGTATTCTCTTCGGCTACACTTTCCGTGGAGGGTTCATTTGACTATATGGCGCAGAGTCTGGGTATTGAAAACCCGTTAACGTTTTCCGTCGCTTCACCTTATGACTACAGTGATCAGATGCAAGCGGCATTGTACCCGCTGCAACCGGAACATAATCCAATCCAGAGAGCGCTGACGCTACTGAAGAAATCGCAGGGAAGAGCGCTTATCCTGTTTCCTTCTCAGGAGGAATTGACTGCCTTCCAAAGGGGGCTCGCTGCTTACCCAGAGGCATCTGCCTATCGTTTTCTGTATGAAGGTTCGGCTGAAATCAGCCATCTGATCTCCGCTTTTCAGAATGATGAGGAAAGTGTGCTGTGCGCTGTTACATTATGGGAAGGATTGGACATCCCTGGACCATCCCTGTCACATGTTATCATCTGGTCGCTGCCATTTCCTCCGAACGATCCGGTTTTTACGGCTTTGCGCAAGGATGCAGCAGATCCGTTCAATGAGATAGATATGCCTCACATGGCACTTAGGCTTAGACAGGGGATAGGGCGTTTAATTCGCTCGCGTAATGATCAGGGCTGGATCTCGATCATGGGTCAGGATTTGAATCGTCCAGAAGTACGCACACAAGTTGAACAACTACTGCCTGCGGGCGTAGAATGCACCGTAATTGAAGGAAATCCGGAGGGAATTAAAACATGTTGAATTTTACAGCATATACAGTAGATCAAATTAAAGATGCTTTTGGTATTTTGAGTGGACAGCGTTATGAATTTATCATTGAGATAGAGGTAGAGGAAGACGACGAGCTATACACTGAAAACGGAATATATATCCGTGCTCTTTATTTAGTAGACGAAGGAAAGACAAGACTGCTGAAGTATGAATTATTTGAAAAAGCAACGGATCGTTACATTGAGCTTGAACTTGAAGAGGATGAGCTGCAAGCAGTTGAAAACTTCTGTAAAGAACATGTACAGGATGGAGCAGTAAATTAACAGTAAGGGCACTTAGCTAGCACAGCTATATACTGCAACCTATAATGAGAATATTAAGGAGCCTTGGCAATGACCAGGCTTCTTTTTCTATGACCAGTGAAGAAACTTATGTGCTCTAACGAAGTCTGTCCCACACATTCACCATAAACAGCATAATACCCGCCGCGAATACCACCCATCCTATGACGACCCACCCTCCAGCCTCTGCAATCGCGTAATTTTTACCTATGATTGCCAATATCAACACTGGCAAACTAATATTATGTATCCAAAAATGGATACGTGCCAGGATCGTAACTGAAAGTGCAGGAAAGACCACATAGATTAGACCTATGATCCCAAGAGTCGTCCAACCCAGTAAATGGATATGAGACTGAATAGGGGACAGGCTATAATCGCCTGACACGCCAATGATTGCACTGAGCAGCGCACTGAGGGCAAAATATACGGCAGCTATCTTTAAGCATTGCTTACCCATAGATGGCATCCTCCTATGTTAGAAATGGGTATTTTGAGAGATTATTCTCCATCATATCGAGGCAGGATATCAAGGGTGTGGGTGTTGTGACTGGTCCATTTGACAAAAGCTTCAAATACACATAAAATCTTATTGCATCAATACTTACCGCATTACTATGTTTTTCGGAGAAGACAGCGAATTTCTCCGACAATGGGCGCTGATTTTTGACCGTTGGTTTATTTTGGATTCGCTATTAAAAGGAGCTTGAAATTATGAATGTATATCGCAATACCCTTGAACTCATTGGGCGCACGCCATTAGTGGAACTGAATAGCTATTCTCTACCTAGAGGAATTCGCCTGTTCGCCAAGTTGGAGTTTATGAACCCTGGCGGTAGTGTAAAGGACCGAGTGGGAAAGGCTCTAATTGAAAAAGCGTTAAAGACAGGCCAGTTGAAGCCGGGCGGGACTTTAATAGAAGCAACAGCAGGCAATGCAGGTATTGGTCTTGCGATGGCCGCGCTTCATTATAATATCTCGGTTATTTTTGCTGTGCCTGAGAAGTTCAGCCAGGAGAAGCAGGACTTGATGAAGGCATTGGGAGCACGTATCGTTCATACCCCGACAAGTGAGGGGATGAAGGGAGCCATTGAAAAAACAAAGCAATTGGCTGCAGAGATCAAAGATGCATACTTGCCACAGCAATTTAGCAATCCTGATAATCCAGAGGCTTATTATACGACAATGGGACCTGAAATTTGGAACGATCTGGATGGTAAAGTGGACGTATTTGTGGCTGGAGCAGGCTCAGGGGGCACATTTATGGGAACCTCGCGTTATCTTAAGGAGCAAAATGCAGCCATTAAAACCGTCATCGTAGAGCCTGAAGGGTCCATTCTGAATGGTGGCGAGTCAGGCCCTCATAAAACAGAAGGGATCGGCATGGAATTAATCCCTGAGTTTGTGGACAAAGGCTATTTTAATGCCATTCATACCATAAGCGATGTGGACGCATTCAACCGCGTCAAGGAACTGGCGGAACGTGAGGGTATTCTCGTGGGCAGTTCCTCCGGTTCAGCCCTGCACGCTGCTTTACTGGAAGCAGAGAGCGCACCGGATGGTGCACATATTGTCACCATTTTCCCAGATAGCAGTGAACGTTATCTGAGCAAAAAAATATATGAAGGCGGGATATAAAAATGAGACGCAAAACAAAACTGATTCACGGTGGACTCCCTACCGATCCTCATACTGGCGCGGTTAACGTTCCTATTTATCAGGTAAGTACTTATGAGCAAGAGGAAATCGGCGTTCATAAGGGATACGAATATTCACGTACAGGCAATCCGACCCGGTTTGCACTGGAAGAGCTGATCAAGGAACTGGAGGAAGGCAAACGTGGTTTTGCTTTCGGTTCCGGTATGGCAGCGATTCATGCGGTATTTTCCTTGTTTAAAGCAGGGGATCATATTTTGCTGACCGATGATGTATACGGGGGCACTTATCGTATTGTAAGCAAGGTGCTTAGTCGGATCGGGATTGAGTCCACATTTGTGGATACAACTGATCTGGAGGCTATTTCCCAAGCAATTCGTCCCAATACGAAGGCATTGTATGTCGAAACACCAACAAACCCGCTGTTGAAAGTTACTGATATTCGCGCAGTTTCAGAGCTGGTGAAGAAGCATGAGCTTTTGTTGATTGTGGACAATACATTTGCTACCCCTTACTGGCAGACGCCAATTACACTCGGGGCTGATATCGTCGTTCACTCGGCAACCAAATATTTGGGTGGACACAGCGATGTTGTAGCCGGTCTGGCTGTAGTCAACAGTGAAGAGCTGGGCGAGCAGCTTCATTTTCTGCAAAACGCCATTGGCGGCATTCTTGGCCCGCAGGATTCCTGGTTATTGATCCGCGGTATCAAAACCTTGGGTCTGCGTATGGAAGCAATCGAGAAAAATGCAAAGGAAATTGCAGCCTTTTTGGAAAAGCATCCGAAGGTTAGTAAGGTGTACTACCCTGGGTTGGAAAGCCATGCACAGCACGAGCTGTCCAAAACTCAAGCAGAAGGCTTTGGCGGCATCATTTCCTTTGATGTAGGTAGCGATGCCAACGCGGTTGCCCTCCTGAAAAAAGTGAAGTATTTTACACTGGCTGAGAGCCTAGGGGCGGTTGAAAGTCTGATTAGCGTTCCGGCACGTATGACGCACGCCTCCATTCCAGCAGAACGTCGTGCAGAGCTAGGTATTACAGAAGGCTTGGTACGGATTTCAGTTGGGATTGAAGATCTGGAGGATTTGATCGAGGACTTGCAGTCAGCATTGTAAGCAAATAAGCATAATGATCCAAAGAGGTGGCAGAAGCTGCCTCTTTTTTTGTTGTGAGAATTAGCTTCTTTTTTGGAAAACACAGAGGAGTACGCTGATGTGATAACGAATAGTTTTATATAGTTCAATTGAATGTTAAACGGAATATAACGCGGCTACGTCTCTGAGGAAACAAAAACCTGGAGGGGGAATGTTATGAGGTTCACACATCTGGAAAAAGCAACTACTGTGCTGTCGGATCATCCGGTACGTCTGGCGTCTGCTTATGCAGTCGGTCCAGTCGAGCTTCCGGAAAATTGCGGTGTGGGCAGGGATTGGTCGAGTCATTTTACGCATGAGGAATGGAATTTGGAAAAGGCTTGTGGTGAAGATGGAATCGAGCTTTCAGCAGGAGGAAGGGCAGCGTGTCGATTATTGACCGAGCTTGATCCTCGAACCTCTGAACTGAATCTAGGTGTTTTTCCGCCTTTGGCTGAACAAGAAAGACTTTTGCTAGTTTCAAATCTACGTTGCATGACAGCACAGGAAGTGATTTTCAGACCGTTTGAAGGAACCGGACAAATTTGGATAGACGGCACACTGGTATATGCAGAATCCGGTCCCTTTCGCTTATATCTGGAGGAAGGTGATCACACGGTCGTTATCATTGCTGCCTTTATTCCTGATGAGGCCCGCTCTATTCGTATCAGTGGAAGTCAGGTATGCGATGAACCAGATGTGATAGAACTGCATCGTGAATTCGTAGAGCGTAATATACGTAATCATATGGCTTGGCTAGAGGTTGAGCAAAGTGCTGGTAGGGAAGGAGAAAACAGCCCGATCTTATTTTATTTGCTGCGTAAGGATCGAATACTTCTTCCCTCAGATCAAACGTTGTCGGTCGAGGTAACGAATGATGAGGGCATGAAGCTGGATCGGTTTCCAGCCCATTGGGAGCAGGAGCAAAGCTATGCTTGGGATGAGGAGAAGGCTGGGAATACGGGAATGCTGCACTTCACCGTTACCTACCAGGATCATGAGGCTGTAGAGCATCATTTTGTGTATTCAGTACTTGTGCGGCCTTTGTCAGTCGTCGTGGAGGGCTTACAGGAAGAGTATGACCATTACATGCAAGCCTGTGCTAAAGATGAACTTCCTTCTGCGCAGAAAATACAAATAGAGGGCCTGCTTGAGGAATTAAAAAGATTAACGGATTTGCCGGAAGATCCTTTTGAAATCTGGGATTCCCGGGTTGTGCGTGAATATATCAAGCTATTAAAACAAATTTTTATATATGGATTTACCGAACAGTCACAGCACCCAACGTTACTTCAGAAAGAACATATTTTTTTGACGGCTGACGGCATTGGTGAAGGTTTTTTTGTCTCACGTTTGGACAATAGTTTGCAACGCTACACCATTCAGCTTCCCAGCAACTACACGGCTGGGCGACGGTATCCTCTGATCGTTCTAATGCCTGGCAAGCGATATGAGCTGGGGCTACCAGATTTTCAGAATAGAGGTTTTGGGCAGGGCTGGGAAGACGAAGCTATATTTGTTACTTTTTCGTGTCGTGGCGTTACGCTGGGCAGTTATATTGGAGAAGCAGCTTTTTTGGAGGGACTAGATGTCATACTGCAAGCGTACCGAGTGGACGAAGAACGTATCTATCTAACGGGGTATTCGAACGGCGCATATGCTGCCTGGGCGATGGCACAGGCTTATCCTTCTCGGTTTGCAGCTATTGCGGTAATCTCAGGGACGCCACACCCCAAGCATCTGAAAAATTTGATCAATATGCCAATATTGGATGTATGTGGTGACCAGGATTACTTGTTTGCCCAAGCCTACACAGCTCCTGTAACCGAGCTTTCATCGAACCATTTTAAAGGTGTGGTAGAGAGGCAGTCTAATCATTGGGATACGCATGAATTAAGACTTTTGGACGGCATACTGGGTTGGCTTATGCAATGGAAAAAAGATGTCGTACCTCAGCGTGTTGTCTACCGGACGGAACGAGGCAGACATAATCGGGCTTACTGGCTGGAATTGACGCGCATGGATGAAAACGAGGAATATGCGGAGCTGTATGGCGAAATGAGCTCCACTGGTGAATTGGATATTGAGGCTGTTCATGCCGAAGAATTTGTGATTCATCTCTCACAAGAGGACATGTCCCTGGAACTCGCTCAGGTTCGTATCGGAGCCCGCATTTTCATGCTGGATTTACGAGAATACAGCCGCTTTCGCTTTGTTAAAACACACTCACACAAACGCCCCTCACCCGAATACCGTTTGATTGCTGAACGGGAGGGAGAGAGCAGTGAAAACTCCACCAAAAATGCGGATGCAGCTAAGAGTATTGCGGGTTTGCAAAGCGTGGTAAGAAATGGTGTGAGTCATGGTATGGGTGTACTTGACGTTTATATGGATCGACTTCACATCGTTCTTCCATCCAGCTATGCTACACCAGAGGAAGAGCAGGCGGTGAAACGAACGGCGAACGCCTTGGCCAGCCCGCGGACAGCAACCTGGAATCCGTACATTGGTGTTCATTATCCCGTGGTCTCTTCTAAAGATATTTCAGAGAAAGAGCTGGCTGATAGCAACGTGATTTGTATCACTTCAGGCTTGTCCAGACATGAGCTGCTTCAGAAGTATCAAGCTCATCTTCAAATTGCATGTACCGAGGACGGCTATGCATGGAGTGACGATTTTACGGTAGGCGATTACTGTTTGTCATATATTCAGCCTAGTCCATGGTCTGCAACCCAGCAGATGCTTGTCGTAGCGACCAATTCACCCCGTCTGCTGGGTAAAAACCTTTTTATGCGCAGACTGATTATGCCCGGATATTTTAATGGTTTACACCCGTATTTGAATAAAGAGATTATTGTGTATGATAGCAAGGGAGTACGAGCATTTAACTTTACTTCCATGAGGCATGCACAGCATAAGCTACAAGGCCAATGAAAGATTCAACTGTGTAATCATAATCCATATTAAAAAACCGTCTTGAGGCACCTTGGGACTGACCCCTGTTTGTGAGACAGGGATCAAACCACCTTTCAAGTTTAGATAGCCAGTCGTCGGAAATCTACGGGCGACTGGTTATTTATTTTCGTTTCTTCATCCTCACACGGCACTGTAGGCCATCACGCTGCATCATCCGCTGAACCCGTTTGTGATCTTTATTTCTAAAGGGTAACGCACTCTCGTTGCCAACGTAAAAACACCTCCAAGATTATCTCTATATCTTACGACATGGCTTGATTCTCTTGAAGGTGTTTGTTGTGTCTCACGTTATGGGGTCAGTCCCGTGACTTCGATTGTGAGATACCAGTCTTCTTTCCTATAGAGGATGATTAATGGAACGAGATAAACGACGAAAGCAAGAGAAAGTACAACCCAAAGCGGCATAATGGTCAATGACGGATCGACAAAACCAGCGCTTGCGATCATGACTAGCCAAAGCGTTCGTATGGCCACAAGTATCCAATCATACCAGAACCTTTTTTTTCATTATCGAGAACACAAATTACGCACGCCTTCTTATATTTTTTTGCAAATCAATTTTCGAATGTTTCAGACTTATCACGCAATATAACTTTCCAATCCGTCAAGCGAAAGAGGGTGGGCTAACAGCAGTTAGAACGTAGCTTAGCAAGCACGTCATATAAGACAGTTGACAGTTTGTCATGCGGTATATGTGACAGGTCCAAGTACGATGTCATCAAAAGCTTGGCAGTTTTATCACTGTTCGATTTAACAATATTGGAGGTAAGGTGAGGGGGTAAAGCAGAACAACATTCTAAAATAATAGGGGCGATTGCGTTATGAAATCATTCACCATTCGAAAAGGAGTGGCACTTACTCTGGTAGCTATATTGGCGGGTACACTGGCTGATGGAACTGTCCACGCAGAGGGGCAGACGGCAACTTATCAAGCTATCGATAAAGCTGCCAACACCGACAATATTTTATCGTCGGAGTTCGCAAAAGAATCCAAAAAAGAACTCAACGAGAAAGAAAAGAAAAGAAAGCATCGGGAAGAAGTTAAACGCGTCATGGATCAAGTAGTTACCAACAAAAGAGTTCCAAGTGTCGTAGCAGGTGGGCTACAGGACGGGGAACGCTGGTCCTACGCTACGGGTACAGCCAGTTTCGAAGTACCACGCCCGGTGGAGCCGGATTTTTCATTCCGTATTGGAAGCATCACGAAGACATTCACTGCTACCGTTGTATTGCAGTTGGCTCAGGAGAAAAAATTGAACCTGGATGATTCGGTCGAAAAATGGCTGCCGGGGGTCATAAAGGGTAATGGGTATGACGGCAACAAAATTACGATTCGTCAGTTATTGAACCATACAAGCGGGCTCGCGAGCTATACTGATCTTGATTTTCGAGATATTACCTTGCCTCAAAATCCATTCCGTTACTATTCGTCCGACGAGCTTATCAGCATGGGACTAGCAAAGCCGCCTGTATATGCGCCAGGGAAGGGCTGGAACTATTCGAACATGAATACTATACTAGCCGGTCAAATTATTCAGAAGGTAACAGGAGATACGTATGCGGAGCAGATCAGGAAACGGTTGATCGAACCGCTCGGAATGACAGGGACATTTGTAATGGAAAATAGTCACAATATTCCAGGTAAGCATGCCACAGGATATAATATGGACAGATCGGGTCATTTGTATGATTTAACAGAAATGAGTCAATCATGGGCAAATGCAGCCGGAGATATAGTCTCAACAACCAAAGATTTGACCACCTTCTTTAGTTCGCTGTTGGGCGGAAAGCTTCTAAATCAAGAGATAATGGACCAGATGTTCACGAAAGTAGATTCACCTATAGGTAAAGTCGGACTAGGGATTTATGAAATAAAAACAGCTGACGGGCAATCATACTGGGGGCATGCCGGCGGTACTTTCGGATTTGAATCGAGAGCCTTCGGATCTTTAGGCGGGCAGCATATTTTGGTAACGTGCATCAACTCGGTAGGTCAGGAAGTGGAGCTGGCTCACAATAAAATAATCGATAAGGAGTTTGGCCGTTAAGTTTAAAGCCGACATCGCGCCCTTTATCTGAGGGCGGATGTCGGTTTCTGCTATAATTAACCGTCGTTTCATGCAATCGAGGCACATATGTCCGCATTCAGAATAAAACGACTTCAAAATAGATAAGATGCACGAGGGACATAACGACGGCGTATTTTATATTCGGCCGGTCGAGCTCTACTATCGACTTCTTTACCACTCCCGCCAAAAGATTGTTTACCGCCGAGTCTGAGAAGCCGAAGAGCAAGGGAATCAGGAAGCACAAGAAGCAAAAACTGAATGTGACCCCTATATCGTGAGTACCATCGGGAAATTTATCAGCTACACGATATTCTTCATTCGCGCCATTTCTATTGCTTCTTTGCGGTTGTTGACGCCGAGTTTCGAGTAGAGAATCGAGCAGTAATTGCGGATCGTTCCCTCCGATAAAAATATCTTGGCGGCGATCGATTTGTAGCGCAGTCCGCTCGACAGATGCTCCAGAATCTCCATCTCGCGTTTTGTAAGCCCGTACGGGTAGTTTCCCTGACTTGATCCGATGTTCTCCAACTGCTCACGTTGACGCTTCATCTCTTCGAAAACTCGCGTAGCGACTGATTGGTCGATCCAGGTTCCTCCATTATAAATAAGTTTCAAGGCTTCATTCATCTTCCGCGGATGAATCGACTTCAGATGTAGTCTTCTGCCCCGCGTTCCAATGCAGTTGCTGCCCGCCAGGAATCCTTAAATGTTGTCATGAACACAACCTCCATATTAGGCCATCGTTGTTTCATCTCAAGTAGAGCTTCAATCCCGTCCATTCCCTGCATACGAATATCCATTAGCACGATATCTGGTTGGGAGCGATCACAATATTCTAATGCTTCGCGCCCGTCCTCGGCTGTACCAAGGAAGTTAAAATCAGCAAGTTGATCCGAAATTTGACTCAATCTGTCGGTATAGATCAGCTAGCGATAAATTCATACGGGAGACGAGCAGCAATCCAACCGTTCAATACCGGGAATACGATTCCGCTAAGGATAGCTGTCCACACATAGGTTCTTCGACTGCTCGTCAAGCCGATAGTTATCACGAGTAAAACAAAAGACCAAAGCAATCTGGGGCTGCGTAGGCTAAATAAAGATAAAAAACCCATTACTGTGACTTCGATTGTGAGAATACCAGTCTTCTTTCCTATAGAGGATGATTAATGGAACGAGATAAACGACCAAAGCAAGAGAAAGTACAGCCCAAAGCGACACAACGGTCAATGACGGATCGACAAAACCAGCGCTCGCGATCATGACTAGCCAAAGCGTTCGTATGGCCACAAGTATCCGATCATACCAGAACCTTTTTTTTCATTATCGAGAACACAAATTACGCACGCCTTCTTATATTTTTTTGCAAATCAATTTTCGAATGTTTCAGACTTATCACGCAATATAACTTTCCAATCCGTCAAGCGAAAGAGGGTGGGCTAACAGCAGTTAGAACGTAGCTTAGCAAGCACGTCATATAAGACAGTTTACAGTTTGTCATGCGGTATATGTGACAGGTCCAAGTACGATGTCATCAAAAGCTTGGCGGTTTTATCACTGTTCGATTTAGCAATATCGGAGGTAAGGTGAAGGGGTAAAGCAGAACAACATTCTAAAATATTGGAGCGATTGCGTTATGAAATCATTCACCATTCGAAAAGGAGTGGTACTTACTTTGATAGCTATATTGGCGGGTACACTGGCTGATGGAACTGTCCACGCAGAGGGGCAGACGGCAACTTATCAAGCTATCGATAAAGCTGCCAATATCGACAAGATTCACATAGAAATATCATTTCAGTTTGACAATTTTAATAAAATTTGTCGATTAAAATAAGAATGAGGGATGGTTGGATCAATGTTGCTTCATTTACGCAAATCTTCAATGCAGGCGGCCTGGATGGTGTGGGAAAGAGGGTTCGAGTGGATTTCACGCTTTCGCGGCTCGCATACATCGCACTTTGGAATTTGCAAAGTCATGATTAAGAAACACCGAGGGGAGAGCATCGTCTGTGCGGACTCCACCATCATCGGTAAAGGCGATCTGGTCGGGGAACTCCATCTCAATAATGAAACGATTCTGACGCTGATCAAATCCGAAGACTCAGACCGCGCAGCGCTCGTGGCGGCCCGGCTTACACGGAAATCCATGCAGCAGATCAGCGAGGCATTCGCAAGTCAGCCGGAGTTCAGAGAGGTGAAGGCGTTAGTCGGCATTACGCTGCTTCATCGTGGTTTGATACATGGTCTTGGTTTCGAACAACAACCGATGAAGTCCGACCTGCTCCAACGCATTACAACGGCTTATCTACGATTATTGTTATCCGTCATGCACCCTGAAGGCAAGAAGCGGATTGGCCGCAAGACCGAAAAATTGATACCGATGATGCTGATTCACTCCCGCAGCTCGCTGAGGAACCGATTTATGACGGTGAAGAAACAGTCCGTTTCAAAGGAGTTATGTCTACCCAAATCAAGCTCCAATTAATTAAAACAAAAGAAACTAAGAGCGTGGTGAGTAAGTTCTTGGAGGGCGGTATGGAGTTGGAACACAGCGAGTGGAAACCCATATCGCCCGGAGGTAACCTATTTTTCATCATGCTCTGTAACAAAGGCGGGATAGGCATTCATGGATAAAATTATGGAATTTTTACAGAACTTCGGAGCGATGGGACTTTTCATTCACGCTATGCTCGATGCGATTATTTTCCCCATCCCGGCGTTCTTCCTGCAGCTTTCTTTAAGCGCGGTGCAACCGGAGTCGGCTTTATGGCTCGCTACGGTTGGCTTTGTAGGAAGTCTGCTTGGGACACCGATCGGTTATGGGATCGGCAAGGTGTCGGGAAAGCATGTTATGGGCGGTGTAATGAAGAAAAAATGGCTGGATTCGGCAAGCGACTTATTTGCCCGCCGCGGCGAGGCCGCAATCCTGATCGGATCGTTCACTCCGATCCCGTTTAAAATATTTACGATTTTATCTGGATGCATGAATTATCCGTTATGGAAGCTGCTTAGCTATGCGGCCATTGGCCGGGCGGTGAAGTTTTATGTAGTCGGTTTTCTCTTCTATATATATGGCCGCGCGGCAGAAAATATGGTGAGCAAAGTTCTCACGATTACGCTGGTGGGCGTTGGTGTAGCGATTGCGGCAATATGGTTCTTGATACGGAAGCTGTCTGAGTGGAGGAAGATAAGGAATGAGCATCAGCCAATCGAAAAAACAGGGAATGGAGGCGGAAAGCAGGATGCAGTGGATAAGGCGAATTGATCAAACGGTGTTCTTCTGGTGCAACCATCGGCTGAGCAGTCGGACCCTGGACCGATTGTTCGGATGGATTACCCATTTGGGCGGAGCTTTGTTTACCATCATTTGCGCAGTGTCCTTGGCATGGTTCGCCGAGGGGGAGTTCAGCAGAATTGGGCTGCAAAGCTTGATCGCACTGGCCGTTAGCCATATCGTTGCTGTCCTGATCAAGAGAAAGGTGCGCAGAGACCGGCCTTTCCGCAAGCTGGAGCAGGTGAAGGTAGGCAAATTCCCGTTGAAGGATTATTCCTTTCCATCCGGCCATACTACCGCTATTTTCGCCCTGGTTACACCTTTTATGTTGGCCTCATCGCCGGCAATTATGCTTGTCTTGATTGGTCTCGCTTTGTTGGTGGCCATATCCCGGGTTTATTGGGGCTATCACTATCCGATCGATTGTGTGGCTGGTGGGATGGTCGGATTCCTAACGGCGGTGCTGGTTGTTTTGTTCATGCATAGTTAAATTTCACGAGGGAGGCGTTTGTTGATGAATAGCATGAAACGGGAAAAGCTGCTGATTCTGTCCGGCACGCTCGGGGATGGACATATGCAGGCGGCCAAGGCGATTTTGGAGGCATCGGTGCTGTACAAACAGGGAGTAGAGGTGGTCGACTTCATGCAATGGATCCATCCCCGCATGCATGTGGTTGAACGGTATTGCTTCCTGCAATGGGTGAAGCTTTTTCCTTCCTCATACGGATATATGTATCAGAAGACCCGGACGGACAGTACACTTACTTTCTTCTTGAAGCATTTTCTCACGACCAGCCTGCAGCGGCTGCTCAAACTTCTGAATGAGGAACAGCCGACGTTGATTGTCAGCACGTTCCCGCTGGCATCAGCCGCCATTTCCTTGCTTAAGGAAAAAGGGATGACGGATCTGCCTGCGGCAACGGTCATTACCGACCATTCCGATCACAGCTATTGGATACATCCGTCTACGGATCTGTATCTGGTTGGTTCTGAAGGCGTGCGTGTAGCTCTGCAAAGAAAAGGCGTTGCTGACCACAAAATCGCTGTAACGGGCATCCCTGTTCGCCCATCCTACAGTCAGCATGACAATAAAGACCGGCTGCGCGAGAAGCTGGCCTTGGATCTTGACGCCTTTGTCGTGCTGGTGATGGGCGGCGGCTGCGGGATTATCGATAAATCCTTCATCGAGCAAATGCAATCTGACTCTTTTCCCCCTAACGTGCAATTTGTCATTGTATGCGGACGCAATGTGAAGCTGCTGTACCGCCTGCATGAAGCGTTGGGAGACAGGGATAACGTCATACTGACAGGCTTCCTGGAGGGAATCCATGAATGGATGGCGTCCGCAGACGTGTTGATTACCAAGCCGGGCGGACTGACGACCTCCGAAGCGCTGGCGCTTCAGCTTCCCATGCTGCTGCTAGAGCCACGGCTGGGGCAGGAAAAGGATAATGCCGATTATTTGATTCAAGCGGGAGTAGCTTATCTATGTCAGATTGACAATTTGCAGGATCAGCTTCAGCGGCTGGTTCAACAGCCTTCCCTATTGGAAGAAATGAGGGAGAAAGCAGGGCTGTGCAGACAGCAGGATTCCGCCAGACATGCGGTCATGCAAATTCTGAGCATGCAGAACGATACACAGGAAGAAAGATGGGTTTGCTCCTTGCAGCAGTATGCTTAAGCTTAATTTTCACTAAGGGGGATAAAGACGTTGCTTGTTAAATATTTGTTGATTGGGCTCATAGGCTTCATCAGTCTGTATATGTTAATTCCAAGTTTTCTGCCACGAATCATCAGATTTGGAGCCTTTCGTAAGGGAACCACCAAGAACCAGGTAGCGTTCACGTTCGACGACGGGCCGCATCCGAGGTATACACCGAAATTATTGGATTTATTGCAGGATTATCAAGTGAAGGCCACATTCTTCGTGCTTGGCTCGCAGGCGGAACTGCACCCAGATCTGATCAGAAGAATGGACCGTGAAGGTCATCAGATTGGAATCCACAATTACAATCACATCTCCAATTGGCTGATGCTTCCCTGGACGGTGCGGCGTGATCATATGAAACGAACCGCAGATATTATTGAATCCATAATTGGAAAAAGGCCGGATCACTATCGCCCGCCGTGGGGGCTCATGAACGCTTTCGATTTCTTTCATCCCAAATCGTACCGCATCGTACTCTGGTCCTTGAAGGCGGGGGACTGGCGCAGCAGAAGCTGCCGCAAAAAGCTGAAGGCAACGCTGCTGAACGGAATTACGGACGGATCTGTTATTTTGCTGCATGACAGCGGAGATTCGCCGGGAGCGGACCGTCACGCGCCATATTTTATGCTTCGGGCTCTGGAGGAAGTACTGCATCAATTACAGGGACGCAACTTGCAATTCGTTCGTCTGGATGAAATGGCTTGACAAGTGAAATGAGGTGACAATAGTGGGACAGGAACCGCAAATTTTAATTTTAACGGCCGATTACGGAGAAGGTCATCATCAGGTGTCCAAGGTGTTGCAGCAAAGCTTGATTCGCAATGGTTATAGCCAGGTGGCGGTTGTCGACTTGTTCCGGGAAGCTTATCCTGTACTGAACAAAATAATCCGCTATCTGTACCGGCAAAGCCTGTATGCAGCCAGCCTGGGCATTCCCTATTACGGATGGACCTACCATCTGACCAACCAGCTTCCCATGAAGGGAAAGATCGCAGCCTGGATGAACAGTCTTGGCGGCGACAGGCTCAAGAAAATCATCCTCCAGTACCAGCCGGAAGTCATCATTTATACATTCCCGTTCGGCAGCTTGCCAAGTTGCGAGGCATTATCTGCGATCCGTCCCCGGACTGCGGTTGTCATAACGGACTTTGACGTTCACCGAAGATGGCTGTTCGCCAAGCCGGATCATTATTTTGTCCCTACCAGTGACGTGAAAGAGGCTATGGTCAGGCAGAGCGTCCCCGAGAGTCGTATTACCGTGACCGGGATTCCGGTCAGGGAGTCATTTTATAATACGGCAATGATCGGTTCCGGCTTCGTTAAAGAAGCAGATGAGCATGTGATTCTACTTATGGCTAACGTCTGCGGCACATTGCATTCGCTATCGAAGCTCATCGGGAAGCTACTGCTCTTGTCAGGCGTCCGCATTCAAGTGATTTGCAGCCGGCAGGAAGGATGGAGACGGAGGCTTGCGGAGAGTTGGGCGGATGATGCAAGAGTGGATGTATTCGGCTTCACCGATCAATTGCATGTTCTGATGAGCAGCGCCTGCTGCGTCATCACGAAAGCGGGAGGCGTTACACTATCCGAGACGATTCAGATCGGGGTTCCGATTTTCATCCTAAATCCGTTTCTGGGGCAGGAGAAGGAAAATGCCCTGTACTTGCAGCGCAAAGGAGCAGCAGTCGTGGCCTTTACGATTCATGATCTGGTGTTGCAGATACAAGCGATGATCTCCTCTGAGCCGATCAAGCAGTCGATGATGAACGGGCTGCTCGCAGTAAGGCAGAAAACGTCTGCGGACCATATTGTCCGGCATTTGTTTCCTGAGGCAAGTCCCTTAAGAAGGGGTGGAATATGATGAGCGGGAGGAGTGCATTCAAGCTTTCTACTCTGACGCTGTTCACGGTGCTTTTTTGCACAGAGTTTGTCCGAAGCGCTTTCTTGTTCTCGTTTCTGCCGAACTTTGCCGTTAACGAGTCGGGGCAAACCGTTGCTTTGGTCGGTCTTGCCGTCTCGCTTCATTATACAGCCGATACGCTGATTAAATGTGTGGCTGGATATTTGCTGGACAGGTTTTCGCTGCGCTGGCTGCTGCCCACCACTTTCGTCCTGATGCTGTCCGGACTAGACGTCGTGTTCTTTAGTCCGTATGCCTGGGGGCTTGTTGCCGGTTCCGTGATGCTTGGGATGGGGGCGTCGCCTATATGGCTGATTTGTCTGGAGAAAATCCGGCTGACGGAGCGGGCGGCCCAGATTGGGGCGATATACACTGTGTGGCTGGCCTGCATCGGTCTGGGGCCGGTCACAATCAATCTCACCTTCAATTATGGCTTCGAACCTGCCTTCCGGCTGATGGTTGCGCTGCTCGCCGTCGGCTGCATCGCATCGTTCGGGATTAACAGAACAACCTCCTTGCGTCTCCAAAACGTCAGCTTTGCCGAACAAGCGGCAGGACTGCGAAGAAGACTCGTTCAGCTGAAATGGCTGCTGCCAGGCATGGTTCTGCAGATGACCGCCGCGGGACTGCTGCTGCCGATACTGCCCGGTTTTGCCGCTGACCATCTCGGTCTGAGCCAGCCGCAATATTCGCTAATGCTCATATTAGGCGGGGCCGGCGCGATGCTGTTTCTTGTCCCGATGGGGAAGCTGGCCGATCGATGGGGGCACAAGCAAATGCTGTTCGCCGGTTTCGTATCGCTTACGGTCGTATTGGCTCTGTTAATCGTATCCATGCCGCCGCCTGCATTAACGATGCTGTTTGCCTTTATGCTGGGATTGTCTTACTCAGCCGTGCTTCCGGCCTGGAATGCGGTGCTGTCATACCTTGTTCCGGAGGATCAGAAGGGGACCGGGTGGGGAGTACTCTCCGGGATTGAAGGGCTCGGTATTATGATTGGCCCGGTCATCGGGGGATGGATAGCCAGCCAGTATACGAATACTGCTGCCATTAGCCTCAGCGCTGCTTTACTGGCGGTTCTTGCACTTTTTTATTTGATTTTGCCGCAAAATAAGCTTGTCTCGGCTGGCGGGACTTTGCAGCACAAGAGGGAGAAGGCGCATGGACCTGATCGGGGTAGTTGAACAATTATTCACGAATATGGATACCTGGTCTTGCTCATCGGCTTGCCGCTGGACTTCATGGCGCTCTCTGTTCCGCCGGGCAACAGCACCTTGACCCATACCGATTTCTTAGCCTCTAAAGATGTACTTCATGGGCTGTCGGCTATTGCGATGGCCCTGACGGGATCGATTATAAGGTCACCATCACGTACGTGATTGGCTACAAGGCAGGTATGCATGTGATCAGAGCGTACGGGCGTTGGCTCTTCCTCAAGCAGGAGTTGGTCGAGAAGACGCACCGCTACTATGACAAATACGGGGGCCCATTTGCTGCTGGTCAGCTTCTTCATTCCTGGAGTCCGGCAGTTTATCGGCTATTTCTTCGGGGAGCAGTGGCCATATATGTTCAGCATCATTGAGCAATATTTGAAGTTCTTTTTTATCGGAGTGGCTTTTCTCGCGGGGGTGTGGTTGCTGGTTCAAGTTCGAAGCGCGAGGGAACGGATGCAAAGCTCACTGATTTTTTCCGGCACAGCTTCTGTGCGCTCTGTCTCCACGGCTGCTTTCCAGCGGTAGTAGGTCGCTCTTGCGATCCCGAGCCATGTACAAGCCTCAGACACCGTCACTTCGTCTCGAATGGACTCAATCCAAGCAACGGGAACTTCTGGTTCCGCCTCCTTTCCAGTTCCTTGTACTTTTTTACTAGGTCCATTTTGCTGCTCTAGACGATGCACTACGCCTGTTCGATACCACCTCATACATGTTTTTTCTGTGTCTTATTCCGTATTCCCAACTGCTCCATAACCTCTCTTACCGGAACTCCTGCTAATTCTCATTTCAATCGCTTTTATCTTTATTTCTAAGGGGTAACTCACTCTCGTTGCTAACGTAAAAACACCTCCAAGGTTATCTCCATATCTTACGACACATGGCTTGAGTCTCTTGAAGGTGTTTTGATTTGTCTCATGTTTGGGGGCAGTCCCGTTCCCCTTGGCGATCCTGACGTTTTTTTGCTGATTCATTGCAGTGATTCATTGATTGGGATACGTCATATATAAAAGGGCATTATGGCAGTCAGCTTTTATACTGCTCCATCAGGTACATGATCTTCACTTCATCGGCTAAATCTCCAAAGGGTTCTAACGGATTCTCCTGAATGATATGATATAAACGTTGGATTCGTTCCTTTGGAAGCTTCCGAACATATCTGGAGATGAAAGCGGCATGGGTGACTACGTAGCGTTTTTTACGGATTGCAGCGCTGGCTACGCGAACGAGAATATCTTCGCCCCCGGCCATTTCCAAAATACGACGCTCATAAAAAACCACATATCGGAATGTACGGTCCTTAATCAGCTCGCGATTCAGTCTAGCAACCTCTCCAATGTATCTGACCATAAGGGGTTCAAAGCTTTTGATCAGAAGAGGATCGAGCGTTAATTCCATATCTTTGCGGAGAACAAAAGATTGCAGCAGAGCGACCTGCTGGAGTCTTATCCGATCATTGTGAATGAGTATGGAAATCTCGCGTAGCATTTCATAACAGACTCGCTCACTGAGCTGCCGCAGGGCAACCGCATTTTTATGATTCACGTCCAATCCTTCCTGGATCTGTCCTATACGGCCTCTGAATAGGCGTATAAGCTGCCTACGCTGTTCATAAAGAACAATGCGGTGCTGTAGAAGGACCAAGGGCAGGAGGAGAAGCGCACCGACGATACCGCACAGTAGCATTTGCTGTGACGAGTGAGCGAAAAAGATAGAAGCAGCCAGCAACGCAATACCGACAGCAAGGTCTTTATGAAAATAGCGTTTGGCTCTGAGTTTAGCATATTGCTCTACAGGAACCAGCGTATCCCGACCACATGCTGTACATTTCTCTTCCCAAAGGGCGGTGAATTGTCCGCAACGCTTACAGACTCTCAGCTTTTGGAAGGCATGCTCTGTGCGGGTAAAGGGGCGAAATTGCACAGCCTGCTTGGAACTATTCATTGCGCTCACTTCTCCGGTTCAGCAGTGCGAGAAGCTCGGTGTCGATTTGTGTAATCGACGGGGCGCGTTTTTTATGTATATAGTAAATTAGTGATTTAATGGCGACAAAAAGAAACATAATCGCCAAACATCCGTATGAGATCATAGTGTACTTCCTCTTTCTGCTTAGATTTTTTATTTTACTGTTTTACATGAGTGGGTTTCGCTAGGGTTATTTTTGTCGTATAAAGGAGAAGGCTGGTGCCCGATTGCCCTTGTTGGGGTATAATTATATCATTACTGCAGGATATTGGTAAAACCTCGCGATATAATAGGCTTTTTGGTCGCATTCAGGCCGCTCGGGCAGAATTTTCAGCTAGCGCTCATGTAAAACTCATTATAATTTAATAGTAGTGGAGTACAACTGTAATTTAGAATGAGAATTAATCGGCAAAGGGGTACAAGCGATGTTTAGTAGAGACAGAAAATGGTTTTTGGTCATCGGAATCATATGTACAATGATCATGGCCTCAATTTCGGCCTGGCAGCCACAGACGGCGCATGCCGCTTCACCCTCAGCTTCTAAAGTGGATGCGGTGCTGGTAGTCGATGTAAGTAATTCGATGAACACCAGTGATCCTGGGAAAATTGGCAATGAAGCCATGAAAATGTTCATTGATATGTTGTCAACGCAAAATGACAAGGTTGGGATTGTAGCGTATACGGATGTCGTACAGCGCGAGAAAGCCTTGCTTAATATTTCATCCGAAGCGGATAAACAGGAACTGAAGACGTTTATTGACGGGTTGAACCGGGGAGCGTATACTGACACCTCCGTAGGTGTCAAGGAAGCGATCCGTATTTTGCAGGATGGCAAAACAGCCGGACATGCGCCTATGATCGTTATGTTAGCTGATGGTAACAACGATTTTAATAAGACGACAGGTCGAACTGAAAGCCAATCCGCTCAGGATATGGCGCAGGCTGTAGCCGAGGCTAAAAAAAGCGGTGTGCCGATCTATACCATCGGTTTGAATGCAAATGGAAAACTAAATAAGAATAAACTCGCCGACATCGCGCAGCAAACGGGCGGCAAGTCCTTTATTACAAGCTCGGCGGACGATCTGCCGAACATTTTGAGTGAAATTTTCGCCAGCAATTTGAAATTGAAAGTGGTGCCCTTGCAGTCTATTACGGCCAACGGCGACTATCAGGACGTTACAGTAACCGTACCAAACGATAGCGTGCTGGAAGCCAACATTTCAATTATGTCCTCGAAACCGGTGGACGCGAGATTAATAGACCCGTCAGGCAATACGAAGCCGATCCCTTCGAGCGATGTACTGCTGTCCAAGTCCAAAAGCTACTCGTTGATTAAATTGCTCAAGCCTGTGGCTGGCGACTGGAAGCTTCAAGTCAAGGGAGTGCAGCAGGATAAGATTGATATTAATCTGGTATTTAACTATGATTTGGAATTGAAGCTGGACGCACCGCCTGCGAAATCATACAAAAAAGGTGACACGGTACAGATTCGTTCCTATCTGACGAGCAATAACCAGCAGTATCAGGATCAGGAATTGTATGCGAATATGAATGCTGTCCTGAAGGTCAAAGACCTTGATACGGGTACAACGAATGAAGTGCCCCTAACTAACGCAGGGGATGCTTTTACCGGCTCTTATACGATTCCAGATGAGCATGACTATGAACTAACCGTCAGAGCAGAGGAGAAGAGCTTTTATCGTGAAACGCAGCCCGTAACCATCAGCGCCAAAGCTGGGGCGGCGAGTGGTACGAATACTGGCACAACCCAGCCTGCGACACCTGCTGAAAAGTCTAAGCTACTGCCATTCATTCTTTTAGGGGTGGGACTGCTCGTCCTGCTGGTAGCGGCATATTTCATCTGGAAGGCTGTTAAAAAAGCCAATCGTGGCTTTGTCGGCCAGATCGTACTGGAAATCCGGGACGAGAATACTGGCGAAAAGACATACCCGCAGTATAAGAAGCTGAATACCTTCCGGGGCAAATTTAATTTACACCAGTTGCTGCAACTGGCGCCGGAATTTGCCGGAACCGATAAGGTCGTGTTCACGCCAGCGAATCAGGATCGCATCGTGGTGCGTAGCACCCCAGAGATTACGATTGAAAAATCTGGGCGTGCTGTAGACACAGGCAATGGTCTTGAACTGAAAAACGGTGATCGTCTGACGATCCCGCTGGCTAGTGTGGACAAAACCATTTTACTGGAGTTTATTTCAGTAAACAGCTAAACGAACCCTTAGGAGGTCATATCTATGAAACCAGTAGTTAGAGAGCATATCCAACAATTAGACGTATCACTTGGCGGAGGGATCGTAAGTGATAAGATCAGAGTAGATACCATTGATAATCCTATTTTAATTATCGGACTTGGAGGAACGGGGATTGACGCCCTTCTCCGCTTGAAATATCAAATAAACCGCAGATTCAAGCTGCCTGCGGACCCGATTTCCAAGAAAAAGAGCGAGAAACCGGATAATGTGGAATTTCTCGCTTTTGAAACGAATGAACAAGACCGCAACAAAAAATACAAAGGGATTGGTTTGGACCCCATCAATGAGTTTGTACTACTGTCCAATGCGGAAATCGGAGGATTGCTGCAAAATCGCAGTATTTTGGAGCCGTACATCACTGACTGGTTGTCTCCCGAGCTGAGCATTACCGATGGTATGAATGGAGCGGCAGGGGTACGTCAGGCCGGACGATTGCTATTGTTCACCAAAATTAATCAGGTCGTACAAAGCATTGACAAAAAAATCAAAACCCTGTCTGAAGGTACTAACAAGAAGCTTATGGTGTTTTTGCTATCCGGATTGTCCGGCGGTACAGGAAGCGGTACTTTCCTCGATATCTCCTATATCGTCCGAGGCATTATTGAGCGCGACTACGGTTCTGCAGGTGTAGACCGTGTGAACACGCTGGGCTATCTGTTCACGCCGGATATTAATCTAGCGAATAAAAGCCTGAGCGAGCATACACGTGAATATATTAAAAAGAACGGTTATGCTGCACTGAAAGAGTTGGACTACTGGATGAATGTGGACAGTCGTGGCGAACGCTTTAAGCAGCAGTACGGTAACATTTTGACAGTAAACTCGCCGTTGCCGCCGTTTAATCTGTGTCACCTTATTTCGGCTACGAATACGGAAGGCAAGCTACTGGAAAATGCCTATGATTACTGCATGAATGTCACCGCCGAGAACATCACCAACTTTATGGCGAGTGAGGAAAAACAGTCGGGCGAAGAGTTCGCCATTCATGACTATATCAGCAACATTCGTACCAACATCGCACAAATGAATAAGGCGTATCCAGCAAACTATGATTACAATATTATCGGAGCTTCCTCGGCAGTGCTGCCCATGGAAGAAATGACGACATATCTGGCTTACCGGATGTTTGGTAAAATGTCTAAGATGTTTGAACAAGCGCCGAATCAGGAAGACGTAGAGAAGTTTGCCCGCAAGCTGGGTGTTGATCTGGATAGCATGATTAAAAACTTTGAATCTCGTGTGCCTGAGCCGCTTCCGGGTTTTGAAAACAGTGAACGGTTAAGTTATAACAATGTTGTTAAAATGCAAGTAGTCAATATGGACACTGAGCTGGAGCAAACGTTCCTTACGCGTGCCCGCGAAGAGTATATCAAAGCGAAGAAACAACTTCCCGGTGAAATTACAGGACAGTTTACGGACCAAATTCGCCGAATGTTCCTGCATCCCGAGCAAGGACCGTTTTATGTATCTCGCATGATTTATACTGAAAAAGGATTTAGCTTGCTGAAAATGCTGCTTTCCTATGTTGAAACGCTGCGTGAATCACTGCACCGTATTCCTACGGATATTGAATGGGCACGTGAGCAGGCGAATGAGAAGCTGGGTGATGCCAAGAGCGCATTTGTATCCAAGGATAAAAAGAAAAATGCATACATTGAAGCAAAAATTAATGAATATTGGCTGCGGGCTGATGTGGAACGTACAGAGCAGCTCATTGAATTCTATGAAGACCTGTATGACCTGCTAAATAAAGAAAATAACCGCATTTATAATGTATTTACTGAAATTTTGAACGCGCTGAGTGCCATTTTCGAGAAAAATGGTGATTTGCTGATCAACGGTGAGGAACAATCCGATCACAAAGGGAACAAGACGTATTATTGGAATCTGGTAAGTGTACCGGATATTTCGGAAGTTGTGACCAAGCTGCTGGATAACCGCAATGGTGACGATTTGATCCGTGATTTTGCCCAAGAATTGCTGGAAAATTCAGATCAATGGGTGAAAGATCAGGATATGGACATCATTAGCTCGATTTCCAATTTCTTGACTGACAAATTTGGTGATCTCATTACCCGTTCCATGGAAGATTTCCTGGTCATGAAGTACGGGCAGGATGAAGCAATTGAAAAATTTGTGGAGCGTTACATTGCAAGCAAGCTGGATGAGGAGGCTGTACCTGTCTTCCATTTGAGCAACAGTTCTGGCAATTTGTATTTCCCATCCTGGGGATTCGTTTCGGTACCTGTACAGTCGCCTAATATCCTGAAAGGCGTTCGCAATTATCAAAATAATGCAATTGGCAAATCGCACTTCACTATTAAAGAAAGTGAAGTCCGTAATCGGATTTTCTGGCTCAATACGCGTAATGGTGTTCCTCTGTTTGTATATACGCCGCTCAAAGTGTATGAAGAGAGCTATGAGAAAACCATTCTTGACCGTGAAGGTATTGGCCGACATCTAGTGCAGACAGGTCAGAACAACTGGACGAATCTGCCGTCGCCGATTCCTGAAAAATCATGGGGAGAAACTTACGTCAATTCGCGTGTGCAAGCTCACAATGCCCGCATTCGTAATGATTTCGACCGGGCTAAGGCACTCGGAGTGATTCGTGAGAAAGATGTCGATCAAAATACAAGCAGCCGTTTTACTGTAATTCGCTCACAAGCGCTAGATATGAATGCGCTACTGGCAGGCTACGATATGCGCTTACAGGAATCCAAGCCGAATTTGGGCGAGGTGAAAAGAGCATGGTCTGAGCTGAAGCGTCTACTGGCTGAAGGGCTGGAGCAGACCGGAAGCAAGGACATCTTTGGCAGCATCAATGAAGAGATGGCGAAGGAAAACCTGATCCGTTCACCGGAGTTAACGCAGGTGGTTCGTGATGAGCTGGCGAAATATATACAAATCGAAGCAAAAGCCGCCGAACTGGAAGCTTTGCTGGGCAAATATCAGGATGAAGAAAAATGGCTGGATCAGTTCATTCAGGCACTCTATACAGACACGATTACGAAAAAAGGCGCTTTGTACGTCTATGATCGTGATGAAGAGGAAGAAGCGTGGGAGCCGTTTGCCAACGTCATGAAGAGCCGTAATTATGTGGAGTTTGAAGTTTTCACAAACTTCCGTGGTTTGGAAGAGAAGAAATTTGCAGCTCTAATGCGCAAGGCGGATCGCCGTGATGCTGTATTGACTTCATCTGAGGATATTACACCACTGCTGGCGAAGTTGGATGAACTGGCTACAACTTATACAGAGGCCCGCAATCAATTGGAATATGAAAAGGTAGAGTTGGCTAATGGAGCGGAACTTTATGCATTTTATGCTCAAATGGCTGGAAAATTAAACGACATCCGCAGAAAGTTGAAGTAAGTATGAGAGAGCAGCTGTTACGTTATGCGGCTGACTATGCAGCCGCAGAGGACCAATTAATCGGAAGCGGGGATGGACGCAGCAGCATCCATTTCCCGTCCGTGTTTCTTTTTATCGGCGATCGCATGAGCCCGGTGATGAACACAATTGCAGATATCAACCGGACCAAGTGGGATAACAGCACAGGGGTAACCTATATTCAGATTCGCTCACAGGAAGAGCATGCGGCTGTAGACCGTTCGGTGGATGCCATCATTCATACGATAGCAGTTCCGGAAGAGAGTAATCACCAAACGCTACGTCGTGACTTGCACCAGGCTTTTTATACACATGAATCAAAGCTAATAGAACTTAACACCGCGTTGCGCCGGGCTAGTGGACATCTGGCTGATTACGGACGGTTGTATTCCTCGTTCGAGCGTGTACATTTGTCGATCTTGACGACAGCGGATGATCCCATGAACGTATTAATTCCTGAAATTACGCTGTTGGCAGAGTATATTTTTGCCCAATCTTTTAAATCAGTACAAATGGATTTGTATGTGTTGGTGAGCGAAAGCGATCAGGTTGCTCAATTCGGCTACCGGAGTGCAACGTCTGTGGCTTTTATGCGGGAGTTGGATTATATCCAGAGTCCAGCATATACGTTTACAGCACCGCTTCATATGACCGAGGACAAATTGACCATCCCGGTATCCCATGCTCCATCTCCGCTGTTCGATCTTGTCTATGTGCTGTCCGACAAGAATGAGCGAGGTATATCAGTGCCGAATAGTCTGCGAGAGAGCTGTGATATTATTTGTCACATTCAACTTCTTAAAAACCGTTATCAGGCAGGAGATTCCTATCGGTCACAGGATGGGGGCTACAATAATACATCGTTTAAGAACAACATCATGACGGAATCCGGGCGGCAGGGTTATGTGTCGGCCGGATTTTCCCGAGTTAACCGCCCTAATCAATCGATTGCGCTTACGGTGCTGTATCACTTTTATGTGAAGTTGTTAGAGCGTATGAGAACAGAGCAAGAGTGGGACATACGTGAAAAGCTGAATTATTTTGGTTTAGATGCTGCCGAGCGTGTCCGCACGCGAAATGATCTAGTTCCTGGCAATGAGGCGATCATGGACATGAGCGCACTAATGACCAGCGGAGCCAGCTACGGCTCGTTGAAACGAATGACATTACGTGAGGCAGAGGAAGCCTTGTTTGGTCAAGGCTGCGAAGCCTTTTTCCGCGACAACTGCGAACGGATCGTACATAAACGCTTGGGAGATTTTCAGGCGGATTTGCGTTTGCAGACGGCTGTGAACGCAGCTGCTAAGGAACATCCTCATATCGGCTTTTTCGAGCTGACAGATTGGACGGATGAAAATCAAACAGGAAATGTGCTTACGGCTGTTCGGGGACTGATTCGTGATATGTCCAATGATTTGCAGATTAGTGCAGCCGAACTGGATGCGCTGTATAGCGGACGAGTGGAGGATCAGCCCTTTCAACGACTGCCACTTATGGATAAACATAATGTGCGCAGCTTGATCCGTTATCTGACCGAGACAGTCTACGGACATAAATTGCACATGCTGCGGATTCAAGTGGATTTGGAGCTACTTCGCCGCTATGAACTGGCACTGGAAAAATGGCATGCACAGGCTAAGCATAATACAGTACAGCTTGCCAACCTGGAGCATGAATTGCATCAAGCGGCAACAGACAGTATTCGGCAGGCTGACAGTTACACAGGCCAAAACCTGTTCGAGTATTATGAGCGTGTGACGGAGGATGTCATGCGTGAGCTGGAAAGCAAGCGGGGAAAATCTATATTCTTTGACACCCGGCATATGGGACCTGTATCTGGGTTGCTGGATGGAGGTTTATCCGTGCTGGTGGATAGACTTACGCAGACCTGCCGTACTTTGATTCTCAGCTCACAGCCATTTAATCAGACATTCGAAGAAGAATTATTACGTCGTGCCAATGTAGCTGCTGCATATGAAAATCGACTGGTCGTTCCAAAGGATGAGCTGTTTAAAAAACTGTATCAAACATTAGAAGAGCATGGTGGAATTAATGTACGTTTGCTCGACTACACCCATGAGCACCGGTATGAAGAAAAGTACTTCTTTGGTGACTACGAAGGCGAATTTCTTCCTTATGCGATGGATGTGGACATTACTTCGCGAATTTACAAGCTGGGTTTTGTACATGAGCGTCGCAGCAGCGGGGTGGAAAAACTGCATTTGATGGGCGGCTTCCATCTAGAGGATCTGATGGTTTACCGCAACGGCAAAACGTATTATGAGACATATACTGCGAATGGTTTCGTGTTTCATGGAATCGACGTGGACCGGTTGCCGGAATTGCGGTAGCCATATATTATCCAACTTTAATGATGGAAGGAAGCAACGAATCTTATGAAGCAACGTAAATTTAACGTTCTCCTATTGGTGTTTGGCTTGCTGGGTGCTGTAGTAGGCTTCATCTTGGGAGAGCTTATTCTTCACAAATTAATAGGCCACTGGCCGCATATCATCGTGATCGGGCTATATTTTGGCATCATGGCGCTGTGCATTGGTCTAGGCTGCCTTATCGGCGAACTGATTTCGCCACAGTTAAATGGACATTCATGGCGACAACGATACTCTGGATTGTCATGGAAATTACTAGTACCTGCTACACTCGTTATGTTGTTCGTGGCAGGTCTGCTATTAGAACTGGGGTATCAGGTTAACCCTGAAGGGCGTAAGAGCGTACAGGACCTCGTGCTTGTGATTGATAATTCTGGGAGTATGCAGCAAACAGATCCCGATAATGAACGCCTAACAGCTGCCAAGAGTCTGATTGGACAAATGGATGGGGACAAGCGCGTAGCTATTGTTTCTTTTGAATCCACTGCGCAGTTGGTACAGCCGTTTACTCCTATTGGCACAGACGCAGAGAAGCAAGCGGTATATTCCAAAATCGATAGTATGCAGACTATAATGTCAGGCGGTACAGAGATCGGGCTTGCTTTGGACGAGACGATCAAGGAGATTGAAACCGAAGGCAATGCGGAAAAAGGTTCTCTCGTTATTATGCTCTCTGATGGCTTTAGCGAACTGGATACTCAGACCGCATTGGCACCTTACATTGCCCGTCAGATTCCGATTAATACGATTGGCCTGAAACTGGCAGAATCGGAAGGTATAGCTTTGTTGCAAAATATTGCCAGCCTAACGGGCGGAACTTATTCTAATGTAGCTAACGCCCAAGGACTTACTCAGGCGTTCGGTAAAATTTATAACAAAATTGGTGATCGCACGCTGGTAACGGAGCGGACAGGTGAGTATGCCGACAGTCTGTATTTTGCCATTTATCGCGTAACGGCTCTGGTTATCATTGGAGTTCTATTAGGGTTGGCTCTTGGATTAATGTTTGATAACCGTTTTCTTGCGCGGAATTTCGCGATTGGTGGAGTTCCAGCCGGCTTGCTCGCTGGCTTGATTTTGGAAAGAGGGTTATCGGGCTCGCCTATAGGTGACTTGATGATTCGTTTGCTGGCAGCGCTCGTACTCGCGGCCCTTATTGCTGTCTTTTCACTTGTTCTGCCGATTGCGGAAAATACTCGCCGATCTTCTGGTGGTGGGAGCCAGGGGGGACCGTCAGGTCACCGGAGAGGAACACCAGAAGGCCCTACGCGCAATCGACGCAACAGTGGGTTTTAGAACGGGAGGCTGGAACTTATGCAGTATAGGGATGCACAGCCCGATGATCCTGTGATTTCGGAGCTGAGCCACAAAATTGACGACAACCGGGTTGTGTTACGCTGGCAGTGGCCTGAAGGCGCAGCCGTGGTCTATATTGCCAAACAATCAGCTGATACAGTTGCGAATGGGCAGAATGAAGCACCGACTTCTGAACTGAAGCTTTTTACACGCGAGGAATATAAGGCCGCTGGCAGCTATCGTGACCGGATTGAAGGCATTGGACGTGTGCGGTATACCGTGTATCCGGCTGTTCGGGAGGATGGTGACACCTTTGTAATCCGCCAGCAAGACGGCGCCAACCAACTGGAGTTGAGCACGGGTAGGGCTAAAATCAAATATGCGGTTCACCATAAAAAAAGTTGGTTTCGCAGCCGCAAAACAGTCCAGATTCGGGTGACAGCCGAAGTTCCTGTTCCGCAGGAGGCGCTTTGCTACGTAAAGAAGCGCGGTGGCTATCCGGCAGACCGGGACGATGGCACCTTGTATCCGTTCACGGCGCCCTTTGCCGCAGGACGGAATGTTTTACCCGCTATTGAAGTGGGGGGAGATGAGTATGTGCGGCTGTTTTTTACGGACGGTCAGGAGTATGGCACGATATATGAATTAGTCCCTGAATGAAAGGAGGCCACAACCGATGAGTTTTCTTAGCAATTTATTCAGAAGAAAGCCACAGGCCGAGCCACGGCCGTTATTCTATGATATTGTGTGCCCTTATTGTTTTAGTAAATTTTCACCAGAGGAAGTGGTATTCCGTGCTTCTCATCACCGCGAAGATGATGAGGATTACGCTTTGGGTGAAGATGAGCTGTTGAACAAATATCGGGAGCGTTTTGGCTTGGATAGTGTGCATGATATGGAGGCAATTCTTCATCCCTATGATGTACCTGAGGAACATCGCTTATATTCAGATCATGTGCTGACAGGTCTGACGGACCGATACGGTGAGCTGACACGTCACCGACTGTGCCCACACTGCCATAACGAGCTGCCTGTAACCGCAGGCAAAGTGCCGAGTAATATCATTTCAATTATTGGGGCTTCACAGGCTGGGAAATCTGTATATATGACCTCCCTGATTCACACGCTGCAGCATGTGACGGCCGATCATTTTGACGCAGCTTGCATGCCGCTCAATGCAGAGATCAGCCGCAAGTTCCGCACGATGTATGAGGAACCACTGTTTGAACGAGGCGATCTGCTTACATCGACGCAAAAAGAAAAGATGCAGGAGCCTTTTATTTTCCAGTTTGTATTTAAGGATGAGGAAAAGCCACCACTGACACTGGTATTTTTTGATGTAGCTGGTGAGGGGATGGTCGATCAGGACTATCTGGGACTGCATGGGCAGCATATTAAAAATTCTGCGGGTATTCTTTTTATGGTCGACCCACTGCAAATCCGTTCTATCCGGGAACGTATTAAGATTAATCTCGGCGATAAGCCTGGTGAATGGGTCTCGCAATATGATGAACCGCGTGATGTCGTACTTACGATGTTCGGTGACTTTATTGCATACCAGGAAAAAGGCAAGACGGACATTCCGACCGCTGTGGTCCTGACCAAAAGCGACATGCTTACTGCGCTGGCAGATGAAGAAGGCACGTATATCAAGACGAACAGCAATATTTTTAATCCAATGGAACATCGCAAATACATGGATTTGGATGAGTTCGCGAACATTGATGGCGAAGTTCGGCGCTTTATCGAGAAGGTGGATAAGCCGTTCAAGGGCACAATGGATGTATATTTTACAGATACAGCCTATTTCGCGGTTTCTGCTCTAGGTAGCAACCCGGTGGAGCAAAAGCTGCAAGGGTTGGTTAGTCCGATCCGTGTAGATGAGCCATTCATTTGGCTGCTCTATAAGCTGAAGTACATCGAGGGGAGAGAATCACAGTGAGTTATTCTACCTCTCGTATGATACAGCAGCAGATGTACACACGGGAACGGCGTGGTATTTTCCGTTCTACAGAAGGCTTCGATACCGTGGCTAATTCCAAAGGACTGGATGTTTCATTTATTAAAAAAGTGTTGCATCCTTTATGTGTGTATGATGCGCCTGCGGCTTTGACAGCGCGTGGCGAGAAGCAGGAGAGTGTTTATCCAGAAGCTTTACATCTGGTACGGACAGAGTCCGGGGATGTAGTGCTCGGACGCAGTATTTATAAAGCAGCAGATTTCACTGGGTTGCGGAGCGCTTTTTTTACGCATAACTATGTGATTCCGGCCGGACATGGTGAGTCTCCGTCTGATTATAAGCAGTGGCTGAACACTTCGTTTGTCGATACCTACGACATTGAGCAGGGAACGGAATTACCGGAATTAGAGCGTCTGCCTGGTGGTAGTGTATTTCCTGCTGTTGACCCTTCGGCAGTACTGGCTCAATTGCAGCTAAGCGAAGAAGTGTTCAAGCAGCTTTTATACGCAGTGATGATGTCAGCCGCGGGTCGTAAAAAGGTATATGTAGCGCTGAATGTTCCAGCAGAAGCGGTGGCATCCTCAGCCAAGCAGCTGTTGGGTGTGTTGTACGCGGCACTGCCTTATGCATTTCGCAACAGACTCGGATTTCTTACATATGCGCAGGAACCGAACAGCAGAAAAGGCATTCACTTAATGTTCGTTGAGCCATTCAGCTTGCGTCCCGGTGATCGGAATGTGGAAAAGGATTTTGTATTTGACCTTTCTAACCATAGTCGAATACTGAATGTGGACGCAGATCAGGTGAAACAGCCATATTTTGACTGGATTGTCCGTACGCTGCTGAATGGCGAGGCACCGGACGATTTTCTCAAATTTGCCGAGCAAATGCTGACAGGCATGGAGGCAGGGCGTGAACTAATGCCCTCCAGTTATCATGAGCTTATTACGCTGTACAGAATTGAGCAGGGCGAGCGGTCATTATACGATGAGCAACGAATCGCTGTGTTACGAAGCTTAACTGATTATTTATCACCATCCGATGCGCTGCCACGTAAAATGCGGTTGAATGATCTGTTTCTGTCATTTTTTGATCATGAATTTGATCGGGTGAAGGATGGACATATTCCGGATGTAGGGCTGGTCGATTGCTTCAAGGACTATTATAAAGTTCATGCACGCAGCAGCGAAAATCGGCTGGTGGAATATTTAATCCGCTCGCTAAACAACGCATATACTGCCAGAAATACGGAAGCGGTCACGTATATTTATCATACGATTGAAGAGAATCCGTCATTAGGCAAGGCCTATTTTACGAAAGTACTGGGTAATCCGGCGCTCACCAAAATGCTGTTCATTCCCTACATGGACAGTCAGATGAAAAGAACGCCTGATGTAAAGGGCCTGTTGGCCGTGGTGCATGAATGGGGCAGTCGGTATATCGAAGTGTCGGCGAATGCCGATTTTCAGCTTTTGGCCGAATCTGCATTGATGGGCAAGCTACGTGCCGAGAGAAAGCCGGTAGAGGCTGTGGCTGCCATTCACCAACGCTTGCATCAATGGGACAGTAGTTCTGCCGTGGGCACACTGTCCCCGCTGGAGCAATCCGGATTGACAGAGCGCTTACAGGAAGCAGCGGATCGGTATTTGCTCACTGAAGTAGAGCTAAAAGAAATATCACCTGATCAGGTCGTACAAATTCCGTTTTTTACACGGGCTGATTTGGTACAGTGGGTTGGAAAGTTGCCTGCTCCTCTCAAGGGACAAGCCGTGCGATTGATTGCAGCTTATGATTGGTTTAACACGGAGGACCCGGAACCATCGGTGCTAGACGGTCTGGAGCCTGGCGAAGTAGAAAAGGTGCAGGATTGGGCTTATGGCTGGCTGCCCCAGCAGCTTGCAGAAGGCCATTTTGCCCGTCTGTTGCCAGCTTTCTATCGTTCTGATGGTACTGGTGAAGGAATACTGGATTTTGCGCGCCTGGTCAGTTCGATCCGCAAATGGGCGAAGGATAACGATACGATGTACCGCTTTATCCGCTGGTCGGAGGAACACGTTGAGTTTGCTACTCCACGTGGTGGTTTTGAGCCAGCCTATCGGCGAGCGTTGCTTTTATTCTTCCAAAAGGAAGGACGAGAGGGACTGCATAAAAAGACGCTTTGGCGTCAATATTTTGAATCTGCTAAGCCTGTGTTTAAAAATTTCTATTTGGCAGCAAAGCGTGAGACAGATACGCCTTTGGTCAAAACGCTTCGTCGTTTCCGCAAAGGCGGGGTGATTTCCGGGATCGTATTAATCATTGTTGCAGGTACATTAGGCGGCCTGAAAGCAACCGGGGTAATTGGATCTGTTGACACACCAGCGCCTGCCGCTGCTCCAAAGCCTGTACAACAGCCAGTAGAGCCTATAGTGCCGGTAAAAGAGGAGCCTACTGCAATAGTGACACATGTACCTAACACCAAGTCCACTACGAAAATGGTCAAGCTGTTGTTTGCGTTTCAAACATCGGGAGAGCAGGCAGAATTTAAGCCTAAAAAACTCGTCATTGTCGGCGCCGATCAACAGGAGCACTCATACGAAAATTTTACACTTACTGAACAGAATGATAAGGAAGCAGCCAGTAAAGCTAACAATGGTTCGTCCAGTGACGTTAACACTGAGGGAGCTACCACCAAAAGCAAGACAGCAGCAGGAGGATCCACAGGTAGTGGTTCTGCAGAACTGAGTGGTACATCCAGCGGAAAAAGCGCTGATCAGACTGGAATAGTGACAGACAACACAGCCGGAGGCGCGACTTCAGAGATATCAACTGAGGGTAGCGGTATAGCAACCGATAAAACCACGACCAGCACGTCCAATAATGGTACAGGGATAACGGAATATGATCTCGATAAGTATCCTTATCGCACGCTGTTGACCATTTGGCAACGGCTAGAGCTAAATGATGCTAGCACGGTTACCGTTGATGGGAAAGATTATCCGCTAGTTCAAGTGAAAACTGCGGACTAAGCAACCATAGACAGTAAAAAGACGGGTTCCTTTTAGGGCTCGTTTTTTTGCTATGTATTAGTGTATATATAGATCGTATTCGTAAACTTGAAAGGCATTGTATTTAGTAGACGATCATTTTACGAAGGTATTGACACCAAGTAGGCGGATGATTAAAATTAGTTGGAATTCAAACTATTAAAATTCTATGAATATGGAGGTTAGTAGCAAAATGGGAAGTGAGGTATATCCCGTTTGTCTTCCTTGGGAGGAAGAGAGCACGATGTATTTAATTAAATGGATTTTCACCACCGTGCGGCGTGAGATTGAAACAGCACTGCGCCCTTTGGGGCTTACCTCCCCACAATCGCAGACGCTCTATATACTGGCGATGTCGCCTGGAGTCACCAATACGGATTTGGAAAAGCTATTGCTTATTGATAAATCAAGTGTTACCAGCCTAGTTAACGGGATCGTCAAGAAAAACTGGGCAGTACGCCAAAGTCATCCAGAAGATGCACGAATGAAGCAAATCTATTTGACCGAGGAAGGCTTGGAGATTCACAAGGTAGCCGAACGTACCATTGAGCAAATTAAAAGCTCCGTAGGCAAAACGTTATCTGTCGGAGAATCGGAGGCGCTACGCGGTTTGCTCAAAAAAATTCTTCACGATTACCGTCCTGCTAATGCCTGTATTTGAGTGATAAAATAGAAAAACTTGCGCCCGGATGGGGGATTCATAAGCTATAAAATATCAGCTAGATAAGATGTTTACAGGAGAGGGAGAAACCAAATGATAAGAGAACAAACTTATCCCAATGCGGATAAGCTTATGCGTGTTTTAGCCTTCACACTTGTTTTTTCAGTGATGAACGCTTTTATGTTTAATGTAGTTATGCCTGTGATTCGGGAGGAATTTCATATTAGTTCCTCCGATGTAAGCTGGCTGCTGACGGGTTATATGATCGTGTATGCGGTTGGCTCGGTGACCTACGGCAAGCTGGCAGATAAGTATCGTCTCAAGGATTTGCTAACATTTGGGATTATATTTTTTGCACTAGGTTCGCTCATTGGACTGTTGGCCAATCAATTTTGGATGTTAATTGTAGCCCGTTTGCTTCAGGCCACAGGGGCTGCTGTTATTCCCGCAACCGCTATGATTGTTCCTGTTCGTTATTTTTCGGCTGAAAAAAGAGGGCGAGCTTTGGGCGTCACAGCAATCGGCTTAGCATTAGGGACTGCATTGGCTCCCATTATTTCCGGTTTGATTACAGGTTTTGCGAGCTGGCGTTTTTTGTTCGTCATTTCTATGCTGCCACTGATCGCTTTGCCGTTCTTTCGCAAATATTTGGACGATCAGCGAGGAGAGGATCAGAAATTCGATTTTCTTGGCGGATTATTGCTGGGTGGAACAGTGGCCTTCTTGTTGCTTTCCATTTCACAAGCCAATATGATGTTTTTTCTGATCGGTGTGGTTCTATTTGGACTGTTTATATGGCGCATTAGTACTGCCCACGATCCGTTCATCCAGCCAAATCTGTTCAGTAACAAGCAATATTCATATGGGCTTCTTATCGCTTTTTTAGGGACGGGGATTAGCTTTGGATTGCCTTACTTGGCACCACAGTTTCTGAATAGTCTCAACCAGCTTACACCAGCAACGATTGGACTGATTATGTTTCCCGCTGCTATTGCGTCAGCTCTATTAGGAAAAACAGGAGGGCGTTTGGCCGATAGCAAAGGGAATTCAGTTTTGGTGTATACAGCTGTATCGCTATTGTTTATCTGCTTTATCAGCTTGTCCACGTTTGTAGGTGCGTCTCCGTATCTGATTTTGTTTTTGCTTATTTTCGGGAATGTTGGTCAGACTTTTATGCAGATTGCCATGTCCAACACGATTTCTCGTACTTTGTCGAAAGATCAGATTGGTGTTGGAATGGGGCTGTTATCTCTGTTGAATTTCATTGCCGGGGCGATCACAACAAGTATTTTGGGCAAAACGTTAGATAGTTCGGCGTCCTTTCATTTGAATCCTGTTGTAGCTAATGTCCAGGTGTTTAATTTTAGCAATATATTTACGGTGCTTGCGCTGATTGCACTTGTGACGATGGGGCTTTATGCGTTGCAGTTCCGGCGGGGGACACGTGGTAATAGGGCTGCTGTCGAATAAGGATAAACATTTTATGTAAGCTCATGCCATAACAAGGGTATAATATAGAAGGAGAAATTTTCTATGGAAGGACGGAGTGCCCAGTATGACAAGAAACCTTCAATATGTACCCTATGGCTATGAACCGCCAATCGAAACGCACAAAGGGACTATGGTTTACTATGATACGTTTGAGCAGACTACAGCCAGTGAGCTGGAGCTTTTTGCCGAAACGGGGGCTGCACTATCCTTTACAAGGCTGGTGCTGTATCCACTACATGAAGAAACCGTCAGAAGAATGTGGAAGCAGCCAGTACGCTCGTATTATAAGCGGGTCGACGAGCTTGGAGAGTGGCAGCGAGAGCAGACTTTGAGCGCTATTGTGATTGAGAACTGGGAAGGTAAGCGAAAAAAGTATACGCCGATTGAAGCAGCCATTCGTTTTTTGGCGGAAAAGTATGCAACTCCGCTTTTTTTGTATATGAGTCCTGAAACTGCAAATTTGTGCGCCTCCTATGCATCCTTTGGAGAATGGATTAGAACCGTCAGGTTGGTGCTTTCTAGTGAACCATTGGAACTTCATCCCAAGCTAGTACAGTACCGTAATCGCTGGAACACGGTAAAAGAAACAACAAACTGCGACTCCAAGGTTGACAAAGAGGAGCATGAATTATAAAATAGAACTAATCGTAAAAATTACTATTGTAATTGTATACCATGTATTCCAATTGAGGAGGAAGAATAAATGCGCGTTATTGTTACCTTGGCATGCACCGAATCCGGTGATCGCAACTATACAACAACCAAGAACAAAAGAAATCATCCGGAGCGTATTGAAATGAGAAAATACTCTCCGCGTTTGAAAAAGTACACGATTCATCGTGAAACTAGATAATTTGTGGTTTGCTGCATAGCAACCCAAATGATTCTGCTTCGTGAGCGGAGCCTGTTAAGTTTGCAAAAAGCCTGCGTTATGGAACCGGCGAAAACTTGAATTAGTCCAGTGGACAGAGCACCCAAAGTTAAAGCTAGCATCTAAGAGGACAGCTTTTTTTCATGTTTGTTTGATAGATGCTAAGCTACATGGCACGCTTTGCCTTTTGAATCGAAAGCACGTGGCCACCGAGTTTTCCTATGCTGATGTCAGCATGCGGGACGAGCCGGAGGACCATTCACAATATGCTTATATAACGATGAAGGCTGACGAAAGATTCGGAGCGTTCGTGTAATGAGCGATGCGATATATACGGCATCGTTCGCTTGTCGTTTACGACCTTGAGCGCAACTGTTACGATCTGTCGTCTTTTTTTCTGAGACATAACCGTTCCTCTTGCCAACTGATGGAGCATTGCACGAGTACGTTTGAGTTTGAAACTAAAACTATATGAAAGATTAGGTGAAACAAATGAAAAAAGATATTCATCCAACATTGAATAAAGTTATCTTTTTAGACCCTAGCTGTGGATTCTCTTTCCTGAGTGCTTCCACTAAGTATTCGCAAGAAACGATGGAATGGGAAGATGGCAACACATACCCAGTTATCCGTGTAGATACTAGCTCCGCTTCCCACCCGTTCTTCACTGGTAAACAAAGAAACGTGGATATCGGTGGACGTGTGGATCGCTTTAACAAAAAATATAACCTTAAATAAGACTCGTCGAGAGCTATGTTTACGGATTATGCCAATAATTCGCAAGCATAGCTCTTTTTATTATCTACGGACTAGTTACGTCCGAAAACAATGCGAATAACAAATGTATTTTGCGCCTCAAATGTAACACTCTTTTACTGGCTTTAAGTAAGCTTGATCAAGTAAATCTTTGCCCTGCAGCAAGCTAAATGCCATTTGAAGAGAGATAATTTTTAAATATTCTGGTTCATTCAACGACCTATTCTTCGACGGTAACCCCGATTTGTCATTGCCATGTAGATCACTTCTCCTCTGAAAAAAGCCGTAGATCGCACCACGCACGTTTTGCTCAAACTGCACGTTGTTCCAATCACAACACTGTTAATCGTACCGCTTATCCTGCTTGCTTGATAACATGCTCATTTTGCAAGTGCCAAAGTGTAATAAGAACATGAAAACAGCATTTTCCCCGGAACGATACGAGAAGCTGCTGCTTTCCAATGTAAAATGAACGCGCACAATTGTCGACAATGCTAATCTTGGCAAACTAATCATTTTATAACGTAATTCTATACTTCGAATAAGATTGTCTTACTTAAAAATAATCGCAGGTATCTAGCCTGCGATTATTTTTTTATAGAACATGAGTCCGATTAATGGATGATTCTGATAAATCACTCGCGGAAATGAGTTCTTTGAAGAATAGAGTTGGGCACTTGCTGTAACTAGCACCATTATATAAGCTTTTGTTCAGAATTGGTTCAGTGGTTTCGTGTATATTAATTCGAAACGACATAAATCACTTATTTTCGATAAATATATGAACAAAAGATTAATATAAACGTGTTTTTTGTTGAGAAATATAGTGGATCGGACTTATTACCCAACTTTCGAAGATCGAATGGGTCGTTTTACTCAAAAGTAATTAGGAGGTACAACCATTGAAGGTTTATTCACTTAAGTGGGCAGCCGCTCTTGTTGCTCTTCAGGCGACGTTTGGTACTTCTGCTTACGCTGCAACGCCTGCCGATAATTTGTTTTCAGATACATCCTATGTGACGAGTGATAAAATGGCAGCCATCCAAGAAGCTGTACGCCAGGGGCTTTTATCGGGAGATCCTCAAGGAACCTTTCGCCCTGCAGCAACATTAACTCGTCAGGAACTGGCAGTATTATTGGTCAGAGCTTTAAAATTGGACCCTGTTTCGAGTTCTTCTACTTTTAAAGATGTGCAAAGTAAACAATTTGCTGCGCCATATATAGAGGCCGCACAAAAAGCAGGATTTCTATCCGGGGATGGATTAGGGAATTTCCGTCCGAACGATCCTGTCACACGTGAAGAGCTGGCAGCCGTATTTGTTCGTGCAGTCGGAGGGATTAATGCAGAGGGCGGATCAAGCATTTTGCCCAAAGATCAGTCCTTGGTAAGCCAATGGGCGGCTGGATCGGTAGATACGGCACTTCGTCTGGGCTTAATTGACATTCATGACAGCAAGCTCAATCCCACAGGTGAAGTAAAAAGGGAGGATATTGCCCCTTTTCTCTTGGATATTTTCAAAACTCAAGAGCAAACAGCTACGATCAATAGCATTGATGGAGACATTGTAACGATCGATAATGTTCCTTATTTAATAGAAGGAAAGTTGAAAGAGTTGATCGGAAACTCCAATAAAGATGCGTTAAAAGGAGCTATATTAAAGTTTAATTCGCGCAATCGTAATGTGGACGGGCTGCAACAATTGGAGATCGTGCAAAAAGATGTTGTGTTAAACACTAATGCTCTACCGGAAAGCAGCCTGCTTCGAATTTCAGGTGATGGTGTTCAGATTGAAGGGGATATCAAAGGAGTAATCGAGCTTAATGAGGGTGTCTCTAATATCCAGCTAAATGGAAACGTAAAGCATCTTACTGTGAATTCCGTCAGTGGTACTTCTATTAAAGGAACCGGAACAATTGGAAGGCTTCAAGTTGTCAACGCAAACGCTAAAGTGACATTGAATCCGAATTTTAAAGTTGAAATGATTCAGATGCCTAAAGATGTACCTGTTTCACAAGTTATCCAAAATTACAACGAAGTACAAAAACAGATTGGAAAAATTCA
Organism: Paenibacillus sp. TSM33; assembly: GCF_056099025.1. Classification (NCBI taxonomy): domain Bacteria; kingdom Bacillati; phylum Bacillota; class Bacilli; order Caryophanales; family Paenibacillaceae; genus Paenibacillus; species Paenibacillus sp. TSM33. Next base: position 1,451,910 of record NZ_JBLZXB010000010.1, read on the forward strand.
GTCGGCTGACGGGACGGTTCAAGAAGCGACTACAGCTACGTCGAGTAGCGTGACATTTTCCTCTGGAGGTGGAACTTCAACAAACTCAGTGACTAACCATGCGCCAGGCGTTACTACCGGGTTTACTGATACTACGTTAAGTACAGCAGATGAGCCTAAAAAGATTAATCTGGCAAATAGTTTTACTGATGCTGATGGAGACACTCTGACTTACACAGCGGAATCTTCTGCCATGAACGTAGCGACGGTAGCAGTGAATGGAAGTCAGCTGACTCTCACACCGGTGAGCGCAGGAACAACCAAGGTCACGGTTACGGCGAACGACGGCAAGGGCGGGACCATAAACAGCCAGTTCAACGTGACGATCACACCAGTGATCCCAGAAGTCGTGAACCATGCGCCAACGGTAGGAACGTCGATCAGCAATGTGACGACAGGAGCTGCTGACGGCATCAAGACGGTGAGTCTTGCAGGTGTGTTTGCAGATGAAGACAGCGACGCACTGACATACACGGCAACCTCGACAGATACGGGTGTGGCGACAGTAGCGGTAAACGGAAGTGACCTGAAAATTACACCAGTGAACGCGGGTACGACCACGATTACGGTAACGACAGATGATGGCAAGGGCGGCACGGTGGATACACAGTTCAACGTGACGATCACACCAGTGATCCCCGAAGCTGTAAACCATGCGCCGACGGTGAACACGTCGATCAGCAATGTGACGACTGGAGTCGCAGATGGCATCAAGACGGTGAGCCTTGCAGGTGTGTTCGCAGATGAAGACAGCGACGCGCTGACATACACCGCAACCACAACAGATACGGGCGTAGTGACGGTAGCGGTAAAGGGAAGCGATCTGAAAATAACGCCAGTGAACGCGGGTACCGCCACGATTACGGTAACAGCAAACGACGGCAATGGTGGCACGGTGCATACGAATTTCACTCTAACGGTGACTCCTCCACCTGCTGTTAATCACGCTCCTGTTGTTCAAAGCACAATTAATGATATTTCTACAGAAGCAGGTGCTATGGACACAACAATTGGACTTACTTCAACTTTTGCGGATGAAGATTTGGACGCGCTAACGTATTCCGCTGATTCATCGGACCCTGGCATAGCAACGGTTTCCGTTACAGGCGATCAACTGATTATTACTCCGCTAGCAGTCGGGAGTGCTACAGTAACAGTCACTGCAGATGATGGGAAGGGGGGAACCGTTCAAACGATCTTCCAAGTCACTGTTGGAGAAAAAAAGGGACTTTTCTTCTCTGAGTTGGCATGGGGGGAGGGCGACCCTATGATGCAGATTATTGAGCTCTATAATGCAGGTCCTGGGGAACTGGATGCTTCAAAAATTAGAATTGAACGCAGTGACGGTGGAAATTCGATTGAAATAAGTCAAGACGCTGGTGCTTCTATTCCAGGTGGAGCTACTTTTGTGATAGGAGATACCATGTATTTTGGTGATGCACATGTCGATTACTTCACGGATATGGGATTTTATAACGATGATTCAGCATCTGTCACTTTATCGCTCTATTACGATAATCAGTTGATTGATACGGCGGTGTTTCAGCCTCATACCACTATAGCTAGACAATCCGATGTTACCCATGGAAATGCAGGCCACTACGAGGCGAGTGAATGGTTTGATGAAGGAATCGATTATACGGATAATATCGGTATCTTTAGCAGCGAGGCGCCATAATGAATAAAAAGAATAGAGGGAACATCATGAGTTCTAAACCCAATAGATGGCTGATTACATTAGCCTTGGCTGCACTGGTTGCTCCAACGGCTTTGCAGGTGATTGCATCTACTGCCAGCGGTGCATCAAACGAAGCAGCTCTAGCTAGCCTGCCTTTTAAAGACATCAATAATATCGCTTCAGAGCAAAAGACAAACATCCTGCAAGCCATTGAAGCCGGGCTGTTGCATGGCGACCCATCCGGATCCTATCGGCCAACGGATTTGTTGACCCGTCAAGAAATGGCGGTTCTATTAACTCAAGCTCTGCAACTCTCTATTTCTAAAGCAGCAAGTAGCAGTTTCTCGGATGTAGACTCGAAAAGTTGGTCTAGTCCCTATATTGAGGCTGTACATCGTGCAGGACTCATGAATGGGGACGACGGCTCCAAATTCAGGCCCAAAGCGGCAGTAACCAGAGAGGAGGCTGCGGTTCTGCTTATGCGGGCCGCCGGGCTTCCTATTACAGCTGACGCCACGGAGTCTGCTAAACTTACTGATTGGAATCGGGTCAGTCCGTGGGCACGGCCTTACGTTAATACGGCTTTACAATCGGGCTCCATGAAGACTGATCAATCCGGTTTCAAACCTAAATCGTCCGTTCAGCGTCAAGACATAGCCCAGTATATGATGTCTACCTTTTTCCCTAAGGACCATGTTGTCCAACTCCAAAAAGTGGAGGATGGAAAGGCTTGGATTAACGGGATTGAATATAAACTTTCGGATTCAGTTAAAGGAATCTTGCAAACCTCTAACCAGGAGATTCTCAAAGGAGCAGATATTCAATTTGTAGCATCACAGCGGACCATTGAATCGATCACCAAACTAGTCATCCATGCGAGCGGGCAAGCCCCGATAGGGCAAGCTTCCGAATTCAGTGGTAATCTTGTATTAGATGGTCATAACTCTACGATTGACGGAGACTTAACTATTGACGGTGATTACATTTCAGTTATGAATTTGAATGTCAAAAATAGCTTTACAGTTACGTCAAGCCTTGGACATGATTTCTATGCCTCTAAATTTACGGTACAAGGAAAAACATATATTCAGGGTGGTGACCAGAACACCGTATTATTTGATGCATCTGAGCTGAAGGATGTCGAGGTCTCCAAACAGGATGTCCACGTTGTCATTCAAGGAAATTCGACGGTGGATCAAATGACATTGACTTCCAATGCAACGATTGAAAATGATTCATCCTCAACGATACTGCAGTTGAATGTTCTTGCCGGTGCCCAGCAGGTAGAGTTGCAGGGGACTATTCAGCAAATGTCGGTCAACAGCGATCAGTCCGTAGCTCTGACAGGCAAGGCCTCCATTAATACATTGGCTGTGAACAGTTCCACCCCGGTCAGTCTGGAGGTAGCTGGAACCATTTCAAATTTACAAGTAAATAACTCTGCAGCAAATATTAGTGTAAGCTCCTCCAGCCAAGTCACGAATACTTCATTTGCAGCAGGTGTGTCCTCTTCGACGGTATCAGGAGTCACTACAACTTCTTCTGGCAGCTCGCGTTCTACGGTTGTGACCAATACAGCGCCGAAGTTAGTGACCAAATATGACGATCAGGCCGTAACGGTGGGCGATTCTGAACTTCAAATTGACTTGCTTGGTCATTTTACGGACGAGGAGCAGTCCGAGCTCAAATATACGGCAGTGTCGTCTAGTACAAAAATCAGTACAGTTCGAGTAGAGGGAACAAATCTATTTATTAAGGCTGTTGGCAAAGGGACTGCAACCATTACGATTGCCGCCGATGACCAGGCCGGGAAAAAAGCGGGAACGAATTTCAAAGTTCGTGTCAATGAATCTCCTGTTTCATCGGGTATCCCTGATCAAAGCAAGCAGTTGGGGAGCGGCGACGTAAACTTATCTTTGGGATCGTTTTTTACGGATTCTGAAAATGATCCCATGACCTATGAGGTTGCGATCGATGATTCTTCCATTGCCACCTTTACCCTGACTGGTGATCAATTGGTATTAACTCCGGCAACTGTAGGACATGCCCAAGTTACCGTCAAGGCATCCGATGGTCGTGGAGGCAGCGCAAGCCAGTCGTTTCAATTGGCGGTAACTGCAGTACCTAATCAAAATCCGGTTGTAAATCAGAAGCCAGGCAACCAAACGCTTACTGTTGGCGATGCGGACTACATCCTGGATTTATCCCCGGTATTCCTTGATCCGGATAGCAATCCACTAACCATATCGGCAGAATCCTCGGATCCATCCATTGCGACGGTCTCTGTTAACGGAAACCAGGCTACGGTTCATGCGGTTTCCTCAGGAACAGCAAACATCCAGCTAAAAGCGGCAAATGGCCTTGGAGGCGAGGTTAAGACCAATTTTGATATTACCGTTAATGAACCTCCGGCATCCTTGGGAATTCCGGATCAAACGAAACAAATCAATTCAGGCGACATTCAATTATCTTTAAACAACTTCTTTACCGACCATGAGCAGGATACGTTATCATACAGCATTGATATTTCCGATTCTTCGGTTGCGACTGCAGTGTTGAATGGGGACACGCTTACCATTACACCATTAAAGATTGGCAGCACAGCAGTATCCGTTAAAGCATCTGATGTCCATGGAGGCAGCACAAGCCAGTCATTCCAAATGGAAGTAACCGCTGTTCCTAACCAAAAACCGGTTATAGATCAGAAGCCTGATAATCAGACACTGATTTTAGGCAATGCAGATTATATCCTGGATTTATCTTCTGTATTTCACGATCCCGATGGCGATCCTGTGGATGTTTCGGTAGAATCGTCGAATTCATCAGTTGCTGCTGTATCCGTTAACGGAAACCAAGTCACCGTCCATGCAATTTCTTCAGGAACAGCAACGATTCAGCTTAAAGCAGAAGATGGTCGCGGGGGCGAGGTCACTACTGATTTTGATGTTACTGTCAATGAATCCCCAGTTTCGTCAGGGATTCCGGACCAGATAAAAGAAATAAATACAGGCGATATTCAATTGTCCTTAAACGATTTCTTCTCCAGTCCTGATAGCGATATTTTAACTTACGATGTTAGTGTTTCTGACTCGACTGTTGTGACGGCTGACGTTTATGGGGATATGCTCACTCTTACACCGTTAACGATCGGTAGCACATTAGTATCGATCAAAGCAACAGATGACCGGGGAGGGCAAGTGATCGAAACTTTTAAAACCACCGTCACAGCTGGAACTCCGGAGAATCAGAATCCAGTAGAAACTAAACCTGCCGACCAGTCGCTTACTGTAGGTGGTGAGGTTTACTCACTCGATTTAGGTTCCGTTTTTACTGATCCTGATGGGGATACGTTGACCTTTAAGGCAACCTCTTCCGATCCGTCCGTTGCTTCGGCGGAAATCGCTGGAGCTCAATTGAAAATTCAGGCACTAAGTGCAGGAACGACGAGCATAGAAATCACAGCTATGGATGGTCGTGGAGGGGAAACCTCAACCAGCTTCCAGGTCAGCGTCCAATCATCCGGCTTGCCTAACCCGTCTTCTAATCAGCCGCCTCAAGTAGATGCGGTCATTTATGAACAAGTGTTGACTGCAGGAGTTACGAATGCAAGAAGCTACGACTTATCTCAATTGTTCAGTGATGCTGACGGGGATGTCCTGACGTTTACTTCTACTGTTGAATCAAGCGGTATGGTAAATGCAGAGGTTAACGGATCAACGCTGACTCTTACTCCTGGTAATCAGGCAGGAAGTACCAAGGTAACGATTACTGCGGATGATGGGCATGGCGGAAAAGCCACCTATAATTTTCAGGTAACGAATGCCCCTCTTGCAACGAATGGAATTATTCAAATCCGGACTAAGCAAGGGGTCAAAGATCCGATTACTTATGACATGTCAACAGTGTTCCCAGGTGAAACTTCATTTAAAGTCTATTCGGGTACGGCAGATTCTACCTTTACTGGACCAACCCCTCTTAATGGGACGGTTTGGACGTGTAACGGGGGTGTTTTTCAATACTTCTGGGTAATCGGAGCAAACGGATCTGCTACTGTATTTCAAGTGATCTCAAATCCTCAAGGACCGGAGGAACTGTATTTTTCTCAGTATCTATCCTTGGATAAAACCCGTACTGCCATTGAGCTGTTTTACAATCCGGTAGGAGATACTTCTAAGCCTATAGAAAATGCAGGATACTCACTTGAGATTCATCAATACAATTTAGCTACAAATACTCCTAAAGTGTGGAACCAGCCTATTAATTCGTTTTACAAAGGCATGCCTTATATATATATCGATTCCATCTTTTATGACTTTTTCGATATTATTCCTGCGACATACTATAATGATGAGATAATGTTATTAGAGACAGATAAAAACGTAACGACAGGCTATGTTCTGAAAAAGAACGGCGTAACGATCGACGTCTTAGGTGATCCTGACGGCAAAACGCAATTTATGCCGAATAACGGGACTATTATCCGAAAATCGGGGATTAAGTCCGGTTCCTCCTCTTATAACCTTCCGGGAGAGTGGAGCTCTTATCCAAGTGGAACGCTCCAATATTTTAGTCATCATACTCCATAACATTTTGTGGAATTAACGGGAAGCCGGCGATTTTTTCGTCGGCTTTTTTCTTATATTTTTTCAGATTTTAATCCTCTTACTTTGTGCTTCCTTAAAAGGCAGTAGAAGTGCATAACCATTATCGGTTTTGGAGTTTGTTTTTGATTTTAAATTAAACTTAAATTTTTTTTGATAAAACACTTGCTAAATGATTTCATTATGTGATATATTCTTATTCCGGCCAATTAAACAAGATGTTTTGCCGGGTAGCTAATAAGCAGAATGGATTTGAAGGAAGAAGTACTTCTCGAAAAAAAGTTATTGCAAAATTAGTTCGAATGTGATAATATATAAAATTTGCTGTTGAGATTGATTTGACATCAAGAGAAAGTGTTTGATCTTTGAAAACTGAACAACGAGTGAGTACGGATTTTATTTATAAAATCCAATGCTGAAATTTTGGTACATGCCATCTGGTTGTATGAAATGGAAGCAAAAATGAGATATTTTATCTCGTCAGTTTCAAAATGAGCTAATCGCTCTTTCTATATTGTTTCATCTTCGGTTCTTCTCATTGGAGTGGATGAAGATGAAACAGGTTGACGTTACTTTGTAACGTCTTTAATGGAGAGTTTGATCCTGGCTCAGGACGAACGCTGGCGGCGTGCCTAATACATGCAAGTCGAGCGGGGTTAATTAGAAGCTTGCTTCTAATTAACCTAGCGGCGGACGGGTGAGTAACACGTAGGCAACCTGCCCACAAGACAGGGATAACTACCGGAAACGGTAGCTAATACCCGATACATCCTTTTCCTGCATGGGAGAAGGAGGAAAGGCGGAGCAATC